>CAVPFC010000053.1:0-244630 GCA_963703605.1 uncultured Actinomycetes bacterium
TGAATGTACTGGTTGTGGACGTCGGCGGGAATCACGTCAGACTTTCTCGCCACTGGCAAAAAGGAGAAACGTGAGTTTGCGTCCGGACCCAGATTGACGGCGCCTCGAATGGTTTCACGAGTCAGAAAACTTGCTCAAGACTGGAAGTACCCAGTGGTATCGATCGGATACCGAGGACCTGTGCTCCACAACCGCCCGTTGCGGAACCTCGCAACCTGGCAGTCGGATGGATGGGATTTAACTTTGAGGAAGCGTTCGAGCGACCGACGAAAATCATCAACGATGCGGCCGTGCAGGCGCTAGGCAGCTATCGTAACGGAAAGATGTTGTTCCTCGGGCTAGGAACGGGCTTGGGCTCGACGCTTATTGCGGATGGTATTCTGGAGCCTATGGAGCTCGGTCATCTGCCTTATAAGCGGGGCACATACGAGGACTATGTCGGAGCTCGGGGATTGCGACAGTTTGGCAAAAGGAAATGGCGGCAACATGTCGCCGATGTCGTGGCACGTTTGATTGCGGCGCTAGAACCGACCGACGTCGTGATCGGCGGCGGGAACGTCAGTAAACTGGGTCAGCTGCCTCCCGGCTGCAGAGCGGGCGATAACGCCAACGCGTTTGTGGCGGATTTCGCATGTGGGAGCCGCGTAGACGCGTGCGACTTCACGGGAAGCCTCGTTATCGCTGATTTAAGCGTGGCGGACCAACCGACGCTCTTGTGCCGCGAGGCAAGCCATATCGAACCGATCCAGTTATGCAAATTCCTCCCGGCGGGCGGCTCAGGGGTTTGAGCCAGATGGCCGATCGGGCGCAGGAATGTCGTCAAAAAGCGGAGCAGTGTGAGCACGCAGCAACCGTAGCGACCGATCTCAGGCGACAGCGCACGTATCGCCATCTCGCCCAGCAGTGGCGTGAAATGGCGACTTACTTTGAGGCGAAGAGAGGAATGGCCGCCCAGGACGGCCACCAGAGCCGAGGTGACCACGACCGCCAGCACCAGGCCCAGCGGGCCGAGCCTGGTGCGCTCCAGCAGGAGTATCAGCGCGACCGTCAAGACCCCGATCGCCAGGGACTGCAGGTGGAGCTCGCCGGGATGGATGACAGTGTTGACGGCGCGGACGACACGGTTTCCCCCCTCGGCTTTGTAGCCGGTGAGGTTGGCCAGTTGCCCGAGGATGATATTGACCCCGACGGCGCTGATGAATCCCACCATCACGGCGTTCGACACGAACCGCAGGACCGAACCGAGCCGCAGGAACCCGGCCGCCAGCATCACAACGCCAGTAAGCACCGACAGGGTGAACAATGCCCGCGCCGGGTCAGCAGCGGTGTGAACCGCCGGGACATCAGCGATGACGATAGCCATGGCCCCGGTGGCCTGGACGGCCATGAAGGCCGAGCTGGTAACAAACGAGCCACCGATCGTGCCGAACAAGTATGCGTACAGGCCCGAAAGAGGGCTGACCCCGGCGAGCAGGCCAGCGGCGAGGCCGTCGGGAACGCTCTCCACGCCGAGCACCAAGCCCGCGACGGCGTCCTTGCGCAGCGTGTCACGCGTGACCGGGAAGCGGAGTCTCATGTCTGGGTTCTCCGGGTGGTAACGGGCAAACCGCTGGCCGGCTTCAGCGAAACCCATCCCCGGTGATCTGCCATCCCCCCATAGGGGTAACCCGGGCAGTCTGGTATCAGGGCGGCGTCTTTGGCTCCAACGCACTAGCCGAGGCCCGGCGGATCGTCCCCGCACCGCCGATCAGGGCCCGCCGCCACGGCGCAATGCCCTCGATCTCGGTTTCCAGCGAGAAGCTCAAGAACGTCCTGATCACCACGATGAGCCCGAGCACGAGGACATTGTCGAGGGTAGGTGAGACCGCGACGGTGTGCACGAGGTCGGCGGCGACCAGGATTTCCAGCCCCAGCAGCAGGGTTCCGCCGAATGCCTGGCGCAGTACCAGGTAAGCCTTTGCCGACCAGCCCGACCGCCGCACGGCCACCACCGCCAGCACGAACGACCAGATCACGCCGACCACCAGGATCGCGGCTCCCAGCGCCTCGAAACCCTGGGCAACGTGATCCATCAGCCCGGTGAACGTGCCCGCCGACGCCTCGGCAATAGCCGCAGCGAGGATCACCTGGCCCTGCCCCACATGTCGTCCCCTCAGCCCAGCCCAGCGAGCAAGTAGTCTTTCACCCGCCGCGCAGTCCCGGTGCACCTAACGCGCCGGTCATGGGTGCCGCCCGCTCGGGCGGGCCATAGCTCGTCAACACTCGGGCAGGTGTTACTGCCCGCCCGGTCGGCTACACCGAGGCTACGGGAGCGTGTTCGTGTCAGGCACCCAGGCTGGCAGCGATCATGTGCACCGGCACTAGCTGCGCCCCGGCCACCAGGCGGGCGCCTCGGCGGCTCCCGTCTGGACCGCGAGTGCGAGCGTGTCGAAGACAGTCCAGACTTCGGTGATCTTGTCACCGCTGAGCGTCAGGAACGCGGTGCCCTCGACGTCGATCGCCCCGCCGCTCGCCGGCAGCTCAGGGGCGTCCCCGGTATGGGTCCCGGTGATCCGGAACTCGATCGCGATCCGGTGCTTCTCGCCGATCTCCTGAGACAGTTGCATCCGCAGGTCCGGCGCGAGCGCGCGCCACGACTCGATGCTCTTCTTGACCATGGCCGGGCCGCCGTGCTCAACGCTGAGCGAGAGGCCGCTCGTGTAGATCTGGATGTCGAGCGCGATGTGCTTGTCGGCCTCGCTGAAGTCGCCCTCGTTCCAGGCGCCGAGCACGAACCTCACGGCTGGATGCTTCGGCTCGAGCTCAGCGCCACCGCCATCTTGCCCCTGCTTATGCCTGAAGTGCCTGATCGTGAGAGCCGTGAGCGCCGGGATGACAGCGAGGTGTGGGCCGGATGCCAGCAGGTCTTTCATGCGTCCTCCTTTGCCAGACCGGAGCAGTGGCAGGCTAGCCCGCGGCTGACTTCACCTGCAGCGTGATGAAGCCCTCGTTCATCGGGAAGTACATGCGGCCGCCGTAGCCTGGGACGGTCAGCGAGTTGACGGTCAGAGGCTCGAAGACGTCTGGTCCATCCTCCAAGAGTGGCCGGACAAAGGCGGCCAGGCCCCACCCCTGGCGGATGACACACCACGTGCAGGCTGGGATCACGAGTGAAGGCCGCGACTTTGCCGGTGCGCCGCCGCAATGGGTTGCCGTCTAGGCCCAGCCTGCGGGCAAGCCGTGTCGCCGTCATGCTTGCGTTGTGCTAGGCGGCTTCGAGGTTGGCGCGGCTGCCGTGGGCGCACAGCCCCCACAGGGCGACGACGTCCATGGCGATGATGGTCAGCGACCAGAATGGGTAGGCGGGGATGAAGAACATCTGGTTGATGGCGTTGAGCCCGATCATCGCCACAGCGAACCAGCGGGCTAGCTGGTTGCCCGCCAGCACCCCGGCCGCCGCCAGCAGCTGGAGGGCACCGATGATGAGGGTGATCCAGCCCCAGGTTTTCAGGTTGGCGAACACGTAGTGCGCGTGGGCGGTGAACACGTGCGAGTTGGCGATCGCGGCGATGCCGTAGATCACGTTGAAGCAGCCGATCACCACCAGCAGGATGGACGCGAACAAGACCATGCCGTAGCCGCGGCCTTGCTCATAAGTCGTGGCCTCGCCGGCTGTCGGCGTGGTTGTTGGCGGCATCATGATGACCTCCCTATGCCGGAATCTCCGGAACCCTTGACTCCAGGTCCCTTTCTCACCTACGCCATCGATCCCACCCTTGCCAGGACCGCAGCAGCATCCCCCCAATGGGATGAAACACAAGGCTGCCCTCTCACCTGGGCATTGGCATCAGGAGCAACTCGGAACGGCTGGAGTACCGGGAGTTGCCCGGGGTCCGGGATTACTTGAACGGCCAGGCCGACGTCATGCTGTTCGGGTGATGCCGGCTTTGCCGTCGCGGCGCATGATGGGGCTTCAGGAGCCCACGGAAAGACGCGGCACGGGCTGGCGTCCTGCTCGTTCCGGCTGGACCGGGCAGGGGTGAGCTTGTGGGCTGCGGCCCGGGGGCGCCTAGATCTGTGGAGGAGGTGGGCCGGATGGCTGTGAAACAGATCGCGCATCCGAGCATCGACGAACGCAGAGCCGAGGGCAAGGGGGCCCGCACCCGGACGCCTCCGTCGAGCCACTCGGGGTGGCACCCGGCGGCGGACCGCCCGGATCCGGTCACGCTGCTGGCGGAGCAGAACGCTACCCGTGAGCCTGACCTGGTGCCGGTGCGTCATGGCCGGATGATGGCCTCGCCGTTCACCTTCTACCGGGGCGCGGCCAGGATCATGGCCGCTGATCTGAAAGACACCCCGGTCGCTGGCCTGAGCGCCCAGCTGTGCGGCGACGCTCACCTGTCGAACTTCGGCGCATTCGCCTCGCCCGAGCGGCGGCTGCTGTTCGATCTGAACGATTTCGACGAGACCCTGCCGGGGCCGTTCGAGTACGACGTGAAACGGATGGCCGCGAGCTTCACGATCGCGGCCCGCAACAACGGGTTCGCCAAGGCGGACACGCGCGCGGCGACGCTGGCGTCGGTGCGGGCCTACCGGGAGGCGATGGCCGGGTTCGCGCAGATGGGCACGATGGACATCTGGTACGCCTACCTGGATGAGGACGAGCTGATGGCCTCGATCCGCACCGCGGTGGCCGGGACAAAGAAGGAGGCCAAGCCGGCGAAGAAGGGGGGGAAGAAGGCGAAAGAGGAGGGGAGGCTGGCGAAGGTGGCGCAGAAGCGGGCGGTGAAGACGGCCGAGAAGGCGCACACCCGCGACAGCCTGCAGGCGCTGTCCAAGCTCAGCGAGCTGGTCGACGGTACCTACCGGATCGTCAGCCAGCCGCCGGTCGTCGTCCCGTTCCGCGACTGGACCGCCACCTACGGGCTGCCCGCCGGTGAGGTCGATAAGGTGATCCGCGAGCAGTTCCGCGCCTACCGGGCCACCCTGCAAGATGACCGGCGGCACCTGCTGGAGCGGTTCGAGGTGGTGGACGCAGCACGCAAGGTCGTCGGTGTTGGCAGCGTCGGCACGAGGGCGTTCATCGTCCTGCTGCAGGGCCGCGACGCGCAGGATCCGCTGTTCCTGCAGGTCAAGGAGGCAACGGCGTCGGTTCTCGAGCCTTACGTGGGCAAGAGCCGGTACCGGCAGCATGGTGAGCGGGTGGTGCAGGGGCAGCGGATGATGCAGGCCGCCAGTGACATCTACCTGGGCTGGACGAAAGGGGTGGATGTGCGACGCAGCTTCTACTGGCGGCAGCTTCGCGACATGAAGGGCTCGGCGCTGGTCGAACAAATGATGCCGATCGGGCTGACGTTTTACGCAGGCATCTGCGGGTGGACGCTGGCGCGGGCGCACGCCCGGTCCGGAGATCCGGTCGCCATCGCGGCCTACCTGGGCGAAAGCGATGCGTTCGACAAGTCGATCACCGACTTCTCGCAGCGCTACGCCGACCAGAACGAGCAGGACTATGAACAGTTCGTCAAGGCGGTCCGATCCGGGCGGCTGGACGCAGTCGAGGGCGTCTAACGATCGGAGACCGATGATGGCTGACCAGCGATGAACGCCCAGTTCTTCGTACTGGCGTTCACCGCGGCGCTGAACCCGAAGCTGCTGGCCATTGACTTGCTGCTGATCGAGAGCCGGCGGCCGCGGGCGATGTTTCTGTGCGTCCTGCTCGGCGGGATGGCCGTGGGTATCACGATCGGCCTGCTGGACGTGCTCACCGTCCACGCCGGCTCGATCAACGCCCAGAACACGGCCAGCGCCGGGGTCGACCTGGCCCTGGGCCTGCTGCTGTTGGCCCTCGGCGGGCTGCTGGCCACCGGCCGCCTGCACGGCCGACGACGGACACAAGTTCCAGCAGGCACTGAGCCGTCAGAGGAGACTGAGCCGTCAGAGGAAAAAGACGGCTGGGCGCAGCGGGTCCTGGCCGAGCCACGGCTCGGGCTGGCCATGCTGGTGGGCGCGCTGTGCGGCCTCCCCGGCGCCAGCTACCTCACCGCGCTGCACAACCTGGTCACCGGGAACTACTCCACCGCGACCCAGGTCGTCGCCGTTGTTGTCTTCGTACTCATCGAGTTCTTGCTGATCATCATCCCGTTCGTGTTCCTGGAGCTCCGGCCGGAGGCCACCAAGGCAGCGCTCAAGAACGCCCAGGAGTGGCTGCGGGGCCATACCTTGCAGCTGATGGCCGGCATCGCCCTGGTCCTGGGGGCCTACCTGACGGTCAGCGCCCTGGTCCGCCTGACCTGACCGCCACGGCACCGCCGCACGCGCCGCCTGCTTTTAGGAAATGACAAAAGCATTTGGCTGGTTCCGCGCATTCGGCTGGTTCCGCGCCAGCGGGTGCCCAGTCCGGGACTACTCACGGCCTGAACGCTGCGCTGGAGCGCCCGTCTCCGCCACGGCCGTGACGCTGTCGTCCCCGGTGCTGGGCGGGCGCCGCGCAGTGGGGCGGCCTTCGGGGGCGGGAGCAGGTGCGATCCTCGCCGCGGTGACGTGCGCCACCACCACCGCCACGATCACCAGCGGCATGAGTGAGATGCCGGCCGAGGCCAGCAGCAGGCTGGGCAGCAGGACGGAGGTCATCGGCAGGGTGAGCATGACTACGGTCATGGCGCCGATGCCTATGGCCACGCCGGCGTCGAGGGGCAGCCCCGGCAGGTGGGACAGGGCGATGCCGCCGGCGGCGCCGATGAACATCGCCGGGAAGACCGGGCCGCCGCGGAAGCTGCTCAGCGACACCCCGTAGGCCAGCCCCTTGCACAGCATCAGCAGCAGCAGCGCCCCGACGGTGTAGCTGGCGCTGTGCTGAATCAGCGGGCCAAGCGCGGACTGGCCGGAGAACAGCACATCGTTGGAGGACTTGCCGGTGCCTTCGGCGTAGCCGACGGCCAGCCCGGCCACGGCCAGCCCGGCCAGCGGAACGGCCAGCAGCGTCCACCGGTCGGCGTAGGGCTGCAGCAGCCGGCCCAGCCACCGCAGCGCGGAACCGGCCAGGGCGGCCGCCACCCCGATGGCCACCGCCCAGCCGAACTCCGCCAGGGTGGGCGTGCCGAAGTGCGGGATCCCGGGAATCGCCAGGGAGAAGGTGCCCAGCCCGGTCAGGTTGTCCAGGCCGACGAAGATGAGCGTGCCGATCCCCGCCGCGAGCAGCCCTGGCAGCAGCACCAGCCCGAGCATGGGGCCGCCCAGCCCGGACGCCTCCATCAGCAGGAAGGCACCAAGCAGGGGGTTGCCAAACAGGGTGCTGATGGCGGCGAAGCTGCCCGAGGCGGCCAGCACCGCAGCGGCCTGGGCCGGCACATCCCGCCGGGCCAGGCGCACCGCCAGCAGGGCCAGGCCGCCACCGGCGAGGATCAGCGGCATCTCCGGCCCCAGCACCGCGCCGAAGACCAAGGTGGCCAGCGCCGCCAGGAGAATCCCGGGAAGCTGCCCCGGAGCCGGCGGGCCATGCATCTTAAAACCGCCAGCCGGGGACGGCCCACCCCGGCCGGGCAGGTACCTGATGGCCAGCCCGGCGATGATGCCTCCTACCGCCAGGACCGGCAGCGGCCACCAGATCGGCTCGGTGGCAAAACCCAGCCCGTGCGGAAGGTGAGTGAAGATCTCTTTCTGCAGGTAGCTGACCAGCGCCAGGAAGCCGTACGCGGCCGCGGAGACCGGCACACCCAGGATCGCGGCGAGGGCCAGCAGCCTCAGGTAGTCCCGGCTGCGCAGCAGCGCGACCGGATCCGCAGGCATCGTCACGGCAAGCCGCCCAGAGCACGCGGCTGCGTGCGGGCAGCGCCCAAATTAGGAAGACGTCGATCGAGAAGATCCGGAGCGCCCAGACCGAACAGCAGGGCATTGATGCTATGGGCCACCTGCGTTTCCTCCATCCGCTCGCGAATTTTCCCGCTCCTGCGCGCGCCGTTGCCGGTCGGATGTCACTGGTTGCGCGCCGTTACTGATCGCCTGGTTCCTCCAACGCGGCTACGACGTCATACCCGAGTGCGGTCGCCACGTCGGGAGCGGCGCAGACAACCCGGCCGAGCCCGGTCACGGCGGCGATCGCCAGCAGCGCATCGGCGATCTCGTCCTTCGTCGCACCTGCCATGAACGCCCGGCCGGCGCTCCATTCCAGGCAGACCGCTGGCGACCCGAGGGCCACCAATGCCGCTAGTTGAAGCAAGGCCGCGGTCTTGGGTTCCAGGGCCAGGGTCCTGGCCAGGTTGAGCCCGAGCCCAGCCTCGTGCTCGACGAAGCCTTCGTCGATCATCGCCAGCCTTCGCAAAGTCTCCTGGTATCTCGGCGTCTGGCCCATAAAATCTCCCTCGCCGTCGAGCACCATTCCACCTCGGACCAGGGTGAGTTTCATCCCCCGGATGGCATGAAAGCTAGGTCGCGGGCAGCGAGCGTCCCAGGCCACTTGGCTGCTCACCGAGCTCAGCCCTCGCCGCCCGACGCCGCCCACGCGAGCCCACGACCAGCAGGTCGCCATCATGCCCGGCACCGACGGCGACCGCCATGCCGCCCGAAACCTGTCCTGCTCAGCCCCCACGGTCGCGTACGCAGATTTTGGGGGGTTATGGGCAGTGTGGTTACCCGCGGCGGGTGATGCGATGTTCCATGCCGGGCGGTTGACTGCGGGTGAGATGCCTGTTGCGTGCCCCGGAAGGCAACGCGAGGAATAGGACACAGCCATGGCGGATACACCGATCGACCGGACCAGGCTGCCCGTAGCGGATCCGGCGTTTAAGGGCACGGCGAACCGGACGCTGGCGGGATCTGCCCCTGACTGGGGCCTTATCGGGCACGTCACCCCGCCTGAGGGAGCGCCCAACGTGCTGCTGGTCCTGATCGATGATGCGGGCTTCGGGAACCCGAGCACGTTCGGCGGCCCGATAAGCACGCCGGGCATGTCCCGCATCGCTGAGGAGGGTGTCCGGTATAACCGGTTCCATGTGACGGCGCTGTGCTCGCCCACCCGGGCGGCGCTGCTCACCGGCCGCAACCACCATGCCGTCGGTTTCGGCTCCATCGGCGAGTTTTCTAGCGGCTTCCCGGGGTATACGGCGTTCGTTCCGGAGGACAGTGCGCCGTTCCCGAAGGTACTGCAGCTGAACGGGTACAGCACTGCCGCTTTCGGCAAGTGGCACCTGACACCGGATGGCCAACAGGGCGCGGCGGGCCCATTCGACCGATGGCCGAACGGGTGGGGCTTCGACTACTTCTGGGGATTCCTCGGCGGTGAGGCCGGCCAGTGGGACCCGGTCATCACCGAGAACAACAAGACGATCGGGGTGCCGCAGGGCAAGGACGGCAAGAAGTACTACTTCCCCGACGACATGGCCGACAAGACGATCGAGTGGCTGCACGCCGTCCGCGCCCAGGACCCGGCCAAGCCGTGGTTTGCCTACTTCTCCACCGGGTGCGCCCACGCGCCGCACCACGTGCCGGAGGAGTGGGCGGCAAAGTACAAGGGGAAGTTCGACAGCGGCTGGGATGCCTACCGGGAAGAGACGTTCGAGCGGCAGAAGCGCCTCGGCGTCATCCCGGCCGACGCGAAGCTGACCCCCCGCAACGAGGCGTTCCCGGCCTGGGATTCCCTGGCCGATGACCAGAAGGCCCTGTACGCACGGCAGATGGAGGTGTACGCGGGGTACTGCGAGAACGCCGACTGGAACGTGGGCCGGGTGGTGGACGCGGTCGAGGAAATGGGTGAGCTGGACAACACGCTGGTGATCTACATCTTCGGCGACAACGGCGCCAGCATGGAGGGCACGCTCACCGGCACGTTCAACGAGCTCACGATGCAAAACGGCATCCCGCTGACCCCCGAGCAGCAGCTCGCGCTCATCGGGCAGTACGGCGGGCTGGATGTGTGGGGCACCGATCTGGTTGCCCCGCACTATGCGGCGGCGTGGGCCTGGGCCGGGAACTGCCCGTTCCAGTGGGGCAAGCAGGTCGCCTCCCATCTGGGCGGCACCCGGCAGGGCATGGTGATCCGCTACCCCCGGCTGATCACCGACACCGGGGGCCTGCGCACCCAGTTCACCCACTGCATCGACATCGGCCCGACCATTCTCGAACTGGCCGGCCTGCCGCAGCCGTCGCACGTCGACGGGATCGCCCAGACGCCGATGCACGGCACCAGCTTCCTGCACACGCTCGCCGACCCGCGCGGGGAGGAGCGGCACACCCAGCAGTACTTCGAGATCTACGGCTACCGGGCGATGTACAAGGACGGCTGGTGGCTCGCCCAGTCCGTCTCGCGCATCCCCTGGGACGCGACCCCGCAGACGATGAAGAGGTTCGCACCCGGCGTGTGGCAGCCCGACGATGACCCGGTGGAGCTGTACTACCTGCCTGATGACTTCAGCCAGGCGGACAACATCGCGGCGCGGCACCCCGAGAAGGTCAAAGAGCTACAAGACCTGTTCTGGGCCGAAGCGGAGAAGTACAAGGTCCTCCCGCTGCTCAGCGGCCTGAGCTTCTTCTTCGGCCTCCTGCCGCCGCTCCCCGGACAGACGATCTACACCTATTACGGGGACGTGCAGAACATCGCGTCCGGCATGATTCCCCGGATCTACAACCACTCCTATGCGATCTCAGCCGACCTGGTGATACCTGAGGGCGGCGCCGAGGGCGTGATCGTGGCCGAGGCCGACCACCTGGGCGGCTTCTCCCTGTTCGTCCAGAACGGCAGGCTCAAGCACACCTACTCGATGATGGGCGTCCAGGTCTACCGGCAGGAAGCCGACAGCCCCCTGCCCACCGGCGAGGTCAACGTCCGCCTGGAATTCCACGCCGACGCGGCCACGCCCGCCACCGGCGGGGATATACGCCTGTTCGCCAACGGACAGGAGATCGGCAAGGGCCGGATGGACCACACCGTGCCATTCCGGTTCTCCGGCTACGCAGGCCTCGACATCGGCCAGGACAACGGCGGCGTCGTCGACCGCGGCTACGCGCACCTGGCACCGTTCGCGTTCACCGGAACCATCAAAAAGGTCACCTTCGACATCAAGCCGCACCTGACCCAAGCGGACGAGCAGGCGCTGCACGAATCGGCCCACCACGGGCACGTGGCCCACGGCATCAGCGGATAGCACCGGGTACCCGTTGACCACCGCGACGAGCAGGACAGCCACGACCATTCTGACACCTAAGGAGAACGCTGTGAGCCGGAGTCATCTCGTCGTTGATTTCCCGATCAAGGGTCCTGCCATCGCCAAGGCGCTGCCCGGGGAACTGCCCCCGTTGATGCCCGATCTTGCAAGAGCGCAAGACGATCTCGGTACCGTGCATTTCTCCCGTTTCATGGTCGAGGGAGACGAGAAGCTTCTCTTCCTTTCGGACATCGACGGCGAGGCCGACGAGCATATTGAGCGACTCGTGGAGAGTGCCGGTCCGGTGTTTGACGCCATATTCGAATACGTGGACGACCCTCCAGCCATCCCCGTGGCTGATAACCCTGAGAGGGTCATCAAATGGCTGAAGCGTCATGTCCGGGAGCCTGTAGATACGTATTTCGCTTATGAGGACGCCTCGGTTCAGGACGTCAAGGCGTGTGCTCGTGCGGCGGGCTTCACGGGCAATACCACGCAGAACACCTTGCTGACATACCTGTCCTTCAAGTCACGTGTGCAAGGCTTTGTCTTGAAGCTAGTCGCCGGGGCGCTCCTGGACGAGAAGGCACGTAAGGCATCAGATGCCCTTGGGACGCTTCATGTCGCCCACTTTGTGCCCTTTGAGCACAACCACATAGGCTTCTTCACTGTCTTCGACGGTGATATGGAGAAGTACTTCCAGGACTTTGCAGACAAGACCTCGTTCACTTTCAATACGCTCTTTCCACATATAATTGGCGCGCCGCCAACCCCGGTCGAAAAGAACGCCCAGGCATTCTATCAGTGGGGACTGGGCAACAACTATCCGCCCATCGGGTTTTACAGCGCCTATCCAGGCCTCTCGGTTCAAGACATCCGAGCCCTCTTGGCCGATTACGGTAAGTCACCATCGGCCACCGCTGGATAGCACTAGGTGTCACATGATCACGAACCATGATCAACCCCGAGTCCGGCATTGGCCAAGGAGTACAACTCACAACGAGCGCTGGCGATGAAGCGCCCGAGGTTCGTTCGCCGATTGCTTGGCCGAACGCTGCCTGAACATCGGGGGACCGATGGCGGTTCGGCGGCCGTGGAAGATTTGGCACTCGACCTCGCAGACGTTCAGGGGTTCATTCTCCGCGGGTACAGGATGCCGATGGTGCGGCATTTCTTGCTGACGGTAGAAACTCCGGCACAAGCGCGCGCGCAGCTCGGACGGCTCGTGAGCGGCGACGAATCCGATGCCCCGCAAATCACCACCGCCGAGGACTGGCATGTGGGGTTTGCGCCCGGACCGCGAGACGATCCCGCGGCTGGCCCGCGTCGCAAGCCAGACTATTGCCTCAACATCGGTATCACGTGGGCCGGATTGGTGGCGCTGGAGATAGAGGAACGCGTCCCAGCGCTATCGTTCAAATCATTTGGTGCGTTCATCGAAGGAGCCGCGCCACGAGCGGAGCTGATCGGAGATACCGGAGCGAGTGCGCCCCAGAAATGGATCGACTGTTTTGGGAAAGGGCACGATCACGTCCTGGTGACGCTGCATGCGATCAGTCCGGAAGCGCTGAACGGCTACAGCGACAGGTTGTGCGCCTGGTTTACCGAAGGAAACGCCTTTCGAGAAATCTGGCGCCAGGACGGGATGGCCCTAATGGAGATGCAAAATGGCCAACCCGTGCCTACGTCCAAAGTTCACTTCGGATATACCGACGGAATCACCACACCCACGATTCGCGGCGGCCCGGAAGAGTATCGGCCCGATCACCAGCGGCCCTGCGCGCCATGGCTCTTCGTGTTGCGAGAAGACGCTGAGAACTACGTGGTACCCGAGCCGCGCCAACTTGGCCTGAACGGTAGTTTCGCAGTCTTCAAGAAGGTCGAGGCCGACGTCGTGGGCTTTGAAGACTTCTTGCAGTCGAACAAGGACAAGATCGATCCCGAGCTGCTGGCCGCAAAGATTTGCGGGCGATGGCGCAACGGCGTTCCTCTCGCCTTGTCACCGGACACGGACAGCCCCGCGGGAGGAATATCGCCCGAACAGTTGAACAATTTCGGGTATGTGGATGCCGATGGTTCGGGAGATCCGAAGGGGATCCACTGTCCCGTCGGCGCACACATACGCCGCGTCAATCCACGAGGTCAGCCAGTCCAGGGCCAGGGGCTGCCCGGCGGCAGCAACAATTCCCATCGGCTGATCCGTCGTGGTCTGCCGTACGGCCCGGCCTATGATCCAAGAGAACCCTCCGATGGCATCGAGCGCGGGATGCTGTTTCTTTTCATCAACTCGAACATCGAAAACCAATACGAGTTCGTGCTGCGACAGTGGGTCCATGACAGCGAATTCGCCGGGGCCGTCAGGCTTCACCCAAAGTCGAAAGATCCACTGATCGGCACCCAGAAGCCAGCAGAGAGCATTTTCGTCATACCGCAGGCAAATGGAGGCCCGCCGATCGAGGTTACGGGTCTCTCGAGCTTCGTTACGACCAAAGCCGCTGCGTACGTGTTTCTGCCGAGCATAACGGCCATCAAATTTATCGCCAACTTGGGAGAAGGCGTGTCAGGCTCTGCCTCAGAGCCCGGTACCTAGCTTCAGATCAGATCAAGCGCCGCGGCGATCGCCTGTATGCACCAGCCCGGCCAGGACGCCCTGTCGGGCCTTGCCCGAGCGCACAGGCCCGAGCAGCCGAAGAGCCCGGTTTCATACCAATAGGCTGATGCGCGCCGCTGGCTGGCTGGCGTTTGGTGGTGGGTGGAGGCCGAGACGTCCTGCATAGCCGCCGCGCTTGGCGGCCTGCCAGTATCGCGGCGTGTGGTCCCCATCGCCAGGGGCCATCAGGCCGCTGGCAGGAGGGAGGAGGTCCCGATGGCCGCCGATATTGCCGGGCAGGTAGCGCTCCCCGCCAGACGGTCGGCAGTTTCCGCTAACGTCCCCATCCTGGCGGCCAAGATCACCGCGCCAGGTGTGCCGGACTGGGCGGTGCCGCGGCCGCGGATCACCAAGCTGATCGCCGACGGCACGCGGCAGTGCCCGCTGACCATCGTCACCGGCCCTCCCGGCGCGGGCAAAACGATGGCCCTGGCGCAGTGGGCGGCGGCCGAACCCGGGACTGTTGCCTGGATTTCCCTGGATAACTTCGATAACCAGCCAGGCGCCTTCTGGTCCTACGCCGTCGCGGCACTTGGCCGGTCCGGAGTTGCCATTCCCAAGGTGTTGTCGGCTGCTTCGCGCGGGCGGGCGGCAGACCATATGTTCCTGCTGCGGCTTGCGTCGGCGCTGGCTGCCCGGAACCCGCCGGTAACACTAGTCATCGACGACCTCCATGTTCTGACCAAGCCGACAGTACTGACCGAGCTTGACTTCGTCCTGCGGAACGCGCGGCCCGGCCTGCACACGGTGGTCTGCTCCCGGGTGGATCCGCTGCTGGCGCTGCACCGCTACCGGCTGGCCGGTGAGCTGACCGAGATCCGGGCCAGCGATCTGGCTTTCACCACCGCCGAGGCCAGACTGCTGCTGGCCCGGCATGGCGGCACACTGCCGGCTGACTCGCTGGAGCGCCTCACGCGGCGAACCGAGGGCTGGGCGGCCGGCCTCCGCCTTGCCGCGATCTCGATGGACACCCATCCCGACCCCGACCAGTTCGCCAAGGACCTGATCACCGAGGACAGCGCACTGACTGGCTACCTGGTGGAAGAGGTTCTCAAGGCCGCGCCGCCTGAGGCCCGGGAAGTGCTGCTGAGCACATCCATCCTGGAGCAGGTCAACGCCGAGGCGGCCAGCGAACTGACCGGCAACGAGCAAGCTGGCGCCATTCTGTCGGCGGTGGCGCGCGCGAACGCGTTCGTCCAGCCGACCGGGTGCGGGTGGTATCGCTACCACGCGTCGTTCGCGGAGGTGCTGCGGCTGAAGCTGAAATGCGAGTATCCGGGCCGGGCGGCCGCTGTGCACCGGCGGGCTGCCCGGTGGTATGAGCGGAACGGCATGCTCACCGCCGCGGTGCGGCATGCGGCGGCGGCGGGCGACTGGCAGCTCGCCGCCGGCATGGTCATCGATGGGCTGGCGATCAGCGAAATCATCGAGCCGCGGGACGGCCAGTGTCTGGCCGGGGAGTTCGCGGGCATGCCGCGCGGCGAAGCCTGGACCGAGGCGGCGCCTTACCTGGTCGCCGCCGCGGTCGCGTTGTCCGCTGGCCGAGACGAATCCTCCGCCGCCACGCTGGCCGCCGCGGAAGGCATACAGGGGCGTCTTCCCGCCGGTCAGCAGGCCGCGGCCCGGCTGGCCGCCGCGACGGTCCGCCTCGCCGCCGCCCGGCGCACCGGAGACCTCGCCCAGGCGGCGGCAGCCGTTTCCCAGATAGAGGCGCTGATCAGCCAGATGCCGGAGGACAAACTCGACCGGCACCCAGAACTCAGGACGCGTGCGCTGGGCGACCGCGGGGCCGTCGAGCTGTGGCCGGGCCATCTCGACGAGGCGGCCCGCTTCCTCGATGCAGGCGTGGCCGCCGCAAACGGTCCGGGCGCAGAGCACGAACGGGCCGCCTGCCTCGGGCATCTGGCGCTGGTGGAGGCCTTGCGCGGCCGGCTGCGCCACGCTGCACGGCTGGCCGGCCAGGCCACGGCGGCCGTGGCCGCCGAAGAGCGGCAGCCACCTGCTCAGAATCCGCCCCCTGCGGCGCTCGCCGCGCTCGCCTGGGTACACCTGGAACAGGGTGACCCGCGGGCAGCGGGCAGGCGGCTCGAGCAACTGGACGCCGCCCTCGGTACCAGCCCGGACAAGCTGATGGGGGCGGTGGCCTGCCTGATAGCAGCGTGTGGTGGGCTGGCTGAAGGACACGCCGAAGCGGCCGCGCAGATGATAACCAGGGCACGGCCTGGGTGGTCTGTCCCGGCCTGGCTCGACCAGCGGCTGAGCCTGGCCGAGTCGCGGGCATACGCGGCGGCCGGAGATATCCCGGCTGCGGTCGCCGCGGCCGAGCGCGCCGGCAGCGCCAGCTTGCCAGAGGCGGCGGCCACGCTCGCGCACGCCTGGCTGGCCGCCGGGGACGGCAAGAACGCAAGGACGGCGCTCGCATCCGCGCTGGCGGCCCGGAACGACGAGCCTGAACGGGTGCGCCTGCAAGTATGGCTGGCTGACGCCCGGCTTAGCTACTACCGCGGTGACCACCCGCGAGGCCACCGGTCGCTCGTGCGCGCGATGCGGCTGGCCGAACGAGAGCAGCTGAGGCTGCCGTTCGTGTTGGAGCGCGGCTGGATCGGGCCGGTACTGCGCCATGATCCTGAACTGGCCCGCATCCACCGGCATCTGTTCGCATCGGCACCGCGCCACGACCAGTCCCAGGCCCCGTCGGGCTTGTCTCCAAAGGCAACGGTTCTGGTGGTCGAGCCGCTCACCGAACGCGAGCGCGAGGTGTTGCGGCACTTCTCACACATGCTGAACACCGCTGAGGTCGCCAGCGAAATGTACATCTCCATCAACACGGTCAAGGCACACCTCAAAAGGATCTACCGCAAGCTGGCGGCCACTCACCGCTGCGAAGCGGTCCGCCGGGCCCAGCAGCTTCAGCTGATCTGATGTCACCCCCGCCCCGCCTGGTGCCCACAGTCTCAGTCCCCCCTGAATACGCTGAGCCCCCAGCGCATCCAGCCACGCCCGCATCCCGGTCTCCGTCGCCGCCACTGAGTGTCAGCATGGCTTTCGGCGGATCCTCGCCGGCAGCCGCAGGAAAGCTTGCGTTGACACTCTGACTAGGCCTTTGGGGGACGACCATGACCGATCAGGCCCTCCACCAACTGCCGCCGGCCATGCGGAGGCGACTGGTCTTCGGGGCGGTGCTGCGGGGTGTCCTGAGCACGACGGTGCTGGTCGTCCTGTATTACGTGCTGCCGCTGGATCAGCCGTGGAACGGCGACACGGCGGTACGGATCCTGATCGGCCTGCTGGTCTTCGCTGGCATGACAGTGTGGCAGGTCAGGAGCATCGCTGGCTCGCGTTATCCGGGTATGAGAGCGTTCGAGGCGCTGGGCTTGATTGTTCCTTTCTACCTGCTGGTGTTCGCCTCGACATATTTCGTGATGCAACGAGCGTCCGCGGCGAACTTCACCCAGCCGCTGACCCGCACCGATGCCCTGTACTTCACCGTGACAGTCTTCTCGACGGTGGGCTTTGGGGACATCACCCCCAAGTCCGAGGCGGCCCGGGTGGTGCTTATCGTCCAGATGCTCGGCGACCTCGCGCTGCTGGGCGCCGGCGCGCGGGCCCTGCTGGGGGCAGTGCGCCGAGGGCAGCAACGAAGGCAGGCCACCGGCGACGGCGCCGGCCCGGCTGCCGGGTGAGGGCCTGCCCGTATGCCCGGGACGGTCGGCGCGGGCGCTTTCGGATGATGACAGTGTCAGCGCGCCTCGTGCGCCATTGTGTCCAGGACTGCTGTGACGGCCAGCATCAGCGCGGGGTCCTGCCGGGGGTGACCTCGACCCCGTAGGCGTCAGCGACCGGAACCACTTCCTGGACTCCTCGGCCACTGGTTGCCGTTGTCATCACGGGGCGTGCCAGATCACGAATCTGCTGTGGCGGGGCTGAGCAGGATCATGGTATCCCCCTCTTCCAGCGGGGGGGTGGCCGTCTTGGTGACCGGCGCCAGGATGCCGTTGGCCCGGACCAGGAACAGCAGATCGCTGCCAGCGGGGATCGCGCCGGGCGCCGGATGGGTGGAGATCCGCGCTCCCCCGGCGTAGCGCTGCCCTATGTCATACCGGGTCAGGTTGGCGCCGAACAGGGTCTGGCCTCCGGTATAGGGTGCGACCACGCCATGGCTGGGGTGGCGGGCGCCGAGGCGGTAGACCGGGCCCTCGACAGTGCCTGCCAGTTCCGCGGCGGCCAGGGCGTTGAAGTCGTCCTCATCGGTGAGCAGGAGTACCGCGGTGATGCCCTCGAGCTCCGCGCCGCGGGCGGTGGCCGAGGCCAGCAGCTCTCCTGGCGCCAGTTCCAGGCCAGCGCGCCTGATCGCCTCGCGCTGCTCGTCGAGCCCGGCCCACATCAGCACGTCCAAGCCGGCCGAGGCCAGGGCGCGCGCCAGCTCGACGACCCAGGCCTGCCCGCCGATCAGCAGCGGGCGGGTGCGGGACGGGCGGGTGACGCCGGCCCGCCGCGCGGCCGGCACCGCGGTCAGGCCGTACACGGCGACCGTGGCGACGATTACCACGAACGTGACCGGAAGGATCTTCGAGGCGCCGCCGACGTGCTTGGCGGCCAGCTGCGCCGAGAACGTCGACGCGGTGGCCGCCGCGACGATGCCGCGCGGGGCCATCCACCCGGTGAACTCACGTTCCCCCCTGGTCAAGTCGGTCCGCAGGGTGGCCACGAATGCCACCAGCGGCCGGGTGACCAGCACCAGGACGGCCACCAGCCCCAGCGACGGCAGCACCAGGCCGCGCAGCGACGCCGGGGTGACAGTAGCGGAGATAGACACGAACAACACCCCGATAACCAGCTGCACCAGCGTTTCGAAGAACGGCCGCCGGGCCGGGACGTCGAAGCCATCGATGTTCGCCACTGCCAGCCCCATCACGATGGCGGCCAGCAGCCCCGCGTCCTCGCGCGCTATGTCGCACGTGGCCGCCACGCCGACCACGCAAGCAAGCTGGGCGGAGGTACCCAGCACCTCGCCGAGCGCCAGGCTGCGCAGCAAGAACCACAGCAGCGCGACGCCGATGACCCCCCCGGCCAGGCCGATCCCGACAGTGATCAGGAACTCCCCGAGCTGATAGGCCAGGCCCTTGTGGGCGCCTGCCGCCACCGCCGCGTACACGACCGCCCCCAGGATGCCGCCGACCGGGTCGATCAGCGACCCTTCCCAGGCAAGCACCCGCCGCAGCCGTTCGGTCGGCCGGATGAAGCGCAACAGCGGTGCCACCACTGTCGGCCCGGACACCACCAAGATGGCGCCGGTCATCAGCGCCGCCCCGGTGGACATGCCCAGCAGCAGCACCGCGAACGCCGCCGCGAACGCCCAGGTGATCGCGACTCCCCAGGTGATCAGCCGGATCACCACGCGGCGGGTGTGCCCGCGCAGCTTGGCAAGCTCCAGCCCGAGCCCGGCGTCGTACAGGATGACGGCCACCGCCAGCGACACCAGCGGCTGGAACGCCGCCCCAAACAGCCGCTCCGGGTTCACATCGCTGGTCAGCGCACCTGCGATGAAGCCAGCCGGCAGCAAGATGATCAGTGCCGGGATCCGCAGCCGGGCCGCCAGCACCTGGGAGCCGACCGCGAGCACCACGATCAGGCCGACCCCGAGCAAGACCTGGTCTGTCGTCACCGCAGACTCACCGCTTCCCAGATGAGACTGACACCAGGGGTTCTGGCCGGGGCTCGCGGCCCCCGGTGTGGCAGCCCGGTCAGGCCGCCAGGAGCTTGGCCTTCTCGCGCTCGAACTCCTCAGCGGAGATAACTCCCCGGTCGCGGAGGTCGGCCAGCTTGGTCAGCTGGTCCGTCGTGCTGGCCGGTGAGCCTGCGGCGTCCTGGACGTAGCTGCGGAACTCCGCGTCCTGCTGTTGAGCCTGCTGCGCGGCCCGGTCGTGCATCGAGCCGCCGCGGGCGATCAGGTACACCAGCACGCCGATGACAGGGATGAACAGCACGAACAGGAACCACAGTGCCTTGCCCCAGCCGGACAGGTCATGGCTGCGGAAGATGTCGATGAACACCGTGATCAGGATCCAGAACCAGATCACCCACAGGAAGATCATGAAGATCGTCCAGAACGCGCCCAGCAGCGGATAGGAGTAGGAACTCGAGGCGAGCGGCATGGATTCTCCTTTTGCACCAGTGAGATCGGGCAGCGGCCGGCCCGACGGTCCTGCGTCCGGCGCAGGTTCAGTATCCGCGCAGAGGCCGATCAGCGGCGTCACCCCGCACGGGTAGGTCAGGTGACCCCAGCCCCGGTCGCCAACAAGCCCCGCTGTGATCGCCGAGGCCGGGAACGGCGCAGCCAGGCTGGCCTGATTCGCAAGCAGTTACGTTCCGTGAGCAGTTTGACGTGATGACTGGGTGGCGCCATGGCGGTGGGGAGGGCGCCGCGAAGTACACCGCGATCACGGAAGTTATGGGGACGGAGACAGCCGATGACGAACGTCGACCTCGCACGGGTGCAGTTCGCATTCACGTCCATCAACCACTTCTTCTTCGTACCGGTCACGATCGGGCTGGCGTTTTTGACCGCGCTGTTGCAGACGGCGTGGCACCGTAGCGGGCGCGATGAGTATCTGCGGCTGACCCGGTTCTTCGGCACGCTGCTGGTCATCAACGTCGCCATCGGCGTCGTGGTGTTCACCAACCCGGTGTTCGCCTGGGGGTATGCCAAGGTGCTGTTCGTGTCGCTCGTCACCGGCGCGGCCGTGATGCTGGCGGTGTCGGCGTGGCAGTTGCGGCATGGGGGGGACCGGGATGTATTCACCCGGTCGGCGCGGCTGGCGCTGATCGTGCTGGTCCCGGCGATGTTGTTCACGATGCTGGTGGGCGATGAGCTCGGCGTGGTCGAGGGCAAATACCAGCCGATGAAGATCGCGGCGGCGGAGGCGCAGTGGACCACCTGCCAGCCGTGCTCGTTCTCGCTGTTCCAGATCGGCGGCGGCAACGTCGACCAGACGCCGACCCAGATCATCGAGATCCCGCACCTGCTGTCCCTGCTGGCCACCAACCAGTGGAACGGCAAGGTGGTGGGCCTGGACCCGCTGCAGTCCCAGTACAGCAAGCAGTACGGCCCCGGATACTACGTGCCGAACGTGTTCATCCAGTACTGGTCGATGCGCGTGATGGCGTACCTGGGAGTCCTGGTCCTGCTCATCGCGCTGTGGGGGCTGTGGCTGATCCGGCGGAAAAAACTCGCGACGTCCCGGGTGTTCCTGTGGTTGGCGGTATGGAGCGCGGTGCTGCCGTTCCTGATGAACACCGCGGGCTGGCTACTCACCGAGAGCGGCCGGCAGCCGTGGATCGTCCAGGGCATCATGCTGACCAAAAACGGGATCTCGCCCACCGTCAGCGCTACGTGGATCTGGATCAGCCTGGTGGGATTCGTCCTGCTGTACGGCACGCTCGGCACGATCGATCTGATCTTGATGCTGCGGTACTCACGTAACCAACTGCCGCCCCCGCGCACCGAGGCCGACATGGACGCGCCGGTGCCGGCCGTTCTGTATTGAGGTCACGATGAGCAGTCTCATCCCGTTCTGGTTCATCGTCATCGCGGTGTTGTGGACCGGCTTTTTCATCCTCGAGGGGTTCGACTTCGGGGTCGGCATGCTGCACAGCGTGGTCGGCCAGGATGACGCCGGCCGCCGGGCCGCCATCAATACCATCGGGCCGCTGTGGGACGGCAACGAGGTCTGGCTGATCGTGGCCGGGGCCGCCATGTTCGCCGCCTTCCCCGGCTGGTACGCGACGATGTTCTCCGGCCTGTACCTCGCGCTGGTACTGCTGCTGGCCTCGCTCATCATCCGCGGCGTGCCTTCGAGTACCGCCGCAAGCGGGACAGCCCGCGCTGGCGGCGCACCTGGGATGTGCTGCTGATCGCGGGGAGCGCGCTGGCCCCGCTACTGATCGGCGTGGGGCTGGGCGATCTGCTGCACGGGCTGCCCATCAACTCCAGCCAGAACTACACCGGGTCCTTCTGGGACCTGCTCCAGCCCTACGCGCTGTTCACCTGCATCTTGTCCATCTTCGTTGGCCTGTACCCCAACGTGATGGTCTCCGCTACCAGCAAGGCCTACAACCTCACCGTGCACAACACCGCGTCCACACCGTACTCCTTGAAGGCGATGACCGTCGTCGTGATCATCGTCCTGCCGGTAGTACTCGCCTACCAGGCCTGGACCTACTACGTGTTCCGCAGGCGGGTCAGCAAGAGCGATTTTCAGCCGCCCGCGCCATCCCCCGGAACCGCGCCCGAGCCGGAGCCGGCACCCCGGCCCGCCGCTCCTCCCGTGCGCCCCGGGAGCTGAGCAGATCGCCTGCCAAGAGATCGTTATGGACCTGCGGTCGATACGGGCCCAGGGGCTCCAGCTTGCGGGCGCGGTCCAAGCCGAGCGGCCGGCTAGGTGGTGGACCATCGGGGCTGTTGGTTGGCTCGGCAGCGATCGCGCTCGGGGTCATCGTCGTGGTGCCCGATTCGGCTACCTGGGGACGGCACACCCCGGTACTCGGACCGCTCGGGGAGAACGCTCCTGCTTCTCGAAGGCTTCACGATCCGGCGAGCCGTAGGTTCACTCCCTCGTCGTCAGGGCCCATCGGAGGGCAAACCAACCCTTGCCGGGTGATGCGCCATCTCCCCGCGTGGCTGCATGCTGGGGAGAAGAGAGCCGGGATCGGGACACGTGGCCACTGCTGACCTGACGGCGGGCGTTGGGTGGAACTGGCAGGCCGATCAGACGAAGGGGATAAGACATGGCGATTGGGCCGGTGCAGCTCATCGTGCTGGGGTTCAACCACCCCCACTTCCATGGTGAGATCATCAATGAACTGGAGCGGCTGCGCGAAAGCGACACGGTCCGCGTGATCGACTCGCTGGCCGTCTACAAGGACGCCAAGGGCGAACTGGAGGTCGAGCACCTCAGCAACCTGTCCCAGGAGGAAGCCATCGAGATGGGCACCAAGATCGGCGCGCTCATAGGCCTCGGTATCGAAGGCGAAAAGGGCATGGAGGCTGGCGCGATCGCCGGCGCCGAACAGGCCGCGGCCGAGGGCATCAACGTGTTCGGCGGCGCGGAGGAGTGGGATGTCCTTGAAGACATCCCCAACGACTCCGCAGCAGCGCTCATCCTGCTGGAGCATCACTGGGCGGTGCCGCTGCGGGATGCGATCGCCCGCGCGGGCGGCTTCCGCCTCGGCGACGGGTTTATCAGCCCGCTCGACCTCATCGACATCGGGCTGATGTCAGCCGAGGAAGCCAAGGCACTGCACGACATGGAAACGGCGGCCGCCGCGAAGTCATGACGGCCCGCCATCGCCACAACCGGGAGGTATGACATGTTCGGATCACGCAGAGTAGCGCGCCGCACCGGGCGGCGCACCGCGCGGCGCGTCTCCCGCCGCAGGTAAGGCCCCACGCGAGACGTCCCGCGGGGCAGGCCAATTCCGCTGCCAATATCAACGCCCGCGGTGAGGCCGGGCCAGCGACCTCCTTCTGGCTCGAACCACGACAGCCTTGCGGTGACAGCTCGCGGCAGACGTTCGGGATAAGCGGCCCGTCAGGGTTCTTGGATTGTTCAATCGCCGATCTCCTGCCAGACGGCCTGCTCGTCATGCTCCTCCCAGCCGGCGCCTGGCAGCGCGACGGCCCAGCTCGTCCATGTCCCGACCGGCCGGGCCGGGGCGGTCCTGACTTTGGCGCGGACGACCATGCCGGGCGCGAGCTGCACGGGACAGCGCAGTGGGGCCGTCGTCATCCCCCAGTGCGTCGGTGGATCGCCGGGTCCCACCGACAGCGGGATGCCGGGCGCGAGCTCGGCGCTGAACCATAGTGCGAGCGCGTTCGCCGTTCCGTGCTCGCGGACAGGCAGCAGCGTATCGGCTTCGTGAGGCGCCTGCGCCTGCTCGAGCGGGATCAGCTCCGCGTCCGTCGTCCACAACCGGCCCGGCTCGGAGCGCCTGTCACCGGCCGCCAGGTGCCGGAAGGTGCCGGAATAGAAGATCTCGTTGACGGTCATCTCGGCCAGGTCATCGAGCTTGAGGCCGTATGGGTCGTCCCGCAGGAACTGCACCATCTCCCCGCTGTACCGGTCGTCGACCAGCGCGGTCCAGGCCGTCACCAAGCGGGGGATCATGACTCCGCCCGGCTTGAGCCAGCGGTCACGGGCGGCGATGACCGGACCGAGCATCCCTTCGTCGATCCCAAACCCGCCAAGCCACTCCGAGACGATCACATCGACCCGTCCCGGCAGCCCGATCTCCATGACATCGCCGTGGAACACCTGGACGATCTCCGCGACCCCGTTCGCGGCGGCCAGCCCCTGCGCCACGGCGGCGACCGTCGTCCGCTCCACCGCGTAGACGCACGCGGCCCCGGCCCGCGCCGCGAACAAACTCAAGATGCCGCTTCCCGCCCCGACGTCGAGCACGACGTCACCGGGGCGCACCATCGACTCGATCGCACGCCGGAAGGCCTCGGTGCGAACGCGGTCGCGGATCATCGTCCGGTGCACCTCAAGCTCCGCATACATCGGATCCGGCGGGTTCCTGATCGGCGTCCGCACTCGTTCATTCTAATGACCGCTGCTGTCCTAACGTCGCACGCGGGCGGCCAGTGTTCTGCCACGCCGAACGGACGGGAGGAGTTTCCATGGGATTCAGGCGACGACACGGCGCCGGGCGCTCATTGCCGAGGGCAATGGCTCACTACGAGGAACCACAAGGCCGCGCAGCAGTAGCCCGCCGACGACCAGACGCCGGCGCAATATGCGCCTACACACGAACCCGAGAGCCACCCAGCCGCTCGGCACAGGCGTCCATACGGCCCGGTCGGGTCGCCGCGCACAACGATCCGGTCACCGGCCGGTGGCTTCCCAGCGCGCCCGGCGGCCGCTCTTGCTGTTACCTGCCGAGTGTGATGCGTTCACGCAGGGCTCGCATCACCCAACGCCCCGATTTACCCAAATAGGGGGATGCCGTCCGGGATCCGGTGGAGGCAGGCTCGTGCCTGGCAGGCGCAGTGACATGCAGGCCAGCAATCGGCCGCTCACCTGCCTTCGATGACGGCCGGGACGACCGGGAGGAGTTTTCATGGGATTCAGACGACGGACCCGGCGCCGGGCGCTCATTGCCGGGGCGGTTGCCGGGGGGGCGATAGCTCACCACGAGGCCAAGAAGTACGGGGAACAGCAGTCGGGATACGACGACCAGGCGGCCGCCGACGACCAGGCGCCTGCCGACTACCAGGAACAGGCGCAATATGCGCCGCCTGCGGCGGACCCTGCCGACGAGCTCGAACACCTCGCACAGTTGCACGCCTCGGGGGTGCTGACGGACGAAGAGTTCGCGGCGGCCAAGGCGAAGATCATCGGATCGTGAACGCGCGCCGGAGTGCCAGATGACGCCGGACAGATCGGTTACAAGGGGCGGCAATGAGTGAATCGCGCAAAGACGTGCTATCGAAAGCGCTCGAGGCCGAGGTCGCCGGCGCATCGGTGGATCCGGGGACCCTGTTCACCGACGACGTCGTCGGCTGGTCGCCGTACGCGACCGTGTCAGGGCTGACAGCACTCGCTGACCTGGCCGCCCTGCGTGAAACAGCGTTCTCCAACGTCGGCATCACCTTCCGAGGACTCGACGAAGTGGGCAACAAGGCGTTCGCCGAATGGCTCATCGAAGCCGATCACACCGGGCCACTCGTCCTGGGCGAGGATGCGGTGCTGGACGCAACGGGGCGGCATGTCAAACTGGCCGGCGTCACCGTGGCCGACTTCCGCGGCGGGAAGATCCGGTCCTACCGGACGTACTTCGACGACGCCTCGCTGATCGAGCAGATCGCCGGCGTCTGACGAGCCGGTCGCGGTGGAGTTCCACGTCGAGGACCACCCGGATCCGCTTGACATCGAAGTCCTCGAAACGCAGATCCGCCATGAGGCGTCCGCCGCCCTGGGACTCGGTGACGAAATCGACCTGGCGATCTTCGTGCGCGATGCTGGCAGGGTCGTCGCCGGTATTAGCGGATGGACCTGGGGCGACTGCTGCGAACTGCAAAGCCTGTGGGTGGAGCCGAGTCTTCGAGGCCGCGGCCTCGCGACTCAGCTCCTCGCCGCTGCCGAAGCCGAGGCAGCGGCACGCGGGTGCTCACAGACCGTCCACTTCACCTATGCCTTTCAGGCCCGAGCCCTGTATGAACGCAACGGCTACGAACTGGTGGGCCGAGTCGAGGACTTCCCCTCAGGAACGGAAGTCCTGTGGTACCGCAAGCGCCTTAACCCACCCAAGCCCCCGTCGGCATGAACCATCGAAGCTAGGGCAGCACCTCGTCGGCGCTGCTGGGCTCCTTGCGTTGCTGATGGTTGAGCGTGTGGCGGAGGACGGACGCGTGGCGGTAGACCTCTTTCCTGGCCCGCATGATGTTGCCGAGGGGGGAGTGTTCCGCCGTTACCCGCCACGGCGTGAAGGACAGCGCGTCCATCTTTTCAAGGTTGTCGTCGCCCGAAATGTCCTGCCGGGGGATGCGGACCTTGGCCACCGTGACGAACGGGGACAACTGCTCGGGCCACTCGACGGTAACGTCCTCGACCGGCATTCGGTCAATATCAGCGCACAGCTGGACTTGAATGTCGAATTCAAAGGGGCGTTCCCGCAGTTCGCCGACCAGGGCCGGGCGGAATACCTCCGGCGCCGACGCCAGATCGAGAGCATGCCGGGCCACCCTGCTGGCGAACTCGGGTACCGGGGCGATACGGATCTTGGCGACGTAGTCACCGTGCCGGACTGCGCCCATCGTCCAGTAGCTCGATACAAGCAGGTTCACGGGGCGGATCTGCGCCAGGCTGACGAACGCGAGAAGCTCCTCCCAGGCCCACTGGTCCTCATCCAGGGTCCCCTTTCCCGTTACCCAGTCACGGAAGAAGCGATGCTGGCCTTGGCGCCCCTGAGCGAAGTACTGTCCTGCCTCGATGAACAGGTCTTTGATGAACAGATAGTGCTCGACGGTGTTGCAGAAGAAGACGGGCGCGTTGATGGTGGCGTAGTCGAAGGTGCCGGTGTCAGGCTCGTCCTTCAGAAGGGTCGTGCCGTTGATGTCGAAGATCTTCAGTGCCATTCCCGCCACCGGGCCGAGTAGCATGTCGGGTCCAGCGTGCGGCTGTCCGTTGGAGAAGCGGATGAGAGCGCCATGCTTTCCGGGTACCGCGTAGATACCCTGCGCGTACTCCGTGGGCACCTGGCCGAGGATCTCGACTTCTGCCTTGACCAACCCGTATCCCTTGGCGTGCGCGTCACGGACGGCGCGGCCGGTGCCTTCAGTGGTCACCGATCCGGCAATGTATTCCTCTAGCTTGTCGATTACGATCTGCAAGTTCTCATCGAAATACGGTTCGGTTGCTTCGATATCCGGCGTGTATCTGACGAATTGCGTTGACATGCGTTCTCCCGTTCACGAATTTCCTTGCTCTTGCGCGCGCGTTGCCGGTTGGATGTCACCCGGTTGCCTGCTGTTACGGATCGCCTGGTTCCTCCAATGCGGCTACGACGTCATACCCGAGTGCGGTCGCCACGTCGGGAGCGGCGCAGACGACCCGGCCGAGCCCGGTCACGGCGGCAATCGCCAGCAGCACGTCGGCGATCTCGTCCTCCGCCGCGCCTGCCGCCAGCGCCCGGCCGGCGCTCCATTCCAGGCAGACCGCTGGCGACCCGTTGGCCACCGATGCCGCCAGCTGAAGCAAGGCCGCGGTCTTGGGTTCCAGGGCCGAGGTCCTGGCCAGGTCGAGCCCGAGCCCGGCCCCGTCTTCGACGAAGCCTTCGTCGATCATCGCCAGCCTCCGCAAAGTCTCCTGGTATCTCACCGCCGGCCCCATAGAGCTTCCTCGCCGTCGAGCACCATTCCACCCCGGACCAGGGTGAGTGCCATCCCCCTAATGGCATGAAAGCTAGGCCGGTATCCCCCTCCAGGAACCCCAGCTCACCGGACCGCGTGATGGCCCGCATGCCTGCCTAACCAGCCGCTGGCGGTGAGCAGATGATGACCACCGGGCAGGAAGCGTCCCAGGCCACTTGGCTGCTCACCGAGCCCAGTCCCCCCGGGCGAGGCCGCCACTCCCGCGCGAGCCCCGGCCGGGGGTTGTTGCGCCCGCCTGGCTCACGTCCTGGCCGTGGCGAGTTCACCCCCGGGGATGATGCCGCACCGTCGATGAACCGATTCTCCTGGGAGAGAGCGAGCGGCGCGGGGAGGCGATGTCCGTGAATGCCCGCCCTGGGCCGCCGCGAGGTGCCCTGCCGCATCGCACCCGGTCAGGAGCAGGTCAGCGGGCGCAGGGCGGGCCTTCGGCATAGGCATTTACCTGAGGAGGAGACATGTTCAGGGACAGGCGGCAGGACCGCCGTGAGGAGCGCCGCGGCGGCTCCGGCGCGACGCACTACCGGATGCGCCAAAAGCTGGTGTCCATCGGCGATGACTACTGGATCGAAAACGACCAGGGCGAGCGGGTCTTCAAGGTCGACGGTAAGGCCCTGCGGGTGCGCAAGACACTGATCTTCGAAGACAGCCAGGGCAGCGAGCTGCTGAAGATCCAGCAGCGGGTGGCCCGGGTGCGCGACACCATGGAGATCGAGGACCCGGGCGGGCACATCGTCGCCACGGTGAAGAAGGCGCTGATCACCCCGCTGCGCGAGCGGTGGACGGTCAAGGTGACCGACGGCCCCGACCTCGACGTCAAAGGCAACATCCTCGACCACGAGTACACCATCGAAGACGGCCGGTCCACGGTGGCCGAGGTGTCTATGAAGTGGTTCCGGGTCGCTGACACCTACGGGGTCGAGGTTGCCCCGGGCCAGGATCCCGCGCTGATGCTGGCCGTCACCGCGGTCCTGGACCAGATGGGCGCATGCTGACTGACGCCTCATCGTCCCAAAGCGGCCACGATCAGGGCCTCTGGAAACCCCGGGCCGATTCAGGGCAGCTAGTGTCTTCTTCGGCCCGAGCCGAGGGGACCGAGCGGCGGCCGGCGTCCGCGGCCTGTTGGCGACATCCCTATCTGATCCCAGGTCGGCGACTTCCGGCATCGCTCTTTGGCCACGGCCTTCTGGCCGATCCGCGGGATTCAGAGCCATGACCGACTGACATCCTCAGCTGAGGCTCACGGTCCGTGACTTTGTGAGCGGTGGCAGCGGCGGCGGGCGGTCAAATCGAGGCTGGGCTGCGTGCCGTGAAGAGCCTCCGGGCAAGCACGATATCCGATTGGCGCGGCAACCCGGTCGCCGGTGACCCCATCACCGATGCGGCCGAGAACCATCCAGCACCTATCGCGGACCGTGATGAGCCATCCGCACTGACCGGAGTACTAAGCTTGGAGCAGACGGTACGCGCCCGGCATGCAGTCGGCTGCAGTCAGCGGGCGATAGCCCGCGAACTCAAGATCGACCGCCGCAAGATCAAGCGCATCACGATCTTGCTCGCCGCTGCTGCTGCGGCGGCTGCGGTGACGGTGGCGGTCCCCGCGTCAGCGTCCGCAGCGGCGCCGGCAGGGGCGTCTCCCGTGGTGGGGCACGTTTATGTCAACGACAACACCGCTGGCACGAACACGATCGCGGTGTTCGACCGGCACGCGGACGGGGCGCTGACGCCCCACGCCGGCTGATGCCGGCCCAGGCGCGCTTGCCGATGGCGCAAGAGACGCATTCCCTCTTCAGACGAGCCTGTGACCAGCGGAAACAGCCAAAGATGTGAGAAGCAGAACCAGCGGGATGTACACACATAGGCCGGTACGACCAGGGAAGCTCAAGATCGAAATATACTCTGAGCTGGGAAAACACCAAGGAGTGGGCCAACGACAGAACTCGCTGACCAGCGGATTTGGGTGATTTGGGGGGTTGCTGATCCCGTGTTAAGCGGGCTGATCTCCCAGTTGGCCTGGCCGTGCCTGTGGTGTTGTGGGCTGCGCGGCGAGTTCGATGGAGATGGCTTCGAGTTCGGTGATGAGCTGGCGCAGGCGGCGGTGGGCGGCGAAGTAGGGCCGCAGCCGTTCGGCGTCTTCGGCGGTGAGGGTCTTGGTGATGGAGCGGGCGCCGGCTTTGCGGGTCCAGGTGGGGTAGGGGCCGTGCAGGATGGGCGGGGTGGCGTGGCAGTGGCAGCCGGGCCGCTGGCAGCGGGTGGTGCGGTCGGTCAGCGAGCCGGGCAGGGCGATGCCGATCTGGGCGAGCTCGGCCTGGATCTGCTGGTGGCGGCGGGCCAGGTCGTCCATGGTGACAGGATTCCTTATCCGCCGCGCGGGCGGCATCCCCCGCTGTGATGCTTGAGGTCACTATATTTCAAGCATGGCTGTCCCTGCCTGGGACGATGCGGTGGGCGCGGGCATGCGCATGCTGCCGGCCGGCCGGGTGACCGCCCCCGCGCTGCGCGGGCTGTCCCGGTTCGCTGGCACCCGGGGCGTCCCAGGCACCCGGGAGTTCCTGCTCGACTACGACGTGATCGAGGCGTTCTGCGTGACCGGCCTGGCCGGCCGGGCGTCCTCCACCCAGGGCACGTACCGGTCGGCGCTGTACCGGCTCGCCGAGGCGGCGCACGGCCCGGCGGGGCAGCGGGCGACGCCGTTTGCGGGCGCCCGGGCGCCGGTGCCGTACTCGCGCGCGGAGCGGGCGGAGCTGGCCGCGGTCGCGGCCGCGCAGCGCGATCCGGCGAAACGGTCCTCGGCGCTGGCGATGGTGGTGTTCGGCATCGGGGCGGGGCTGCGGCCCGGCGATCTGGTGGCGCTGCGCGGCGGTGATGTCTTCCGGGACGGCCGCCCGGTGATGGTTCAGGTCAGCGGGCCGCCGGCGCGGGTGGTGCCGGTCGCCTCGGGCTATGCCGGCCGCGCCTGGGAGCTGGCCCGCGGCGCGGGCAGCGGGCATGTGTTCCGCCCCGGCCCGGCTGAGCGGTCCTATAAGAATTTCGTCACCAATTTCGCCCGGGGCCTGGCCGCTGACCCGGCCGCGCCGGGGCTGTCGATGCGCCGGGCCCGGTCCACCTTCATCTGCGGGCATCTCACCGCGGGCACCCCGCCGGGCGTGCTGCTGGCCATCACCGGCATCTGCGAGGCTGAATCGCTGGCCCGCCACGCCCGCCACGTCGCCGGCGCGCCGTCCAAGGCCGCCCTGCGGGCCTGGGACAAGACCCAGCGGGCACGCTGATGTGCGGCGGCGGGCTGGACATCCCCGAGCCCGGCACGCTCCTCGATGATCAGACCGTCGCGTTCGCCGCCGGGCTCGCCGGCCGCTGCGGGAAGGCCCCGGTCATCGAGGCCGCGCTGGCCCATGCCACCGGCCGGCCCCGCCCGCTGCCGGTGCGCGCCGTCCTAGCCGCGCTGCTGTGCCTGGCGCTGCAGGACCGGCCGCTGTTCCTGTCCGAGGCCACCCGGCTGCTGTATCACCAGATCAGCGACGCGTCCCGGGCACTGCTCGGGGTCACCGGCACCGCCTCCGGGCGGCTCGGCTTCCTGGCCGCCTGCCGCCGGGTCCGCTACTGCTTCCACGCCATCTGCTCGGTCATCGACCCATCGGCGCTGCCGAAAAACCGCCGCCTGACCGAGCAGGACCTCAAAGCCCGCACCAGGCCGGTGACCCCCGCCCAGGGCGAAGCTGCCCGCGGCCGGCTGGAGGCGTTCATCAACGCGCTGCTGGAATCTAGCATCTCGGTCCTCACCGGCGAAGAAAGCGCAGCTTACGACGGCGGCACCAGCCTGGACGCCACCCCGGTCCCGCTGTTCTCCCGCGGCCCGTCCCGGCGCAGCGGGCTGTGCGCCAGCGACCCCGACGGCGGCTGGTACGTCCGCGAAGGTGACCACCGCGAACGCGAGGACAACACCGGCAAGCCACTGCGCAAGATCGCCTGGGCACTCGAGGCCACCATCGCCGCGACCGCCCGGCCCCCCGGCGCGCCGCCCGCAACACCGAACCTCGCGATCGGCCTGGCCATGACCCGGCCCGGCGAGGACCCCGGCGGCACCGGCGCCCGGGTGCTCACCTCCGCCGCCGCCCGCGGGCACAAGCCCGGCTGGCTCGGCTTCGACCGCGCCTACACCCAGGCCCTGCCCGAGCGCTTCCACCTCCCCGCCCGGGCGCTGGGCTACCACCCCGTCATGGACTACCGCGACGACCAGCTCGGCATCCAGGCCAGCACCGGCGGAGCCTTACTCGCCGAGGGCACCTGGTACTGCCCCGCCCTGCCCGAACCGCTGATCACCGCCACCACCCGCCTGCGCAGCCACGCCATCACCCGCGACCTCTACGACCAGCAGATCACCGCCCGCGCCCCCTACCAGCTCAAGCGCAAAGACGGGCCCGGCGCCGACGGATACCAGCGGCTAACCTGCCCCGCCCTCGGCAACCACCCCGCGCTGATGTGCCCGCTCCGCGCAGGCTCGCTGACACCCCGCGACGGACGGCCCAAGGTCTTGCAGCCGCCGCCCGAACCGCCCAGACTCTGCCGCCAGACCGCGATCACCATCGCACCCGGCACCGGCGCCCGCTACCGCCAGGACCTGCCATACGGCAGCCCGGCCTGGCACGCCCGCTACGCGACCTTGCGCAACACCATCGAAGGCCTCAACGGCTACGCCAAAGACCCCGCCCACGAAGCCCTCGCACAGCCAGCACGCCGCCGCATCCGCGGCATCGCCGCCCAGTCCCTCTTCACCGCGCTGCTGCTCATGGCCGCCAACATCCGCAAGATCCGCGCCTGGCGGGCCCTCACCGCCGAAGACAACACCCGCATCACCCGCCGGGCACGCCGGCGCCAGGCCAGCCTGCGCGACTACCTCCCCGACGGCTGACACACACCACAGCTCTCACCCACCTTGATCACCCTCAGCCCCCCAGGTCAGCCGCGCCCCAGACCGGCCACCAGCCCCACACCAAGCCCGCCGGCGGTCCCCAAACAGGTCACAACAGCAGCCAGCACCACAGCCAGCACCAATGTCACAACCCAGCGCCATACTAAAAACAGGTCACCGCCACAGTTCTGTCGGCATGACACCGGCAGTTCTGTCGGTAACCCGGAGTGGAGCTAAGGGGACTCGAACCCCTGGCCTCTTGCATGCCATGAATCACCCCTGGCATTCCCCGACCAGGGCAAACACGGCCTGAACAGGCCGTTCGCTAGCTCACACGAGCTCAGACAGGCTCAGCCAAGCACCCGCCAGCACCGTTTTGCCCCTCAAACTGCCCCTCGCGATGATCTCCCAGTGACCGTCGAACTGCGCGATCCCGCTTGGTGGGTCCGGGCGGCTTCCCGCGTGCTGTCGGCAGTTCTTGACTACTACCTCCCAGCCTCGAGCCCCGCCCTGAACCGACCAGTCATTGCCGACACGTCCTCTCCGCAAAGTCATCGCAGGGTGGACTCCCTCACGCAGTCACCGCCGCCTGCCAAGACTTCCGCCCAGACGTTGTCAGTCAGTCACTTCGAGCGAGCAGGCGATCGAGTACGTTCCGGGTTATGCGTTCGACGATTGGGTCGTGGCCGTCCAGGCCATAGCTCCAGTCGGTGGTGCCAGCGGAGAATACCGTGCCACCGCGCGTATAGGTGCCCATTACCGCATGATTGTGAGCCAAGCGTCTTATGTGCCCCGGTGCGGTATCGCCGAATACCGCGAGGGCCATCGCCTCCAGATCACCGGGCGCCAGCGGCCGGTAGCGCGACGGCAATTCGTGGTGTGACCAGAGCCGGGCCGGCGTCGTCGCCAGAATGGTAAGGTTCTCGGGCGTGCCATCTGCACCCGTCGGCACGGGCAGACCGTCCTGCATGGACAACGTCCACTCGCAACCGTCAACCTCGTAGGCAGCTATCGCGCTGTGCGCACCGAACAGGTCGCCGTAGCGCAGGTCTGTGCCTCCGAATACCCAGTGGCCAGAGCGCCAGACCGTGAAGCCGCCGGACCCACGCGGTACCGCGTTGCCCATTCGGATGTAACCGCCGCGGGTGAAGCTCAAGCCTGTCAGGTGGTTCTCGGGCCGGCCAACCACCTGTGAACTCCACAGAGTGGTCGCGCGCCGAGGGCCGTCTTCAAAGACAGGGTCCTCCTGGTAGCGATCCTTGTAGCAAATCATCGTGTTGCCGTCGTCTTCGAAGCGCACCTGCCAGCAGACCGCGTTACCGGAGAAGAACGCAACGTTGCCACCATCCGCGACGAAGGCCTCCAGGGTGTCTCGCATTCCCCAGGACCAGTACTCGTCATGCCCTACGCTCACGGCCAGGCGATAACCGTCAAGGACATCAGGGTGCAGTTCAAGGTCGGCGTTCACCGCCACGTCAACCGCATACCCCTGCCGTTCCGCCCACCGGACGAACGGGCGTTCCCAGTTATGCCAGCCCGCAGAGCCCGACCAGAGCGTGAGCCCATGTAGAGCAGCCCACGTGCGGAAACGCTCGTGCTCTGGGTCATCGATGGCATCCACATTCGGGTAGCGCACCTCGGGCCGGGGCTTCTTCAGCAGGCCGGGAGCAAAGGGCCGGCGGAATGAAACGCGTACCCCGCCCGTGTACAGATTCGGCCCGCCCCAGTCGTTGTAGGCGTTATAGGTGTTGGTTGTCAGGAAAAGCAGCATGCGGCCGGCCCGCTCGCCTGCGGCGCGACGCTCGGGTCGGACTGCGAAACACGCGAGGTGCTCAGCAAGACGGCCGCTGGGGGGGTCGGCTGCTCTCAGCACGACCTCGTAGTAACCGGAGGGCCAATCTCGCGAGATCTTGACGGCGAAGGCCTGCGGCCAGTCGCAGCCCAGGCTGGCGGCATCCTGGGGCACCTCGTGCATATGGCCGGCAAGTCCTTTCCGTTCCCACACGATCTGACGCTGGCCACCGACCCGGGCGATCTCTGCTGAGAACTCTCTGGCGCTGGTCGAGCAGGCAAATGAAACCTCCTCGCCCGGCAGGTAGCTCAGACGATCGGGATAGCCCGCGATGTATGGCTCGCGGGCGATCATGCTATTCATGCCGCGGATCATGCCTGGCGGCGGCTCCGGCTAAACGCTCAACGGGCTTTACGGCACAACGGGAAGGAGCCACGTCGCCGACGCGGCGATCTCGTGCGGGCGCACCAACCGCGATGTGGCCACGGCGCGTTTCTCTCGGCCGCTGAACCGTGGATGATCTGGGCAAACTTTCGATGTTCAGGGGTTGACATGCCGACAAGCGCAGGGATACAAGGGTGGGATTCGCGACGCGCTCAATCCCAGGGGGGTCCCGATGGGCATAGTTGGCATAGATCGGCGACAGTTCCTCGCGACCGCGGGAGGGTCGCTCGGGCTAGGCGTCCTGAGCGCCTGTGGCTCATCGTCCTCCCCCACCGCCGCCCCCGCTACTTCCAAGCGCCCCCCGATCAGTGCCGAGCCGGGCACGCTGTCGATCCTGGAGTGGGCAGGGTACGAGGCCCACGGCACCAAGGCGCAGACCTACGGGCTGCTGGCGGGGTCGGACTACACGAAGAAGTACGGCGCGAGCGGGATCACCTACACCTACATCGTGAACGACGACGAGGCGCTGGCGAAGGCCACCAGCGGCGGCCCGTTCGACATCATGCATCCCTGTCACGAGAACATCCCTGACTACGTCAACCGGGGCCTGGTGCAGCCCTGGGACACGAGCCTGCTGCCGAGTCTCAAGCAGCTCAATCCCTACTTGCTGCGCGCGACGCGGTACAAGGGGAAGCAGTACCACATCCCGTGGGACTGGGGCTACGGCAGCCTCCTGTACCGCACCGACATGATCGCCCCAGCGGACGCCGCCGGGTGGGAGCTCGCGTGGAACAAGAAGTACTCGGGCAAGATCTCGCTGTGGAACGGCGCCTCGACCAATTTCGAGATCGCCGCGCTGAAGCTTGGCTACCCGAACATGGACATCCTGAGCTCCTCCCAGCTGCAAAACGCCAAGCAAGCTCTCACGACGCAAAAGCCGCTCAACAAGCTCTACTGGGGCAGTGAGTACTCGCAGGAACAGCCGAACTTCAAGTCGGGCGAGGTCTGGGTCACCTACTGCTGGCAGGATTCGCTGGTCTCGATGACGAAGGCGGGCCTCAAATGCGCCTTCATGACGCCGAGCCAGGGGCGGCTGAGCTGGATCTGCGGGTTCATGCTCGGCGCGAACACCAAGAATTACTATCACGCGCACGCGTACGTGGAGTCCTACATCAACCATGTTGCCGCCGCGCAGATGAGCAACCTGTTCTACTACGGCAACTCGAACGCGACCGTGACCGCGGCCGACATCCAGAACAAGACGCTCGTCAAGGCGCTGGACCTCGGGAATCCCCGAGCGGTCACGACGGCCCCGAACCATCTCCAGAGCTGGACGCCGAACCGGGCGGCGCTGGAGCTGGCCTGGCAGGAGGTCCAGGCCGCCTGACCTCGCATCCACCCAAAGGAGCGCCCGGGGTGCCTACTCCAGACCTGGCCCGGCGCCAGCCCCGGGTGCGGGCTGTCCGGCTCAGGGTCGGGCGCGCCACCCTGGTGCTTCCGCCCCTCGGCATCGTGCTGCTGGTCCTGGTGGGCCCGATCGTGGTGCTCACGCTCTACAGCGTGAATCTGCGTACCAACATCCCGGGAACCCCGACGGCCTTCTCGAGCGCGAACTGGAATGACTTCCTGACGGGCCACGGCAACCCGTTCCGCGCCCGGTTCTTCTACTCAATGAAGATCACCGTGCTGGTTTCCGTCGCGGTCACGGCCGCCGCGTACCCGCTCGCCTACTACTTGGCGTTCGTCGCGCGCAGGTTCCGTTATACGCTGCTGCTGGTGCTTATAGCCCCGTTCTTTACCAGCTATCTACTGCGCATTGTGGCCTGGAGCGATATCGTTCTGAATAATAATGGGGTCATAAACCAGAGCTTGTGGGCCTTGCATCTGCGCGCCCATGGCAACGGGGTCAGCTGGCTGCTTTACTCGAACTTCTCCATCTTCCTCGTGCTCTTCTACGCCTGGATCCCGTTCGTCTCGCTCCCGATCTTCGCGGTACTTGAGAACATGGATCACCAGCTCACCGAGGCGGCCGCCGATCTCGGCGCCAGCCGCTTCAAGGCGTTCTGGACCGTCACGTTCCCGCTGAGCCTGCCCGGCGTCATCGCGGGCTTCGTGTTCGTGCTGATCCCCACGACTGGCGAGTTCATCGCGCCTCTGTATGTAGGCGGCCCGAACAACCAGTTGTTCGGCAATGAGATCCAGTCCTTTTTCGGCGACTCGCCCGACTGGAACTACGGGGCCGTGCTCGCGATCGCGCTGATCGCCGTCGTGCTGGTCCTGATGCTCGTGTTCGGGCGCTTCCTGAACACCGATCTGCGCACCCAGCGCAGCGAGCGGTGATTGCAGATGAAACTCCGGTGGGTGGGACGTACGGCGCTGAGCGTCTACTTCTGGGCCTTCGTCGTCTTCCTGTTCGCCCCGCTGGCCGCGCTGGTGGTCTTTGCGTTCAACCAGAGCCCGACGCCGACCCTGCCGATCACCGGCTGGACGACGCACTGGTTCCATCGGGCGTTTTCGGATACCGAGCTGACCGGGGCATTGCTGCGGAGTGTCGGGATCGGAGCGGCTACCGGGCTGTTCGCGACGGCGCTGGGGATCATGGCCTCGATCGGGCTCAACGCCCGTCGGCTGCGGCTGCGCGCCCTCATCGTGGCGATCCTGCTGCTTCCCCTGGTGGTGCCCTATATCTCCCTGGCGGTGGGCCTGCTCGTCCTGCTCAACCAGCTCGGTCTGCAGATCTCGCTGTGGGCGGTTTTCCTGGGGCACGTCGTCATCACGCTGCCCTTTGCGGTGCTGGTCATCTTTCCTCGCCTTCGATCGCTTGACCCCGCGATGATCGAGGCGGCCCGTGACCTGGGATCCAACGAGGTGACAGCGTTCAACCTGGTGACGCTGCCGCTGCTGGTGCCCTCGCTCGTGTCGAGCTTCCTGATCTGCTTCATCACCAGCTTCGATGAGTTCGCCATGGCCTCGTTCCTCGCACCGCCCGGGCAGCCGACCTTTCCGGTGTTCCTGTACAGCGGCTCCCGCGCGCCGGGCCTGCTGCCCGAGCTCATCGCCATCGGCTCGCTCATCGTCGTGGCCTCACTGATCGTGATCGCGATCGCCGAGGGCGGCCGGAGATGGGCGGAACGGCGGCTGCGGGGCATCACCGCCGAGGAAGCGGAACTGCCCACGGGGCAGGACGTGCCGGCGCTTCAGATCTGAGGAGGCGGAGTGGGCGGCGAGATCCAACTGTTGGCGCTGGCCAAGCGGTTCGGCTCGGTCACCGCGGTCGACGCGGTGGACCTGACGATCCCGCAGGGCGAATTCTTCTCGCTGCTGGGCCCCTCCGGGTGCGGGAAGACCACGACGCTGCGGATGATTGCCGGCTTCGAGCAGCCAACGTCAGGCCAGGTGCTGCTCGATGGCGCCGACATGGCTGGCATCCCGCCGAACAAGCGCAACGTGAACACGGTGTTCCAGAGCTACGCACTGTTCCCGCACATGAAGGTCTTCGACAATGTCGCCTACGGGCTCCGCCGTGCTCACGCCGGCCGGGCAGAGATCAAACAGCGGGTGGGCGCGGTCCTGGAACAGGTCCAGCTTTCGGCACTCGCCTCCCGCAAGCCAGCGCAGCTGTCCGGCGGCCAGCAGCAGCGGGTCGCGCTGGCCCGCGCGCTCGTCCTCAAGCCCGCCGTGCTCCTGCTCGACGAGCCGCTCGGCTCACTCGACGCGAAGCTCAGGCGGCAGCTCCAGGTGGAGCTGAAGGCGCTCCAAGAGCAGGTCGGGATCACCTTCCTCTATGTCACACATGATCAGGAGGAAGCGATCACGATGAGCGACCGGATCGCGATCATGAACCAGGGGCATGTGGAGCAGGCAGCAACGCCCCCTGAGATGTACGAGGAACCGGCCACGGCCTTCGTAGCTGACTTCCTCGGCGTCTCCAACCTCATGGATGCGCGGGCCTCCAGCACGTCCGGTGCCGCGGTGGCGCTCGACCTTGGCTCGGGCATCGTTGTGGAGGCCCGCGGCGGCGACGTGAGCGCGCGCGGCACGGTCAAGGTTGTCATCCGGCCCGAGCGTGTGACGATCGAGCAAGCCGGCGTCACCGGCCCCAATCGCATCCCAGCGATGGTGACCCGCTCCATCTATCTCGGAAACGGGGTGCGGGTCATCACGCACCTGGCCACGGGCCACTCGTTGACGGTGCTCGTGCCGACCACGGGTGACGGCACACCGGCGAGCTGGGAACCCGGAGAATCCGTCACCTGCCACCTCCCCGCCTCCGCGATGCGGGTGCTCCCGCTTGATTCTGGGGCGGCAGACGTGCAGCCCGTTCCGGCGACATGAACCGCGTGGCGCGGCTAAGCCTGCTGCTAGCTCTGCTCGCCGCGTCCGGTTGTGGCCAGGCCGGCAACCCGCACAGCCCGGTAATCTCCAATGCCGCGCTGCCGGTGCTCGCGGCCTCGGCGGTGCCTGGGATCTCCTCGGTCACCATGCGGCTCACCACGGCGGACCTCGCCAAGGATGCCGCCATTCGCGGGCTCGCGACGAAGATCGCTTCGTGGGGTTACCTCGACGGCCGGCAACGGACGTTTCAGGGCGAGTCACACCACCTCACGCTTGTGATCAGCCGCGCCCTGATATTCCAGGATGCCACGGGTGCACAGCACTACGCGGCGTTCGTTCGCGAGCATCAGGCGGCCTTCTTCGGAACTTCGGTCCAGGCACAGCGCCTGCCCGGGCAGAGCGTGTCGGGATGGATGTTCACCCCCCCGCTGTGCGCGTGCCATCTGGCAAATCCCGCGCTAATCGGCGTCCTGGCCGCCGGATCCCGCATCCTCTGGCTCGAGATCAACGGGCCCACAGCAACGCCCGCGCTGCTTAGACGGCTCCTCAGCACCGTCCGCAATACCGCATGAGCAGGCCGACCCGGTGACTCGTACGCACTGGCGCTCGCGGCCCTGCCGCTCCGGCTCGCTGACCTGACTAGTCCTGCCCCGCGAAGCCCAGCAGGCCATGCAGGCCGCGCTTGGCGGCCTCGTTGGCAATGATGAGACGCTGGATCTCCGAGGTGCCATCCCAGATCCGGTCGACCCGAAGCTCGCGCCAGATGCGCTCGACCGGGTAGTCGCGCATATAGCCGCGGCCACCAAAGATCTGCACCGCGCGGTCAGCCATCCGGTTGGAGCCCTCGGAGGCGGCCAGCTTGGCGGCCGCGGCCCGGGCGGGCCGACTGGGACGTTGTCGAAAGCGAACTCCGGGTGCTCGTAGACGAACGTGTGCCTGTACCGCGGCGTGCGGACGATCGAAACACCGGGAGCGTCGGCGTCCACCAGGAACAGCGTCGGCGCGTTCTCCGGTCCGGCAACGGCAACACGATCAGGAAGTCGGCAACGCCACCGACCGTGACGAACCACTTGTTCCCGCTGATCCGGTAGCCGTCGCCGGCCGGGGTAGCCGATGTCCGCACCGCCGACGGGTCCGAGCCCGCCGTCTCCTCGGTGATCGCCACCGCGTCACGCCGCTCTCCCCGCGCCGCTGGGATCAGGTACTTCTGCCGCTGCTGCGGAGAACAGGCGAGCAGCGGGTTGGCTGGCCGCCAGACGGTGTCCCACAGCGCGTTGGTCAGGCTGCCGAGCGTTTCGGAGACGACGACCTGCTCAAGCACGGTGAGGCCTGCCCCACCCCACTGCACCGGGACGTTGATCGCTTGCAGGCCCGACGCGAGCACGGCCTCCCGGATGGCCCGGTGTGCGTCCGGCCCGAGGCCGTTGTTGCGCTCGCACTCATTTTCATATTTGACGATCACGCCCACCAGATCCTGTGCGGTCCGGCGCAGCTCGGCCATCCGGGGCGTGTAGGAGAAATCCATGGGGCGTCACTGCTTTCCTGGCTCAGCGCAGGACTCGTACCGCGCAAGCCGGGCCTGGAGCCTTGGCGAGGCGCTGATCCGCAGTCCACAGTTCGCAATTCAGTACCTCGGCGAGCGCAATCTAGGCCGCGTCGTAGGGTGTCACATTCGCGCGCAGCCCCATGCACACCGCATGAACCGCACCAATGAATTTGACATGCTTACATCGTGCTATCACCTGCGGGCTACCACAATCCGGCGGCACAACCTGGCAAGTACAGCAGAGCCCACGCCCCCAAGCACCACGGTCACGATCCAGGGCGTGACCGCGACCTCCTGCTCCATCGCCTGAGCTGCTGGCGCGGTGGTGGCTGAGTTGGCGAGGAAGTCGGGGGATGACCTGAACGCCGCGGGTGGACAACTCGGCTTCGGCGTCGGGCATGGTGGGCATGCTGGCTGCCTCGACCACCGCGATCCTCGCGCTGTGCCCGCCGCGCTCGCAGCGGACCGCCCACGCTTATCCACATTGTCGAGGACACCGTACGATGACCGGAGGACCACGATGAACCCGGTTACCGAGCCCTGGCCGCTCACCGGCGAGCAGCGCGCCATCATCGAACTGTGCCGTGACTTCGCGCGTGACGAGATCCGCCCCCGCGCCCGTGGGGTAGACGAGGCCGATGTCGTGACCCCGGTCGACATCTGGAAGAAGGCAGCGCAGGTCGGCATCACCGACTTCATGCTGCCCACGGAGGTCGGCGGCGGCGGCTTCACCGACGTGTTCACCCAATGTCTGGTCCAGGAGGAACTCTGCGCTGGCGACCTGGGCATTGGCAACTTGATCTGCTCCAACGGATTCTTCGCCGGCCCGGTGCTGGCGCTCGGGACACCTGAGCAAGCGGCCCACTGGCTCACCCCGCTGACTGGGCCCGATGCGCCGATGACCGCGCTGGCCACGACCGAGCCGGACGCGGGGTCGGACGCGGCATCGATACGCACGGCCGCTGGCCGCGTCGACGGCGGGTATCGCCTCAACGGACAGAAGGCCTGGATCTCCAACGCAGGCGCCGCGAAGTTCTACGTCGTGTTCGCCAAGACTGATCCTGCAAGGCGATCCAAGGGTGTGTCCGCATTCGTCGTCGAGGCGGGCATCCCGGGATTCACGGTGGGCGAGCCGATGCGCAAGATGGGCCAGCGCGCGATCGTGTGCCGCGAGCTTTTCTTCGCCGACGCGTTCGTGCCTGAGGAGAACCGACTCGGCGCCGAGGGGCAAGGCTTCGCTGGACTGATGCGCACGTTCGACATCTCGCGTACCGTGCTCGGGGCTGCCGCGGTTGGCGTGGCCCGGGCCGCCTACGAGTATGCTCGCGACTACGCCCGCACCCGCATACAGTTCGGCAAGCCAATCATCGACCACCAGGCGGTCGCGTTCCGGCTCGCCGATATGGCCAGCCGGATCGAGGCCGCCAGGCTGCTTGTCCTGCGCACCGCCCGAGCCATCGACGCTGGCGCCGGCGCCACCTGCCTCGCAGCGATGACCAAGCTCACCGCGTCCGAGACGGCGATGTTCTGCACCTGGGCCGCGGTGCAGACCCTCGGCGGGTGGGGCTACTCCCGCGAGTACCGGGTCGAGCAGTGGATGCGCGACGCCAAACTCGAGGAGATCGAGGAGGGCACCTCCGACATCATGCGCATCGTCATCGCGCGGCACCTGCCCTGAGCCTGCGCCATGGCCCTGGCTGGAAGGCCGCTGACGGGAAGGCGCCCGGCCCGGCACACCCCGGGCTATTAATCAGCATCCCCCCCAGCAGATCGCACCTTGCCAGGCCGGTGACCTCTTGCACGCCACCCAAGCGGTGCACTGCAACGCCGCCATGACCCGCGGTCAGGTTTCGGCTGGTCAACAAGCTGGTGGCGTGACGGAACTGCCCCTCAAACAGCCCCTCGCAGCGCCAGTAGCCTCTGGTTTAGCGTTCGAAATTATGCTGTTGATCTGCGGTGGAGCTAAGGGGACTCGAACCCCTGGCCTCTTGCATGCCATGAATCACCCTGGCATTCCCCAACCAGGGCATACACGGCCCGACCAGGCCGTTCGCTAGCTCACACAAGCTGAAACAGGCTCAGACAAGCACTCGCAAGCACCATTCTGCCCCTCAAACTGCCCCTCGAAATGACCTCCCGTTGACTGCGCCCCGGACTGCCTGATCTCACAGTTACCGACCCTACATTCGAAGGCTGCACACGGGGCGATGGCACCGGGGCAGCGGCTGAGCCCCGGTCCCGTGAGCGCTCCGCCAGTGGACGCCCGTGACGCCCGCTCCCCCACTGCCCAGCGCCGCCCATGCCGCTGCGCAGTGTAAAGATCTTGTCATTCCGGATCCCCCATCGGCCGACAGATCGCCGACGTCTGCGCGGCTTGGTTCCTTCAACCGGCCAGTCCCGGGCGCGCGCAGGTGACCTGGGTTCTGTGCGGTTGACGGCACTGGAGGGCGCGGTCCGGTCCCTGTGCTGCCTTGCCAGGCTGCCGTGGCAGGCAGCAGTTGCCCGGCCGGGAACTGTTATCTCGTTCCGGGCCGGGCCAGCTTGGCGGAGGCGGGTTTCAGTTACGGTGAGGTGCTCAGAAGGCCACCTTGTGCCAGGTGCTGGCCGCATCAGTTGTCCGCAGCAGCAGATCCGGCTGGTAGCCGATCCCGCCGAGCACGACCCATCCCGTGTTCGGGCGGCCCGGTAGCCCGGCTTGCCGGTCCGCGTGCCTCCAGCAAGAAGGCCTGAATTTGCGGGCCGGTGACCGAGCGGACGCCCGCAGTCTAGGCACCAACGTCTGCTCAGCGGAGCCGTGACCACGAGAAGAAGGACCACCTGCCACCACCCGCCTGAAGACCTCAAGGACTTGGTGCCGCCTCGGCCATGGGCTCGGGCTGCTCCTCCGGCAATGGGCACTCACGGCTTCCTGAGCAGTACCTCGCCCTCCAGACCGTCTGGATCGCGGAAGAAGATGCTAAGCGCCCCGCCGAAGTCGTTGACCGTGCCGTCGCTCGCTCCGGTCTCCACCAGCCGGTGCCGGATGATCTCGAAGGCCTCTGCCGAGGCGGCGGCCAGCCCGACGTGATCGATGCGTCCCCGGCCCCACATCGGTGTCTGACGGTCGGCCTCGGCGTTGCCGTCGATCACAAAGACATTGAGCTGCGTGGCAGGGCCGATGTCGATGACAGTCATCGTCTCGCCAGGCGCGTGCGGGCGCGTCGGCCCGATCACCGCGTCGAACACCCGCTCGTAGAATCGGCCCAGCCGATCGGCGTCCTTGGAGATCCACGCGATGTGGTTCACGCCGTCCAGCAGCATCCCCGGCTCCTCCCGCGACCTCGGAGGCCACCCTACTGCTCTTCTCGGCCAGGCCGGCGACCGGACGACCGCCGACGTCCCGTGGCAATCAGCCGCGCAGCGGCGGGCCGGGCGAGATCGGCCAGGGCCGCCGACCGAGCAGTAAGTCCCGCCTCATCTTGCCGACGCCGGCCAACCAGTGCCACGGGAGGCCTCGCACTCAACGCTTCCGCCGCGTTCGCCGGCGTAATGGGCCAAACTGCAACCTCCCGCAGCGGTCATGTGAGGCGTCCTGGCCTGACTTGACAGCCGACAACGGAGCGCACAGCCGCTTCGGTCAACCTGGCCCGCGCGGGTGGGCGTGAACCTCCGGTCAGCGACGGCGGCGTGTGCAGGGCGCTGATGCCGCGTCGGCGAATACCACTGCCTGCGCTCCTCCTGGGCCAGGCCGCCGAGATGGTCGCCAGCGTGTGGACACGGCGGCACGGCTCAGGGCTCGATAAGCTCTGCCGCGCGGAGCGCTGCGGAGATGGCGTCCGGGTCACCCGTTCGCCCGAACACCTCGACGGCAGTGTCGGCGAATTTGATGACGTGCTCGTCGCCGTGCCCGACCGCTCGCGCGAAAGTATCGCTAGCGGTCTGGTCGCGGGATTGCCCGGTAGGCGGTTCAGGCAGCTGTTCGCGCGGCGCGGGCTCGGCCGGGGCGTAGACGGCGGTCAGCGCGCTGCTGGCGGCCCAGGCCGCGGCCAGGCTCGGCGCCCACAGCGCAGTGTCCAGCGCAGGCAAAGTACGCAGCACTGCGCTGGGCGCGGTCGCCGAATGCACCAGCATGATGGCGTTGCCGTGGCCGTAGAACAGGTACCGCAGGGTCGCGGCATCGACCAGGCCGGCCAGCCGCGCCCGGATCTGCCCCGGTTCAGCAGGGACGCCGAAGCCCGCCAGCGCCGACGGCCAGGTGGGCAGGTCGCCGAGCCTGGCCAGCCGATCACCGGCGCCGCCCGACTGCTCAGCGATCCGGGGAACTGCTGCCAGCAACCGCAGCGGCGTCGCTGCCTGGGCCCTGCCCGCAGCAGCCGCCACGGCCGCACCCGCAGGCCCGGCCGGCACCGCCTGCCAGCGGGCAGCCCAGTAGGCAAGCCCGTGGGCCAGCTCGGCGATGTGACAGTCATCCTCACCATCGGCCAGCAGGGCCCGGACAGCATGGCCGACCCGGATCACTCCATGGGTCGCGGCGGCGGCCACGCCCGGCAGCAGCCGGGGCCACCACACATTGAGCACCCGCCGCCACGGCTGCTCGCTGACCTGGCAGCCGAACAACACCGTCCAGTCCGCGACCCGCCGCGGGTCGCCCAGCGCCTCCTGCCAATCGGCTCCGATCGGGCCTACTCCTCGCGGGAACTCCTCCAAGCGGCGCATGTACACATCAAGCCAGGAACCCACCAGGTCGCCATGGCCGCGACGGACCATCGCCTCGGCCGCCATCGGGCCATGGTTGGACAGGAAGCCGTCGAACTCTGGCCCCGTCGCGTGTAGCCGCTCGTAGGCCTCATCCAGCGTTCCCGCCGCAGCCGATGTCATCATCGTCCTCCAGCACCCGCAATGACCCCCATGCCGCCACTGACCTGAACCAGAAGCCGGATCTGCCCGGGTCACCACCCAACTTGCCAGCAAGCCACAGTGCCGTCCACCTCTCGCACACCACGCTCCGCCTGCCTGGCTGGCTGGGCCAGCGGCCGCTAACGGTATGACCACCAGAGTCCCCGGGCGGTCTGAGAGCGACCCGGCCATTCGGCGTCCGGGTCCGGCACGTCCAGGGTCGGCCAGCAGCTTGCCCCGATTGTGCCCCGGCAGGCTGTAGCCGCCGGGGCGTCACCGGCGCGCAGCGGGCACACCCGGGCGGGCCGTCACTGACGTGATCTCCTCGGCCAGCACGGCGGGCTGGCGCGGTCTGGAACAGGCGCGCTCGCCACGGGCGCGGTCACGGCGAATATCCGATGGCCGGTTGTGATGACCGCAAGGGCTGCCGCTGCCCGTATCGCCGTTGCCACCAATGGTGATCATCTCTAGTGTTCGCTCTCTTGGTCGACGCAGCGGCGATGTAACGAGAATCGGCGACATCCAGCACGTCCAGGTCACCGGACCTGCACACCGCCTCGGCGGCGGTTAGGTCGAAGCCGCCGGCGAACAACGACAGGGCGCCCTAGCAGCAGCGCTCCGCGCCGGTCAGCAGCCTGAACCGCTCATCCAGACGGTCATGTAGCTCGGTCAGCGGCAACGACCGTGCCGGGCGGGCGTTCCCGGGCGCGCAGCTCGTTGACACGGCGTGCGCGGCGGCGGTGTACTGCGCTGCATGACGGACACGAGGAGTACGGCAGGCACCCCGGAGTCTACGGCTGCTGCATTTCCTGTCACTACTGCGTTCGAGCTGCCGGGCAAGGTGGTGGAACGGAATCTCGGCATCACGTTCGGTCTGGTGGTGCGGGCGATGGGTTTCAGCCAGACCGTCGCCGGCGGGTTTTCGTCGTTGCGCCAGGGCGAGGTTTCGCAGTTCACGGTGGTCCTCGAAGACGCCCGCAGGCATGCGATCGACCGGATGATCGATAACGCGAAGCTGCTCGGCGCCAATGCGGTGATAGCGATGCGCTTCGACTCCTCCGAGATCGGCAAGGCACGCGCCGAAGTCGTCGCCTACGGCAGCGCGGTGGTCGTCACCCCGTCGGCATGAGCGAGCCCGGGGGCGGTGCGCCGGCCGGACGGCGCTCGCTGCTGGGGGACGCCGACCGCGAGCGCCTGGTAGCGCTGCTGCGCGAGCACTACGCCGCGGGCCGGCTGGACCTGGACGGGCTGCGCCACAGGGTCGGTGCGGTGCTGGCCGCCGCGACTGCCGAGCAGGCCGCGGTGGCCCTGGCCGACCTCCCGGCCGTCGCTATCCCCGGTACGCCGGGCGCCGGCCGCCACCGGGGTTCCCGCGGGCGGTACGCCCAGACGCGCAAGCCCGAGCCGGGCTGGATGCCGACGGCTGAGCGGTTCCGTGATCCGTCCAGCGGCGTGATCATGCGGGTCTGGATCGACCCGTCAGACGAGAGCCGCCACTACGTGCCGGACGACGCCCCTACGACGACCGTGCCGATAGAGGTGGGCGACTTGGCTGCTGCCGAGCGGACATACGCCGCCGGGGTGGCCGACGCCCGGGCCGCGGGCGACCTGTGGAGTCTGGGGAACCTGCTGGAGAAGATGGTGGTTCTCGACCTGTACGCGGGCCGTTACGCGGACGCCGCCTTGCACCTGCGGGAAGCCCTCCAGATCGCGCTGCGGACCGGCGTACGCCAAAAGGTGCTCGAGGACCTGGACTGCTGCGGGTACCTGTGCGCCTGGACCGGACGCCCCGCCGAGGCCGTCACGGTATGGGCCGCGGTGGTCGCGCTGGGGCACGAGAGGTTCTCGGTCCCGTTGCATCCGGATCTGCCCGAGGGCTGGTTCCAGCGGCAGGAACCCTTGCGCGGAGCCCGGCTGGCGCTCGGCCCGGCCCGGGCGCGGGCGGCCGAGGAACGCGGCAAGGCGATGAGCCTGGTCACCGCGGCCGAGTACGTTCTCATGCTCACGGCTGCCGGCCCAGAGCCGCCGGTCGCGGCGCCGGGCCTGGATGCGCTCAGCCCCCGGGAACGGGAGCTGCTCACCCTGGTCGCCCGCGGTCACACCGATGCGCAGATCGCCGAGCAGTTGCACATCAGCGTGCGCACGGTCAGCTCGCACCTAGACCGCATCCGCGATAAGACCGGGTGCCGGCGCCGCGCCGACCTCACCCGCCTGGCCCTCAGCGCCGGCCTGGTCTAACCCGGCCCTGGTCTTGCGCAGCCTGCCTGGCCGGGCGGTCACTCGCCCACGCGGCGGTGTGGGTGATTCCACCCCGCCCATGGCGGCGCGGCAAGAGGGGCGAAACGACCCCTGCCGCTGACCTGGCAGGCCGGGCGAACCTATGGCGCAGGGCCGGAAACCGGCCAGCGCAGCGGCAGACGCCGCAGCCGACAGGAGGCATCCCGATGAACGCACCTAAGTCCGCATTCGGAGCCAGATTCAGCCAGGTATTCGACTACACGCCCTTCCCCGACCTTCGGAAAGGCCCGCGCGGGTCGTGGGCATCTCCCCCGCGACCCGGCATCTACCGCCTGATCCCGCCATGGGCATACCGCCACCTCCGCTTCTATGGGATCGGGCATATTGCCGGTGGCACTGTCGCGGCCGCCGCGGGCATCGTGTGCCTCTCGTACGGCGTCTACGGATGGGCAGCCTTCTTCCTGGCTCTTGGGGCGCTGAATCTCACGGGTGGCTGCTGGTACCTCACCATCGCTCGCTCCGCATCTGCCCGAAACTGAGCCTGGCCAACACCCGCCGGGCCGGCGATGCCCGCACTCGCGGATCTTCCGACAGATGGCCGCCGGGACATGCCGAGCGCCCTCGGCCATCTGTGCCGCGATGGTGCCGGCGTACGGGCCGACGGTGGGCCGTTCACACCCAGGCCGATGGTGGCAGCCGGCCGTGCCTCTTGTGCGGGTGGACCGTCGCCTGGGCCAGCACCTGGCCGGCGGTGGCTGGCGAGACTGGCAGGCCCGTTCGCACAAGGTGGCCCGAGATCATGGTGCTGGTGGCACTTCCACCAGGGCCGAGCCAAACCTAACTGGCCGACCTGTCCCCAGCCATTACCACCGGCCTCAAACAACACTGCCACGCCAGATTCGGCAGACTTGTCCTGATAACGGAATGCCGCAGTCGAGCCAGCGATTATCGTGGCCCATCAAGCTTCGATGTAATATGCCAAGCAATGCATGAGTATGCGCACGGGCAATGCCCGCTATTCGGCTGCTAGAAGCGGTAAGCAATGCGCTCGGGCGCAGCCGGTGGTCGGGGTTGGTCTGGCCTCTTCCACGCAAACGCACAGTGACCCATTCATGAGCCCGCTATGGGAGCTTAGACGGGCGAGCCTACCCGAGTCACGGCCCCCGGCTGGCTGGGTCATCGGTCAGCATCTCCCCAGCGGATTGCACTTGGCCAGGCTGGTGACCTCTTGACTGTAATGTCGGCGGGATGAACGGGGGGATAAGGTCACCCGACGGACTCTTCGTACCGGTCCCGAGGCCGGCGCCGGTCCCGGCCCGGACGACGTCGTCCGGGCTGGTGCTGCCCGGTATCCCTGCGACGGCGTGGATGCTCGGCCTGACGCCGGTTCCAGAGGGGCATGCGTGGCTGGACAACCTGGTGAGGGTTTATCTGCCCTCGCTGGAGTACCTGGCTCCGTTCGAGGCCGCGCGCGGACGGAACTTCGACCGTGATGCCTGGATCCGCGTGCTGCTGGCTCGGTTCTCGGCCGAGGAGTACCTGTGCCAGCTGGCGATCCTCAACCATGCCGCCACCTCGGATGAGCTGACCGAGCCTTTCGCGAAGCGGTTCCTGGAACGCATCGCCCCTGATGCTGCAGAGACTGTCCGCCGGGCGATGGCCGGGGGCATCGACGGGTTCCGCCGCTGGTTCCTGGCTCGCCAACTCGTACTGCGCGCGATGCGGCAGGTCCTGCTCCCGCCCGCAGCAGCCGCCGAGGCCGCCCCGCCCCCCGCGCTCGAAGCCAGCCTGGACGGCATCGATCCGGAGACCGCGGCGGTGCTGCTCGTTCACCTTGCCGGCGACGCCCTGCACCAGGAACGGCGACCGGGCGAGGCCCGGTTCTGCGGCACGGCGGAGTCGCTGGCGATGGAGATGAACGCCAATAACCTGTTCAACGACCGCGATGACAACGGAGACCTGCTCGCCCGGTACCGGAAGCTCTGGCTGGACTACGGGACCCGCCTGAAGCGGTACACCCCCCGGCTGCCGCCGGCGGACATGCTACGCGAGGCGGCAGGCATCGGGTTCGATGAGATGATCACCCTCGCGTTCGCGTACTGGGGATACCTCCAGGGTCGCGGGCCGGGTGACCCGGTCCGGGTCAAGGCAGTGGCCGCTCCGGCCATGACGATCCCGCGTGCCGATGTCGAGAAGTTCCTCGGCCTGTTTTCCTCTACGCCCGCTGCCCTGGCTGAGGAGCTGCGGCAGTGCCCCCAGCCGTGGCAGATGCGCCCGCTCCAGGTCAGGCCCCTGCTACGCCTCGGCGACGACGTCGTCGTACTCGATGAGCGGTACGTGATCGAGCGAGTGACCCGGGGCCTGTACTGGCTGGTGCACGACCATGAGAAGAACGTCTACGGTGAGCGAGCCCGGGGCTCGTGGACCCAGGTATGGGGCGAGATCGTCGAGACCCGGGTCGAGGACCAACTCCGCCAGATGGCGCCGTCCCTGCTCGCCGGCGGGCGGGCGTTCTTTACGGAAGAGGCACTGCAGGCCGCGTTCCCGCGCACCAAGAACTGCGACGCTGGGATCGACTTCGGCGGCGACGTCGTGCTCGCCGAGGTCGTCTCCGGCACGGTGAAGGTCCAGACCCGCGAGCTGGCCAACCGCGAGTCCTTCGTGCAGGACACGGAACGGATCGTGCTATATAAGGCCCGCCAGCTGTACGTGACCGCAGCCAACCTGCTGCGCCGGCGACAGCCAAAAGCCTCCCCGCTCACCGCCCCGCCAGCGAGGATCTTCCCGGTCGTGGTGATCAGCGGCCAGTTCCCGATCAACCCGCTGACCATCCGCTACATCAACGAGCAGCTCACCGCCGAAGGACACCGGCCGGACGGCACCGTGCAGCCGCTCACCGTGATGGACCTGGAAGAGCTGGAAGGCTGCCAGGCCCTCCTCCAGCGCAAAGGCCGGACGCTGCCCCAGCTCCTGGATGCCTGGCGGACCTCGCCCTACCGCGACGCGGCCTTCCGTAACTACCTCGCCCATGAGATCGGCGGCCATGAACTCGGCAGGCCCGGCGACGTGCAGGCCGCCCTGGCGGAATCGTTCGAAGCCATCCAGCAACTGCTCGGCACGCCAGGCGCCTGGACACCCCCGGAGAGCCCTCCAGGCAGACCAGGAAGCTCCGGATCCGCGTACGCAACCAGCACACACTGGCCGTCCAGGCTGGTTTCAGGACGGCCGCTCCACGAGCAGTTCCTGGGACCCGACAAACAGGACCAGGCTCACTGAGCGTCTGGCCGAGCCAGCCGGTCGGAGGAAGGTGTCGCTAGCCCCACTTGGCCTGGATGAAGTTTCCAGTCAGATCAAGTTTCAGATTCGGGGGCGTCACAGGGCCGATCTTCCCCGAACGCCGCCGAGGACGGGATTACGGCCAACTCACCACGATCGTCGTCGTCAGCCTGCGAAGGCTCCGACAGGCTCGAGGCGTCAGAGATCGGGGACGTCGTGCGGGCCCTGACCATATGGCCGGACGGGCCTCGAACCTCATGGCTTCTTGCATGCCATGAATCACCCTGGCATTTCGCGACCAGGGCAAATGCGGCCTGACCAGGCGGGATTGCGTGCGCGGTGATGTCATCGCGACCCGTCACGGTGCGCGCCGTGATCAGACAGTTGACGATCGCCTCTTCTGTCGATTCCGCGGCGGCGTCGAACAACGGGTACAGGTATGAATCGCCGACGGTACGCACGTCGTATGGCGATGGCCCGGAGCCTCGTAGGAGCTCTGCTCGAGGCGGTTTCCGGTTGCGAAGGCGATAATCAAGTCGCCGCTGTAGTGTTCCCCAGTGCCGCCGGTGCGGGCAATGCCGATTACCGCCCGCTGCGCCAACCGCTGACACTGATGTGGCAGCAGCGGCGCGTCGGTGGCGATGATAACGATTATGGAGCCGCCTCCGCTGGGTCGCTGGCCCGTCTCGGGTGGGTCGGGCAAGGCGACTGCGTGAGCCGTCAGGTACCGTCCGACCAGGGCGCCGTTTATCGTTAGCCGCTCTCGGCGGCCATGGTTGGCCTGCACGAGCACACCGACGGTGAACCCGCCGTCCTGCTCCGCGACGACCCGGGACGCAGTCCCAATGCCGCCTTTGAAACCGTGGCAGGTCACACCCACCCTGGATCCGACGCTGCCTTCGGCGACGGCTCCGGCAGCCGCGGCGGTCAATGCCTGTAGGACGTAGTCTGGCCGCACGTGCGGACCATGCACGTCGTTAAGAAGCCCATCCTAGGTCTCCCCCACCACCGGCAAGCTCCAGTACAAGCCCTGGCCGCGGGCTGCGACCTCCGCTCGCACCAGCCCGTCCCGCACTGCTCCGACGCTCTGAGTGTTTGTCAACCCGATCGGTGAGGTCAGCAGCCCCGAGTCGCGGACCCATTCCAGCCCCGTGAGCTCGCCGTTGCCGTTCAGCCGGTGACATCCCGCGTAGACCGAGATTCGCCCACGGTTCCGGTCCTGGCAGCACGACGGTAACTCCCGTCCGTACGGGGCCTTCCCCCACGACCAGCCGCCCATGACCGGAGATGAGCGAGCAGTGCCCGACCCGCACGCCCGCCACGTCCGTGATTGCGTTCGAGAGCCCAGGCGTGCCGTAGCCCACCACGATGCCCAGATCCCGGGCCCGAGGACCTGGGTCGGGCACGCCCGGGGGTCTGCCATCCGCTGCATCGTCGGTCCTGTTAGCCGCGGCTGAGTTATCCATGATCAAGTCTTCCCATCGTTCCCGGCACGGATTCGGCAGCGGGCCGGACGCTGCTCGATACGCGGTGATGCACTGCACCTTGACACCCCGGCAGGCCGAAGCCTACTGTTCCTTCAGCCGGTCTTTGAAGCGCTTCAATACCAGTCGCGGAAACAGGCGGATCGTGGCAAGGACCACCCCGGCGACGGCGATGCCGCGATCCCAAGGCTGGCCGGGAAGGCGCGCGCAGGCATTCCTGAAGGAGGGCCTCATGAGCGAGACAGCCGAAAGCAGCATCGAGTCAGCGCCGGTATTGCCTCCCGAGGAGGCCTTCAAGGTCGAGCAGCGTGGCATCGACTACATCCCGGCCGCGGAACGCCGGGGTAAGCCCCGCGATCTGTTCTGGATGTGGACGGGGACGCTGGTGAACATCGGCTACGTCGTCTACGGGGCCGTGATCATCTCGCTCGGCCTGTCGCTGGCCCAGGCAGCGGCCGTGATCGTGATCGGCAACCTCACCTATGTCCTGCTCGGTCTCGCCAGTCTGCAAGGCCCACAGGCGGGCACCTCGGTATTCGTCATTACCCGTGCTCCTTTCGGCCACCGCGGCGGCCAATCGGTTTCAGTGCTGAACTGGCTGACTCAGGTCGGATTCGAGATCGAGGGGCTCGTCCTGGCGACATTCGCTGCGGTGGCGATCATTGCGAAGTTCGGCGGTAACGCCGGCACCGGGGTGAAGGTGGTGCTCATCCTTGCCATCGCCGCCCTGCAGCTGATCCTGCCCCTGTTTGGCCACGCGACCATCCTGCAGGTGCTCAAGTGGCTGACGCTGCCATTCTTTGCCCTGTTCGTCATCCTGGCGATCCTGGCGGCACCCAAGGTGCATCTGAGTGCGCACCCAGGTGCCAGCTTTGCGACGGTCGCGATCGCTTTTGCAATCGTGTTCTCGGTCACCGGCTTGGGCTGGAACTACAACGGCAGCGACTACACGCGCTACTTGCCGAAGGAGACCTCGCAGCGGGCGATCTTCCGCTGGGTCAGTCTCGGTGGCTTCCTGCCGTCCACGCTGATGATGTTCCTGGGAGCTTTCGTCGCAACCGCCGTTCCCGCGGCCAGTAACCCGATCTCCGGGTTGCCGAAGGTGTTCAGCGCCTGGTTCCTGGTCCCCTACCTCGTCGTCATCATTTTCCAGCTGCTGGCGGGCAACTGCGTGGTGCTGTACTCGTCCTGCTTGACGTTGCAGGCGATCGGGCTGAAGGTCAAGCGGTACCAGGCTGCGCTGATCGACACCACGTTCTGCGCGGCGCTGACCGCAGTCACGGTGTTTTCCAACAAGTTCAACACCGTGCTTGGTGACTTCCTGCTCTTCATCATTGTGTGGGCGGCGCCATGGACGGCGATCTACCTGGTCGACTGGGCGCTGCGCCGCGGCCAGTACCGCAGCGCAGACCTGCTCGCCGAGCGCGGCGGGCTGTATTGGCGCAGCAACGGCTGGAACATCCCGGCGGTCATCGCCCAGCTTCTCGGGATGGGCGCGGCCCTGCTGGCGATCGACACCAGCATCTTCGTCGGCCCGCTGTCCAAGGCGGCCGGCGGCGCAGATTTCTCCGCGTTCCTGGGCCTTGGTGTCGGCGGATTGGTCTACTACCTGCTCGCCAGGTCGCGTGTACGCGCTGAGATCGGCGCGAACGTCACCTCTTCGGTGTTGCCCGGTGGCCGCGTGACCGGCACGGTGTCACCAGCCGATCCCGGGCTGTCCTAGCCGGCCCGCAGTGGACGCCGAGAACCACCCCGTCCTGACAGGGCAAGCGCTTCGGCGCCTCCTTGGCTCGATGCCCAAGGCAGAGCTGCATCTGCATCTCGACGGCGCGCTGCGAGTCGACACCGCGCTTGAGCTAGCGCGGACTCGTGGCATTGACGCGCCGCGCACCTACGCCGATATGTTCGCTGCGCTTGTCGCGCCCGGGTCCACCGAATCCCAGGCGGCGCTGTTGGATGCCTTCGGCCTGCCGGTGAGCCTGATGCAGGACGCCGAGGCGTTGGAGCGGGTGACGGTTGAGCTGGTCCAGGCGAAAGCCGCCGACCGGGTCCGCTACTGCGAGATCCGCTGGGCGCCGATGTTGCACACTGAGCGCGGCCTTCCCCTCGCCGAGGGCATCGGAGCTGTGAGCCATGGTGCACAGATGGCTGGCGCTAAGACTGGGACCGAGGTGCGGCTGATCTGCGTGGCCGTGCGCTCCCACGATCCGGCGGACAATGTGCGCCTAGCCGAGGTGGCGGCCGGTTTCAGCGAGGAAGGCGTTGTCGGCTTCGATTTGGCCGGCCTGGAAGATGAGTTCCCTGATCCGCTAGTGCATCGGGCGGCGTTCGATGCCGCGCGGGCTGCAGGTATGCGTATCACGCTTCATGCCGGCGAGTTGCATGACGGCGGGGAGGGAGTGCGCCGGGCCCTGGCCGTCGGCCCCGAACGCATCGCGCATGGTGTCGGTGCGATCGAGGATTCTCCGCTCTGCGCGGAGTTGCGCGCCCGGAGTATCACGTTGGATTTGTGCCCTACCAGCAATGTGCAGGCGGCGAGCGTCGCGTCGCTGGCCGAGCACCCGGTGGCCCGGCTGCACCGGATAGGCGTTCCGGTCACGATCAGCACCGACGACCCAACGATTTCGGACATCACGCTTACTGAGGAGTATCTGCGGGCGATGCGCCACACCGGGCTGACCGTCGGCGAGCTGTGGCGCATCAACCGCCATGCGCTGGCGGCGGCGTTCTTGGATAAGCCGTTCGCGGAAGCTCTAGCTGCTGAGTTCGATCACTGGGCTGGCCTGATCCCGGAGCTGCAACCACCCGTGTGATGGCCTGGGCTGCCCGGCCGGCGGGGCGGCCAACCCCGCGGTCATCGTCGCTGCCCAAACCGGGCGGTCCGGCGGCGGGCGCTACTGGTGCAGGACGCTGAGCAGGGCCTCGCGCAACACGTCGCGCGGCGCGGCGCGGCCGGTCCACAGATGGAAGGACAGAGCCGCCTGTGCGACCAGCATGTCGGCACCGGTCACCGTCCGGCAGCCACGCTCGCGGGCCGCGCTGATCAGCCCGGTGACAGGCGGGTTGGCCACGACATCGGCGACGATGGCCCGCTGCGGGATCGTATCCACAGCCAGCGCCACCCGGGCACCAACGTCGGGGTACAGGCCGACCGGCGTGGCGTTCACCAGAAGATCGCACTGCGCCGGAACCTGGTAGTCGCCGGTCCACCGGCTGGCGATCGCCAGGAGCGTCCTACCACCCGGCCTGGGCATCTGCTCACAGAGCTCGCGTACCTTGGTGGCTTGGGCGAGATCTCGGCCGGCGATGGTGATCACCGCCGCGCCTGCCGCGGCGAGTTCGGCAGTGATGGCCCGCGCCGCGCCGCCGGCTCCGAGCACGACAGCGTAAGAGCCGGCTGGGTCGGTGATCTGCTTGATGCAATCCAGGAGCCCCCTGCCGTCGGTGTTCTCTCCTACCAGCTCATCGCCGCGGTGCACCACGCAGTTGACAGCACCGGTGTGTGCAGCGGTCGCGCCGATGCTGTCCAGGTGGTCACGGACCGCGACCTTGTGCGGGATGGTGCAGTGGAAACCGCGGAATCCCATGGCCCGCGCACCGCGGACCGCGTCGCCGAGTCCTTCGGGAGTGACCTCCAAGGTGAGGTAGCGCCAGGGCAGTCCCGCCGCGGCGAAGCCGGCTTCCATCATCGGCCCAGTCGGGTTCTCGCTGACTGGGCAGCCCAGAAGGCCGACGAGCTCGTAGCGGAAGCCGGCTGTCATGGCAGCGGCACTGGGGCGGTGGAGTCGCGCACGCGTAGTTCGGGGACGAGGGTGACGTGCTGTGCCGTGCCCTCACGCCCGGCCAGCCGCTCAGACACCAGCCGCACGATCTCCTGGGCGATGTCGCCCACCGGCTGCCGCACGGTGGTCAGCGGCGGGGACGCATAGTCGGCGTAGGCGATGTCGTCATAGCCCGCGACGCTGATGTCGTCTGGGACGCGCAGCCCAGCTTCGGCCGCGGCGCGCATCATGCCCATGGCGAGCAGGTCGTTGCCCGCGCAGACCGCGGTCGGGACGCGAGCTGCCGCCAGCAGGGCGCGGCCCTGCTCCTGACCGCTCTCCAGCGTAAAGGCGCCCGTAGTGGCCGACATCAACTCGATGCCGTGCTCGGCGAGCCGCGTCCGCGCCGCACGCTCCCGCTCCGTCGTGGTCGGCAGGCCCGGCTCACCGTTGATCAGCGCGATCCGGCGGTGACCAAGGCCGGTCAGGTGGTCAACGACCATGGCCATGCCTGCGGTGTTGTCGCAGCGGACGCTGTCCCAGCCGTCCTCGTCGATGACACGGTCGACGAACAGCGTGGGGGTCTCCTTGCCCACGCTGCGCAAGAAGTCCAGGTTCTGTCCGCCAGCCACCCCCACGATGATCGCATCGACGCGGCGTTCCAGGAAGCTCTGCAGGTATCGGTGCTCCCGGTCTGGATCGTTCCCTGAGTTACCGCAGATCAGGGCGTGATCGACTGTGGCCAAGGCCTGCTCGACCCGCCAGATCAAGTCGGCGAAGAACGGATTCGTTACATCGGGAATCAGCATGCCTATCGTCTGTGTCCGCCGCCGCACCAACGCGCGCGCAACGCTGTCCCGCTGGAAACCCAGCTCCGCGATGGCGGCCTCCACCCGCTCCCGGGTTTCCGGGCGAACAGCGCGCGCCCCCGATAGCACATGCGACACCGTGCCGATAGAGACGTTGGCCGCGCGGGCGACATCGGCCATCGTCACCCATTTCCGCGACCTATCCGGCCGGCGGCGCTTGCCCGACGTGGCGGTCATACCACCGGCCCGGTCCGCAGCTCATCCGCTACCGTTCGGGGGAGCCAGCGGCCATCGGCGGGCGTGCCCAGCACGCGGCCATCAGCTGCCATGACCTTGCCGCGCAACAAGGTCATCACCGGCCAGCCCTGCACCTGCCAGCCTTCCCAGGGGCTGTAGTCCGAGTCGTGATGCAACATGTTCATCGTGATCGTTAGCGACCTGTCCGGATCCCATACCGCCAGATCGGCATCACTGCCGACAGCGATCACGCCTTTCCGCGGGTACAGGCCCATGATGCGGGCCGGGTTGGTGGCGAAGACCTCAGCGAATCGGCGCAGGCTCAGGCGGCCTTTCATGTATCCCTCGGAGAATCCGATGACGCCGCGGGTTTCGATGCCAACATGGCCGCCCGGTGTTGACTCAATGTCAAAGCCGCTCATCTTCACCTGGTAGGAGGTGGTGTATTCGTCGGTGGCAAGCGTGGACAGCGAGCCGTCTGCCAGGCCTTCCCACAGTGCCTGGTTCGCCTGTTTGTTGGGCAGCCCCATGGCGATGTGGTACTTGGCGCCGTCGGGGTTGCTGTAGTCCTCCTCGCTGAAGCACAGCAAGTTGTGCAACGTCTCGCCGTAGGCGGCCTGCCCGCCGCGGCGGGCGTCCCGCAGCGCCTCTAGGCCGCCTGGCCCTGCGACGTGGACCAGGTACAACGGGCACGCGGAAGCCTCAGCCAGGCGCAGGATCCGCCGGAACGCTATTTCCTCGCCCAGGTCGGAGTGAACCAGCCGGACGTTGCGGAGCTGCGCGCGTCCTTCATGCTTGAGCTTGGCCTCCATGTGCTTGATCAGGCCATCTTCTTCGGTATGTGCCATCACAAGCCCGCCATGGCGAGCACACACCTGCATGACCTCCATTAGTGACCCAGTGTCGATCATTATGCCGGTCTGGGCGGAGGTCACATCTGTGGTGAAGATCTTGACGGTGGGCGTTCCTGAGCGGATCGCCTCGGCCAGCGAATCGAGTGTCGGCTGCGGCACCGCGCCGGTCAAAACCGGGTGGAACGCGTAGTCGCAAAACGAGTGCCCGGCGAAGATGCCCTGCCGTTCCGCGACCGCAGCGGTGACATCCAGCGGTTCCCCCGCGACGTGGACGGCTGTAAACGCGAACGACAGCACGGTGGTAGTGCCCCCGCATACCGCTGCCCTGGTGGCACCCTCGGGTGACTGCAGCCACACGTTCTTATCGTCGCTGCCCTGCAGCCAACCGCGGTGCATCGGCTCGAATATGTGGGCATGGCACTCCACGCCCCCCGGGAGTACCACCTTCCCGGCGACGTCGAGCTCGTCGCGGGCCTCAGCACGCAAGCCAGGCGACATGATGGCGGCGATGCGCCCCTCACGGATGCCGATGTCCAGAACCGCCTCTTGGCCGGGCGTCACGACCAGGCCGCCACGAACAAGCGTGTCAAACGACTCCATCCAGTCTCCTCAGCTGGCAGAAACCGGGCTGCCGGCCTGTAGCCGTGGCAGTACCAGCCGCCCCCAACTAGTCACCCGCGTCTCATGCTCGGGCAAGTCAGCATCGATTGCTCCGTCGAACCGGCGCGCCCCGGCGCTTATGGCGCGGCGCACCTGGCTTTCCACCTCGGCGGGCGTGCCGGCGAACACGAACCGGTCGAGGAGGTAATCGGCCACGCCCAGCTGCTCGGCTAGTTCTACGTACTCCTGCTGCTTGCTCTCCGGCACCGACCCGTGCACAGACAGGTCATATGACTCTCCCAGCTCGCGCACGGCGGCCTTCATATCCTCCGGCAGGAACTTTCCCTCTACGCCGCCGCGGACGAAATGCAGCGCAAAGGCCGTGGACGCCCACCGGCCCTGCTTCACCGCGACGCCTGGCTGTTCGTCGACGAACCAGAAACAAGTGAACCAGACCTCGATGTCATCCACCGAACGGCCCGCCTCCGCCGCGCCCGCCGCCAACTGCTCCAGCGACCCATTGATGGCCTCCGGCGAGACACCCAGCCCGATGACCACCCCGTCCGCGATGCGGCCAGCCAGCCGCAAAGAGCGCGGGCCGTGCGCCCCAATGATGATCGGGATATTACGCTCGCCTGCCCACGGCAGCGTGACGTCGGTGCCCTCGAATACTGCGGTTCCGCGCCGGAGCAGCCCGCGTACTGCGTGTACATACCGTTCCAGACGGGCCAGGCTGGCGGTGGCCAGTCCGAGGTTCCAGGCCCCGGTACCGCCTGACCCGATACCGAGATAGACCCGGCCTGGGGCTAGGTCATCCACTGTGGCGGCAGCGCTAGCGGTGACGACAGGATGCCGGGTCAGCGGATTGGTCACCCACGTGCCGAGCCGCAGCCGCGTTGTGGCGGGCGCGATCGCCGCCAGCACCGTCCAGGGCTCACGAAACAGCGCCGGCGAGTCCCATACGCCGATCCGGTGGTACCCCAGCTTCTCCACCCGGCGCAATTCGTCGGCGACGCCGACGGCCGGTCCGGGGGTGATACTAAAGCCGAACTCAGGAAGCATGGCCACACTCCAGCGTGAATGCTCAGGCAGCTATATTTCGATGATCGCTTTGAGGCAAGAGCGGTCGCTTCGGACCACCTCCAGGCAGTCACCAAACTGATCCAGGCCGAAACGATGCGTGATGATCCCGGTCGTCTTGACCCGCCCGGACCGAAGCGCAGCGATCGCCCGCGAGAAGCACTCGACCTGGGCAAAAGACCCCTTAATGGAAAGCTGCCGGCGGTACACCTCATACGGGCTCACCGCAGCCATGTCCTCCGGCGCCATCACCCCGTACCACAGCACAGTCCCGCCATCCTTAGCCAGCCGCACGCTCATCGCGCTCACCTCGGCCGACCCCGTGGCGTCCACCACCACATCGAACCCATCGGGGGCACGCTCCCGCAGCGCCGCCATCCTCGACTCGATGTCCGGCGGGAGAAGGACCGTGCCATCGATTCCCAGGGCCCTGGCCACGTCCAGCTTGAAGGCCGTCGGGCCTGCAGTCGTGACCCGCGCTGCACCGTTATGCATGAGCAGCTGCGCCAAGATCAGGCCCGTCGGACCCGCGCCAATCACCAGCGCGTCCGCGGACGGTCGCATACCCAAGACATCAAGGCCATGCACCGCGCAAGCAGTCGGCTCCACCATCACCGACACGTCTGCGGTCAGGTCCCCTACCAGGAAACACTGGCCAGCAGGCGCGAGCACATATTCCCCGAACCCACCATCGCGGGTCACGCCGATCGCAACCAGGTCCCGGCACAGCAGCCGGTCCCCGGCCGCACAGAAGGCGCACCGGCCACATCCCCAGTTCCCATTGACGGCGACCGTCTGTCCCAGCAGCCGATCGTCGGCACCCTCACCGAGTTCCTGCACCACCCCGACCATCTCGTGACCCGGTGTCAGCGGGAAGCTAGCGAAGAAGTCACCGTCGTGAATGTGCAGGTCGGTCCCACAGACACCGGCGGCGGTCATCCGCACCAGCGCATCACCCGGTCCAGGACGCGGGACTGGCATATCCGCTACCGAGAACCCGCCGGGCATCTCGTATCTGACGGCTCGCACGGCCTGCGACCTCCATAACCGAGGACCACTCAGCTCAGCTGGTACTAAACCGGTCGATGCGAACCCCGACGGTGGTGCCAGCGGACAATTGAAGCGCTTCAAAGCTAGGCTTGACACGATGCGGTGTCAAGGTCAGGAAGGAACCCCGGGGCCCGTGGACCCCCGGCCACTCGCCCCCCGCCAGTCGGCCACCGTCATACCCGACCCTAAAATCAAGATCCACTAGCCGGCGCCACCCTCGGCGCTGAACAGCTCAAACTGCTGCACCCTGCCCGCAAAGGCGAACCCGAACGGCCCGGTGCGCCGTTGTTCAAGCCACTGCGCCAGACCATCGAGTCGATCAACCAGACCTTCAAGCCCAGCCCGGCCCTCGAACGACACGGCGGCCACACTGCCGCCGGAGTCATGGTCCGCGTCTTGCAGCGCATCCTGGCCTTGACCGCGGCGATCTGGCACAACGACCACACCGCTGCACCGGTCTACCGTTCACTCACCGCCTACGACCACTGACCTTCGCATAGGTCATCTAGTGTCCCGCGCCTGAAATTCGTTGAAGAAGTATAGGCTTGGCCTCATGGCGAAGATGGGGCGGCCGATGGCTGAGCTGGTGCTGTCTGGAGAGGAGCAGGCGGCGCTGGTGCGGTGGTCGCGGCGGGCGAAGTCGTCGCAGGCGCTGGCGCTGCGCTGCCGGATCGTGCTGGGGTGCGCGGACGGCAAGACGAACCAGCAGGTCGCCGCGGAGCTTGGCATCTGGCCGCAGACCGTGGGCAAGTGGCGGGCGCGGTTCATCGCGCGGCGGCTGGATGGGCTGCTGGATGAGGACCGGCCCGGGCGCCCGCCGTCGATCACCCTGGACCGGGTCGAGGAGGTGATTGCGGCAACGCTGGAGCAGGCGCCGCAGCACGCGACGCACTGGTCGCGGGCCTCGATGGCGCGCCGGTCGGGGCTGAGCAAGTCCACGGTCGGGCGGATCTGGCGGGACTTCGGCCTCAAGCCGCATCTGGCCGATGGTTTCAAGCTGTCCTCTGACCCGCTGTTTGTGGAGAAGGTCGTGGACGTCGTGGGCTTGTACCACAACCCGCCGGACAAGGCGGTGGTGCTGTGCGTGGATGAGAAGAGCCAGATCCAGGCGCTGGACCGGTCCTCCCCGGTGCTGCCGATGATGCCGGGCATGCCCGAGCGGCGCACCCATGACTACGTCCGGCACGGCATCACCAGCTTGTTCGCCGCGTTCAACATCGCTGATGGCACGGTGATCTCCGAACTGCACCGCCAGCACCGGGCGGCCGAGTTCAAAAAGTTCCTGGCCACCATCGACAAGACCGTGCCCGAGGGCCTGGACATCCACGTGATCTGCGACAACTACGGCACCCACAAGACCCCCGCGGTCAAGGCGTGGCTGGCCCGCCACCCCCGGATCCACCTGCACTTCACCCCGACCGGGTCCTCGTGGATCAACCAGGCCGGGCGGTGGTTCGGGTTCTTGACCGATCAGATGATCCGCCGCGGCGCCCACAAGAGCGTGCAAGCCCTGGAAAAAGACATCCGTGCCTGGATCGAGGGCTGGAACGCTGACCCCAAGCCGTTTGTCTGGAAGAAGACCGCCGAAGAAATCCTCGACTCCCTGGCCCGATATCTTCAACGAATTTCAGGCGCGGGACACTAGCAGCGGATTAGCCGGCGGCCAGGCCGCCCGCAGCCCGCCAGTCGGATACCTGCGGAACCTCACATCGCGGGCCGATGACCTGTTGCCCACAGCAAACCTCTCACGACAGGGCGAAATACGCCGACATTCAAGGTTTCCGCTGGTCAGCCAACCGGGCGTGCTCGTGGTGCCTGCCCCTCACAGTGCCCCTCAACTGTGGTGGCGACCACCGGCTAGGCGTTCGATATTGTGCCTTTGAAGTGCAGTGAGGTCTTCACGTTTGGGTTTTACCTGGACGTTTGCTGGCTGGTGCAGGGGGGTGCCTACAGGTTAAGGAGCGCGCTGCCACGTTTGTCTTGGCTGGCTAACGGTTCCAGCGGGGGTCGGTTTCGGCGATGTCGAGGCTGAGGGCTTCGAGTTCGGCGATCAGGGCGCGCAGGCGGCGGTGGTTGTCGAACCAGGGCTGGTAGTCGGCGTGCTGGTCGTCGGTCAGGATTCGGGTGGCGGTCTTGCCGTCCTTTTTGCGGGTCCACTGGTGGTAAGGGCCGTGCAGCTGGGGCGGGTCGGCGTGGCAGCGGCAGGCCGGGTGGCCGCAGCGGGTCATCCGGTCGGCGAGGGTGCCGGGCAGGGCGAAGCTGACGTCGGCGAGGCGGGCGGTGATCTCGGCAGCGATGCGGGCGGCCTGGGCCTTCTGGGCCGGGGTGGGCGACACGTTGTCATTTTCGCAGCCGGGGTCCCACATCTCACGCATCTCATTAAGTATAAGTGCTGTATGGGAAGGGCTGAGGTAGCCGAGTACATCAGCTGCTGGCAGCCGGTATCGGTGCCGCCGCGGGCCGCGGACCTGGCCCGGCTGGTGGTCGAGCAGGCCGCCCCGCCCGGCCGGAAGAGGGCGAACGCGCTGTTGTGGGCGGCGGCCCGGCTCGCGGGCTTCGCGGCGTCGCTGGGGCTGGAACTGGTGCCGGAGGTGGTGTTCCACCCCTCAGTCATCGAGCGGTTCGCGCTGGCCGCGCCGGGCCTGACCGGTTCCGCGCGCCGGACGCTGCGGACCAACCAGCGGTTCATCGCCCGCCGGGTGGTCCCCCAGCTGCACCCGCGGGATGCGGCGCTGCCCAGGGAGCGGGCCAAGGCTCCCTACAGCCCGGCGGAGATCGCCGGGTACCTGGCGCTGGCGGCCGCGCAGCCGACGGTAGGGCGCCAGGCGCGGGCGGCGGGGCTGGTCTGCCTCGGCGCGGGTGCTGGGCTGATCCGCGGTGACCTGCGGGGCATCCGCGGCACCGACGTGATCGCCCGGTCCGGCGGCGTGATCGTCGCCGTCCGCGGCGCGCGGCCGCGGGCGGTGCCGGTGCTAGCCCGCTACCATGCCCCGCTGCTGGCTGCCGCCGCGTCCGCCGGGGCTGGGCTGGTCACCGGCGGGACGCAAGCCGCCCGCAAGAACGTGACTGCCCGGCTGAACTCCAGCCTGGCTGGCGGGGCTGGGCTGCCCCGGCTGGATACCAGCCGGCTGCGGGCCACCTGGCTGGCCGACTGCGCCGGGCTGCTGGGGCTGGCCACGTTCCTGCACGCGGCCGGGATCACCTGCTCGCAGCGCCTGGGTGACCTGGTCGCCGGGCTGGAGCCGGCCGGCGAGGCCGAGGCGGTGCGGCTGCTCGGGGCGGCCCGCCAGCCATGATCGCGCTGGCGGCGTTCGAGGCGGTCATCGACGCCTCCGGCGCCGCGCCGCAGATCGAGGCCATGCTCCCCACTGGGGTGCGCACCCGCCAGCTGAAAGTCCGCACCCTGCTGGCCGGCATGTGCCTGACCCAGGCCGACGGGCGGCCCGCCCACCTGACCCGAGTCCACCAGGCGCTGACCGGCCTGCCCGCAGATGATCAGCGGCGGCTGGGCGTGATCGCAGACGGGAACGGCAGCCCGCACCTGCTGACTTACCGGCAGACCGAGTACACCTTCGGCCTGGCTGCCGGCGCACTCGCCAAAGACCACCCCGACGGGCTGCCCTCCGCTGCGCTGCAGCGCATCTGCGATGACCTGATCGAGGCATCGGTCCCGGACCAGTTCAAGGACGCCAGCACGTCGCTGGCCGTGGACTGGACCGACATGGAGTCCTTCTCCCGGCCCCCGCCGGCCAGGGGCGGGGACTGCGCCGACCCCGAGGCCTCCTGGGGACACCGCAAGAACAACCTGCTGCGCAGTGAAGACGAGCTGTTCTTCGGCTACTACACCTCCGCCGGCATCATGACGCGCGAGGAAAACGGGCCCGCCGTTCCCGAGTTCGCCCGCCGCCTCACGATGTCGTCGTGCCACAACGACCCGGTCCGCGCGCTCGTCCCCGTGCTGACCGCGATGCCTGCCGCCGGGATCTCCCTCGGCGACGTGCTCGCCGACTCCGGCTACGCCCACCGCGACGCCGGCGCCTGGGCGCTGCCGCTGCGCGCCGCCGGCGCCGCCCTCGTCCAGGACCTGCATCCCCACGACCGCGGCCCCAAAGGCACCCACCACGGCGCCATCATCAGCAACGGGAACCTGTACTGCCCAAAGACACCACGCACGCTGCTGGAACTCGGCCCGCTAGCCCCCGGCGCCACCCCAGAACAAGCCGCCGCGCACGACGGCAAGACCGCCGAACTCGCCCGCCACAAGCTCGGCCGCCTCACCCGCAACGACCAAGACGGCTACCACCGCGCCGCCTGCCCCGCCACCATGGGCAAGATCCGCTGCCCGCTGCGGCCCTCATCGATGACGCTAGACCGGGACCGCCCAGAGATCCTCCAGCCCCCCGAGCATCCCCAGGCCTGCTGCACGCAGCAGACGATCACCGTCCCGCCCACAGTCACCGCGAAGACCGCGCAAAAACACGACTACCCCTCCGCCGCGCACCGCCGGTCCTACGCCCGCCGCACCGGCGCCGAACGCGGCTTCGCCACCGCCAAAGACCCCGCCAGCAACAACATCAGCCGCGGCTGGTGCCGCCTCATGGGCCTAACACCCCTCATGCTGTTCACCGCATGCCTGCTCACCGCCCGCAACCAGCGCATCTTGGCAGCCTGGAACACCCGGCAGCAACAAAACGCCCGCCGCGCCGCCGCCGGGCTCCCTCCGAAAACCCGGCGCCGGCGACGCAAGACCATCGCGGACCTCACCGCAGCGCCGCCATAACCCCCCACCCGAACCCAGCGTCGCCACCAGCACAAATCACCGCCACGCAGGGCAGCGCCAGCATGCCCGAGAACCGGCAACACCACGCACAAAGGAACCAGCCAGGCATACAGCACACCCGACACGGCCAGCGAACCCAGCCAGCCCAAGAAGCACCCGAAACGTCAGACCCAAACGTGAAAATGGTCCTCACTGAAACGTGAAGACCTCGCAGTGGAGCTAAGGGGACTCGAACCCCTGGCCTCTTGCATGCCATGAATCACCCTACCATTCCCCGACCAGGGCAAATGCCGCCTGAACAGGCCATTCGCTAGCTCACACAAGCTGAGACAGGCTCAGACAAGCACTCGCCAGCGCCATTTTGCCCCTCAAACTGCCCCTCGCAATGATCTCCTAAGAACTGCCCGAACTGCCCGATTTCACAGTGACCGACTCTATCTCTAAGAGCTGGGCGGGCTGTGTCACTCGCGTCACGCGAGCGCCGGAGGAGCCGCACCCGTGGAGCGACAATGAACTGATGTGTATTCGGGCGGCCCGCGGGACAGAACTCCCCACCCTGCAGGCCATCGAACGGGCGGCAGGGCTGATGTTCGGCGATATCGGCATGCCCGAGATCGCCCAGTACACCCGCTGCCGGTGATGGCGGCCCGCCGCGACACCGACCGGCTCTGGGTGGTAGCCAACGACGACGATGAGCCTGTCGCCTACCTGATAGCCGACCTGGTCGACGGGTGCTTGCAGATCGAGCAGGTCACCGTCCACCCCGGCAGCGCCCGCCGCGGGCTGGGCCGGGCACTGCTGGACCACGCCGCGAACCGCGCAGCGACCGACGGCCTGCCCGCGCTGACCTTGACCACGTTCGCGCACGTGCCCTGGAACGCGCCCTACTACGCCCGGTGCGGGTTCCGGGTCCTTGACGACGCCGAGATCACCCCGGGGCTGCAGGCGATCAGGGACCACGAAGCCGCAATGGGCCTGGACCGCTGGCCGCGGGTATGCACGCGCCGCGACCTGTGAGGCCACCGCCTAGCGCCAAGACACGGCGCCTATGGGAACATCGGCGTCGCTGCTCGCTCGCCCCAGTGGTTGTCCCGCCTATGGCTTTATGACTCGCGTCGGGGTTACCTTCGGTGGGGACAGCGCGGCTCGGAACGGCGAGACGCCAAGTTGGGGGGCAGTCCTGTGCGCGTATCTTTGCGTGCCATGCTCGCGATCGCGGCGGCTAGCATTCCGGTGAGTCTGGCTAGCGTGGTCGCTGGCCCGGCCTCGGCGGCGGGACACCAGGCGGGAGGGGCGCTTCCGGCCGCCCCGGGCTACAGCACGACTGGCGGCCTGGCTGGTGTCGCCGCCGCGTCGGACAGCAACGCGTGGGCGGTGGGTTACACCGGGACCACTTCCACCGACAAAGTGCTGATGCTGCACTGGAACGGCAGTAAATGGTCGCGCGTGACCAGCCCGAAGGTGCTCACCGGGCCAGGGCAACTCTCTGCGGTCACGGTTGTCAGTGCCAAGGACGCCTGGGCCGTGGGCAGCACCGGCGGTGGCACACACCCGCACACGCTCATCCTGCACTGGAACGGCACCGCGTGGAGCGCGGTGACCAGCCCCGCGCCGGTCGCCAACGGCAGGCTGTCCGCCGTGACGGCCAGCGCGACGAGCGGCTGGGCGGTCGGCTGGCACAGCACCGGGCCTTCGGTACCCCAGACCTCGCCGGTGATCTTCAAGCTGGCCGGGGCGAAGTGGTCCCGCGTCGATCCCACGTTCGGGAAAGGGAGCGGCGCCGTGCTTAACGGCGTGGCCACCACTTCGGCGACCACCACGTTCGCGACCGGCCTCTATACGGGCATGATCACCGGCGTGCTGGCGCGCTGGAACGGAAGTTCCTGGAGCTGGGTCAGCCCGTTCCCGGAGCAGGGGACCTACCACTGGCTGAACGGCATCGCGGCCGGGCCGCACGGGACCGCGCTCGCGGTCGGCATCAACACCTCCGGCTCGGGCGGCCCGATCAGCATCGAGTGGACCGGGCACGCCTGGGTGAAGGCACCCATCCCCTCCTCGGTCGACCCATTTACCGTCGCGTTCGCGCCTGGCGGTACCGCTTGGGCGGCGGGAAGCTACCCCTCGGGCAGCAGCAGCCACACGCTGATCCTCCGCTGGAACGGCCACGCCTGGAGCCGCGTGACCAGTCCCGCGACGGCCGCACAACTGAACGGGCTGGCGTTCGCGACAGCGAACTACGGATGGGCGGTCGGCACGACTGAACCAGGCTCAGGCAACCCCAAGACCCTCATCGTGCACTGGAACGGCCACTCCTGGAACTGATCGATTGCCCTAGCTGTGTAGCTGGAGGTTCATAGGGACCGTCTCGCACGGCCGCGTGTCGGTGCTTTGCTCGCAGTCTTCCTGTCCACGACGTTTTCGCAACCAGGACCACGAGTGCCTGATACAAGGAGGCCGCAAACCGGCGTCCCTGATCTGCCGTTTGCCTTCGGCTGTGCGGCCTGTCATGCTCGGGGCTGCGAGCGGCGTCCCCGCCCCCTCTTGCGGCTGTTCCGCTGATGCCAGCGGGCCGCCCCGTCCCGGTTACGGGACCGGCTGAGCCTGTGGGCCGTCCAGGGGGAAGGTGGCAGCCGGGGCGTACGCGTAGGCTCGCCACGCGTCCGTTCATGTTCTTTGCCGTCCCGCTACTTGTGGCGGGAGTGGCCGCCGGGGTCGCGTCCGCATCGTCGGCTGCGGCTGCCCGGACCGGGTCCACGGGCCCGGCATCCCTTACCACCAGCAGTGCTCTTAGCGGCGTGGCCGCGACTTCTGCCAGTAACGCCTGGGCGGTCGGTGGTATCGGCAGCGGCGCCCTGATCGAGCACTGGAACGGCACCGCGTGGAAGCAGGTGCCGAGCCCGGCCCCCGCGGGCAGCGCCCTCTCTAAGGTGGCCGCGACCTCTGCCAGGAACGCCTGGGCGGTCGGCAGCACCGGCACCAGTACCAGCCGCAAGACGCTGATCTTGCGGTGGAACGGCACAGTGTGGACGCGGGTGCCCAGCCCGAGCCCCGGAACCTACAGCGTCCTGTCCGGCGTGGCCGTGACCTCCGCTGATAGTGCCTGGGCGGTCGGCGCGACCGGCAGCGGTATCGGCTTTGGCAAGCCCCTGATGTTGCGGTGGAACGGCACCTCCTGGAAGCGGGTGCCCAGCCCGGCCCCCGCGGGCAGCGTCCTGTCCGCCGTGGCCGCCACCTCCGCCAGCAGCGCCTGGGTGGTCGGCTCCACCATCACCGGTACCAGCGGCAAGACGCTGATCTTGCGGTGGAACGGCACCACCTGGAAGCAGGTGCCCAGCCCGAGCCCCGGAGCGCACCTCGTTCCCTTCCTCGACGCCGTGGCCGCCACGTCCCCCCGCAGCGCCTGGGCGGTCGGCGACAGCACCAATTGCGGGTGCGGCCCCGGCGAGCCCCTGATCCTGCGATGGAACGGCACCGCGTGGAAGCAGGTGCCCAGCCCCAGCCTCAGTGCCAACGCCAACCTTTCTAGCGTGGCCGCCGTCTCCCCCAGCAGCGCCTGGGCGGTCGGCGAGACCGGCACCGGTATCGGCCCCACGAAGACCCTGATTGAGCGGTGGAACGGCACCGCCTGGAAGCAGGTGCCCAGCCCAGCCCCAGTGCCAGCGCCGGCCTTTCCAGCGTGACCGCGACCTCCGCTGATAGTGCCTGGGCCGTCGGCGACACCAGCAACAGCAGCCGTACCAGCTCCAAATCTCTGATCCTGCGATGGAACGGCACCGCGTGGAAGTAACCAGTCTTTGCCACACCACCTGCTACCTCGCCTGTCCGGGTTACGGGACCAGGTGAGCCTGCGGGCCATATCAGGGGGGAGGTGGCAGCCGGTGCGCACGCCCCAGCTCGCCACACGTGCAGTCAGAATTCTCGCCGTCCCGGTGCTGCTCGCGGGGGTGGTCGCCGGAGTAGCGCCCGCGGCGCCGGCCGCCGCCGCACGAACGCAGACCAGGCCTGCGGGCCCGGCGGCTTCCCTCACCACTAGCGGCAGCCTCGCCGACGTGGCAGCGACCTCCGCGCGAAGCGCCTGGGCGGTGGGCTGCACCAACTGCTTCACCAGTAAAAGAAAGGCCCTGATCGAGCACTGGAACGGCACCGCGTGGAAGCAGGTGCCGAGCCCGAGCCCCGGAAGCTACAGCAGTCTTTCCGGCGTTGTTGCCGTCTCCGCCAGTGACGCCTGGGCGGTCGGCTCGCTGATCTTGCGGTGGAACGGCAAGACCTGGACACAGGTGCCCAGCCCCGCGGCTAACCTCCTCGGCGTAACCGCCACCTCCGCCACCAACGCCTGGGCGGTCGGAGGCACCGGCACCAAGACAGTGATCCTCCGGTGGAACGGCAAAGTGTGGAAGCGGGTGCCCAGCCCGAGCCCGGCGGGTCACTCCTCCTTGCTCCGTGGGGTGGCCGCGACCTCTGCTGGCAGCGCCTGGGCGGTCGGCATCACCATCACCAACGCCGGCGTCTCCAAGGGCCTGATCTTGCGCTGGGACGGCAAGACCTGGACGCAGGTGCCCAGCCCGAACCCCGCAGGCGGCGCCCCGCTCGGCGGGGTGGCCGCGACCTCGGCTAGCAGCGCCTGGGCCGTCGGCCAGACCGGCTGCGGCTGCGGCCCCGGCAGTACCGTGATCCTGCGCTGGAATGGCAAAACGTGGAAGCAGGTGTCCAGCCCCACCCCCCCGGGCGGCGCCTTCCTCAACGGCGTGGCCGCCACCTCGGCTAGCAGCGCCTGGGCCGTCGGCCAGGCCGACGGCGACACCGTCCCCACGAAAACCCTGATCCTGCGCTGGAACGGCAAAACCTGGACGCAGCTGCCCAGCCCGAGTCCCGGAGCCGACAGCAGCCTTTCCGGCGTGGCCGCCGCCTCCGCCAGTGACGCCTGGGCGGTCGGCACCATCAGCGGCGGCACGGTCACGAAGACGCTGATCTTGCGCTGGAACGGCAAGACCTGGAAGTGACAGATCCGATCGAAGCTAGATCGACGGAGCTGCTGAAGTTCTCGCTGCTATCCCGGAGAGCACTGTTGCGTTGTGCCTTCCCTGAACGGCGTTGGAGCATGATCCGGATGCTGCGGTGGGTTCAGATGGCGAGCGCGAGGTCGTCGAATGCCGCGCGGAGCCAGTGCAGGCCAACTCCACGCGGGTCCCGGGGCACCGATCAGCCAAATCTGCACGGACGCCTCAACGCGGGCGCCTGCCGTGGGAGGCGCGCGTCAGCCGAAGACCGTCCCATAGGGAATCGTCCTACGGGACGATGTTCGGGCTCCGACGGCGGCGAAACCGGCAGGGGCAGTCCGCTGGATGCGCATGTGCGCTCTGCCATTTCTGCGCCGCAAGTGCGAAACTCACGCCCGTTGTCTGTTCAGGGACGATCCGGAGAGCGCCTCAGTGGCTGGCCGCCCGCTTGTAGCGCCGTATGGGCGGCCGCGTGAAAGACCAGGTCAAGGCCAGTAGCCGAGTTGTGGCACCCCACAGGTGCGACGGGGGCTCGCCGCGACCGCCAAGGGCCAGCGGCTGGGCGGGGGCCCGGCCCACCAGCGGTCACATGCTGGCGAATCTTGCCCACCGCGCTGTTCGAGCACGGCAAGATCACCACGACCGAGGGAAGGGCGCGCAGGCTGCGGCGGTCTGCCAAGCGAGAGCCTCCGGGCATCGGAGAGTTCTCCTCGGTTCGCTACTGGCGGGCCGTCTGGCCCGTCAGTACTGCTCGGTCTCGACGTAGCTCTCGTCGTCGTCCGCGCCGTAGCTGTCCGCCGCGGTCCCCGGGTCGAACCCGGGCGGGGAATCCCTCAGCGCGAGACCCATGCCGATCAGCTTCTGCTTGACTTCCTCGATCGACTTCACGCCGAGGTTGCGGATGTCGAGCAGATCCTGCTCGCTGCGGGCGACAAGCTCGCCCACGCTGTGGATGCCCTCGCGCCTGAGGCAGTTGTACGAGCGGACGGTGAGGTTCAGCTCCTCGATCGGCAGCGCCAGGTCCGCGGCGAGCGCGGCGTCGGTAGGCGAAGGCCCGATGTCGACGCCCTCGGCGTTCACGTTCAGCTCCCTGGCAAGGCCGAACAGCACGGCCAGCGTCTTGCCTGCGCTGGCCACCGCGTCCTGCGGGCGCATGCAGGGCTTGGTCTCAACGTCGAGGATCAGCTTGTCGAAGTCGGTCCGCTGCTCGACTCGCGTCGCCTCGACCTTGTACGTCACGCGCCGCACCGGCGAGTAGATCGAGTCGATCGGGATCCGGCCGATCTCCTGGCCCGGCTGCTTGTTCTGCGCGGCCGAGACGTAGCCGCGGCCGCGCTCGACCGTCAGCTCCATCTCCAGCTCGCCCTTGCTGTTCAGCGTGGCGATGTGCAGGTCAGGATTGTGCACCTCCACGCCGGCCGGCGGGGCGATGTCCGCGGCAGTCACCGGCCCGGGTCCCTGCTTGCGCAGGTACATGGGCACGGGCTCATCGTGCTCGGATGAGACGACAAGCTCCTTGAGGTTCAGGATGATGTCGGTCACATCCTCGGTGACCCCGGGAACGGTGGAGAACTCGTGCAGCACTCCCTCGATCCTGATGCTGGTCACTGCCGCGCCAGGGATCGACGACAGCAGGGTCCGGCGGACCGAGTTCCCGATCGTGTAGCCGAACCCCGGCTCCAGCGGCTCGATGACGAGCCGGGACCGGAACTCGTCTACCTGATCCTCGGTGAGGCTCGGACGCTGGGCGATGAGCATTGCTGTTCCTTTCCGCGCTGCCCGTCATATGACAGTCGCGACTTCGCTGCCGGCTGGCCGCCGTCATCTGCCGCGGCCCGCCGCCGTTGCGGCGGGTCACGGCACGGCCGTTACCTCGAGTACTCGACGATCAGCCGGGACTGGCGCGGGTTCATCGCCGCTGACGGGAAGCTCGGCGTCGGTCTCCTCCCAGTCGTCTGGCTCGCTCACTCTCCTCCCTGCCTCACCGGTCGTCACCCGCGAGCGCGGCGCCCAGTGCCGGTCGCGCGCCCGAACCTGGACTGGGCTGACCGCGCTGTCCTGGCTGCGCTGGCCCGGACGCTGCCGGCCACGCTGCGCGTCGCTGGGCGCTACCTCCTTGGCCCCCTCGTCCAGGCGGGCGTCGTCTCGGCGGACACCCCTGGCCCGCCAGCGCCCGGTAGCCGTAGCTCTCCGCAGGCTCATAGACCCGGCGGAGCTCCACCCCTGTCGTTGGCTTCGCCGCCGTGTTTCACCTCCTTGGCCGAGGAACGCCGCCGGCGCCCGTGGATTCCGCCAGGCGATCGCCGCCTGCACCCGGCGGCGCGGGCGGCAGGCTGCCCGGCCGCCGCTCAGGTCGCCGCTGCCGGGCGGGCTGGCCTGCCGACGGCATGGAGGTGGCGCAGCGCCTGGGCGTAGGAGCCCGCCAGGCTGGCCTGGCAGTACGGCACGCCTCGCTGCCGGCAGAACGCCTCGATCAGGGCCTGCGAGCGGCGCAGGTTGGGCCGTGGCATGGAGGGGAACAGGTGGTGCTCGATCTGGTAGTTCAGGCCGCCGAGCGCGAAGTCGGTCAGCCAGCCGCCGCGCACATTGCGGGAGGTGAGCGCCTGACGGCGCAGGAAGTCACTGCGGTCGGCGGCGTCCAGGATGGGCATGCCCTTGTGGTTGGGGGCGAAGGAGCACCCCAGGTACAGGCCGAACAGGCCCTGCTGAACGATCATGAACACCACCGCCCTGACGGGCGAGAGCACCAGGAACACCACCGTGAGGTAGCCCGACGGCATGGATGGTGATCAGCGCCCGCTCCCAGGACCGGCGGCGGGCGGCCCGGCGGGTCAGCGCCCGGATGCTCGCGACGTGCAGGCTGACCCCTTCCAGCAGCAGCAGCGGGAAGAACAGGTACGCCTGGTAGCGGAACACCAGCCGGGCAAAGCGGCCGCTGGCGCGAGCCTGGGCCTGGCTGAAGGCCAGCGCGCCGACCGCGATGTCGGGGTCCGCGTCCTCGGTGTTGGGGTGCGCGTGATGGCGGTTGTGCTTGTCGACCCACCAGCCGTAGCTCAGCCCGATGCCCAGGTTGCCGAGCAGGACGCCGGCGACGTAGCTGGCCCGCCGGGTGCCGAAGACCTGCCGGTGCCCGGCGTCGTGGCCCAGGAACCCGATCTGGGTGAAGATCACCGCCAGGAACGCGGCCACCGCCAGCTGCCACCACGAGTTGCCCACCACGACGAACACCGTCCATCCGGCGGCCAGCAGCCCGATGGTGACCGCGATCTTCCAGGCGTAGTAGCCAGGCCGCCGCTCCAGCAGCCCGGCGTCCTTGACCTGCCGGGACAGCTCCGCGTACTCGCTGCCGCGCCGCGGCGCAGACGACGCGGAGGCCAGCTGGGCCTGCCGGGTCACGGCAGATGCTGTGTCCGAAGATCGCACCGGGAACTCCTGGAGGCACATCACGACCGGGCTGGTAATGTGCCGGCGGGGTCCTAGGCGGCGGCTGCCGGGCAGCGGTCGCGTCGAATGCACCGCCAGCCCAGACGGATGTCTGTCTCAACGGTACCCCCGGGCCCCGGGCCAGCTTGAGGCGGCCTGGCCGGAATCAGCCGGCGAGGCTCAGGTGACTTCGGCGCGGCATCGGACCTGGGCCGGGGTGAGCGCCCGGGGCCCGGGCGGGGGACGCACCAGGATCCTCACACCGGCTGCCGGGCTACCCTCCGGCAGGCCTCCGCAGCCTTGGGCCACCACCCAGGCGAGGAAGCCCGCCACCGGCGCCAGGTGGTGGTTCACCGCGGAGGGCCCAGGCCACCCGCCCGGTGGTCCCGCCAGCCGGACACCTCCCCGGGGCGCCACCGGGGAGAACCGATCGTGGCCGCAGGCGGCGGTGAGGTACTCGACGAAGCGCTCCAGGTGGAGCACTACCCGGGCGGTGACCTCCTGCGGGCGAACCCCGCACGGGGCCAGGTCCCGATAGCTGGCGGCCCGCGCCGAAGTCGTGTCAGCGACCGCAGAACGCCCCAGGAGGGGCTGCTTAACCGCTGCCCGGGTAGTGGCTACTCGCCGTTGGCCAGGCGCCCGTCAGCACCGCCGGCGGCCGCCTTGCTCTCGATCACCGCGGGCGGCGCGTCCGGAACCGCGTCGGGCTTGGGCACCCCCTTGAAGGTGAACTTCGCGTCCTGGCCGGTGCCCTCCACATCGACCGTGACGATCTGGCCGGCCTTCAGCTCACCGAAGAGGATCTTCTCCGACAGGCTGTCCTCGATCTCCCGCTGGATCGTGCGGCGCAGCGGCCTGGCGCCAAAGACCGGATCGTAGCCCCGCTCGGACAGCAGCGCTTTGCCGGCCGGCCGCAGCTCGATGCCCATGTCGCGGTCCTTCAGACGATCGTCCACCTTGGTGATCATCAGGTCGACGATCCTGACGATCTCGTCCTGGCTGAGCTGGTGGAACACGATGGTGTCGTCCACCCGGTTCAGGAACTCGGGCCTGAAGTGGGTCTTCAGCTCATCCTGCACCTTGGACTTCATCCGGTCATACGAGCCCTTTGACTCATGCGCCGGACCGAAACCAACGGAGACCCCCTTGGAGATGTCCCTGGTGCCCAGGTTGGTGGTCATGATGATCACGGTGTTCTTGAAGTCGACCACCCTGCCCTGGGCGTCGGTGAGGCGCCCGTCCTCGAGGATCTGGAGCAGGGAGTTGAAGATGTCCGGGTGCGCCTTCTCGATCTCGTCGAACAAGACGACGGAGAACGGCTTGCGGCGCACCTTCTCAGTGAGCTGGCCGCCTTCCTCGTACCCGACGTAGCCGGGCGGCGAGCCGAACAGCCGGGACACGGTGTGCTTCTCCATGTACTCGCTCATGTCGAGCTGGATCAGCGAGTCCTCATCGCCGAACAGGAACTCCGCGAGCGTCTTCGACAGCTCCGTCTTGCCGACGCCGGACGGGCCAGCGAAGATGAACGAGCCCCCGGGCCGCTTCGGGTCCTTCAGCCCGGCCCGGGTCCGCCGGATAGCCTGCGACAGCGACTTGATGGCCACGTTCTGCCCGATCACCCGCTTGTGGAGTTCGTCCTCCATGCGTAGCAGCCGCTGCGACTCCTCCTCGGTGAGCTTGAACACCGGGATGCCGGTGGCGGTCGCCAGCACCTCCGCGATCAGCTCCTCGTTCACCTCGGCCACGGCGTCCATGTCGCCGGCCTTCCACTCCTTCTCCCTGGCATCCTTCTTGTCGGTCAGCTGCTTCTCGGTATCGCGGAGCGCTGCGGCCTTCTCGAAGTCCTGGGAGTCGATCGCCGACTCCTTCTCCCGCCGGACCTGGGCGATCTTCTCGTCGTACTCGCGCAGGTCGGGCGGCGCGGTCATCCGGCGGATCCGCATCCGCGACCCGGCCTCGTCGATCAGGTCGATGGCCTTGTCCGGCAGGAACCGGTCGCTGATGTAGCGGTCCGCGAGCTGGGCGGCGGCGACGAGCGCGCTGTCGGTGATGGACACCCGGTGGTGCGCCTCGTAGCGGTCCCGCAGGCCCTTGAGGATCTCGATCGTGTGCGAGATGGTCGGCTCCGCCACCTGGATGGGCTGGAACCTGCGCTCGAGCGCGGCGTCCTTCTCCAGGTGCTTGCGGTACTCATCCAGCGTGGTGGCGCCGATCGTCTGCAGCTCGCCCCGGGCCAGCATCGGCTTCAGGATCGAGGCGGCGTCGATGGCGCCCTCGGCCGCGCCCGCGCCGACCAGGGTGTGCAGCTCGTCGATGAACAAGATGATGTCGCCGCGGGTCCTGATCTCCTTGAGGACCTTCTTCAGCCGCTCTTCGAAGTCGCCGCGGTACCGCGACCCGGCCACCAGCGCGCCCAGGTCCAGCGTGTAGAGCTGCTTGTCCTTGAGGGTCTCCGGCACCTCGCCCTTGACGATCTTCTGCGCCAGGCCCTCCACCACCGCGGTCTTGCCAACGCCCGGCTCACCGACCAGCACCGGGTTGTTCTTCGTGCGCCGCGACAGCACCTGCATGACCCGCTCGATTTCCTTCTCCCGGCCGATAACCGGGTCGAGCTTGCCCTCGCGGGCCGCCTGGGTGAGGTTCCGGCCGAACTGGTCGAGCACCAGGGAGGTGGAGGGAGCCGACTCGGAGGGAGCGCCCGACGCGGCGGGCTCCTTGCCCTGGTAGCCGTGCAGCAGCTGGATCACCTGCTGGCGCACCCGGTTCAGGTCGGCACCCAGCTTCACCAGCACCTGGGCCGCCACGCCCTCGCCCTCGCGGATGAGGCCAAGCAGGATGTGCTCGGTGCCGATGTAGTTGTGGCCAAGCTGCAGGGCCTCGCGCAGCGAGAGCTCGAGGACCTTCTTGGCGCGCGGAGTGAACGGGATATGCCCGGACGGGGCCTGCTGGCCCTGGCCGATGATCTCCTCAACCTGCTGGCGCACCGCTTCCTGGCTGATGCCAAGCGACTCCAGCGCCTTGGCCGCCACGCCCTCACCCTCGTGGATCAGGCCCAGCAGGATGTGCTCGGTACCGATGTAGTTGTGGTTCAGCATCCTGGCCTCTTCCTGAGCCAGGACCACAACCCGCCGCGCCCGGTCGGTAAACCTCTCGAACATCTCGTCGCTCCCTCACCGAGCGGCCGGGGAGGCAACTGAAGTCTTGCTCGTCCCTTCCGCATGCTAGCCCGCGCGCCGGGCGACGTTACGCATGCGAATCTCGCACAAGCAAAACGTGCCCCGTCGCCAGGGCGGTCACCCCATCCGACCTGGGGCAACGGGGCAGTGTTCCCAGCTACGCCGGGAGCGAACGCGCGGACCAGCGATCGCGCGCGGCGTACAGCGTGCAGATCACCCAGCGGCGCGCCGCGGGGATGCGATGCGCCGCTGGCCAGCTGACTGAGCGCCGGGCTGACTGCGCCGCTGACGATCACGGCGGGCAGGCCCGCGCACGGCAGCGCGCCTGAATGGGCCCGCCCGCATTTGCCCACCCACGCGGGCCCGGGGCCGAGTCAGCGCGAGGCCTCGCACTCCTGAATGATCACCATCGCCCGTGCAGATTCGGCCCGATTGAGGATGTTGGGCGGATCGCGGTCTCGCCGGATGAGCTGCTCGCCGGGGCGACCCGTCCCGCCCACAGTGCTCGCGGCGTGCTCAGGCGCGGCGCGGAGCGGCCACCGGGCAGGCGCTCAGGGGCTGGCAGACACCGGCGGCGCGTTGCCGATCCGGCCTTGCCCGCAGCCCAGGATGCCAAGGCTTGCCGCGGACCCGGCACCGAGAACCAGGCAGGCGGCTCGGCGAGGTTTCAGGTCACGGATCTGGCGCTGTGCTACGGGCTCAGGGGGTTGACTAGGAGGGCTTGGCGAAAGGGTTGGTGAAACTCGGCAAGATCGTTTAGCCCTGGCGGTCTCCGGCGGGTGGATACTTTGCCCCATGCCGGAAAGAAAAGTCACGTGCGGAGATTGCGGAGCTTTCAGGACGTTCCCGGACAGCGACTGGGAGAAAGTTCAGCGCTCTGCGATCGATGCCTGGGCGGAGGCGCACCAGCAGGACGCTCATGACGGCAAGAGAGTCTCGGGCTGGGACCTTGACCCGAACTCGATATTCGGCCGCGACTGAGCGGGGCCGCGCCCTACTCAGATCAGGAGGCGGCGGCGAGCGCGGCGTCGCGGATCAGGCTGGCGAAACTCGCCAAGATCACCTACCGGGCAGCCGTCACCGCAGCATGCTGCAGAAAGCCATCCCGGAGCGCCGACGGGAGCGTCTTCCCCTCACGGGCGGCAACCGCCTTGAGGGTGGCCAGTTCTTCCGGGCTGAGGCGCACGCCGACGAGCGCTTCACGGCGGCGTGAGTAGATGCGGGATTTGCCGTGGGGTGCTGGGCGTGCGGTGCGCGGCATGGGGCCTCCCGTGGTGGTCTGTACCTACAGTAGGCATCCCATGCCGCGACACACCGCAGGACACGCCCGTCCGGTTAACCAGATTCGGGGGCTGTATGTGGTAGGGGGTAAGGCATGGCCCAGCCGACCGTTGGAGGCGGCTGGCTGGACCGGTGCACCCGTAGCCGTATCCCCGGGGCTCTTTGACCTCGACGGCCACGCCGACCAGAGCCTTCTTGCCTTTAGCCCGGCCGCCGCGCAACCCCGGCTCCCCGCCGCCGATGTAGGTCTCATCGACCTCGACCGTGCCGGTCAGCCGGTCCCCGGTCCGGACGCACGAGCACCGAGCGCAGCCGGTGCAGTATCGCCCACGCGGTCTGGTAGGAGCCGATCTCAAGCGCCCGCTGCAGGCTCTGCGCCGAGATCCCGTCCTTGCTGGTGGCGAACAGCCAGCAGGCGGTGAACCACACCGTCAGCGGAGTTCGCGTCTTGTCGAAGATTGTGCCCGCCGTCACCGACGTTCGATGGCTGCAGCCGGCGCACATGATCCGGCCATCGCCGAGCCGCCAGCCCCCGCGCGGTGGCCGCAGTCCAGACACACGAACCCGGCAGGCCAGCGCAGCCACCCGAGGTAGTCCAGGCAGTCGGCATCGGTCCGGAACCAGGCTTGGAGCTCACCCACGGACCGGGGATAAGTGCACGCCCGCACGGGGAGCATCCACCCGCCTACCCTACTCCGGTTAAATGGATACCTCCGATAGTCATTATCATGTTGTGTTTGATAGCCGAATCGGCCAGTTTCACACCGCATCCTCCGGGCTCATGGACGTCGAAATGTCGGAGGTGGGTATGCACTCGCCTTTGGGGCGGCGGCGCTTTCTGCTCGGCTCCGGCGGCGGCTGATAGTGCGCGGTCTACCGGTCGGCTGGTAGGGCTCTTGTACAGGCAAGACCCGGGTCGGCCGCCAAGCCCCCGTGAGGCCCGGGCTGGCGCGCGCCCTGGGTCGGTCACGGCCCGGCGCCGGTTCCGGCCAGGAGGGCCAGGACTTCGCCGACGGTGCGTTCCCGCCGGTCGGGTTCTGGCAGCGCCAGGTGTGCCTGGATCTGGTAGCGGTTGCGGCGGCCGTCTTTGTGCTTGACGATGTAGCCGGCCCCGGCCAGGTCGGCGACGATGCCGTAGGCGCTGCGCTCGGTGATGCCCAGGCTGGCCGCGATGTCGCGCAGCCGCACTCCCGGGTCGTGGGCGATGCACAGCAGCGCCCGGGCGTGGTTGGTCAGGAAGGTCCAGTCCGCCACCAGACATACGTTAGAAAAATCTAGAAATGAGTTGCTAGTTTCGGAGTGCGAGCGTAGCGTGAGCCACACGCACCGGAACTTCAGCCGCCAAGGGCGGCCAGCTACCCGGGGCTACCGGAGGAGCACATGCCCATCGGCCTGATCATCATCACGGCCGTGCTCATGGCGCTCGGAATGCCGCGCAGCCGGCTGAGGCCGTCGGTGCCCGATGCAAGCCGCCGGGCCAGATCCCTGGCCTGGCGGCTGCGGATGCGGCAGCGGTGAGCATGATGAACGCCTTCGCCGCCCACGACCCCGAGGCCGCGGACCCCCTGGCCCGGCCCGGTGACGACGGCGCGCCGTGCTCCGGCGGCCCGCCGCGTTCCCAAGTTGCCGGCGCTGTACCGGACATGATCGCGACCGCGCACGAGCCCATGGACGCGGGGCCGCCGTCAGCGGCCCCGCCACAGACCAGCGGCGGGCGCGGCGCGGCGGCCGGGTCACCTGGCCTGCGCCCGCCGGTGACCGCCAGCCGGCCGGAGATGATCGCAGCCGCGTCAGGCCGCGCCCGCCAGCAGCGGACGCCTGCCCTGACGGGCGTCGGTTAGCGCCGCGCATCCCCGCCTGCGCGTCCCGGCCGGCCGCTGCCGCAGCGGTGGCCGGGACGCGGCACCGTTCCCCGCTCGCGCGAGGACAGCGTCAATGCCCGCACCAGCGGCGCCCCACCCGGGCACAACCAGCACCCGGCCGCGCCCATCGGTCAGCGGCTCCGCCCCGCGCCTGCCGTCCCAGCCCCCCTGGCAGCGCCTCCGCGCCAGCCACGGCCCGCCCGGATCGGCAGAATCCGCACCGGGCTGGATCGCCCGCGCGGGACGAACCCGGATCACGCAGCTACGCGGGATCATGCGCCGAGCCTTCCGGCGCCCCTAGCCCCAGCCCCGCGACCAGGCACACTCCGCGCCTGATCAGGCCGTTCGCTAGCTCACACAAGCTGGAACAGGCCCAGACGAGCGCTCGCTAGCACCATTTTGCCCCTCAAACTGCCCCTCGAAATGATCTCCCGGTGGCTGCTCGAACTACTCAATCTCACAATCGTCGACTGTACATTCGAAGGCTCGGCACCCAGCCCGCGTGCCGTAGGGAAGCCACCCTCCCGCGTCACAGCTCGGCTCGAACCCTGCCATCCTCTTCCCCACCGCAGCCGTCAGTGGCTCTCCATGCCGCCACACACAGTGAGAGTGGCAGTGATCGCTGATCTTGGGATCGTGAGCAGATCCCTGCCGAATATTTGCAGCTGGCTGCGATCTGGGCCTGGCGTCGCGTCGAGCACAGATCGTCCACCCATAGAGTCAGTTCTTGGTTCTGGGCGGGACCAGCTGGACTGCCCAGGCAGTGCGGGGGGCATGTCCCAGCTGTAGGGCAGGCCAGGCCGGCCTTCATGACCCGCCCTCACCGCGGCCGGCGCCGGCCGTGCCCTCGGCGGCGGCCAGCCGGGCGGGGTCAAGATCGGCGGCGAACACCCTCTGCAGCATGTGCCAGTCCTGCGGATGGGCCCTGATTCCCGCCTCGAAGAGGCGCGCGACCTCTTGGGTCATCGCGGCCGCCTTCTGCCTGGTGTCCCCTTCGGCGGGCACGCGGATCTCCTCATGGACGTGCACGCCCCAGCCGTTGCCCTCGAACCACAAGATCGCGGGCATCAGCGCCGCGCCGGTCTGCACGGCCAGCGCGGCCGGGCCGCCCATCATGCGGGCCTTCTCGCCGAAGAACTCCACCTCGATGCCGCCGCCGGTGACATCGCGGTCACAGATCAGCCCGACAACCTTGCCGGCCCGCAGCCGCTGCGCCAGGATGGCGAACCGTTGCGTACCGCCGCTGGCGGGCAGCACCTCCATGCCGAACCCCTCGCGGAACGCGACGAACCTGTGATAGACCGACTCCGGCTTCACCCGCTCGATCACGGCGGTAACCGAGCCTGCCCCCTTGGCGACAATCCATGCGCAAGCCAGGTCGTAGTTGCCCATGTGGGGCAGCGCGAAGACCACCCCGCGCCCGGCCGCGAGGTACTCGAACGCGGTCTCGATGTGCCCGGTGTCGCGCGTCCCTGCGGCCAGCCGGCCCGGCGGCATCACCGGCAGCCGGAAAGCCTCGAGCCAGTACCGCGCGTACGACCGCATCGCCTGCCTGGACAGCGCGCGCAACTCGCTGCCTGACGCCTGGGCGCCGATCACCCGGCGCAGGTTGCCCTCAAGTACCCCGACCCCCGTGCCCCGGCGGCGCCAGGCACGGTCGGCGGCACACCGGAAACCCCACCGGGCCCAGGACTCGGGCAGCCGGCACACCACCGACCAGCCCAGACCATACCCGGCATCGGTCAGCCTGTCCTTCACCGCGGGCACCCCTCACCTCCTGACCCGGTGCAGGCGGCCGCGCCTGGCTGCCTGGCGTTCTTCCCCGATGACCCGGCGGGCACCCCGGTGACCGGGAAGCGGGCGCATCCACCTGCTCATCGCACTGATCGCCTTCCTGGCCGTGGCCGCCGGGACTGCGTGCGGGTTCGCAGCGGCCTGCTGTGGCGAGGCTGGCCCGCACCGCTCACGGCGATCCGGCACTGGGCATTCCCGGTCTTGCGCTGCCCAGCCGCGGTGGGTTCGGCGCCCACCCCGGCAGCGGCCTGCTGCAGCGGATCTTCCTCGCCCTGGAACTGCTGTGGTTCCTGCTGGCCGCGCTCCGCCTCACCCAACGACAGCCTTCCCGCGCTCACGCACCCGCCGCCACCGGGCCAGCCGTTCCGCCTGCCCCGCCCAAAGCCTCCCACCGGGACCCTGATCCCCCCGGCCCCGGCCACCAGCGGCTGGTGGCTGGGGCGCGTGTGCTGCGTCAGCCCAGGCGAGAACCTTGGGGGGTAGGCTCGGCGGTCCCGCTGACGGCGGGAGCAGGTCAGCTCACGGGTACACAACGATCCTATGATCCCGGCCTGGCCATGTTCAGGAAGGCCGGTTCCGGCCCGGGCAGATGCTACGCCCGTCCGTGCCATGCTGTTCACAGCTCCTGCGCAAGCCTGCCAGCGGGCGCCGGGATAGCCAGAGCCCGGCCATCACATCAAAAGGCAGGCGGCCGCAGCCGCTCGCCCGCGCAGCTCCGCCCGTGGTGGCGGAGCGGACAGGAGCATGGATGTCATCGCCGTCGCAGCCAGCGCACCTCAGCAACCAGGGTCCACGCTCGTAGCCGAGCCCTCCAGTAGACGCTCGGTGGCCCAGACGTACCTCATCGCGGCAATGCTGCAAAGTACCGCGTCCGTCTCGTGGCCAATGTGTGCGCGTCCGCGAAGGTGGCGAGGTCTGGCAGACAGTCGTCCTTGGCCGCGGCTGTTTCGCGTGCTGGCTGGCGCGCTTAAGACCGTGGGCAGCGCGTTCGGCGGCAGCCAGCCCGGAGAGCCCCGCTTGGAGCGCCGGCCGGCGGACTGCCGCAGCCGGGTGCCTCCACGCTGCCCCAGCGCGGCGGGTGAACGGGATGGGATTCCGGCTCGTTAGTGGTGGTTCCGGCGCGCTGCAGCGGAGTTACTGTCGATACAGGGCCGCGGGAGAGCCGCGTGCGTTCGCTCGGTATGTGGGCTCGTCGCTGCTGCGCCCGTGGGAGTGAATATGGGGTCGTGGATTGTCTGGCTGGTCCTGGCGGCGCTGCTGGGCGTCGCTGAGGTCATGACGACGACGCTGGCTTTCGGGCTGCTGGCCGTCGCGGCGGTGGTGGCGGCCGTCGTCGGTGGGGCCGGCCTGGGCCTGCCTTTCCAGATCGCCGCTTTCGCCGTGGCGGCGGGGGCCGGTCTGGGCGTGGTGCGGCCGCTGGCGGTGCGCCACATCCGGCAGCCTCCGCTGCTGCGGACTGGAACATCCGCCCTGGTCGGGCGGTCCGCCACCGTGATCGAGGAGGTCACACCGCTTGCTGGCCGGGTCCGCATCGGCGGCGAGGTCTGGTCGGCACGCTCCTACGATGAGGCCCAGGTCATTCCCGTGGGCTCCACCGTCGACGTCTTCGCGATCGAGGGCGCCTCCGCGCTTGTTCATCCCCGGGAGTAGCCATGGCAGAAATAGCCGCGCTCATCGCCGCTGTCGTCGTTGTCGTGCTGATGTTCATCTTTGTGGTGAAGACGGTGCGCATCGTGCCGCAGGCGCGGGCGCGCAACATCGAGCGCTTCGGCCGGTACCGCAAGACCCTGGAGCCGGGGATGAACTTCATCGTCCCGTTCGTGGACCGGGTCAAGCCGCTCATCGACCTGCGCGAGCAGGTGGTGGCCTTCAAGGGTCAGCCGGTCATTACCGAGGACAACCTGGTCGTGCACATCGACACCGTGCTGTTCTTCCAGGTCACCGACCCGCGGGCGGCTGACTACGAGATCGTCAACTACATCCAGGCGATCGAGCAGATCACCGCGACCATGCTGCGCAGTGTGATCGGGAACATGGACCTCGAGGAGACCTTGACCTCACGCGACAAGATCAACACGATGCTGCGCGGCGTGCTTGACGACGCGTCGGGCAAATGGGGGCTGCGGGTCACCCGCGTGGAGATCAAGGCGATCGACCCGCCCAAAAGCGTCATTGACGCGATGGAGAAGCAGATGCGGGCCGAACGGGAGAAGCGCGCGGCCATCCTCACCGCCGAGGGGCTGCGCCAGTCCAAGATCTTGACTGCGGAGGGCGAGAAGCAGAGCCAGATCCTGCGTGCCGAGGGCGACAAGCAGGGGCAGATCCTGCGTGCCGAAGGCCAGTCCCAGGCGATCGGCACGGTGTTCCAGGCTGTGCATCGCAACGACGCGGACCCCAAGGTGCTCGCCTACCAGTACCTGCAGACGCTGCCGCAGCTTGCCCAGGCCGAAGGCAACACGTTCTGGGTGATCCCGAGCGAGGTGACCACGGCCCTGAAGACGCTGAGCAGCGCGTTCGGCGGCGACAGCGCGAGCCCGCCAGCGGCGCCCCAGGCCAGGCCCGGCCAGCTGACCGGCGCTGCCGCCGCAGCGCTGGCAGCCGACGGGCCGGGACAGCCCGGCCCGGTCGCGAACGGGGAGCCAGCCGGGGCGCAGAAGGGGGTCGCGGAGCAGGCGGTCGCGGAGGAGGCGGCCCGCACGAGGGAGGAGGTCGCACAGGTGGAGCAGGAAGTTGCGGCCGTCCAACAGCAGGTAGCCGAAGCGGAGAGGGCCAGCACCAGCTAGTGCGCGGGATGCAGGCGCTCGTCTCGGGTCAGGGACTGACCGCGAGGCCAATAGTGAGTAGCGCGCCGAACGCCAGCTGCAGCCGACCCGTCTGCCCCAGCGCACCGATCGGCGCCGGGCCGTGCGCGCCCGCCCGGAGGGAGAGGAGGGCGAGCAGCAGGGTGTCCACGGCCAGCAACGCGAGCGGGCGCGCAAAGGCGATCACCACCACCATGCCGAGGGATCAGCGTGCACCATGCGCGGCGGTGCCGGCACGCTATTCATCAGGGCCGCCGAGTGGCATGGCGCCTGCCAGCATCGCGGAGGGGTTACGAATTGGCAGGTGCTGGCCGCTGAGGGCCACATGCTGGCCGTCGAGGCGCCGGTACCGGGCGCCGGCTGGCCGGCTTCGCAGGGTGCAATACCCGCAGTGAACCTGCAGGGGCAGCGCCATCACATGCAGCCACAACCGCGGCGTGTCCCGGCCCGCCGGGGAAGGCGTCGCGCGTACCTGCGGGCTCGACGCCAAACCTGAACCAGGCTGAGTGGGAAACAGTCACGGGTGGAGCACAGAACGATCCTTCTTGGGCGCTCTTACCCGTCGAACGATCCTGATAGAAACCGCCCCGAACGGCGGATCCGGCACTTCTCAAGCCGACCGTGTTCGGCCGGAGCAGCCACGCTGTGTGACAGGGGTGGCCGTCTGCGGGCAGCCCCCGGTTGACCGTCAGCGGGGAGGTTGTCGGCATAGTCCCGGGTCACCTGTGACCTGCACCTGCGGAAACCGGACCCGGTCGAGCGTAAAAGCCGCGGGTTGCGAGGCCTGCCGGCTTTCAGGTATCGGCGGGCATCACGTCAGTGAGCGCCGCGGCGGCGCTGGCCCGGGCGAGGGATCGAGGGCCAGGGACGTGCCCGGCTGGAGGACTGCGGGCTGCCTGGCTCGCTTGGCGACGACGCCAGACAGCGCCACGGCTGCCGTGGTTTCGCGGTCGCGGGCCTGGCAACGGGCTGGCCGGCGGACGGCGCCGGTTCTCGCCAGATGGTAGCCAGATGCCGGCGCTTGGTGAGCGCTCTGTGAGGGGAATGGGGGCAGAATGGTAGTTCGTACCTGCCATCATGCCGTGGGCGGGTCGCGGCGTGATGGGGCAGTGGAGGCACGCCGTGAGCATCGGCGAGGTCCTGGCGACCGCACGGAGCCAGGCTGGCCTGACCATTACGCAGGTCAGCCAGCGGACTCGCATCAGGGAGACGCTCATCGGGGGGATCGAACGGGACGACTTTCCCGCCTGCGGCGGGGACTTCTATGCGCGCGGGCACATCCGCGCCATCGCCCGTGCCGTGGGCGTGGACGGCGAGCCGCTGGTCGAGGAGTACGACTCCAGCCACGGCACCCCGCAGGCCAGCACCGCCGCCGGCGGCCTGCCCGGGCCGCCCGCCCCGCTGCGGCTCAGGCAGCGCCACAGGCCGCACTGGGGCGTGGCGCTGCTGGTCGTGCTCGCCGTGGTGGCCGGCCTGGTCACCTATCACCTCGTGGCCGCTGGCCCCGCTGGCGGCGCCCCGGCTGCCGCCCGCACGCCGGTGGTCAGCGTGCACAAGACCGCCCGCACGCACCCGGCCGCGACGAACACGCCCCCACCCCCCGCAGCGCGCCATGGCTTACGCAAGGTGGTGATCTCCCTGACGGCTGTCACCGAGGCCTGCTGGGCCGACCTGGCCACACCGGCCGGCGCGACGATCTACGCAGGCATCCTCGGCCCGGGTACCTCCAAGACCTGGACCGAACGGCGGGCAGTCACCCTGCAGCTCGGCAACCCTGGCGCGGTCACCCTGACCGTGGACGGCAAGAGCCGCGCCGGGCTCGGATCACAGCCGGTCACGCTGAGACTGGCACCCGGCAAGAGAAGCTCCGGATAACGCACCGCCGCGGCGGCGGCCGCCTACGCAGTGCCCTCGCCCGGCGCGGGCCGGTACCCGCACGCAGTGCACCGGCCGGTTCGGCAGGGTCATGCCGGGCCCGGGTACCGTCCGCGCGGATCTCAGCCGGTCCCCGGCCGGGGACGGTAATGGCCCTAGCGTTCTGGTGCGTGATGAGAGGGCGTTGTCACGGCCCGCTGCCTTTCCGTCCTGCCGGCGGCCCGATCGGTGAGCGGGATTGTCACCGTTCCGGCGCCCCGGCAGAGGATGACCCGTCGTCGGGCATCCGCCTCACCCCGCACGGGTGATCCAACAGCCGGATCGGTGCCCGCCGGGGCAGAAGGGAGACGAGCCTGATATTCGTGGCCTTACTCCGAGTCGTACCGGAAGCCGCCGAGGAAGCGGCGGAACAGCCCTCCCTCGGGTGTCAGGGGCGGCCCGGGCGGTGGCGCTTCAGAGCGTTCCCGCGCGACCGGCTCGTCATAGTCGGCCCGCGCGATAGCGTCCACGATCTGGGCCTCGTCGAACTCATCCGAGCCGGGGATCTCCGGAACGAAGCCGACAAGGTCCCCGTCGAGCAGCACCTCGGCCTCGAGGGACGTCGTGCCTTCGTTGCCCCAGATCGCCTCCCGCCGGTCAGCAATCACCACACGCACCCCGTAGACATCGACCCCTGCGTTCTCCAGGTGCGCGTCGATGCCGCGATCCCTGAGAGCATCGGCGACCCGCCGGGCCCGGTCCTCGTCCATGATCCCAACCTACCTTCACCAATCCGGGTCCCGCCCAGGACTCCAGCACCGCCTCACCGGCGCCCGTCCCCGAGGCTGACATGCTTGCGTCGCACCAGCGGAATCTCCTCCGCGGCAGGGCCGTGCCTCGAGCCGGCCGCAGGCACTCGATTACTTCGCTGAGCGAGACCGGGCCGTCAGCGAAGCCACGCAGTGCCGCCGCCCAGACGGCCCGGAAGGAGCCGATGCGCCGATTGCCCACGTCCATTAGCGGTTCTTCCCGAAGGGCTGGCCGCCCGACCCGGGCACGCGCGTCCTGCGCAACGAATACCCGGCACCGATCGTCGTCTCGACGGTCACTTTTCCCACCGTCGTCCACGCCTACTGGCACTGTCCACCACCGGCCGGGGCCGCGCACAACCTGATCCGCTGGGGCCGCCAGCCGCTTTCGCCCGCGCAGGCCCGGGTGCCGTGCCCGGCCGATTCCGGTCCGCTCGCAGAGGCAGCGCGGATCCTGGACAGGATTCGGGCACACCTTTGACCATCGCGTCCGTCCGATCTGCGGCATGAGAGCGCGTCCGGTTGCGACCTGGAATCGCCGGGTACCAGCTTTCACGAATCGCGATGGCTCACCAGCACCTGGGTCCTCGGCGATCCCGGCGGACTACGTGCTCAGCTCGGCTGACAACCGCGCTGGCAGGGCCTTGTGACCGCTATCGAGCCTATGCTGGGGTTGGTGTGCTGCTTTGGCGGTGAGCAAGATGTGGTACCGGATTGGCGCTGACCTCGTGCTCGTGGTCCATCTGCTGTTCATCGGCTTCGTCGTAGGCGGCGCCTTCCTGGCCTGGCGGTGGCCGCGGATCATCTGGGTGCAGCTGCCGGCGATGGTGTACGGCGCGCTGGTCGAGTTCGTCGGCTTCACCTGCCCGCTAACTTCGCTGCAGAATTACCTGCTGCGCCGCGCCGGGGAAAGGGGGTACCGCGGAGGCTTCATCTCGCACTACCTGGTCCAGGTGATCTACCCGCCCGGTCTGACCCGGGGAATCCAGATCGGACTGGGCTTGTTCGTCGTGCTCCTCGCCGCGGTCGGATACAGGGGTTACCTGCGCCGGCACGGACCGGTCCGGGCGTGGCGCACCGGTCACTGATCACTGCATCGGCCGGCGCGCTGGCAGCGGCGCGCGCAGATCATCCCGCACCATGCGGTGCGTTCGGTGGTATCTCTGTAATATACGCATTCCGGGCAAGGTAATAATAGGTGCCGTTGCCATACTGGGCGCGGCAGCGTGAGTGTTCTTGGCTGCCGTGGCGGCTGGCCAGGGCGTGGGGCAAGCGAGCCTGTGGGCTGGTTTGTTTTCTGTGCTGGCTGGGATCGGTTCCCGGGTCGTGGCAATATGGCGGCAAGTGGGCCAGCGGACGGCAATGGCACATGGTGTTGTCATTACAAGCCCGGCAGCTGGCCAGCGCGTACCCCATGCAGTGACAGCCCGCGGGTCAGCGGAGCATATCCATGACAACATCACGCTGTGGCTGATCGTGAAGGCCGGACGTAGCTACTATCCGCAAGGGAAGATCCGCTTGCCGGTCGGCGGCACCGGCAAGTGGGTTGAGCCGGTGTACTTCGGCAGTGCCAATGGGAGCGTGAACCACGAGTACGTGCTCTACGTGGTGGCAGCCGATCCAGTGACCTACGTCCAGCGGAGGGCCGCGCGCGGGAAGATCCGTGCCCTCTCAGACTCTGACGGAACGTATCCGACCCCCCCGATTTACGCATTTGTCAACGTCATCCGAGGATCCTGAACACGGCATCCGACGCGACCAGCGAGCCGTCACCAACGGCCTGCCCTTGCCTGCAGATCCGTCGCAAAAGGGATCTGCTACCAAGATCATCTGGAAGCCGGCCGCTGAGACTTCGCGCAGATGACCCAGTCTTGCGCGCACGCTGAACTATTGGTCCCAGCCAGAAGAATCGCGCAATCAGGCGGGAGTGTGCGCGCCCGTACCCGGTCACATGTTCGCGCTCAGTAACGAGCTTCGGCTCCACGGGCCCGCCCTGAGGGGAGCTGCCCGGAGCCTTGGATGGGCGACGGCAGACACCGAGCACCCCGATCACAGACTCCAGTGGATCGCTCTGTCAGCGGCATGAGCGGTAAGTGATGCTTGGCATCGTCTCCGAGGCTCGAGCCTCGTGCACCACCGTGGTGGCTCTTCAGCCGACACCGGGCCACCAAGATGATCTTGCAGGGTGCTGTTCTCCCGTCACTGGGCAGGCCAGGCAGCAGCGGCGCGCCGAACCCGTGGCCTCTTGGCTACCACCAAGGCGTTGCACCGTGACGGAAGCAACTGGTCACAGAGTTCTCGCAGTTCAGGAACTTGACGACGGCGAAGCCTGCCCCTCGGGTTGCCCCTCAACAGCGAGCCTTTCGCCGGTGTAGTGTTCGATATTATGCCTTTGAAGTGCAGTGGAGCTAAGGGGACTCGAACCCCTGGCCTCTTGCATGCCATGCAAGCGCTCTACCAACTGAGCTATAGCCCCTAGAACGCTGCGTGACGGGCCGTCAGCAGCGCCACGCCAGTGTACAAGATCTGGCGTGCTCAACGGTCGTCGCTGAGAACCGGTTCGGGCAGGGTTCCGGCGTTGTGTTCGAGCAGGCGCCACCGGCCACGGCGGCGGCCGAGGAGTGACCACGAGCAGTTGGCCAGTGGGCCTACCGCCCCCCACAGTTCCTCGGGGAGACCGAGCAGGCGCGCGGCGCCCAGTCGCAACGCCGCCCCGTGGCTGACCACGACGGCCAGGTTGCCCGGGGTCAGGCTGTCGGCGATCCGCTCCATGGCTGTGCCCGCGCGATCGGCTACCGCCTCGGACGACTCCCCTTCCGGGGGGCGCCATTGAGAGTGCTCGACCGGGTAACGCGCGCGGATCTCGGTGTCGGTGAGGCCCTCCCAGAGCCCGCCGTAGCGCTCCCGAAGGTCCTTGTCCGAGATCACCGTGAGCCCGGTCAGCCGGGCGAGGGGCGCCGCGGTTGCCATAGCCCGGACGAGGTCCGACGAGTAGATCGCCTTCGGCTCCAGCGCGGCAAGCAACCGGGCGGCGCGTTCCGCCTGCTGCACTCCAACCGGGTCCAGGGCGATGTCGCTCTGGCCCTGGAACCGGCCGTCCACGTTCCACTGGGTCTGCCCGTGCCGCCACAACACCAGCCGGACCGACTGATCGCGTGGACCAGGCACGGACCCGGCGCCGGAGACAGCGGCGCCGGCCCCCGCATTGTCGCCCACTACGGGCACCCTTCTGCCCCGGGAGACCGCGGCCTCCCCGTCCCCCGTACCACGACTAGCGCAGCCCCCCTGGACCGGAGCCGGGGGCAGGACCGGTCTCGGTGGAGCCCGCACCGCCTACCCCCACCGGCTCGGGCAGCGGAACCCGCGGGCAGTCCTTCCATAGCCGCTCCAGGGCGTAGTAGACCCGCTCCTCGGCGTGCTGGATGTGGACCACGATGTCGAGGTAGTCCAGGAGCACCCACCGGCGCTCCCGCTCGCCTTCCCTGCGCACCGGGCGGACTCCGGCCTGGCGCATCTTCTCTTCTATCGAATCGACAATCGCCTGTACCTGGCGATCGTTCGCTGCCGAACAAAGCAGGAACACGTCGGTGATCACGAGTTGCTCGCTGACGTCGTACGCGATGATGTCCGCAGCGAGCTTGTCAGCCGCGGCCTCGGCCGCGATTCTCGCAAGCTCGACGGCCCTGGCGGTCGCTGTCACGTGGGGTGCTCTGCCTCCTCGTCTACCCTTCCCTGCCCAATCACGTGCGGCCGCACGCGGGCAGAGGCGCCTTCGCCGCGTCCCACAACGGCAGATGCGCCCTTTCAGGGTAACCCGCGGCGTCACTTGCGGGATCTCGGCAATGCGCCGGCGTTTCGCCGGCCCACGCCCGCAGCCAGGGGAACGGCCGGCAGGCCTTGCCCGAGACCGGCCCGGCCGGGCCGGCGTGCCCACCCGGGCGTTCGCCACGTACCCGCAACGCGGCGGCGCGCTGCTCAGCTGCGCGCCGGTCAGCTGCGCGCCGGTCAGTCGTCCTGCGACTGATACAGGTCCCGCTTGGCGATGTACTGCACGATCCCGTCCGGCACGAGATACCAGATCGGCTGTCCCTTGGCCACCCGCTGCCGGCACCCGCTCGACGAGATCGCGAGCGCCGGGATCTCGACCAGGCTCACCTTGTCCTCGGGGAGCCCCCGATCGCTCAGCCGGTGCCCCGGCCGGGTACAACCGACAAAATGCGCAAGTGAGAACAATTCCTCGACATCTTGCCAGGACATCATCCGGGACAAGGCATCGGCGCCGGTGATGAAGAAGAGCTCCGCGTCCGGGCCGCGCTCTGCGCGGAGGTCGCGCAACGTGTCGATCGTGTAGGTCGGGCCCGGGCGGTCGATGTCGATCCTGCTGACCGAGAACCGCGGGTTCGACGCGGTCGCGATCACCGTCATCAGGTAGCGGTCTTCGGGCGCGGAGACCTTCCGGCCCTCCTTCTGCCACGGCTGGCCGGTGGGCACGAAAATTACCTCGTTGAGCGCGAAGATGTGCCCCACCTCGCTGGCCGCGACCAGGTGGCCGTGATGGATGGGGTCGAACGTGCCGCCCATCACGCCGACCCTGACCTTGCCGTGAGTTTCCATCCCCAGACTCTAGCGACCGCGGCTGGTGACCAGGCAATTCAGCCCAAGCCAGGCAGGCGCCGGGCAGAACAGCTAGTCCAGCCCGGGCAGGGGCGGGGCGCCGTCGCGCCAGCGGACCAGGCGGACCGCCTTGCCGACCTCGGTGCGCGGGATCGTGCCTGCGGGCAGCACCCGGACCTGGACGCTCACTCCGAGCGCCGTGCGCATGCGCGACTCCAGTTCCCCGGCACCGGGCGGTTCGCCCGCGCCGGAACCGTCCGAGCTGGCGGATGCGGGGATGGTGCCGCTAGGCGTTATGTATTCACAACAGACAATCAAGCGGCGGGTGTCTTGCCGTTCGTCCAGGACCAGCAGGTAGTCCGGGCAAATCGCGTGGGAGGACAGCAGGACCCGCTCGACCTCGCTGGGGTAGACGTTCACGCCGCGCAGCACCAGCATGTCGTCGCGACGGCCAGCGACCTTGCTCATCTTGACCAGGGTCCGGCCACAGACACAGGTTCCGTGGCGCAACGACGCAACGTCGCCGGTCCGGTACCGCAGCAGCGGCAGCGCCTCGCGGGTAACGGTGGAGAACACCAGCTCGCCGAGGCTGCCCTCGGACACGGGCGCGCCGGTCTCCGGGTCCACCGCCTCCACCAGGAAGTGGTCCTCGTTGACGTGCAGCCCGTCCGCGGCCTCCAGGCACTCCGCCGCGACCCCGGGGCCGATCACCTCGGACAGCCCGTAGATGTCCAGCGCGCGCAGGCCGAGCAGCTCCTCGATACGGGTGCGCATCTGGCCGGACCACGGTTCGGCGCCGAACAGCCCGGCGGTCAGGGCCAGCCCCTCCCCCGGCCTGACCCCGGCCTCGGCCAGCGCCTCGCCCAGCCGGATCGCGTACGACGGGGTACAGGTGAGGATGTCGGGGCGCAGGTCGCGGATGAGCGTGACCTGGCGCTGCGTCATCCCGCCGGAGACCGGGATCACGGTGGCGCCGAGCTCGACCGCGCCCTGGTGGATGCCCAGGCCGCCGGTGAACAGCCCGTACCCGTAGGCGTTGTGCACGGTGCTGGCCCGGGTCGCGCCCGCCGCCGCCAGCGCCCGCGCGCACATCCGCGCCCACAGCGCCAGGTCCGCACGGGTGTAGGCGACCAGCGTCGGCCGGCCGCCGGTACCGCTGGAACCGTGCACAACTACCACGTCGCCGACTGGAACAGCGATCATGCCATACGGATAGGAGGCCCATAGGTCTTGCTTGCCCGTCATGGGGAGCCGGGGCAGATCGGCCAGGCCGACGTCGTCCGCGTGGCTGACGCCTGCGTCGCGCAGCCGCTGGGCCTGGATCCCGCCGAGCGCGAGGAGGCGGGCTACCAGGCTGCGCAGCCGTTCGTCCTGCAACCGGGCGAGTTCCTCGGGCGGCATCGACTCCGCGTCGGGCTCGAACATCTGGCTCACCTTGTTCCGTGCGACTGTCATGAGCGGGGCGGATGTGGCGGAGCGGGTTCCGGGCGGGACATGGTGCGCAACCGAGCCTGTTCCGTCCGAAACGGGGCCGCACCCCGGCCGTGCCCGCCCACCATGCCATGATCGTGGCTGGCCCGGTAGGGCCGACATGCAGGCCCGGTAGGGCCGGCGTGCTGGCCCCGGCGGGTGCCAGCGTCCGAGCCCGGTGGGGCCTGCCCGCGAAGGGGCCAACCCCCTGGTGCCGGTGGGCCTAGACCCCTGCTCGGACGGTCCGCCGGGCGCATAGCATCTGAGTATGACGACCGTGCCGGATCGTGCCCGGGTACGCCTGCCCGGGATCTCCTCTCGCGCGTACGAGCACCCCGCCGACCGTTCGGCGCTGGTGGCGCTGCGCAAGCTGACCGGCTTCGACGCGCTGTTCCGGCGGCTCGCGAGCCTGTTCTCCGACCGGAGCTGGCGGCTGGTGTACCTGGCCAGCTCGGTCCGGGCGTCGAACGAGCAGTTCCCGCAGCTGTACCAGCTGCTGCTGGACGGCGCCTCGATCCTGGACCTGCCCGAGGTCCCGGAGCTCTACATCTCCCAGAACCCGGTTCCCAACGCGATGGCGCTCGGCTCGGACAAGCCGTTCATCGTGGTCACGACGGGCCTGGTCGACCTGCTCGACACCGAGGAGATGCGGTTCGTCATCGGCCACGAGCTTGGGCACGTGCTGTCCGGCCACGCGGTCTACCGGACCATGCTCCTGGCTCTCACGGAATTCGCCACGCGGCTCGCCTGGTTCGCCATCGCCTACCTCACCCTGAGGGGGTTCGCCCTGGCCCTGGAGGAGTGGTTCCGCAAGTCGGAGCTGTCCTGCGACCGGGCCGGCGTGCTGGCCGGCCAGGACCCCAGCGCGGGGCGCCGGGCGCTGATGAAGCTCGCCGGTGGCTCCCGGATGTCGGAGCTGAGCCACGACGAGTTCCTCCGCCAGGCGGAGGAGTACGACGCGGTCCCCGACGTCCGGGACAGCTTCATCAAGCTGCTCCAGCTGATTGGCACCTCGCACCCGTTCGCCGTCGTGCGGGTCGCCGCACTGGACCGGTGGGTGTCCGAGGGCGAGTACCAGAGCATCCTCGAGGGCGACTACCCGCGCCGCGACGACGACGCGGACGCATCGGTGGGCGAGGAGATGAAGGCGGGCGCGAAGTCCTACCAGGACTCGTGGGGCCGCAGCGCCGACCCGCTCATGGGCATGATGAAGGGCTTCGCGGACAGCGCGGCCGGGGCCGGCGGCAAGCTGTTCGACGGACTGTTCGGGCGGCCGCCCGGCAACGGCGGCACGGGCGGCTCCGGCTCCGGTTCCAGCGGCTCAACCTCTGACGACTGAGCCCCCGCCCTGACCCGGGCGGCGAGCGCAACCTTTCCGGGGCCGGCCCGCCGGGGCTGATCCCGTGGCCGGTCATGGGCGCCCGCTGAGCCTGGTTCCGTGGCCGGTCACGTGCGCGTCAGCGCTGCTCCCATGCTGGGAACAAACCGGGAGCAAGGGATTTTGTGTCGCTCCTTGCGCGCGCAACCCCATGAGCTACGGTGAGCACCAGCATGCTGGGGCAACGGCGCCGCGGTCATGGGAGGTTGGCATGCACATCAACGCTGGTGACACCGCCTGGATGCTGACCTCGACGGCGCTGGTGTTTTTCATGATGCCGGGGCTCGCGCTGTTCTACGGCGGGCTGGTCGGCGCCAAGAACGTGATCGCGACGATGGTCCAGTCCTTCGTGGCCATCGGCGTCGTCAGCCTGCTGTGGGTGATCATCGGGTACTCGCTGGCGTTCGGCGGCAATCACTGGGGCGGCCTGATCGGCAGCCTGCAGTGGGCGGGGCTGCACAACGTCAATGGCGTACCGAACAGCTACGCCCCCACGATCCCGTCGCTGGTGTACATGGCGTTCCAGATGATGTTCGCCGTGATCACCCCGGCGCTCATCGCGGGCGCATTTAGTGAGCGGATGCGGTTCCGCGGCTACCTGGTCTTCATCGGCCTGTGGTCGCTGCTGGTCTACAGCCCGTTCGCGCACTGGGAGTGGGGCGGCGGGTTCCTCGGCTCGGGCGGCCTGCACGCGATCGACTTCGCCGGCGGCTCGGTCGTCCACGAGCTGGCCGGCGCGGCGGCCCTCGCGACCGCGCTGTACCTGCGGCGGAACCACCAGCTCGATCAGCCGCACAACGTGCCGCTCGTGCTGCTGGGCGCCGGGATCCTGTGGTTCGGCTGGTTCGGCTTCAACGCGGGCAGCGCGACGTCCGCCGGGACTGTCGCCGGCTACGCGCTGGTGAACACCCAGCTCGGGGCCTGCACCGCGATGCTCGCCTGGATGGGCATCGAATGGTGGCGCCGGCGCAAGCCAACGGGCACCGGCATCGCGGCCGGTGCCGTCGCCGGGCTGGCGGCGATCACCCCCGCGTCGGGTTACGTGCAGCCGTGGGCGGCGATCATCATCGGCGCCGCGGCCGGGCTGCTGTGCTACGGCGCCGTGCACCTGAAGGACATATTCCACTACGACGACTCCCTCGACGTCGTCGGCGTGCACATGGTGGGCGGCTTCATCGGGGTCGTGCTCACCGGCGTCTTCGCCAGCCTCGCCGTGAACGCGGCCGGTGAGGCCGGCGGCTGGACTCAGCTCGGCCGGCAGGCGGTGCTGGCAGTCGTCGGAATCGCGTTCCCGTTCGTCATGACCTGGATCATCCTGTGGATCACCGATCACACCGTGGGACTGCGCGTGAGCCCGGAGGACGAGGAGACCGGCCTCGATCTCAGCGAGCACGCGGAGGTCGCCTACCAGACCGCCGAACCGGCTGGCCGCCCGGGCTGAGCGCCCGGCTCACCGGCTGAGTTCCGGCGCGGCGCCCTGGCAGCGTTTGTCGTGAAGGCGCCCACCACGACAAACGGTTCATGATCACGAGTCGTGCGGGTGGGCGGCGGGGGTGAGGACGACGAGGTCGTCGCGGTGGACGACTTCGCGCTCGTACTCGGCGCCCTTGCGGGCGGCCAGCCACCGGGTGGACCGGCCCATCAGCGCGGGGATCTCGGCGGCGTCGTAGTTGACCAGCCCGCGCGCCACCACGTGGCCGTCGGGGTCGCAGAGGTCGACCGGGTCGCCCGCGTCGAAGCTCCCGTCGACCCCGGTGATCCCGGCGGGAAGCAGCGACGCGCGGCTGGCCACCACGGCCTTGACCGCGCCCGCGTCGAGGGCCAGGGTGCCCCGGGCCACGGCGGCGTGCGCCAGCCAGAGCTGGCGGGTCGCCGGGCGGCGGCCGTGCGGGGCGAAGCAGGTGCCCACCGGCTCGCCGGCCAGGGCGGCCGCGGCCTGGTCGGCGCGGGCCACCACCGCGGGGATGCCCGCCTCGGTCGCGATGAGGGCCGCGTCGACCTTGGTCACCATGCCGCCCGTGCCCACCGGCCGCGCGGCGCCGCCCTGCGCCCCGGCGTCCCCCGCTGGGCCGCGGGCCGGCGGGCCCAGCGTGATGGCGGCCAGTTCGGCCTGGTCCGGGCCGACGTAGGGAATCCGGCGGGCGCCCGGGTAGCGCGGGTCGAAGTCGTAGAGGCCGTCCACGTCCGACAGCAGGACCAGGGCGCCCGCCCGGACCACGTGGGCGACGAGCGCGGCCAGCCGGTCGTTGTCGCCGAACCGGATCTCGTCGGTGGCGACCGTGTCGTTCTCGTTCACCACGGGCAGCACACCGAGTTCGAGCAGCCGGTTCAGCGTGCGCTGGGCGTTGCGGTAGTGGGCGCGGCGCATCAGGTCGTCCGCGGTCAGCAGGATCTGCCCGGCCCGCACCCCGTGCCGCGCGAACGCGGCCGTGTAGACGGCGATCAGCAGGCCCTGCCCCACGCTCGCGGCCGCCTGCTGGGTGGCCAGGTCGCGCGGCCGGCGGGCCAGCCGCAGCGGCGCCAGGCCCGCCGCGATCGCGCCCGAGGAGACCAGCACGACCTGGGTGCCGGCGTGGACCCGGCCGGCCAGGACCTCGGCCAGCCACGCGATCCGGTGGTCATCAATACGGCCGTCGCCGGTCGTGAGCGACGAGGAGCCAACCTTGACCACGATCCGCCGGGCGGCCGCGATGCCCGCCCGGTCCCCGTGCTCCCCCGCATCGCGGGCCTCGCCCGCCGCGTCCGGGTGCCCGGCGGGCATCAGGTGATCCGTTGGTCCGTGCCGCGCGGGCCGAGCACGTGCGGGCTGCCCGACGAGAGGTCGGGCTCCCAGTCGAACACCACCGCGTTGTCCTCGTCGCCGATCATGATCTCGGCGCCCGCCTCGGCGCCGGCCTCGGCGAGTGCCTTCTCCACCCCGAGCCTGGCCAGCCGGTCGGCGAGGTAGCCGACCGCCTCGTCGTTGCTGAAGTCGGTCTGCTGTATCCAGCGGCGCGGCTTGTCGCCCCGGATGAAGAAGCTGTTCTGACCGGCCCGCACCACCTCGAACTCCGGGCCTCCCGCCGCGGGCGGCCTGATCACCAGGCGGGTCGGCTCGGCCGCCGGTGCCGCCGCGCGCGCCTGCGCCACCACGTTGCCGATCAGGAACGCCAGGTCGCGTACCCCCTCGTGGCTGGCCGCCGAGACCTCGCGCACGTCGAGCCCGCGCGCGGCGAGCACCGGGCGGGCCCGCTCGGCAACCTCCCGGGCGGCCGGGACGTCGATCTTGTTGAGCGCGACAACGCGCGGGCGGCCGGCCAGATCGGCGCCGGTCGCCGCCTCGTAGGCGGCCAGTTCCGCCTCGATCGTGTCCAGGTCGGCCACCGGATCGCGGCCTTCTTCCCCGGCCGGGCCCGCGGCGCAGTCGAGCACGTGCACCAGGACCACGCAGCGCTCCACGTGCCGCAGGAACTCCAGGCCGAGTCCCTTGCCGCTGCTCGCGCCCGGGATCAGCCCGGGCACGTCGGCCACGACGAACTGGGTCTGGCCGGCCTCCACCATGCCCAGGTGCGGGGTCAGCGTGGTGAACGGGTAGTTCGCGATCTTGGGCTTGGCCGCGGACATGGCCGAGATCAGCGACGACTTCCCCGCGTTTGGAAAGCCGATCAGGCCGGCGTCGGCGACGGTTTTCAGCTCAAGCACCAGGGTGAGCTCGGCTCCAGGCTCTCCGCGCAGGGCAAAACCAGGTGCTTTACGCCGCGGCGTCGCTAGCGCGGCGTTCCCGAGCCCGCCCCGTCCGCCCCGGGCAGCCACAAACCTGGTTCCGGCGCCGACCAGGTCCGCGAGCACCTCGCCGTCCTCGGTCTTGACCACGGTGCCGTCCGGGACCGTCACCACCAGGTCGGCGCCTTCGGCGCCGCTGCGGTGCGAGCCCGCGCCCTGCTTGCCGCCGCCAGCCCGGCGCATCGGTCGCCGGTGCAGGTCGAGCAGCGTGGCCATGTTGGGGGCGACCTCGAAGATCACGTCGCCGCCGCGGCCGCCGTTGCCGCCGTCCGGCCCGCCGAGCGGCTTGAACTTCTCCCGGTGCACCGATGCGCAGCCATGCCCGCCATCGCCAGCCTTGACCCGCAGCGTGACGTGATCAGCGAACTCGGCCACTGTGAAACCTCCCTCGCAACCATATGCGCCATATAGAACCGGCTGACCGGGAGTTCCGGGGGCTCGGCCAGCGGGACCGGGCGGACCCGATCCGGACCAGTACCACACGCGAAGCGCCGCTTACCCCAACCGCCGCTACCACACAAAGCGCTGGTTACCCTGCCGCCGGCACCAAACGCAAAGCTCCGCTCACCCAACCGCCAGCACCAAACGCAAAGCTCCGCTCACCCAACCGCCCGCACCAAACGCAAAGCTCGGCTTACCCAGCCGCCGGTACCATCTGCAAAGCTCCGCTGACCCAACCGCCGGTACCATCTGCAAAGCTCCGCTGACCCAACCGCCGGTACCATCTGCAAAGCTCCGCCTACCCAGCCGCCGGTACCGGATGCGTGGGGGTTCCGGGGGGCTCGGCCCCCCGGGCTAGCGCTGCGGGCCACCGCGAAGCCGCCAAGAGGCGGCGAGCAGCGTCCGCCGCCCCGCCCACAGGCCAGCAAGCAGGGTGAGGCGGTCCGCGCTAGGGACCTAGTTCACCGACGGGGCACCCGCCGTAGCAGGTTCCTCCGCGAGCACGCTGACCGCGCGGCGCTGGCGCACCCGGCCGAACGTGACCACACCGCTGACGAGCGCGAACAAGGTGTCGTCCCGGCCCCGGCCGACGCCGGGCCCGGGGTGGAAGTGGGTGCCGCGCTGGCGCACGATGATCTCACCGGCGTTGACCCGCTGGCCGCCGTAGCGCTTGACGCCCAGCCGCTGGGCCTGCGAATCGCGTCCGTTCCGGCTGGACGACGCGCCCTTCTTGTGTGCCATCGTCAGCCCTTCTTCCGTGCCGCGGCCTTCGGCGCGCCGTCGATCCCGGTGATCCGCACCTGGGTGTAGCGCTGGCGGTGGCCCATCCGGCGCTTGTAGCCGGTCTTGTTGCGGAAATGCACGATGTTGATCTTGGGACCGACGACCGTTCCCATGATCTCCGCGGTGACGCGGTAGTTGCCAAGCTGAGCGGGGTCGCTGACGACATTGCCGTCGTCGACGACCAGCACGGCGGGCAGGGTCACGCTGGAGCCGACCTCACCAGCGAGCGTGTCGACGGTGAGGACGTCGTCCACCGCCGCCTTCTCCTGCCTGCCGCCGCAGCGCACGATCGCGTACACGAAGCTCTCTCTTTCACCTTTGCGGGCCCGTGGCGCTGGCCCGCGGCCGCGGACTGCGCGATGGGGGGCTCACCAGCCTTGCACCGGGCCATCCTGGCAATAGTGCCCAGGCTTCGCCCCTCGTGCGCTGGCTCTTCAGGCTATCAGACGCCTGCGGCCGCCGACGCCTGCTCGTGTGCCTGCCCGCCGGTTCCGGCCACTCCGTCGGTGCCGGCCGCCTCGTCGGTGCTGGTCGCCCCCTCGTTACTGGTCGCACTGTCCGGTGGGCCCGGCTCCCGGGTGGCGGCCCGGCGACGGCGACGGCCGCCCAGCGACTGCGCCGTACTCGCGCCGTCCGCGGCGGCAGAACCGGCCATGGCCACCTCGGCCACGGGCACGACAGCGCCATCGCCCGCGGCCGTCCCGGTACCCGCCGTGGCGGTGCCAGCCCGGGCGGTGCCAGCCGTGGCGGGCTCGCCGGCCAGCATTGCGGCCGCCTCAGCCGGGCCGGCCGATGCTACGGCAGGCTCGGCGGGCCCGGCCGGCGCGGCGGTCTGGCGGTCCGCCGCCTTGTCCTCCCGGTCGGCCTTGCCCTGCCGCTGCCACTTGCCGTCCTTGCCCGCCTTGCCGTCGCGCGGCTTCCCGCCGTTGCCGGCCTGGGCGTCCTGGCGGCCCCGGTGCGCGTGCGCGCCATGGTCGACCCCGTCGAGGGAGATCAGCAGGCCGCGCCCGTTGCAGCACTCACACGGCTCGGAGAACGCTTCGAGCAGCCCGGAACCGACCCGCTTGCGGGTCATCTGGACCAGCCCGAGCGAGGTCACCTCGGCCACCTGGTGCTTGGTCCGGTCCCTGGCCAGGCACTCGAGCAGCCGGCGCAACACCAGCTCGCGGTTGCTCTCGAGCACCATGTCGATGAAGTCGATCACGATGATCCCGCCGACGTCGCGCAGCCGGAGCTGGCGGACGATCTCCTCGGCGGCTTCCAGGTTGTTGCGGGTGACCGTCTCCTCCAGGTTGCCGCCCTGGCCGGTGAACTTGCCGGTGTTCACGTCGACGACGGTCATCGCCTCGGTGTTGTCGATCACCAGCGAGCCACCGCTCGGCAGCCACACCTTGCGCTCCAGCGCCTTGGCAAGGTGCTCGTCGACGTGGTAGTGGGCGAACACGTCCTCGGCCGACTGCCAGTGCTCGAGCCGTTCCGACAGGTGCGGGGCAACATAGTGGACGTACTCTTCGACCAGGTCCCAGCCCTCCTCGCCGGAGACGACCAGCCTGGCGAAGTCTTCGTTGAAGATGTCCCTGACCACCCTGATGGTCAGGTCGGGCTCGCTGTAGAGCAGCTCGGGCGGGCTCGCCGACTTCGCCTTCTGCTCGATGCTCTCCCACTGGGCGGAGAGCCGGGCGACGTCGTGGGCGAGTTCCTCCTCGGACGCCCCCTCGGCCGCGGTGCGCACGATGACGCCGGCGCCGTCGGGCATGACCTGCTTGAGGATTTGCTTCAGCCGGGTCCGCTCGGTGTCGGGCAGCTTGCGGCTGATGCCCATCATCGACCCGCCCGGCACGTAGACGAGGTAGCGCCCGGGCAGGCTGGCCTGGCTGGTGAGCCGTGCACCCTTGTGCCCGACGGGGTCCTTGGTCACCTGCACGAGGACGGACTGGCCGGATTTCAGCGCCGACTCGATGCGCTTGGACTCGCCCTCCAGGCCGCTGGCGTCGAAGTTCACCTCGCCCGCGTACAGCACGGCGTTGCGGCCCTTGCCGATGTCGACGAAGGCGGCCTCCATCGACGGCAGCACGTTCTGCACCTTGCCGAGGTAGACGTTGCCCACCAGCGACTGGTGGCTGCCCCGGTCCACGTAGTGCTCGACCAGCACGCCGTCTTCGAGCACCGCTATCTGGGTCCGGTCGCCGCGCTGGCGGACCACCATGACCCGGTCCACCGCCTCGCGCCTGGCCAGGAACTCCGACTCGGTGATGACCGGCGGCCGGCGGCGGCCGGAGTCACGGCCTTCCTTGCGGCGCTGCCGCTTGGCCTCCAGGCGGGTGGAGCCGCGGACCACCTGCACCTCGTCGGTGCGGTCCTCGCCCCCGGCCCGCGCGGGGCGCACGTGCACGACCGTGTTCGGCGGGTCGTCCGGCGCGGCCTGATCGCTGTCGGCCGCCGAGCCACGGCGGCGCTTGCGGCGGCGCTTGCGGGTGCCACCCGGGCCGGTCTCGTCGTCCACTTCGGCGGACCCGTCGGCGTCGGCGTCGGCCGCGCCCTTGGCCGACCCCGTGGGCGCCTCGGCGCCGGCCTCGGCCTGGGATGCCGCGGTCCCGTCGCCGGCCTGGCCGGAATCCTGGCCCGGCTCGCCGTCCCCGGCACGGCCCCGGGAGCGGGAACGCCGCCTGCGGCGGCGGTTGCCGCCGTCGGCGTCGGCGTCCTCGGGCTCGGGCTGCCCCTCATCGGACGGCTCAGCGTCCCGCACGGGAGCGTCCCGCACAGGAGCCTCCCGCGCGGCAGTGTCCCGCGCCGGGGTGTCCGGCGCCGGGGCGGCCGGCGCCGCGGGCTGCTGGAAGATCACTTGGGGCGGCTGGAACGTCGCCGCCGGGACGGCCGCTGACTCGGCCTGCCCCGCCCGGCTCGCGGAACCTGGCTGGTCCGCGGCAGGCTGCGCCGGCGCGGCAACCGGGGCGGCGAATGGCGCGCTGAACGGCGCGGCGAACGGCGCCGTCACGGCCCCGGCCTGGCCGGCGTCCGTGGCGGCACCCCCGGCCGGCCCGCCAGCCTGGCCGCTCCGCGCTGGCCCGGCGGCCTTGCCGCCGTCGGCTGGCCCCGCGGCTTGGCCGGCGCGCCCTGGCCTGGTGGCCTGATCGCCGTCCGGCGGCCCGGCGGCTTGGCCGGTCCGCTGCGGCCCGGCAGCCTGGTCACCGTCCGCTGGCCCGGCGGCGGTCGGCTTGCTCTGCGCGCCGGCCCGGGTCCGCCCGGTGCTGGCCCGGCGGGTGCGCGTCCGGCCCGTACCGGCCTCGGCCGTGCCCGCCGTGGCGGCCGCGCCGCGCGCCTCGGCTCCCTGACCCGCCTCGGCTGCCTGACTGGCAGCCGGTTCTCCGGCCGGCGGCTGACCGTCCGGCGCCTGCTGGCCGTCTTCAGCCGGCGGCCCGGCAGGCCGCGCCGCCGTCCGGCGGGTACGCCGCCGTGGCGCGCCGGAGCCGGCATCCCCCGCGGGACTGGCGGCATCGGGTGCCGCGCCCCCGGTTGTCCCCGGATCCGCCTTGGGCGGGGCGGCGGGGTGAGGGCCAGCACTGCCCGGGGCGGGCTCCGCCGCGGTTGGGCTGGCCGCGGTGGGGCCAGCCGTGGTCTCGGGCGGCGTGGCCGCAGGCTGCGCCGTCCGTCGTCTAGTGCCGCGCGTCCGCGGCGCCGCCGCGGTAGCGGCGGGTGTGTCGGCTACGCCTGACGACCGGCTCTGCTCCGGCTCGTCAATGTTCGGCTCGCTCTCGTGTCGCTCGTTCTCGAGCATCCGGGCTATCTCCCGTCAAGCCCCCGGGCGCGGGTGTCCCCAACGGGTCACCCGCTCCGCGCAGGAGCTGGTCGCACGCGCCGGCACGGCCGGTATCTGCCTGTTCGGCAGCCCCCCCGGGGCGCGTTGATTCCAGTAGTGGTCCTCCCGACGTGCCCCGCACCTGCGGCTGCGCCGCCACACCTGGGTCCTGCGGCCAGACGGGCAGGGTGAGCCCGCCGGCCGCGGCACCGGTGCTGACGGCGTCAGCGCTGAGCGCCCCCTGCGCCAGCCGGGTCACCTGTGCGGGTGACGACGGCGCGAGGGGGGCCAGGCGGCTGAGCGCGGCCAGGATGTCGTCAGGTCGGACGGCAGGTATGACATGCCGAACAACCATTCGAAGTTCCGCATTCCCGGTGTCGCCGGCGGCGCACCGGTTGGTCTCCATCGTGATCACAGCGGCGCGGGCATCCACGAGACGCGGGCCCTTGCTGGTGCGGCGTTCGACTTCCAGGGTGCGGCAGGCAAGGAAGCCGGACACGGCCGCGGCTGCGTCTCCCGGCGGCACGCCGGGAAGGACCACCTGCCACTGCGACGCCTCCAGTGGGAGGGCGCCCAGCGTGGCCGGGTCCTCGGTCACCTCGATCACGTCAATCCCGTCTGGCAGGGCCGCGTCCAGCCGTTCTGCGACCTCGGATACGGCGCAGGCCCTCGTGAGCGAGAGCTCCAGGTACTCGGCCTCGCTCGCTGTCCCGGTCGGGGCCGCGCCAGCGTAAGAGATTTTCGGGTGCGGCGTGAATCCGGCGGAATAAGCGATGGGCAGCCTTGCCCGGCGAACTCCCCGTTCAACGGCACGCGCGATATCTCTGTGACTGGCGAAACGCATCCTGCCTCTTTTAGCGTACCGGACAATCAGACGCTGGGTCACCACGGCCACGCCCGCCGCGCCGGAGGGCGTGAAACCGCTTACCCGCACCGCCTCCGGCTCGTTGCCCCCCTGTGGTGACACGGCTATGCCCCGGTTCGCGCGGGGACCGTGGGCAGGGGGAGCAGCGTCAGCCCGGTCGGCCCGGTCTGGATCTCGGTACCCATGGACGGGCAGACGCCGCAGTCGTAGCACGGCGTCCAGCGGCAGTCCTCGACCTCCCGCGCGCCCGACGGGTCCATCGCGTCTCGCCAGTCCTGCCAGAGCCAGTCCCGGTCCAGCCCGGCGTCGAGGTGGTCCCAGGGCAGCACCTCGCCGTAGTCCCGCTCCCGGGTGGTGTACCAGTCCAGGTCAACGGGCTCGCCGGCGAGCGCGTCGCGGGCGCTGTCCGCCCAGCGCTCATAGGAGAAGTGCTCGCTCCACCCGTCGAACCGCGCGCCGCGCCGCCAGGCTTCGCTGATGACCGCGGCGACGCGCCGGTCCCCGCGGGACAGCATCCCCTCGATGATCGACGGCTTGCCGTCGTGGTAGCGGTAGCCCACCGCCCGGCCGTAACCCGGGTCGGCGCGCAGCGCGGCCGCGAGGCCGCGGAGCCGGGCGTCCACCGTCTCGCTCGCCGTCTGGCCGGCCCACTGGAACGGGGTGTGCGGCTTGGGCACGAACGCGCCGATCGACACCGTGCACCTGATGTCGCGCCGGCCGGTCACCTCGCGCCCGGCCTGGATCACCCGCCGGGCGAGCGTGGCGATCGCGGTCACATCCTCGTCGGTCTCCGTCGGCAGGCCGCACATGAAGTAGAGCTTGATCTGCCGCCAGCCGCTGGCGTACGCGGCGGTGACGGCGGCGATCAGGTCCTCCTCGGTGACCATCTTGTTGATCACCTTGCGCATCCGCTCGGTGCCGCCCTCGGGCGCGAACGTCAGGCCCGACCGGCGGCCGCTGCGGCTCAGCTCGTCGGCCAGGGTCACGTTGAAGGCATCCACCCGTGTCGAAGGCAGGGACAGCCCCACGCCGCTGCCCTCATACCGGTCCGCCAGCCCCTTGGCGATCTCGTGGATCTCGCTGTGGTCGGCGCTGGACAGCGAGAGCAGGCCGACCTCGTTGAACCCGCTGGCGTGTACGCCCTGCTCGACCATGTCGCCGATGGTGGTGATGCTCCGCTCCCGCACCGGGCGGGTGATCATCCCGGCCTGGCAGAACCGGCAGCCGCGGGTGCAGCCGCGGAAGATCTCCACGCTGTACCGCTCGTGGACCGACTCGTGCACCGGCACCAGCGGCTGCCGCGGGTAGGCCCAGTTGTCCAGGTCCATGACCGTGTGCTTGGCGACCGTGTGCGGCACGCCCGGGCGGTTCGGCGCGACCCGCTGGATCCGCCCGTCGGGGAGGTAGTCGACGTCGTAGAAGCGCGGCACGTAGACCCCGGCGCCGGTGGCCAGCCGGAGCAGCAGCCCGTCCCGGCCGCCGGGACGGCCGGCCTGCTTCCAGTCCCGGATCGCCTCGGTGACCGCGAGCACGGCCTGCTCCCCGTCGCCGAGCACGGCTGCGTCGATGAACTCCGCGATCGGCTCGGGGTTGAACGCGGCGTGCCCGCCGGCCAGCACGACCGGGTCCTCATCGCCCCGCTGCGCGGCCGGCAGCGGGATACCGGCCAGGTCGAGCGCGGTCAGCAGGTTGGTGTAGCCCAGTTCGGTGGCGAAGCTCACGCCGAGCACGTCGAAGGCCCGCACCGGCCGGTGCGACTCGACCGTGAACTGAGGCACCCCGTGATCGCGCATGAGCTTTTCGAGGTCATGCCACACGCTGTAGGTGCGTTCGGCGAGTACCCCGCGGCAGCCGTTAAGTATCTCGTAGAGAATCTGCACGCCCTGATTGGGAATGCCAACCTCGTAGGCGTCCGGGTACATCAGCGCCCAGCGGACCTCGGCGGCGTCCCAGTCCTTGACCACGGAGTTGAGCTCGCCGCCGACGTACTGGATCGGCTTGCGGACCAGGGGAAGCAGCGGCTCGAGCCGGGCGTACACCGATTCCACTGGCATTCCGTCAGCTTACCGGCGCCCGCCGCGGCCGCCGGGCACCGGCGGTCCGAGGGCTTGCCGGCATCGGGCAGGCTTGAGGCATGGCAGAGAAGCTGACACTGATGGCCGTGCACGCGCATCCCGACGACGAGTCGTCGAGTACCGGCGGCGTGCTCGCTACCTATTCCGGCCAGGGAATCCGCACCGTGGTCGTCACCTGCACAAACGGTGAGTTCGGTGACGCGCCCGGCGGCGTCAAGCCCGGGCAGGACGGCCACGACGAGCAGGCGGTGGCCGAGCTGCGGCTGGCCGAGCTCCGGCAGGCCTGCAAGATCCTCGGCGTCACCGAGTTGGAGCCGCTGGGGTACCACGACTCCGGCATGCCCGACTGGGACTACAAGGACCGGCCCGAGGCGTTCTGCAACATCCCGCTCGCCGAGGTGACCGAGCGGGTCGGCGGGCTGATCGAGCGGTACCGCCCGCAGGTCCTGGTCAGCTACGACCCCGAGGGCCCCTACCAGCACCCCGACCACGTGCACGCGGCGCGGGCCGCCATCGCGGCCGCGGCGGCCACCGGCATCCCGGCCAAGTTCTACCAGACCGCGATGCGGCCGAGCGCGTGGCGGAAGATCTGGGAGGCGCTGCGGGAACTGGGCGAGGATGTGCCGGGCCCGCGCGAGGTCACCGACGAGATGCGGGCGCAGATGGAGGAGGCCGAGCGGCGGATCACCACCACGGTCGACATCCGCCCGGTGCTCGACCGCAAGCGGGACGCGCTGCTCACCCACTCCAGCCAGATCCAGGATTCGTGGTTCAGCAAGATCCCGGCCGACATCGCGCAGGAGGCGTTCGGCTTCGAGACCTTCATCAGGACCAGCGACTCCACCGGTGCGCCGCTGCCCGAGGACGACCTGTTCGCCGGTCTCCGCTAGCTGGTAGGCGCGCCCGAGCGTGGCCGGCCGGCGAGGCGGATGGCGGCGACGACGGCCGCCGCCGCGGCCGGCGCCAGCAGCAGGCCGATCGACGGGGACCCGGCGATGGCGAGGCCGCCCAGCAACACCGCCGCGGCGATCAGCATGGGCATGGCCCACCTGTCCGCCGCGGCGAGGACCAGCATCGCGATGGCGGCGGCGAGCGCCGCGACAACCCACCAGACGGGCGAGTTGCCCTGCGCCCGGACGAGGATCACGTAGAGCCCAGCGAACGCGACGGTCCAGGCCGCCGCCGCCACCGCCAGATACGTTGCGCGCACCCCACCATCATCACACCGGGCCATGATCCGTTTACCGGGGGGATTGGTCCGGCTGGCACCGGCCTCATGCCCGCACGACGCCCGGGCCGGCCGGGGTCCCCAGCACAACACCCCGACCGGCCGTGCGGCGGCAACCGGCCCCGCTCAGCTCTTTCGCACGGGCCGGCCAGCGGCCGGCTCCCGCTTCGTTCCGCTCATCTGGGGACCGCGGGCGGCGGCCGGGTGGGGAGGAGTGCTGGCGCAGGTGAGGTGGGCGCCGTTCTCGATGAGGCTCATCGGGGTGCGGCTCGGCAGCAGGCCGATGCTCAGCCGCGTGCCGGACGGCATCGCCGAGCGGTTGATCACCGTCATGGCCCACCCGTTCGCCCGCTGCGCCGAGTGCACGACCCCGCCGGGAGCGGGTGTCCAGCCCGGCGCGGAGCTGCAGAAGGTGCCGACGGTGACCAGCGCCGGTATGCCGTGCCGGGCCAGGGCCTCGCGCAGCGCGCCGGGGTCCAGGCGGTACTGCCGCGTTTTGCGCAGCATCAGCGTGGTGCTGTTGCCGGGGCCGCTGGTCACCGAGAACGCGGCGAGCTTGGCGGTGCCCGGGCTCGCGGGCGGCGGGTTGCCGGACCGGGTCTGGGCGGGCCCGCCGAGCGCCAGCGTGACGGCCACCGCCGCTCCCACCGCGGCGCCCGCACCGGTAAGCCCCGCCACCCTGCGGCGCTGCCGGACGCGGCCCCTGGCCAGGATGTCCTGCACCGGCAGGTCCATGTGCAGCCCGGAGAAGGAGTCGCGCACCTGGCACACGACGTCGTCGTGTTCGTTCATCGAATGACCTCCGTGGTGTTACGGCACCGGCTCGCGCCCGTGCTCATCGGTGGGAGATCGCGGCGCAGCGCCGCGACCGCGCGGGACAGATGCGCCGTCACCGTCCCCGGGGCGACCCCGGCGACCTTCGCGGTTGTTTCGGTGTCGAGATCGAGGAAGATCCGCAGCGCGAGCACCTCACGCTGGCGGGCCGGCAGCCGCCGCAGCGCCACCATCAGCGCGGGATCCACGCCGTCGCCGGTATCGGCGGGAGCGGCGGCATCGTGATCGGCGAGGGGCACCTCCCGGCGCCGCTGCCGCCACCACGACACGCCGGTGTTCAGCGCGGTCCGCACCACCCACGCCCGGGGCGCGGCGTGCCTGCGCACCTTCCCCCAGGACGTCCATGCCCGGGCGAAGGCCTCCGCGACCAGATCCTCGGCCACCTGGCGGTCGCCGACGATCGCGGTCACCGCCCTCAGGCAGGAATCCCTGCTGGCCCGGTAGAACTCCGCGAACTCGTCCTGCTCGTGCCCCATACCCTGCAAACGCATCGGCGGGCCGATCCACTTACCGCGAACCCGGATCCGGGGTGCGGGCGAAACCGGGGCGGGGCTGCCGGGCGAGGGGGGCCGGGATGCCGGATGCCGGGCGCGGTGCGGGCAGTAGGTAGTTTGACTGGTATGAGGTATTGCGCTGCCGGGCGCCGGGGCGCCTGGTCCCAGGGTGGCGGTGCCGAGCCGGGAGCGGCACGGTGACGGCGGATTCGTACGCGGCCGCGGCCGGGCTGGTTGAGCGGTCGGCGGCGGCCTACGTGTCGGGGATACCCGAACACCCGGCCGACGACGGGCTGTTCGGGCCGGCCAGCGTTACCTGGCGGGTGAGCACGGACCTGTCCAGGCCGGTCGCGGGCCTGCGGGCGCTGCTGATCCAGGCGCTGCACCCGCTGGCCATGGCCGGGGTGGACCAGCACAGCGACTGGCGCCAGGACCCGGTCGGCAGGCTGGCCGCGACGTCGGCGTACCTGGCCACCGTCAGCTTCGGCGACCGCGCCGCCGCGGAACGTGCCGGGGCCCGGGTGCGCCGGATCCACGAGTACGTCAAGGGAGTCGACACGGTCACCGGCCGCCCCTACGAGGCGGGCGACCCCGCGCTGCTGTTGTGGGTCCACGCGGCCCTGGTCGACTCCGGCGTCGTGGCCTGCCGCCTGTTCGGCACGCCGCTGTCGCCGGAGGACGGCGACCGGTACGTGGCCGAGATGGTGGTCGCGGCCCAGCTGGTGGGCGTGCCCGCCGACCGCGTGCCGGCGAGCCTCGCCGAGCTGGCGGCGTATCTCACCGCCCACCGGCCCGAGCTGCGCTGCACGCCGGCGGCCGCCGAATCCATGGCGTACCTGCTCGACCCGGCCGGCATGGAGGAGGACGTCGCCGAGATCTGGGCGGACATCCGCGACGCCGCGGTCACCGCGCTGCCGGACTGGGCGCGGGAGATGTACGGCTACTCCGCGCCCCCGCTGACGCCGGCCCGGCAGACCGAGATCCGGCAGGCACTCGGCGTCCTCGATGCCGTGTTCCTCGGCGAGCCCGGGGTGCTCGAGGCGCGGCAGCGGATCACCCTGCGGATGCGCGCCGCGCAGCGCGCATGAGAAGACGCCTGACCGGCGTCACGGTCGCCGCCCTGGCCGCCGCCGCGCTCGTGGCCCTGATCCGTGGCCGGCGCAGCGCGCTGCGCTCCGCCCCGGCCGGCCCGTTGCCCGGCAACGCACCGGCTTCCTCGCTGCCCGGCGCACCGGCTCCCCCGCTGCCGCGCGGCAGGGCAGCGCTGCGGCTGCGCCGTGGCGTGGCGGCGCTCGGGCTCGCCGCTCGCGGCGGGGTGCGCTATGCCAGCAACGCGCCGCGGCTGTTCGCGGCCGCGGGCGAGAACCGCCAGCAGTTGCGCAACGACCTCGCCCTGCAAACGGCCGAGGACGTCGCGAACACGCTCGGCGCGATGAAGGGCGTGCTGATGAAGCTCGGCCAGATGGCGAGCTACGTCGACGACGGCCTGTCCCCGGCGGTCCGCCGCACGCTGAGCCGCCTCCAGGACAGCGTCCCGCCGATGAGCGCCGAACTGGCCGCCCGCGTGGTGACCGAGGAACTCGGCCTGCCGCCGGAGCGGGCCTTCGCCCGCTGGGATCCGGTGCCGATCGCCGCGGCCTCAATCGGGCAGGTGCACCGCGCGATCACCCACGACGGGCGCGCCGTGGCGGTCAAGGTGCAGTACCCGGGCATCGCCGAGAGCATGGCGGCCGACCTCGACAACGTCTCCCTGCTGCGCCGGATGCTCAAGGTGACCGCGCCGAGCCAGGACGTCGACGCGCTGGTCGCCGAGCTGCGGGACCGGGTTCTCGAGGAGCTCGACTACCACAGGGAGGCGGCGAACCAGCGGCTGTTCGCGGCGTACTACGCCGGGCATCCGGTGATCCGGGTGCCCGCGATCGTCGGCGAGCTGTCGGCGCGCCGGGTGGTGACCAGCGAGCTGTCCACCGGGGCCCGGTTCGCCGAGGTGGCCGGCTGGTCGCAGGAGGAACGCGACCTGGCCGCGGAGACGATCTACCGGTTCGTGTTCCGCAGCCTGTACGACGCGCACGCGTTCAACGGCGACCCGCACCCCGGCAACTACCTGTTCCACGGCGACGGGCGGGTCACCTTCCTCGACTACGGGCTGGTCAAGCGCTTCACCGAGGTGGAGCTCGGGCCGCTGATCCACATGGTCCGCAACCTGTGCGTGGACCACGACCCGGAGGCGTTCCGGCGGGCCATGGAGGAGGCGGGCTTCCTGGTGCGCGACGCCCCGCTGAGCACCGAGGTGATCGTGGACCACATGGCGGTCTTCTACCAGCTAGTCCGCGAGCCGACGCCGCTGACCGTCACCCCGGACTACGCCTCGACCGTGGTGCGCCGCTTCTTCGACCTGCGCAGCCCGGTCTCCAACTACGTGGCCATCCCCCGGTCCTACGTGATCTTGCAGCGCATCAACCTGGGCCTGTTCGCGCTGCTCGGTGAGATGAATGCGACCGCGAACTGGCGCATGATCGCCGAGGAGATCTGGCCGTTCGTTCGCGCGCCAGCCTCCACCCCGATCGGCGAGGCCGAGGCAGCCTGGCGGGCGGGCCAGCGGGCGGCCATGCCCGGCGCGGCGGCCTGGTAAGCCCGCCCGGGACGCCTCGGCACAGATCGCCCCCGCGCACAGGCCTGCCTTGGCGACGAAGCTGTGGCCGTCGAGCCGCGCGCCGAACTCGGCGAGTTCCGCGCTGGAGGTGAGCACCACGGCGGGCGGATCGGGCAGCGCCCGCAGCCGCCGTGCGATGCCGAACCCGGTATCGGCCGCCGGGCTCACGTCGACGACCGCCACGTCAGGATGCAGCGCCTCGGCCGCCGCGATCGCCCGGTCCCCGGCGGCCATGTCAGCGTCCGTCGTTCTGTCGGTGCCCGGGCTTACCCTGGCGCCGTGCCCGAACAGTCTTCCGGCCGGCCTGGCCCGCAAGAGCGTTACGAGGACCTGATCGATGAGCTTCTCGGCATCGACGGGGTCACCCCGCCGTCTCGCGGCGCGGGGTTCGGCCGGTCGGCCGTCAGGTTCCACGGCAAGATCTTCGTGATGTTCGTCCGCGGCTCGCTGGTGCTGAAGCTGCCCGCCGAACGGGTCGAGGGGCTGGTCGCCGCCGGGGACGGCGTGCACTTCGACGCGAACAAGGGCACCCCGATGAAGGAGTGGCTCAGCCTAGACCCGGATTCCGGCCAGGACTGGCTGCCGCTCGCCCACGAGGCCCTGGACTTCGCCCGCGCCGCCCGCGCCGCGCGCTGACGCTTCCCCTGGCCCGTATCGCACTCACGCGCGCGGCAGCGATCGTGGAACCTGTCGCCGTGTACGTCACCGGAGCCCGCCGCGTCTTTCCCGCGGACCGGCTGGCCGCCCGGGCACCGGCCCGCGCCGGCCCTCCCCCGGTCCGGCGTACGCTGGCGCTGGCCGGACCGGCAAGCGGAAGGGGAAGTGACCCATGCCCGCCTACGTGATCGCCGACATCGAGGTCCACGACCCGGAGACCTACAAGGAGTACGCGGCTCTCGTCCAGGCCGCACTCGAACCGTTCGAGGGCCGTTTCCTGGTCCGCGGCGGGAACTGCGAGTCCCTGGAGGGCGACTGGCAGCCGCAGCGCCTCGTGGTGATCGAGTTCCCCACCGCCGAGCACGCCCGGGACTGGCACTCCTCGCCGGACTACGTGAAGGCCATGGCGATCCGCCATCGCGCGTCCACCGGCAGCCTCATCCTCGCCCACTCCCCTGACTCCTGACGCCCAGGCAGAAGGCCGGTGGCGGCGCGGTCGGGCTGATCTCGGACTGGCCGCCTGCCCGGGCGGGAACCGAGGTCCTTATTCCGGGCTGGAACCTCTGCCGGGGGCATGTCGCGAGTAGGTCCGGGAGGATGTCCTCGCAGGTGAGCCGCCGCTGCGAGAGGCCTTGCCCGTAGCGAGAGCGAGAAAGGTGTCAACGGCGGTTTCGAGGGGACGGGTGTCCTGCTGGACCTGGGCAAGGAGGAGGCCCCCTTGGACAGCGGCGAGCAGGTGACGGCGAGGTCTTTAGGGTCCAGCCCGGCCTCCAGGTATCCGGCGGCGTGGAGTGCTCGCAGCCCGTCGCTGATGGCGGCCGACCACTGCTCGAATCCGGCCGCGATCAGGGCGCGCGCCTGGGGGTCGCTCTCGGCGAGCTGTCCGCCAAGCGATCCGAGCGGACAGCCGCCCCGGCCGCCGGCGTCCTTTGCCGTGGTGATCACCATGTCGCGCCATGCCTGAAGCCCTCCGGCGCCGCCGAGGCCGGCTTGTCGCTGGTTGCTGGTGATCGTGTCGGCCTGGTGGCCGATGACCCTCTGGACGAGTTCGTCCTTGCCGGCGAAGTAGTGCTGGAGCTGCGAGCCGCTGACTTCCGCGCTTGCCCTGATGTCTTCCAGAGTGGTGCCCGCGACGCCGCGCTCGTAGATCAGCCGGGCGGCCGCGTCGATGATCCTGGCCCGGGTCCGCTCGCCTTTGGGGGTGAGCCTCGGCTGGTCACGAGTGTCGGGGGTCATGGCTCGATAGTAATGAGCTTTCTGGGTTTGACAACCCATTCTCCGTTCCGCCAGACTGGGTTACCTGACCCAGTTAACGCGAGCGAAGCGAGCGGCATCATGATCCTGGTGACAACGGCCGGCAAGGTCGGCTCCGAGGCAGCACGTCTTCTCGCAGAGCGTGAAGTGCCCGTCCGGGTGCTGGTGCGGGATGCTGAGAAGGCGAAGGCGCTGGCCGATGCGGGTGCCGAGATCGCTGTAGGCGACCTTGCGGTGCCAGCGAGCATCGACGAGGCGATGGCGGGCGTCACAAGTGTGGTGCTTGTGAGCCCGGCCGTGCCCGCCCAGGAGCTCAACGTGGTCGCCAGCGCCGCCCGCGCCGGCGTCGGGCACGTTGTCAAGGCCAGCAGCAAGGCCTCGGCCGACTCGCCCATCGCCCGGCGCCGCTGGCAGGCAGAGATCGAGGCGGGCCTGGCCGCCTCCGCGGTGCCCCACACGCTGCTGCGGTCGAACGCCTATATGCACAACGTCCTGGCGCTGGCGCCAGCTATCGCCAGGACCAGCGGCTTCCGGTCCTCAGCCGGAAAGGGCCGGATTGGCATGGTCGACGCCCGCGACGTCGCGGCGGTGGCCGCCACCATCGCCGCCTCGCCCGCCCCGCATGCCGGCAAGACCTACTGGCTCACCGGCCCGGAGCTGATCTCCTACTACGACATCGCCGCCGTGCTCTCCAGGCTGCTCGGCCGGACCATCAGCTACCGGGAGCTCACCTTCGATCAGGACAAGGACGCGATGATCCGCGCCGGCGTCCCCGAGCAGATCGCCGAGATGAACGCCCAGGCTGCCAGCCTGACCGCTGACGGCGACGCCGCCTGGGTCACCGACGATGTCCCGTCACTGCTTAACCGGGCCGCCCATTCCTTCGACGAGTTCGCCGCCGACTACGCCAACGCGTTCTCGTAGATCCGGCCTGCCATAAGTCAGCGCCGTTCTGCGACGAAAGTCCCCCAGCGCGGTCTCGTCGCTAGCACGCCCTCGTCCACCAGCAGCCTGACGGCTCGTTGCACCGTTGCCCGCGATACGCGGTACTCGGCCGCGAGTTGATCGAGGCTCGGCACTTGCTCGCCCGGCAGCCAGTCGGCCTCCTGCACCCTGCGGCGCATGTCGTCAGACACGCGCAAGTAGGGAGGCTGCAGGTCACGTGGCACAAGATCACGCTATCTAACGCTGTCTTGACCTGCGCAGATGCTAGTCAGCACTAGCTAGTACTAGACTGTCTTGTATGAGGTCGAATGCACAACGGTCGGATTTGGATGAGCTTCGTGCGCGGTTTCCCGGCTGGCGGTTCGGCACGGTGTGGGCCACGGCGGCGACCGGGCCGGACGCTCGGCGGCTGTGGGCGACCCGGGACGGCGTCACGGTGACCGCGTGGAACGCGGCGGAGCTCGCCGAGGACATCCGCCGGGAGGAGCGGGCCTGGCCGTGAGGTGCCGCATTCCTGGGGTCAGTCGCGCCCGGCGAGGACGGCGCAGAGGCGGGCGACCGCGGTGCTGTAGGCGTGCGCCGGGGGCGTGGCGTAGCCGACGACGAGCGCCGGCCCGGCGTGGTGGCTGCCCATGGCGTACTCGCCGAGCCCCTCGACGGCCAGGCCGTGCCGAGCGGCGCGGGCGACGAGATCCTCCTCGTTGTGCCCGGGCGGCAACCGCAGCAGCGCGTGCAGGCCCGCGGCGATGCCGGTGACCCGGACCCTCGGCGCGTCCCGGCGCACGGCGGCGACCAGCCGGTCCCGGCGCCGCCGGTAGGCCAGCCTGGCCCGGCGGACCTGCCGGTCGTACGCGCCGGAGCCGATGAACTCGGCCAGGGTGAGCTGGTCGAGGCTGCTGCTGAACCGGCCCACCGCGCCCTTGGCCTCGGCCACCTGGTCCGCCAGATGGGACGGGAGCGCCAGCCAGCCAAGCCGCAGCCCCGGCACCAGGCTCTTGCTGGCGGTGCCGATGTAGACGACGTGCTCCGGCGCCAGCGCCTGAAGAGCGCCGACCGCGGGCCGGTCGTAGCGAAGCTCCCCGTCGTAGTCGTCCTCGATGATCAGCCCGCCGGTGGCGGCCGCCCAGTCGGCGGCCTGCCGCCGCCTGGCCGGCTCCAGGGAAACGCCGAACGGGAACTGGTGCGTCGGCGTGAGCAGCACCGCCTGCGCCCCGCGCAGTGCTAGCCCTGACCCCGCCCCTCCCCACTCGCCGAGCACTGCCCCGCCCGCGTCGACCTCCAGCGCGCGCAAGGCCAGGCCCTGTTCCCGGGCAATACGCCAGTGCCGCTCGTACCCGTACTCCTCGACCGCGAGCGTTTCCGCGCCGCCGGCGCGCAGCGCCTCGCACACCAGCTCGAGCCCCTGTGCGAAGCCCGCGCAGACCACGACACGTTCCGGGGTGACCACGAGGCCACGGGAGCGGGCCAGGTAACCCGCCAGGGCGGTACGCAACTCCGGGAGGCCGCTCGGGTCACCGTAGCTGAGGGCCTCGGACGGCGCCGCGAGCAGCGCCTTGCGCGCGGCGGCCAGCCACCCGGAGCGGGGGAAGGCCGACACGTCGGGAACCCCGGTGCGCAGGTCATACCGGACCCGGCGGGCGCGCGCGGCGGCCGGGATGGCCGGGGCGGTGGGCACCGTCCCCGCCCGCTCCGCGACCCACGTTCCGGACCCCTGCCCGGCCGCCAGCCAGCCCTCGGCTACCAGCTGGCCGTAGGCCTCGGCAACCGTGTTTCTGGCGATCCCGAGGTCGGCGGCCAGCGCCCGGGAGGACGGGAGCCGGGTCCCCGGCAGCAGCCGCCCGCCGCGCACGGCGTCCCGCAACGCCGCCTCCAGGCTGGCCCGCACCCGCGAGCCGGTCAGGTCGAGATGGAGATCCAGCCCGGCAGCGCTGGCCCGCCCGGACCCCTCGGCAGCGCTGGCCAGGGCGGCACGCCGCCCCGGATCGCCAGCCCCGGGCGGCCCCCCGGGCTCCTCAGAAATGGCCCATGTTTCTGCCATAGAACTGGACCATACTCTTGGGCTGCTTCGCTCCTAGTGTGGATCCCGTCAGCACGAATCAGGCAGCAGTAACCAGGCCGAACAAGGGAGTTCCCAGTGACCGCCACCGACACCGACACCGACACCGAGCAGATTGCCGTTCGGCTCGACTTCGACTCCCGCGCCACCGCGTTCGCCAAGGCGCTGGCGCACCTCGACAACGCGGCCACCAAGCAACTGGACGCGGTCGACTTCGACCACCGGCTCCGCGAGCTGGTCCGGATCCGCGCCTCCCAGCTCAACGGCTGCGCGTACTGCATCGACATGCACACCAAGGACGCCAGGGCCGCCGGGGAAACCGAGCAGCGGATCTACGCGCTGCCGGCCTGGCGGGAGACGCCGTTCTTCACCGCGCGAGAGCGCGCCGCGCTGGCCTTCACCGAGTCGCTGACCCTGGTCGCCCAGACCCACGTGCCCGCGGCGGACTACGCCGAGGTGGCCGCCGTGTACCGTCCCGACGAGATCGCCGCCCTGGTGAGCCTCATCACGGTCATCAACGCCTGGAACAGCGTGGGCGTCAGCACCCGCACCTGGACCCCCGGCTCCTACGAGCCCTGACCCCGCGGCCTTCCGCATGCCGGGGAAAGTGATCGTTGCGCCGTTGATCACCATAGAAGGTGTCGTGAAGAAGGCCAACCCCTACCGCCTCCGCGCTGGCCGAGGAGCCGGTCGCCGGTCGGTCCGGGCATCTGGAGCATCTGCCGGACGAGCCGGACGCCGGCTTCGCCGGCGCCGGCGAGGCGCCTGCTCAGGCGAAGTAGTGGCCCTTGTCCAGGTCGTCGATGAGCCCGGGGCTGGACCGGCCGCCACGCGAGCAGGCCGCGGGTCAGCACGCTATCCGTCATGGTATTTATGTAGCTACTCATTGTGATCGCATTCGCAGGGGCCGCATGTTCGTGGGGGCTGGTACTGACTCGTGAGCTTCCTCCCATGAGAGGGCGCCGCGCGGCGGCGGGCAGGCCGCGACCCGGCCGCACGCTGGGCGTTATCGGGGAAACCATGGGCGGCCTGCTCGCGGTGGCGCTAACGCTGCTGGCCGATGCCGGAGTCAGCCGTGCGAACGCCGGGCCGCTGGCCCAACTGGCGGCAACCGTGCGCAAAATCGCATCGGGAGACCACGCGCGGCAGGTCGCGGTGACCGGAACCGGCCCTGTGCGAGAGATCGCCCAAGCGATCAACCTGCTACTGGCCAGCTACGAACGGCAGCATAGCGAGGACCTCGAAAGCCGGCGGCTCGCGGCCGCCGCCCGGGAAGCCGGCATCAGGATCCGCGCCCACCTCGACCTGGCCGAGGTCTTGGCGGAAACCATCACGGCGATCGAGCGGTTCGTCCCCGGCGACGCCGCCTACCTGCACCTGCTCCAAGACAGCCGACTGGGACTGCCGGTGGGCCACGAGGACGACTGGATCATGCCCGCCGAGTTCGCCGAACTACCCGACGCCCTGGTTCCTGTCCTTACGCAACTGCTCGCCCAGCAGTCCAGCCAGGTGCTTGAGGACCTCAACGGTCTCGACGCGGCCAGCGTGCCGCCCAGGCACCTGGCGATGCTCCGCGCGGCGGGCGTGGTGTCGATGCTGGTTACCCCCTTCGGGGCCAGCCAAAGGTTCGCTGGCGTGATCGTGGCCCTGCGCAGACGGTCCGGCCACCCCTGGACACCGGCAGAAATCGACGCGTTCCAGCAGATCGCGGCCGACATCGGCCGCGCACTGGAGCACGCCCGCCAATTCGAAGCGGAGAACCGGGTCGTCGAGGAACTGAAGGCGCTGGACCGGCAGAAATCCACCTTCATCGCTACCGTCTCGCACGAGCTGCGCACTCCGCTGACCAGCATTGTCGGCTACATCGAGCTGCTCGCCGACGCCGAAGCGGAACCGCTCACCGCCAAGCAGGAGCAGATGCTGACGGCCATCGGCCGCAACGCGGCCCGGCTGCAGAGCCTGATCGAGGACCTGCTCACCATGTCCAAGATCGAGTCCGGGGCGTTCCGCGCCCCGATGCGGCCGGTGAACCTGGCCGATGTCATCACGCCAGCGGTCACCGCCATCGCCCCCACGGCGACCGCCGCGGAGGTAAGCCTGACGTGGGCGCCGCCGCCGCGTGCGCTGGTCGTTAACGGCGATCCCGGGCAACTTGACCAGCTCCTGGCGAACCTGCTGTCCAACGCGGTCAAGTTCACTCCCAAAGGGGGGCACGTGGAGGTCACCGCCGCAGCCACCGACGGCACCGTCGCCATAATCGTCTCCGACACCGGCATTGGTGTTCCCCCGTCTCAGCAGCCACTCATCCTGACACCGTTCTTCCGCGCCACAAATGCCGTCAAGAAGGCGATTCCCGGCACCGGCCTCGGCCTGACGATCGCCAAGACCATCGTCGCCAACCACGGCGGTGAACTAGCCGTCGACTCACACGAAGGACAAGGCACGACCGTCACCGTGCGAATGCCGCACCTGCTGGCGTACCGCCCATGACCGCCCGCCGGGCCGGCTGGCCATCGCGATCGCTGGCGCACTCGGCCTAGCCGCCTGGGCCACCGCCGAGACCACCACCGCCGGGCACGCCGAATCACCATTTCGGAGCTAAGCGAGCACAACACCACAGAAAGTGATCGTTGTCACATCGATCACGATCGGGCTTCGCACGGCGGGGCCGGCTTGGTCCAGACGAGGGAGTAGCGCCAGAGCAGGTGACGGCGGTATCGCGCCCCGGGGAGGACCTCCCCTGCGATCCGCCGCATCTGCGCGTAGGTCTGCGGCGGCGGCCAGACCGTCGGGGCGTTGACCTCGCAATATCCCCGCCGCGCCCGCAGCGCCCAGTGCGCCAGCACGCCGGTGATGTCCATGGGAAGGTCGGCGGGGCGGCTGCGGGCCAGCCCGATCACGGCCAGCGTCCCGCCGGGGCGCAGCAAGCTCCGCATCCGGCCGAGCGCGGCCGCCGGGTCCATGTGGTGCAGCGCGGCGACGGAGGCGACCAGGTCGAACGACCCGGGCTGGAAGCCGCAGGTAAGGAGGTCACCCCGCACGTACTCCACGCCGGCGCCGGCGTCGAGCTGACGGGCCCGCTCGATGACCGGCCCGTCGCTGTCGAGGGCCACCACCTGGGGGATCACGTCCCGCAGCTCCCGGGCCAGCTGGCCCTCGCCGCAGCCCACGTCGAGGGCGCGCCGGCAGCCGCCGGGCACGGCATCAAGGATCACCGGGTGGTAGTGCATGTTGTGATTCCAGGGTGCCCGCTCCACCGGCATGGATCCAGGATGGTGCCATGACCGAGCAGCCGGATGGCTATCGCCTTTACTCCGATCTCGCGGGCTGGTGGCCGCTGATCTCGCCCCCGGAGGAGTACGCCGAGGAGGCCGCGTTCGCCGCCCGCCTGCTGGGCCAGGCGGAGCGGCCGGTCCGCGAGGTCCTTGAACTGGGCAGCGGCGGCGGGCACTGCGCCAGCCACCTCACGTCGCGGTTCACGATGACGCTCGTCGACGCCTCCAGCGAGATGCTGGCGGTGTCGCGGCGGCTCAACCCGGACTGCCCGCACATCGTGGGCGACATCCGCACGATCCGGCTCGGCCGGGACTTCGACGCGGTGTTCGTGCACGACGCGGTGGACTACATGACCAGCGAGGCCGACCTCACCCAGGCCATCGAGACCGCCTACGCGCACTGCCGGCCAGGCGGCGTCGCGGTGTTCGTCCCCGACTGCACGGCCGAGACGTTCGAGCCGAGCACCGGGTACGGCGGCATCGACGGTACCGACGGCCGGGCAGCGCGTTACCTGGAATGGGCGTGGGATCCGGACCCGGGCGACACCTGGACGGTGACGGAGTACGCGTTCCTGCTCCGCGAGCGGGGCGGCGCGGTCCGGACGGTACACGAGTCGCACCGGCTCGGCATGTTCGGCCAGGCCACCTGGCTGCGGCTGCTGGAAGCCGCCGGGTTCCAGGCGCGGGCGGTCACCGAGGAAACCTCCGAGGACCGCCAGCCCCGCGACCTGTTCACCGGCCTGCGCTGGTGAGCGGGGGCGGGCGCAGGACGGGGGCGGGCGCGGGGCGGGGAAAGCAGAGCGCGGGGGCGGGGAGAGCAGAGCGGCCGCCTTCCGCTGCCACCGGCTTACGGACCAGGCTAGGGTTGCGGACGGCACGGACATTTCCGCGTACGGGCCACCTACTTTCCCCCGCCCCGGGCGACGGCTCCGCCGCCGCCCTTCCACCCCGATTGGCACGCATTCCGCGTCAGCAGTCACTGCCCATTTCCGGTGCGGACGACGGCCGTCTCCGCACCCCCCGCCGGAGAGGGAAGCTCAGTGCGCCGTAAAGCCATGGCTGTTGTTTCCAGCGCCGTCACGCTCACCGCCCTCGGTGCCGGCTTAACGGGCACCGCGTCGGCCCACACGGCGCCGATCCACGCAGCGTCGGCCCACCCTGCCGCCGGCCCGGCGCTTTCCGTCAACGTGGCGGCCGGGCGGCACGCGATCAGCCGCGACATCTACGGCATGAACTTCGCGCCCGCCGGCCTGGAGCGGCAGCTGAAACTTCCGGTGGCCCGCTGGGGCGGAAACGCCACCACCAGGTACAACTACCGGCTCGACACCGCCAACCACGCCAGCGACTGGTACTTCGAGAACATCCCCAACACGGTCAAGAACCCGCGGGCGCTGCCCAACGGGTCCACCGCGGACCAGTTCATCCAGCAGAACCGGCGCGACGGTGCGGCCAGCATCATCACCGTGCCGCTGATCGGGTGGACGCCCAAGTCACGGACCCTGACGTGCGGCTTCAGCGTGGCCAAGTACGGGCCGCAGCAGGCCACCGACCCCTATGACTCCGACTGCGGCAACGGCGTGACGCCCAGCGGCAGCTACATCACCGGGAACGACCCGGCCGACACCAGCAAGCACGCAGGTCCCGGTTTCGTCGCCGGGTGGGTCAGGTACCTGGACCACAGGTACGGCAGCGCGGCGCACGGCGGCGTGCGGTTCTACCAGTTCGACAACGAACCCGACATCTGGTTCGCCACCCACCGCGACGTGCACCCGGTGGGCGCGACCTACGACGAGATGCTGCGCAAGACCGAGGCGACCGGCGCGGCCATCAAGAAGGCCGACCCCGCCGCCCAGACGATCGGGCCGTCGGGCTGGGGCTGGAGTTCGCTGTTCTACTCCGGCTACGACCAGCAGTACTGCGCCCTGCACACCTGCGGTGCGGTGCCGCCCGACATGGCCCGCCACGGCGGGGTGCCGTTCACCACGTGGTACCTGCGCAAACTGCGCGCCTACCAGCGCAAGACCGGCGTGCGCGTGCTCGACTACTTCGACAACCACTGGTACCCGCAGGAGGCGAACGTCGACAGCGAGGCCGACGACGCGGCCACCCAGGCACTGCGGCTGCGCTCCACCAGGATGCTGTGGGACCCGCGCTACGTCGACCAGAGCTGGATCAACCAGCCGGTCATGGCCATTCCCCGGATGAAGCAGCTCGTCGCGAAGAACTACCCGGGCATCAAGGTGGCGATCACCGAGTACAACTGGGGCGCCCTGGACAAGATGGACGGCGGGCTGGCCGAGGCCGACGTCCTGGGCATCTTCGGCCGGGAGGGCCTCGACCTCGCCACGCTGTGGGGCCCGCCGAAATCCACCGACCCGGCCGCGTTCGCGTTCCGCATGTACCTGGACTACAACGGCAAAGGGGCGGCCTTCGGCAACACCGGCGTCCGGGCCACCAGCCGCAACCAGGGCAAGCTGTCGGTCTACGCCGCGCAGCGCAGCACGGACCACGCGCTGACGATCATCGTGATCAACAAGACCCATCACGCCCTGACCAGCCGGCTGTCGGTGCGCGGCCTCGCGGCCAGCGCGACCGCGCAGGTCTACCGCTACGGCCAGGCCCACCCCACGCGGATCGTGCACGGCCCGGCGCAGGCGTTCCGGCACGGCAGTGCGACCGTGACGTACCCCGGCTACTCGATCACCGAATTCGTCGTCCCGGCCCGCGGGCTGACGTCCGCCGCGGCCGCCCTCCGGCCGGCGCGCGGGACCGCCGCCAGCGTCCCGGTTCCTCTCGCCCGCCCCGGGCCGCCCGACGCCTTCCTGCGGGCGGCCGGGCCGGACGGCACAAGGGTGGCCGACGGCTGGAACCCGGCCGCCATGCGCCCCCGCGCTGTACCCGCCGCACGGGCAGCTAGATAACCGGCAGGAAGAGGGCGGGGAACGCGGCAGCCAGCGAGCAAGTCGCCCGGTGGCGGAAAGGTATGCGGTGGCAAGCAACGGTCCCGGCGGCACCCCTGCCGTCGCTCACGTGGTGCGCGGAGGGCCGTAAGCCCTAGTCGAACGGCCCCGGCTCCGGGAGGGCCATGGCCGCGGCCGGGAGGTCGGGCAGCGGGCGCCTGGGCTCGCGCACGCCCGCGCCCGGCGGCCCGTTCCCGCCGCGTCTTCGGCGGCCGGACCCGGCACGGGGGCGCAGGTGGTCGGCAAGCCACCGGGCCGGCGCCGTCAGCGCGATCCACACCGGGTTGCTGAGCACGATCGCCGCTCGGGCCCGGGCCGGGTGGGGCCCCCAGACACGCGCACCGAGGGAGCGCGGGTGGCCCGCCAGGCGACGACGGTAGCGCCGGTTCACCGCCTCGCCGAACAGCAGCACAGCCGGTGCCAGCGCGACGACCAGCAGCGTTACCGCGCAGGAGGCGAGCGCCCGGCCGGTCATGTGCCGGAGCTTCATGTGTCCAGTATGCGCTCTTTTCATGACGCTTAACGCCTGGCGGCGGTCAGCCAGCAGCGAACGGCGCACCGGCCGCCGGGGCGAATGAGGCGCCGGGGACGGCCAAGGTAGCGCCCACCACAACCGCGGCTCATGTGCGAGCACCGGCGCCGGCGCGAGGTGATTCCTGGTCAGGTGAATACCTGGTGGCGGCGGTGGATGGACTGGAGCAGGCCCACGGCGATCATGTCCGCGAACATGGCGGAGCCGCCATAGGAAACGAACGGCAGCGGGATGCCGGTCACCGGCGCGATGCCGACGGTCATGCCGATGTTGATGAACGACTGCACCGCGAACCAGATCGCGATCCCCGACGCCGTCAGCAGGCCGAACATGTCATCGGCGCGGGCCGCGATGCGCACCGCACGGAAGGTCAGCAGGCCAAGCAGCACCACGATCGTGACGCAGCCGGCGAAGCCGAGTTCCTCCCCGGCCACCGCGAAGATGAAGTCCGTGCCCTGGAAGCTGTAGGACCCGAGGAAGCTCCCCGCGGTGAGCTTGCCGTGGAACAGGCCCTGGCCGAACATGCCGCCCGAGCCGATCGCGATCTTTGCCTGGAGCGCCTGCCACCCGTTGCCCTGCGTGTTGGCCGACGGGTGCAGGAACGAGGTCAGCCGGCCTGTCTGGTAGGCCTTGAGCAGGTGCAGCTTCAGCACGGCGAACACGGCCAGCGCGCCGACCACGACAAGGGCGGCCAGCCAGCGCAGCCGGACGCCGGACAGCGCGATCATGCCGCCGGTGATGACCACGAGGACGACCACCACGCCCAGGTCCGGCTCCGCCACGACCAGGCCGATGACCGGGATCGCGCAGGCCAGCGCCAGACCGAGTTCCCGCATCCCCGGCCGCGGGGACCGGTCCAGCGAGGCGCCGAAGATCAGCGCGATCATGAGGATCAGGCCCAGCTTGGCGTACTCCGACGGCTCGATCTGGAACCCGCCGGGCAGCGGGATCCAGGAATGCGAGCCGAGGATCGTGGCCCCGAGCGGGCTCAGCACGGCCAGCAGCCCCAGCAACCCGGCGGCGTAGGCGAACGGCGCGATGATCCGCAGCACCCGGTAGTCGAGCAGGGTCACCCCGCCCATGAGGATCAGCCCGATCGCCACGACGAGCAGTTGCTTGTTCAGGTAGGTGTGGGGGTTGGCGCCCGACTGGGCCAGCCCGGGCGCGGTCGCCGACCAGACCAGCAGCGTGCCGATCAGGGCCAGCGCGAGGACCACGAGGAGCAGCACCCAGTCCACGTGGCGCAGCAGCGAGTCCCGGGCCAGCGCCCTGCGCCACATGCCGGACGGCCGCAGCGTCGGCACGGCCGTGCGGACCCCGCGGAAGCCGATCGCCGGGCGGGCCGGCCCGGGGAAGCTGGTGGCCGCGATCCCGCGCGGCGCGCCGAGCCCGCGGTTTCGCCCGAAGATCGTCACGTCGCCCCCTTGTAACCGGGCGGAGCGGTGATCGCGCCGCTGGCGGAGATTCCGGGCAGCTTGCCGGGAGCCTGCCCGTTCGGGAAGACCGCCTTGTGGGCTTCGAGGCCGTAGATCGAGTCCCAGATCTGCCGGGCGGCCGGCGCGGAGACGTCGGCGCCCTCACCGGACTTGGGCACCATCACCACGACGACGTACTTGGGGTGGCTGGCCGGTGCGAACGACGCGAACACCGACGTGGCCTGGCCGCCGAAGATCTCGGCGGTGCCCGTCTTGGCCGCGATCTGGACCTTGTTCAGCGGGAAGCCGTGGAACGCGCCTGCCGCCGTGCCCTGGGTGACGACGTCGACGAGCGCGCCCTTTATGTAGTTCAGCGCCCAGTGCGGCACCGGCAGGTGACCCACCACCCGCGGCTTGATCCGCTTGACCACCTTGCCCGCCGGGGAGATCAGCGCCTCGCCGATCCGCGGGCTGTACAGCGTGCCGCCGTTGGCCAGCGCCGCGTAGGCCCGGGCGAGCTGGAGCGGGGTCACCGTCACGTAGCCCTGGCCGATCGCCGCGATCGCCGCCTGGCCCGGGGTCCACTGGTACCCGGTCCGGCAGTCGTCGTAGGCGATCTGCTGGAGGTAGCCGCCGTTGGCGTTGCCGTGCTTGCACCAGTAGTGCTTGTACTGCTTCCAGTAGTTGTACAGCCACTGCCGGGTGGGCACGCTGCCCGGCGACTGCTCCGGCAGATCGACGCCCGGGTAGTGGCCGAACCCCCAGGCCACCTCCATCTTCTGCATCTTCTGGACCGGCGCGTGCGGGTTGATCTGGAAGTTCGCCCCGTACTTGTCGTGCAGGTACATCTGGTACGCGACCTGGTAGAACACCGTGTCGCAGGACATGACGAGCGCCTCGTGCAACGACATCGGCCCGAGGTTCGAGGTGGTCCAGTTGTTGAACGTGTGATGCGCGATCGTGACCGACCCGGGGCAGCTGTAGGGGCCGTTCTCGGAGAACCCGTCGGTCAGCGCGGCCGCGGTCGAGGTGACCTTCCAGGTGGACCCCGGGCCGTACTCGCCCTGGGTGGCCCGGTTGAGTATCGGCTCGCCGTGGGCGGTGCCGAACAGGTACTTGAACTCCCGGGTGGAGATGCCGCCGTTCCAGATGCTCGGGTCATAGGTCGGGTAGCTGGCCATCGCGACGATGCGCCCGGTGGTGGTCATGACCACGGCGGCGCCCGACTTGGCGCCCGCGTTGCCCTCCAGTTGCGCGTTGTGGATCGCGTCGGCCAGGTCGTTGTAGGTGTCCTGCTGGAGCTGGGAGTTGAGGCTGGTCACCAGCGTGTCCCCGGGCGTGGACGCGGTCTGGTGCCGGATGCCGGTCACCGTGCCCGCCGCGTTGACGGTCAGCGTCTGGGTGCCCGGGCTGCCGCGGAGCTGCTGGTCGTACTGCTCCTCCAGGCCGGCCTGGCCGACCAGGTCCACCCCGGAGAAGCCGGTCACCGCGAGGTGGCGCTGCGCCATCTCCTGCGGCGTGATGGGCTGGAGGTAGCCGAGCATCTGCGACGCGGCGGTGGCGTAGGGCTGCACGTAGTGGGTGACCGGCTGCGCCTGCGCGGTGATCCCGGGGAACTCGCGCTGGTTCTCCATGATCTGGAGGGCCGTCCCCGTGGGCACCTGCTGGTCCACCGGGATGGGCTGGTAGGGCGAGCCCTGCCAGCATGGCTGGGACACCCCGGCGGTGCACAGCCGGATCTTCTGCTGGAGCGTCGCGTAGCTCATGTGCAACAGCTTGGCCAGCCGCTGCAGTTCGGCGTTGCCGTTGGCCTGCTGCGCCACGAGCTGCCCGTTTACCGACACCACGAGCGCGGTGCGGTTGTTGACCAGCGGCTGGCCCACGTCGTCGAGGATCTGGCCCCGCACCGGCGGCACGATGACGGATCTGACCTGGTCTTCCGTCGCCGCGCTCGCGTAGCTCACGCCGGTCATCACCTGCAGGTACCACAGCCGCCCGCCCAGCGAGACCAGCAGCGCGAACACCACGGCGTACAACACCACAAGGCGCCGCCGCGCCGCCGGGATCATCGCAGTCCTCCCCTTCGCCTCACCGGAACATGCCCTTCCGCCCGCCCGGGCGCCAGCCCAGCAGGCCGCGCCCGGCGCCGCGCAGCCGCGCGCCGGGCCGCCGGAACCGTGGCGTGGCACCCCCCAGGCCGCCCGCTGACCGCCGCAGCCTGCTGCTCGGCCGGCGGAACTTCGGCGCGGCCGCCCGCAGCCGTGCCGTGGCCCGCGGTACCCGCGAGCTGGGGCGCCGGAACCGGGGGGTGGCGCCGTAGCCGCGCCCGGACCGCAGCGGGCCGGGCGCACCGGGCTGCCGCCGGGCCAGGAACGTGCCCGAACTCCCCCGGGCGATGCCGGGCGTGCCCCCGCCGCCGAACGTGCCCCGGCTGATCCGGGCGCGGCGCGACCACCCCGGTGCCCACGTTCCGCTGGCCAGCCGGCCGCCGCCGACCACGGCGTCCCGGTTCCGCCGGGAGCCCAGCTTCAGCCGCGTGGTCCGCTGCTTGCGCCCGCGCCCGGACTGGCTTAGCGCCGAGGGGCCGCCCGACAGCGAGCCGCCGCGCAGCCGCCGGGTGGAGGTCCCGGCCACCGCCCGCCCGTTGCTGAACGCCGCACCGGACCCCCCGCGCCGGGTGGCGATCACACCGTCGCCGCGCCGCGGCGCGGCGAGCCGCAGGGGCACCGTGGGCAGCAGCCGCGCCGGGCCGGGACGTGCCGGGGCGGTGCTTACCGCGGAGCCCGCCGTTCCGCCACGCAGCCGCAGCCGCAGCGGCCGCGGGCGGTCCACCCAGGCGCCCTGCCCGGGCTTGCCCTGGCCGCCGATCCAGCCGTCGGTGCGGTGCGCGGCGGCGGCCCGCAGCCGCGGCGACCGCCCGGTCCCGGTGTCCCGGACCGCGCCGGCCGCGCCCACCACCCCCAGCAGCGGCCCCGCCGACGCCGGGCGCAGTTCCCGCCCCGTGAGCAGCCCGCCGAAGCTGGGGCCCCACTGGGCGTACCCGCCGAGCCTGGCCACCGCGTAGAGCACGAACGGGCTCAGCGCCGCGTCGTAGAGCACCGCGACCGGGAGCACCTGGCGTATCGCCCGCAGGGTGATGTCCGGGTCGCCGAACGTCAGCCCGACCAGGGCGTAGAGCGCTTCACCGGCCGCGGCACCCAGGATGACGCCGGCCACCGGCAGCCACGCCGACCGCTCCAGCGTTCCGCGCATCTTGCCGCAGCCGTAACCGACCAGGCAGAACACCAGCGCACTCTGCCCCACCAGGTCGCTGGCGGGCGGGGCGATGTCGACCGCCAGGCCGGCCGCGAACCCGATCACCGAGCCCTCCAGCGGGCCGCTCGCCAGCGCCATCGCGACGACGACGACCAGCACGAGGTCGGGTGGGGACCCGCCGGGGAACGGGAGGTTGTTGAGGACGGTCACCTGGAGCAGGATCGCCGCCAGCACCGCCAGGGTCGCGAGCAGAGCGCGCCGCAACCCGCTAACCTCCGGTTCCGGTGGTGGCTGCGTGGTGGTGCGGCCCGGCGGTCGCGCTGGGCGTCGGTGAGGCGCTCGGGTGCGGCCGGGGCGGCAGCACCGAGAACAGCGGGTTGTGCCGCGGCGGCATGACCACGACACCCACCACGCCGATCGAGCCCTCGTTGGCGTACGGCCGGACGTAGGCGGTCTTGGTGAGCGCGCCGACCCCGGACACCACCCGGGTGATCACACCGACGGGCACGCCCGGCGCGTACGGCCATCCCCCGAACGTGACCACCTGCTGCCCCGGCTGCAACACCGCGCCCGCGTTGAACACCTGGAGGCGCAGCGCGGCCGGGCCCGCGTCGCTGCTGCCGGACCCGGTCACCAGGCCGCTGTCCCCGCTCGGCGCGACGCGCACCCCCACGTGGGACGATCCGTCGATGGCCAGCAGGACGGTCGAGACGTGCGAGCTCACCGACGTGACCACGCCGACGAAGCCAGCGCCGTTCAGCACGGTCTCCCCGGTCTTGATGCCGTCGGCGCTGCCCGCGTCGATCGACACCGCGTCCTGGTAGGCGGGGCCGGCCGCGATCACGTTGGCCGGAACGACCCGGTAACGCCCCCGCCCGGCGAGCTGGAGCAGCTGCTGCAACTGGGCCTCGTCCGCCTTGTCGAGCCGCGCCTGGCTCAGCTCGCCGCGCAACTGGACCACCTCGCGCTGCAGCGAGCGGATCGTGGCCTGGGAGTGCGACGCGGAGCCCACGTTGGAGAAGAAGCCGGCGACGGGCCGGCCCACCGCGCTCGCCACGTTCTCGGCCGACCCGAAGATCACCCCTCCGAACGAGCGCAGCCCGCGCACCGGGGCAGCCGAGGAGTTCCTGGCGTCCAGGGTGATCAGCGCGAGCGCGACGACCAGCAGCACGCCCAGAACCAGGCGGGTCCGCCGACTGTCGTGCACCGGGTCTCCTTGAGTCTGCCGCGCGTCCCCGCGGCCACCGCGTCAGCGCGTGGATCAGCGCCGGGATTCAGGCACCAGGACCTGGCGGAGCGTGTCGAAGTCCTCCACGCACTTGCCGGTCCCCAGCACCACCGAATCGAGCGGGTTGTCGGCCAGGTGTATGGGCATGCCGGTCTCTTCCCGCAGCCGCTCGTCGAGCCCGCGGAGCAGGGCGCCGCCGCCGGTCAGCGCGATCCCCCGGTCCATCACGTCGCCGGCCAGCTCCGGCGGGCACTTGTCCAGCGTGGTCTTGACCGCGTCGATGATCAGGGCCAGCGGCTCCTCGATCGCGCGGCGGATCTCCTCGGCGGAGATCACGATGGTCTTCGGCAGGCCGCTGACCAGGTCCCGGCCGCGGATCTCGGCGTTGGGCTCGTCGGCCCAGGGGTACGCCGACCCGAGGGCCATCTTGATCTCCTCGGCGGTCCGCTCGCCGAGCATCAGCGAGTACTCCTTCTTGCCGAAGGTGATGATGGCCTGGTCCATCTCGTCGCCGCCGATCCGGATCGACTGCGAGGTCACGATGCCGCCCAGGGAGATGACCGCGACCTCGGTGGTGCCGCCGCCGATGTCGACCACCATGTTGCCGGTCGGCTCGTTCACCGGCAGGCCGGCCCCGATCGCCGCGGCCATGGGCTCCTCGATGATGTACACCCGCCGCGCGCCCGCCTGGTGGCCGGCCTCCTTGACCGCGCTCTGCTCGACGCCGGTGATGCCGCTCGGCACCGCCACGACGACCCGCGGTTTGGCCAGGTGACTGCGCTTGTGCACCTTCTGGATGAAGTAGCGCAGCATCCGCTCGGTCACGTCGAAGTCCGCGATGACCCCGTCCTTGAGCGGGCGGACCGCGACGATGTTGCCCGGCGTCCGGCCGATCATCCGTTTGGCTTCCACGCCCACCGCGACGATCTGGCCGTTGTTCGTATTCAGCGCGACCACGGAAGGTTCGTTGAGCACGATGCCGCGGCCCCGCACGTAGACGAGGGTGTTCGCGGTACCGAGATCGACCGCCATGTCACGGCCCAGAAACGCCAGCGCGTTGCTCATGAGGAACGAGACCTTCCCGAACGGGGTGATGCCTGGTGAGCTGTGCCTATGCCGCCGCGCCTGGCGGCCGCTGGGTCGCGTGACGCGGCTATGAGTCCTTCATCGACCAGGGCTGCGCGGCCTAAACGAGGTCGGCGGAGAAGATCTCGATCTTCCGCTCAGCCGCGTCCGGTGAGCCCAGCCATGCCCGATGTTGTCCTCATCATCCAACGCGCACCTGCCACCGTTGGTGCCCGGAGCCGCCCCGCCACGACAGCGAGCGCCAGAGTGCCTGGCAATGGGACGCTGGAGTTCCGTTGCCGGGTGCTCTCGGTAGCCGGTTGCACTCACAATCCTACCGGTGCTTTCCCGGCCCGCGCGGTCAAGGGACCTGGTAGCGGCGTGCCAGCCAGATCGCAGTAGCCCACAAAGCGGCGAATATGGCCCCAAGTCCGTACATCACCGGCACCACCACGCCGGTCGCGATCACGGCCACCTGGAGCAGGCTCCCGGCGACCAGCGCCCAGCGCTGCCCCGGGCGCCCGACGACGGCCGCGAGCAGGATGGCCGCCACGCCGAGCACGCCACCGGCGATGCCCGCTGGCCCGTGCCTGACATGCCCGATCGTGATCGCGACCGGGATCGCCAGCCCGATCACGACCGCCTCCATGATCAGCACCGTCGCGCAGAGCCTTCTCATTGCAGCGTCCCGCTGGGCTGGTCGCGGGTGCCGGGGGCGCCCAGCAGCGTGCGCGCCTCGCCGGCGGTCGTCGTCGACCCGGTGATCAGGATGCCGGCACCGCCCGGGCCCGTCCCGTCCACCGCCTCGTCGGCCAGGGCCGCCGCGATGTCGATCGCGTCGTCGAGCCGGGGCGCGGCCACCACCCGGTCCGGCCCGAACACGCCGGCCGCGAGCTCTGCCAGGTCATCGGCGTCCATCGACCGGGACGCCGAGTTCTGGGTCGCCACGAGCGTGGACACCACGGGCTCCATCTCGGCGAGGATGCCCGCCACATCCTTGTCGGCGCTGACCGCCAGCACGGCGACCAGGGTGTCGAAGCCGAACGCCTCGGTCACCGCGGCGATGCTGACCGCCATGCCCGCCGGGTTGTGCGCGGAGTCCACGATCATCACCGGGCTGCGCCGCACCACGTCGAGCCGCCCGGGCGCGGTCATGGCCAGGAACGCCTGCCGGACCAGCTCCTCGTCGAGGGGCACGCTGGCCCCCGTGAACGCCTCAACCGCCGCGAGGGCGCACGCCGCGTTCTCCGCCTGGTGCGCGCCGAACAGCGGCAGGAGCAGGTCGGTGTAGGTGCCGGTCAGCCCCCGCAGGGCCAGCCGCTGCCCGCCGACGGCAAGCTCGCGGTCGAGCACGCCGAAGTCCGCGTCCTCGCGCGCCACGCTCGCCCCCACCTCGGCGGCCCGTGCCAGCAGCGGCGCGGCGGCCTCGGCCGGCTGGCTGGCCAGGATGGCCGCCGCGCCCGGCTTGATGATGCCGGCCTTCTCGGTGGCGATCGCCGCGACCGTGTCGCCGAGGTAGGCGGTGTGATCAAGGGCGACCGGGGTGACTACCGCGACCGTCCCGTCGGCGATGTTGGTGGCGTCCCAGGTGCCGCCGAGCCCCACCTCGATCACGGCCACGTCCACCGGGGCGTCCGCGAACGCGGCGAACGCCATCCCGGTGAGCACCTCGAAGAAGGACAGCGGCACCGGGTGCTGCCCGTCGACCATGGCCGCGTACGGCGCGACGTCCTCGTAGGCCGCCGTGAAGTCCTCGGCCGACAGCGGCTCGCCGTCGATACTGATCCGCTCCCGCATCGAGGACAGGTGCGGGCTGGTGAACAGGCCGGTGCGCAGCCCCCGGGCCCGAAGCAGCGTCTCGGTCATCCGCGCGGTCGAGGTCTTGCCGTTGGTCCCGGTGATGTGGATCACCGGGTAGGCCCGCTGCGGATCCCCGAGCAGGGTGGCCAGCACCGAGATGCGCTCGAGCGACGGCACGATCGCATGCTCGGGGCGGCGGGCGAGGATCTCCCGCTCCGCCTCGGCCAGCCGGGCGAGCGTTTCGTTCAAGCGTCTTCCAGGGAGAGCGCGGCCAAGCGGCCGGACAGCCGGGCGATGTCGGCCTGCGCTGCCTCCAGCCGGGACCGGGTCTTCGTCACGACGTCGGCCGGCGCCTTGGCCAGGAACGATTCGTTGCCGAGCTTGCGCTGCGCCTGCTCGGCCTCGGTGTGGGCGGCCGCGAGGTCCTTTTCCACCCGGCGGCGCTCGGCCCCCACGTCGATGGCCCCCGCGGTGTCCAGCTCCACGGCCACCCCCTCGGCGGTCAGCGACGCGGTCGGGGCGAACCCCTCGCCGGGCGGGGTGAGCCGGAGCAGCGCGCGGATGCTCTCCTCCTGGCCGGCCAGGACGGTGCCGCCGATCCCGGCCAGCGCACCCTGCACCCGCTGCGCGGGCCGGAGCCCCTGGTCCGAGCGGAACCTGCGGACCTCGGTCACCAGCCGCATCAGCGCCTCGATCTCGCGCTCGGCCGCGGGGTCCCTGGGCGGGGTGGTGGGGTTGCGGGCGGCAGAGCCTTCCCGGACGGCCGGGCTGGCCGGCCGCTGGCCCGGCCACGGGGTGATCATCACCGAGTCGCCGCCGGTCAGCGCGGTCCACAGCTCCTCGGTGACGAACGGGATGACGGGGTGCAGCAGCCGCAGCAGCGCGTCGAGCACGTAGCCGAGCACGTCCCGGGTGGTTTCCCCGGCCGGGCCCGCCAGCGCCGCCTTGGCCAGTTCCAGGTACCAGTCGCAGACCTCGTCCCAGGCGAAGTGGTACAGCGCCTCGCAGAGCTTGCCGAACTCGTACCGCTCGTAGTGCGCGTCCACCTCGGCGGTCACCGCCGCCAGCCGGGACAGGATCCACCGGTCGGCCACGGTCAGCTCGCTGTGCGCGGGCAGGGCGGGGGGGACCCGGGCGCCGTTGAGCAGCGCGAACCGGGTGGCGTTCCACAGCTTGTTGCAGAAGTTCCTGGCCCCGGTCACCCACTCCTCGCTGACCGCGACGTCGCCGCCCGGGCTGGAGCCGCGGGCCAGCGTGAACCGGGTCGCGTCGGCGCCGAACGTGTCGATCCAGTCCAGGGGGTCGATCGTGTTGCCCCGCGACTTGGACATCTTGCGGCCGTACTGGTCCCGGACCAGCCCGTGCAGCGCCACGTGGTGGAACGGGATGGCCTCGGCCGGCTCCTTGTCGCGCATCGCGTACAGGCCGAACATCATCATCCGGGCGACCCAGAAGAACAGGATGTCGTAGCCGGTGACTAGCACGCTGGTCGGGTAGAAGCGGCGCAGGTCGGCGGTGTCGTCCGGCCAGCCGAGGGTGGAGAACGGCCACAGCGCGGAGGAGAACCAGGTGTCGAGCACGTCGGGGTCCTGCCGCCAGCCCGCGCCGGTGGGCGGCGGGTCGCCGGGGCCGAGGGCGCGGACCTCGCCATCTTCGGAGTACCAGACCGGGATCCGGTGCCCCCACCAAAGCTGGCGGCTGATGCACCAGTCGTGCATGTTGTCGACCCAGTCGAAGTAGCGGCCGGCCAGCTCGGCCGGGTGGATGCGCACCCGGCCGTCCCGGACCGCGTCCCCGGCCGCCTTGGCCAGCGGCTCCACCTTGACGAACCATTGCAGGGACAGGCGCGGCTCGACGATCGTGCCGCACCGGCTGCAATGCCCGACCGAGTGCACGTAGGGCCGTTCCTCGGCAATGATCCGGCCCTCTTCGCGCAGGGCGTCGATGACCGCGGGGCGGGCCTCGAACCGGTCCAGGCCCTCGAACGGGCCGTGCGCGGTGATGACGCCGTGCTCGTCCATGATCGTCAGGCTCGGCAGCCCGTGGCGGCGGCCGATCTCGAAGTCGTTCGGGTCGTGCGCCGGGGTGACCTTGACCGCGCCGGTGCCGAACTCGGGGTCCACGTGCGGGTCGGCCACCACGGGGATGCGCCGCCCGGACAGCGGGAGCTCGATCTCGTGCCCGACCAGGTGCGCGTACCGCTGGTCGTCGGGGTGCACCGCGACCGCCGTGTCGCCGAGCATGGTCTCGGCCCGGGTGGTCGCGACCACGACCGAGTCGTCGCCATCGCCGTAGCGGATGAAGATCAGCTCGCCGTCGGTGTCTATGTGGTCCACCTCGATGTCCGACAGCGCGGTGAGGCAGCGCGGGCACCAGTTGATGATGCGCTCGGCGCGGTAGATGAGGCCGTCGTCGTAGAGCCGCTTGAAGATCGTCTGCACCGCGCGGGACAGTCCCTCGTCCATGGTGAAGCGCTCGCGGGACCAGTCGACGCTGTCACCGAGCCGGCGCATCTGGCCCAGGATCTTCCCGCCGGAGGAAGCCTTCCACTGCCAGACCCGCGCCACGAACGCTTCCCGGCCCAGGTCGTGCCGGGACAGGCCCTCCTTGGCCAGTTCCCGCTCGACCACATTCTGGGTGGCGATGCCCGCGTGGTCCATGCCGGGCAGCCACAGTGTGACGTAGCCCTGCATGCGGCGCCGCCGGATCAGCGCGTCGATCAGGGTGTGATCCAGCGCGTGGCCCATGTGCAGCGAGCCGGTCACGTTCGGCGGCGGGATCACGATGCAATACGCCGGCCCGGGCGCGCCGGAGTCCGCGCCGAACAGCCCCTTGGCTACCCATTCGCCGTAACGGCGGGCCTCCACGTCGCGCGGCGCGTACTGGGGCGGTAGCTGGGTGCGGCTATCTTCGGTCACGTCAGGTGAGTCTAGAGAGTCCGCGCCGTTGCTGCGCCGCGCCCGGGGCTGCGCGCGCCCCGTGACTGGGAGGTGAGCCTGGCGTGCCACGAGCACCCGCTGCCGTCCGCAGCCTGGTGCCGCACCGGCTGGCGCTGATCGCGGTCGTGGTCACCGCGACACTGTCCGCCACACTGCTCGCCGCGCTGGTCTCGTTCGCCACCACCGTCACCGGGTACGCGGTGCGCGCCACGCTGCGGTCCAGCCCGGCAACCGGCATCCTGATCAGCGCGCCGGCGTCCTCCGCCGCCGCGGCCGCCCAGGACCTCGGGTCGGTGCGCCGGGCGCTGCACCGCGCGCTGCCGAGCGGGCCGCTCACCGTCACCAGCTCGCTGAGCACCGACTTCCTTGACATCCCGGCCCAGCTCGCGGGCAAGAACGCACAGATCCACCTGATCTCGCTGCCGGACCTGACGCACCACGCGGTGCTGACCGCCGGGTCCTGGCCCCCGGCAACGGCGGCGGGCGGCACCGCGGCCGTGCCCGCCGTGGTCCCCGCGGCGACGGCGGTGCGGCTGCGGCTGCGCCCCGGCGACGAGTTCGGCCTGCGGGTGGCCACCACCGGAAAGACGGTGACGATCCGGGTAACCGGGATCTTCCGGCGCGCGGGCCAGGCCGGCGGGTACTGGGCGCTCGACCCGGCGAGCTTCACCGCCCCGCAGTCGGTCGGCGGGTTCACCGTCTACCCGTCGCTGGTGACCAACCAGGCCGCGCTCACCGGGCACCTGGTCCCGGTGAACACCGCCTCCTGGGTGGTCAACCTGGCCGTTGACCGGATCGGGGTCGGCAGCCTGGGCTCGCTGGGCACCGCGCTCCAGGGGAGCCTGGGCAAGCTGACCGGCGCGGCGGGGCTGCACAACGCGACGGTGACCACCGGGCTGCCCGGGCTGCTGGCCGGGCTGGACCGCGCCGTGGTGGTGGCCCGGTCCCAGCTCGCGGTGGGCATCCTGATCCTGCTGGTCATCGCCGGCGCCACGCTCGGGCTGGCGGTGTCGCTGCTGAGCAGGCAGCGCGAGCCCGAGGCCACGCTGCTGCGCGCCCGGGGCGCGTCCCGCTCCCAGCTCACCCGCACCGGCCTGGCCGAGGCCGTGCTGCTGGTCACCCCGGCCGCGGTGCTCGGCCCGATCTTCGGCGGCCTGCTGCTGCCGGTCATCGCCCGGTGGGGCCCGCTGTCGCACAGCGCGCTGCGGATCGGGGTCGCCTTCCCGGCGGTCGCGTGGCTGGCCAGCGTCGCCGCCGCCGTCGGCTGCGGGCTTGTCATCGGCCGGACCTGGCTGAGCGCGGCCCAGTCGCCGGTCCGCGCCCGCGCCGCGCGGGGCAGGCAGGGCGCGCTGGCCGCGGCCGGGCGAACCGGCGTGGACCTGGGGCTGGTCGTGCTCGCGGTGCTGGCCGGCTGGCAGCTCGCGCACTACAAGGCCCCGGTCACGGCCGGGCTCGACGGGTCGATCGGGGTGGATCCGATCCTGGTGAGCGCGCCGGTGCTCGCCCTGGCCGCCGCCGCGGTGCTGATGCTGCGGCTGCTGCCGATGGCGGCCCGGCTCGGCGACCGGGCCGCCGCGCGCGGCCGGGACCTGACCGCCGCCGTGGCCGCGTGGCAGATCAGCCGCCGGCCGGTGCGCCAGGCCGGGCCGGTGCTGCTCGCGGTGCTCGCGGTCGCCACCAGCGTGATCGCGGTCGCCGAATGGAGCAGCTGGCAGCGCTCGGCGCAGGACCAGGCCAGCTTCGACACCGGCGCCGACGTGCGGGTCGACCTGCCCCCCGCGGCCCCGCTGCCGGCCGGCCAGCTCAGCACGCTCACCCGGGCGCCGGGCGTGACCGGCAGCACCCCGGTCATCCGGTCGCAGATCAGCCTGCCGAACTCGGGCACCGCGCAACTGCTCGCCCTCGACAGTCGGCAGGCGGCGTCGGTCGCCATGATCCGTCCCGATCTCGCCGGTGGGTCGCCGCGGACGATGCTCGGCCTGCTCGCGCCGCCCCGGCCGCCGGGGACGCCGGTCCCGGGACGGCCGGCCCGGCTGCTGATCACCACCTCGATGACACCCGGCGTGCTCGGCCAGCCGGTGCTCTTCGTGCAGTTCACGGACGTGTTCGGGATCTCCTACCAGGCCGAGGCCGGCGTGTTCACCGCGAACGGCCGGCCGCAGACGCTCAGCGTGCCGGTCGCCTCCAGCGGCGGCGCCGCCTACCCGCTGCGCATCACCGGTTTCGCGGTCCAGTACTTCATGCCCATGCACAACGCCGCCCTGGTCCATCTGGTGGTCGGCCCGGTCCGCGGCGCCCCGGCGATGACCGGCCTGGCGGGCCCGGCGTTCGGCCCCGTGCACCCCGGCGAGCGGCTGACCTCGTTCACCGCTGCCGGGAATGCCAGCCCACTGGGGGCGATCCTCGCCAGGCCGGCCATTCCCAGCGCGGTGGCTGGCGGCACGGCCCTCGCCGTGGACATCGACACCGGCGCAGGCATCGGGCCACCGTCCCGGGACTGCGGGCACCGTCCGTTCATCCATCCGTGCGGCCCGCCCAGCCCGCTCCCGTCCATCGCGACGATCGCCGCGGCCAGCCCGGCGGCCGTGCTTCCCGCGGCGGTCACCAGCGCCCTCGCCAAGGCCATGGGGGCCGGTGTGGGGCACACGATCGCGGTCAGCTACGCGGGCACGAACATCAACCTCAAGATCGTCAGCGTGGTCGCCGGCTTCCCCACGATCACCGGCCCGTTCGGCGGGGCCATCGTCGATCAGGCGGCGCTTCAGGACGCGCTGGCCGACGCGGGTGCGCTGCCCGCCCAGGTCACCGAGTGGTGGCTGCGCACGTCGCGCCCGGTGGCCCTGCCCGGCCTGCCGCACGGCACCACCATCACCGACCGGGCCGCCCTGGCGACGTCGCTGCTGGCCAACCCGCTGGCCGCGGCGCCCCAGCTGGCCATGCTCGCGATAGCGGCCGCGGCGGTGATCCTGGCCGCCGCCGGGTTCCTGGTCGCCGCGGCCACCGCGCGGGAGCGGGCCCACGACATGGCGCTGCTCGCCGCGCTCGGGGCCACCAGGGGGCAGCTGACCCGGCTGCTCTGCCTGGAACAGGCGGTGATCGCCGTGCCCGCGGCCCTGGCCGGTCTGGTGCTCGGCGGCCTGCTCGCCCGGCTCGTGATCCCGGCGGTGAGCATCACCCCGACCGGGACGCACCCGGACCCGCCGGTGCTCGTCCAGACGCCCTGGGCCGTGCCCATCGCCGTGGCGCTGCTGATGGCCGTCGGCCCCGTGCTGCTCGCCGCGACCGGCCGCGGCACCCGCTCCCACGTGGTCCGGCACACGAGAGTGGAGGCGACGACATGAGGGCGGGGCACGCGCTGGGCCGGGCGATACGGCTGCTGACCGGGCCCGCCGGGCTGGGTCCCGCGGTGGCGCTCGCCGTGATCGCCCTGCTCGGCGCCTTCCTGGCCACGGCGGGCCCGCGGGAGTCCAACCGGCTGCAGAACCAGGCGCTGCACCGGACGCTGGCCGCGAGCTCCGGGTTCGGCATCTTCGCGAGCGGCGAGTCGACGGTCGCCGGCCCGCGGCAGACCATCACCGCGCACCAGCTCAGCGTGGCCGGCAAGATCCTCGGCTCGGCCCTGTTCCGGCCGGTGGTCTCGCCGCGGGCCAGCCGCTGGTCGGGCATCACCGCACCGCAGTCGGCGGTGCTGAACCCCCCGGCGCGGGCGGTGCTGCAGGCGCCGCCGGTGTTCGAGACCGACTACTTCACCCCGCTGGCGGGCAACGCCCGGCTGGTCGCCGGGTCCTACCCGCGGACCGCCACGACCACCCGTCATGGCGGCACGACCACCGTCACCATGCAATGCGTGGTGACCCCCGCGACGGCGGCCAGGTTTGCCCTGAAGGTGGGCTCGTCGCTGCGATTGCATCCCAGCGGGCAGGGCGTTACGACGGTGATCGTGCTGAGGGTGACCGGGCTGGTCCGGCCGGTCAACCCGAACGCCTCGTTCTGGTACTACGACCCCGCGACCGCGGCGCCCACGGTCGTGGGCAGCTACTGGGCCGCGGCCGCGCTGATCGGGCCCGGCGAGCTGGCCGCCTTCCCGGCCGCCTACCCGCAGCAGTTGCTGCACGTGGCCTGGGCCTTCCCCCTCGACACCGGCGCGCTGACGGTGGCCCAGGTGCCGGCCATGATCCAGGCGATGACCACGGTGGCCGCCAGCTCGATCGGGAACGCGGCCATGGCGAGGTCCCGCGCGCCGTTGTCCAGCGCGCCCAACCTGTACGCGAGCGGGCTGGGCGTGCTCACCACGTTCCAGGCCGGGCAGGCCGCGGCGGGCGCGGTCGACGCCCTGCTCACCGACGCGCTGTTCGCCGTGGCGCTCATCCTGCTGCTGGCCTGCGCGCTGGTGGTCACCGACGCGTATGACGCCGAGGTGTCGCTGATCCTGGCCCGGGGCGGCAGCACCCGCCAGGCGGCGCTGCGGATCCTGGGCCGCAGCGCGGTGGCGGCGGCCCCGGCCCTGGCCGCCGGCGTCGCGGCGGGGCTGGCCGTCACCCCCGGCGGCGGCCCGACGGAGATCTGGCTGGTTGTTGCGGTGGCGGTGACCGCGCTCGGCGCGCCGCCGCTGATCGCGGCGTGGCGGCACCGGGGCTCCCGGGCGCTGGCCAGGGCCGGGCGCGACGACCTCGTCATCCCCACCCACTCGCGGCGCAGGCTGGTGGCCGAGGCCACGGTGCTGATCGTGATCGTCGGCGCGGTGGTCGCGCTGCGGGTGCGCGGGGTGTCGGCCGGCTCGGGCAGCGACCCGTACCTCAGCTCGGCGCCGGTGCTGGTGGCCGTGGCGGCCGGCCTGATCGCGGCCCGGGTCTACCCGGTGCCGCTGCGGCTGCTGCTGCGGGTGACGTCCCCGCGGCGGGCCCCGGTCGGCTTCCTCGGCATCGCCCGCGCGGCCCGGTCCCGGTCGGCCGCGCTGCTGCCGGGCATCGCCCTGGTGGTCGCGCTGGCCGTGATCGCGCTCGGCGGCACCCTGCGCGCCGCGGTGAGCCGCGGCCAGGTCGCCGCGTCGTGGCAGCAGGTCGGCGCCGACGCGGTGATCCGCAGTCAGGGGTCGCAGCAGGTCATTACGCCCGCCCAGCAGCGCGCGATCGCCGCGGTGCCGGGGGTCAGCCACACCGCCGCCATCTACCTGGTCGCACCGGGCGACCCCCAGGCGGCCAACCTGCTGACCGCAAACGAGAACTCGGTGTCGACGGGGGCGCTGATCGTCAACCCACGGCAGTACGCCGCGCTGGCCGCCACGACGCCGTTCCCGCCGCTCCGGGCAAGCCTGCTCGCCCAGCGGGGAACCAGCCGGGTGGTGCCGGTGATCGCCAGCCCCGCCGTGGCGGCCGCGCTCAAGAAGGGGGCCAGTCAGCTCGCCTTCGCCAGCAGCACGCTGACGGTGCGGCTGGCCGGGATCGAGGCGCACACGCCGGGGCTGCCGGACAGCGGGCCGTTCGTGATCCTGCCGTCCTGGGCCGCCCGCTACCTGAAGGCCGCCACGACGCCGAACGTCCTGCTGGCGACGGGCCCCATCAACACCGGCGACCTGCGCCGGACGCTGGCCCGCGTCATGCCTGCCAGCCAGCTTGAGTCCCGGCAGGCCGTGCTCACCGCGAAGACCCGGCTGCCGTCGGTGCAGGAGTCGAACGTCGCGTTCGAGCTGTGCGTGATCGCCGCGGTGGCGGTCAGCGTCGCCGCCGTGCTGCTCGGCCTGCTGCTGTCGGGGCGGGACCGCACCCGGGTGGCGGCCTGGCTCGCCGCGCTCGGCATGACCAGCCGGCAGGCCCGCCGCCTGGCCATGCTGGACGCGCTGCCGCTGGTGCTGATCGCGGTGCTCGGCGCCGAGGTGGCGGGCGCGGTGCTCGCCGGGACCGTCGCACCGGCCCTTGACCTGTCGGTGTTCACCGGCTCCAGCGCCGCGGTCCCGGTGCGGCCGGACGCGGTGTCGATGATCGCCCCGGCGCTCGCCGCGATACTCCTGGTCGTGATCGTCACGGCCGCCCAGAACGCGCTCACCCGCAGGCGCACCAAGACCGGCGTGCTGCGGCTGGACGAAGGCAGGTAAGACGTGGAACGAACGTCGATCGACCAGCTCACCGAGGCCGGCCAGGGCACGGGGGCCGCGCCCGTGCGCGCCACCCGCGAGACCGGCTTCGGCACCGCCGTCATCGCCTGCGACAGCCTGGTCCGCATCTACTCCACGGCCGGCATCGAGGTCCAGGCCCTCCAGGGCCTGGACCTGCTGATCGAGCCCGGCGAGCTGACCGCGCTGGTCGGCGCGTCCGGCAGCGGGAAGTCCACGCTGCTGAACATCCTGGCGGGCCTGGACACGCCCACCGCGGGCCGGGCCCGGGTGGCCGGCCACGACCTGCTCGCCATGAACACCAGGGAGCGCCTGGACTACCGGCGGACGAGCGTGGGTTTCCTCTGGCAACAGACGAGCCGGAACCTGTTCTCGCACCTGACCGCCGCGGAGAACGTCGCGCTGCCGATGCGGCTCGCGGCGCAAAGCCGTAAAGCACGAAAAAACCGGACCACGGAACTGCTTGACGCGCTTGGCGTTGGCTACTGCCGGGACCGCATGCCCGCCGAGATGTCGGGTGGCGAGCAGCAGCGGGTGGCCATCGGCGTCGCGCTCGCCAACGGGCCCGCGGTGCTGCTGGCCGACGAGCCGACCGGCGAGCTCGACACCGGCACCGGCGAGGAGGTGTTCGCGGCGCTGCGCACGGCCAACACCGACCTCGGCGTGACCATCCTGGTGGTCACCCACGACCAGCAGGTGTCCGAGCAGGTACGCCGGACCATAGCCATCCGGGACGGCCGGATCAGCACCGAGGTGCTGCGGCACACCGCGACCGACTCCGAGGGACGGGAGGCCGACGTGGCCCAGGAGTACGCCGTGCTCGACCGCGCCGGGCGGTTGCAGATACCGCGCGACTTCATCGAGACGCTCGACATGCGGGACCGGGTGCTGCTCGCGCTGGAGCCCGACCACGTCGGCGTCTGGCCGGACGCGGCCGTCCGGGACGGCGTGCCGCACCGGGCGCACGGCCGCCACGAACGCGGCGCCGGCCCCGCCCCGGACGCTGCCAGCCCTGACCCCGCCACCCCGCGCTCTGCTAGCCCCGACCCCGCCACCCCGCGCTCTGCTAGCCCTCACCCCACCACCCCTCCCACTGATCAGCAGGACGCATGACGGCCGTGCCCGCGGAAGCCATTCCGCAGACGAAGATCGTGCGGGTCGAGGAGGTGACCCGCACCTACGGCAGCGGGCCCAACGCGGTGCGCGCGCTGCGCGGGGTGTCCTTCACGGTCACCCGGGGCGAGCTTGTCGCGCTGCGCGGCCGGTCCGGGTCGGGCAAGACCACGCTGCTGAGCATCATCGGCGGCCTGGAGCGGCCGACCAGCGGGCGCGTCGAGGTGGACGGGCAGGAGGTCACCGCGATGGGCCCGGACGGGCTGGCCAGGATGTTGCGGGAGAGCGTCGCGTTCATCTTCCAGTCCTTCGGTCTGCTCCCGGTGCTGTCCGCGGCGGAGAACGTGGGCCTGCCGATGCGGCTGGCCCGGCTGGACCCCGCGGCGCGCGAACGCCGGGCCCAGGCCCTGCTCGACCTGGTCGGCCTGGGCGGCCACGCCGGACAGCGGCCGTATGAATTGTCCGGCGGCGAGCAGCAGCGGGTGGCGATCGCCCGCGCCCTGGCCAACAACCCCAAGCTGCTGCTGGCCGACGAGCCGACCGGCCAGCTAGACCTGGAGACCGCGCGGCAGATCATGCGGCTGCTGCGCAGCATCGCGCACGACGAGGGCATCACCGCGATCGTGGCCACCCACGACCCCGCCCTGATAGAACTGGCCGACCGCGTCCTGGAACTCCGCGATGGCGCTCTGGTCACCCCGGCGGGTAATCCATGACCCGTTCAGATTTCCGCCCCCATAGGGCACAAAATCCGAACGGATAACGAAAGGCCGCCCAAGCGGCGAAGCCGGGGCAGCTATGAGCGGACCCGCACCACAAATCGTGGGGGTTCCGGGGGCTCGGCCCCCGGGCTAGCACTGCGGCCAGGCTAAGGCGAAGCCGCCCGAAGGGCGGCGAGCAGCCTCGGGCCGCCCGGTCCGCTTACGCCGACTTTTCGCGGGGGGTGCGGCCGCGGGCTACCGCGCGGGGGACCAGGGTCGGGTTCACGTGCTCGAGGACGACCGGGCCGGTGATGACCACGCGCTCGACGTCCTCGCGGCTGGGCACCTCGTACATGACCGAAAGGAGCACTTCTTCCAGGATCGCCCGCAGCCCGCGGGCGCCGGTGCCGCGCAGGATCGCCTGGTCGGCGACGGCCTCCAGCGCGTCCGGGGTGAACTCCAGGTCGACCCGGTCCAGCTCGAACAGCCGCCGGTACTGCTTGACCAGCGCGTTCCTCGGTTCGGTGAGGATCCGGATGAGCGCCTCGCGGTCCAGGTTGTGCACGCTGGTGATCACCGGCAGGCGGCCGACGAACTCGGGGATCATGCCGAACTTGAGCAGGTCCTCGGGCATGACCTCGGCGAACGCGTCCGTCGTGGCGTGATCGTTCTTCACCCGGAGCACCGCGCCGAAGCCCATGCCGCTGCGGCCGACCCGCTGCTCGATGATCCGCTCCAGGCCGGAGAACGACCCGCCGCAGATGAACAGCACGTTGGTGGTGTCGATCTGGATGAACTCCTGGTGCGGGTGCTTGCGGCCACCCTGCGGTGGCACCGAGGCCGTCGTGCCCTCGAGGATCTTCAGCAGGGCCTGCTGTACCCCTTCGCCCGATACGTCCCTGGTGATCGACGGGTTCTCGCTCTTGCGGGCGATCTTGTCGATCTCGTCGATGTAGATGATCCCGGTTTCGGCCTTCTTGACGTCGTACTCCGCCGCCTGGATGAGCTTGAGCAGGATGTTCTCGACGTCCTCGCCCACGTAGCCGGCCTCGGTGAGCGCCGTGGCGTCGGCTATGGCGAATGGCACGTTGAGCAGCCGGGCCAGGGTCTGGGCCAGCAGGGTCTTGCCGGAGCCGGTCGGGCCGAGCAGCAGGATGTTGGACTTGGCCAGCTCCACGCCCTCGTCGCCGGACCTGGTGTCACCGCCGGACTGGATCCGCTTGTAGTGGTTGTAGACCGCGACGGACAGGGCCTTCTTGGCCTTCTCCTGGCCGATCACGTAGTCGTCGAGGAACTCGTAGATCTCGCGCGGCTTGGGCAGGCTGTCCCATTGCAGCTCGGTCGGCTCGGCGAGTTCCTCTTCGATGATCTCGTTACACAGGTCGATGCACTCGTCGCAGATGTACACGCCGGGGCCGGCGATGAGCTTCTTGACCTGCTTCTGGCTCTTCCCGCAGAACGAGCATTTAAGCAAGTCACCGCCGTCGCCGATACGTGCCACCCAGTAACTCCTTCACGCGGGGACCGCCGCAGCGGCCCGGCCACCACCAGGCAGCCCGCCGCCGTCGGCGGGCTTCGTTCACAGGTCCGTCCGTCCGTAGTCGAACGGTACCTTCCGAAGGCCCCTCATGCGAAGCCACTCGCCACCGGCGCGGCGCCGGGGCGCCCAGCCGGGCTGACTTCGGTCTGCTGTTAAGAAGACACTACCTCGGCACGGCGTTTGAGGTTCGTCAGAACGTCGTCCACCAGACCGTATTCCTTGGCCTCTTCGGCTGAGAAGAACTTGTCCCGCTCCACGTCATGGCGGACCTGCTCCTCGTCCCTGCCGCTGTGCCTGGCGATGATGCGCTCCATGGCGGTCCGCATCCGCAGGATCTCCCTGGCCTGGATCTCCAGGTCGCTGGACTGCCCGTAGCCGCCCTCGGTCGCGGGCTGGTGCAGCAGGATGCGGGCGTTCGGCAGGGCCATCCGCTTGTCCTTGGTGCCGGCGGCCAGGAGCACCGCCGCGGCCGACGCGGCCTGGCCGATGCAGACCGTCTGGATCTCCGGCTGGACGAACTGCATGGTGTCGTAGATTGCCATCATCGACGTCACCGAGCCGCCGGGCGAGTTGATGTACATGGTGATGTCCCGGTCCGGGTCGATCGACTCCAGCGCGATGAGCTGAGCGATCACGTCGTTGGCCGACGCGTCGTCGATCTGCACGCCCAGGAAGATGATCCGTTCCTCGAACAGCTTGTTGTACGGGTTCATCTCCTTGATCCCGTACGACGTCCGCTCGATGAACGACGGCAGGACGTAGCGGGCCTGGACCGGGGCGGCCTGTGCGGGGTGTGCCAGGCCGGCCTGGGCCAGCGGCCGGTGGGTTGTGCTCACGGTAGTTTCCTCCGGTCCGGGTTTCAGGAGACTGGCCCAGCGGTGGGCACCTCGATGGCGCTGCGGATCACCTGGTCGACGAAGCCGTAGTCCCTGGCCTGCTCCGCGGTGAACCAGCGGTCCCGGTCGGCATCCTTCTCGATCTGCTCCACCGGCTGGCCGGTGTGGCGGGCGATCTCCTCGAACAGGGTCCGCTTGATGTAGAGCATCTGCTCGGCCTGGATCTTGATGTCGGAGGCCGTGCCGCCGATGCCGCCGGAGGGCTGGTGCATGAGGATGTTCGCGTGCGGCAGCGCGTACCGCTTGCCCGGCGCGCCCGCCGACAGCAGGAACTGGCCCATGGACGCGGCCATGCCCATCGCGTAGGTGGCGACGTCGTTGGGCACGAACTGCATCACGTCGTAGATGGCCAGGCCGGCGTAGACGCTGCCGCCCGGCGAGTTGATGTAGATGCTGATGTCCCGCTGCCGGTCCTCGGCCGCGAGCAGGATCAGCTCGGCGCATATCCGGTTGGCGATCTCGTCGTCCACCTGCTGGCCGAGGAAGATGATCCGGTGCCGGAGCATCCGCTGGAATAGCGGGTCGGCCATCGGCAAGGCCGGCGCCTCCGCGGTGCGCGCGACGATCCGCGCCACCTGCTCGTCGCTGGGAACTGCCATACCAGCGATGCCGTCCCTGACGATCTCCGCGCGCCGCGCCGTGTCGCTCACGGTGCCCCTCCTCGCCTGGCCGCGCTGCTGCGCTGTGCCCACTGTCTCTCCCGACCACGTCTGCCGCTGCGGCCCGGTTCGCCGGGGCAGCACGCCCGGCTGTCACCGGGCCCATTGACAGTGACCCTAACGCTGGCGTGGAGGTCAATCGTCCCGGGTAACCGCCTGTTCGCTGTCGGCGCACGCGTGGGCCGGCCCAGCGCCGGGCGTGTGACCTGCCCGTGGGAGCCGGGCCCGGCCGCCCAGCGGGGGACCGGTCCGCCGATAGCCGGCCAAATCCCCAACGGTAACGGGATGCCGGCCAATCACCAGCGGTACGGGATCATGTGGGGATGCAGACACTGCCGACCGGGGCGCTCCCGTGACCGTCCGGCCGCTCCGGCTCCTCGGAGATCCCATCCTGCGCACGCCGTGCGATCCGGTGGAGCGTTTTGACGACGCTCTGGCCAGGCTCATCGCCGACCTGCTGGACACCGTGGCCGAGCCGGGGCGGGCCGGGCTCGCGGCCAACCAGATCGGGTCCAGCCTGGCCGCGTTCTCCTACAATGTGGACGGCCGGATCGGCTACCTGATCAACCCGAGCATCGTCGAGCTGAACGGCACCCAGACCGGGCCGGAGGCCTGCCTGTCCATCCCCGGGGTCAGCGCCGAACGCGCCCGCGCGGCCCACGCCGTCGCGGCGGGCGTGGACCTGCAAGCCGAACCGGTCACGGTCGCCGGGGACGGCGAACTCGCCCGCTGCCTCGAACACGAGATCGGCCACCTGCGCGGCGAGCTGTACATCGACAACCTGACCGGCGCCGAGCGCCGGCGCGTCCTGCGGCAGGTGTACCAGGAATAGAGTGCCCGGCTGCAGGGCGCTGGAAGCAGCCCTGCTGCCGGGTGGTCTCAGTCCGCGGGCTCCTCGGGCTCCCCGGCCTCGCCGGCAGCCTCTTCGGCCTCGTCGCCGGAGATCTCGGCGTCCCGGGCCGAGGCGATCGCCCGGACGTCGACCGGCCGCCCGGCCTCGTCGGTGACCTTGACCTGCTCGGCAAGCAGCCGCAGCGCCTTGCCTTGCAGCACCTCCCCCATGGCGACGCCGAGCTGGCCCCGGTCCACGATCTCCTTGGCCAGCCGGTCGGGCGGCACGCCGAGCCGGTAGGCCTGCTCAACGATGTACCCGTTGAGCTCCTCCTGCTCCACCTTGAGCTCGTCCCGGCGGGCCAGCTCGTCCAGGACGAAGCCCGCCTTGACCGCCCGCCGCGCATCGACGATGATCTCCGCCTCCAGGTCATCCGCGGTGATGCCGCGCGACTCCAGGTAGGCCTCCCTGGTGATGCCCGACCGCTCGAGCTGCTCGTCCAGCGAGTTCTCGCGCCCCTCGGTCTCCGCCGCGACCAGGCGCTCGGGCAGCGGGATGTCCAGCCGGGACAGGACGGCGTCCAGCGCCCGGTCCCTGGCCTGGCCGACCTGCGACAGGCGCTTGACGTTCTCCAGCCGCCCCCGGGTACCGGCGCGGAACTCGCCGAGCGTGTCGTACTCGCTCGCCGACTGGGCGAACTCGTCGTCCAGCTCGGGCAGCTCCTTGACCTTGACGCTGTGCACGGTCAGCGCGACCTCGGCCTGCTGGCCCTCGTACTCGCCGCCGGGCAGCTCGGTGCCGAACGTGGTGGAGTCACCGGCCGACATCCCGGCCAGCGCCTCGTCCAGGCCGTCCAGCAACTGACCGCTGCCGACCTGGTAGGACAGGCCGCTCGCCTGGGCGTCGTCGACCAGCTTGCCGCCCACCGAGGCGGACAGGTCGATCGACACGAAGTCGCCGTCGGCCGCGGGCCGGTCCGCGGTCTTGAGCGAGGCGAACCGCTCCCGCAGGCCGGACAGGTACTCCTCCACCTCGTCGGGGCCGACCTCGGCGTTCTCGACGGTGACCGCCACGGCCGACAGGTCGGGCAGCTCGAACTTCGGCCGGACGTCGACCTCGGCGGTGAACGAGAGCTGCTCGCCGTCGTCGAGCCGGGTGATCTCCAGCTCCGGCTGGCCCAGCGCCGCCACGTCGCTTTCCTCCAGCGCCTTGCCGTACAGCTGCGGCACCGCGTCGTTGACCGCCTGCTCCAGCACCACGCCGCGGCCGAGCCGCTGGTCGATGACCCGGGGCGGGACGTGGCCGGGCCGGAACCCGGGGATGCGGACCTGCCTGCCCACGTCGCGGTAGGCCTTGTCGAGACTGGGCTTCAGCTCCTCGAAGGGAACCTCGATGGTCAGCTTGACCCGGGTGGGGCTCAGCTCCTCGACGTCGGTCTTCACGGCGGTTACTCCCTGCTCGGTTGCGCAGCTACTGGCGGCCACGGCGGCCCAAGTCTAGGCCAGCCAGCCGTCCCCGCAGGCCCCGCTTGGCGGCACCCGCGGTTACCGGCAGGCGGCGAGCACCGCGTCGCTGACCTCGCTCTGGTGCGGCGAGCCGTCGAAGCTGGCCGCGAGCCGGTTGGTGAGGTACGCGAAGACCAGTCCCCGGGTGGGATCCGCCCAGGCCAGGCAGCAGTTGGAGCCGTTGTGGCCGAACGCCTCCGGGCTGCTGGTGGCGCCCATGGGCCGCGGCCGGCCGGGATCCGGCCCGGGCCCGCCGAGCTGGAATCCTTGCGACCAGCGGACCGGCAGCCGGAGCAGCCGGTCGGTCTGGCCGTTGGCCGACGGCCGTGTGGCCTGCGCGACGGTCTCCGGGCGGAGCACCCTTGCGCCGCCGAACTCGTCGCCGTGCAGCAGCATCTCGTAGAAGCGGGCCAGGTCCCGGGCGGTGGTGGACACCGTCGCGGCGGGCACGACCGCCGCCCGGACGGCGCGCCGGTTGAACACCACCTGCCGGGCCCGGGTGACCGGGCCGTGCCCGCGCACCGGGACGTGCCGGTGCCACGCCTCCGGCGGCAGCCCGAGGTAGGTGTCGGCCAGCCCGAGCGGCCGCAGCAACTCGGCGCGCATCACCTCGCGCAGGTCCGCCCCGGTGACCCGCTGCACCACCTCGCCGAGGATGAAGCCGAACGACAGGATGTGGTAGGCGGGCACCTGGCCCGGCGGCCAGGACGGCCGGGCCAGCTCCAGGCCGTGTACCGCCCGCTGCCAGTGCGGCGCGGCGAGCGCGTCCCGGGGCAGGTTGTGCGCCACCGGCAGGCCGGCCCGGTGCTGCAACACCTGCCGGATCGTGATGGCCCCCTTGCCGCGCCGGCCGAACTCCGGCCAATACCGCGCCACCGGGTCGTCGAGGGCGAGCTGCCCGCGCTCGGCGAGCAGGTGCACCAGCACCGCCACGAACGGCTTGCCCGCCGAGAAGATCAGGAATAGCGAGCCCGGGTCGCAGCCGAACGCCCGGTCCAGCACAACCTGCCCGTGCCGCAGCACGCAGACCTGCGCGACGGCGCCGCGCGCCTCGATCAGCCCGACGGCCCGCCCCAGCGCGGCCGGATCCATGCCGGCGGCACCCGGCAGGCGTTCCGCCCCGACGATCACAGCCACGCGGCCCCAGCCGCCGAAAAGCCCATAATCCGGCGACCTTACCGCTGGCAAGGGACCGGATCCGCCCGCCGCTCGTGGCCGGGCGCGGTGCCTTACCCCCCGCCTCACAAGAGGCCGAGGCGGCGGCCGCGGGCGATGGCCTCGCGGCGGGAGCCGACGCCGAGCTTGCGGTAGGCCGAACGCAGGTGCGTCTTGACCGTGTTGACCGACAGGAACAGCGCGTCGGAGATCTCCTCGTTGGTCATGTGGGACGGCAGGAAGCACAGCACGGCGCGCTCGCTTTCGGTCAGCCGCACGCCGCCCTGTTCGGCCGGGGCGCCGAGCCGGGGGGCGCAGCTGTCGAACCGCTCCAGGACCCGGCCGGCGAAGCCTGCGTAGCGGCTGGTCGGCGGCACGAGCACGGTGACGGCCGCGCGTACCGCGGGACCGCCGTCCAGGAACACCCGGTAGGCACCCTCCGGCTCGGCCAGGCCCAGCGCCCGCTCCGTGTGGCCGGCCGCGGCCCCGGTGTCACCCAGGCGGCGGCTGGCCACGGCGGCGGCCAGCAGCGCCCGGGTCCGCTCCCAGGTCGTGCCCGCCGCGGCCGGAGCCAGGTAGGGCCCGGCCGCCTCGAGCGCGCCGGGAAAGTCTCCCTCGGACAGCGCCAGCTCGGACTGGGCCAGCCCCGTGTCGCCGGGGCGGGGCCCCTCGTCGGCGACCAGCAGCAGCGCCCTGGCCCGGCCCCGGTCCCCGGCCCGCAGGGCGGCCTCGGCCTCGGCCACGGTGATGGCGCGGGACAGCCCCGGGCACGCCGTGGCCCAGGCGTCGCGCAGCCGGGACAGCGCGGCCCGGGCGGCGGTGGGGTCGCCGTCGGCGAGCAGCACCCTGGCCCGGATCAGCCCGGCGACCGCCGCTACCGGCGGCTCGCCGGGCACGTGCCCGGCCCGGCCCTCGTCCACCTCGGCGAGCAGCCCCTGCGCGGCCGTCAGGTCGTCCTGGCCGAGACTCACCTGCGCGTAGCCCAGCGCGGCGAGGAACGACGCCTGCGCGGTGCCGGGGATCGCCTGCTTGCGCACGTCGTCGGCGGCGTGTTGCGCGGCGGTCAGGTCCCCGCAGCAGGCCAGCGCCAGGGCAAGCCAGGCCCGGGCCCGGGCCCGCAGCAGGGCCAGGCCGCCGGCCCCGAGCGCGCCGTCGGCGTGCCGCAGCGCGTGGCCCGCCTCCCCGGTGTCCCAGCGGCGCAGGCTGGCGCAGCCGAGCGCGAACCACAGCAGGCCGGCCCCGCGGTGCTCGGCCGGGGTACTGGCGGTCGCCTGGGCCGACTCGGCCACGGCCCGGGCCTGCCGGATCAGCGCGGGGCCGTCGTGCCGCTGCTCGGCCGCCTGCATGATGCGCAGCGCCGCGAGCAGGGGCTCGGCGACCCGTCGGGTCGCCGCGGCGGCCCGGTCCAGGTAGCGGGCCGCGGCCTCGAGGTAGCCGGCCGCGCCGTCGGGGTCCTCGCTCCACAGCCGGGACGCCGCCCAGGCCGCGGCGACGGCGACGTCATCGGCGGCGCGGTCGGCCGGGAACTGTGCCAGCACCGGCTCCAGCTCCCCGGGGCCGCCGGAGCAGAGGATCTCCACCGCGGACCCGGCGAGCGTTTCGGCGGCCTGGTCCCAGTCCCGCGCGGCGATCGCGGCGCGCACGCAGTCCACCGGCCGGCCGTGGCCGGCGTACCAGCGCGCGGCCCGCCGCAGCAGAGCGGCGACCTCGTCCGGGAACCGGCGGTGCAGTTCGGCGCTGAGCACCTCGCGCAGCAGCGGGTGGTAGCGGTAGGTCTCGGCGTCCCCGCCGAGCGTGGCGACGAGGCAGTTCTCCCTGCTCAGCCGGGCCAGCGTGGCGGCGCCGCCGGACCCCACCGTGAGCGCGTCGGCCAGATCGCCGCACAGTTCGCTCACCACCGAGGTGCGCGCCAGGAAGGCCCGGGTGTCCGGCTCCTGCCTGCCGAGTACCTCGTCCCAGAGGTAGTCGGTCACCAGCGGCTCGGCGCCGGCCAGGTCGGTGACCTTCCCGCCCGCCTCCTGGCCCGGCCCGGCCCGCATCGCGGCCATCCGGAGCCCGGCCATCCAGCCCTCCGTGCGCCGGAGCACCTCGTCCCGGTCGGCCTGGCCCACCGCCATGTCCAGCATGGCGAAGTACTCGTCCGCCTCGTCGGCGGTGCAGGCCAGGTCGGCGGCCCCGATGTCGGCCAGCGCCCCGGACACCCGCAGCCGGGCCAGTTGCAGCGCGGGCGGCCTGCGGGCCGACAGCACCAGGCGCAGCGTGGGCGGTGCGTGCCGGATCAGCACGTCGAGGCCGTTCAGCACGCCGCCGTCGGTGACCTCGTGCACGTCGTCGAGGACCAGCACGACCGGGGCGGTGAAGGCCTGGGCGGTCTCCACAAGGCGCAGCGGGAAGCCGTCCGGGCCGGTATCGGCCAGCGCGTGCAGCGCCTCGGGTGGCGCGGCCCGCACCCGGGTGAGGCCGGTGCACACGTAGGACCAGAACCAGTCGCGCTGGTCGTCGGCGTCCACGGTGAGCCAGATCACCCGGCCGGCGGCGGGCCCGGCTGCCGCCCAGGAGGCGCAGGCGACCGTCTTGCCCGCCCCAGCCGGCCCGGACACCATCGTGACCCGGTGCTGGGTGGCCCGGTCGAGCAGGGCGCTGACCCGGCGCCGGTGCAGCACGGGAGAGCACGGTTCGGGTATCCGCAGCTTGTCGTGCAGAAACGGAGCCTGCTGCCCAGAATCCTCAGCCTGGTCAAGCGGCGGCCTGCTGATGGTCTGCGTCATTGCTGTCCCCCCGGCACGGGGCCAGCCCGCACGGGACGCCCGGCAGGCAGGCGGGTGTCCCTCCGGAAGGCGACCCCGTCCCGGCGCCGGCGCCATCAACTGAGCCGATGCGGTGCGGTGATGCCTACCGGTGCCATCCCGGCGCCCCGTGACGCGAATGCGCAGGCCATAGCCCTTTGTGGGCTACTACCCTCGGTGAGCTCTATCAACACACGGTGACCAATTGGGCACGGAACGCCAGAACTCCTGGCTCCCCGTCCGGCGCGGGCCGACCCGCGTCATCCTGCGCGGATGACCCCGAACGGCCGCTGGACCGGCCTGTATACGCCGTATGCAACGATTACGCGCCGAACAGATAACCATTCCCGCCGGGCAGCGGGCGCGTGGGCGATGCTTGCGTAGCGTCGGCATCATGGGCCGGAGTCTGGGCAAGGACGTGTATCGCGCGCCCGCCCAGGCTGGCCGCGGCGGGAAGGTGCGCGGCGCCCGTTCCTCGTTCGTGCTGCGCCGGATGGGCTTCGCCCGGCTGCTCCCGGCCAGCCTGCTGCTGGCCATCCTCACCGCGACGGTCGTCACCACGGCGCTGGCCAGCTTCGGCAGCCGGGCCCTCCCCGAGGCGCTGCACCGGCGGCTGGCCCAGGCCAGCGGCATCTCGATCCTGGTCACCGGCCAGGTCGGCGCCGGGCAGGCCAGCTCCGACACCCCCGCGGTGACCGCCGCGGTGTACTCGGCCCTGGGCCGGGTTCCGTTCACCCTGGTCACCGGCCGCTGGTCGGACCAGTTGCGGTTGCCGAAGCCGCGCGGTGCCGGCCTGCCGCCACTGCTCCAGGCGGCGGTGCTGAGCCGGGTCACGGCGCATACCAAGCTGACCGCGGGTGCCTGGCCGGGCCGCCGCAAGCCCGGTCAGCCGATCGAGGTGGCTGTGCCGGTGTCCACGGCGGCCCTGCTCCACCTCGCCGTCGGGCAGGTGCTGGTGCTGCCGGACAGCCTGACCGGCAGGCCGGTCCGGATCCGGGTGACGGGGCTGTTCAAGGCCCTGGACCCGGCGTCCGCTTACTGGCGGGTCAGCCTGCTGGGCACGGCGGGCAAGCTGACCCAGGGCGAGTTCGTCACCTACGGCCCGATGCTGGTCAGCCCCAGCGCGCTCGGGCGTGGCGGGCTCGGCGTCAGCGAAGCGTCGTGGCTGATAACCGTCGGCACCGGCCGGATCAGCTCCGGCCACGCCGGCCCGCTGGGCCGCCGGGTGGGCGCCGCGGTCTCCTCGCTACGGGCCAGGCAGGCCCTGGGCGGCCTGACGGTGGAGACGAACCTGCCGCAAACCCTGGCCGCGCTGGCCAGCAGCATGGTGGTGGCCAGGTCGCTGCTGCTCATCGGGTCGCTCCAGTTGCTTCTGCTGGCCGCCGCCGCGGCCGCCCTGGCCGCGCGGCTGCTGGCCAGCCAGCGGCTGGAGGAAACCGCGCTGCTGTCCGCGCGCGGCGTGGCCCGCGGCCAGCTCGCGCGGGCGTCCCTGGCCGAGGCTGGCCTGCTCGCCCTGGCCGGCGCCGCTGCCGGCCTGGTGCTCGGCAGCTACCTGGCGAACGTGCTGATGTCGGCCAGCGGGCTGCCGGCCGATTCCGCGGGCGGGCTGCCCGGCATCGTCGCGCGCGGCGTCGCCGGCGGCGACTGGTGGCCCGCCGCGGCCATCATGGTGCTGACCGTCGTGCTGGTGCTGTGGCCCGCGTTGCGCCCGGTCACCCCGGGCGCCGCCCGGCTGCGGCGGGGCCGGCAAGCCGTGCTCGCCACCGCTGCCGTGGCCGGCCTGGACGTGGCGGTGATCGCCCTTGGGGTGGTGGCGTTCTGGGAGCTGCGCAGGTACTCGGCGGTGCCGCGGCTGTCCGGGGGCAGCCTGGGCATCGACCCGGTGCTGTCGGTGGCGCCGGTGCTGGCCCTGGCCGGGGCGGCCCTGCTGCCGCTGCGGGCGCTGCCCGCCGCGGCGCGGCTGCTGGACCGGGCCAGCGCCCGGGGCAAGCGCCTCACCGCGGCCCTGGCCAGCTGGCAGGTGAGCCGGCGGCCGCTGCGCGAGGGCGGCCCGATCCTGCTCGTCGTGCTCGCCGTGGCGACCGGGACGCTGGTGCTGGCCCAGCACCAGAGCTGGCGGCAGTCCCAGCTGGACCAGGCCGCGTTCAACACCGGGGCGGACACCAGGGTTGACCTGGCCGCGCCGCTCCCGGTGGGCCGCGCCGGGTCGCTGGCGGACGCCCCGGGGGTCCTCACCGCGATGCCGGTCAGCCTGACGAACAGCGGGTTCAACGTCTACGCCCTGGACGCCACGAAGGCGGCGGACGCGGTTCTGCTGCGGCCGGACCTGTCGCCGCTGCCGACGGCCGCGCTCTGGCGGCGGATCATCCCGCACGGGGCCGCCCCGGGCCTGGCACTGCCGGGCAGGCCGGCCCGGCTGGCCGTCACCGCCACGCTCAGCCCGCGGCCCGGCGCCCGCCCCGGCGCCCTGTCGGTCAGCCTGGCGGTGCGGGACGGCTGGGGCATCGTCTACTCGGTCCCGGCCGGAACGCTGCCCCCCGACGGCCGCTCCCACCAGCTCACCGCGAGCCTGTCCAACGGGCAGACGCGTTACCCGCTGCGCCTGCTGGGGGTGTCGCTGAGCTACCAGCTCCCCGGGTTCCCGCCACCCGTCAATAACAGCCACCCGGCCGTGCTGGCCTCAAACCGGGCGGCGCGGCGCGCCGCAGCGCCCCGTGTCACGCTGGCGATCCACGCCCTGGCGGCCTCCGCCCGGTCCGCCGGCAGCTTCCCGGCTCCGTTCGCCCAGGGCAGCGCCCTGGCCCAGTGGCGGGCTACGGCGGGCTCCGCGGCCTTCGCCGACGTGGCGACCAGCGGGGTCCCGCCGGCCGTCACCGCCTGGCGCGCGGCCACCGGGGCCGCCGCGCTGACCTTCAAGGTTGGCGCCGGGCACCTCGTGCAGCGGTCCGGCTTCCCGCCGGTACCGGTCCCCGGCCAGCTCGGGCTCACCACCGGGGACCCCGGGCTGCCGGTGCCGGCCATCGCTACCCGCGCGTTCCTCAGCGCCGCCAACGCCCACCTCGGCCAGGTCGTCCAGGTACCGGTCGGTAACGCCACCGTGCCGGCCAGGCTCACCGCCGTGGTGCGCGCCTTCCCCACCGCCGGCGGCGACGGCTCCGCGGTGATCATGGACCAGGCCTGGCTCCAGGAGGTGCTGGTCAGCGAGCAGCAGCCCGCGCTGCCGGTCACCCAGTGGTGGCTGCGGACCGGGCCTGATGACGTCCGGGCCAGGCTGCCCGCGGGGGCCGGCGTGGTCACCTGGGCCGGGTCGGCCGGCCGCACTCCTCGACGACCCGCTGCCGAACGTGTCCCAGCTGTCCCTGCTGGTCATCGTCGCGGCGGCGCTGCTGCTGGCCGGCCTCGGGTTCATGGTCAGCGTGGTCGCCGCCATGCGGGAGCGCCGCCTCCAGGACGCCCTGCTCGCCGCGCTCGGGGTGGGCCGGGGCTCCCGGGCGGGCCAGCTCTGCCTGGAGCAGTTCATGCTCAGCCTGCCCGCGGCCGCGGCGGGCGCGGTGATCGGGGTGGTGCTGGCCCATCTGCTGGTTCCGGCGGTCACGCTCACCTCGGGCGCGGCCACGCCGTTCCCGCCGGTGCACGTGGTGGTCCCGCTGGGCTGGACGGTGCTGCTGGCGCTTGGCATCGCGGCGGTGCCGGTGCTGGCGGCCGCCGTGGCCGCCGCGTACCGGCCCGATCCGGCCGCCGAGCTGCGCGCCGGGGAGGCGCTGTGACGCCCGGGACGGCCGGGCCGCGGGCCGCCGGGCCGCGGGGGGCCTGGTCCGCGGCCAGCGGCTGGGCGCGGCGGACCTGGCCCGCCGCGACCGGCACCGGGGCGGCGGCCAGCGCCGCGCTGGCGCTGCTGGTGCTGGTCTGCGCGTTCGTCGCGATGGCCGTGCCGCGGGCCAGCCTTGGCTACCGCACCCAGGTGCTGCAACGCACCTTCCGCGCCACCCCCGCGGCGCAGTCGACGGTGATCGCGGACGGGGCGTTCACCGGCGGGGCGGTGAGCTTCCTGGACCCGTCGCTGATGGCGACCGCGCAGCACGAGCTGGCGGCGGGCCTGAGCCGCGACGGCCTGCCGCTCGCCCCGCCGGCCGCGCGGTGGGACGGCCTGTCCACCGGCTCGAACGCCTTCTCGGGGGGCCGGCCGCCCAACACCGGCGCGCCGCCCGCGATCGAGCTCATGTACCGCGGCGGCCTGGCCCGCAACGCCGTGCTGGTCGCCGGGTCCCTGCCCCGCACCATGACGGTGCGCGGCAACCAGGCCGCGACGTTCCAGGTGGCGGTCAGCACGGCAACGGCGGCCAAGTTCGGCCTGCACATCGGGACCCGGCTGAGCACCTTTGGGCAGATACTGGTGGTCACCGGCATCGTCCGGCCGCGGCACCCGGCGTCGTCCTTCTGGACCGTCGCCCCGGTCGTGGCCGCGCCGGAGCTGATCCAGACGTCGACCGCGGGCGCGCCCTACTGGAGCGGTGCCGCGTTCGTCGGCACGGCCGGGCTGGCCGGCATACAGGACTACCTTGGCACCGACGCGCTGCGGGCGACGTGGGCCTTCCCGCTCAGCCTGGGCTCGGTCAACGCCGACCAGGCCGCCGGCCTGCTGGCCAACGTCCAGGCCCTGTCGTTCCTGCCCGCCGCGGCCGCGGTGAGCACGAACCTCAGCACCTCCTCGGGCTCGCAGAGCTTCAACGGCACGCAGGGGGCATCCTCGCCGCTCACGGTCACCCTCGCCGACGGCCTGGTCACGGTGCTCCCCAGCTTCGTGGCGACCGACGACGCGGTCCAGCGCGCGCTGTCGCTGCTGTTCGTCAGCCTGGCCGTGATCGCCGCGGTGGTGGTGCTGCTCGGGGCCCGGCTTGTCGCCGAGCACCGGCACACCGAGCTGGCCATGATGCGCGCCCGCGGGGCGTCGTTGCGGCAGATCGCCCGGGTCGCCCTGGCCGGGGGCGCCGCCGCGGCGCTGCCGGCCGCGGTCATCGCGGTCGCCGCCGCCGTCCTGGTCACCCCCGGGCCCGCCGCGCTGCTGTCCTGGTGGCTGGTCGCGCTGATCGTCGTGACCGCGCTGGCCGGCCCGCCGCTGCTGGCCGTGTGGGCGCACCGCACCCGCCCCGACGCAGGCGCGGGCGCCGGGAAGCCGGCGATCACCCGCCGCCGCGTCGCCGCGGCCCGCCGGTGGGTGTTCGATGCGGCGCTGGTCGCCGCGGCCGTCGGCGGCCTGGTCCTGCTCCGGCAGCAGGGCCTGCCCCCGCCGGGCAGCGTGGACCTGTTCACCAGCGCCGCGCCCGTGCTGGTGGCGGTGCCGGTCGCCGTGCTGATCATGCGCGCCTACCCGGTCGTCCTGCGGCAGCTCACCCGGCTCGCCGGACGGCGGCGCGGCGTGGTCCTGGTGGTCGGCCTGGCCCGGGGCAACAGCGCGGCGCAGGCCGGCGCGCTGCCCACGTTCGCGCTCGTCCTCGCGTTCACCGTGGTCGCCTTCGCCGCCATGGCCCGCGGCGCGGTGCAGCGCGCCGACGAGGCGGCGTCCTGGCAGGCCACCGGCGCCGACGCCGTGGTCACCGCGCCCACGGTCGGGGCCGGCATCACCCCCGCGGCCCAGCGCCTGATCGGCCGCGTGCCGGGGGTCCAGCGCTTCGCCACGATCTCGCTGGGCGTGGCAACCGCCGGCACCGGCCTGCAACTACCCGCCGTGATCGTCGATCCACGGCAGTACGCGGCGATGACCGCCGCCACGCCGGCGCCGCCGTTCCCCGGCGCGCTGCTGGCCCGGCCGCCGGCCGCGGGTGGCGCGGCGAAGCCCGCGGTGCCGGTGCTGCTGTCCGCCGCCGGCCGGGACATCCTGGGCCCGCGCGGCCAGGTCTACCTGGCGGGCCGCCAGTTCCGGTTCCGGGTGGCGGGCACGCTGAACAGCATCCCGGGTGCGCTGGCCGGCAGCCAGTTCGTGGTGGTGCCCCGGTGGGCGCTCGGCGCGCTGGCCCCCACGCCGTCGCTGATGACGCTGCAAGGCCCGCAACTCGACGCGGCGGCGCTGGCTCATACGATCCGCCACACGGTGCCCGGCGCAACGATCACGCTGCGCTCCCGGGTACAGGCCTCGATCGCGGACGCGCCGCTGCCGCACGGCGGGTTCGTCACGTTCGCCCAGGGTGCCGCCGCGGCGGCCGGGTTCAGCCTGCTGGTGCTCGCGCTCACGCTGGTGCTCAGCGCCCGGTCCCGGGAGCTGACGCTGGCCCGGCTGGTCACCATGGGCCTGGGGGCGGCACAGTCGCGGCGGATCACCGCGGTGGAGATCCTGCCCGCGATCGTGGCCGCGGCCCTGGGCGGTACCGCGTGCGCGCTGGCCCTGGTGCCCCTGGTCGGCCCGGCGGTCGACCTGGCGGCGTTCACCGGCACGCCGGTGGCGGTGCCGTTGCGCGCGGAACCGCTGGCGATCGCGGCCGCGGCGGGCGGGCTGCTGCTGCTCGCGGCGCTGACTCTTGCGGTGCAGTACAGGCTGGCCCGGAGCCGGGGTGCGGCTCAGGCCCTGCGGGTAGGGCAATAGTGATGCCGGAGGCGAACAGATGACGACAGCATCGGCGAGCCGTAGCCGGATGTGGGGCGGGGCGGCGGGGCCAGCGCTAGCAGAGCGCGGGGCGGCGGGGCCAGCGCTGGCAGAGCGCGGGGCGGCGGGGCCAGCGCTGAGGCGCGGCGGCGGCCAGCGCAGAGCGCGGGGCGGCGGGGCCAGCGCTGGCAGAGCCCGGGGTGACCGGGTGACGGCCAGCAGGGACGTCGCCCCGGCGGCCGACATCAGCCAGCTCAGCGTCGAGGCGGAGCACGCGCGCACCTCCTACGGCGAGGGCGCGCTGATCATGTGCGACCGGCTGGTCCGCATCTACTCCGCCGAGGGGATCGAGGTCCAGGCCCTGCAGGGCCTGGACCTGCTGATCGCCGACGGCGAGCTGACCGCGATCGTCGGCGCGTCGGGCAGCGGCAAGTCCACGCTGATGAACATCCTGGCCGGGCTGGACTCGCCTACGGCCGGGCGGGCCCGGGTGGCCGGGCAGGACCTCGGCGCGATGACCGCCCGCGACCGGCTCGGCTACCGGCGCGGCACCGTCGGGTTCATCTGGCAGCAGACCTCCCGCAACCTGCTGCCCTACCTGACCGCGCTGCAGAATGTCATCATGCCCATGCGCTTCGCCGGGCTCCGGCACCGGGCGCGCGCCCGCCGCGCCGCGGAACTGCTCGGCGTGCTGGGCGTGGCGCACTGCGCCGACCGGACGCCGGCCCAGATGTCCGGCGGCGAGCAGCAGCGCACCGCGATAGCCACCGCGCTGGCGAACGAGCCGCGGGTGCTGCTGGCCGACGAGCCGACCGGCGAGCTGGACAGCGCCACCGCCCGGGACGTGTTCGGGGCCCTGCAGACCGCCAACACCGCAGCTCGGCGTGACCGTGCTCGTGGTGACCCACGACCCGGCGGTGTCGGCCCAGGTCCGCCGCACGGTGGCGATCCGGGACGGCCGGACCAGCAGCGAGACGCTGCGCCACGATGAGGCCGACGAGCACGGCAACGCCACCCGGCACGCGGTCGAGTACGCGGTGCTCGACCGGGCCGGCCGGGTCCAGCTGCCCCGCGAGATGACCGAGGCTCTCGGCATGAAGGACCGGGTACGGCTGCAACAGGACCCGGATCACATCGGCGTCTGGCCGGACCGTCCGGCGAACTGCCCCCACCGGTAGCTGAGCGAGGCCGGGCGTGAGCGAGACGACAGGTCACCGCCACGCGGCACCGCGGCCCTGGACCCGGAGGCCATCGTCGACGGTCCGCGACGTCTCCCGCACCTTCGGCCGCGGGCACACGGCCGTGCACGCGCTGCGCGGCGTGTCGTTCGACGGTCCGCCGGGGCCAGCTCGTCGCGCGTGCGCGGCCGGTCCGGATCCGGCAAGACCACGCTGCTCAACATCATCGGCGGCCTCGACGCGCCGACCGGCGGCAGCGTGATCGTGGCCGGCCAGGACGTGACCGCGATGTCCGAGCGGGACCGGATGGCGCTGCGCCGCGACACGGTCGCGTTCATCTTCCAGTCCTTCGGCCTCATCCCGATGCTGTCGGCCGCGGAGAACGTCGGGGTCCCGCTGCGGATCACCGGCACCCCGTCCCGGGCGCGCGAGGACCGGGTGGCCACGATGCTGTCGATCGTCGGGCTCTCCGAGCACGCGGTGCACCGCCCGAACGAGCTGTCCGGCGGCCAGCAGCAGCGCATCGCGATCGCCCGGGCTCTGGCCGGCAGCCCCAAGCTGCTGATCGCCGACGAGCCGACCAGCCAGCTCGACCTGGAGACCGGCCGGCAGATCATGCGCCTGCTGCTCACCGTCGTCCGCTCCGAGGGCATCACCGCCCTGGTCGCCACCCACGACGAGGCCCTCATGGACCTGGCCGACGAGATCCTCCGCCTGGAAGACGGCCACCTGGCCAGCTGACCGGCCCTCGAACCGGGTGCGTTTCCCTCGTGTTTGCGACTGCCGCGCCTTGCGGCGGCCCAGAATGTCCCCGTGTCACCCTTGGCGGGCGGGGAGGGGGTGGGCGTGCCAGGATCGGGGAGACGGCGAGGCAGGAGGAGGGCTGATGGCGGCTAACGGGGCCGACGCGCTGGTGATCTTCGGGGCAACCGGCGACCTGGCAAAGCTGGAGACGTTTCCCGCGCTGGTGGGGCTGGTCGGGCGCGGGGCGCTTGACGTCCCGGTGGTCGGGGTGGCCAAGAGCGGCTGGGGCCTGGAGCAGTTCCGCGACTACGCGACCGCCTCCCTGAAGCGGGGCAACATGGACCCGTCGAGCCCGGCGGCGACGAAGATGCTCGGCCTGCTCCGTTACGTCGACGGGGACCTGGGCGACGACGCGACGTACCAGGCCATGTCCGCAGAGGTCGGCCCCGGCAAGCGGGTGCTGTTCTACCTGGAGGTCCCGCCGTCCCTGTTCGGGCGCATCGCCCAGGGCATCGCCAGCGCGGGCCGGGCCAGCGGGAGCAGGGTCATGGTCGAGAAGCCGTTCGGCCACGACCTGGCCAGCGCCCAGCAACTGAACACCACGATGCACCAGTACTTCGCCGAGGACGACATCTACCGTGTCGACCACTGGCTGGGCCTGGACCCGGTCGAGAACGTGCTGTTCGCCCGGTTCACCAACTCGGTGATCGAGCCGCTGCTGAACCGGGACTACGTCGACAGCATCCAGATCACGATGGCCGAGGCGTTCGACGTGTCCGACCGGGGCCGGTTCTACGACGCCAACGGGGCCATCAGGGACGTGCTCCAGAACCACCTGCTCCAGGTGCTGGCCACGGTGATGGCCGACCCGCCGGAGGGGCAGGGGCTGGCCCATTGGCAGGATTCCAAGTCGCGCCTGGTGGGTGCGCTGACGCCGCTGACCCCGGAGAACACGGTCCGCGGCCAGTACGACGGCTACCTGGACGTCGCGGGCGTCGCGCCGCGCTCCACCACGGAGACCTACGTCGCGGTGCGGATCATGGCCGACACCTGGCGCTGGGCGGGCGTGCCGATCCTGATCCGGGCCGGCAAGTGCCTGCCGGTCACCGGCACCGAGGTCACCGTGCGCTTCCGGCGCCCGCCGCGGGACATCTTCAGCCTGGCCCCGCTGCCACCGGAGAACGAACTGCGGTTCCGGGTCCACCCGGAGACCGCCGTCTCCCTCACCCTGGCCGGCAAGAAGCCCGGGGCCGGCTGGGAACCCCAGATGCAGGACCTGGCGTTCGTGGAGAGCCCCGGCGAGGACATGCTCCCCTACGACCGGCTCATCGGCGCCGCGCTGGACGGGGACCGCTGGCTGTTCACCCCGCAGGACACGGTCGAGGCGGCCTGGCGGGTGGTGGACCCGGTGCTCGGCGACGTCACCCCGGTGCACCCCTACGCCAAGGGGAGCTGGGGCCCCGCGGAGGCCGACCGGCTGCTGCCCCACCGCGATTCCTGGCACGACCCGGCCGGCTGACGCTCGCCCGGGATGACGGCGAGGCCCCGCGGCGAGAGCCGCGGGGCCTGGCCGGCCCGGCTACGCCGCGGCAGAGCTCACCCGGCCGGAGGCGGCTGCTGCGACGAGCGCGGCGTGGTCGCGCTCGTTCTGGTCCGCGTAGGCGGCCGCGAACGCGGCGATCGCCCGGTCGAACACGGCGGAGCTGCCCAGGTAGGCGGCGATGGCAACGCGGTCACCGGACCGCGCGTGCGCGCGGGCCAGCGTCCAGGCACACATCTGCCCGTACATCCGCATCCCGGCCGGGACCATGGTCGCGACGTCGGCCGGGAACTTCCGGTCCCGCAACTGGCGCAGGTAGAAGTCACGGCGGACCCCGTCCAGGCCGGTCGCCCGGTCCCAGCCCAGGAAGATGTCGCCGGTGGCCTGCATGAGGCGCTGGCCCACCACGACCCGCTGGCCCTGGTTGTCGTGGGCGCTGACCCCGGCGAACGGGCTGAGCACGGACTGCTCAGCCTCTTTCACCTGGAGGAACAGCGGATCGGACGGGTCACGGCCGAGCATCAGGACGCCTGGTCCGCCGGGCTCGCCTGGTCCGCCGGGCTCGGCACGTTCGGCAGGTTCGGCGCGGCGCGCGCGGGCCCCGCCTTGCGCGCGCCGGTGGTTCGCTCAGCGATCTTGATAGACATGGGGCTTACTGTGATCGTCGCCCTGGCGCTGGCGCGTCACCCGCACAAGGTGAGACCCGGTCCCGGCTGCTTGGGCCCGGCGCGGCTCAGTGGTGCAGGGTTACCAAGAGGGCGGCGATCATCCCGCCGAAGATCGCGGCGCTGCCCGCCTCGACCCCCAGCCGCCAGCCCCGCGTCCCCGCGTGTAGGCCCGCCAGCAGGCCGTCGAGGGCCAGCACCACGATGACGGTGCCGAGGTCGGACAGCACGGTGATCCAGAGCGAAACGTGCGTAAGGGTCAGGATCGCCACCACGGCCACGGCGGGCAGCCCGCCGACGAGGATCGACGACTCGTGCTTTGCCGACGCGGCGATCAGGCGATACAGCGGCACCGTGTTGCCCGGCGTGCGGGCGCTCACGGTTGCCGTGTAGATATGCGCGAACCAGTAGATGAGCAGCGTCGACACCATCGTTTCGAACATCCCGCGGGCCGTGTCGCCTCTGGTCGCGCCCACCGCCAGCGCGGCCGCCGACACGATGGTGCCGTAGAGCAGGCCGCCGGTGTTCAGCCCGGACCCGTGCCCGAGCCCGCCCGGCGTGACGCCGCCGGCCGCCCTGACGCTGCCAGCCGCCGTGGCGCCGTCTGCCGTCGCACCGCTGCCTGCCGCCGTGGCGCCGTCTGCCGCCGCACCGCTGCCTGCCGCCGCGCCGCCCTCTCGCCGCGCGCCGCTCTCCCCCGCCGCGCCGCCCTCTGCCACCGCGCCGCTGCCCACCGCGCCGTCCTCCCCCGCGGTGCCGCTCTCCCCTGCTGGGCCGACCTCCCCCGCAGCGCCCGCCTGGTTGTCCTGTTTCGCGCGGGTTGTCGCGGCATCCGGGCCGTCGGGGCCAGCTTGCCCGGCCGGTCGTGCTGGCGCGGGCCCCGGGCCGGGTGCCCTGGGGGGAGCGGCGGTGCCCCGGTCGGGATTGCCCGTTGGGTTGCCGGGACGGCCGTCCGGGTCCGCGGTTGCGCTCACGGGTGCACGATAGGCCCGCCCGGGTGGCGGCCGCTCACCTGCCAAGGATGATGCGCGGACGAACCGGGTCGGTCACCGTGATGGCGGCCGTCCCGAGCTGGTTCCGCCCAGCGCCGGAACCGGAGGCCAGCGAGGCGTCAACCGACGCGTCTGGAGGCCGCCGTGAGCCGTGCGCGGTTCCTGCCCCTGCCCGTCATCCCGGCCGCACCGCGGTCCGCGGGCAGGCCAGCCCCGGAGGGGGCCGACTCGCCGGACCCGGCCGCACCGGTCACGCGGCGGATCCCGGTCCTCCGGCTGGCCGGCACGGTCACGGCGGGCGAGGCCGGCCGTCTCACCCGCGCCGTGCTGGCCCGGGTGACCCAGCCCGGGGTGCAGGTGGGCACCGTGGTCCTCGACCTCGGCTGCGGCGCAGGCATCGATACGCAGGCCCGCGAGTCGCTGTGCGCGCTGTGGACCGCGCTGCGCCGGCGGGGCACAAAACTCCGCCTGGTGATCACATCTGCCAAGACGCGGGACGCCGTGGCGGCCGGCCTGGCGCACCGGATCGGCCCGGACCTGGTGCACCTCACCCTGCGCGCGGCGGTCCTGGCCAGCTACGCGGAAGTCCCCGGGCCGGGGCTGGTCACCGCCGGCGTGCGGGCCGCCCTGGCAGTGCCGGCCGAACCGGTCAGGGCGCTCCCCGCGGCGCTGCCCCGGCGAGCCCGGATTCCGCGCTTCACCCACTACGGATGGGGCGCGCCGCGAGCGGCGGTTGCTGGACTGGGCTCGCCCGAAAGAACCTAGGAGGGAAAGGAAACCATGGCTGACCTGATCGCCATCGGATACCCGGACGAGACCACCGCCGAACTCGCCGCCACGGAGGCACGCCGTCTCGCGCGTGACCTCATCATCGAGCCCGACGCGATCGCCGTGATCGTGCGGGACAAGGAAGGCAAGTTCCACGTCCACACCGCTCACCACCCGGTGGGCGCGGGCGCGACCTGGGGGATGTTCTGGGGGTTGCTGTTCGGCCTGCTGTTCTTCATCCCGTTCTTCGGGCTGGCGATCGGGGCCGGCATGGGTGCGCTGATGGGCAAGATCACCAAGTCCGGCATCGACCGGCAGTTCCAGGACCAGGTCAGGGACATGCTCCAGCCGGGCACGTCCGCCCTGTTCCTCATGGTCGAGAAGGTCACCCCGGACAAGGCGACCGAGGCGCTGAGCCAGTACGGCGGCACCGTGCTGAAGTCGTCTCTCACCAAGGACGGCGAGCGGGAACTGCAAGAGGCGCTGCACGGGACCCCGGCCGGGGCGGCCGCCCGCTAGGTTCGCCGGATTTGCGGGGTGCCTGGGCGCCGGCGTCGTCAAGCGGCCGGGCGCTCCGCGCGCCGCACAGCAGTGCCTGGGCGGCCGGTGCCTGGTGCACCGGCCGCCCAGCGGCGTACCCCATGGGTCGGCCAGGCCGTCGCCGCCCCGGCTCACGCCTCGCGCCCGGGCCCGGCAGGCGCGCCGCTCCCGGCTGCGGCCCGGGTACTGATGCTCACGCCCGGGATCAGACGGCCGGGCGCCCGATGGGCGTGCCGGATCACCCTGCCCCGGCGCGGGCTCAGTGCCGCGCCGGCGGCCAGCCGAACGGAGCCCGGGTACCACCCGGAAGGCGTTAAGCATGGTGCGAGGGTTCGGTGTCACCGGCCTTACCCGGGGCGGTCGTTCGGCGGGGGCCAGGACGTTCCGGTGATCCGCTCGTAGGCCACGATGTAGCGCTGCCGCGTGGCGGCCACGACGTCGGGCGGGATGTGCGGGCCCGGCGCGGTCCTGTCCCAGGCCAGGCCGCGGGACCAGTCGCGGACGATCTGCTTGTCGAACGGGCGCTGCGGCCGGCCCGGCTGCCACGACCCGGCCTCCCAGAACCGGGACGAGTCGGACGTCAGCACCTCGTCGGCCAGCACCAGCGTCCCGTCGGGTGCCCAGCCGAACTCCAGCTTCGTGTCGGCGATGATGATGCCGCGGCCGAGCGCGATGTCGTGGCCCCGCTGGTACACCTCGAGGGTGAGCCGCCGCAGCTCGGCTGCCTGGGCCGCGCCCACCGTGGCGGCGACGTCGTCGAAGGTGATCGGCTCGTCGTGCTGCCCGGGCGGGGCCTTGGTGGTGGGGGTGAACACCGGTGCGGGCAGCCGGGAGCCCTCGGCCAGGCCTGCGGGGAGCGTGACCCCACAGATGGACCCGCTTTCCCGGTAGGCCTCCACGCCGAACCCGGCCAGGTAACCGCGGGCGACGCACTCGACCGGCACCATGCGCAGCCTGCGGCAGCGGATCGCCCGGCCGGCGAACTCGGGGGGGACGCTGGTCGCCGAGATGACGTGGTTGGGCACGATCCCGGCCAGCCGTTCGAACCACCACAACGACAGCGCGGTGAGGATCCTGCCCTTGTCCGGGATGGGCGTCGGCAGGACCACGTCGTAGATCGATACGCGGTCGGAGGCGACCAGGATCAGGTCGTCCCCGTCCGCGTAGACGTCACGGACCTTGCCCGAGTGCACGAGTTCCACGATCAGCCAAGGTAGCGGCAATCGCGGCGGGCCCGCGTTCAGCTGGTGAGGGCCCCGGCTGCCTCTTCAGCCACATGCCGGTCAGTTGGGCGTGCGGCCCGGCGCCACCGCTGGAGGGCGCCAGGCCGCGACGGGACTGGGTTTACAGGTGGAACGGGGACTTCATGGAGGTCGCGGTCTTGGCCTGGCCGATCTGCGACAGGCCGAGGAGCTGCTCGGTGGTCTTCAGCCACGAGTAGTGATCAAACTGGGTGGACACCACCGTGCCCGCCTTGACCGAGGGGGCGATCACGATCGCCGGGACGTGGCAGGTCTGGTCGGTGGTGTTGTTGAAGCAGCTCTCCCCCTTGGTGCCCTTCGTGCCCTCGTCCCAGACCAGGAAGATCACCGTGTCCTTGTCCTTGTAGACGCGGCTGGACGTGATCTTCGGAATCCAGTCCGACAGCCAGGTGTCACCCGCCTGGATCAGCCCGGTTTTGCAGCCGGTGGTGCCGTGCATGTCGTCGCAGAGGTTGCCGGTGACGTAGGCGAACGCCGGGGCGGTGGACTCGCTGCTGAAGTCCTTTAGCAGCGGGGAGTTGCTGGTCGTGCCCAGCGGCACGTCGTTGGTGGCGCAGTTGGCCAGGTCGGTGTAGTAGACCGACGGGTTGTGCCTGGGCGCGTAGGTGCCGTCGTTGAGCTTGTAGCAGTTCGACGGCATGCTTTCGGCGTACTCCTTCCACGAGCTGGCCTGGTTGAAGATGTTGCTGGTGGTGACCTCGCAGGACGAGGACGGCAGGCAGTCGCTGTCGAAGTGCAGCAGGCTGGTGTAGCTCAGGCCCGAGGTGATGCCGAGGTAATTCGGCAGGCTGTCGTGGGTGATGTTGTGGTACTCGGAGGCGAGCCCGCACCCTGCGGCCACGGTGTTGATGTACGGCGCCAGCGAGCTGCCGATGATGTCGCCGTAGGAGTGGTTCTCGTCCATGATGACGATGACGTGCTTGTAAGCCGGCGCGGTCTTCGCTGTCCCGCACGGGCTGGCCGGCTCCGCGAAGACATAGGCCGCCCCGGTGTTCGCGTTGTTGCCGTCGGCGCCCGCCACCGCGGTGGTCCCGGTGATGGCCACCGAGCGGCCGAAGTTGTCCCCAACGGCGCCGCCGGAGGCGGTCAGCTCGGCCTGCTGGGTCCAGGCGGTGCCCGCGCGGACGAACGTATACGCCGCCCCCGTGCCGGAGTTACCGGCGTCGGCGCCCACCACCGCGGTGGTCCCGGAGATGGCCACCGAGTAACCGAAGTTGTCCCCAACGGCACCGCCGAAGGCGGTCAGCTCGGCCTGCTGGGTCCAGGCGGTGCCCGCGCGGACGAACGTATACGCCGCCCCCGTGCCGGAGTTACCGGCGTCGGCGCCCGCCACCGCGGTGGTCCCGGAGATCGCCACCGAGTAACCGAACTTGTCCCCGGAGGCGCCGCCAACGGCCGTCAGCTCGGCCTGCTGGGACCAGCTGACGCCGGAGCGCACGAACACATACGCCGCCCCGGTGTTCGCGTTGCTGAACGGGTTGCCCACCAGCGCCGTAGACCCGGAGATAGCCACCGAGTAACCGAAGTCGTCCCCGGAGGCGGCGTCAGAGGCGCCCAGTTCGGCCTGCTGGGACCAGGTGGTGCCGGAGCGCACGAACACATACGCAAGCCCGGCACCAGAGCCGCCGGGGGCCCCTATCACCGCGGTGGACCCGGAGATCGCCACCGAGTTGCCGAATTGGTCGTTCACGCTGGCACCGGGATCGGTCAGCGCGGTCTGCTGGGACCAGGTGGTGCCGGAACGCACGAACACATACGCCGCCCCGGCGGTTGAGAAGGTGCCAGGAGCGCCCACCACCGCGGTCGACCCGGAGATGGCCACCGAGTTGCCGAAGCCGTCCCCGGAGATGTCGCCGGGGTCGGTCAGCATGGCCTGCTGGGACCAGGTGCTGCCCGATTTCACGAAAACATACGCCGCCCCGCCGCCGGTGTTGCTACCGGGAGCGCCCACCACCGCGGTCGACCCGGAGACGGCCACCGACCAGCCGAGCTGGTCCCCCGTAGCGCCACCGGAGGCGGTGAGCTCGGCCTGCTGGGACCAGGTGCTGCCGGCCCCAGCGGCCCGCAGGCCGGGCGTCCTGCGCACCGCCGCCAGCAGCCCAGCCGGAGCCTGCGCCAACGACGGCCCCGATCCCTTCACCGCGAACCCCCCCGGCCGCGGCGGGCGGTGCCCCGCCGCCGACGCGATCCCCGGCGACGCCGCCACCATCGTGGTCACCAGCCCGGCCACGGCCACCAAGCCCGCGGCACAGCGCACCACTCCACGCATCACTACCCCCACCAATGGTCTTAGGCACACACGTGCCCACCGCGGGCAAATCAGGAATCAGCCGGGCAACAGCACCTAGCCTCAAGGGAGCGATGCGCAGACAACCTGGAACAACCCGCACTATTGGGACGGAATCCTGACACCAAGCAACCCCGGCGTCAACAGGAAACGGCAGGCTGCCGCCACCAGCAAACCGCCGCGAACTGCCCACCGCACCCCCCGGGCTCACATGCCAAAACGCCCCGGCAGCTAACTACAGCAACAACTGCCCCAATGGCCCAGTGCCCACGGCGGCATCTGCTCTGCGAACCCGCCCCCGCAGTAACCAGGCCATCACAACAACCGTCAGTGAAGGGCAGGCAAAAGAACTTGAAGGCTCTGCTTACACAGAGGTAGTATTCAGCTACATTGTGTTATATGCCGTGGCTCGGGCTGTGAAGTTCGGGGTTTGAGGGGGCACTGGTGGCACAAGAAGACGGCGCTGCCTCGGGTGAGCCGCCGAGCGCAGCCAAGATCACCAGGGACAGCGGTGCGGAGCTGCGGTCCAGCGAGCAGCACTTCCAGCAGGACTTCGGCCGTGCGCCGGTTGGTTTGGCCGTGACCAGCTTGGTCGGCGACCGGCAGAACGTCTACCTCGCGGTCAACGACGCCTACTGCCAGCTGACGGGCTACTCAACGGGAGAACTGGTCGGCGGAGATTTGCTGGGTGACTTCCACCCCAGCGACCAGCCTGCCCTTGAAGCCCTGCTCCAGGACGTCATCGCTGGGGCGACCGATCAGTTTCGGGCGGATGCGCGCTTGGTCCGCAAGCATGGCGAGATTGTCTGGGCCCGCTTGACTGGATCTGCGATCCGGCCGCCCGCCGGTGAGCGCTACCTCGCGACCTTCATCGAAGATGCCACCGCTGCCGAACGGGCGCAGGCGGAGATCCACCGGCTCCAGCGTGAGCTGGCACGGTCGCGCCGCCTGGCGAGCCTGGGACAGCTTGTCGGCGGAATCTCGCACGACTTCAGCAATGCGCTGACGGTGATCGCCAACTACGCGAGCCTTGTCCGCGACGAGGTGATCGTCGCCGAGGCAACGCAGAGCGCCACCAGGTGGGGGCCCGTTCGCTGGGACGTGGAGCAGATCGCAGACGCAGCCGACGGCGCCAAGAGGCTGATAAAGCACCTGCTGGCATTCGCCCGGCGGGAAGAGGCCGAGCCCGTGCCCGTCGATCTGCGGCAAATGATCAGCGACGTGACCGGGCTGCTTGGCGAGGTATTGGGCGAACACGTCCCGGTCGTCACCCGGTGGGGTGCAGGCCTATGGCCGGTGCAAGCCGATCCCGGGCTCCTCGAGCAGGCCATCATCAACATTGCCGTGAACGCCCGCGACGCCATGCCAGGAGGTGGCCAGGTCACCATCGAAACCGCGAACGTTGACACGGCGGACCCAGCGTCGGGCCGGCGGGACGCCGCCGATATTGCCGAGTTGCTTCCAGGGCGCTATGTCGAGCTTCGCATCACCGACACCGGAGCCGGGATGGATGCGATGACCGCGGAACGCGCTTTCGAGCCATTCTTCACCACCAAGAGCGGGGACCAAGCGGCTGGACTCGGCCTGCCCGCTGTTCGCGGGTTCGCGGCGCAGGCCGGCGGCAAGGTATGGCTGCGATCGGAGCCAGGTAAAGGGACGACCGTCACAATGACGCTGCCCGCCGCGGCCGGGTCGGGTGCTGGGCCGGAGGCCGACCGCCAGGGCCTGGTGATAGAGCACACCGGCACGGTACTGGTGGTAGACGACGACGCCGCGATCCGCAGTGTCACACAGCGAGTCCTGACCAGCGCCGGTTATCAGGTCGTGACGGCCGCGAACGGGCAACAGGCGCTTAGCATTCTCAGCGACCCGCTGACGCATGCGGACCTGGTCTTGACCGATGTCGTCATGCCGGGCATGACGGCTGAGGCATTTGCCGCCCAGATCCGTGCCACCCGCCCCGGCATCCCGGTGCTGTTCATGTCCGGTTACGAGCGGCAAGGTACCGGCGCGGAGGGCTGGCCCGATTCAGCGACACACATCATCGGCAAGCCCTTCTCCCGGGGAGCGTTGCTGGCCAGGGTCACCCAGGCGCTGGTGGCCAGCAATCGCGCGGAGGCGGGGTAGCGGCCAAGGCAGGGACGCGCAGTGCCGGTGACCAGCGCTTACCGGTCGGCGCGGGCAGCCCGGGATCACTACGGCTCGCCGGGAAGGCAATAAGCGCTCGCGGCCCAGGCTCCCAAGTGGCCCGGTGCGCAGGACTGAGCGCATCGCCGGACCGGTACCCGCACGCGTTCGACGCCGCGGGGTGTGTTCAGATGGGCAGTGTTGACCGTCTCACCGTTGGCCGCGGCCCTGCCGCTTCGGCCAGCGTGGGGGCCTCGGTCACCCGGCAACTGAAATCTCAGCTGGATCGTGCATCACGGGAGTGACCATGACCACGACCGAACTCACCTCAGACACCAGCCTCGACGCGGTCGCCGGCCTGGCCGCGCAACTGCGAGTTGACTCGGTCCGCGCCTCGACCAGCGCCGGGTCTGGGCACCCTACCTCCAGCATGTCGGCCGCTGACCTTTTGGCCGTGCTGATCACGCGGTACCTGCGCTACGACTGGGATGACCCGCATGCGCTTGGCAACGACCATCTCATCTTCTCGAAGGGCCACGCCTCTCCCTTGCTGTATGCGGTGTTCAAGGCCGTCGGTGTCGTCAGCGACGAGGAGCTGATGACCGGCTACCGGCGATTCGGGCAGCGGCTGGAAGGGCACCCCACCCCCGTGCTGCCGTGGGTGGACGTGGCCACCGGCTCGCTTGGCCAGGGGCTGCCCGACGGGGTGGGGGTCGCGCTGGCCGGTAAGTACCTGGACCGGCGGCCCTACCGCGTCTGGGTACTGTGCGGCGACAGCGAACTCGCCGAGGGCTCCATCTGGGAGGCGCTGGACAAGGCCTCCCATTACAAGCTGTCCAACTTGGTGGCCATGATGGACATCAACCGGCTAGGTCAAAGCGGCCCGACCGAGCTTGGCTGGGACCTCGGTGCCTACGCCCGCCGCGCCGAGGCGTTCGGCGCCCGGGTGCTGGTCATCGACGGCCACGACCTGGCCGCCATCGACGGTGCGCTGGCGGAAGCAGGCGAGGCCGCGGGCGACCGGCCTACGGTGATCCTGGCCAAGACGATCAAGGGCCGCGGATTCTCCGAGGTCGAAGACAAGGAGGGCTGGCACGGCAGGCCATTCCCGCCCGAGATGGCCGCGCGGGCGATCGCCGAGCTTGGCGGCATCCGCGACCTGATCGTCCGCGGCCCGCGGCCGGGGCCGTCTCCCGCGCGGGAGAAGGAAGCGGGCCCGGTGGACGCCGGGGCGGCGATGCCCAGCTACGCCGTGGGCGAGAAGGTGGCCACCCGGAAGGCATACGGGGACGCACTGGTTGCCCTCGGCGCCGCCGACCCGAAGGTTGTCGCCCTGGACGGAGAAGTCAAGAACTCCACCTTCGCGCTCGAGTTCGCCCAGGCCTATCCGGGACGGTACTTCGAGATGTTCATCGCCGAACAGCAGATGGTCGCCGCCGCCACCGGCCTGGCCGCCTGCGGTTACAAACCATTCGCGTCCACCTTCGCCGCGTTTTTCACCCGGGCGTATGACTTCATCCGGATGGGCGCCATCTCCCTCGCCGACCTGCGGCTGGCGGGCTCCCACGCCGGGGTCGAGATCGGCGCCGACGGGCCCTCCCAGATGGCCCTGGAAGATCTAGCCATGATGCGCGCGGTGCACGGCTCGACCGTGCTGTACCCGGCCGACGGCACAAGCACCGCTGCGCTGGTCCAAGCGATGGCGGGCATCAGTGGCATCAGCTACCTGCGCACCACCCGCGGCGCCTACCCCGGCCTCTACCCCGCCGGGGAGACCTTTCCCATCGGCGGCTCCAAAGTGCTTCGCTCGAGCGACCACGACGACGTGACCCTGATCGGTGCCGGTGTCACCCTGCACGAATGCCTTCGCGCCGCCGAGAGCCTGGCCACCGAAGGCACCGCCGCCCGCGTCATCGACTGCTACTCCATCAAGCCCATCGACGGCGCCACCCTCACAGCAGCCGCCCAAGCCACATCCGGCCGCGTGGTGATCGCCGAAGACCACCACCCCGAAGGCGGCCTCGGTTCCTCGGTCACCGACGCGCTGCTCGCCGCGAGGCAGCAGGACTTGTCCATCGCGCACCTCGCGGTCCGCGAGATGCCCGGCTCCGGGACCGGTGAGGAACTGCTCGCCTGGGCAGGCATCGACGCCGACCACATCGCCACCGCCGCCCGGCGCCTCATCGGTGAACAGTGACCGGCCCTTCCGCCCGGCCTGATCATGTTGCGCCTCTGAGCGGAGTGCTCTGCACGCGAGCCGGGCCGGTCAGCGGCGGACCTCCACTGGAGGGTGGACCGCGTTCGCCGTAGTGTTGGCGTTATGTCAGAGCCTGAGCAGGAACCCCGGCCGCATTCAGGCCCAGGCGCGTTGTTTTCTAACTGGGCTACCTACGACGCCCCGTTCGCTGTGAAGTTGCGGATGGCTGCGTCCAACACCTTGGTCAAGCTGCGTAAGCGTCAGGGTTGCTGCGGCAATCACGGCCAGCCCGGGTGTTGAATGCCGGCCGATACGCCCCGTGAGGGCGGGCCCGCCGCCAATGATCATCCGCATCACCACGACCACGGGCACAACCCCGATCAGCCCAGCAGCTGACCGGCCTGAAGCAATCACGTCGGCCAGCACGGTCCCCTGACGGTGGCAGGCGACATGCGCTGCTGGCTGTCAGCGTGGGTGCCTCCGCTTGCGCCGCGCCGCCGTGAATGCCTCACCCGGGCCGCCCCACCTCGAGACTTCGTCGGCGAACCTGCACTCGTCATCGCAGCCCACCCCGAACTGGATGCGCGCAGTTCCAGCTGACCAGCTCCCTGACCAGGACCGGCCTCGAACGTGGTGGGGCAGCGGCTCATGGCCAGCGCTGCGGTGGCAGCGTTCGTATCCGCCGAACTGTGCCCGGATCACTTCGTGGCAGCGGGCAGGTTCACCCAGGCTGAGCTGCTCGCTCGGGACCTGGGTCATGGGCGTCTCCTGTAGCTGCCTGTCCTTCTGTGCTGGCACGGCACCGGGTCGTTCCTCATTCGCCAGCCGAGCTACCACCCGAGGTCAGCCGGGTTGGACTGGTAAGGCAGGCTGCCTCGGGCCGCGCTCTTCCCGCCGCGCCGGCGCTTTGCGCCGCTGCGCCGGATTTGTCAGATCGGGCGGACGTCCTCGGCCTGCGGGCCCTTAGCGCCCTGGACGGCGGTGAACTCGATCCGCTGGTTGTCCTGGAGGCTGCGGTAACCGTCAGTCTTGATGGCGGAATGGTGAACGAAGACGTCGGCGGTGCCGTCGTCGGGAGCGATGAAACCGTAGCCTTTGTCGGCGTTGAACCACTTCACTGTGCCCTGAGCCATTGTGCTTTCTCCTGCTGAGACGACCTTCGGGATCCGCGTGCGCGGGTCCTGGGCTGCTGCGGGCCGCCTGGCTTAGAAAGCCGGACCGTGAAATCCGCGGCGCCCGCTGTCAGAACTTCGCAGGCGCTGTGACACGAACACGAACTTCCACTACAACCACTACCAGTAAACACCATGACACCAGGTCCGCGGGGCCCGCAGCCACCGCCAGCATGCTGAAGCTGCCCGGCGGGCTGGCTCCGACGTGATCGTCGTGAAGCAAATGCCGAGGTCAACGATGAGAGGACGCCGACCTCAGCCAAGCGGCAGTCCAGAAGGGCGGCTTCAGTTACGGCGCTCTGGCCAGCGGGCTGGGGCGGGGTGTGTAGCTATCTCAACGCGCCGATGACCGCCCCGCCCGATCCGGCGATCAGGATCCCCGCCATGACGAGTTTCGCTGGCCGCGAGCCAGGCGGCGGGACGTGGAACACCCAGATGCCGATGCTGGCGTTAACGAGCAGGCTGAGCTGGGCGATGGTGAACCCGACGCCAGTGCCCACGCGCGAGACCAAGCCCAGCAGAGCCAGGTTTCCGATCCCGAACAGGACCCCGGCCGCCAGGTTCGCGGCGACGCCGGTCACGGGCGGCCTGACCGGCGCGCGCCGCGACAGGACCAGGGCCAGGCCGCCGGCCAGCATGCCGACCGCCAGCGGAAAGTTGCTGACTTGCGCAGACGTCCCAGCCCACTGCGCTGGCACGAAGTAGCTGCCCCACAGCACCCCGGCAGCGGTCGCCCACAGCAGGCCATGGCGATGCCGGCTGGCCTCACCCGAGGCGGCCGGAGGCGGCGGAGCAATTGCGGCGGGGGTGGCCGGCCCGGCCGCCACATCAGGCGCGGCGTGCCCCATCGAGATCGGGGATCGCTGGCCGTCGGGCGCGGCGCGTGCACTGGGCCGCGGAGCGCCCGCGGAGCGCCCGCCCTGCGACCTCACGATCACCAGGACGCCGGCCACGACCAGCGCGAGCGCCCCGCCGAGCACGGCGAGGCGGGCGCCATTGACGTGGTCAAGCTCGCCAAACAGCGCAGCGCCCCACACGAAGGCGACGATGATGTTCAGGGGTGTCCATGAGCCGGCCGCCCGGGCGAGGCCAATGGCCTCCGATGCCCGGAACGCGGCATAGCTCCCCGAAGTCCATACCACCCCGCCGGCCACCGGCAGCCAGAAGCCGCGCCAGCCCCAGGCGAGATGGCCGCCGGCCACGGCTAGTGCGGCCGCGGCGAACATGACGTTGCCAATCGTTATGTAGAGCGTTCGCGTGCGCTGCGGCATACCGGGGAGGGTCTGAGCCAGTGGTATCCAGGTTCCCCAGGAAACCACCGTGATCAGCGAGAGAAGTGCGACCACAGCTCGATATTATACTCGGACTACGAGTAAAATATCGCCATGGCAGCGATGACGGATCGGCGGCGGGCCTCGGCGGCTGTGGCGGTCCTCCGCGCGGTGCATCGCCAACCGGGCGTCCAGCGGGCCGGGGTCGCCCGGGAGCTCTCGATGACGAGCGGCCTGATCACCGAGACCGTAGCCCGGCTAAGCGCCCTCGGCCTGCTCAGCGAGCACCCGGCGCCGCGCACTGGCGCCCGCGGCCGGCCCACCAGCACCCTCGGCCCGCATCCGCGCGGGCCGCTGGTGGCCGCCGCGGCCATCGGGCACGAGACGTGGCGGATCGCGGTGGCTGAGCTCGGCGGGGCCGAACTCGCGCGCATCGAACGGCCGCACCAGCGCGATCGCGCGGAGGTTCTCGAGACCGTCGCCGCGGGCCTGCGGTCGCTGCGCGGGCGGCACGGGCTGCGCATCCGGGCGGTGGCCGTGTCGGTGCCCGGCACTGTCCGCGGCAACCGCCTGGCCCAGGCGGCCAACCTTGGCTGGAGCGACGTTGACCTGTCAGTCCTGTGGCCGCGAGACCGCAGCGCCCGGCCTTACCTGACCGGTAACGACGCGACGTTCGCCGCCGTGGCCGAGGCCCGGCGCGGCGCGGCAGCCGGCGCGGCGTCGATGGTGCACCTGTTCATCGAGGCCGGCCTGGGCGGCGCAGTCATCGAGGACGGCAGGCTCGTGCTCGGCGCCGCCGGGACCGCGGGCGAGTTCGGGCACATGCCGCTGGGGGATCCGGCCCAGCCGTGCCGTTGCGGCGCGCGGGGATGCTGGAACACCGCCATCGAGGGCGCCGCGCTGGCGCGCTTGCTGAACCAGCCGCCCCCTGCCGACGAGGTGAGCTACGCGCGTGAGGTATTCGCCGCCGCCAAGGCGAGCCTGGCCCCGGGCGCCCCACGGCGAGCCGAGCTAGACGCGGTCCAGGCCGTAGCCCGCTCGGTCGGCGCGGGAGCGGCTGGACTGGCCAACGCAATGGACCCGGCCATCATCACGCTGGGAGGCCTCGGCCGCGACCTCCTGGACATCGCCGACGACCACCTCTACCCGACATACCTAGCGGGACTGATGCAGTTCCGGCGCACGAACCCTCCACCGCTTCTGCCGGCCCGCTTCGGCGGCGACGCGCCCCTGATCGGTGCCATCGAGGAGGCCTTCTCCACCGTGCTCACCGACGAGGGCCTGCGCACCTGGTCCTCGGTCAGGCCGCCATCCCCGTGAGGCGTGCGGGCAGGTTGCCAGGGATCTTTGGCTCCCAACCCGGCTCCCCCACCTACGGTTAGCGCAGCTAACGTTCGACAGCTCGAACTCGCTAGCGACTTCCCAAGATGCTGCCAGGATGACGCGCCCCTGTATTGACCGGTACACAGAAGATCGAGGCCATGCCTTGGGGCGGCGTCCAGCAGTGGCGCGGCGTAGCAAGCGCGCACCAGGCGCCTGAGCATCCCGAGGTCGCCACCTTCCCCGCTAATCTGCGCGTTCTGTAGCTGGGCGAGCCCATCTTCTTGGCCATTCCGGCGCACCCTAGACGGCCACGCCCTCCCGCTCGTTCCCGCCGCCGGCAGGAGCCGACGATCGTCGCCTTCTTGGCTTGCCGGGCGATCCAGAGCAGAGAGAAGATCACCCCGGCCGGTCAGCGGGACTATGCCCGGTCCCCCTGTTATCTGCCTGCCTGAGTGCCTGCGCCCGGCGCCCGCCCGTCGGCGACCCAGTTCTCTCGGTGTCAGGCCAGCCCACACGCTGTCAACGGCGCGCGAATCACCAGAATCTGGCGACGACCTATCACCAGACGGGCGGCGAGCCTGGGGCGATCGAACCGTCAGGGAGGACGACGTGGCACTGAAGAAGGAACAGATTAACCGGTCCAAGAACCAAGAATGAAGGAGCTTGTCATGAGGAAGTTGCAGTGCGTTGCCGTGGCCGCGGCCCTCGCCGCGGGCCTGGGAGTTGCCGGCACCGCCGCGAGCGCGGCGATGGCAGCCCCCGCGCACCGCACCCAGGCGGCGACGGCGTCGCCGGCCCACGGTGCAGGCCTAACGGGCAACGAGCGGGTGGTGGAAGCTTTCCTCCAGGACGTCATCAACGAGCACAACGGCGCCCATGCCATCAACTACCTGAACCCCGACATGCAGTGGTACGGCGGCACCGTGGGCACGGTGACGGGCAGTGCCAACGTCGCCGGGTTGTTTGCGGGCGTGGTCGCCGCGTTCCCCGACGCGCACATCACCATCAATGACATCTTCGCCCAGGGCGACCAGGTCGTGGTGCGCGTGGTCGTGAGCGGCACCCAGGAGGGCGCCATTCTCAGCATCCCCGCGAGCGGGCGTTTCGTCCAGTGGGATGGCGTCGACGTCTACCGCCTGAGCGACGGCAAGATCAGCAACATCTGGGCCGGCGACGACTGGACCGCGATCTTGAACGACACGGGCACGTACAAGGCACCCTGGATCTCCTGACGCCCATCCGTGCGGGCGTGCTGCCGGTGCCTGCACCGCTTCAAAGACATGGGGATGGGTCGCGGCCTTCGCTGACGACGGCACGGTCACCCACGAGTCCATTCGTGTCACCCGGCACAGCCCCTGAGGAACTACCCGATACCAGGAAGGACGCTTCGGTGTGCCGTGATCGGCGAGCGTCACAACCGTCCGTTCATGCCGATCGCTGACTCGGGCCACCTGCAAGCGCGAGGAGACGCAAACGAAAGGAGATTGGTATGTCTGACCTGCCCGAAACCGCTGACGTGGTCATCGTCGGGGGTGGCTCCGCCGGCGCTGTCCTGGCCGCCCGCCTGAGCCAGGATCCCGCGCGGACGGTCCTGCTGCTGGAAGCGGGTCCCACCTACGCGCCGGACGCGTTCCCGCCCGCGCTGCTTGACGCGCGCATCCTCGACGACCCGCGGCACGACTGGGGGTATACCGCCCGGGCCACCGACCAGGAGCCGAACATCCGGGCCTCGCGGGGCAAGGTGCTCGGTGGCAGTTCCGCGGTGAACGCGGGGGTCGCGATCCGGCCGCGGCCCGCTGACTTCGCCAAGTGGGGCGCGCACGGCGCCGACGGCTGGTCCTTCGCCGACGTGCTGCCGACGTTCAAGCTGATGGAGAACAACCCAGGCGGGGAGGACGCCTACCACGGCCGGACCGGGCCGCTGCCGGTCCGGCAGCTCACCGACGAGGAGCTGACGCCCTCGCAGGCGGGGTTCATCGGCGCGGCGGTCGCGCGCGGGTTCAAGCGGGTGCGCGACTTCAACGGCGCCGACCAGGACGGCGTCGGCGGCCACTCGGTCAACGTGGTCAACGGCATCAGGGAGAACACGGCGGTAGTGTTCCTGACCGCCGAGGTCCGCCGTCGGCCCAACCTGACGATCCGCGGTGACGTCACCATCGACCGGGTGCTGTTCGACGGAACGGCCGCCACCGGGGTGGTGGCCGCGGACGGCACGGTGTACCGGGCCGGGGAGGTGATCTTGTCCGGCGGCAGCTACGGCAGCGCGGCCATCCTGCTGCGCTCCGGCGTCGGCCCGGCCGATGAGCTGACCGCCCTGGGCATCGGCGTCGTCGCCGACCTGCCGGTCGGACGGCGGCTGCTGGATCACCCGTACTTTCACACCGCCCACGCGCTGGCTCCCGGGCACCTGGAGATGACCCCGGCGGTCGGCGCGATCCTGTGGGCGGCCTCCAGCGAGGCCGCGGCCGGCGAGCTGGACCTGAACATCACGGCAACCCACCTGATTCCCCCCTCTTACAGTCCCACTGGCGGAGTGATCGCGCTGTCCACCTCGGTGGTCCTGCCCGAGTCCACCGGGATGCTGAAGCTGGCCAGCCGCGACCCCGGCGTCGCCCCGCTGATCGACTGCAACTTCCTTGCCACCGGCCGTGACGCCCGCCGGATGCTGGAAGGTGTCAAGCTCGCCCGCGACTTCGCCCGCAGCCCGGACCTCGCCTCCCTCACCGCCGGCGAGTTGACCCCCGGCGACGCGGTCGCCGACGACAGCGCCCTGGCCGCGTTCATCGCCGGCAACGTGTCCACCTACTACCACCCCAGCTCCACCGCCCCCATGGGCGGACCGGCCGACCCGCAGGCCGTCGTGGACGCGGTCGGCGCCGTCATCGGGACCAGCGGACTGCGGGTCGTCGATGCCTCGATCATCCCCGACACCCCGTCCACGGTCCTCAACCTCACCGTCATGATGCTGGCCGAACGCATCTACCAGCGCGTCTACCAGGCCTAAGGCGACTATGACCGACACCGGATCCGCAGCCGCCACCGCCCAGCGATCACGCTGGCGGCGTAATCCCGCCGGAACCCTTGACGTCAGGACAGCCTGACGTCAAGGGTGAGAGCCATGACGACACCGGCCAGCCTCGAGCAGCAGCACACCCTCGCCACCGCCGTCGCCCGCTATGACGAATTGCGCATGCGAGACCTCCTCGCGCCGGGCGCTGAGGACCTGCCCGCAGACGAGCAGCCCGGGCCCGGGCCACTGTCACAGCAAGAGGCCCTGGAACTGCTCGCCCTCAGCGAGGTAATCGCCCGCAAGGCCGCCTACGGCCGCCAGCTCACGGTGCGGTCGGCACGCGCGGCAGGTGCCTCGTGGGCACAGATCGGTGCTGCCCTGGGCACCACCAAGCAATCCGCGTGGGAGGCTCACAGCCGGTGGATCGACCAGCAGGCAAGCCACCGCAGTGCATACGGCCACCCGAGCATGGACAGCCAGCAGGCCGCAGCCGCTCGCGCACTGGCAGGCAACCCAGACAGCGAAGCGCCGGCGTAGGCCACGGCGCCCGGCAACCCGCACCCTTCCCGCTCACGGGCGTGACCGAGCGTCGGCAGCCACGCCGATCACCTGGATCGGCGCATGGCGCGACCACGGCGCCACTCTCTGCTGGGCGCGCAGATCGATTCTTATTGCTCACCTGCCTCGGCCCGGCCGGATGCTGTCGCGCTGTGGCGACCTCGGCGGCGCCGGCCCCGGCGCTATACCGGCTACCCGGAATACGGAAGCACCGGCCAGCACCCCCTCGTCAACGGGTGCTGGCGGCAATGGCAAGCGGCAGCTACAGCACCAAACTTGAAATTAGCCGAATCAGCCGTCCCGAGGTCATCCATCCCGTCGTCGTATAAGGCACGAGACCTCGTGGAACGTATTAACTGGGCAGCATGGCCGCCGCTGGAAGGGGATGCCGATATGACAGGATCAAGCCTGGCCCCCATTCTCATTCCGGTCGTCGTCGTGATCAGTCTTGCCGCCTGGATCTTCATGGTCTATCACGCCGACAGCCACCCCTATTGGCGCGGCCAGGCCACAACGCTCAAACAGCCGCGATCCAGTGCCCCATCAGCGGCCGGGCAGCGCCCAGAACTGTCGCGGCGGCAAACCACATCGACCCGGCACGCCGAAGATCCCACGGCCCGACCGCACCGGATAGATGAGCAGGGAACCCCACGTGCGGCGTAAAGGCGCAAGCTAATGAAGATCAGCGGGAAGATCTGGGCACTCGCAGCTGTCGGCAAGCCGCATCCTGCTATCGGCTGTCTGACTGGGTGGTGGCCAGCTCGCCGAGCTGCAGGAACAGCTCGAACGCCTCGGTGACGCCGTTGGTGTCCTGGGTGGCGAGCAGGTCGAGCAGGAGCCCTCGGGTGACGGCCATGCTCAGCCGCGCGGCTGCAGGCGCCGTCCGGGGGGCGGTTCCGCTCTTGGCCATGGCGGCGGTGAGCGGCTCGAGCCAGCCGGTCACCACATGCTCGAGGAAGCCCTCGGTGCCCGGGCGGCCGCGCAGGGCGTGCACGTACAGCTCGAAGAACAGCCGCTCCTGCGGCCACAGCGCCGGATCGCTGTAGTGTGCCCAGAACCGGCGCGCGTCGTCCGCGCTGATCGCACCCACCTCGCGCAAGGTGGCACGTTCCGCCTCCTCGACGGCGAGCGTGACCGCGGCGAGCAGTCCCTCCCGGGACCCGAAGTGGTACAGCAGCATGCGGTGGCTGGTACCGATCGCGGCGGCCAGCTCGCGCAGGCTCAGGTCCGCGATCCCGCCCTGCCTGGCGATGGCGACGGCGGCGGCCAGCAGACGGGTCCTGGCTGATTCCGGCTGGCGCGGTCGGGATTCTTGCGGTTCGGCCATGGCTGAGCGTACCATTCGGTACATGTTCCGTTTGGTACATTCATCCGGCCGCTTGCGGGTCGCAGCTGAGTCAGTCACTAATGCCGCACCGCAGGCCGTGTGGGCGCTGGTCGCCGACGCTACCCGCTACCCCCAGTGGGGGCCGTGGAGCGCGGCTGGCTACCGAGGCACTGCCTCGCACGCTCCCGGCGCGGTGTACTGGCTGCGTTCGGCCAGCCGTGCCTACGGCCGCTACGTGACCACAGTCGAGCGCGTCGAGGAGATCGACGAAGGCCGCCGCATCGTGTACACGGTGCTAGGCGGTATGCCGGTCCGCGGCTACCGGGGCGAGGTCACGCTCACCCCGTCCCGCGGGGGAACCCGGGTCAGCTGGGCCACCAGCTGGGACAAGACGCTACGTGGCCGCCTGGTCTGGCGCGGGATGCGTGACTTCCTCCCCGCCATGCTCGCCAGCCTCACAGCCGCCGCCGCTGCGAGCCAAAAGCCCAGCCCTGAGCACGACACCAGCAGCGCCGGCACCAGCGAAGGCGAATGCCCATGATCAGCCTGGCGTTACCGGCAGCCTTGGTTGAGTGCCCGGGGGTTAGATGCGGTGAAAGCCCCAGTTCAGGAGCTGACGGGCGGCAATGAACAGCGCGTTCGGGCTGCTGGTGGGGTTGACGTGCAGGACCACGCCGATCAGCGTGCGGCGGCCGCGGCGGGCTTCGAACAGAAAGCAGTTGCCCGCGGCGTTGGTGTTGCCGGTCTTGATGCCCAGCATGCCACGGTAGGACCCGAGCAGCCCGTTGGTCGTCTGCCACAGGTAACCGTGGTGCGAGGCGGTGGCAGCCACGTGGTAGCGGCGCTGCGCCACGATGCGGCGGAACAGCGGATTGCGCATGGCCTGCTGACCCAGCCGGATGAGGTCAGCCGGGGTGGAGTAGGTGGAGTGCTCGGTCGGGTAGGGCATTCCGTCGAACCACGAAAAATGGGTCGACACCAACCCCATCGCCTTCGCCGTGGCGTTCATCTTCGCCACGAACGCGGCCCGGCCCGGCCCATAGCTGGAGGCCAGCAGGTAGGCCGCGTCGCAGCCGGAGGGAAGCAGCATCGCCTCCAGCAACTGGCGGGCGGTCAGCACGTCCCCGGCGATCAGCCCGGCGCTGCTGGCTCCGCGCTTGTGAACATACCGGATGGCACCCGCGGTGACCTTGATCTTCCGGCTCAGATCCCCAGCTGACAGCACGATCAGTGCGGTCATCACCTTGGTGATGCTGCCCATCGGCCGGGCGACGTTGACGTCCCTGCCCCACAGCCGCACACCCATACCGGCATCTACCAGGCCCGCTCCCCAGGCGTTCACCCGCGGCGGCGCCGCATACCATTCCCCGGCAGCAGCCGCGGGACCCGGCACGACCATGGCCGCAGCGGGAGCCGCAGCCCCGGCAGCCGCCGCCAGCACGACCACCACAATGAGGCTGCCCGCCCCCGACCGGGCCCACCGTCGGCCGCGCCCAGCCCGCCCCGTCCACATAGTGCGATTCAACCAGTTCAGCGGCTGCCGCTTCTGCGGGTGCCGGCACCCTGGTCATGCAGGGCGGCTGCGGATCGCGATCTTTCGCACCCCTCGCTTAACGCTTCGGGCCTTCACTTGCGCGCTCTGCACATGCCAACCGAAGGGTCACTTGGATCAGGTCGAGACGTTTAGTCTCGCTGTACCGGTTGCGGTGTTCGACTCCAGGGTCAGCCGCACTGTGTAGGTCCCGCGCCGGGTCAGGGTATCGGGACCTACCCCGACCGAGTTGCAACTGAACGCGCTGTCGACCGTCCCGGCCGGGCCCAGCAGCGTCACCGTCGCGCAGCCCGAGCCGTCGCTGGTCACCAGCTTCGTCACCGCCGCGGTGACCCGCTCACCTGCCTTACCAGCAAAAGTACGCTCCACCTCCTGGCCGACCCGTCTGACGTTCATCGACACCGAGGCGCCATTGACCGTCACCGGGCCCAACACCTTCGGCGCCGACACCCACAATGTCGCCGTACCCGTTGCGGTGTTCGACTCCAAAGTCAACCGCACCGTGTAGGTCCCGCTTTGGGTCAGCGGATCGGGGCCCACCCCCACCGAGTTGCAACTGAACGCGCTGTCGACCGTCCCGGCCGGGCCCAGCAGCGTCACCGTCGCGCAGCCCGAGCCGTCGCTGGTCACCAGCTTCGTCACCGCCGCGGTGACCCGCTCACCTGCCTTACCAGCAAAAGTACGCTCCACCTCCTGGCCGACCCGTCTGACGTTCATCGACACCGAGGCGCCATTGACCGTCACCGGGCCCAACACCTTCGGCGCCGACACCCACAATGTCGCCGTACCCGTTGCGGTGTTCGACTCCAAAGTCAACCGCACCGTGTAGGTCCCGCTTTGGGTCAGCGCATCGGGGCCCACCCCCACCGAATTGCAGCCGAACGCGCTGTCCACCTTCCCGGCCGGGCCCAGCAGCGTCACCGTGCCACAATCCGAGCCGTCACTGGTCACCAGCTTCGTCACCGCCGCGGTGACCCGCTCACCCGCCTTACCAGCAAAAGTGCACTTGGCGGTGGCGCCCGGCCTCGAGATCTTCATCGACACCGGCGACCTGTTCACCATGACGGAGCAGCCAGGCGACACAACGCCCCTTGCCGCTGAAGCCGACGCCGGTGACCACAAAACCAAGCTCGTTACAGCCGCGACCACGGCAACCACGGGTGCAACCCTCGGGGCGCCCCCGAACAGCCCCCGCTTTGATTCTCGCCAGCCCCAACCGGCTCCGATAATAGGCACGGCAACCCCCCTTCCGATGCCATAGCGCTCACTATCCTCTGCTCCAACGGCGATGTCCAGGACGATAGCAGTCTTGGTGAACCATACTTTGGTGAAGGTCGCTAAGACATGACGGAATCTTGAAAAATAGGTCGCCGAGATCCCACCACTGCTCGGTGGTAAGGTGAAGCTGTCGATATCATTACCGACGGTACGTATCACGCCCGCGACAAACGGCTTAACGTAACCGATGTCGCTAGTGGCCTGGCTCTTGTTTAGCGACCCGCGGCCGCTGCTCAGGTACGGAAGCCGCGCCCTGCTGCCGAACGGCTGGAAAACGGACGTCGAGTAGCCAAGCTGGCTGCTGCTGATGGTGTCGCGCGGATGCGGGGTGTAGTGGAACTCCGCGTAGGGCGTTGGTCGACCGCGGGCGAAGATGCGAGACTGGCTGTCAGAGCAGCGGCGGCTGGCGCAGGTGCCAGCGCCGCGGATGAGAGGGGCGCACGAGGATGGCAGGCGGCCCGGTTGTTTTTGTGCATGGTTTGTGGCTGCACGCGAGCTCGTGGGGCTCGTGGGCGGATCTGTTCCGCGAGTCCGGCTATGAGCCGCAGGCGCCGGGCTGGCCCGGCGACGCGGACACGGTCGAGGAAGCCCGCAAGAATCCAGAGCGTGCCGCCGGGAAGGGCATCGACGAGATCGTCGAGCACTACGCCCAGGTCATCGCTGGGCTCGATGCCCGGCCGGTTGTGGTCGGCCACTCCTTTGGCGGGCTGATCGCGCAGCGGCTGCTGGGGCAAGATCTCGCCGCTGCCGCGGTGGCGATCGACCCGGCACCGATCAAGGGCGTGATCTTCTTGCCGCCATCCGCGCTGCGGGTGGCCTCGATCGCGCTGCGCCGCCCAGCGAACAGAAACGCGGCGGTATCGCTCACCGCCGAGCAATTCCGCTACGGCTTCGGCAACGCCGTGCCCGAGCCAGAGTCCAGCGAGCTCTATCAGCGCTGGGCCATTCCCTCGCCGGGCCGGCCGCTGTTCGAGGCCGCGACGGCGAACTTCGTCCCGCGCTCACCGGCCAAGGTCAACACCGCCAACAAGACCCGTGGGCCGCTGCTGATCACCGCCGGCGGCCGCGACCACACCGTCCCGGCGGCCATCAGCCACGCGACGCGCCGCCTCTATCACAAGTCGCCCGCAGTCACCGACCTGCGCGAGTTCCCCGATCGCGGCCACTCGCTGACCGTCGACCACGGCTGGCGAGAGGTCGCCCAGACGGTCCTGGACTGGCTCAAAGAACGCGTACCGTAGCCCGCGCCAGGTCCGGCGCGCGGCCTGCGGCCGCCTCCGCGCCGCGGACAGTTATCGATGCCGGGTCGTCGCGGAAACATCGGGGCTCGGTAACGCGGCAGGTGCCGGCAGGCTCCGAGGCCGCGGGCGCGCGCGCTTGTTTCGTCGAGGGAGACGCATCAAAGCAGAGTCTCGCCTCCGGCGCTTTCGTGTGCTGGTGTTGGCGTGCTGGCGCGGGCGAGCACGTCGCGTAGCTGGTTCCGCCCGGCTACGCCAAGCTTGGGGTAGGACCTGTACAGGTGCCAGCTGACGGTGCGCGGTGAGAGGAAGAGCCGGTCGCCGATCTGGCTGTTGGTCAGCCCGTCGCTGGCCAGGCGGACGATCTGGCGCTGCTGGGGGGTTAGCTCCCATAGTGCATCGCGGTCGCCGACCACGTCGGCGACGGCTACCCCGCACGCTCTCAGCTCTGCCTCCGCCCGCTGCGCCGATGACCGGGCCCGCAGCCGCCGGAAGGTTCCCAGAGCCTCCGTCAGTTGGGGCTTGGCGTCGTTGATCCGGCGCCGCCGCCTCAGCCATTCGGCGTAGTCGAGCCGAAGCTGTGCCCGTTCGAAAGGCCACTGGTCTCCGGCGGGGTCGGAAAGCGCCGTGCCGAAATAGGTTTCTGACTTGGCTGGGTCGGCGAGGATGCCGCGGGCGCGGGCGATGAGCTGCTCGAGCCGGGGAGAGGCCATTCCGTTCAGATTGCTGAGTGCGTGCTCGATGACGTCGCATCCTTCGTTCCGCTGATCGGAGCGGACCGCGGCGGCGGCGAGATCTGCCACGCCCAGGTAGGAGACGTGGTTGTGCAGGGGCGTGCCATCCTCGCTGAACACCCCGCGGAGCTGGGTGAAGGCAAGCAGGTAGCTGCCGTCGGCGAAAGCCGCGACCCCGTGGGCGCGCCGGGCCCAGGCGGCTAGCAGTCCGTTTTCGGCGGGATCGACGCTGGCGAGCGCCCTGCTGGCATGCTTGCGCGCCGCGGCGGAGTCCCCGCGCATGGCGAGAACGGCGGCCGCGATCACGTCAGCGGACGCGGCAACGATGTCCATCTGGTTTGCCTCGGCCAGATCGGCGGCTTCGGCGGCAACTTCGAGCGCCTCGTCCCAGCGCCCCACGTCGGTGTATGCCCACCCGAGCGCGGTCAGGCCCGGGCCACTGGTGCCGCGCGTGCCGGGTGCCCGGAGCTGTTGCATGGCGTCCTGCAGCATATGGATCGCCAGGTCGGATTCGTCCAGGAGCCATGCGGCGGATCCAGCTCGCCACAGAGCGGGCTCATCGAGGGCAGTGCGGGCGATGCGGCGCAGGTACGGGACGAGCTGATTTCTGTTGCCGAACGGGTCGGTGCAGGCCCGTATCCAGAGCCGCCGCGCGCCGGCATCAGCGCGCGGGCCACCGACGGGGGACGGCGCCCTGTCGTTTTCCAGGAGTTCGAGGATACGGTTCAGGGCCTGGCGGCTGGCAGCCGCGCCTGAGTAGTAGCCGACGGTGGCTGCATCGGCGAGGGCGTCCCAGGCGAGGCCCGGCAGGTCACGCGATGCCTCTTCGGCGACGGAGATGAGCGCGGCCAGCGCGGCTGAGCGCCGACCAGAGTAGGCCAGCGCCCACCCGGCGTCGCGGCGGGCTGTCAGCCGCACGGCGGGGTCGGCTGTCACCGCCAGGGCACGGGTGGCCAGGTCCTGGACCCAGTCCGCCTGGCCGGTGGAAATGGCGGTCGAAGCGGCGGATACCAGCCGCCGTGCCTGGTCCTGGGGGTGGGGGCTGAGTTCGGCCGCGCGTTCCATCGCCAGCGCTGCGGCGGCCGCACCGCCGCGGTGTTGTGCCTGGGTAGCTGTGGCCTCCAGCAGCGAGGCCACCTGTTCGTCAGGATTTAGTGCCGCGGCTGCCAGGTGCCAGGCTCGCCGGTCTGGCTGGTCGTGCAGGGTCTCGGCGAGCTGGCGGTGCGCTGCGGCGCGCTGGGCGAAGGGCGCGGAGTGGTAAATGGCAGAACGGACCAGGGGGTGGGAGAACTGCAAGCCGGTCCGGTCTACCTTGACCAGGCCCAACTGCTCGGCCGGCGCGAGGACATTGGCGTCTAGCCCGGCACCGCGCCCGGCTGCTGCGTTCAGGTCCGGGCCGTCGGCCACCGCGGCCAGCAGCAGCACTGCTTGCGTCGGCTCTGGCAGGGCGGCGAACCTCGAGGCGATGACAGCGCTCAGCCGGTCAGTCAGGGGCAGTGGCTCAGCGGCCCACCGCCGGCTGGCGGCGGGATCCGCGGCGATCACTTTCGCCAGCTCGATCAGTGCCATGGGATTACCGGCGGCCTGGGCGAGCACCGGCGCCCGGGCCCGTCCGCGAGGCGGGCAAGGCTGCTGGTCCAGCAAGCGGCCGGCGTCTGCAGCTGATAGCGGCTCAAGATGCAGCTCCGGGAATCCTCGGTCAAAGCCGGCGGGCGGCGCCTCCCCCCGGGCGGCCAGAAGCAACACCACCCGCTCGGCGTCGAGGCGGCTGCTGACGAAGGCCAGGGCGTCAAGCGAGCTACGGTCGAGCCAGTGGCAGTCGTCGGCGACCACCAGGAGCGGGCAACGCTCCGAAAGATCCGAGAGCAAGGTGAGTACGGCGAGCCCGGTGAGGAGCGGGTCAGAAGCAACGGGGTCCGCAGCAAGGCCGAGAGCCCCCAGCAGGGCTTGTTCCTGACGGGCGGGAAGGCCGGCGGCGCTGGACAGCACCGGCCGCAGCAGCTGATGCAGCCCTGCGAACGCGAGCTTCGACTCCGATTCCCGGCCGGTGACGGACAGTACCTGCATGCCCGCTGATCGTGCCCGTTCGGCTGCGTCCGCCAGGAGCACGGTCTTGCCCATGCCTGCCTGACCGATAATGAGCAGGACCTGGCTGGTCCGCGGGACCGGATCTACCAGTCCGCGCAGCGTGGCAAGCCCGGCTTCCCGACCAATGATGGGTGCGGACTGCCGTGACGGGTGTTCACCGGGGCCTGGCATCTGCCTGTCCTCCCGGGCAGTCCGTTTCATCAACGCCGTCTCCAGGCTAATCAGCTTTGATCGCGGCCTGAGCATGCGGGCACCAGCGCGGTGGCTGCCGTCGCAAGAGCGTCCCAGGCGAGCGTCGCCGGGTCTGGCGCCATCGTGCCCGACCACCATTCATCCCGAACGCCGGCATGCCCCGTACCGGCTTGCGCGCCAACTCCAGTCATGTTGCGGGTACCCCAATCGCGCCATCGCTCCACACGATGGCGACAAGACGCAATCCGGAAGGAAGTACCGAGATGAACCTCCAACCGAACATCGTTCTCGTCCACGGCGCATTTGCTGATGGCTCCAGCTGGAGCGGCGTCATCGAGCGCCTCCAGGCCGACGGCTACCACGTTGCGGCTCCCCAGTTTCCGATGACCGCGCTAGCCGATGACGTCGCCCGGCTGCGGCAGGTGCTGGACCTGCAGGACGGCATCACCGTCGTCGCCGGGCACTCCTACGGCGGCCAGATCATGTCGGCTCTGGGCACGGAGGCGCCGAACGTCGCTGCCCTGGTCTATATCGCCGCGTTCGGCCTTGATCAGGGTGAATCGCTGGGCGCGCTGCTGTCGCAGGGGCCGGTGACGCCGGCGCTGGCGCACCTGTTCACCGACAAGCAGGGCTTCGGCTGGCTGCCCGAGGACGACTTCGTCGATCACTTCGCCGCTGACGTCGGCCCGGTCAAGGCACGGGTGATGTACGCCGTGCAGCAGGCCCTGGCAATGTCCGCCTTCGCGGACCTGATGGACGTCCCGGCGTGGAAGACGCTGCCGTCCTGGTACCTGGTCGCCGGCGACGACCAGGCGTTGCCGCCTGCCGCCCAGCGCCAGTTCGCCAGCCGCATGGGCGCCGTCACCATCGAGATCTCATCCAGCCACGTCGCGATGGTCTCCCACCCCGACGAGGTGGCGCAGCTCATCGAGACGGCGGCCGAAGCGGTGCTGGCTACAAGCAAGACCGGCTCACCGGCTCACGACATGACGATTCCGTCAAGCTGAAAGACAGAACATGAACGAGCATCGAGACCTCGAAGGCCTGAGCGCACTGGTCACTGGTGCAACCTCAGGCATCGGCCGGGCAGCGGCCGAGTACCTGGCCCGGAACGGCGCCGAGCTGATCGTGCACGGTCGCGACGCCGCCCGCGGCTCCACCGTGGTCGACACGATCACCGCGGACGGCGGAAAGGCCCGCTTCGTCGCAGCCGACCTCAGCGACCCCAGCCAGCTGGACGACCTGGCCCTGCAGGCCGGCCCCGTCGACGTGCTGGTCAATAACGCCGGGTTCTCCTGGTTCGGGCCGACCGTGGACCTCGACGTGGCTACCTTCGACCGGCTCTTCGCCGCCAACGTCCGGGCCGTGTACTTCCTGGTCGCCGCGCTGGCCCCGAAGATGGCCGCCAAGGGCAGCGGCAGCGTCATCAACACCGCGAGCATGGCCGGCCAGATCGGCCTGGCCGGCGCCGCCGCCTACAGCGCCACCAAAGCCAGCCTGGTGGCGATGACCCGGTCCTGGGCAGCCGAGTTCAGCCCCGCAGGAGTCCGCGTCAACGCCGTCGCTGCCGGGCCAGTCCTTACCGCCGGCGCCGCGCCCGACCGCATCGAGGCCCTCGGCGCCACCACCCTGCTGTCCCGTGCCGCCCAGCCCAGCGAGATCGCCGAGGTCATCACCTTCCTCGCCTCCCCCAGGGCCAGCTATGTCACCGGCGCCGTGTTCGCCGCCGACGGCGGCCGCACCGCCATCTAGCCGCACGACGCGGCAGACAAGGAGAAGAAACCATGGCCCCCAGCCTGCTCGCCATCAGCGTCGACGGCTCCGACATAACCCGGCTCGCCGAGTTCTGGGCCAACGTGCTCGGCCGGCCCGTCAGCCCCGGCGCCACCGCCAGCTTCGCCGCCATCGACACCGGCAGCGGACTGCGGCTCATGTTCCACCAGGTCCCCGAGGGCAAGACCGTCAAGAACCGGGTCCACCCCGACCTCGCCGCCGCCGACTACGAACTCGAAACAGGCCGGCTGATCAAACTAGGCGCCGTCAAGCTGAACGATTACGAGCAAGGCAGCACCCGGTGGACGACCTTCGCGGACCCCGAGGGCAACGAATTCGACCTCGTCGCCACCACATCCTGAACCACCGCGCCCGCCGGCTTGGCGCGGCCTCTGCGAACCGCTTGATCGAGCGTCTAGGGAGGACGTCATGCGAGATCTCCGTGCACCGCAATCCTGTCAGCCACCGCCGACTCCAGCCATCGTGGCGGACGTGATGCGCCCGCAAGTGACGACAGTAGAGGCAGGCGCCCACGTGGCCGCGGCCGCCTACCTGATGAACCACGCGGGCGCGACCGCTCTCATGATCCGGGACGGGCGCACCGATCAGCCGATCGGCATCATCACGCAGGCTGACATCGCCCGTGCGATCGCACGAGGAAAAGACACAAACAGTGCCCGGGTTCATGACGTGATGACCACCCGCCCGGCCGTCATCAGCACCACGACGAGCGTGGGTGAGGCGGCCCAAGTCATGGCAATCGGCCGTTTCCGCCACCTGCCGGTCGTCGCTGGCGACAGCGCCCTGGTCGGCATCGTCGACCTCACCGACGTCTGCCGTGCGCTGACCGACCCCGAAGTCGTCTCCCCGCTGCACATGGCCGGCGCGGCAGAGCCGGGTTAGTCCTCCACCTCGCCAGGAAGGAGAACAGGTTCATGGCCGCCGTCTCCACCGCTCCGGCGGAGTTCGCCGAATCGCACGGCGACACGCCGCGGTGTAGCGGACGCCCGCAAAGGGACGGACTGACGCTGCTGCTGGCCTCGATCATCGTCTCGTTCCTCGCCGCCTCCAGCGCCCCGGACCGGGCGGTCGTTCGGTGACCATCCGTAGGACGGGGACATCGTCCCGAACGGTTCACAGTTGACTGCGTACTGGATGATGCTCCACGCACTCGTCCGCCGTCGTCTGGCGTCATAACAGCGGTGTTGGCAGCAGTTGTCGCTGCCTGGCGTTTCTCTTCAGGGTGTCTCACGTGGCCCGGGATACGGCCTTGGGTGACCGGGGAGGCGTAACCACGGCCCGGGGCCTAAAATGCGGCGGTGACCGTGACGGAGTGGGCGACGATCGCGTCGCTGGCGACCGCCGTGGGTACTTTGGTGCTCGCGGTAGCGACCTTTGCGTCCGTCCGCTCGTCGAACTACTCGGCGCGCGCTGCGGACCAAGCTGCTCGTATCGCCGAACAGTCCGCCCGCATCGCCGAGCGTTCGCTGATGGCGGCAGAGCGCCCGCTGCTGATGAGCTCGCGGTTGCAGGACCCGGAGCAGAAGATTCAGTTCCTGGAAGCCAAGTTCTTGAGAGTCGCGGGCGGTGCCGCAACTTTGGAGGCCGCTGACGGCGTGGTGTACATGGTCATCTCGGTCCGGAACGTCGGCACCGGGCTCGCCGTGATGCACGGCTGGCACGTCCAGGTGACCGGGCAGCCACAGCTGACCCATCCGCCACTTGAGGATTTCACCACCCAGACCCGTGACATTTACGTGGCACCCGGCGACGTCGGATTCTGGCAGGGAGCGTTGCGCGATCCGGCCACAGAGCAGTTCAAGGCCGTCGCCGCCGCCGTCGAGGCTGGCGACCCGATGATGCTCAGCGTCCTGTACGGCGACTGGGAGGGCGGCCAGCGAGTGATCAGCCAGTTCGCGCTGCGGCACGTGAACGACAGGTGGCTGACGTCAACGGGCAGGCACTTCAACGTCGACCGCCCCGACCCGCGCGAGCGCGGGCCAGGGACATCACCGGCGATGCCGGAGCAGGATTCGGATCTGTGAGCTACTTCGCAGGATCGCTTGTGGCCGACGCGAGCTCGCCCATGACCGGCCAGTTGGTCAGTTCCCAGCCGCCGCGCACGAACCCGCGAAGGGCGATCGCTTCCGTGGACGGCACCAGTGGCAGGATCTCGCTCACAGTAGCCGATGTGAGCGAGTTCCGTCTGCAGATTCTTATGCAGAGGTCAGCATCTTCATTCGTGATCAGCAATGCCGCGAGAGATATGTGGCTGAGCATTGGCACCACTCTCTGCGTAAGCCAGATCCCTGCCGAATATTTGTCGGGCCGATGCTTGGTACCTGGATGTTTGTATGCGCACAGATCATCTTTTCGGCGGGCCTTTCGGCGGGCCCCTTGGGGGTGGTCGGCAAGCCCTCCGGGCGTTAGGCGGCTGAGGGGCGTATCGGGTACCGGGAAGCCTGTTGTTTGTGGGCTGTCTGGTTAGCGAACCCGGGCGCGCAGGAACTTTCCGATTTGCTCGGTGGCCTGGGCTGCCTCGGGGGTGCCGAGCAGGAGCTGGTAGACGTGGGGTAGGCCCTCGCAGACCTGCAGGGTGACGTCGACCCCGGCTTGGGCTGCTGCTGCGGCCAGGCGTTCGGAATCGCTGAGCAGCAGGTCGGCCGTGCCCACCTGGATCAGCAGCGGCGGGAGCCCGGCCAGTGAGGCGAACAGCGGCGATGCGAGGGGTGTTTTCGGGTCGGCCCCGGCCAGGTAGTCGGAGGCGAACTGGCGGAGCATGGCGGGGGTGGAGATCGGATCCTGGTCGGCGCGCTCGGCCATCGAGGCCCCCGAGCTGGTCAGATCCACCGTCGGGGACATCAGTACGGCGGCTGCGGGCAATGTTTCCCCGGCGTCACGCGTGGCCACGAGCAGGGCGACGGTGAGCCCTCCGCCGGCCGAGTCGCCAGCCACCGCTGTTGAGCTTGCGCTCAGGCCCTGGCCCGTGCGGAGCCAGCGCCATGCGGCCAGCACGTCGTCGATGGCGGCGGGGAAAGAATGCTCGGGAGCCAGCCGGTATTCGGGGAATAGCACCCGCATCCGGCTGGCCCGGCCCAGCCGGGCTGCCAGTTCGCCGTCGCTGCGAAGCGACCCGAGCTCGTAACCTCCGCCGTGCAGGAACAGCAGCACCCGGCCGGTGTCCGCTCCGGGGGCGTCCAGCCAGTGGGCTGACACGCCGTCCGCGGTTACCTCCGTCACCAGCACGTCGTCAGGTATCTGATGAAGGCGGTCCCCCGGGGTGAAGACGGCGCGGCGTTCGGTCAGCGTCAGCGGGGCCTGGCTGGCACTGGCCTTCTGCCGGTCTCTGAGGGCGTCAATTACGTCCTGCATTGCCTGGCTTGGCATGTCGGCCTCTCCTTTGGCATGGGCTGCCTGTGTGATGCGGCGTGGATGGCGCTTCGGCGGCCGGGCCAGGATGCTGGCGCTTTGGCCGATTGCTCCTGACAATCACTGCTGCGACCCCTAACGACCGCGTTGCGGCACCTTCCGCCGAGAGCTGCGGGCCAGACGACCCAACCGGCCGTACGCCCCGGTGCGGCCCGGCATTTCATCTCAACGTACGTTCGGCCAGGCTGCAGGCACTGCGAACCGGAGAACCGGATGACCCCCCAACCTCAGCCGGCCGATCGCTGCCCCACTCGCCCCGGCGCGCCGGGCTACCCGGCACTGGCGGCCACCGTCGACGAGGCGGCCACCAAGCCGGGCCCCTATGCGCGCGGACAGCGAAGGCCTGGAGTCTCATGCAGCTTGAGCGCCAGCTCCGCCCCGAGGCGTCCTCGCGCGGCACACGCCGAGGCGGCGACGCCCTGACTAGCCAGCGACGGTCTCCCCGCTCAGGAACACCTCGCTGAGCCGCCCGGTGCTGACGTCATAGACGAATCCCCTGACCGGGACCTCCGGCGAGATCCATGGATGTGACCTGGCCTTCTGGATCTGCTCCTTGGTGTTCGCCTCGGCGTCGGTGAAGCTGTAGAACTTGGCCGGCGCAATTGGTGCCTGCCCTGTCTCCTTGCGGAGCCGATCCTCCATCTCGCTGTCGGTGAACCTGAGCATCCCGCAGTCGGTGTGATTGATGATCATTATCTCTCTGGTGCCCAGCAGCCTGGTCGAGAGAACCAGCGACCGGACCGCGTCGTCGTCGATCACGGTGCCGAAGTTCCTGATCATGTCGACATCGGCAGCGGCGAGACCCAGCATCTGCTCGATGCTGGTGAGCCGGGGATCCGCACAAGTGACGATCGCGATCTTGGGCGCCGGCGGCCCCCCGCGGCCGGGATCGTAGTCGTTGGCGATGGTTGCATTGGCGCTCAGCGCCTCGTCAATGAGACTCATGACCTTTCTCCTTCTCCATGGCCCGGCTGGCCGGCCTGCGGCTGCGGGAGCGCCACCAGGACTGGGACCGCGGCCCGTTCACCGGGGAGAGCCAGGACCACATCTCGGTCTACGAGGTCACCGCAGCGCCTGCCGGATGAACGTGGCCACGGCGACCGGCTTCGCGATGAACGCGGTGTGCGAGCCGTCAATGGTGTCGGTCGTGGCGCCCATCCGCTGCGCCATGAACCGTTCCGCGTCCGGCGAGATCGCGTTGTCGTGCTCGGAGACCAAGAACCAGGACGGCTTGCTCTTCCAGCCCGCCGCGGTGGCGTTCTCGTTGAGCGCCGCGACCGCGAGCGGGCGCTGAGTCGCGAACATGACATCGGCCATGTCCACCGGCACGTCGGCGCAGAACGTCTCCCGGAACCCGTCCTTCTGGACATACAGGTCGGGACCGCCCGCGGCGCCGGGCGCGTCGTAGGGGGTCGGAGCGGCCGTCTTGGCGAGCAGGGGCGGCGGGAACGGCTGCTGCACGCTCGCGCAGCTCTCGCCCACCTCCAGCCCGAACGCCGCGAGAAAGACCAGGCCGGTCACGTTCTCCAGGCCGGCCGACGCCTGGCCGATCACGGCGCCTCCGTAGGAATGCCCGACCAGCACGACCGGGCCGTCGATGGCCTTGACCACGTCGCTGACGACGCTGGCGTCGAAGGCGACGCCTCGCAACGGGTTCGGCGGAGCGAGCGCCGTGTGGCCGGCGCTCTCCAGCTCGCGGATCACTCCCGCGAACCCGGACGCGTCAGCGAAGGCGCCGTGGACGAGGACGACGGTGGGGCCAGGCATGGGGTTCTCCTCGGGGTTGGAGAGGTGACCCCACGACGCTACGTCACCGGACCCGAGCGGGCCGGCCCAGGGGTGCGCTGGCCCGGGCGTGGGGGTAGTTACCGGCATGGAGGGGCCCCGGGGGCGGTGGCTGCTGCAGGAGGCAGTCGCCATCGTCCGAGATCAGCGCGGTACCTCGACGCCCGGAGCGCTAGGCATAACACCGCGAAGACTGCAATTTCGAGCCAAGTGCGGAGGCGAACCGGTGCCGTCTGTGCGCTGTCTCCGTTCACCGCCAGGCGAGCCCGGCACCGGCATCGGGCACTGCGTCTCACGGTCATCACGGCAGCTCCTGCGGGGCCATCACGCCCGGCGTGATCGGGTCGGAAATACCGTTAGATCCAGAGTCGCGAGTCCTGCGCTGGAGCATCAGGCGGCCAGCTGCTGACCGATACGGATCAGGCCGTTCGGCGCGTCCGCCGTGACCAGGCAGTCGACATGGACCAGCGCGCAGATAAGGCGGGTCGGCGCGCAGTTATCAAGAGCTCCCCCACACCGTTGGCGATCCCCGCCACGGCCGAGCAGGCAGCGGCCAGGCCCGTATGTTTATGCATTGCCAGCGCTGGGCCTGATCGCCCATAGCCGCGATGAGGGACGTCGAATCGGTGGGCTATCTCGGCTGGGCGCCGCGGGTGTTAGTTCCCGGCTCCGGCGGGCTTGGGGCCGGTGGACCGCAGGGTGCCGATCTTGCTGAGCAGGCCGAACCAGAACTGGGCGCCAGGGACGATCGCGATGATCATGATGAGGAAGCCTGCGAGCACCAGCACGAGCTGCCAGAACGAGTGACCGTGCCGACTGAATAGCCCGCGCTGGTCCATCCAGTTGCACTTCGCTGCAGGAGTCACGCAGTCCCGGACCGTGCCCCATCCGATGGGCAGGCCCGCCGTGGCCGCGGCCGAGAGTTGCGCTTGGAGCTTTGCCAGGCAGTCCTGCGTGTTCTCGCCTGCGGGACAGTTAGTGCCTTTAGACGCTACCGCGCTGATGGCGGTGCTGACGGTGCTATTGGTGTACAGGGTGCGCCCGATGGTGAGCGCGTTGATGTTGAGCAGGACGATCAGGATTGCCCCGGCGGCGAGTGTGATTTTGGCGGCGTTCAGCTTGTACCAGCCCGAGACGCGGTCCATGTGATCGTCGTACCAGTGCTCCACCGCGGTGCGGAACCGGCTGACGTCACCCTCGGCGTTCTTGATGAGGGCCTGCAAGGATGATTTGAGCGGCATCTCTGCGGGAAGCCGGTTAACGTTTTGCGCGATGGTGTCCATCGTGGTCTGCCCAGCTGCATTGGGCACCAGGAGGTCGATGACTGCTTCGGCGAAGGATTCCCCCGGAATGTAGGCGGGCAGGCTCCTGCGCTGGGTCCATAGCCTTCCCGCGCCCGGAGTTGGTGTCATCTTGGGCAGACGGCCGGGCCGCCTGGCCGGGCCGAGGGTGAGTTTGCGGCTGGACATCTGGCCTGTCACACCCTGATTGCTCAGGATCGGGCCGCCAAGCAGCGCCGCGGTCGCCGACGGCGACTGGGCAGGTGGCGGGCTGCCCCGCATCAGGTTCTGCATGTTCTGGTAGTCCGTGCCGACCTTGCTGAGGTCGGTGTCCTCTGCGCTGGTGTCGACGAGCTCGCGGAGCCCAGTCAGCAAGTACGCACCACGCAGCCCGACGAGCCGCGCGATCGCCTCGGTGAATACCGAGGCGAGGGCCGCGGTGATGCCGAACACAAATATGATCCCAATGGCTAGGTCAATAAGCCCTGAACTGGGCACTGCCAACCCCCTGTTGAGCTGAGCATGACGGCTGTTCGCTAGCTCGGGGTCACCGATCCCGGAGGCGGTATTTGCCCCGGACCGGTCCTTTCGCACGCGAGCTGGGCGGGGCCGGCGAGCGGCTGAGCCAGCGCCGGTGGGTCCGCGAATGAAGGCTGATTGAGGTCCAGGAAGTCGGACAGGTCGGCGGCGGCAGCGTCGCGGTTTGTCAGCGCCGGCAGGTTCCATTTACGCTCGGCCATCGCCAGGATCGAGGTGTGGTCGTGGACGACGCTGGTGACATGATTAGCGCGGGCCCACGGAGACACCACCACGGCCGGGACCCTGAACCCGTACCGGGCGAACCCGTCATATGCGCTGGCCGGCCACAGCGGCCCGATACCGTCCGGCGCGGCCGCTGGCGGTGGCGGCACGTGGTCGTAGTAGCCGCCGCCTTCATCGAAGGTCCACACCAGCAGCGTGCTCGGCCAGGCCGGCGATTCCATCACGGCTTGCACGACCGAAGCGGCGAAGACCTCGCCGTGGACGATGTTTTGCGGGTTCTCCTCCGAGCTGTGGCCGAAGTCGGGATCGATGATGGCAAAGCCAGGAAGGTTCCCAGATTTGGCGTCGGCGAAGAACTGCGCGATCGGGACCATACTGGCATGGCCTTCGATCGCCTCCCCGAGGAACAGGCAGCAGGTCGGCGGGGTGCTGGCGTAGTAATTCCGCCACGGAATCTGATGGGCGTCCAGCCGGTCGAAGATCGTCCCTGCGGGAGCGGGCACCAGATTCTCCGGGAGAATGTCATCGACCATGCCGACCGAGGTGGCGGCCATCAGGTAGCGGCGGTTCGGCTGCGTCTGGCCAAACACCGGGGCGAACCAGCGGTCGGCCACCGGGAACGTGGTGGCCAGCGAGTAGGCCCACGGCAAATCCTCGCCGGTCCAATAGCCCATGGCGACCGGGCCGCTAGCCGATTTTACGAACCCGTCGTTCCGGCCTCCATTGAACTGGATATGGGCCTGCGCCCACTCCTGGGACGGCACCCCAGATAGCTGGCACGTGGTCGGCATGTGGAACGCGTGCTGGACGCTGCCGTCAGGGCAAGGATTAGCCGCCGTCGGCCGGCCATCGGATCCGATGTTGAAACCATCTCCCCGCGGCCGCTCACCCCGGCCCCGGCCCAGCATCCCCAGGTAGTTGTCGTAGGTGTGATTCTCCATCATCAGAACCAGAATGTGGTCGATCTGCGGAAGCATGTCCGTGCCTTCCGGCCGGCCGGGAAAGGGGCGCTCACCCGCGCGCCGCCCTCCAGATCCACCCGCTTGCGAAGTCAAAACCCTCGCCTCCCCACCTGATAAGGGTCCAAGCCCAAACCAGCCCCTAAATACTCAAGCACGGCACCCCTTCCTCTGACTAGAACCTCCTCGGTAACAAAAAGCTTGCGGTACGTCGCCATGTGATTATTTTTGTTGGCGCAAGTAAACGGACTGCTTTGTGGCCCGATATGGATGCCGGCGAATCCGGAGGGCATGCCAAACGAGAAAACCCCGCGACGGTCGCTGGTTAGTACGCGCTGGTCAGCGCCGTGACGTCGGCTCGCGGTCCGCGAAGCATGTGGTAGGTAGTTCAGGGTGGGGTTGTTGCCCTGACCGGGCCCGGCCCAGGGCACCGGTGGTGGTCCGACGGCGACGACAGTTTCGCCGTCGACCCGCCCAATGCTGTGCTTGCCTGGGGGGAGCCCGGGACCGACGCCGCGGACGAGGCCGTCGTGGTCATCTCCGATCCGGCCGTCACCGGAGACGGCCTGCGGTACCGCATCCAGACACTTCAGGGCACCACGCCAGCGCAGGCCGGCCCTGTGTGCTGTTCATCGACCCACTCGGCCGGCCGCTCTCGCCCGTGTCTGTCGCCGGGGTGCGCCGCCGGCGCATGCTGAATAGCTACCTTCAGTAACACCCACCATTAAAGATCGTTAGCGGTACTCAGTTCACGCCTTTCAGACACCGGGAGGTATCGGTGAGAGCAACGCCCACTACCGCGAGGCCGGGGTGCTGGTCCAGCCCAGAAAGCCTGATAGCGGCAAGAGATTCCAGAGGCAGACGTGCTGGTGGCGGCGCAGTTCCACGCAAGGCTCGCCATGGCTGACCGGCTGGCAAAAGCCGTAGAGGCACTACAAAGCTGGGTCTGCGTGCAAGGATAGCGCTGCAGATTCGCTAACAGCTGACAGGACGACCCCAAGCGGTACCGGGGTGAGTATGCGGGACTGCTTTACCTCGGCTCGAACTCTCCGGGCGCCTTTTGCTCCACTGGCCAAGATTGTTCCTGGACGCGACCTTGATGACGGTCCGAGTAATCGCAGGGCTTCCAGATGGTAGGTCAGGCTGAGTCATCTGTTAGTGCAGCTGTTGTGAGCCATCCCATTGTTGCAAGCACCTCGGGTTGGTCAGCCGGATCGATCTGGTGGTAATGGCGGATCATGAGCGGTCCCGCCGCATCGTAGGCTCTAAGGAGCGAAGGCTGATTTAGTGTCTGAACTGTCCTGGCCAGGGTCAGGAGCGCTTCGGGAGAAGCTGAGCCAGCCAAAGTCCTGGCCGCCAACCGCCGCGCCTCTTCGTCCGGGTCGCTGAGGCCAGCCAGCAATGCCTCCGCCACCTCCGGGCCCTCACGGCCGCCCAGGGCTGTCGCCGCCGCGGATCGCACCGACGAGTCCGGGTCGCTGAGGAGAACCAGCAATGCCTCCGTCACCTCCGGGCCCTCACGGGCGCCCAGCGCTATCGCCGCCGACCGCCGCGCCTTTTCGGCCGGGTCGCTGAGGAGAGCCAACAATGCCTCCGTCACCTCCAGGCCCTCACGGCCGCCAAGCGCTATCGCCGCGTCAAACCGCACCGACGAGTCTGGGCCGCTGAGGGCCAGCAATGCCTCCGTCACCCCCGGGCCCTCACGGCCGCCAAGCGCTATCGCCGCGTCAAACCGCACCGACGAGTCCGGGTCACTGAGGAGGGCCAGCAATGCCTCCGTCACCTCCGGGCCCTCACGGGCGCCCAGCGCCGTCACCGCCGCGGATCGCACCGACGAGTCCGGGTCATCCAGGCGGGCCAGCAATGCCTCCGTCACCTCCGGGCCCTCACGGGCGCCCAGGGCCGTCATCGCCGCGGATCGCACCGACGAGTCCGGGTCATCCAGGCGGGCCCGCAATGCCTCCGTCACCTCCGGGCCCTCACGGCCGCCCAGCGCTGTCACCGCCGCGGATCGCACCGACGAGTCCGGGTCATCCAGGCCGGCCCGCAATGCCGCCGTCACCTCCGGGCCCTCACGATCCTCCAGTGCCCTCGCCGCCTCAAACCGCACCGACGAGTCCGGGTCGCTGAGGAGAACCAGCAATGCCTCCGTCGCTTCTGGGCTCTCCTGGCGGCCCAGCGATAGCGTCGCGGCAATCATCACCAGCAAGTCCGGGTCGTCGAGGCGGGCCCGCAGTGCCTCCGTTACCTCGGGGTCCTGCCGACGGTCCAGCGCTTGCGCCGCCGAAGCCCGCACGTACGAGTCCGGGTCGGTGAGGCCGGCCAGCAGCCCGGTGAGAACTGAGTGGGGCAGGTAGGTCATTCCGCTGTAAGCCGCAACTGCTGCGTAGCCTGTGTGCTGGTGCCGGAGCAGGTCATCAAGGCGCCCGGCCAGCTCGTTGAGCTGGCCGGGCGCCAGCAGGTGATCGGCGTCCGGGCGCGCTCCCCAGACCAGGGCGGCGGTACGCAGCGACCAGTGGAAGGGATCGCATTCTCCGGCGAGGAGGTGCTGGATGAGTGCCCGCGCGCTATCAGGGCTGAGCCGTTCGCCGAGCATGGGGATGACTTCGGCCCAATCCGGGTCGAACCACCGGTGCTGCTCGACGACCGCCAGCCAGTCGGCCTGGGGAAGGGTGGCGAGGTGGCGGGCGGTCAGGTACTCGGCCACCGTCCGGTGCAGGAACAGGTAGCGGGGGCTCCGCCCAGCCGACGGATCACCTTCAGGTACTAGAACGCCAGCGCCAACCGACAGTTCCCGCAAGACGTGAGCGGCCGGGCGGTGCAGTTCGGTGAACGCGTCCCCGGCAGTGCGGATGGCGTTGAGGAGGCTGTCCCCCGGCATCAGGTCGGTCCAGCCCGCGGGCTGGGTAGCGAAGGTGTAAGCCATCGGGGCGAGGATTTGCAGCAGCGCGTCTACCTGGACGTCATCTAGCGCCGGTGCGCCGGGGTCGTCCAGGCTGCGGTGCGCGCGAGTAAGGAACCACCGCAGCACCCGCTCATACAACTGGCCCCGCGTGGCCGGCAGGGATGCCCCATCGAGCGCTTGGAGGGCTAGCGAACAAAGTAGCGCCAACAGCAGTGGGATACGTGCCATCGCCCTGGTCGCCGGGTTTTGCAGACGAGCCCATAGTTGGGAAGCGGCCTCTGGGGGGAGCCGCCACGCCTCAATGGCAGCGACCACTTCCTCGGCCGTGAACGCCTGCAGTTCGACCTCCCGCGCACCCGGCAATGGCGAACCGGTGTAGCCAGCGATCCGGCTAGTGATCACGCACCGGGCGTTGTCACTGGCTTGATCTGCCCACGACCGCACCAGGTCCCGCAGTGGCCCGCTCTTCGCCTCGGTCAGCTCATCCAGGGCATCCAGCAACACCACCGCCTCACCGGCCCGCACCTGCGCCGCCACCGCGGCACTAGAACGCTCGGCCAGCAGCCCTTGCGCCACCAGGTGTGCAGCGGCCTTGTCTGCCAGGTCGTGCCCAGCGGCGGTAACAAGCTGGTCACAGCGCACAGGCACCGGGATCACCACCGGCGCCGGCCCCCCTAGAAGGATGGCCAGCGCCTCCGTGCACAGCCGGTGGGTTTCGGTACGCACCAGCCACGACTTACCCAATCCAGGGTCGGCCAGCACCACCAGCCGCCGGTATTCCCCGGCGACCTGCGGCCACGACCGGGGCGGTTCGCTGTCCTGCGGGCGTTCCACCGGCAGCCTGTACCGGCTGCCGCCCATTTGCCACCCCCCTTCACCGGCCGGGCGCTCCGCTAGGCCACGGCGGACCTCTGGGCGGACGCTGACCGTGCGGGACAGCGCCGTCACATCCGCGCCCGCTGGCAGATACGGTGGCAGCCGCCCGGTGCGTGCCTGTTCATCCAGGCTGGCCAGCAGGGTCATCATGTCGCGGTGGAGCTCCCCCGGGGTGGCAGGCTGGACTCCGGTGGCTCGCGACTCGGCCCGCTGCCGAAGTACGTGGTCCACCAGCCCGCGCACCGCCGGGTCCCGCACCGATACTGCGCTGAGCGTCTCGAAGACCCGGCGCGGCAGCGCCGCGAGGAACTCCTCCACCCACAACCTGCGGCTCAGTTCATCCAGGTCACACCCGGAATCTGCCAGTGCCTGCCTGGCAACGTTGGCGAGGCGTTGAGCCGCTTTACCCGAAGGGTCGGCTAGGCACGCTACCAGCTGCTGCGACACGTCCTTGGTGAACGCAGGGCGCCAAGTCTTCTCCATCTCAGCCACCCAGGCATCATCAACAGCCCGGCCCGGCGGCAGCGCCGACCTACGCAGCGTCTCAGCAACCGCCGCACCGATTGCGGCCTTAATAGCTTGCCCTTCCGGTGTCCCCCGGACCTTCTCCCACGCCCGGCCTGCTACCGAGGCAACAGCGCCAGCGATCAGCTCTGCCAGCACCCCACCCGTGACCGGATCCACTCTGACCCCCCTTGCGCTCACCTGATCACGAGAATGCCACCCGGGCAGGCCGTTGTCCGGCCCACACAACCGGAAACAAGCTGAGGCTTGTTACTTGGTTCACTGCACGACGTCCCGGGCTGATCATGTCCGGCGGTGGGAGCGGAATGGGAGCAGCGATCCGTCGCCAGGCAAAAGATCACTCCAGCGCAGACGCAGGAATGTCAGCGCCAAATGTGAACATGGACACTGGTGAAGTGTGAATACCTCCTGGTCGGGATGGCCGGATTCGAACCGGCGGCCTCCTGCTCCCAAAGCAGGCGCGCTAACCAAGCTGCGCCACATCCCGCTGGGCCGATCCGAAGCCTACCGTCCCGGGCGCCGTGCCCGCCGCCGCCATCCCGGCCGGGCCTTCGCGGCCAGTCCTGCGGTTGACCGGGCGGCGGTTCGGCCTGACGGCCACGTTGCCGGTACGCTGACGGTGCTCACCGGCGGCGGAACAGGTTTCGCACCGGATGCGCGGGCGTAGCTCAATGGCAGAGCCCCAGCCTTCCAAGCTGGTCATGAGGGTTCGATTCCCTTCGCCCGCTCCAACCAGTATCCGCAGGTCGGCGTACGTGTCACCTAGCTGACTGGTGATCATCACGAAGCTCTCCCCCGCTTCCGTGCCCGCTGCGTGCCCGATCGGCTCTTGGCTGTGCCCTTCCGCCTGGCCGTGGCGAACACCTCTCCCATGGCCTCAGCGATCGCCTCGTCCCGGTCCCTGGTGGCGTGCTGGTAGATCAGAGCGGCACGTGGACTTGAGTGGCCCATCCGCTCCATTAGCTCACGGAGGCTCGCGCCCGTGGCTGAACTGGTAGGGAGCGGTTTACCAACCGTGTCGAATGCCTCAAGTTGAGGAACGGCGAGATGCGGGCTCTTGCTCTCGTTGCTGCTCTTTTGGCGTTGCGCCACCTCGCCGACCACCGTCTCACCGACTACATCCGGGCGATAGTCGCCCGGGATGACCACGATCCTGAGCGGATGAAGCCCAGCCCGTATCGAGTCCGCGAAGCAGCCGGTGGGCTGGGTGGGGAAGGGGGGGAATGCGCCTTCGTTGGAGATTCCCCCACTGACGTCCTGGCCGGGCACCTGGCTGGCGTCCCCGTCATCGGCTACGCGAACAAGCCCGCCAAGGTAGGCGTTCTCGCCGAAGTCCAGGCCGCGACGGTGACGACCAGCCTTGCCGAGATCACGACGGCACTGCGCGCCGCACCGGTCACTGCGTTGCCGAATTGAGCCGTTCTTAGATCAAGACGGCGCCTGCGGCGCCGCGGGCCCGGCGTCAGCGCCGGCCTCCGGTCTTGGGGAGGCCCGGCCGTCGCACGCCGGGCCAGACCCGCAGAAGCCCACAGATCAAGATGGCGCTCACGGCACGCAGGCCGGTGGCCGCGCAGCCGTCTTCCTCGGCGATTCGCTGTCCTGCGCCCGGCCGTCGCCGTTACGGATTTCGCGGTGGCGGCAACCTGGCGGGCAGTGCGCGACACTGACCTGTATATGAGCGGCACTGTGGGCAGCGAGCCTGTGGCCAGGGACGAGGCGATCGCCGTGCTGTGGCAGCAGCAGCGGTCACAGCTCGTCCGGCTTGCGGTGGGGCTGACTGGCGACCGCGATGCTGCGGAGGAGATCGTCCAGGAGGCGTTCGCGGCGCTGCTGGGCCGGTGGCGTTTCCTGCGGGAGGTTTCAGCGGCCCAGGCCTACTTGCAGAGCGTGGTAGTGAATCAAGCCCGAGCCCGGTGGCGTGCCCGGCGGCGTACCCAGGTGGTGGCCGCGGTTCTGCCCGGCCGCCGGGAACAGACGGACGGCCCGGATGTCGATGCGCAGTTGGACATGCTGATGGCGCTGGGGCGACTGCCGTGGAGCAAGCGCGCGTGCGTGCTGCTGCGCTACTACGCCGATCTGTCCGAGGCCCAGACGGCCGCGGTGCTGGGGATATCGGTGGGAACGGTCAAGAGCCAGACCGCCAAGGGGCTGCAGCAGCTGGCCGCGGTCATCGATAAGCAGGGGGTGAGATGAGATGACGATGTCACCTGAGGATGTGGCCCGCCGTCTGCGCGCCGAACTCGACGCCGTGCCGGTGCCCGAGCGGCCCTGGGCGGCGGTGCGCCCCGCGCTGGCCCGGCGGCGGGCCAGGCACCGCGTGATGGAGGCAGTTGCCGCTGCTGCGGCGGTCGTGCTGATCGCGGGGCTTAGCGTGGCTGCGGCCCGGGTTTTCGGCGCAAGCCCGGCGTCTAGTGCCATGCCGCGGGCTCACCCGCCGCGCTACTACATGCAGCAGAGCTACCCGGGAACAAGCGGGCGGCCGAAGCCGGTAGTGGTCCGGGCCACGGCCACGGGGAGGGTTACGGCGACGGTCAGCTGCCCCCCGCCGGGTACGCAGATCGCACCTCAGGGCATCGCGGCAACCAGTAACCGGCTGTTCTTCATTGACTGCCAGAAGATTCACAAGGTAGGCGCAAAATACACTGTGAGCCGGTCGTGGCTTTATGAGGCCCGGCTGACAGGATCCGGCCAGATCAGCGGCTATTCCCTGGTGCCCGGCGGGGTGCTAGGCCCGCATCGCCTCGAAGGCATCGGCGCCACGCTCGACGGCTCAGAAGTGGCCGTCACCCTGGGCCCGTCAGCACTTTACGAATTCTCGTCCCCATCGGCGCCCGCCGATGTTCTCGTCCTCAACACCACGACCGGGGCACGTGCGATATGGCATGGCGGCACAAAAGTGTTCAGCGCGGGTGACTTCACATTCACCAACAACGGGCGCGAGCTGGAGTTCCTCGGCGCAGAGCGCTGCCTCCAGGCGAAACGCTTCGGATGTGAAGAGCTGCGGGCCGTCAGCCCCGCCACGGCGGGCGGCCAGCTCGACAGCAGCCGCTTGCTCCTGCGGCTATCGGCGCTCGCCCGGTCACACGGGGAATACATCGAACCGGCAATCATCACGACGGGTGGCTCGACCCTGACCGCAGTCGTCCAACGCAACCAGAACTCGCTTTCACAGTCCCTCTGGGTGGTCCAATACTCAGCAGCAACGGGCAGGCAGCTCCGCGTTCTCTACAGGCTGCACACGGGCAACGGCTTCTCCTACGGGTTCCTCAGCTCCGACCCGACCGGCCGCCACCTGCTGTTCAATGCCGGGCCCGCCAGTGGGCAGGTCAACGGCTGGATCGATCACGGGCAACTGATCCGGCTCAAGCCCGCATACGGCAACTTCATCGCATACGAGACCTGGTAACGACATCGCCCCATGTAGAAGGTGCGCTCGTTCGCGGCCGCGGGCACTGGCCGGTCAACCGAGTCGTGCCCGATGCGTGCCCGATCGAGCAGGACTAGACGGCCGGGCAGCCGGGCGCAGGATACACGTGGGACGAGCGCGTAACCCAGATCCCGGGCAGGCATGTTACCCAGGTGGACCGCAGTGCAGCAGTCACAGCGGCCATGATCTGATGTAAAACCGTCGGCTTTGTCACGGGGCCACTGCCCCCGAACCCCCGGCCCTCCCTCGGAGATGGGGGGTGCAAAGGGAGTCATCTCCTCGCCCGGGCAGGCCAAGCCCTACCCCAGAACCTCCGGGAGCAGCAAGGGGCTCACTTTGATCGACCCTTCGGGCAGACCCCTTGCCGCCCCCGGAGAACCCGGGGTAGCCCAGGAGGTGCCCGACCGAGGAGATGACCTGCCTCCGTGCCCGCTGCGTGCCCGATGAGACGGTAAGAGGCGGGCAATGACGGCCACTCACGCGACGAGTTCCGTGATCGCGGCCTGCATAAACGCTGGCCTCCCGGGGTCCAGTCGCAGCCTTCTAAGCTGGTCATGAGGGTTCGATTCCCTTCGCCCGCTCCAACCCGAAAGCCCAGGTCAACCGGGATCTGTCGGCCAGCACTGCGACCAGGGCGAAGCGCAGGCGCTCGGTTCGGGCCATACCCGGGCCAGAATCCGCGCACATCACGCATCTTGACGGCCCTCATTGAGATCGTCGCCTCTTGTCGTGCGCACCTGCTGCACCGGGACGCCAAGGGCCTTGGCGATTGCCTGGCCGCGGGCCGCGCGTCGCGTGCTGACAGATGAGCGCGGCGCGGGTACTCGAATGACCGAGACGGGCCATTAGCTCCTTGAGGCTCGCGCCAAGGGCGCTCCCCGCCGTCACGTCGCATGCGATCGGCGGTTGCGTCGCTGCGGCCGGGGGGGCGAGGATCGCAGCCGTGGACGGCTGGTGCTCGGTGGAAGAACTAACGCAGTGGGCATTCGCGCATGCGCAGGTCGTGATGGCCAACGAGGCGCACAACCGCCTGGAGCGCTGTATCCGGACACGGAACATCGGTGTCCGCATGATCCAAGCGGCTCATCAGGCCGGAGTGCGGCGGCTGGCAATGGAGGCACTGCCATGGCCAGGCGACGGCTCGCCAGGGCCGATCAGGACCATACCGCCAGGCTACGGTGGGTACCTCGCTCAACCGGACATGCGCAGACTGATCACCACAGCGTTGGAGTCGGGCTGGAGCCTGTGGGCGTATGAAGCCGTCATCGAGGTCACCCCGCAGGCCGACCCTGCCGAGCTGCTCACGCTCGAATTCAGCAACCGGCGCGACCACGAGCAAGCACGCAACCTATGCCGGGTGCTGGCCGCCGCTCCCGCACAGCCATTGCTCGTCTGGACCGGGGGCGGCCACGCCTGCAAACAGGCGACCCACGGGTGGGTCACGATGGGATGCCATTTCCCAGGCATGTCCGGGACCAACCCGTTCGTCATCGACCAGACCGTAACCATCGACTTCACCGGCCGACCCAAGACCTGGGTTCAGGAGCTACTGAGCAGCCTCAGGGAGACGCTAGATGCTCTCGGCGGCACCGCCGGGATCCTCCGAGACCAAGCACCCCCACCATTGAACAGCTGGCCTGGCGTCGATGCCGTGATCATCTCCACCGACAACACACTCACCTAGCTGGCGTCCAAGGCGTCCCACGGCAGCCCCGTGCGGCCAGCGAATCCGGCGATCTGGCGATCTTCACGGGCCGCAGCCTGCCGCATCGTCTTGACCGCGGCCATCAGGCGCGGCAATTCTGGCGGGCGTGGACGTGGCGGGATGCCTCGGATGTGACCTCCTTGCCGCCTCCTCGCCGTGCAACCGCTTGTCCCGGCCGTTTCGGGACCCGCATGGCAGCCAGGCCGGCCGGTGAGCGAGGCACAACGCCGCGACAGCCAGCACCGAACCGGGCGAAAGGCCTGGTGGCTGGTGATCTACATGCGTAGGGTGCGATTTGCCAGTTAACGCCAGAGAGGGGCTGGTATGACGATCGGCGGTCGAAGTGTTGCGGGCCGGATATCGATGTTCGCGGCGGCGGCTCTTGCCTGCGGGATGCTGTCCGCGTGGGCCCCGGCGCACAGCCCGGGGGGGCCGTACGGCTCGAAGGTGCTGCTCGTTGGGACGTTCAACGGTGTGGCGGGCAATTACCGGACGATACAGGCCGCGGTCGATGCCGCCCGCCCAGGGGACTGGATCCTGATCGGCCCGGGCGACTACCACGAGACCGCCGACGAGAGCGGCCGCTTCATCAACCCCAAGGATGGGCAGATGGGCGGCGTGTACATCAACAAGTCCGGCCTCACGCTGCGCGGCATGGACCGCAACTCGGTCATCGTCGACGGCACCAACGCCGGATCAACGCCGTGCAGTTCCAAGCCAGCCGATCAGAACTACGGGCCGCTGGGCCCCAATGGCATTCCCGTCGGGCGGAACGGGATCGTCGTGTGGAAGGCGAACGACGTGCAGGTCCAGAACCTCACGGCCTGCAACTTCCTGGCCGGCACGGGAGCGTCGGGCAACGAGATCTGGTGGAACGGCGGGGCCGGCTCGGGCAAGATCGGCCTGACCGGCTACTGGGGCAGCTACCTGACCGCGACCTCGACCTTCTACCGGAACGAAACCACGGCCGCCGAGTACGGCATCTTCGCGAGCGACTCCGCCTGCCCGGCCGGCTGGAACCAGCTTTACGCCAGCAACATGAACGACTCCGGCACCTACGTGGGCGCCTGCCAGCAGCAGTGCGACGTGACCCTGAACCACATGTGGATGGAGAACAACGCGCTCGGTTACTCCGGGACGAACTCCGGCGGGACCATCGTCATAGAGAACTCGCAGTTTGACGACAACCAGGACGGCCTGGACACCAACACCGCGGTCATCGGCGATCCGCCCGCTCCGCAGGACGGCCAGTGCCTGAACGGCGGGAAGAGCCCGATCACCCACACCCACTCGTGCTGGGTGGTCATCCACAACTACCTGCACAACAACAACAACCCGAAGGCCCCGGCGGCCGGCTCGGCGGCCGCGGGACCGGTCGGCACCGGGATGACGGTCTCCGGCGGGCGTTTCGACACGGTCATGGATAACACCGTCACCAACAACGGTGCGTGGGGAATCCTTTTTGTGCCTTACGCCCAGGAGGGCAAGCCCAGCCTCCACCAGACCTGCACCGGTTCCGGGGGTCACGAGGTCCCGGGGTTCGGCTGCGTCCTGGACCCGGAGAGCGACGCCCTGCTGAACAACACGTTCAGCCACAACGGCTTCTTCGGTAACCCGAGCAATTCCGACTTCGGCCAGATCACGCTGTTCGGCGGTGAACCGCAGAACTGCTTCCGCGGCAACAACGCCCCCGATGGCAGCGCCCCGGCCAACCTGGAGAAGGTCCAGAAGAGGTGCGGGATCACCACCAAGGCCGGCAACACCGGGGGCCCGCTGTTCGAGCAGGTGCTGTGCGACACCGGGCTGGGCACGTGCCCGCCAGGGGCCAAGTACCCGAGGCCGAACGGCACGGTCGTCCTCAAGCGGCTGCCGATCGGGCTGCCGACGATGCCCAATCCCTGCGCGGGCGTGCCGTCCAACCCGTGGTGCCCGAAGGGAGAGCCGTTGCGTGGCGCGCACCACGGCCCATCGGCTGCCGCCGCTGGCCCGCGCGCGGCTCCGCTGGCAGCAAGGTGGCGCCTAGCCCGCTGAACGGGCCAGCCGCGGTGACGCTCGCGGCGCGCTCCGCGCGCCGCGAGCGCCCCGGCGCGGTCACGTGCTCGAAGGTGCCGGTACCTGCTGCGGCTGGCCGGTGAGCACGGAGGTGATGTACTCCGTGTTCGGGTGGCGCCGGCGGCACCGCGCCGCACAACGAGAAGGACGGAAGGGCCTCGGATCACGTAAGGCCCGGCAGGCAGTTGCGGTCTGACCGAAATGCAGCCCCGGGGAAGCCGGTCTCCCCGGGGCTGGCAGGGCTATGCCTGGTCGTTTCCGGTCAGCGGGTCACGGCGAAGTGCACCGTGCCGTTGGCCGCCTTGGTGATCTTCACGCGGTAGGCCACGCCCGGAGAGGCGGTCTTCGAAGCGGCCACAAGACCCTTCGCCGTCCAGGTCAGCGAACCCGAGGCGCAAAGCTGGAGCCCGAGCCCGCTCGCAAACGCGGGGAAGTCGTAGAACTCCGTTCCGGATGCCGATTTGGGGGTGACAGTTCCGGCCCAGGTGAACCGGTCGGAGAGATCGTTGAGCGTCAGCGAGAACTTCCCGTTCTTTATGGGAATCTGGAACCCCGAGAAGCTGAACTGAATTGTGAAGTGACTGTGGGTCGCCGGGCACTGGGTGGTCATGGTGGTGAAGAACGGGTCGAACTGCGGGCCACTGGCGGTGTGATCGACGCTGAACAGGAGCGATTGGCCTTGGGAGTTCTTGCCCACGTAGTACGTGCTGCTGCTGCCGGCGAACGCGGTCGTCGCCGTAGTGAGCACCAGCACCAGGCAGGCGCCGACCGCCGACAATGCGAGATACCTTCGCATGCCCATCCTCATTCCTCCCGGAGGCTGACCGGGACTCGGCCATACTGGTCATTTCGACCCTGACACCCACCGGTCGAAATGGCAAGAAGGGCCGTAAATGGCCAGGTGAAACCCGCGAGTCAGTGAGGCAGCGTCAGCTTGAAGATCACGCCGCCGCCGGTGTGGCCACCGGCTTCGGTCGTGCCGTACAGGGCACCGTTGGCACCGAGGGAAAGCTCGTCCGGCCCGGTCCCGTCCTTGCCGTTGAACGTCGCCACGATGCGGAACGCCCCGGACGGCGTGAGCTGGTACACCCATCCCGGGTGATGGATGTCGCCCATCAGCGTGCCGTAGAAGTTGCCGTCGCGCGCCTGTATCTGCGGGCCGAACGAACCGCTTCCGGGGAAGTGGTACGTGCCGAGGAACTTCAGCGTGCTGGGCGGCGTGAACCGGAAGAAGTGGCTCCGGTAGGTGTAGAAGTCCTGCGTCAGCCCGTACAGGTTGCCGTCGTGCCCCAGTTCCAGGTTCCACGGGCGGTTCGCCACCGTGCGGTTGAAGTTGACCTCGGTGCGGAACTTCGGCGTGATGGCGAAGAGCTGGCCGTTGTTGCCGTAATCCGGCTTGTCGCCCTCGGAGATGCCGTACACGTTCCCGTCCGCCCCGATGACCAGGCCGATGGGGTACAGGCAGTTCTTCAGCGTGCACGAGACGATGTTGGTGAACTTGCCGCCCGTCGTGAGCCGGTAGGCATTGCCGTCCCCGTTCGAGCCGCCGTAGTAGGTGGTGCCGTACAGGGTGCCGTCCGGGGCTTGCACCAGCGCCGTCGGGTACATGCCGTTGATCCCGTTGAAGGTGAACACCGTACTGATCGTCCCGTCCGGCGCGATCTTGTAGACGGATCCGATCCCGCTGGTCCCTCCGTCGAAGGTCATCCCGTAAAGCGACCCATCGGTGCCGAGGAACGGAGCGCCGAACGGCCCGCCCTGGGTCGCGTAGTCGAAGGTCGCGATCGTGGTGTAGGCCGAGCCGGTCAGCCGGAACACCGTGCCGTTCGACGAGCCCACGGCCGAGGTCGCCCCGTACAGGTTGCCGTCCTTGGACAGCGCGAGGTACTTCGGAGTCTCGTTGAGGGCCGCGGGGAACTGGTGCACCACCGACAGGGTGAAGCCCGGGGCCGCCGTGGCGCCGGGCGCGCCGCCCGGGGCCGCCCCGGCCGATTGAACGAACGGCAAGGCCAGCGCGACGGCCAGCCCAGCCACGACGGTTTTCCTGGAATGAGGCATCGTGACAGGCTCCGAGAACGATTGCGGCCGGCCCAGGTGCAACATAACATCCGGTCTGCGCCGCGGCGAGCGTCGCTGGTCCCCCGGCCCGTGCGGGTTGCTTGCGCATCACCCTCGCTGGCTGATGACCGCCGGCGGCCGGCCGGGTTAGGCTCGTTGTGCGTTGTGCTGGTCAGGGAGGCGCTGGTGACGGCCGAGTCGTGGGACCCGGGGGAAGCGGGCGCACCGGGCCGTGGGCACCTCCGGGCATCCGACGCCGACCGCGAGCGGGTGATCGACGCCCTCAAGACCGCGTTCGTGCAGGGCCGGCTGACCTGGGACGAGCTCGGCTACCGAACGGGCAAGGCGCTGGTGTCCCGGACCTACGCGGAGCTGACCGCGCTCACCGCCGACATCCCCCGGCCAAGCCCGGCCCGGCCGCGGTCCGCCCCCGCACGCCCCCCGGGACGGGTCGACAAGAAGACGGTCGCGTGGGTCATCTGCATGCTCCTGATGCCGGTCACGCTCGGGGCCGCCTTCCTCACCTACCAGGTCGCGTTCCTTTTCGTGTTCGTGTTCGCCTTCATCGGGGTGACGGTCACCGCCCAGCTCTGACCACGGGACGCGGGGCGGCCCGGACGACGGGGCTGACCAGGAACGCGGCGCCGCTACCCGGCGGGCTGGGGCGCGCCGCCGTGCGCGTGCGAATGATGATCATGCTCGGCTTCCGGCGGGGCGCCGCCCATCATCTTGAGCATCGGGCCGCCGCCGGACCGGAAGAAACGCACCAGCAGCGCCGCGGCCAGCAGCAGGAAGATGATGTTGAGCACGGTGGTGTAGTTCCACTGGATGCCGGTGTCGATGACCTTCGCCGTCCGCTCGGCCGGGATGAGCCCGAGCCCGCCGAACAGGAACTCGACGATGTAGCCGGCCAGCGACCATGGTCGCGTAGAAGATCCCGAGCAGGGCCAGCATCATCCGGGTGCCGTAGTACTTCCGGTAGATGATCAGGATCGGGATGATGATCAGGTCGGCGAAGATGAACGCGACGACGCCGCCGAAGCTGATCCCGCCGTTCCACAGCACCGCGGCCAGCGGCACGTTGCCGATCGAGCAGACGAAGCTGAGCAGCGAGATGACCGGGCCGATGAGCGGCCCCCACAGGCGCGCGGCCAGCGGGTGCCCGGTCAGGAACAGGTGCTGCCAGAACGAGTCGGGCACCCAGGCGCCGACCGCCCCGGCGATCAGCAGGCCGATCACGACGTCGCGGATGACGGCGGCCCACTCCATCACGAAGATGTGGCTGACCGAGGTGTACCCGTCGCGGCTGAACAGCCGGCGCCAGAAGCTGCCGCCCGCGGCGATGCTCATGTCCATGGCGGCGTGCCCCTCCATCGACCCGGCCAGCCCCTTGCCGGCCTGCTCGCGCGCCGCGTCGATCAGCCGGGCGCGGACGAACAGCCGGAACGCGACCGCCATCAGCACGATCATGATCGGGCCGCCGACGAACTCGGCCAGGGTGAACTGCCAGGAGATCAGCAGCGCCAGGATGATGCCCAGCTCGATGACCAGGTTGGTGCTGGCGATCTCGAAGGCCATCGCCGCGGTGAAGTTGGCGCCCCGGCGGAACAGCGCGCGGGCCAGCGCCACCGCGGCGTAGGAACACGAGGACGACGCGGCACCGAGGCCGGTGGCCACGGCCAGCGCCTTGGGCCGGTCGTCGCCGAGCAGCCGGGTGACCGTATCCCGGCGGATGACGGCCTGGACCACCCCCGACAATGTGAAGCCGAGGATCAGCGACCAGGTGACCTGCCAGGCCATCGAGCCGGCCAGCGCCAGGGCATGACCCAGCGCGTCCAGGACGCGCATCAGCGGTCCACCTCCGTCACCGCGATGCGTCAGCAGCTCGCGCAGGCAGTGCTCCAGAAGCTGGTGCGGGAACCCGTCGGACAGCCGGTAGAACACCATCCGGCCGTCCTTGCGGAAGCTGACCAGCCCGGCGAGGCGCAGCATCTTCAGCGCGTACGAGACCTGGTCCTCGGTGACGTCCAGGGCCAGCGCCAGGTCGCCGACGCAGAGCTCCTCGCCCGCCGCGAGGGCGAACAGGATCCGCGACCGCACCGGGTCGGCCAGCATGCCGAGCAGCCCGGCCAGGCGCCCGGCGTCGCTGACCGACAGCACCCCGGCCCGGGCCGCGGCGACGCGCTCCCGGTTCACCGGATGCTCATGATCGCTCGGTGGCATGGCTCCTCCGCGTATCCGTACATCCGTATAGTCGCACGGATATGAGGATACCATCAAGCCGCACGCATGGTGATCGCGACGCGGCTACCTGTGCCGGGCCTCGACCGAGCCCATGTCGCAGGCGGGCCCGAACGGCCGGGAGAAACCCCGCTGGTCGGCCGGCGGGCATCCGGTGGCCCGCGTGCCTGCGTGGCTGATCGCCGGGCTGCCGTGGCGCAGCGTCTGCGTCATCGTCGGCCCGCCGTTCGCGGCCAGCGGGCCGAGCCGCGGGCCGGCCTGGCTCAGGTCGGTCGCCTTGGTGAAGCCGCAGGAGCTTCCGCTGTCGAGGTTGTAGCCCGCCCGCTCGGCCGGCGCGGATCCCCGGCAGTTGGCCCCCGAGGTGGACGCCGCGATGATCGTCCCGGTGACCCGGAGGTCGGGGCAGGACAGGTTCAGCCCGGCCGAGTTCCGGTCCACGGTCGAGTAGCCCAGCGTGCCGCCGCCGCACGCGAAGGTTTCGATGCCGCCGCCCCGGTTGCCGGTGATGGTGCTGTTCAGCACGTGGATGAGGGCCCCCTCGGCCTCGATGCCGCCGCCCTCGCCCGCCCTGTTGCCGGCCAGCGTGCTGGCGGACACCCGGACCGTTGTCCCGGCGTCGATGGCGCCGCCGACCCCGGCCTTGTTGCCCGCGAGCGTGCTCTGCGTGACGGCCGCCCTGCTGGGCACCGGCCCGTGCCCGTCGAAGGCCTCGATGCCGCCGCCGTAGAAGGCGCTGTTCGAGCTCAGCGTGCTGCGGCCGACGGTCAGCGAGCCGTAGGCGGAGATGCCGCCGCCTACCCCGGCGCCCGCCGAGTTGTGGGCCAGCGTGCTGCCCGTCACGACCGCGGTGCCCCCGTCGCTGGCGATCGCGCCCCCGGCGTTCCCGCTGGTGTTGCCGGCCAGCACCGTGCCGGTGACGACGAGGTTCAGCCCCGCCCCGCCGCTGGCCGCCCGCCGGGCACCCGGCCCGCCCCGCCCGGCGGCGCAGCGCCGGATCCGTGGGCACACCGGCCGGACGGCGGCGCCGGCGTCGCGGGCGCCGGCCGGATGACCGTTCTGGCCGTTGAGGATGCCGCCGCCGTCGCCGCCGCTGGCATTGCCGCTGATCGTGGCGCCGGTCACCTGGACCAGGCCGGGGACGTTGCGCAGGCCGCCGTTCTGGATGCCGCCCCCGCCGAAGTCCGGGGCGTGGTTGCCGGTGATCGCGGCGCGGCTCACGGTCAGCGTGCCGCCCGCGTTGGCGATCCCGCCGCCCGCCGCGGCGGTGTTGCCGCTGATCACCGACCGGCTGACGGTGAGCTGGCCGGCGCTGTACACCCCGCCGCCGTAGCCCGAGGGCCCGGCCCTCCCGCCGGTGATCGTCACCCGGGTCAGCGCCGCGGTGGCGGCGGCCCCGACCTCGATGACCCGGAACCCCCCGCCGGCCCGGACGACGGTTGCCGCGGCGCCCGCGCCCACGACGGAGACCGTGTTCGTGGCCAGGTCAAGGCTGCCCAGCGTGAGCCGGTAACGCCCGGCGGGCACCCGGATGGTCACCGAGGTGCCGGCCGGCTCGGCGCTGGCCGTCTCGACCGCGGCCCGCAGCGTGCACCGGCCGGCCCGGTCGGCGCACCTGCCCTTGCCGGGGCGGGCGGCGTGCGCGTCGGCGGTGGTGGTCACCACGAAGGTCACCGCCCCCGGCGTGCCCGCGCGGGCAGCCCCGCCCGGGGCCGGCCATTGCAGAAACCACCCGGCGAGCACGAAGGCGACCAGTACCACGCCGAGGCGGGCCGTTAACGACGCAGCCGTCCGCACCGGTACCTCCCGCGGCTCATCTGCCGGTTTGTACGTACTTTAACAACGCCAAACGGCTGACGGTTGTGACCGTGGTCACCACGCGCCAGCCGTTTGGCGGCAAATAACCGGGAGCCGCGGCGACGGTGCGCCGTGGCCGTGACCGTCAGGGCGCCGGAGCGCTCCAGATGTAGGTGCCCCAGTTGCTTATCTCGTCGCGGAATGCCTGCGGGATCATCTCGGCGGCCATGTAGATCCGGCCGCCCGAGGCCACTCCCATCGAGTAGTCACCCCAGCGGCAGCCGCCGTAGGACGGCCCGACGAAGGCGGCATAACAGGTGAAGCCGTCTTCGGGGTCAACCCCGGAGGTCGCGAGCCGCACCGGCCCGCTGGGCCCGGTGGCGCCGTTGTAGGCGATGTACGCCGGGCTCGGGTAGTTATTCGTCCCGCTGAGCGAGAACAGCAGGTAGCCGTTCCCCTTGGCGTTCACCGCCGTGTAGGGGTACATCAGGCTGGTGCCCTTGACCTGGACCGACCCCTGATGCACCACGCTGGCGGACAGCTTCAAGCCGGATAGCTTGGGCTTGATGATGAACCAGTCCGCGGCGCTGGTGCCGCTCTTGGTCGCGGTGTCCAGCTGGGCGTAGAGATGGCCGTTGGTGTAGGTCGGTTCCATCTCGGCGTCGAAGTCGGTCTGGATCCCCGCCAACGGTGCCTGCACGGATTGCCCGAGCGGACGCGGCCCGGGCTTCTGGGCGGCGGCCGGTGGCACCGCGTAGCCCTGGGTCGTCACCTCGGTGCTCACCAGCGTCGGCGGCCCGCTGGTGAACAGCGTGAGGTTGGCCGTGTTGGCCATGGCGTACACCACGAGATGGTTGTCGCTGAACGCGGCCGGGTTGGACTCGACGAAGTACTCCGTGTTGGGCGCGTACCTGCCGCCCGGCGGCGTGCTCGTCGGCGCGACGATCAAGGTCTGGCCAAACGAGTTGGGCGGGATGCGGAACCCGACCACCGGCGGGACGATGCCGGTCTGCGCGACCGTCTCGAGCTCGGACTTGGCGATCCCGTAGATGACCGCGCCGTTGTAGCCGGGGCCAGCGTCGGGGAACTCGTCGGTGGCCACGTAGATGCCGTTCGCGTCGGCGCCCAGGTTGTCGTAGTCACCGAAGCACGGGCAATGAGGCTGCCCGAGGTCGGTGGTGACCCACGACCAGATGGTGTAGCTGCCGGTGGGGTCGGCCCCGTTGCTTACCGCCTCGTACTGGACGCTCGGGATGACCTTGCCCGAGGAGGTGGTGCCACCGACCGTGAACTCCTGATAGAACCAGCGCTTGGTCGGCGCGTCGTAGTAGCAGCGGGGGTCGGAGAAGAAGTCCGTGGTCGGCTGGAGGAACGCGTCCGCCGACCCGATCGGGGCCACGATCTGGTCCCCGTTCTTGTCGTAGATGGCGAGGGCGTTGTTGATGAACTCCATGACGTAGCCGTTGCCCGCGCACAGGCCCTGGTCCGGTGGCTCGAGGTCGGCGCCACCGTTGGTCCCGGCTTGCAAGACGTTCGTCAGCGCGCTGAACCCGAGCTCGCCGGCAACGTTCTGCGTGGTCAGCGGAGAGTTCGCCGCGCGGGGAAGCCCCGTTGCGCCGGCCCTTGGGGCGGCGCGAGATGAGGACGTTGTCGACCGCGCGGTAGTGGCTGCGCGCGATGGCCGACCGGGCGATGGGCGCGCCCTGGGGATGGGTCGCCACCTTGGTGCGGTGCTCCGCCTTCGCCGCCTGGCTGAGGTTGATCTCCCCAACCTTGGTCAGCGGGAGCGTGAACACCTTCGCTTTGACGGGGGCCGAGGCGGGCGGGACGGCCTTGGCCGCCGCGGACGTGGCGAAGGTAGCCGCGGGGGCGATGGCCAGTCCAGCGCCGATGGCAACCGCGGCGGTTGCCGTCAGGAAACGAGAGTGGATGAACGGGTTTCTCACACAAACCTCCCTGGAACAACATCGTTCCGGCCTAACGGGAAGGCTTACCACAGACCACTCCTGCCGCATAACCCCCCACGCGGTCAAGATCCACAACAATTGCGACACTGCGCACTAGGTGCGATTTAGCGGGCGCGGCGGCGCAGCGCGAACGGCATCAGCGCCGACTCGAGCTGCACCCACATGTTCATCTTGCTGTCGCCTTCCCGGCGTTCGGCGAAGTGAATGGGCAGCTCGACAATTTTCAGGCCGTTCCGCACCGACCGGTAGTTCATCTCGACCTGGAAGCTGTAACCGTTGCTGCGGATGCTGGCCACGTCGATGGTTCGCAGCGGCCGAACTACGCCAGATCTTGAAGCCCGCGGTGACATCGCGGATGCCCAGCCGCAGCAACGCGCGGACGTACGCGTTTGCGAAGCCGGACAGCGCCCTGCGGTGCCAGGACCACTCGGACGCCAGGCTGGCCCCGGTCACGTAGCGGGAGCCGATGACGACGTCGGCGTCGGTGGACAGCAAGGTACCCAGCATCTGCGGCAGGTACTTCGGCGCGTGCGACAGGTCGCTGTCCATCTGCACCACGAATTCGGCGCCCGCCGCGATCGCCCGCGTCATTCCGTCGACATAGGCGCGGCCCAGGCCCTGCTTTTCCGGCCGGTGCACGACGGTCATCCGGTCCGGGCCGTACCGCTCGGCAAGCTGGTCGGCAATGGTTCCCGTGCCGTCCGGCGAGTTGTCGTCGGCCACCAGGATGGACAGGCCCGGCAGCGGCAGCGCGAGCAGTTCCGCGGCGATCACCGGCAGGTTGGCGGCCTCGTTGTAGGTGGGGAGCACGACGGTGACCGCGGCCGAGCGCCACGGCTCGGGCAACTCCACCGTGCCGTCGGCCAGCGCAGGCCGCTCTTGGAGCGCCATTGTCACCCTCCCGCCGCGGCCGGTCCGCCCGGCCACGGTTGCGCCGTCGTTTGTGCGACAGGTCGCCCACTATCCCGCAGACGGTGAATGATAATGCCCGGCACGGCATGCCGCCCGGTTTGTGTTGCGATTGTGAGCGGGTTCATAGCGCGGCAGCGATGTTCCGGCTTCACCCGGCCGCCGCGGAATCACTGAGCAGTCTTGACTCATCGTTCACCGAACGGCCCCCAGATGCAGGGGTGCACGTCAGCTACCCCGGGCAGGCTGGCGCCTGCAGCGCCTGGCAGCAGGCGCTCAACATCCACGTAGACCGGGAGGGCGTTACATGATTCTCACGGTGAAGCGCGCCGCGAAGCTCGCCGCGGCGGTGGCCGTCCCGGCCACCCTGATGATCGCTGGAGCCGGCCTGGCGGCCGCGGCCCCGGCCGGGCATCACCACAGCGCACAGCTCACGGTGAAGCAGGTCGTCTTCGGCATGAAGCTGCACCACAAGTACATTCCGGCCACCGGCGGCAAGCCCAAGACCGAGCCGCTGACCGGGCCCGACGACATCACCAACATCGCGACCACCCTGTTCGTCGGTTTCCAGAACGGGGTCGGGTCCCAGGGTGAGCCGAGCACCGACGGCAACACCGACAGCACGATCGTCGAGTTCGGCCTGGGCGGCCAGGTCGTCAAGCAGTGGGACATCAAGGGCAAGTGCGACGGCCTGACCGCCGACCCGCAGAAGGGCGTGGTCATCGCCACGGTGAACGAGGACGCCAACTCCAGCCTCTACACCATCAACCCCCGGGCGTCGTCGGCCGCCACCGCGGTGCAGCACTACACGTACAACAAGCCGCTGCCGAGCAAGGGCGGCACCGACGCGATCTCGGTCGACAACGGGCAGATCCTGATCAGCGCGTCGGCGCCCGGCACGACCGGCAAGGCCCCGCCGCAGCCGACCTACCCGGCGGTCTACCGGGTCAGCCTCAACAGCTCGACCCACGTCGCGACGATCGCGCCGCTGTTCTTCGACGAGGCGACCGCCAGGATCGCCAACGTCGGCTCGATGCACGGCAAGAAGGTGAAGCTGGCCCTCACCGACCCCGACTCCAACGAGGTCGTCCCCTCCTGGGCGCCCAGGTTCGCCGGGCAGTTCATGCTCACCAGCCAGGGCGACAAGGAGCAGATCTTCGTCAAGGGCGGCACCTCGTCCGCCGCGCCGAAGCTCCAGGTTCTGAAGCTGTCCCAGTCGGTCGATGACACGGCCTGGGCGTCCGGTGCGCCCGAAATACTGTTCACGTCCGACGCCACCGCCGACACCGTCGACACCGTCACCGGGACCTTCCCCAAGAACGCCGTCATCACCGCGGTCACCCCGTGCGACGCGGCCAACGCGCCGTCCACCTGCCCGGCCCCGCACTTCCCGCCGAACTACGTCGGCATGATCAACCCGTTCACCGGCCACGTCAGCAAGGTCGCGCTGAGCGGCCCCAACTTGCAGCCCAAGGGCATGATCTTCGTAGCCCAGCCCTGATACCCGGCAGCCGCCTCGCTCCCCCTCAACCGCTGTGATCGTGGGATTGGTGTCGTCAGAACGACACCAATCCCACGATCATGAACCCGTCATGTCCCGGTATCCCGTTTGCCAGCGGAACACAGGGGGGACATCCTCGGTGTTCTTTCGACTTGATCATGCAAATGGGTACGCCGGCCCGGTAAAAGGGGATCTTGCCGGCCGGCGCCGGGGGACTCATGCGATCTGCGCTTCGCGGGGCTGGCCTGGTTCCAGCCGTGACACTGATCATGCTGACGGCGGGGCTGGCCCCCGCCTCGGGCGCCGCGACGGCGGCGCGGGGCACCGCGCACCGCGGCGCCGGGGCGTGGCAGCACGCCCCGGCCGCCCGGGCGGAGACGCTGGCCGCGCCGGGTTCCCGGCGGATCCGCCACGTCGTGGAGATCATGCTGGAGAACCACACCTTCGCCGGCCTGTTCCCGTCGGCGCTGAGCCGGTCAGGGCGGGTGGACCCGGTCCGGGCGCCCGCCAACGAGGGCGACGTGCAGGGCGGCGTGGACAACAGCCGCGCGGTGGAGCTGCGCGCGATGGACGACCGGCGCGGCAAGGGCTACCTGATGGACGGCTTCACCAAGCCGCCGGACGGCCGGTCCGCGATCACCACGTTCGGCGCGAATTTCGACCCGAACCTGCAATATCTGGCGCATAACTACGAATTCGGGGACCGCAATTTCCAGCCGGTGATCGGCCCCACCCGGCCCAACATCATGACGGCGCTGAACGGGACCGCGCACGGCTGGTACTACAACCGGCGCGACCCCAGCCCGCGGCCATGGCACTCGATCTTCGACGAGCTCACCCACTACGGGCATAGCTGGAAGATCTACCTCGGCGTGCCCACCTGGCGGCACCCCCGCTCGTCCTGGTACCAGCTCGTCCCGCGCCGGCACCGGGCGGACGTCACCACGGCCAGCCAGTTCTACACCGACCTGGCCGCCGGGCAGCTGCCGCGCTTCTCCTTCGTCCGCCCCGGCTTCGGGTACAGCGAGGAACCGCGGGAGGACATCTCCGAGGGCGACGCCTGGCTCGGCCAGCTCGTGCACGGGGTGGCGCGCAGCCCCGAGTGGAAGTCCACGGCGGTGTTCATCACCTACGACGAGGGCGGCGGCTTCTGGGATCCGATGGCGCCGCCGCCCGCCAGCGGCTACGGCACGCGCACCCCGATGGTGATCGTCAGCCCGTGGGTGCGGCACGGGGTCTTCCGGCGCCGGACGACGAACGTCTCGATCCTGTCCTTCATGCAGCATTTGTGGGGCATGCCGCCGCTGACCAGGCTCAACGCCCAGCAGAACGACCTGGTGGGCGCGTTCGACTTCCGGCAGCGGGCGCTGCGCAGGCCCAGGCCCCCGGTGGCCCCGTCCAGCACGATCGGCTTCCACGGCTGCAGCATCGCCTCCGAGGTACGCACCATCCACGCGAACCGCTGGCTGCGGGTCTACCTCGACGCGGAGACCGGTGGCCTGTCCCTGTCCGCCGCGATATCCGGCCCGCTGACGCTGACGGTGCTGCCGCCGCAAGGCGTTAAGCTTCCTGCTGCTCTTACCAGACAGACGGCGCTGGTGGCCGGGCGCGCCATGGTCCGGATGCGGTTCCCGGCGCCGGGCTACTACCGGATGGAAGCCTCCGGGCCGGACGGCAGCCAGGGCTGGACCACGATCGTGGTGCTCGCCCCGCACCAGCGGGCGGACCAGGCCACGGCGGGCTTCTCGGCGAACGGCTTCTAGCGCGTCGCGGCCGTTTGCCTGACCTTAACCGCGTCGCGGCCGGGCGGGCCCGGGGGCGTGAGACGATCTCCACGACCCCCGGAGGTGGCCCCGTGTTGAGGTGGCTGGAGCGCCGCGAGATCGCCCGCCGTACCCGGTTCGCCGACGACGGGCGGCTCGCGGCGCGGCCCAGGCCAGACCTGCCGCCGGGCACCGACCTGCTGCCCCAGATCAAGCACATCGTCGTGCTGATGATGGAGAACCACTCCTACGACAACTACCTCGGCATGCTGACCGGGCACGGCGACGGGTTCCGCCTGGGCCCGGACGGCCTGCCCACGGCGTCGAACCCGCGGCGCGACGGCAGCGAGGTGCGTGCGTATCACCAGCCCTCGCCCCGGCAGGTGCCGGACGTCCCGATCCAGAGCTGGCACGCCGGCCACGAGCAGGACGACCACGGCAGGTGCGACGGGTTCGTGCGCAGCGTGCAGGACTGGGTGCCGGACGCCCCCGCCGCGGACGCGGCGATCCCGATGGGGTACTGGACGGAGCAGGATCTCCCCTTCTACCACGGGCTGGCCCGCACGTTCCCGCTCGCCGACCGCTGGTTCTGCTCCTGCCTCGGTCCCACGTTCCCCAACCGCAGGTTCCTCATCGCGGGAACCGCGCACGGGCTCATCGACGACCTGCCGTTCGGCATGGTCGGCTACCCACGCAACGGCACGGTCTTCGACCTGCTGACCCGGCACGACATCTCGTGGCGGAACTATCACCCGGTATCACCGGCCCAGGTGTACCTCAGGCGGGCGCTGGGCGGCTGGGGCCTCGCCACGCTGCGGCGGCTGGCCCGGCTCGGCCGCTGGTTCCCGCCGCTGATCCACCGCGAGGAGGGGAACCTCCAGTTCACCGCCGACCTGTACCCGCTGGGGCTGGCCAGGTGCCTGCTCCACCTGGCCTCCACCCGCCAGTTCTTCGCCGACGCGGACAACGGGACGCTGCCCGGGTTCTGCATCGTGGACCCTGACTTCGGCCGGTACTCGGAGGAGAACCCGCAGGACATCCGGCACGGCGAGGGCTTCGCCGCCGAGGTGATCAGGCGCGTCATGCACGGCAAGGGCTGGCCGCACACGCTGCTGATCTGGCTCTACGACGAGCACGGCGGGTACTTCGACCACGTGGCGCCGCCCGCGGCCCCGCCCCCCGACGATGTTCCGGGGAGCAGCCTGCTGGCCCTGCCGGGCTGGGCCAAGGCGCTGCTCAAGCCGTTCTTCGGGCGGTACATCGCCAAGATCGAGAACCTGGACACCGGCCCGCACAACTACGACAACTACGGGTTCCGGGTGCCCGCGGTGATCGTGTCCCCGTACGCCCGGCCCGGCTACGTGACCAGCGAGCCGTTCGATCACACCTCGATACTCAAGCTGGTCGGGCACAAGTGGAACCTGCCGCCGCTGACCGACCGGGACGCGGCGGCCAGGGCCCCGCTGGACGCGCTGGACCTGGGCGGCGAGCCGGCCTTCCTGACGCCGCCGGACCTGCCCGCGCCGAGCCTCGGCTGGGGCACCTGGTAGCCGCGGCCGGGCCGGGGTGACCGGCCGGCTGCCGCCGGCCGGTGCTTGGTGCCAGAACAGGCCGGCGCCCCCGGCCACGTGGGCCGGGGGCGCCGGGTTTGGTGCTGGCGCTCCTGCGCGGAAGGTGGTGCGGGGTGCTGCCCAGCCCGGGCGGGTCGGCCTGGCCAGCACCCCTTAGGCGGTACGGCTCAGAACGGGAAGCGCCAGACGCCGAACGCGTCGTCGCCCTGGCCGCCGAAGCCGTTGCCGTCGTTCCACAGGTAGCTCGGCTGAGCGATGAGCGTCCCCGTTGGCGGCAGGGTGCCATTGCTGGTCGCCTCGTACGCGGTCAGCGTCCACGGCCCGTTGAAGGTCCCCTGGACACCGCTCAGGGTCGTGAAGCGGCCCTGGAAGAACTGCGTGTCACGGATCTTGGCCGGCGGCACCGCGGGCTGCGGCGGGAGGGCCTCATCGTTCTCCAGCGCCGTGGTCCAGTCGGCAAGCGCCTGTGCGTGGCCGTAGGTGGGGCCGTTCACCGCGATCACGTGCTGAATCACCGTGGTGTTGGGCAGCGTGACCGTGGTGTTGACCTCGTTGCCGTTGGACGACAGGTAGGCGTTGACGAGTATGCCGTCGCCCAGCAGTGCGATCGACAGCGGTGCCACGCTGATCGTTGGCGCCGTGGTGGGCTGGACAACCGCGTCGAAGATCACCCAGCCGCTCGCCGGGCAGGTGGTGAGGCCAGCGGTGGCGAACGTCGTGCCGGGGATGACGAAGTCGTCGGAGTCCGTGCACGGCGCGATGCCCACCCGGGCATATTCGTAGGTGTTGCTGGAGGAGTCGTCCAGCGCGACGTACAGCGACGGGTCCGCTTCACCACTGGTGGGCTGCGCGTTCCCGACGTGGTTCGGCACAGTGATAAGTGCCTGGGCAAAGCGGAAGTCCCGGCCACTGGCCTGGTAGCCCGCCATGCCGCAGGCGTCGGAGGGGAGCGGGTGCACGGTGCATTGCGCGTTGGTCGCGGCCACCGTGCCGTTCGGGGTGAAGTACCTGGGGTGCTTCGCGGCCGCCGCGCCCGCCGGACTGGCCGCCGCGTAGGCCAGGGTGGTGATGGTGACGCCCGCCGCGGCTGCGGTAAAGAGCGCCCTGGTGATGCGTTTGCGCATCGGATGGATCCTTCCTCTTCCGATTGCCGGGGCCTAAGTGACCACTGGTCGAATCGCTGGTGGCCTGGGGCGGTGCCGCTGAGGCCGGTCCCGGGCTTTGCCTCTGGAGTGCTTCCGCGTAGAGCTGAGCCCGCCCCCGTTGAATCCAGGCAGCACCTTACCATGAGTAATTTAGATATTACTGGTTGCGACAATAACCGTGTCGAGCTGCGGAAACAAGTTGGCGTAATCTGGCCGAAGTTGCCCCGCGTGTTCCCCGGACACCGCCGCGGCCGGAAACCCAGCCGCCATAGGCCTTTGCGCCCCACGGCCCCTCGCGGGTTCGGCGCGGCAGGTCCGCCGGCGCGGCTCGCCCGAACCAGGCCGACCACGATCCGGGGCAACCGAGGATCCCGGGCAAACCCGGACGAGAGCGTCACCGGGACCAGGGCTCAGCGGACCGGGGTAAACCGGGACCGGCTGGACAATGGCACCCGAAGGCTTATCGAGACCCGGGCTTACCGGGACCGGTCGGTCAATGGGGCCCGGGGCTTACCCGGATCTGGGGGTCACCGGGATCGTGCGGCCCTTCCATTCGCCGCCGCGCCCGGCGTAGTGCCGCCGCGCCGAGTCCACGGTCATGGCGGTGTAGAGCAGGGCGGCGAGCGGCAGCCCGGGTGCCCGCAGCGGGGACAGCCGGTACAGCCGGAGCACCGGCAGGTAGCTCACCGTCATGATCGCCCACCCGGCGAGGCCCGCCCCGGCGCACCATCCGGCGGCCGCGCCGCCGCCCGCCGCGAGTACGGCCAGCCCGGCCAGGCCCGCGACCGGCGGCAGCAGGTAGAGCCAGGCCAGGCCTGCCACGACCCCGGCGAGCAGCACGGGCGAGTAGCGAAGCTGCGTGTAGGCGCTGCGCGCCACCATCCCCCACAGGCCGGCCAGCCGCGGATAGGGGCGCACGCTGCGTACCTGTGTGGTGAACCCGAGCCAGCAGCGCGCCGCCACCGGCGGCCGCTTCAGCAGCCGGGCCAGCGCGATGTCGTCGATCCTGGCCCCGGCGATGCGGTCCAGCCCGCCCGCCGCCATCAGCGTCTCCCGCCGTACCAGCATGCAGCCCCCAGCCGCGGCGGCGGTGCGGGCCCGCGGCCGGCCGACCCGCCGGAACGGGTAGAGCTGGGCGAAGAAGTAGACGAACGCCGGGACGATCAGCCGCTCCCAGCGGGTCTGCGCGCGCAGCAGCGCCATCTGGGAGAGCAGGGCGCGATCGTCGCCGATCGCCGCCCGGGCAAGCTCCCGGACGGCGCCGGGCGCGAAGGCGATGTCGGCGTCGGTGAACAGCAGGTAGTCGGCCTCCCCCGCCGCGGCCACGCCCTGCGCCATCGCCCACACCTTGCCCGCCCAGCCGCCGGGCGGGGATGAGCCCCGGACGACCCGCAGCGTGGCGCGCCCGGTCCCGTGCCCCAGCGACTCCGCGACCGCCGCGGTGCCGTCGGAACTGCCGTCGTCGACCAGCAGGACCGACAACGCCCCGGGGTAGTCCTGCGCCAGCAGGGCCGGCAGCGTCTTGGGCAGGATCGCGGCCTCGTCCCTGGCCGGGATCACCGCCACCACCGACGGCCAGTCCTCCCCGGCCACGGGGCCGGGCCGCCCGGCCGGCCCCGGCAGGCGGCAGCCGGTCAGCCAGAAGCCGCCGTGCGCGGTGAGCAGGTAAGCCCAGGCGGCCGCCGCGAGCACGCAGGCGACAGCCAGGATCAGCACCCCCGCAGCCTCCCACACCCCACCCGCCCCGCAGCCCCCCGTACCCGGCCCACGGCGGCCTCCGGCTAATCGACGCGGGGGTGCGTGGTCCAGTTCGCCGGGCCGGGGCCGAGCAGGCGAAGGGCTGCGGCCAGGTCTTTCAGATCGAAGGGGTCAGCGAACGATGACCAGGTCGATGGGGTCGAGGCCAACCCTGATCGCCCGGCCGGCCCGGAGGGTGGCGATCCGGATGGGGGTCACGGTGTGTCCCTGAACCCTGCCGTTGCCGAAGTTGGCCACGTAGGCCATTGTCCCGTCCGGGGTGATCGCGATGGCGATGGGGCCGAGGCCCACGCGGATGGGCTGTCCGGCCTTGTTGGTGGCGGTCTGGACCGGGGTCACCGTGTGCCCGCCGAAATTGGCGACCAGGACGATCTTGCCGTCCGGGGTGATCGCCATGGCGCCCGGCGCGCCGACGGGGATGGGCTGTCCGGCCTTGTTGGTGGTGGTGTCGATCGGGGTCACCGTGTTCGAGCCGAGGCTGGCCACGTAGACGGTCTTCCCGTTGGGCGTGATCACCAGAGACTCAGGATCGCTTCTGACGCTGATCGGCGGGCCGGCCGTGCCGCTAGCGGTGCTGACCGGGGTTACGGTGCCCGAGCCGGAGTTGGCGACGTAGGCGGTCTTCCCGTTGGGCGTGACCGCGATGGCAGCGGGATCCTTCCCGACCCTGATCGCCGTGCCGACCCTGTTGGTGGCGGTCCGGACCGGGATCACCCTGCGGCGGAGGAAGTTGAGGAGATAGAGGGTCCTCCCGTTCGGCGTGATCGCGACGGACTGAGGGCCGAACAGGTCAGCCCCGGTCATGATCGTCTTCCCGGGCGTGTTCGTGGCGACCCGGATGGGGGTCATGGTGCCGAGGTCGCCGAAGGCGTAGAGGGTCTTCCCGTCGGGGGTGACCAGCAGGTTGCCGCCTCCCGCCTTGATCGCCCGCCGGGCGTGGTTGGTGGCGGTCCGGATCGGGGTCACCGTCTCCGGGCCGACGCTGCCGGCGTAGACGGTCCTGCCGTCCGGCGTGGCCGTGATGCTGTTGGCACCGTGGGTGTTGATCGCCCGGCCGGGCCGGTTGGTGGCGACCCGGATCGGCGTCACCGTGCCGGAGCCCTGGTTGGCGACGTAGACGGTCACCGGCGGGGGGGCCGGCGGCGCGGCGGCCGTGCCAGCCACACCGGCGGCGCCAGCCGCGCCGCTGGCTCCGGTTAAACCCAGCAGGGCCAGCGCCGCCCCCGGCGCCGTGAGGCACAGAACGCGCCTAATAACTGGGCGCATCGCAGATCCCCCTTGCTGCTCGCTCTCGCATGCCCGGGCCGCCGCCGTTACCTGGCGGCCGACCCGTCGGCGGAACCGCTGGGGAGCGCCCTGGTGGCGGTCTCCTGGGGGTCGCCGTCGTCGCCGTCGTCGCCGTCGTCCGTCCCGGGTCGCGTGGTGGGCGAGGCGGCGAGATTGCGCTTGACGGAGTCAAGGATGGTCAGGCCCTGGGCGACCAGGCCGGCGGTGAGCTCGCCCAGCCCTTCCGCGCCGTTGAGCACGTTGACGTTGGCTCCGGCGAGGCCGCCGGCGGCCTCCTTGACGATCTGCGGAAGCTGGTCGATGAGCATCCGGTCCAGGGCCACCCGGTCGTGCGACGCCGCCGCCGAAGCCAGGATGCGCATCCGCTCCGCGTCGGCCTGGGCGAGGATGCGGACCTTGTCCGCCTCCGCCTCGGCGGGCCTGACGACCTCGGTGACGAGCTGGCGCTGGCGCAACTCGGCCTGGCGGTTGGCCAGGTCGGCCTGGGCCGCGATAACCCCCATTTGCGCCTGGGCCTGGGTGAGGGGGCCCACCTGCGCCGACTCGGCCTGCGCCTTGTCCACCTCGGCCTTGTACTGGGCCTGTACCACCGCGGTCTGCCGGGCGTACTCGGCCTGCTTGCGCTGCGACGCCTGCTCGGCTTCGGCAGAGGCCTGGTTGGCCTGGGCCTGGGCGATCTTCGCCTGCCGCTGGATCGCGGCGCGGTGCGGGGCCGCCATCGCGTCGATGTAGCCGGAGTTCATGTCGTCGATCGACTGGATCTGGAGCGAGTCCACGGTGAGGCCGATCTTGGCCATCTCGCCCTTCGAGCCGTCCAGGACCTCGGTCGCGAGCTTCTGGCGTTCGGTGACGATCTCCTCCACCGTCATCGAGCCGATGATCGAGCGAAGGTGGCCGGCGAAGATACGGCCGGTCAGCGTGGACATCTGGTCCTGGTCGGACAGGAACCGCTGGCCGGCGTTGATGATGCTCTCGTCATCGTTGCCGACCTTGAAGGCGATCACGGCCCGGACGTTCACCGTGATGCCCTGCTTGGTGACGCAGGCCTCGGCGACCTCGGACTCCTGCATGGACAGGGTCAGGTAGCGCGCCTTGCGGAACAGCGGGAAAACAAAGGTGCCGTGCCCGACGACGACCCGGAACGGCGCACCGCCCCGCCGGCGTCTGCCGCCGGAGATCATCATCGCATCGTCGGGGGCGGGAACTCGGTATCCGAACATGGTGAAGCTCCTCAGACGGCATCGTCGGGAAATGGGTTCAGGGGGTCTGTCCACGGGCTCACGTCGACGGTCCGCGTGCCGCGGTTGTTGATGACCAGCACGGTCGAGCCCCGGGGAATCGGCTCGGCGGACCAGGCGATGTACGCCTCAGATCCGCCGCGGATCTTGACCAGGACCTCGCCAGGGCCGGCGGCGCCGCGGGTGGCAATGATGATCATGCCGATGGAGCCGATCAGGGATTCGTCCCCGGCCACGTGCGACGCTCCTCGTACCACCTGACTGTGGAAATCAAACACTATCGCCTGCCCGCGCCCACAATGCGAGACGTCCCCGCGGCCAGGCTCAGGACCGCAGTCCCGCGACCAGCCGGGCCGGAACCACCTCGACGCTGAACGGCCGGCCGGCGGCGAATACCTGGCCGCCCACAACATGGGCGGCTTCCTTGTAGCGCCCGGCAGCCAACTCGAAGACGATCAGCTCAGGGTCGTCCGGATCGGGAACCACCACCCAGTACGACTCGACCCCGAACCGCTCGTACGCGGCCTTCTTCCGGTTGAGGTCGATCAAGGCGGTACTCGGTGAACGCACTTCCACCACGAGCAGCGGCGGCTCCGTGCACTTCGCCGCGGTCACTTGCTCCCGCTTGATGACCACGAGGTCCGGGTCGAACTCGGTCTTCCGCGAGATCTGGACGGCGGGCTCAGGCAACGCGCGCATGCCCGCCGGGCACGCCGCCCGGAGCAGGCCCAGCAACTCGGCCGCCACCTCCTGATGCGGATTGCCCGGCCGGGGGCTCACGACCAGCGTCCCGTCGAGGAGTTCGTACCGGTGCCCGTCATCGGGCATCCGGTCCAGTTCCGCGACGGTGAACGGCTTGCCCGGGGCCGGCCAGGCTTCGGCGATGCTCACGACACTCATGCTGCCTCCATAACTTCATGAGCGCCAATCAAGCACCGGCCACTGACAAACCCGGGCCCGCCATTCAGGGCGAGGTCTCCCCCTCCAGCTTGGGTTTGGCGGCCTGTTCGCGGCCGATGTCGCGGGAGAGTTCGGCGGCGTTCCAGGCGGACAGCAGGACCCCGTTGCGGGAGGCCCAGATCCGGCGCTGGTCGGGGCCGCTGTTCACGGTCGTCCACACGGTCCCGAAGTTCCAGCCAGGGTGTTCCTCCCTGAGCCTGGCCAGGTCATCGGTCATAGAAACAGCCCCGGACGAGGGCTGGTTTTGCGCGCGATCGGGGTGGGAATGCATGGCAGCATCGTAGCCAACCTGTCTATGCCCGTCCATAGCCGGGAAGCCCCGTATCCGGACGGTGGTTCATGAGCATGCACGGGTTAGCTGCCAAGCATGTCCGCGCGGGAGAGCGTCGATCCGGAGAGTGCCACGCCTGTTTACATCCAGGTGGCCAACATTCTGCGGGCACGGATCGAGTCAGGCCAGTTGCTGCCGGACCGGCCCGTGCCCAGCGAGTCACAGTTGCAGCAGGAGTTCGGCGTCGCCCGTGGGACCGCGCGCAAGGCCATCGCCTTGCTGCGGCAGGAGGGCCTGGTCGTCACCGTGATGGGCCGGGGCTCCTACGTCAACCCCGCGCGGTGACCGGCTAGCCGAAGAGGGGGAAGCGGGCGGCCAGCGGGCCCAGGGTCTGGCGGTCGGCGCCGGTGAGGGGGTCGCGCCCCGTTCCCTTGAGGGCGGCGGTGGCGTCGTCCCAGGAGTCCGGCAGCGGAGCACCGAGGAGGCCGGTCAGCACGCGCCGCACCAGGGCCAGCGAGGCCGGGTCGGGTTCGGGGGCGGACGGCAGGTCCACGGTCAGGTCCAGGTAGTGCACGGCGGCCTCGACCGCGAGCGTGGCGGTGAAGTCGGCCGCCGACAGCACGTGGCCCTGCGTGGTCACCATCGGGTGATCGCACGCCCGGGCGGCCCGGCAGGCGGCGGCCGAGGTTTCGGTCCATTCCCAGACCAGCCAGTCCGGCTGGTACGCCGAAGCGGCGATCCGGACATAACGCGCGTGCGCCGCCGCCTCGTCCGCGGCCGAACCGGAATCGTCGCCGCCGCCCGGCGCGTAGTCCAGCCAGTAGGACACGTCGTCGCGGTCGGCGGGGCCGTCCGACGGTGAGGCGTACGCGCGGAGGGCGCGGCGCGGGTCGAGCAGCTCGTGGTAGAGGACGTCCGCCACGGCCCAGCCAGCGCACCGGCTCGGCCGCATCAGGTCCGCCGCCCGGAGGCCGCCGGCCACGGCGCTCACCTTCTGGTACACCGCGTCGAGGGCGTCGAGTACCGCCGCCCGGTCCAGGTCGCTCACCCGCGCATCCTACGGCGATGATCACCCGGCACCGTAGCGAAATACCTCTGGGCGGGCTGGAATAGCCCGGCGGGCAGGCGCGTTGGACCCAATCGCTGGCGTGCTTGGATCCCCCGGGCCGCATCTATATTGCCCTCGCGGAATACCGTTCGGCTGGAGCCGCGTGGTGCCACTCGCCGAGGAGGCGACCGCACGCCAGCGCCGCCGACGAAGCCCCCGGTGAGCCCCGCTCACGGGGGCATCGTCGTTCTCCGGCAGCCGCGACGCCGGCGGTTACGCGCCGTCCAGGAGGAACAAGGTGTAGGCGGCGAGGGAGGAGTCGTCGGTGATCACGCCGCGGCGGATCATGTCGTCGAGCTCGCCGCGCGGGAACCATTTGCTGCGCAGATCTTGTTCTTCGAGTTCGAGGTCCGGCGGGCCCGGGGTCAGGCCGGTCGCCACGAAGACGTCGAAACCCTGGCTGATCTGGCCGGTCGCGCACTGCAGGTGGCCCAGGTGACGCAGCGCGCGGGCGGTCAGGCCGGTTTCCTGGCGCAGTTCCTCCCGGGCGAGCAGTTCCGGGTCGTCGGTGGGGGCCAGCGACGGAAACGTGCCCTGCGGGAACTCCCAGGAGCGCTGGCGGATCGGGTACCGGTACTGCTCTACCAGGTAAAAGCCGTCGTTCTCGGCCGGCATGATCAGCGCGAAGTCAGGCTTCTCGAGGTACGCGTAGGTTCCGGTCGAGCCGTCCGGCCGCCGGATGCCGTCCTCGCGCAGGCGGAAGTGCGAGTTCTCGTAGACCACCCGGGTTGACAGCTGCTCGATGACCGGCCCGCTGGGCTCCTGCACCGCAACTCCCTCCTCGTCGCGGCCGTTGCCGCACGGCCGTCGCTGCCGGTTCTCACTGCCCGTTCTCACTGCTCCGTTCTCACTGCCCCGTTCTCACGGGCCGGTTCTCACGGGCCGACTCTCACGGGGCGGTTCTCGCTGGCGGTCGTCATCGCGCGGTCTGCGGCCAGCGGAAGCCCGTGGCCGTGAGCACGTCGGCGGGCCGGGGCAGACCTTGCTGCGCGCCCCGCCGGGTGGTGGCCGCCGCCCCGGCGGCGCACGCCGCCCGCACCGCCGCGACCGGTTCCAGGCCGGCGGCCAGGGCGACCGCGAGGGCGCCGACGAACGCGTCCCCCGCTCCCACGGTGTCCACGGCCGGGACGCTGAACCCGTCGACGGCGGCCGCAACGTCCGGGCCGGCCAGCACCGCGCCCGCGGCGCCCAGCGTGATCACTACGTAACGGCTCTCCAGGCTTCCCACCCCGGGCGACGGCTCTTCTCTTCCCGCCCCGGGCGACGGCTCCGCCGCCGCCCTGCCACCCCCTGCCGTCGCCCTTCCACCCCCGGGGCCGGCCACGGAGCCCGGGTCGCTCCCGGGGCCGGCGCCGGCCCTGGAACCCCCGGCGGCCAGGCGCGCGGCCATGGCCTGCGCCTCCGCCACGTCGCCGGCCTCGGCGCCCAGCAGCGCCGCGGCCTCGTGCGCGTTGACCACCAGCCAGGACGGCTGTTCCGCGAGGAGCCCGGCCGCCTCCTCGGGCACCGGCGCCAGGTTGAGCACGGTCACTGTTGCTCCTCGCTCCCCGCCCCGGGCGCCGGCTCCGCCGTCGCCCTTCCATCCCCCTGCCCGCGCCCGGCGCAGCGCAGCCGCCAGCACCGGCACGGGGATCTCGGCGGACAAGACCAGCGCATCGCAGGGCGCGCTGAACACGGCCGCCACCTCGGTCTCGCCGGCCAGCCCGTTCGCGCCCGGCGCGACCGCGATGACGTTCTCGCCCGCGGGGTCCACGGTGATCAGGGCCAGCCCGGAGGGCGCGCCGGGGACCGCGCGCAGGCCGGCCGCGTCGATCCCCTCCGTGACCAGGGCGGCCCGCAGGCGGCCGCCGAACTCGTCGTCGCCGCAGCACCCCACCATCCGCACCGAGGCGCCGAGCCGGGCGGCCGCGATGGCCTGGTTGGCCCCCTTCCCGCCGGTGCCGATGCTGGCGGGAGCCGCCGCGAGTACCGTTTCGCCAGGTCCCGGCAGATGCGGGACGGGAACCGAGATGTCGGTGTTGAGGCTGCCCAGGACCGTCACCCGGGGACGCTCCCCCATGACCCCTCCTCACACGGATCCTCGCGGATCAGCCCGGCGAGCGTAGCGGGCGGCGGCGCTCTCAAATGAGCCGGCGCGAGGCGTGACGGGACCTTAGCCGTCCCCGCCGCGCCATGCCCCTCCTCGCCGGTCAGCCGCGGCGGCGCGTGCGGCAGAGCGAGCGTAGCGTACGGGCCCGGCTCGCCCGGGAGCCGTCCGGGGCCGGGTTCACCCCCAACGGCCTGGTGCCCCGCCAGCCCCCCGGAAGGCGTAAAGCAAGATCGGGGGCCGAAACGGACGTGGCCGGCGGCCAGGCCAGGAGCGCAAAACGTATCTTATTCGGCATAGTGGCGCTTCCCCGGTCACCCGGAGCGGGCGGGCCGAAGTCGGGTATCGTGCAAAGATCACTACGCTGCTATCTCATACATCCGTTCGGACATTGATTCTCGGCGTAGATCAAGCCGGCCGGATAGTGCAGCATGACCGAAATGCCCAGGAAATTCTGGCTTCGACCGATGGGGCATTGCTCGGCACGCACCTGAGCGACCTCGTGGTCGAAACGCCCATCCCGGGTATGCCGCTGACCAGCCTGCTTGAGGCCGCCAAGGCCGGCCGGGAGGCGACCGCGGTGCTCACGCTCAAATCCCAGCGCAGCGGCCCCATCGACACCGTGGTCACCTTGCAGCCCATGCGCGGCAACGGCGACGGGTGCCCATCCGCGCTGGCCATTCTGCGCATGCCGCCGCCCAGCGTGGAGCAGTTCCTGGACCCGGCGCTGATGCGGCACGCCCTGCTCGACGAGACGTTCCGTCAGATCGGGGCCACCCTCGACCTGGACCAGATGGCGCGCGGGCTGATCAACATCGTGGTGCCGCACTTCTGCAACTCGGCCGGGCTGCTGCTGCTGGAGAGCCTGGTGGCGGCCGACGAACCGCCCGCGCCGGTGACCGACGGGTCACACCTGCTGCGCCGGATGGCGGTCGCGGCCGACGACAACGACCCCGAGTGGGACGCGACGTTCCCCACCGGGGAGGTGCTGCGGTACCCGCAGGGCACCCCCTACAGCGAGTGCATGAACACCGGCAAACCGGTGCGCGAGACCACCATGGCCGCCAAGGACGTCATCGAGATCGCCGAGTCGTGGCTGCGCCGCCCGCTGGTCAAGCTGCTGGCTGGCACGTCCATGCTGGTGCTGCCGCTCAACGCGCGCGGGTCCACGCTCGGCTTCATCGTGTGCACCCGGCGGAAGGGGTTCCGCGCCTTCGACGCCTACGACACCGAGATCGGCATGGAGTTCGCCTCCCGGGCGGCGATCTTCATCGACAACGCCCGCCGGTACAACAGGGAGCGGGCCACGGCCCTGACGCTACAGCGGAGCCTGCTGCCAACCGGGCTCTCCGCGCCGTCGTCGGTCGAGATCCAGCACCGCTACCTGCCCGGCAGCCAGCTCATCGAGGTCGGCGGCGACTGGTACGAGTCGATCAACCTGCCCGGCGCACGGGTCGCGCTCGTGGTGGGGGACGTGGCGGGCCACGGTGTCCGGGCCGCGGTCACGATGGGGCGGCTGCGCACGGCCATCCAGACTCTGTCCATGCTCGAGCTGCCGCCGGCGGAGTCGTTGCAGCAGCTCAACGAGCTCATGCGGAAGATCGGCGACCGCGAGCCGCACTTCGCCACCTGCGCGTACGCCACGTACGACGCGGTCAACGGCACCTGCGAGGTCGCCTCGGCCGGGCACCTGCCGCCGCTGCTGGTACGGCCGGACGGCAGCAGTGAGTTCCTCGACGTCTCCCCCGCCCCCCCGCTCGGGGTCGGCGAGGGGCTGATCTCCAGCCGGACCTTCGAGATCGAGGACGGCAGCCTGTTCGTCCTCTATACCGACGGGCTGGTGGAAAGCCGGGGCCGGGATATCGACGACGGGCTGAAGCGGCTTCAGTCGGTCTTCGACGCCGACACCGCGACCCGCTCGATGGAAGACCTGTGCAAGGCGATCCTGGCCAGCGCCTACGCCGACCAGCACCGGGACGACATCGCGGTGCTGATCGCCCGGCTGGGCCGGATCGACGGCAGCCAGCAGGCGTCCTGGGCGCTGCCCGGGGAACTGACCGCGGCGGGTGAGGCGCGGGCCCTGGTGGCCGAGCCGCTGGCGAAGTGGGACCTCGCCAGCATGGTGGGCACCACTCAGCTCCTGGCCTCCGAGCTGGTGACCAACGCCATCAGGTACGCCGACGGGCCGGTCACGCTGCGGCTGATCAAGGAGGGCACCCTGGTCTGCGAGGTGATCGACAACTCCTCCGCGCTGCCCCGGCTGCGGATGGCCGCCCGGGACGACGAGCGCGGCCGCGGCCTTCAGATCGTCAGCAAGCTGTCCGCCCGGTGGGGAGCCCGCCGGACGTCCACCGGCAAGGTCGTGTGGTGCGAGCAGTCGTTCCCGCGGGCCAACAACGGCCCGGGCGACGAGGTGGCGGCCGAGGAGGCGTGACGCGCCGGGCGGCCGGCCGTCACGCGCCCGACCGCCAGGCGGCCGGGCGCTAGGAACCGCGCATCGCCCGAAGCGACTCCTTCAGCGAGCCCATCGTGGCGAGCACCGCCGACGGCTCGTAACCACAGTGCGCCATGCAGTTCGCGCACCGCGGGTCCTTGCCGCGGCCGTAGCTGTCCCAGTCGGTGGTCTCGATCAGCTCCTTGTAGGTCTTCACGTACCCGTCGTTCATCAGGTAGCAAGGCCGCTGCCAGCCGAGCAGCGAGTACGAGGGGATCCCCCAGGCGGTGCAGCCGAAGTCGCTCTTCCCCTCGAGGAAGTCCAGGAAGAGCGGGGTGTGGTTCAGCCGCCAGCGGCGCCGGTTGCCGTCGGCGAACGCCTTGCGGAACAGCTCCCTGGTCTCGTTGACCCCGAGGAAATGCTCCTGGTCCGGGGCCTTCTCGTAGGCGTAGGCCGGGGAGATCTGCATCTGGTCGATGCCGAGGTCGTCGTTGAGGTAGCTGAGCACGTCGATGACGGTCTGCGGGGTGTCGGTGTTGAAGAACGTGGTGTTGGTGTTCACCGTGAACCCGCGGCGCTTCAGCTCCTTGATCGCGGCGACCGCCTCGTCGAACACCCCGTCCTTGCAGACCGACCGGTCGTGCCGCTCCTTCAGCCCGTCGATGTGCACCACCCAGGCGAAGTAGGGCGACGGCTTGAACTTGTCGATCTTCTTGCCGATCAGCAGCGCGTTCGTGCACAAGAACACGAACTTCTTGCGCTTGATCAGCTCGGCGACCAGGACGTCGATCTGTGGGTGCATGAGCGGCTCGCCGCCGGCGATGGACACCATCGGCGCGCCGCACTCCTCGATCGCGGCCAGCGCCTGCTCCACCGGCATCCGCTGCTTCAGCACGTCGTGCGGCTGCTGGATCTTCCCGCAGCCCGCGCACTTGAGGTTGCAGGCGAACAGCGGCTCGAGCTCGACCAGGAGCGGGAACTTGTCGTTACGGGTGAGCTTCTGACGCATGAGGTACGTCCCGATCCGCAGGCTTTGTCGCAGCGGCATGCTCATGTTGCCCGAACCTCCTTGGGCAGGCTGAACCGGATGTTCTCAGTGGTGATCACGCGCTCGGTGACCTCGACGGGGCCGAGGCCGGACAGGGCCGTGATGATGTCGTCGACCACGGCCGGCGGCGCCGAGGCGCCGGCGGTCAGGCCGATCGTGGACGCGCCCGCCAGCCAGCCGAGCTGGATGTCGGACGGCCCGTCGATGAGGTGGGCGGGCGTCCCGGCTCGTTCGGCGGTCTCCACCAGCCGGACCGAGTTGGACGAGTTGGCGGAGCCGGCCACGAGCACGAGGTCGGCGTCGGCGGCAACGGCCCGGATGGCCCGCTGCCGGTTGGTGGTGGCGTAGCAGATGTCGTCGCTGCCCGGGGCCCGGGCGGCCGGGAACCGCTCGCGCAGCGCGGCCGACACGTCGGCGGCCTCGTCCACGGCGAGCGTGGTCTGCATCAGGTAGGCGACCTTCTCCGGATCGGCCGGGCGCAGCGCCGCCACGTCCTGCGCGGTCTGGACCAGCGCCATCGAGTCCGGGGCCTCGCCGAGCGTGCCCTCGACCTCCTCGTGCCCGGCGTGCCCGATGAGCGCCACCAGGTAGCCGTCGGCGGCGAACCGGCGCGCCTCCGCGTGCACCTTGGCCACCAGCGGGCAGGTTGCGTCCACCGCGTCCAGGCCGCGCCGCGCCGCCTCCGCGCGGACCGCCGGGGAGACCCCGTGCGCGGAGAACACCACGCAGGCCCCGTCGGGGACCTCGGAAAGCTCGTCCACGAACACCGCGCCGCGCTGTTCCAGGCGGGCCACGACGTGGGTGTTGTGCACGATCTGCTTGCGCACGTACACCGGGGCCCCGTGCTGGTCGAGCACCTTCTCGACGATGTCGATGGCCCGCTCGACGCCCGCGCAGAACGACCGCGGCCCGGCCAGCAGCACCCGCCGCGGGCCCGCCGCCGCGGCCCAGCGGGCCAGCACGGGCGCCGCCGCGTGCAGGGCGCGCAGCGCGGCCAGGCCACCGGTGACGATGCCGGGGCGCAGCAGGGGCCGCGCCGGGGTATCGGACACGGCGCGGAGCACCGCCACCGGGCGCTCCCCCGCGGCCGCGGCGAGGGGTGCCGACTCCATGTCGGCCAGCACCGCCCCGCCGGCGGCCAGTTGCTGGCGGCTGGGACCACCAGCAAGCCGGTCAACGGTGATCACCGGCCCGGTGGTGACGCGCTGCCCGGCCCGGCGCAACTCCCCGGCCAGCAGCGGCGCCACCGGGCAGCGGGTGGTCGTGGTCCCGTCGCTGACCTCGGTGCCGACCACCAGGTCACCGGGGACGAGGGCGTCGGTCAGGCCGCCGCCCACGCCGGCCACGGCCAGCAGGCCGAACGCCTCACCGGCCAGCGCCGCCGCCTGGCGGCGGGACCGGGCCGGCCCGTAGCCGGTCGCCCGCACCTGCACGGCGCCTTGCCCCGGCCCCACCGCCCTGCCCAGGCCGCGCCGGACCGCTACGGCCTCGAGCCGGAGCGGGGAGCACACCAGCAGCGAGGGCCGGTCCTCGGGGGCCGGCCGCGGCGCAGCGGGCGACCCGGCGGGCGTCACGGGCGTGGTCACGGCGTCCCCGGGGGTGGAAGGGCGGCGGCGGAGCCGTCGCCCGGGGCGGGAGAGGATAGGTACCGGCCGAGCGCGCTGACCGGGAAGACGAGCCGGTACAGGTGGTAGTTCAGGTAGAAGTCGCCGGGGAACCCGGTGCCGGTGTACTCGGGCTCGTCCCAGGTGCCGTCCGGGCGCTGGTGCTCGGCGAGCCAGCGGATGCCGGCCTCGGCCGACGCGCCCGGCGGCCCGTCGCCCGCCGCTGCCAGCAGCGCAAGCAGCGCCCAGGCGGTCTGCGACGCGGTGGAAACCCCGCGCCCGGCCAGGGACGGGTCGTCGTAGGAGCGCATGTCCTCGCCCCAGCCGCCGTCCGGGTTCTGGTGCGACTCCAGCCAGTCGACCGCGCGCCGGATGGCCGGCTTGCCGGGCCTCACCCCGGCGGCGATCAGCGCGGGCACCACCGCGCCGGTGCCGTAGATGTAGTTGGCGCCCCACCGGCCGAACCAGGACCCGTCCTGCTCCTGCGCCCGCAGCAGCCAGACCACGCCGCGCCGGGCGGCCCGGCTGCCGGCCAGACGGCGGGTCGCGGCATCACTGACGGCATGGGTCAGAGAATCCAAACCGGCCGAAAGGTGAACAAACCCCAGGGCCAGCCCGGGGAGTGCGGCATCTTGCCCGGCCCCACCCAGGTTGAGGGTAGCCTTCATTCCCGTCAGCCAGGCGGTGCTGGTGTCGGTCGGGTTCGGTGAACTCTTCACGGCCTCTTGCGCTTGCATGAAGCAGGCGCTGGTATTGGAACCCAGGCAAGTCAACAACGATCCGACGGACCCGAAGTTGAGCTCGGGGCGGATTGGCGGTTTCCCGGTTCGAGAGCGGGATGTTGGGGAAGAGGCGGACGCACTGCCGGAGGAAAGAAACTGTTGGGTCAGATAAACCGCAATGATGCGATCCATCGCATCCAATTGCGTCGAGTTGAACTGAAGGCTGGTTCCGCCGACAGAACCCCAACTGAACACGGTTCCATTGTTCGACATGATGTTGTCGACATCGGCCCGGGCCAGATTCGACGCATTGACCAGATCTTGCATAACGGTTTGGGCGCTCGCCGTATGCACGCTGGTCCCAACCAGTTGCTGCGCTGCCTGAAATTCATTGAGCCTTCTGGCATGAAGCATCGCTTCGAAAATCAAGAAGCTATGGCTGATTTGGCCGAGCTCGGTTCCATACGTGCTTAGCGCTGGCAGATTCTGGATGGTCAGGGGGGTTGAAGGCGGAGGACTGGGAACGCTGCTCTGCGTTAGCACCAGCGAGACCGTTCCTTGGCCGATCTGGCCGGTGCTCGGGATGACGTAAAGTGGTACGCCTGCAATCACTGTCCCATCGGACTGAACGCGCACGGCCTGCTCGGTGGCGGAAAACCCCGAACTATTGGAAAACGTAAGCGTGACGGCATTGCTCGGATTGATGCCGGTCGTGCCCATCTGGAGTGAGGTCAATGGAGTTGGGCGAGCTCGTGGAAACGCTCGTGATTGCGATCCTCGACGAGGAGGCCGGGGTCACCGCGATGGCCGCCGGAGCGGACTTCGTCGTGTCGGTCTTGCTGGTAGCCGTCAGCGTCACAGCAGAGGCCGTGCTGACCACGGCCGGCGCGGTATAAGTGACACTGGTCGAGGTGGAAGCGCTGAGCGTCCCCGCGCCGGAGCCGATGCTCCAGGTCACGCCCCCATTGGACGAGTCGTTGGCAACCGTAGCTATGAAGGACTGTGTGCCGCCGCCACCGAGCGACGCGGTGGCCGGACTGACGCTCACGCTGATGGAAGACGGCGTGGAAGTTGACGTTGAGCCGCTGCCACCGCCGCCGCAGCCCGGCAAAAATACCAAAGTGGTGAATCCACAAAGAAGCTGGACGAAAAGCTTTCCATGAGTCATGGTTTTTTGTTCTCCGCCAGCCGAAAAGCGATTGGCACGTCAGAGTAGTGCGCGGCGGGAGCCGCTGAACAGGTCACGGGGGTAACGAGGGTTCCGGCGGCTCACTTGCCAAACGACCGGGCGGGGCGTACACACATCCCAGTTCAACCGCGCCCCTAACGTTGATCTCTGACCGCTCTTGAACGCATTTCTTCGGCGGTGAGCGGCCCTTGTGCAATCAGGTTGCACAAACCGAGAGCTGCCTGTCGCCATTACCACAGCCTACGCGCTCGGCCACAAAGCAATCCCGTGTTATTTGCGCAATCATGCTTGCACAAATTCGGGCACTGCGACGCATCAAGAGACTTCTCCGATGTCAGCTTGCGGATAGCTGGGCTTTGCCCACAGCCAAATCATATTCGCTTTTTATTCGCTCTATGTCAAGCTCCTTCTTTTGGACCTTTTGGACCGGCAGAGCTAACAAGTTTCGAACCAAAAAGGAGTTGTGATAGGTTACATGTAACCACTCGTGGAGGTGAAGCAATGGGAGCGCGGACTCACTCCAAGTCGTCTAGGGATAAAGTTAGAGAGCATCGCAAGCGGCTGCGCCAACAGGGTTTGCGACCTATCCAGATTTGGGTCCCACCTGCTCGCCTGCTTTTGTGACGGAGGCACACAGGCAGTCCCTCGCTGTCGCCAAGAGTCCTCACGCGAAGGAGGACCAGGACTTCATCAACGCTGTCTCTGATTGGGGCGCGATGTGAGGCGGGGGCAGATTTGGACGCTCGCGGGGGGCAAGGAATACGCCGGCAAACCCCGTCCGGTTGTGATTCTTCAAGAGGACCGTTTCGACATGACCGATTCGATCACGGTGTGCGCTTTCACTACCGACCCAACAGATGCTCCTCTGTTCCGCCTGCCATGTGGAAGCAAGGGCTTGGGAGCTATCTGCCGATTGATGGTGGATAAGATCACGACCGTTCCGAAGGGAAGATTGGCACGCATGTCGGAAGGCTTGCTGATGAGGACATGCTGCGGCTGAATCGTGCCATTCTTGTCTTCTTGGGCATCGCTGCTCCGAGCGGCACCGAGCAACCGGAATCTGCGTGAGTTTTTCATCGAGATCACTCGCGGTGTTACCCTGGATTACATTTTCTGCTTGTCGAAAATGACCCAGTTATCGAAAAGGCATGCGGATGCGACCGGCGTGGGTGGCAACCGGCAACACGGGTTATTGCTTCGTCAGCGTGAGTCCCGAGATGGTTCCACTCAGTGTGTTAGACGTCGGGGGCCCATCCGACCAGTCCCGACGAAGGTCTCGGAGAATCGACGCCACATCAATCCGCGTGGCGATCGTCGCCTCGGCCATCGCCCTGACCAACGGGAACTTCCACGCTTTCTGTCGCCCTTTAGCAATCACAGAACAGATGCCTTAGGGTGCTCCACGCGGAGGCGCTCACGACTGCTGGGGGTAGCTGTTGCGACGGAATCTTCGAGGGACGACAGTGCAAGCTGGCCGCTGAACGTGTTCAGCGACGAGGATGCCGCAGCCCAGTGGTGAGCCGTTGTACCACGCCTCCAAGGGACGCTTTCTGAGCGTCCGGATTGTTCCCGTCTTGACAGTATGCTAGAACTAGCATATTATATTAGTTGAACATGACAGCTACTTCGATGAGACCGCTGCGTTTCGTCGGGGATTCGCTGGAGGTGCTGCGCGAACTGCCGGAAGAGGTCAAGGACGAGATTGGGTTTGCGTTGGAGCGCGTCCAGAGGGGCAAAATGCCGGAGAACGCGAAGCCCCTGAAAGGTATTGCACCGGGCGTGCTGGAGATCGTTTCCGATTTCCGGGGCGATACGTTCAGGGCCGTCTATACCGTGAGGTTTCCAAAAGCCGTTTACGTTTTGCATGTTTTCCAGAAGAAGTCCAAACGGGGCATCGCGACGCCGAGGCATGAAATGAAACTCGTGGAAAAGCGCCTCGCGCAAGTGGTAGAGCTGGAAAAGCCGAGCAGGAAGAGTTTAGGCTGAACAGGAAAATTACGCTAAGCAGGCAACAAATCACGATGAAAAAGCATGGATACGTGGAAGGCACTGACAACGTCTACGCTGATCTGGGTGTCGTTGATCCCCAAGAGGCACGTGCGAAGGCTGATCTGGCTCACCGGATCGTTGACATCATCGAAGCCCGCAAACTGACACAAGTACAAGCCGGGAAGGTGTTGAATGTAGACCAGCCCAAAGTCTCCGCCTTGAAGCGCGGCCGCCTCACTGATTTCTCCATGGAGCGGCTTGTTGGCTTCCTGCTCTTACTCGGCCATGACGTGCACATTACCGTCACACCCAAACCCCATTCGAGCCGGAAACCACCTACCTTGGAAGTGAACGCGATGGGGGCGGTTGCTGCTGCTCGCCGCCGCTAAGGAGACTAAGTGTGGAGGCAAGGCGGTGGCCCCCCGGGTTGCTAGAAACCCTCGCCAACAGGGTTTGCGACCTATCCAGATTTGGGTCCCCGACCTGCGCTCGCCTGCTTTTGTGACAGAGGCACACAGGCAGTCCCTCGCTGTCGCCAAGAGTCCTCACGCGAAGGAGGACCAGGACTTCATCAACGCTGTCTCTGATTGGGGCGCGATGTGAGGCGGGGGCAGATTTGGACGCTCGCGGGGGGCAAGGAATACGCCGGCAAACCCCGTCCGGTTGTGATTCTTCAAGAGGACCGTTTCGACATGACCGATTCGATCACGGTGTGCGCTTTCACTACCGACCCAACAGATGCTCCTCTGTTTCGCCTGCCGGTGCAGCCAAACGAAAGCAACGGCTTGCGAGCTATCTGCCGATTGATGGTGGATAAGATCACGACCGTTCCGAAAGGAAAGATCGGCACGCATGTCGGAAGGCTTGCTGATGAGGACATGCTGCGGCTGAATCGTGCCATTCTTGTCTTCTTGGGCATCGCTGCTCCGAGCGGCACCGAGCAACCGGAATCTGCGTGAGTTTTTCATCGAGATCACTCGCGGTGTTACCCTGGATCACATTTTCTGCTTGTCGAAAATGACCCAGTTATCGAAAAGGCATGCGGATGCGACCGGCGGGGGTGGCAACCGGCAACACGGGTTATTGCTTCGTCAGCGTGAGTCCCGAGATGGTTCCAC
>CAVPFC010000054.1:0-17781 GCA_963703605.1 uncultured Actinomycetes bacterium
CGACATCCTGAAGGAAGCCACCATCGCCACGGGCATCGCCACGGCCCTGGTGCTCATCTGCGCGGCCGTGCTGTCCTCCCCGGATGTGCCGCCGGTGAGCGTGCAGTCCTGGGCCAAGGTGGCGCCGGCCGACTTCCTCGCGACCGCGGGCACCGAGCTGAACGGCACCGCCCTGGCCGCCTCCTACGGCCCGCCGTACAACAACGGGACCGCCGCGGTGCAGCAGGTGGGGCCGGTGAACTGGCAGAAGCTGGCCGGCGTCACCCAGCCCATCAATGCCGCCCAGGTGTTCGTGCTCTCGCCGCTGTCCGCGCTGGCCGGGACCGACCACGCGGTCGCCGCGCCGCTGGCGACCTACAAGGCCGCCACGCCCGCCCAGCAGCTGAAGTGGGCCACCGCCTACGACACCGCCGTGACGAAGGTCAAGTTCGTGAACGGGAACCCGGTGGTCCCGCCCGCCGCCGACGGGCCGGTCCCGGCGATGATGTCCGCCGAGCTGGCCATGGCCCGCAGCGGCGCGCTCGACACCGACCTGCTCGCCCAGCGGCAGTTCTACGGCACCGACTACACCAAGCCACTGCTGTTCATCGCGGACGGCGGCTACTACGCCAACCTGGCCCAGTCCATGCACCTGACCGGCGACCAGTGGGGCGTCATGAACGAGACCGGCAGCTACCCGGGCCAGCCCTGGCTGTGGCTGTACCAGATGTGGTACCACGTGAAGCCGTTCAGCAGTTCCCCTAATGTGGACGTCTGGGCGATCTACCTGACCGGCATCGCGACCATACTGCTGCTGCTCATCCCCTTCATCCCGGGTCTGCGGGACATCCCCCGGCTGATCCCGGTGCACCGGCTCATCTGGCGCTCGCCGGACTCGGGCCAGCCCGCTGCGGGTACGGAAACCCCGGTCGGTTCCGCCACGGCGGGCCACTCGTCGTAGCCACGCACGCCACCGCGAGGCACACCGGCCCGGCGCCGGTGTGCCTCCGGCTTGCTGCCCGGCTCACTCGGCTCAGGCCCCGGCGAGCCGGGCTAGAACTGCGCCTTGAGCTCGCCGATCTCCCGGATCCGCTCGCGGAGCTGGTCGTACGCCGGCCGCTCCCGGATCCGGGCCAGGGCCCAGCGGACGGCCTCCGCGCGGTTGGCCGCGATGCCGGCGGTGATCAGCGCGTCCAGGGTTTCCAGGTCCACCGGCCCGAGCCGGGCCATCACCGGGGTGAGCTCGCCCGTACCGCGCTCATGCATCGCTGGCGGCCGGCCGATCCATAGGCTCAGGCGGCCGCGCCTGGGCTCCTCCGCCGTGTCGACGGTCATCTCGAGGCGTCTGACCTCCGGGAAGCGCTCCTCCATCTCGCGCCGGAACTCCTTCATCGCCGGCTTGTGCGCCTGGTCGAACCTCTCCAGGGCCTGCCCGCCCCCCGGCCCGTCCGCCGCCTCGACGAGCACCCGGACCATGAGCTCTCCCGGTTCGACCGCCGGGTCGTCGCCGTATTGCAACAGGGACACCCGTTGCACCCCGCTGGGGAAACGTGCCCGCACCAGCTCATCGATCTGGCGATCCATCCGTTCCAGGTCCTCGCGCTCCATATCGGCCTCCCAGCGTTACGTTAGTAACTAGCGTAACGCGAGTTTCTGGAGCTACCAAGCGTCGGTCGCCTCGCCCGCACCCGTTTGCCAGAGCGGGGGCGCTGGGCGGTGAGGGACCTCCAGCCGGACCGCGGCGCCACCCTCGGGGCGGTTGCTTGCCACCGCCCCGCCTCCGTGGGCCACCGCGATGGCCTGCACGATCGCCAGGCCCAGGCCGGCCCCGCCGGCGCTGCGGGCCCGGCCCTGATCGGGGCGCCGGAACCGCTCGAAGGCATGCGGCAGGAACTCCGGCGGGAAGCCAGGACCGCAGTCACGGACCTCGATCACCAGTGACGGACCGGCGATCTCGGCGGAGAGCACAACCTCGGTGCCCCGTGGGGCGAACCGCAGCGCGTTGTCGACCAGGTTGTCCACGGCCTGGCGGAGCCGGCCGGCGTCCACCACGGCCGTCAGGCCTGGGACGGCGCTGAGGCGGCAGGTAACGCCCGCCATCTCGGCGCGGGGACGGGCCCGCTCCGCGCTTGCGGCTAGGAGCGCGGTGATGTCCGTGCGTTCGGGCCGGAGGCTGAGCTTGTCCTCGTCGCCCCTGGCGAGCAGGAGCAGGTCGTCGGTGATGCGGGTCAGCCGGTCCGTCTCCTGCGCGGCGCTGGCCACCGCCGCGCTCAGCTCCTGCTTGCTCCGCCCCGGCCGGCCGGCCAGTTCCAGCTCGCCGTGCAGCACGGCAAACGGCGTGCGCAGCTCATGGCTCGCGTCGGCGACAAAGGCCCGCTGCCGTGCCAGGGCACCGCGCAAGCGCACCAGTAGCTCGTTCATGGTCCCGGCCAGCGCGGCGATCTCGTCGTGCGTGCGCGGCACGCGTAGCGCAGGCCCGCTGTCGCGTTCCGACAGCGCCGCTACCTCCCGCCGCAGCCGTTCCACCGGGGCCAGCGCGACGTGGGCCAGCCAGTAGGCCCCGGTGCCCGCGATGATCACGAAGACCGCGCCGCCGATGAGCAGCCCCACGGCCACCTCGCGGAGCGTTTTGTTGTTGGATTCCAGGGAGACGGCGGCGATCGCCACCTGACCGTGGTCTTCGCCGAAGGGGACGGCGAGCACCCGCTCGGGCTCACCCTCGAACTGCTGGGTCAGCTTGATCTCCCCGTGGCGGGCCCGGCTCAGCTCGGCCCTGGTAAGCAACGGTCTGGCGGCTGGAATGCATGACCCGCCCGGCCGGCCCGACGATCTGGACGATGTACTCGCCGGGTGCCAGCGCGCCGGTATTGATGGCCAGCCCGCCGTCGTCCTCGGAGTACCGCGCGGCCTGGCTGAGCCGGGCGGTCAACGCCGCGTCCGTTGTCCCCAGCATCGCGGCGGACAGCCGGCTGAGGAAGAGCCAGCTGCCCAGGGTGAACGCGATCGCCAGGGCGAGCGCGAACACCAGCGCCACGCGCAGCCGGATCGGCATCCCTCACCCCTCGTCCTCGTGGCGCAGCCGGTAGCCCATCCCGCGGACGGTTTCCAGGTCGTGCCGGCCGAACGGCACGTCGATCTTCTTCCGCAGGTAGGTCACGTACTGGTCCACCACGTTCGACGTGCCGTCGTAGGCGAAGTCCCAGGCCGCGTCCAGGATCTGCGACCGGGTGAGCACCGCGCCCGGATGCCGCAGGAACAGCTCGAGCAGGGAAAACTCCTTCGGGGACAGCTGTAGCTCGGTGCGGCCCCGCCAGGCACGCTTGCTGGCGGGATCCAGCTTCAGGTCTCCCTCGGCCAGGACCGCGGGCCGGGCCCGGTCGTCCCGGCGGGCCAGCGCCCGCAGCCTCGCGGCGAGTTCCAGCAGGCTGAACGGTTTCACCAGGTAGTCGTCCGCGCCCGCGTCGAGGCCGCGGACGCGGTCATCCACCGCGTCGCGGGCGGTGAGCATGAGCACGGGTACCCAGACGCCCGCTGCGCGCAGCTTCCGGCAGAGTTCGAACCCGTCGAAGCCCGGCAGCATCACGTCGAGCACGATCGCCGCGTACGGGTTCTCGGTGGCCAGCCACAGGCCCTCCGGGCCGTCGGCGGCGAGGTCGACCGCGTGCCCCTCCTCCTCAAGCCCGCGCTTGAGCAGCCGGGCCATCCGGGGCTCGTCCTCCACCACCAGCACGCGCATGATCCGAGGTTACGAGGCCGTGGATGTGAGAACGAGGAGAGTGCCGTGTGAGCCGTTCACATCGTCCGTTCACGGTCGTTTCATCCCCTGCCGCGCAGTCTGGGAGCGCCGGACAGACCGGCGCGCACCACCCGCGGAAGGGGAACGACCATGGACGAGGACTACGAGGAGCGGCCCGGCTGGGTGCGGCTGCCCGGGTACGAGGACCCGCCTTACCCGCGGGGTGCCGTGAGCGCCCGCGCGGGCGGCGTCCGCCGGATGCGCCGCGCGTCCAACTGGACGGCCGCCGCCCTCATCGCCAGCGTCGCGGCCGCCACCGGCTACTTCGCGCACCACCAGCCGCCTGTCACCTCGCCCACGAGTTCGGTGACCGCCGTGCCCGGCGGTACGGCGGCCAGCCCGAATAGGCCAAGCCTCAACACCCCGGTGGCCACCTCCACCGGCTCGGGGGTCACCGTGACGACCGGGCCCAACGGGGTCAAGACCTACCACTACAAGGACAACTGATGGACACGCTGATGCGGAGCCTGCCGGGCGGCCCGGGCTGGACGATGATCGACATCGGCACGGCCATGGTGGCAGTGGCGGAGCGGAATGCGCTGGGCACCAGCGCCCGGGTCGCGGCCTGGCCGCCGTACAACCTGGCCCGCGTGCTGGCCATTACCGACGCCGAACTGGCCCGGCTGGATGAGCAGGCGAGCCGGTTCCGGGACGACTCAGAGATCTCCGCGGTCCACCGCGCCGTCGGCACCGTGCACCTCCTTAGCGAAGGGCTTGCCGAGGCGATAGCGGTCGCGCTGACGGCCGCCCGGTGGACCGGGGGACTGGTGGACCCCACGGTGGGCGGCGCGCTCTGCTCCCTGGGCTACGACCGCGACTTCGCCGCGGTCCGGCGGGACGGGCCCCTGCCGCCGGCGCCGGCCCGCGTGCCGGGCTGGGAGTCGGTACGGCTGGACGGCCGCCGCCTCCGCCTGCCCGCCGGGTCGTGGCTCGACCTCGGCGCCACCGCGAAAGGCCTCGGGTCCGACCGCGCCGCGGGCGCCGCGGCCACCGCCATCACCGCCGGCGGCGTGCTGGTCAGCCTCGGCGGCGACATCGCCGTGGCGGGGGAGGCACCCCTCGGCGGCTGGCCGGTGCTCGTGGCCGACGTGCCGGAGCCGGCCGGGGCGGGGACCGCCCGCGGCCGGCGGGCCGCCGCGGGCGCGGGGCGCCCGGCCGGCCAGGTCGTCCGGCTGGCCGCGGGGGCGCTGGCGACTTCGTCCATCATGTGCCGACGGTGGCGGCGCGGCGGCCGCCTACTGCACCACATCGTGGACCCGCGGACCGGCCTGCCGGCCGCGGGACCCTGGCGGACCGTCAGCGTCGCCGCGGCGAACTGCGCGGAGGCCAACGCGGCGTCCACCGCCGCGATAATCGCCGGCGACCAGGCGCCCGCGTGGCTGGCCGGGCAGGGCCTGCCGGCCCGCCTGGTTGCCCACGACGGGAGCGTGCGGTTCGTCTCCGGCTGGCCGGAGGACGAGGGTGGGCAGGTCGAGGCCCCGCGGATCGGCCGCATGTCGGCCGGGACCGCCCCGCCGCGCCGCCGGCCTGGCGGCCGGGCTGGCCACGGCGGCCCTGGTGGAGCGGGGCTGGGGCGATGAGCTCGCAATACCTATGGTTCCTCTCTCGCGGCAGTGGCCTGGTCCTGCTCGTACTGTTCAGCGCCGTGGTCGTGCTCGGCGTGGCGACCCGGACCGGCTCGGCGCCCGGCCGCTGGCCGCGCTTCGCCGTCGCCGAACTGCACCGGACGCTCTCGCTGTTCGCGGTCGCCCTGCTGGTCCTGCACGTGGTCACGGCGATCCTCGATCCGTTCGTCACGATCGGCTGGGCCGCGACCCTGCTGCCCCTCGCCTCGCCGTACCGGACCCTGGCCATCGGCCTGGGCACGCTCGCGGTGGACCTGGGCGGCGCGGTGCTGGTCACCAGCCTGATGCGGCGGCGCCTGGGCCAGCGTGCCTGGCGGGCCGTGCACTGGCTCGCCTACCTGGCCTGGCCGGCCGCCTTCGCCCACTCACTGACCGCTGGTAACGACCTCGGTATCTGGTGGGTGGCGCTGATCGAGGTGGGCTCCGCCGCGGCGGTGGCGGCGGCCGTGCTCGCCCGGTTGTTCAGCCGATCCCGGGGCGGCCCGCCCGAGCCGCCTGCCGGGCCACCGCGGTCGCGGCCGAATGCCGTCCTGCTCACATCGGCCCGGTCAGCGGCGGAGGGCCCATGAACGCCGTCGACAGCGACCGGCCTGAGGCGGCGGAAGAGGCAGGGGGCCTGCGTACCGGCCGCCTGCCCCGGCTGCTGCCGGCCCGGCCCTGGGGCGGGCCAGCCAGCCTGGCGGAGCACCTCGCCAGGCACGGCCCGCCCCCGGCGATCGGCCGCGGCGCACGTAGGCGGGCCGAGGTCATCGCCGAGGTGGGCCGGGCCGGGCTTACCGGCCGTGGCGGCGCCAGCTTCCCGACCGCCCGGAAGCTGCACGCGGTCGCGTCCGGCCGGGACGTGCCGGTCGTGATCGCCAACGGCACCGAGGGCGAGCCGGCCAGCGCGAAGGACAAGGTGCTGCTGGCCCGTGAACCGCACCTCGTCCTGGACGGGGCCGTCCTGGCCGCCGAGATGGTGGGGGCCAGGCAAGTGATCGTGGTGGCCCACGATGCGGTGCGAGAGATCGTCGACGGCGCGGCCGGGGAACGCAGGCGGGCCCGGCTGGACCGAGTCAAGATCAAGGTCATGACGGCCGCGGACGGCTTCGTGGCGGGCGAGGCCAGTGCCCTGGTGAACTGGGCCGGGCGCGGCATCCCGCTGCCGACCGCCACGCCGCCGCGGGTATCCGAACGTGGCCTCGACGGGCGCCCGACGCTGGTGCAGAACGTCGAGACGCTGGCGCACCTCGCGCTCATCGCCCGCCACGGCGCACGGTGGTTCCGGTCGCTGGGCACGCCGGCCGAGCCAGGCTCGATGCTGGTCACCGTCATCGGCGCGGTACACCGGCCGGGCGTGTACGAGATCGAGATCGGCCTGCCGGTCGGCGAGGTGCTGGAGGTGGCCGGCGGCCCGGCGGCCTCGCTGGCGGCGCTGCTGATCGGCGGCTACTTCGGCACCTGGGTGGACCCGGCCGCGGCCTGGGCTCTTCCGTTCTCCGCGGCCGGCCTGGGGGTGGTGGGCGCCAGCCCGGGGGCGGGGCTGGTCGCAGCCCTGCCCGCGGACGCCTGTGGCCTGGTGGAGACCGCCCGGGTGGCCCGCTACCTGGCCAGCGAGTCCGCGGGACAGTGCGGCCCATGCGTTTTCGGCCTTGACTCGGTCGCGGCCGAACTGGAAGAACTAGCCGCGGGCCGCCGGTTCGAGGCGGCCCGGCTCCGGCGGTGGCTGGGCCAGGTCGACGGGCGCGGCGCCTGCCACCACCCCGACGGGGCCGTGCACATGGTGCGCAGCGCGCTGGAGGTCTTCGGCGCCGAGATCGGCCGGCACGCCCGCGGCTGGTGCCGCGGGACCCGGCCGCCGGGCGTGCTGCCCGTACCGCCGCGGAGAGCGCCATGACCGCGGGCGGCCCGGCTCCGGGTCGACCCCATCGCCTGCGACGGCCGCGGCCTTTGCGCGGAGGTGCTGCCCGAACTGATCACGCTGGACGACTGGGGCTTTCCCATCATCCGCGACCAAGACGTCCCTCCGGGCCTGCGGCGCGAAGCGGAAGAGGCGGTCCGGCTGTGCCCCCGGCTGGCCCTTCGAATTGACCGCACCGCGCAGGCCCGGCGGGACCAATGATGTGACGTTCGTACCTGCCCGCACCGCCGGGGCCGCGGTTGGCTGGACCCGACGGCAATTTCAGTGAGGTCGTGAGCACGATGGCACCGAGGTCATTGCGCAGCGCAGCGCTCTACCGGCGGCTGACGGCCGACGTCAGCACGCTGGGGCTGTCCGCCGGCCCGGCGTGGCCACCTTCGGTGACCGGGGCCCAGTTCGGCGCGCTGCCCGGCGCGGCGCAGCGGTACCTGAGGTTCATGGGGGTCGTCGGCAGGCCGGCCGACTGGTCGTTCCTGGCCCACCTCACCGGCAGGTTCCGGCTGCGGCCCGGCCTGCCCTGGATGCGCTGCCAGGCATGGCAGTACACCAACGGTCCCAGCGTCGCCCGGCTGTTCCACATGCGGATCGACGCGGCCGGCGTGCTGCCGATGACCGGCCGGGACGCCTACGCCGACGGGCACGGGCGACTGCTCGCCAAACTGGCTGGCCTGGTGACCGTGGCGGACAGCGCCGGGCCGGAGACCGACCTGAGCGAGCTTGTCACCTACCTCAACGACGCGGTGTTCCTTGCGCCATCGATGCTGCTCGTCCCCGCCGTCCAGTGGACGCCGGTGGACGACCGCTCCTTCGAGGTCACCCTCGAAGACAGCGGTCACCGCGTCACCGCCCAGGTGTTCCTCGACGAGCGCGGCGCACCGGTGGACTTCAGCACCGAGGACCGCTGGGCCGACCTGCCCGGCGGGCTGGCCCGGATGAGATGGTCGACTCCTGTAGGTGGCTGGACCGAGATGGACGGCAGGTGGCAGCCCACCCGAGGCTCGGCCATCTGGCACCTGCCTGACGGGCCCTTCCGCTACGCCGAGTTCCGGTTCCTCCCCGGTGCCATCAGCTACAACGTCCCGCCCGCCGGGCTCAGCGGCCCGGCCCGGCGTGCCGTCGCGCGGCCGGCGGCCCCGGCCATGGAGCCGGTGACGCTGGTCATGCCCCGGAAGATGCTGCTCGGGATCAAACACCGCGCCGGAGCCGCAGGAGGGAGAAGCCATGACGAGGATCGAGCGTGAGGCGGTCAGCCACTCGCCGGGCGTTGCGGGCGGGCAAAGTCCGCTGGCCCGCCGCGTCGCGGTGCCGGCTTTGCTCCGCTGCGTCGCCACCACCGCCCAGCTACTGGCGCGGCGCCGCCTCCACCTGCCGCGAGGACACGTGGGAATGCGGTTGCGGTTCGCCAACGGAACCTCGGCCAGGGTGTACCGGGAGACCGTGGTCGACACCGGTACGGTGGAACGGCCGTGCATTCTGGTGGTCGGGTTCCGGCTGAGGGCCGTTCGCGGCCTGGGGCACGCGATGTTCCGCTGGGAGAGCCTGCTCAACACGCCGCTGTTCGCCGGCTTCCCCGGCCTGGTCTCGAAGCTGTGGTTCGCCCACGACGAGCACGGCGTCTACCGGGGCCTGTACGAATGGGACGGCCCGGACCGCGCCGAGCACTACGCACGCTGCCTGTGGCGGGTGCTCGAACTGGTGTGTGTGCCGGGCACGATCCACTACCAGGTACTGCCGGGCCTGCGCCGCGACGAGCTGCTCGATCGCTGTCACGGGCCGCACGGTGCCGGGCCGGCCCGTGCGGCGGCATGGTGGCAGGTAACCGGGCGCGGATGACGCCGCGCCCGGACGTGCTCGTGGCAGGGCGCTGCCCTCAGCCCTTCCCGCCTGCTTTGTCACCCCGGCCGGTCCGGGCGATCGCACCCACGGCCGGCGCGACGGTCAGCCACAGCGCGATCGTCACGACCATCGAGGTGAGATAGCCAAAGGGCCGGATGCCGACGTCGCGTGCGAAACCCCCGGCGAACAGCATCAGCAGCCAGGCACTGACGAAGAAGAACGGCCCAGCCGCCACGATCCCGAAGTATGCCCGCATGGTAATCCTCCAAATCGTTGCCAGAATCAGGGGGCCAGCCGGAACGGCGGGTACTGGTCGGTGACCAGGGTTACGGCGTAGCCGATCACCCGGTTGTGCCAGCGAATTACGCCCTCCACGAAATCGGAATAACCATGACGATCCGGAAAGCCGTGGTAATCCGGTCGAGGTCCCGGTCGGGGTAGTCGACCGAAAAGCTCACCGGATAGGAGGTCCCGTCCATTGCCAGATACCCTTCTTTCGCTCGGCATGAGCCACCGGCAGTATCGTGCCAGACGGGCCACCCGACGGGGAGGGACCTTCGGCCCTCAGCGCAACCCCCGGCACAAGCACCGCCCGCTAGTCCTGCTCAGCCGGGGGGCCGAGTTCCGGGGGGACGGCGGAGCGGAGGGCCGTGGTGAGTGCGGTCACGGCGGGGTGGCTGCCCGCCCCGCTGCGGTAGGCGATGCTGGTTCGCCGGCGCAGCGGGACCTGGGTCAGCACGATCCCGGTCAGCGGGCCGGCGAGGCCGAGCTGAGGCACTAGTGCCACGCCCTGGCCGGCCGCGACCAAGGCGAGCGTGGTGGTGAAGTCATCGACCTGATGGCGGGTGTGCGGGGTGAAGCCAACGGCCCGGCAGGCGTGCAGCGTCATCTGGTGACAGAGCGTTCCCGGGGTCGCGGTGATCCACGGCGCGTCGCGGCAGCGGCCGATCGCGGACGCGCCGTCACCGGGCGGTTGGGCCGGCCCGGGTGCGGCCGAGGCCAGATACATGGCCTCGCTGCACAGCGCCTCGGTGTCCAGCCCTGGCTCGGGGCGGTCGGCCGCGAAGTCGTACTGGTGGATAAGCGCGACCTCCAGCTCGCCCGCCCGCAGCGCGTCCGCCACGCCCGCCGGGTCGATCTCGCAGACCATCGGCTCAAGGCCTGGGTGCTGCCGGGCCAGCGCGGTCAGCGCGGCCGGGATCATCGTGCGCCCGGCACTGGGGAAGGTGCCGATACGCAGCGGGCCGCTCAGGCCCTGGCGGGCGCCGGCCAGTTCGGCGGTGGCGCGCTCCAGTTGCGCCAGCACCACCTCGGCGTGCCGGACCAGGTTGTGCCCGGCCGGGGTGAGGACGACCCGCCGTCCGTTGCGTTCAAGCAGGGGCAGGCCCGCCTCCCGCTCCAGGGCGCTGAGCTGCTGGGACACCGCGGAGGGTGTGAAGGCCAGGGCCTGCGCGACGGCGATGATCGTGCCCCGGTGGGCCAGCTCGCGCAGCAGGCGCAGGCGGCGGACATCCAGCATCAGTTCAGCTTAACCGTCAGTGCATAAATGCGAACTAGACCTGCATGATATGGCCGGGCCAGGCTGGGCGCATGACACAGCGAAACTCCCTGCACGGGGTCCTTGTCCCGCTGATCACGCCGTTTGGCGAGGACGGCAACGTTGCGGCCGGCGCGCTCGAAGCGCTGGCCGCCGGCGTGCTGGAGGCGGGCGCGACCGGGATCGTCGCGCTCGGCACCACCGCCGAGGCCGCCAGCCTGGACGCCGCGGAGCAGCAGGCGGTGATCGACGTCTGCGCCCGGGTCTGCGGGCGGCGCGGCGCGGCGCTGGTCGTCGGGGCAGGCTCCAGCGACACCCAGGCCAGCGCCGCGGCCCTGGCCGGCCTGGCGCGCTGGCCGCAGATCGCTGCCGCGTTGGTCCCGGTGCCCTACTACGTCAGGCCGGGCGAGGCGGGCGTGCTTGCGCACTTCACCCGGCTGGCCGCGCAGAGCCCGGTGCCGCTGATCGTCTACCACATCCCATACCGGACCGCGCAGCCGCTCAGCGCCGCGGCCGTGCGCGAATTGGGCAGGCTGCCCAACGTGGCCGGGGTTAAGTTTGCTACCGGCGGCCTGGGCGCCGACGCCGTGGACCTGCTCGGCGACTGCCCGGCCGGTTTCGCCGTGCTGGCCGGCGACGACCCGTACCTGTCGCCCCTGCTGGCGCTGGGCGCGGCCGGTGGCATCCTCGCCTCCGCGCACCTGGCCACCGCGCGGTTCGCGGAACTCGCCGCGGCCTGGGCGCGCGGCGATCTGCGCACCGCCCGGGACCTGGGGCACGCGCTGGCCCGCCTCTCGGCCGCGGCCTTCGCCGAGCCCAACCCGACCGTGATCAAGGGCGCGCTGCACGCCCTGGGCCGGATCCCCACCCCGCAGGTGCGCTTGCCGCTGCTGCCGGCGACGGCGGAGTCGGTGGACGCGCTGCTCGCGCGGCTGGCCGAACTGGGCGAAGACGGCGGCCCGGCGGGCGCGCTCGCCGGCCGTGGCCCGGCCGGCCCGCTGGCCCAGCCGGCTGTCGGTGGGCGCCCGTAGGGTGGTCGCGCTGGCGAAGCCCACCGCCGGGAACACAGTGTGGGGGCGGGCGCAGGCCGGGGGGGGCGCCGGCCGGGGGCGGGCGCGAAGCGCGGGGGCGGGGAAGGCAGAGCGCGGGGGCGGGGAAGGCAGAGCGCGGGGGCGGGAGGAGCACTGACGCATGGTGACAGCGCAGGACGTACGCCGGATCGCGCTGAGCCTGCCGCGGGCCTACGAGGCCCTGGTGCGGGACTCGGTCAAGTTCCGCGTCGGCAGGATCGTCTTCCTGGCGATCTCCCCGGACGAGGAGCTGCTGGGCTTCGGCTTTCCCAAGGACGAGCGGGCGGCGCTGGTCGCCAGCGAGCCGGACAAGTTCCTCATGCCGATCCGCTCGGACGAGCGGTACAACTGGGTGCGGGTCAGGCTCGGCAAGATCGACGAGGCGGAGCTGGCCGAACTCGTCATCGACGCGTGGCGCATGTGCGTGCCCAAGCGGGTCGCCGCGGAGTACCTGCGCGGCGAGCGGCTCCCGGGCCCGCCGGAGCGCGGCTAGCCGCTGGCCGGGCGCGCAGTCAGCCGGCGATGAACCCGTGCGCGGTGAGCGGGCCGGCGTAGCGGGTGACCAGCCCGGACACCAGGGCCAGCAGGAGCATCGCGGTGAGCAGGGCCAGCCGGTTGCGCGCGTGACGCGCGGGCGGCGCGGGCTCGAGCAGCCGCTGCACCCGGGCGGCGACCGCGCAGGTGGTCGCGCCGAGCGCGGCGGCCGGGACGGCGGCGCCGGTGCCCATCGCCAGCAGCGCGGTGACCAGCGTGGGCCGGCCGCTGCGGCGGGCCGCGGCGTCGTCGGCGCACATCTCGGCCAGCCGGGCCACCTCGGCGGGGCCCCGGGTGAACAGCGGCACGCCGGGGAAGGTGGCCGCCAGGCCGCGGGTGAGCGCGATCAGCAGGTGATGCCGCCCGGCCAGGTGCGCCCGCTCGTGCGCGAGCACGGCGGTGAGCTGCCCGGGGTCGAGCACGGCGAGCGCCGCGCTGGTGAGCACGATCGCGGCGGGGCGGCCCGGGACGCAGTACGCGGCGGGCCGCGTAGCGTCGAGCACCACGGCGCCGCCGCCCGGCAGCCGCCGCCCGGTGATGCGCGCGGCTTCGGCGTGCGCCCGGGTCCGCCGCTGGGCCCGCTGCACGCTACGGCCGTACCGCCAGGCCAGCACCGTCAGCGGCCAGCGCGGCCGCGGTCGCGGCCAGGCCCAGGCCAAGCTCGAACGCCGCGCTGCGGTAGACCACCGCGGTGCACGCTCCGCCCGCGACCGAGCGGCAGACCGCCTCGGCCAGCTGGGACCAGCCCGCGATGGCCGACGCGACCAGGTACTGCATCGCGACTGCCAGCGAGGCCAGCACGCTGGCCATCGCGGTCAGCCACGCCGCCAGGCCCAGCCGGGCGCTGACGCCGCGCCGCGGTCAGCCGGGCCAGCAGGGCCGGCACGCACCACGCGACCACCACCGCGTAGCCGAACACCAGCAGCGCGGGCTTCATTCGGACCGCCGCTCGGCCAGCCGCCGCACCACCGTGCGCAGCATCTCGGACTCGGTGCCGTCCATCTCGGCGACGAAGTGGCTGAGCACCGCCTCGGGGTCCCCGCCGCCGGCCAGCGCCTCCCGCATCAGCCGCGCGCTGTACTCCTCGCGGCTGGCCGTCGCCGTGTACCGGTACGCCTTGCCGTCCTTGGCCCGGTCGAGCCAGCCCTTCCGGTACAGGTTGTCCATCGTGCTCATCACCGTCGTGTAGGCGATGACCCGCTCCCGCCGGAGTTCGTCGAACAGGTCCCGCACGGTCACCGGGCCGTCGTGATCCCACACCATGTGCATGATCACCGTTTCGAGGTCCCCGAACCCGCGCACGCCACCTCCCACTGGTCTTGCGGCAGTCTACCGTAGGATACTGTCTACGTACGTAGACAGTAGATAAACCGGTGCGGACGGCGGCGGGCATACAAGGACGGGGCGCGATGTCCAAGGGCAGCAGGAACCGGTCGAAGGCCAGCGCGAAGATCGCGGCACTGCGGGCGGCGGAGGCGCGGCGCAAGCGCAATCAGCGGCTGCTGATCGGGGCGGGCGCGATCGTGGTCGTGGCCGCCGTGGCCGTGGGCATCACTCTGGGCGTCAGCGGCGGCGGCTCACCGGCTTCCGGCGGCGGCGCGCCACACCTGAAGCTCACCTCGCTGAGCACGCTCGGTGCGCTCAAGCCGGCCCCGTCGGCGGGCGCGCTCGGTCCCGAGGGCGTGCCGATCCCGGCCGCCGCCCCGCTGACCGGCACCGCCACCAAGGCCACCGGCCAGCCGGTGGACGGCGTCCATTGTGATACCAGCGAGCAGGTCCTGTTCCACATACACGCGCACCTGACGATCTTCGTGAACGGCTCGCCCCGGCAGGTCCCGGCGGGGATCGGCATCCCGGGGGCGCGCGCCCAGAGCACCCCGCAGGGGCCGTTCATCGGCAGTGGCAAGTGCTTCTACTGGCTGCACACCCACGCCGCCGACGGCATCATCCACACCGAGTCGCCGATCCAGCGGACGTACACGCTGGGCGACTTCTTCGACGAGTGGGGCCAGCCGCTGAGCCAGACGCAGGCCGGCCCTGCCAAGGGGCACGTCACCGCGATCTATAACGGCAAGCTGTACCAGGGCAACCCGCGCGACATCCCGCTCACCAAGCACGCCCAGATCCAGCTCGAGGTCGGCACCCCCCTGGTCGGCGCCGGAAAAGATCACCTGGCCCAGCGGCCTGTAGCGGCCCGGCCCCGGCACCACGTGGGGCCGCCGGATGAAGGCCCGAGACGCGCCAGCCGTCTGAGAATAATGCAGAACGGCTGCCGCGTGGCTGGCCTGCCAGCAGCCGTCTGCCGGGCGGCGGAAGAACCGGCGGTCAGCGGACTACCAGGACCGGCCGGTCGGCCAGGTGGATGACCTTGTGCGCGGTGCTGTCGAGCACCAGGCCGGCCAGGTCGCCGCGGCCCCGGGAGCCCATCACGATCACATCGGCGCCGTGCTCCTGTGCCTCGCTGATGATCTCGCGGGCCGCGTGCCCGAATACCCCAGGCGCGGACTCATGTAGACGAGGGGGACCATCCGGCTTCTCGCGGATCCCGATTGCGCGGTGTACGTGCCCGCTGGCCCGCAGCCCCGCGTCTGTTTCGAGGTCCCCCTCGTCCCCTACAGCACACCACCCCCAGCAGCGGGGACCAAGGGACCAAGGTCCGTTATCGGCGGGACCTTTGCGGCGGGCGGCCCGGGTGGCCGACCGCGGGCGGGAAGTCTGGCGGCATTCGCGGGACCTTCGACCCTGGGGCCCCGCGGTGGGGCACGGCCTACTGGGAGGATGTTCGCGGGACACGAGCTCACGCTCGACCTTGATTTCCCGGCCGCCCGGGCGCGGCTCGCGCAGCTGATGCGCGGCGACTGGCTGGACAGCGTGTCCCAGGACGCCTACGCCGAAGGCCTCTCTGGGCAGGTCAGGGTGGGCCCGTTCGGCCCGGTGCCGGGCATGTCCAAGCTGGTCGAGGTGCGCCTGCTCGATCCGGTGCCCCACGCCGGCATGGTGGTCGTGCCGCTGCGCTGGGAGGCCACCGGACGAATGGGCCGGCTGTTTCCCGTGCTGGACGCGAACCTCACCCTCAGCGAGTCCGGGGACGGCAGAGCCATATTGCGGTTCGCCGGCGTCTACCGGCCACCGCTGGCCGGGGTCGGCAAGGAACTGGACCAGATCGTGCTGAACCGGGTGGCCAGCGCGACGGTCCGGTCACTGCTGGCCCGCGTCGCGGTGCTGCTCGCCGAGCCGGCCGGTCAGCCGGCGGCGCCCGAGGCCGGCATCAAACCGGGCGACATCCTGCCGGAGCTGTCTTAGCGCCGGACAAGTGACCGGTACCGGCAGACGTCCTGGCCGCTGGGGCCCTTCGGCCCTGTTCCCAGGCCTTGCTCGCCAAGAACGTTGGGGGCATGAAAGGTTCTGTGCAGAACGCCTTGCGTCTGTTTACCCGGGCCATGCGGCCGCTCGCGTTGAGATCGGCCGGCAAGCAAGGATCCAGCACGTCGGTCGTCCGGCACGTCGGACGGCGATCGGGCCGGGCGTATGAGACACCGGTCATCGCGGCCCGGCATGGTGACAGCTTCCTGATCGCCCTCCCGTACGGTGAGCGCACCGACTGGCTGAAGAATGTCCTAGCCAAAGGCTCGGCGGCCATTGTGACCGATGGGCAAACCTACGAGGTCGACCAGCCCGAGCTAATCCCCATGGCGGAGGCGACCGGCTACTTCCGGCCACGAGAGCAGCGCATGCACCGGCAGTTCCACGTGGATGCGGCACTCCAGGTCCATCGGCGGCAGGAAGCTCGCCAATGGCCTCGCCAATAGCAGGCCTAGTGGTACGGCATGAGGCCGTTCAGCGGGAACGCGGCGTTGCGGGTGGCCATGATCGCCCGGCGCCATGGGGTGCCCGGGCCCGAGGTCGTAGTGGGCCAGCCGTCCATCCCAGGCCACGTGCAGGGTGCAGGTCATCGGCTGAGTCCTTTCCGCGCCCATTCACCACACCAAAAGATCACGCTGCGTTGAAGGGCCCACTGCCCCGGTGCCTGGGGACCTTCGTCCTCTGGCACCCCCAATCGGCTGGCCGCAGAGTCGAAGGATCGACGAATCAAGCCCAGCAGGGAAGTGGCACGATGACGCTCACACAGGAACAACACGCAAGAACCGAAGGAACGCTGGACGGGCGGGTCGCCCTCGTCACCGGGGGAGCCGCCGGGATCGGCGCCGCCATCAGCCGTCACCTGGCCGGCCAGGGAACCGCGGTCGCCGCTGGCTACTGGCGCAACCCGGACCGGGCCGAGGACTTCCGCGCCAAGATGGTGGGGGACTTCCCGGACCAGCCGTTCACCGTGCACCGGGGGAACATCGGCTCGGCGGGCGACTGCCGCCGCGTCGTCGCCGAGGTGATCAGCCAGCACGGCCGGCTGGACATCCTGGTCAACAACGCCGGCATCACGATCGACAAGACCGTCGCGAAGATGGGCGACGAGGACTGGCAGCGGGTGATCGCGGTCAACCTGTCGGGGGCGTTCTTCATGGCGCAGGCGGCGCTCGATCAGATGATCAAGCAGGGCAGCGGCCGGATCATCAGCGTGTCGTCGGTGATCGGCGAAACCGGCAACATCGGCCAGGCCAATTACGCCGCGTCCAAGTCGGGGCTGTTCGGGCTGACCAAGTCGCTGGCCAAGGAGGCGATCTTCCAGCTCAAGCGGGCGGGCAGATGGATTGGGTCTTCATACGCCCGAGCCACTGCGAGTGCTTCTGCACCGTGTCGTGCGTACAGAATCCGATAGCCGTGGTTCTTCAAGATCTCCCCGACAAGCGACCTGACGACTCCTTCGTCCTCGACAACCAGGACCGTCACCGACCGGGGCGATAACTCGGGCGCTCCTTCTAATACTTCTATTGGCTGGAACAAAAATCCCTGCTCTCTCACCTGCGGGAGGTAGATGTCGAAGGTCGCGCCCGCTCCTGGATGGCTTTTCACGTCGATGTAACCCCCGCTCTGTTTTACGATTCCGTACAGAGTGGAAAGTCCTAAGCCAGTTCCCACTCCAGCCTTGGTCGTATAGAACGGCTCGAAAATGTGGGACAGTGTCATTGAGTCCATGCCGCAGCCGGTGTCGCTAATGGAGAGCAGGACATAATCTCCCGGAATTAAATCAGGGAACCGGGACGCTCCTGACTGATCAACGCGAATGTCAGCTGTGCTAATCGTAAGCACGCCACCCATGGGCATCGCGTCCCGTGCGTTGGCGGCAAGGTTGACGATGCCCAGCTCCATTTGCCCCGGGTTGGCCTTTACCCGCCCTAGCGAGGGATCGAGATGACAGATAAGTTCGATGTCTTCACCCAGGATGTGCCGGAGTAGTTTCTCCGCGCGACTAACGATGGCATTGAGATCCAATACCTCGGTCGGAAGGTTCTGGCCCCGGCTGAATGAAAGCAGCTGCGCGGTCAGATCTCTCGCCCGCAAGGCGACACTGTGGATTTCCCGGACCATTCTGAACAGGGGATCCGTCT
>CAVPFC010000055.1:0-75017 GCA_963703605.1 uncultured Actinomycetes bacterium
GGGGCTTCCCGTGTTGCGGACGCTTTCCTTGTGTACGTGCCGCCGCCAGTACCCCGGTGCAGCGGCTGAGCGTCGTCTTCGCTCATCTCACCCAGCCGTGTCAGCCTTCCCCGAAATTGCGGTCGGGTCGGCCTGCACATCGTCCTTTTCGAGGCTTGCGCGGCGTTCACTCGCGTTGCGGCCCGCACACTCGCGCCGTCACCTATATGTGACGCGCTACACCGAAGGCTTCAGCCATTTCGTCACCTCCATGACTGCTCCGGTTGCTTCCGGCTGGAGCGTTCACCGGGTGGGATTCTCACCCACTGGAAAGCGCCGCCTTCTCACGGCGCACGCAAATAGCGGTCATTCCCGGCCGATGCGATCGGCCGTGAGCGGAAGTTCGATCCTTTCGGTGTTCCAGCGGCGATGATCTTATGTGTTGCGGCCGCTGCCCTCCCTTATGCCTTGACCTGACGAGAAGAGGGTCGCTTTGACGTTCGCCCGCTGAACACGGTTGATAGGAGCGATCCAGCCGAGTCTCTACCGCGCGTCAACGACGTATCTCGGCGACGATCGGCGATCCTCAAGGAGAAATCGCATTGGGTACATGTTAGCGCAGGGCAGCCCGCGCCGCATGACGCCCAACAGGCCCGCCCAACAGGCCCGTCTGTGCTCATCCGAGGAGCCGCAGAGTGACGGTCCTGTCTGCGATATACATTGAGTCGCGCATATGCTGTGTTGTTCGTTGTTCGCGCCGATCAGGCTGGCGCGAACAATTATCGCCGTCAGGGATATGCAATGACCACCCGGATGAATATCGCCGTCCGAGGATTGTTCGCGACGCCGGTCGCGGCGTTGGAAGTTCCAGGGGCCGAGGAGCGCAATGCGGAACTGAGCGCTATCATCCTGAAGAAGCGCGAGACGACGCCATCGGTTCAGGCCTCCAACGCGGGGGGCTGGCACTCGGACCGCGAGATCGCCGTCTGGGGCGGCCCGCAGGTCGCCTTCATTCTCGATCTCGCCAAAGAGATGGCCAACCGCTTGACCGCCGATCGAAACGGCAAGTCGGTCCAGCCCAAATGGAGCGTCATGGCGTGGGCGAATGTCAACGGGCCGGGCGACGGGAACATTTGCCACTATCATCCTGGCGCTTTCTGGTCCGGCACCTACTATGTCGCTGACGGCGGCTGCGCCACGGATCATAGTCTCGGCGGCGAGTTCGAAATGCTCGATCCTCGCGGCCCTGGACCTGGAATGTACGCGCCGACTTTGAAATTCATGGGAGAAGACGGCCAGTCGGTCGGCGCGGCGGAGACCATCAGGCCGCGGCCGGGCCTCCTGTTCCTGTTTCCCTCGTGGCTCTTTCATCAAGTCCGCCCCTACCGAGGCGACGCTCTGCGCATCTCCATCGCGTTCAATCTCAGCGTTTGAACCGCGCGAAGGATGCGTCGCATGTCAGTTCCGGCTTCGCGAGCGAGCAAGAGGCAATCCCAGATTATCACCTTGCTGCGCCAATCGGGGCGGGTCGCAGTCGAGGATCTTGCCGCCCATTTCAGCGTCGCCTTGCAAACCATAAGACGCGACCTCAACGAGCTCAGCGAAGCAGGCCGTGTGGTTCGCGTTCATGGTGGCGCGATCGTCGCGTCGGGCGTTGAGAACCTCGCCTATGACGCCCGGCAACTCGTCGCGCACGACCAAAAGCGATTGATCGGAGAAGCGGCGGCGCGGCTGATCCCGGACAATTCATCGCTGTTCATCAACATCGGCACTACGACGGAAGAGGTTGCGAAAGCGCTTTCGAGACATTCCGGCCTCCTGGTCATCACCAACAACCTGCATGTCGCAAGCGAGCTGCACCGAAGCAGCGCGGTCGAAATCTTCCTCACCGGCGGCACCGTCCGGCAGAGCGACGGCGGCATTGTCGGCGCGGTCACAGTCGACCAGATCGAACAGTTTCGTGTTGATTTCGCGGTGATCGGCACCTCGGCGATCGATCAGACCGGCACGCTGTTGGACTTCGATATCCGCGAAGTGGAGATATCGCGCGCCATCGTCGAGCATGCGCGTAAAATCATCCTGGTCTCCGACAGCAGCAAGTTCTCGCGGTCCGCGCCGGTGCGCATCGCGCATCTTTCGGAGATCGACGTCTTCGTCACCGACCGCCTCCCTTCGCCGGCGATCGTCCAGCTTTGTCAGCGATGCGAGGTGAAGGTCATAGAAGTCGGCGGCCCGGTGGAATCGGACGGCGAAGACGGCTAGGCGGGCGATTTCGCATATTCGTTTGATTAGTTCGTTTTTTCGCTTGCCCTGCGCGATACGCTCGTTATAGCCTTTCCGTGACCCGAAAGCGCACTTTTCGAACTGCGATTACGTTGCGCTTCGGCTTGGGGAGGGACTGTGAAGTCCTCGGCGCCGCCAGGGCCGACTTTCGACATCGCCATCATCGGCGGCGGCGTCAACGGCTGCGAAATCGCCAGGGACACCGCGGGGCGCGGCTGGTCGGTCTATCTTTGCGAGAAGGACGAGCCGCCGGATTTGCGATATTTCAAGCAATCGCAAAAGTGACGGCCGGCGCCTCTTCCGTGGAGGACACAATGCTTTGCCGAAGATCGATTGGCGTGGCGGCAGCCGTGATTCTGATGGCGGTCGGCAGCGCCCAGGCGCTCGATCAGGCGCGGGAGGCGAAGTATCCCGATTGGAAAGGGCAATGGGGCAGGGCGCCCACGGGCGTGGCCGGACAGCCGCAGCCGCCATTCGATCCGAGCAAGCCCTGGGGCCTGGGTCAGGAACCTCCGCTGACACCTGAATATCAGGCCATCTACGAAGCCAATCTCGCGGACCAGGCTGCCGGCGGGCCGGGTACCAACGGCGCCTCCTGTCGCTCGCATGGCATGCCGATGATGATGAATGTGCTGGCACCGATGGAGATCGTCGTCCTGCCGGAGATCACCTACATCTTATCTATCCAGCTATGCAGAAGAGAGCTTCGACTAGAAGAACAAAGGAGTAAGTATTGCTGAAGTACACCTGATTTACATGGATTCACCCGTCTAGACTTAACTCCCTAATCTGTGGCTGCGCGTACCTTGCCGGAAAATTCCTGTTTCCCGACATCCTCCGATTAAGTTAGAGCAAAAAGTGGCCCTGTGCGCAGCCAACAAAATCGGCCGTCCCCTTCCTGGGGAAATGCTTCTGCGTGACAAACTTCCGACTTTCCACTTCCGGCTTTCACTTCTTCTCTCTTTGCGCTCTACCTAGAACGAACCTCTTCGATTTTTAGCCAAAGCCTCCAAGGGGAATCCGCTCCTCTTGCAAAATTGCTGACGAATTCGAAGATGACCTTATGGATGACAGTCCGTAAAGGTCGACTGCCGAGAGAAGCCCGGTATCAGCACGCAAGACAACGATGACTTCGCAAAGACGTTGAGACCAGTTCAGATAGTGACAACATAGCACGACGGTGACGTGCACGGCGATAAGAGGCAACACTTCCTAAGACACAGAATAAAGGCACAACGATGGCGAGCATGACGATGGCAGCACAACAAAGGTGAGCACAACGATGGCGAGCACAATGATGGCGAGCACAATAATGGCGAGCACAATAGCGAAAAGGTACAACCAACCCTATGAAAAACCAACGAAGATTAACATTAACTCTACTGTATAGCAACAAGTCTCGAAGCCAGCCTGAGCTTGCCTCAACCGAGGATCAGTCTATCGACTCTATTAAAACATCGTGCGGCAGTCTCCTCTTCCGCTAATACATCTGCGCCACTGGGGCTCTCCATGGTTCTGGCACAATCTCATCTTCCGCAATCTGTGTTCTGCTCGGCTCAGGCGATCTCGAGGCACTCCTGCGCTTGGCGACTATTGCTCATCCGCGCCGTCTCTGTTACCTTGGCATCTGGCGCTCTGGCGTATCTGCACTCTTGCGCTTCCGACCACGTCTCGCCGTGTCTGCGGTGCCTTCCTCTGCCTCGTAGGCGGACTACTCTTGCGCTTCCGACCACGTTTTCCCTTGCCTTTGGCTTCTTGGGCAGACTCTTTTTCAACACGCTTCGCTCGTGCTTCCTCAAGGTCCTCATAGCTCATGACCTTCGCCTTCCCTAGTACCAATGACTTGGTCGATCGTCGAACTTTGGCTTCGTTGTTGATTGTGGTCAGGAATTGAATTCGGTCCTCTTGGAGGATGCCCTTGAGCAGAGGATTTCTGGAACAGCTTTGGTACATTTCTGTAAGTGCCTCTCTAGGTTCTGTTTGCTCGTTTCATCAAGCGCATGAGCATCCTGTTGGATGATCAGATTCTGCAGTGACATAAAAGCCTCTGCTGACACTGGCGTTACAGGCGTTTGCGGTTCTACGTCTTGCCGACAAGACCCTACCTTTACCTCATCGGCTCTTGGAATGGCTGGTTCAGCTGGGGGGGCGGGCATACTTCTGAGCACTCTATCTGGATTGAACGGGAACAAACCACTTGCAGCGAAGCCGGCCTTGATATTCTTTGGCGTGAACGCTCTTTCCCTTGCAGGGCTATACAGAGAGGTGAAGTGCTCCTTGCCGATTGTATTTACACCTCCTTGCTCGAGTCGATCAACCTGGTCGCGATAGGCTGCCTTGAGTGGAGCAAACACTGCTACATCACAAGGCTGGAGCTTGTGGGAGGTATGAGAGGGGAGACGACATAGGAGAATATTGTTTTCGAAACAGAACTCTAAGATTTCGAGGGTCTCGTGCGTTCCAAAGCCGTCACAGATCAGGACGCGTGGTCTTCTTGTTAGCTCGTTCTTTGGTTTCGGGATCAAATATACGCTTAAGCCACTCTAAGCTGATCTTAGAGTCGGTATACCCAGATTCGGAGCACGCATACTGCCATCCAGGGGTAGGAAACGTGGTCCAGTTGCTTCGATGGGTGGTCGCTGGCCAGATAATCATCGGGTTCAGATACCTACCATCGCCACTAATGCATTCGATCGCAGTCACGGTTGTGCGCTTGACTCGCGCACCTCTATAGTCTCGTCTGTCATCCTTACTTACAAGGACTTTGACAGAGCCTGGCATGGAGAGCATCACTCCAGTCTCGTCCATGTTATACACATTCTCAGGCAGGATAGCCGGATCTTGTAATACTTCTTTTATCACCTCAAACCAGTGTATGATCTTCCCATAGATGTTTTTCTCGTGACGGTTCCAGTCCAACGCCTTGACTCTTCGTGCTACGAGTTCTGGATGGCGTTTTTCTAGAGCCTTTGCCCAGTTCCGACCAGGAGCCTTGAGAGGCCTTTCGGTGGTAGGTCGATGGCGGGTGACACTAAAGGCTAGTGAAGGGATAAACTTCATTCGTATCGGATATCCAAGGTCGGACATTTGAAGGAGATACTTAACGATAACCTCTTCTTCGTACGGTGTGAGGTACTGTTGGCCTTGGGCCTTCTCTTCCATCGAGGGTCGTCCGCGAGCACGATGATGGAGTGTAGAGTGAGGGACATTGCCATGATCTGCAAGAGCACGGTATGATTTAGGCACGCCAGGAGGCACGCCTTGCGCCAGTACTTGACTGGCTCTGTCCATATTATCCTGCCGTCGCGATGGTGATGTAGAAGGAGACGAGACGGCGCTCAGCTCGCCAGGCACCAGCGTGCTGCCACCTGCCGATAGAATGTTCGAGAAACCTGCTCTTACGCCACACGCGTGACCATTGTACGCCACACACGTGACCAGGCCTGAGAATCGTGGCTAAGTAAAATATAGCGAGCCCGGGCGTGAACATAGTAAATTTTAACTAGGCTAATGCACATTACTAAGCACCGAAACATGTGGCCCCTCTCCTCGCACCGGCGAAACTCCCGGACTGCATTCTTTTCCTCTCTGAGTGTCTTTAAAATTTGGAGCCATATTCTTTCGTTATAGAACCTTTCCCTAAGTGCTCCGAATTTTGAAAAGACTTTAATAGTCGCGATTAAGCAGGGGGGAACAGCCGAAGCGGCGATTAGTGGCGTGATTAAAACGATCGACAGCATAATCAACCATAGTCTTTTCTCTTATTGCTAAGTGGTCTCCTTAAGGAGAAATAGTTAAAGAAAGTGATATATTAATAACAACTTCGTAGACTTGCTAAGAAAAAATTTATGATTCCAAAACTATAGATTCGTCTCGTGACAGGGTGCGTCTCGGGACGCAGGGACAGACGTTACAAAGTATCTGCATTCCGTAAATAGGAAAGCGGTGTACTTATTACGGCACTAAAATGTGGTACACGCGGTGTCGCCGTAGACATACCCTTGTCATATTCCGCGTAGATGGAGATTATATCGAAATTCGGTCGGGGATCCTCTATCGGAAGATCAAAGACGCTGGGGGGGTTGCTATGTGTTGGAAGTTACGGCACACGCAATGTAGTAGAAGTCATAGAATGATGGTTTTGGGAGCGACCGACAGATTGTCTTGTATTGTGTCTCTGTCTAAGTTCTATTCTTCGGGGGATCCCCTTTTCTTGGGGCATTCGCCTAGCCCTGCCTTTTCGGCCGTAGTATGAGCCAGCTTCCTACCAATGAGCTGTTTCTAGTCCCGACGGACTTCGGAGCTATATCCCGTCCAATGTGGTGCCTTCAATCTAACACTATGTGCACAGTTATCAGATCATGGTGTTCATGAAAACTTTCCGTCACAGATCAGACGATGGAACAGGCCACGCAGCCTCACGTGGATGCTGGGGCTCGTGACCATCGCCTAACCATTTTATGTGTCGTTGAGTCGTGAGATGTTGTTTTCTGCCATTTAAAGGTGACAACTATCTGCCCACATTCACGTTAGTCCATCATGACCAGTTCTGTACTTGCTGTGCTTGGGGGGCGGTATTTCCACGGAGTCTGACGAACCTCAGGTGATAATTTGCAATAAGGCTATCCTGATGTCATGAATTATGCAGAAACAACAGGGATGGAGAGAGACACATGTAGTTATTGGTTGACCCTTTTTAGCGAATGTAAGTCTGTCGAACCTACGAGAATCACTTTACCCTTCCCCTACATGTTTTGTGGCAGAGGTGGAGTCATCTGGGATGTGTGTTATGGCATACAAATATATTAATATGAGTTGAGCCTGGAGATCGAAAAGATTATCCTCCTTAGTATTCACATGCGTCTTTTATTGATTCTATACCGCACATCTTGCCGCGACAGACAAACATAAGTGATCTGCTTCTGAAAGCCTATTCATTCAAGCTGTGACCGCCGGGCCTTGAATAAGCGTTCATTCCTTCTTGGTCAAGTAAGCTGCGTCAATGCCATCTTGCAGGACATAATCAGGCTTAACTGAATACAGTTTTCGAAAAGCCTAATTTTTCCTCACTACATCTCCTACCCCTAATGGAGCACCAAACCATTGAGGATCTCCTTCGAGAGAAAGTTACTCACCTCCCGCTCATAGGTGATCCATCCTTTGGCTCCACATTCGATGAATTTGGAAGATACAAAGTTGTTCTTATCGGTAGCGGCACGCATGGGACGCATGAATTCTATGATGCCCGTGCCAAAATCACTCAACATCTCATTGAACACCACGGTTTCAATATCGTCGCGGTAGAGGCAGACTGGCCTGACGCCGAAACCATCGATCGCTATGTTCGCCGACGCCCAGGTCCGAAAGTGAAGATGGAGGCTTCGTTTAAGCGCTTCCCACGGTGGATGTGGCGGAATCAAGAAGTCCACGAGTTTGTCGAGTGGCTTCGCGAACACAATAAAGGCCTTCATAAGCAACGGCAGGCGGGATTCTATGGCCTGGACCTTTATAGCCTGGGAAGTTCCATGGAAGCTGTCATCAACTCTCTATCGCATTCTGATCCTGAAATGGCCAAAGTCGCTAGGCAGCGGTACGGTAAAGTTCAACCGTGGATGCCCCATTCTGGAGGAGGACAAGCCTGAAAATTTACGTGCTATGGTGGCGTCTACCGAAGCCGAAGTTGTTAGTATGTTACGGGACATCTTGAAAAAGAGGTTGGACGATGGAACGGTACACGGAGATCCAGATGAGTTTCACAGCGTGGAACAAAATGCACGACTTGTAGCAGGTAGGAAGCACGCTTGAGATACCCGAAAAAGCTCTAACGTTCGGATAGATGCAGAACGTTACTACAAGGCCATGTACAAGAACTCTTCCGATTCGTGGGATCTACGAGCCGGACATATGTTCAAGACGCTGAACCGCATCCTCGAACATAGAGGTGAAGGTGCCAAAGCCATCGTATGGGCTCACAATAGCCACGTAGGGGATGCAAAAGCTACGACGATAAGCCAAGGCGATGTCAACTTAGGGCGACTTGCGCGTGAGCAATTAGGAAACGACGTGGCCATTCTCGGATGTGGCATGTATACTGGAACAGTGGCTGCTTCCAAAGAGTGGGATGCTGATGTGGAGATCATGGATATTCCTCCAAGTATACCTAACAGTTATGAAGCGCTGGCACATGAGAGTGGACTATCGAGATTCTTCCTTGACCTTAGGGAGACAAAGTGTGATCAGCAGCTTCGCAAGGAGTTGATGACCACGCGCAAGGAACGTTTTATCGGAGTCATCTATGACCCAGAGTCAGATCCAGAGTCTTACTATGCTGATGCCATCCTTCCGGAGGAATTCGATGGTTATATTTGGTTTGATCTGACGAAGGCAGTAAAACCCCTCGAGATCCATCAGCCGAAATCAGCACTACAGTTAACTGAGACTTATCCTTGGGGTCTGTAGGGGTCTGTACCACTGTTTCGTGTATGTCGCATGTCGCCGTAGATAAAGAACCAGGGTTTAAATTGATAAATTGAAGGAATTGCTACTCAGAGGAGTTTTTAGTGCATATTTTCTTGGGAACTCAGAATAATGTCCGCTGCATTGACAAGCTAGTGTACTTCTCCACACAGGCGTTGCGTGTATGCAAACACTCAAACCATTGACAATAGTCTAGTGAAATGTTTGGAGTAACGGCAACAGTGGTCAAACTACTGCAAATCGAACGTCATCTCTGTCAGGAATTGACCGTCATGTGATTGCTGAGTCAGCGTTGTGACGTCTACACTTATATCCTAGCTTTTGTTGAGCCTTTCTCAACATTCTATTCTATCGATAATAGACATCGTCCATTGTGTCCGTACTATTGCCCCTATTCGCAATGCTCAATTACCTTCCGCTCGCTCTTAATCTTGACAATCTCGCATGTCGATTAGGAGATACGAACCAATATCTGATAGCCGTGCAGACACGGTTCTAACTATGTAGCACTGGTGACGTGCTCCGGCGACTCACATTAGCCACCGTAGGCATTCATGAATACGTATACTATACTAGCAAGAATGTGTTGTAGTGGCGAGAATGATTCCTGTTGCTATAGTGATCACTGCCCATTGTCAAGAGTTACAGGCAGAGCACAAGAACATGAGGTTTGAATTGATTGTATTGATGATGATGCTATCATGGATGTTGTTGCAATGTTGTCTGTGCGTTCTGTATATTCTCCATGGATTGTCCTACGAAAAAGGGTGGGCATAAGGCCTCTACTTATAGACAAATTGAGCAGTATCCCGATCCCACAAGACGGAGCTATTGCTCCGGAAGGATTCGTCCTACTACCTATAGTGGATCCTTTTATCAATAAAAGGATCAACTATCAATATGACGATCAACTATCGTGACCTGGTAATTGAGGCTGAAGTCAGCTGACGGACGGGGCATTGGAACTGTTCCTCGCAACAGATGTGGGACTGCCCATAGACATATACCCTGGTGCTCCGCCCTCTCAGTACAGATCAGGAGAAAGCCAGCTACCAACCAACCCCTTAGTAGGTGTATATCGTAACACCCATGTGACAGCAAGCTTCGCGCTGGCCAGGGAGAAGTCCAGCGAGATGGCGCTGCCGACGCTGATCGGCGCCGACGGCAGGGCGGCGCTGCCGGCCTTCACCTGCCTGGACACGCTGGCCCGCTGGCGCGCCGGCGCTCGCCCGGTGCCGGTGCCCGCCACGCAGGTGTGGCGGTCCGGTGCGCAGGAGGCCAGCGCGGTCGTCATCGACGTCGCCGGGCCGGTGCCGTTCGCGGTGGACGGGGCCCGGCTGGCCGCGCTCGCCGAGGGCAGGCCCGCGCCGATGCCTTACCAGGACCCCGACGTGATGGAGCTGGTGCGCGGCCTGCTGGCCGGCGAGCCCGCGATCGCCGGATTCCGGCTGCTGCCCGGGCAGCAGGGCACCGACCTGACGCTCTGCCTGGTACCGGTGGCGGGCGCTACCGGGGCCGAGGTACGGGCGGCGGCGGGGCGGGCGAGCGCGGGCGTCGTGACCGGCGCCGGTGACCGGGTCCGCCGTGGCATCGAGGTTGCGGTCACCGGGGAGGGGCATCCTCTGGGAGGATCGGCTTCATGCTCCGCTGGCTGACCGCAGGGGAATCGCACGGGCGCGCGCTCGTCGCGATATGCGAGGGGCTGCCCGCCGGCATCGAGGTGACCACCGCGGACGTGGCGGCGGGGCTGGCCAGGCGCAGGGCCGGGTACGGCCGGGGAGCCCGGATGAAGTTCGAGCAGGACGAGGCCGAGATCACCGGCGGGGTGCGGCACGGCCGGACGCTCGGCGGGCCCGTCGCGATCCGCATCGCCAACACCGAGTGGCCGAAGTGGGAAACCGTGATGTCTGCCGACCCGGTGGCCGCGGGCGCGCTCGACGACCTCGCCCGCGCCGCGCCGCTCACCCGGCCGCGCCCCGGCCACGCCGATCTCGCCGGGATGCAGAAGTACGGGCACGACGACGCCCGGCCCGTGCTCGAGCGGGCGAGCGCACGCGAGACGGCCGCGCGGGTGGCGCTCGGCGAGGTGGCCCGGCGGTACCTGCGCCAGGTGTTCGGCATCGAGATCGTGAGTCACGTCGTGGCGCTGGGGGCGGTGAGCGTCCCGGCGGGAACCGTGCCGGGCCCCGGCGATGGTGGCCTGGTCGACCGGGATCCGGTGCGCTGCCTGGACCCGGCGGTGAGCGCGCTGATGCAGGCGGAGGTCGACGCCGCGCGCACGGACGGTGACACCCTCGGCGGGGTGATCGAGGTGGTGGGTTACGGGCTGCCGCCCGGGCTCGGCAGCCACGTGCACTGGGACCGGCGGCTGGACGGCCGGCTGGCCGCCGCGCTGATGAGCATCCACGCGATCAAGGGCGTCGAGGTCGGGGACGGGTTCGCGACCGCGCGCCGCCGTGGCTCGGCCGCGCACGACGAGATCGAGGGCTCCGGCAACGGGGTCCGGCGGCGGACCAACCGGGCGGGCGGAATCGAGGGCGGGATGACCACGGGAGAACCGCTGCGGCTGCGGGCCGCGATGAAGCCGATCTCGACGGTGCCCCGCGCGCTGGACACGGTCGACGTGGCCACCGGCGAGCCGGCCAAGGCCATCAACCAGCGCAGCGACGTCACCGCGGTGCCCGCCGCGGGCGTGGTCGCCGAGGCCATGACGGCGCTGGTGCTCGCGGACGCCGCCACGGAGAAGTTCGGCGGCGACTCGGTCGCCGAGGCCCGGCGCAACCTGCGCGGCTACCTGGGCGCGCTGGTGGTCCCGCCCCCCGCGCCGCTATCCGGCGCGCCTCCGGCCCGGCCAGGCGCAGCGCCCGCGAGGGGGGCAGACAGGTGAGCACCAGGCCCGTGGCCGTGCTGATCGGCCCGCCGGGCGCCGGCAAGTCCACCGTGGGGCCGCTGCTCGCCGCGCTGCTCGGGGCGGAGTTCACCGAGACCGACTCGCTGGTCGAGGCGGCGGCGGGCAAGCCGGTCAGCGACATCTTCGTCTCCGACGGGGAGCCGGTCTTCCGCGACATGGAACGCCGGGCGGTCGCCCAGGCGCTGGCCGGCCGCCCGGGAATCGTCGCGCTCGGTGGCGGGGCGGTGATGGACCCGGGTACCCAGGAACTGCTGGCCGAACACCGCGTGGTGTACCTGCAGACCGCGTTCACCTCGGCCGTGCGGCGGGTCGGCCTGGACACGCCGCGCCCGCTGCTGCTGCAAAACCCACGGGCGCGGATGCGGGAGCTGCTCGACGAGCGGCTGCCGGTCTACGAGGCACTGGCCCGGATCACGGTGACCACCGACGACCGGGATCCGCAGGAGATCGCGGACGAGATCGCGGCCACGGTGACGGCGCGCATCGCCGCCGCGGCTGGCGAGGGCGCCGGGACCGGTGCCGGGGGAGACGCGGACCCCGAGCCCGTCTGGGCGAACGGGGACGAGGCGGACGCGGGTGCCTGACCGCCCGCACCGCGCCGCGGGGGAGCGGTGACCGCGACCAGGATCACGGTCGGGGGGAAGCACCCGTATCAGGTCGTCATCGGCACCGGGGTGCTCGGCGAGCTGTCGTTGCTGGTCGGGGCCGTGCGCACGGTCGTCGTCATTCACCCCGAGGGCCTGGAGGAGATCGCCCGCCCGGTGTGCGGCGCGCTTACCGGGGCCGGTTACCTGGTGCACGCCGAGCCGGTCCCGCCGGGGGAGGCCGCCAAGCAGATCGCGGTGGCCACGCGGCTCTGGTCGCGGCTGGCCGCGCACGGGGTCACCCGCAGCGACGCCATCGTCGGGGTCGGCGGCGGTGCCACCACGGACCTGGCCGGCTTCGTGGCCGCCACCTGGCTGCGCGGCGTCCGGGTGATCCTGGTGCCGACGACGCTGCTGGCGGTCAGCGACGCGGCCATCGGCGGCAAGACCGCGGTCAACACGCCCGAGGGCAAGAACCTGGTGGGCGTGTTCCACCAGCCGGCCGGGGTGCTGGCCGACCTGGCCACGCTGGAGTCGCTGCCCACCGCGGACTACGTCAGCGGCCTGGCCGAGGTGATCAAGGCCGGGTTCATCGCCGATCCGGTCATCCTTGACCTGATCGAGGCCGACCCCGGCGGCGCCGTGGTGCCGCACGGCACGCACGCCAGGGAACTGGTGGAGCGGGCGGTCCGGATGAAGGCCGAGGTGGTCACCAAGGATCTGCGGGAGGCCGGGCGCCGGGAGATCCTCAACTACGGCCACACGCTCGGGCACGCCATCGAACGGGTGGAGGACTACCGGATCCGGCACGGGGAAGCGGTCTCGATCGGCATGGTCTACGCCGCCGAGCTGGCCCGGCTCGCGGGCCGGCTGGACGAGGGCACCGTGCGCCGGCACCGCGGCGTGCTGGCGAGCGTGGGGCTGCCGACCAGCTACCTGGCCGGCGCCTGGCCCGCGCTGCGGGAGGCGATGGCGGTGGACAAGAAGTCGCGCGGCGCGGCGCTGCGGTTCGTGGTGCTGGACGGCCTCGGGCAGCCCGCGATCCTGGCCAGCCCGCCGGAGGAGATGCTCGCGCGGGCGTACGCGGAGGTGACGACCCGGTGACGCAGGTGCTCGTGCTCAACGGCCCGAACCTGGGCCGCCTCGGCTCCCGTGAGCCCGACGTGTACGGCACGGTGGACTTCGAGGGTCTCGCCGAGGCCTGCCGCGCGGCGGGCCGCGACCTCGGGCTTGGCGTGGACGTCCGGCAGACCGACGACGAGGCCGAGCTCATCGGCTGGGTCCACGAAGCGGCCGACCTGAAGCTGCCGGTGGTGCTGAACCCGGCCGCGTTCACGCACTACTCCTACGCCCTGCGCGACGCGCTCGCGATGCGCACCGCGCCGCTGGTCGAGGTGCACATCAGCAACCCGGCGGCCCGCGAGCGATTCCGGCACACCTCGGTGGTGGCCGCGGTAGCGGACGGGACCATCGCCGGGTTCGGGCTGCTGTCCTATCAGCTCGCGCTGCGGGCCATCGCGGCGCTTGTTACTTCGAAGTAGCCTCGTTGCTGACGCCCCGCGTGGGCGGCGGTTACCCTCGACGCACGAATTGCATGCATTACGCCAGGCGGCGGCGAGCCGTCACTGCGAAAGGCCGGTCACCATGCGCATTGGGATGTCGCTGAACTACGCGGGCGGGTTCGCGGAGACGGTGGAGGAGCTCGCCGACTACGAGAAGGCGGGGCTGGATATCGTCTTCGTGCCCGAGGCGTACAGCTTCGACGCGGTCAGCCAGCTTGGCTTCATCGCCGCTAAGACCGAGCGGCTGGAGATCGCCTCGGGGATCTTCCAGCTCTACTCGCGCACCCCGGCGCTGACCGCGATGACCGCGGCCGGGCTCGACTACGTGTCCAACGGCCGGTTCACGCTCGGCATCGGCGCGTCCGGGCCGCAGGTGATCGAAGGCTGGCACGGCGTGCCCTACGACGCGCCGCTTGGCCGGACCAGGGAGATCATCGAGATCTGCCGGATGGTGTGGCGCCGCGAGCGGCTCGTCTATGACGGCAGGTACTACAAGCTGCCGCTGCCGCCCGGGCAGGGGACCGGGCTCGGCAAGCCGCTGAAGCTGATCAACCACCCGGTCCGGGAACGGATCCCGATCTTCGTGGCCGGGATGGGGCCGAAGAACGTGGAGATGATCGCCGAGCTGGCCGAGGGCTGGGAACCGATCTTCTACTTCCCCGAGCGGGCCGCCTCGGTGTGGGCCGCGCCGCTGGCGGCCGGGCGGGCCCGCCGGGATCCGTCGCTGCCGCCGCTCGACGTGGTGGCGCAGGCGGGCCTGGCGATCGGCGACGACGTGGGCGCCTACCTCGAGCTTGGCCGGCCCTTGCTGGCCCTGTACATCGGCGGCATGGGCCCGCACCGGGACAAGGGCAGCAACTTCTACTACGAGCTCGCGGTGCGGTACGGCTTCGAGCAGCAGGCGCAGCGGATCCAGGACGCCTACACCGGCGGCCGCAAGGACGAGGCGGCCGCGCTGGTCCCGGCCGAGCTGCTGGCGGGGATCTCGCTGATCGGCCCGGAGGGGCATGTCGCCGGGCGCCTGGCCGCGCTGAAGGAGTCCGGCGTCACCACGCTCAACGTGACCCCGCTCGCCGAAACCCACGCCGACCGGGTGCACCTGATCGAACGCGTCCGCGACCTGGCCGGCTGACGCCAAGGTCCCGTGCCCGAGGGCACGGGACCTTGGCGCCAGCGGATTACACCGACTTCTGGTAAGCGCGGAACATCAGTATCGACAGGGCCGTGACCGCGATGGCGAGCGCGGCCAGGCCGCCGCCCTGGAGCGCCACGCGGGACCAGTCGGGGTTCGCGCTCATCGCGGAGCGGCCCGCCTCCAGCGCCCAGTTGACCGGGTTGCAGTTCGCCACGACCCGCATCCAGTGCGGCATCAGCGACTCGGCCATGAACGCGGTGGACAGGAACGTGAGCGGGAGCAGCAGGAACGAGTTGATCCCGATGATCGTCTCCCGCTGCCTGGCCAGCATGCCCACCGTGTTCGAGAAGGCGCTGAACACGATCGCGACCAGCACCGAGGCGGCGATCAGGACCAGCAGGCCGGTGACGCCACCGGCGTAGTGGGCGCCGCCCGCCAGGCCGAGCAGCACGATGATGATCGACTGGAGCGCGGTGATCATGGCCTGGAGCACGGCCGAGGCGTTGATGATCGCCGAGCGGTGCAGCGGCAGCACCAGGAACCGGTCCATGATGCCCCGGTCGATCTCCTCGAGCACGGTCATGCCGCTCCACATGCTGGCCGACAGCGCGCTCATGATCACGACGCCGGGCACCAGGTAGTCCAGGTAGGACGGGGCTCCGAAACCGGGCAGCTCGACCACCTTGCGGAACAGCGAGCCGAACAGGAACAGCCAGATCACCGGCTGGATCAGCATGATGGCCACGTAGGCGGGCTGGCGGGTTATCGCCTTGAGCTGGCGCCCGGTCATCCAGGCGGTGTGCGCGGCGACGCTCAGCACGTTGCCTCCCTCGCGGGACGTCGTGCCGGAGGCGCGCCAGAAAGCGGGGCGCTGGCTTCGGGAGGCAGCGGGGCCCGTGGGGCGTCCCCGCGGGGCGGCAGAGTCTCGGCGCCAGGACGCCGCCGGCCCTGCGGCGTTCGGGTCGGCACCTGCGGCGTTCTCCTGCGGGTCGGTTGTCAGCTGGCTCATCGGGATCCTCCGGAAAGTGCCGGGGCGGCATGGGACTGGTCGGCTTCGGCGAAGCGGCGGCCCGCGTAGCGCAGGTACACGTCGTCGAGCGAGGGGCGGGCAACCGTGGCGGCCCGGACCGGGATGCCGGCGACCTCCAGCGCGGCGAGCACGCTGGGGACGGCGGTCGCGCCCTCATCGGCGCGGGCGTCCACGTTGTTTCCGTCCACCCGGATCTCGCGGACGCCGGCCACCGGGGCCAGCGCGGCGAGCACGTGCTCGCGCGCGGTGTGGCCGGCCAGTTCGAGGTGCACCGCGTCGCCGTGCAGCTCGCCCTTGAGCTCGTCGGGCGTGCCCGCGGCGACGATCCGGCCCTTGTCGACGATGGCCAGCTGGCTGGCCAGCCGGTCAGCTTCCTCCAGGTAGTGCGTGGTGAGCAGGATCGTCAGCCCTTCGGCCGCGGACAGCCGGGCGATCTCCTCCCACATGGCCGAGCGGGACTCCGGGTCGAGCCCGGCGGTGGGCTCGTCCAGGAAGAGGACCGTCGGCTGGTGAATCAGGCCCATCACCACGTCGAGCCGGCGCTGCATGCCGCCGGAGTAGGTGCGCAGGCGCCGGCCAGCGGCGTCCGCCAGGCCGAACCGGCCGAGCAGCTCGTCGGCGCAGCGGGCCAGCTCGCGGCCGCGCAGGCCCTGGATCCGGCCGGAGAGCAGGACGTTCTCCCGCCCGGTGGCCACCGGATCGGCGCCGCTGCGCTGGGCGACGACCCCGATCCTGTGCCGCACCTGGGCGGCCCGGGCGCGGACGTCGAGGCCGGCCACGGTAGCGGTGCCCGAGTCGGCCTGGGCGAGGGTGGTGAGGATCTTGACGGTGGTGGACTTGCCGGCGCCGTTCGGGCCGAGCAGCCCGAACACCGTCCCGGCCGGGACAACGAAGCTGATCCCGTCGAGGGCGCGGACGCCCTTGGGGTAGGTCTTGACGAGGTCGTGCACCTCGATCGCCGGCGCCGTGGCCGCGCCGGAGCGACCGGGTGCCGACATGGTGGCATCCATGGTCATGATGGCTTTCTCCCTGATGGTCGGCTGTGTGCACCGGTCCGCGAGGGAGCAGCCAAGTACTCTTGGAGTGCTCACTCGATCTGGTCTTGCTCCTACGGGACCGGTTCGGGGGATTCGGCCCCCGGCCCAGGTGTTGGCGCACCGTGCCGGGGGCCGGCTTTCGTCATGATCAGCCGGGCTTGCCGCCTCCCTTCAGTTCCTCCTTGAGCGCCTCCAGGGCGGCGGTGTCCACCACCCAGTCGGGTATCTCACCGGTCTCGAGGACCTGCCGCCACGCGTCCTGGCCCTCCAGCGTCCCCGCCTCCAGCTCGTCGGCCAGGTCGCGCACCCAGGCCAGCTCGGCATCCCGCATGGCGAGGCTGTACTCGCTCTCGATCAGCAGCAGCCGGGGCAGGCCTGCCCGCTTCGCCGCCTCGAGCATGACGCGCTCTTCGGCGATCTGTCTCTCCACGGCGCGGGTCCGCAGCCGGAGCAGGTCAAGGACCGTGTCGGGATGGAGCACCGGCAGCAGCGACAGCGCCGCCTCGAACTGCGGGTACTCCTTGACCGGCGTGGACAGCAGCTCGGACATCCAGGCGTCGAGCTTGACCCGGCCGGTGTCGGTCAGCTGGTACACGGTGCGCTCGGGCCGGCGGCCTTCGCGGCGCGCCTCCATGGCCTCGATGAGCCCGTGCTTGGCGAGGTTGTCCACGACCGTGTACAGCGAGCCGTAGTTCAGCTTGATGCTGTGCTCCTTGCCGCGCTCGCGCATGGTCGAGGCCATCTCGTAGGGATGCATCGGCCGTTCGTGCAGGCACGCGAGCACGGCGAGTGCCAGCGGGTTCGACGTCGCCCGTCCTGTCGGCATCGCGTGCTCCTCTCGCCTCGTATTCAGTACCCGTTGTCGTATATCCGGTGACGAGTATACGGACACGGCTATCCGGCCGCAAGTATCTTTTGGCGCGGGGCGGCGGGCCGAGGCAGACATGGGGCGGGGTGGCGGAGCCGAGGCAAGCACCGCGTTTCTAGCCCCGCCGCAGCGGCATAGGGTCGGGGGATGCCCGAGATTCATGCGCAGCGCCGCGAGCGGCTGCGAGCGGCGGTAGCCGCCGGCGACGCGGACGCCGCGCTCATCACCACGCTCGTCAACGTGCGCTACCTCACCGGCCTGGCCAGCTCCAACGCGGCCCTGCTCGTTCCCGCCGAGGGAGCACCGGTGCTCGCCACCGATTCCAGGTACGCCCTCGCGGCCGAGCGCGACTGTCCCGACGTCGAGTTGCTCACCATCCGCGCCGTCGAGGGAGCCCTCGCTGAGTTCGCCGTCAGCCGGGGGATGAGCCGGCTGGCGTTCGAGGCGCAGGAGGTGACCGTCGAGCGCCACACGGCACTCGCCGCCACCGACGGCCTGGCCCTGCTCGTGCCGTTCGGCCACCGCGTGGAAGAGCTTCGCGTGGTCAAGGACGACGGCGAGCTGGCCCTGCTCGCCCGCGCCTGCGAGATCACCGGCTGGGCATTCGATCAGGCGGTACCGCGCATCCGGGCCGGGATGACCGAGCGCGAGCTGGCGGTGCTCATCGAGCGCGCCATGGTCGACGCCGGGGCCGAGAGCCCGGCCTTCGACACCATCGTGGCCAGCGGCCCGAACGGGGCGATCCCGCACCACGCCCCGGGGGAGCGCCGCTTCGAGCCCGGCGACATGATCACCGTCGACTGCGGGGCCCGCTACGGTGGCTACCACGCCGACATGACCCGGACGGTCGCGCTCGGCGAGCCTGCCGCCTGGCAGCTGGAGATCTACGGGCTGGTCGCCGCGGCCCAGCGGGCCGGGATCGACGCGGCCACCGACGGCGCGGCCGCGGCGGACGTGGACGCGGCGGCGCGGGACCTCATCGCCGAGGCGGGTTACGGGGAGCAGTTCGGCCACGGCCTCGGGCACGGCGTGGGGCTGGAGATCCATGAGGCACCGCTAGTGGGGCAGGCGAAGCCGGGTAGACTCGGGGACCGGGTTCCCATCACCGTCGAACCGGGCATCTACCTGCCCGGCAAGGGCGGAGTAAGGATTGAGGACACCCTGGTGGTTCGTTCCGGGGCCGGGTCCGCGGCCGCCCGTGACCTGCTCACCACGACCGAGACCGTTACCCCAGGGGAGCTGCTCGTCCTCGGGCCCTGAGCTGAGCGTGCCGTACTTCCGACCCCACCACCCCGCGCTCTGCTAGTTCTAACCCCACCACCCCGCGCTCTGCTAGTTCTAACCCCACCACCCCGCCCTAGGTACCCAGGAGAGACGACAACCGTGGCCACCACGAACGACCTCAAGAACGGCATGACCCTCAACATCGACGGCCAGCTCTGGAGCGTCGTGGACTTCCAGCACGTCAAGCCCGGCAAGGGTGGCGCCTTCGTGCGCACCAAGCTCAAGAACGTGCTGTCCGGAAAGGTGGTCGACCGGACCTTCAACGCCGGGGTCAAGGTCGACGTCGCCACGGTGGACCGGCGGGAGATGCAGTACCTCTACCGGGAGGGCGAGGACTTCGTCTTCATGGACACCCAGGACTACGACCAGCCGCGGATCCCGGCGGCCACGGTCGGCGATGCCGCCAGCTACCTGCTGGAAGATCAGACCGCCGTGGTGGCCTTCAACGACGGGAACCCGCTGTACGTGGAGCTGCCCGCCGCCGTGGAGCTGACCGTCCGCCAGACTGACCCCGGGGTCCAGGGAGACCGGTCCACCGGCGGCACCAAGCCGGCCACGCTGGAGACCGGTGTCCAGATCCAGGTGCCGCTGTTCATCACCACCGGCGAGAAGATCAAGGTGGACACGCGTACCGGCGAATACCTCAGCCGCGCGTGAGCTATTCCCTGGGCCGCCGCCCGCTCTGCCGATTCGCGCCTCCGGCACGACCACACGCAGTGTTTTCTGGCGCGCCTCCGGCACGCGCCGCAGCCTGTGCGCCTCCGGCACGATGGCCCGCGAGGGCGGCAATGAAGCACGATGCCCGCGCGTAGCAAGGCCCGCAAGCGGGCGCTGGATGTGCTGTTCGAGGCGGAGTTGCGCGGCGAGCCGGTGCTGGAGATCCTCAGCGAGCGCGCCGCGGAGCAGGAGCCGCCCCTGCCCGCCTACGCCAGCGAGCTGGTCACCGGGGTGCAGGCGCACCGCGCGCGGATCGACGAGCTGCTGGCCGATCACTCCCACGGGTGGTCGCTGGACCGGATGCCCGCGGTGGACCGGAACATCCTGCGGATCGGCGCCTACGAGCTGCTCTGGGAAGACCAGGTCCCCGACGCGGTGGCCATCAACGAAGCCGTCCAGCTCGCCCGCGATCTCTCCACCGAGGGGTCACCCGCGTTCGTCAACGGGCTGCTGGCCCGGCTGCTCGAGCTCAAGCCCACGCTCAGCCTGTGACCCGCTGGCCCCTGGTCGGCCCCGTCGCACAGCCGGGCGCAGGCGCCCGGGGCTCAACCTCGTTGCGTTAGGCGGAAGCAAACCGCATGCGCAGGCCGGAGCGGCGAACTACGGACCGGAACCACAGTGTGGAAACACCGATGCCGGCCACCGTCAGGCCGACGGTCGCAGCCGTGGACAGGACCATGAACAACTTCAGCGGCTCGGTCACCATCAGCACGCCCAGGCCGGCCGTGAGCAGCAGGAAGATCCCTGCCCACAGCCAGGTGGCGCCCTGGAAGAAGCGGTGCAGGCCGGGGTGGTGGCTGGTCAGCCGCAGCGCCACGACCTCGGCGGCGAGCCGCGCGACCAGCGGGTGCGGGCCGCTCGCGGTGCGCGCGAACAGCACGCACATGACCAGGTTGGCGGCAGGGAACTGGAGCAGGTAGATCCATAGCTGCCCGGTGGCCAGGACCATCACCGTCTGGAGGGTCAGCACTGCCGCGGTGATCGTGAGCAGGCTGGGCACGGTCCCGGTGGCGATCTTGCGGATCAGCACGGTGAGCCACGTGGCGGCCAGGCCGGCCAGCAGGCCCGCGTCGCGGCCGTACAGCCAGGCCCCGACGGCGAGCGCGCCCAGCGGAAGCCCCGCCGACTCGACGAAGCTCCAGGTGATCGTCCACAGGAGCCGCAACGGCCGGGGGAACTCCACGTGCTCAGGCATGCCCGCGAGCCTAAGCGCTCGCCCGGCGAGCCGGTAGCCGAAGCGCAACAATTCGCAGTCATTTCCTAGAGGTTTCCCTCGCCGGCGACGGCAAACATCAGGGCCGGGCAGCCCTGGCCGCGACCCGGTGTCCCGGCAGCCGGGAATTGTCGGCCGCCGACACTACAGTTGACCGCAGCGGGCGGGCGGCAGCGAGGAGGACGGCGTGGCAGGGACCCCCGTTGTGCGGGACGTGCTGCAGGCCGTGGTCTCGGCGCTGATCGCGGAAACCGGGCGGGCGCAGCTCGACGTCCTCGACGCGGGCGGCGGTACCGGCGGTTTCGCCGTGCCGCTGGCCGGCCAGGGACACGCCGTAACGGTTGTGGACCCGAGCCCGGACTCGCTGGCGGCGGCGCAGCGGCGCGCCGCGGAGGCGGGAGTGCCGCTGCGCGCGGTCCAGGGCGACGTGACCGACCTGCCCGCGGTCGCCGGGGAAAAGAACGTGGACCTGGTGTTGTGCCACAGCGTGCTCGAGTACGTGGACTCGCCGTCCGCCGCGATGGCGGCGATCGCCTCGGTGCTGCGGCCCGGCGGGGCGGTCAGCGTGCTCGCGGCCAGTTCCGTGGCGGCCGTCATCCACCGCGCCCTGGCGGGCCGGTTCGACGACGCGCGCCGGCTGCTGGCGGGCATCGACGCCGGAAGCGAGCAGAGCGCCGGTGACCCCGCGGCGGCGCTCACCCAGACCCGGCGGTTCACTCTGGCCGGTGTGACGGCGCTGATCGAAGAGGCGGGCCTGCGCCCGGGCGCGGCGCATGGGGTCCGGGTCTTCGCCGACCTGGTACCCCGGGTCGTCGCCGACGCCGACCCGCACGCCGCCGAGGCGTTGCGGGCGCTGGAGCAGGCGGCGGCCGCGCACCCGGCGTTCCACGACTACGCCGCGCAGTTCCACGTGCTTGGCTACCGGTGAGCGAGACCAGCGGTACCAGCGGCGGCACGGGGCATGACGACACCGGCTGCCGGATCCTGCACGTGGACATGGACGCCTTCTACGCCAGCGTGGAGGTCAGGGACCAGCCGGAACTGGCCGGCAAGCCGGTGATCGTGGGCGCCATGGCCAGCCGTGGCGTGGTGCTTTCGGCAACCTACGAGGCCCGCGCGTTCGGGGTGCGTTCCGCCATGCCGGTGTCCCAGGCGCGGCGGCTGTGCCCCCACGCGATCTTCGTGCCGCCCCGGCACGGGGTCTACGGCGCGGCATCGAAGGAGATCATGGCGATCTTCCGCTCGGTGACGCCGGACGTGGAGCCGCTGTCCCTGGACGAGGCGTTCCTCGACGTCAGCGGCGCCATCCGGCGGCTCGGGCCGCCCGCCCACATCGCCGGCCTGATCAGGGCCAGCGTCCACGGCCAGCAGGGCCTGACCTGCTCGGTCGGCGTGGCAAGCACCAAGTTCGTCGCCAAGCTCGCCTCGACCCTGTGCAAGCCGGATGGGCTGTCCGTCGTCCCCGCCGACCGGGTGCTCGAGTTCCTGCACCCGCTCCCGGTCGCCGCGCTGTGGGGGGTCGGCGCGCAGACGGGGCAGGCGCTGGCCCGGCTCGGCCTGCGCACCGTCGGGGACATCGCGCACACGCCCGAGGACACGCTCCAGCGGGACCTCGGCGCCGCCGCGGGCGCGCACCTGGCGGCCCTCGCCTGGGGGCGGGACCCGCGCCCGGTGCTCTCCCGGGTGCCGGACAAGAGCATCGGCGCCGAGGAGACGTTCCTCACCGACGTGGACGACCCCGCGGTGATCAAGAGGGAACTGCTGCGGCTGTCCGACCGGACGGCACGGGGGCTGCGGGGCGGCGGCTCGGTGGCCAGGACGGTGGTCGTGAAGCTGCGCCTGGCCAACTTCAAGACCATCACCCGGTCCCGGACGCTGCCCGAGCCCACCGATGTGGCCAGGAAGATCTACGACACCGCCTGCGCCCTTTACGAGGGCTCGGGGCTGGACTCACGCGCCCGGCTGCGCCTGGTCGGGGTGCGGGCCAGCGGGCTGATCCCGGCCGGATCGGCCGCCACCCAGCTGGCGTTCGGCGAGCCGTCCGCCTCGTGGCGCGACGCCGAGCGGGCGGTGGACCGGATCGCGGGCCGGTTCGGCAGGGACATGGTCCGCCCCGCGGCGCTCGTCCCTCCGGGTGAGCCTGATCACACTCCCGGCGCGGCGGCAAACCCGTGAGCGCCGCGCAGTACGGTATGGGCGGTGGCGGCGTCCACACGCAGCTAGGACATGAGGGGCGTTCCGCCCGCATCAGGCATTCACCGGTCCCTGGGACCCTGCCTGGATGCCCGCCGCCCTCTTTGCCGTCCCGCTACTCTTTCCCACCGCACGGCCGCCCTCGTATTGTGGAGGGAAACGAGCGCCGTGAGGCAAGGTCATCGCACCCGTCCCCACGCGAAGAGGTTCATGGGAGGCGCAGTGCCGCTTTCTGATCACGAGCAGCGTCAGCTCGAGCAGATCGAACAGGCGCTCTATTCCGACTACCCAAAGCTGGCACAGTCCGTCAAGTCGCAGGACCCGCGCGTCCACTACAAGCGCCGCGTGGTCGAGGCGGCGATCGGGTTCGTCATCGGGGTAGGCCTGCTGCTCGCGGGAGTGATCTCGAAGATCATCCCGGTCGGGGTCGGGGGGTTCCTGGTCATGCTCGCCTGCGCCATGTGGGCGCTGACGAGCTGGCGGCATATGGGCGGGATAGTGAGTGGCCGGGGGCTCGGGGTAGCGCGCGCACCGGGTGCACCGGCTGCACCGGGTGCGCGGCGTGAGGGACGACGGGGCAAGGGCCGCCGCCGCAGCCGGGACAAGTCGAGGCTCAGCTTTATGGAGCGGCTCGAGGAGCGCTGGCGCCGCCGCCAAGAGGGCGGGCGCTAGGCCTCGCGGCCCGGCGGGCTCGCCTGCTCGTCGGCCTGCGGCCGCCTTCGCCGTAGCCGGGCCGCAAACGCCATCCGGGGGGCCGAGCCCCCCAGACCCCCACGATTTGTGGTTGCTGTCGCCTGTCCGGCTCGCTTGCCGCCGTGCGCCTACCGCTCCCGGACGGTGTAGGTCAGGTGCGTCACCCTCGGGGTGGGCTCGGCGCGGACCGGCTCCAGGGCCACGCGGCCCGCGTCCACGCCCTCGAACAGGCGGATTCCGGAGCCGAACAGCACGGGCGACAGCGCGATCGAGAACTCGTCGATCAGGCCGGCGTTCACGTACTCCAGGATCGTCGCGCCGCCGCCCGCGATGCGGACGTCCCGGTCGCCGGCGGCCTCGCGGGCCTGGTCGAGCGCGGGCTCGATGCCGTCGTTGACAAAGTGGAAGGTGGTGCCGCCCGGCCGCTCCCAGGGGTCACGCTTGGTGTGCGTCACGACGAAGACCGGGGTGTGGAACGGCGCCTCCTCCGGCCACGCCTGCTCGCCGAGGTCGAACATGCGCTTGCCCATGACGCTCGCGCCGGTGCGCTCGAACGTCTCCCGCGCGATGTCGTTGTCGCGCCCTTCCTCGCCGCCCTCGCCGAGCTTCAGGTTCTCCCGGAAGAACCGCTGCGGGAAGATCCACCGCTGCAGTTCCATCCACTGCGCCATCCAGCGCTGCACGTCCGGGTCGTCCCTGCGCTCCTCGGGCGCATTGAAGCCCTCCGTGGACTCGGGCGCGATGAACCCGTCCAGCGACATCGACACGCTGAAGAACACCTTCCCGGCCATCAGCCCTCCGCTCCCTTCCGAACGATCTCGGTGACGTAGGCAGCCAGGTTGCTCAGGGTCTGCTGGCCGGCCTCGATCGCGTGGTACTTCTCGACCACCTCGTCGCGCAGTTCCCTGGTGGGGAACACCGTGTGCATCTCGATCCGGGTCGCCGCACCGTCGGGCTCGAACGTCAGGACCGACTCGAAGGCGTTCGGGTCGCCGCGGGACTCACCGTGCAGCAGCGCGATCCGCTCCGGCGGGGCGATCTCGGTCCAGGAGATCCACTCGGTGTAGTCCGTCCCGTCCGGTCCGTGCATCACGAAGTCCCACTCGCCGCCGACGCGGAACTCGAACGACTGCGTGGTCGTGGTGAACCCCTCCGGTCCCCACCACCGCGACAGGTGCCGGACCTCGGTGAACGCCTCGAACACCAGCTCCCGTGGGGCGTCGATGACCCGGGAGATGACGATCTCGCGGTCGGCCGTCGCGGACTGCGCCGGCGCTCCTCGTCCCGTCGTGCTCATCAGCTACTCCTCCTGCCTTGCCTGCTTCAGGTCCTCCTGCCTTGCCTGCTTCAGGTCCTGCACGTACGCGTCCAGCCGGTCGAAGCTCTCGCTCCAGAACCGCTCGAACCCGCCGGTCCACTCGTGGACCGGTCGCAGCCCGCGGGCGTCGAGGCCGTAGAGGCGCTGCTTGCCTGCCTTGCGGTCCCGCACCAGACCGACCTCCCGGAGCACCCGCAGGTGTTTGGACGCGCGCGGCTGGGTCATCTCCAGCTCCCGGGCCAACTCGGTCACCGGCCGCTCACCCGCCCGCAGCAGCACCAGGATCTCCCGGCGCCGCGGCTCGGCGATCGCGTTGAAGACGTCCGACGTCGTCGCGGCTCGTGCCATGCCGCCATCATATGCCCATATCGGCATGTGTAAAGCCGGGAGGAATCAGGCGGGTCATGGTGGGGCACGGTGCGGGCGGCGCGGAGCGGGGGGCTATTAGGTTTGGGCGGGCGTTTCGCGAGGGTTGAGGGGGCGGGGGCGGGGACGGACCTTGGTCGCCAGGAGTTCCATCCAGCCGAAGACGTCGAGGAGGTGCTGCATGGCCTCCCGGGCGGGGACCAGGGACGAGATTGGCGCGACGCGGGCCGACCAGCGGGCGCGCAGGCCCGCGGCGCGGGACACGGCGCGGCGGACCAGGGCGGCGTCGGAGCGGAGTTTGGCCGAATCGGCCGGGCTCATCGCGTAGCTGGCCCGTTCCTCCGCAAGCGCGATGTGCTCCAGGGCGTCACGTTCGGCGCCGGTGAGGCCCAGCGACCGGGTGATACGGCTGGCCAGGGCGCGTGGGGACTCGCTCGCCGGGCTGGCGATCCGGTGATCGGTCAGGTCATCGCGCAGCTCGCGCCAGGCGACGTGGGCCCGGGCGGCGTCGCCGCGCGCCTTCCACCACCGCCAGCGGCGGGAGATGAACCGGGTCGCGCCCGGCGCGATCAGCAACAGCGCGAGCAGAACTATGGCCAGCTCCGCGTACGGGGCCGCGCTCTTCCTCTGGTGCGCCCCGGCAGCTCCGGCTCCGCCCGTGGCGCCCCTCAGCTTGCCGATGAACCCCTTGGTGCTGTGGCTGGCGGTGGGGACGGGGCTGGGGTTTTTCTGTGGCGGCGCGCCGCTCGTCGGGCTGGTGATGACGCCCACGTAGTCCCGGGGGGTCGAATACGGCGGGGTGTAGGCCGTGGCCTCGCCGGCCGGCCCGGCGCTGTCGGGCGGAGTCGGCTCGAAGCGCAGCCAGCCGACCCCGGCGAAGTAGAGCTCGGGCCAGGCATGGGCGTCGCTGGTCTTCACCTGCCAGGTGTCGGTCGCGACGATGCTGCCCTGCGTGTATCCGATGACCACCCGGGCGGGAATGTGCACCAGCCGGGCCAGCACCGCCATCCCGAAGGCGAACTGCTGGCAGTATCCGGTCTTGCTCACGGTCAGGAACTGCTGTAGGGCGTACGGGCTGTTGGACTCCGTCACGCCCAGGAGGGAGTAGGTGAAGTTGCCCGGCTTCGTGAACCACTTCTGGATCGCGACGGCCTTGGCGTAGTCGGTGGTCCGGTGCGCGGTCAGCCGGCGGGCCAGGGGCAGCAGCTTCTTGTACACCGGCGGGACGGACTCGTCCTGCTCCACGCCCGGCGGCGGTGCGCCGGCGCGGCGCAGTGCCTGCGGTGAGGGGTTGAGGTCCTTGGCGTTCACCGAGTAGCGCAGCCCGGCCAGCCGGACGTTGGTGCCGAGCACCGTGAGCGAATCGGGATCCACCCGCCAGCTGCCGCCGACCTGCACCTGCTGCGCCGGGAACGGCACCGGCAGGTAGCTCACGCTGGCGCTGTTCGCCAGGTTGCGGCCCAGATCGATCTGCTCGTGCACCGGGAGTGAGTACGTCTGGGGCTGCAGACCGGGCGCGCGCGGCATGGTCCCGTGCTTCAGCGAGGTGGGGTCGCCGGGTGGCGTCATGGTCCACTCGCTGTTGTTGGCGTCGAGATGGTCCAGCACGTACACCTGGAGGTAGGGCGGCTGCACCCGGGTGGTGTGGTAGGTGAGGATCGTCTGCGGCCGGCTCTCGTGGAGCTCGGCGTTGAGCGCGTCCAGCGGCTTGGGGAACGAGATCGCGCCGTGGTACCCGCCGGGGCCGCCGCCGCCGGTTCCCGGGAAGAGCCGGTGCTGCCGCAGGCCGGGCACCAGCAACGGCAGGGACAGCGCGAGCACCACGGCGGCCGAGCCGATCCGCCGGCCGGCGGCGGTCAGCGGCCGGATATCCGGGCCCTCGTTGTCCTCGTCGGTCCAGGGGTGCACCAGGCGGCCCCACAGCCGCAACCGGTGCCTGCCGTCGGCGGAAAGCAGGCCCAGATAGCCGACCACACCGGCGCAGAACACCAGCGTCCCGCCCACCGCGCCAGGCCGGACATCGGTGGTCAGCGGGACACAGAACAGGACAAGCAGCGGCAGGCCGGCGATCGCGGGCCGGTGCAGCCGCACCGCGAGCACATCGGTGAGCGCGGCGACCAGGCCGATGCCCGCCGCCGTCAGCAGGACAATGCCCGGGCGGTCCGGTACCGGCGGCGCGTACTTCGACGTTTCGGCGGTCGCCTGCGCCACCAGCTCCCGCAGGTGGTGCACCGACGCCCCGGTGGGCACCAGGCCGGCCAACGACTGGTGCCGGGCGAACACGACGTTGAGGTAGACGAACAGGCCGGCGATCGCGGCCGCGAAGCAGAGGATCGCGGGGATCGCCCGCCGCCGGGTCGCCGCGCCGATGGCCGCGACGACGATGACCGCCCCGACGCCGGCCCAGAACCACGTGCCGCCCGACATGAGCGGGTACAGGGCGATGGACGCCAGCACCGTCGCGGCGGCCGCCGCCACGGTGAGCCGCACGTTCACGGGGCCGCCGCCGCGGACGGGCCGGCCGCGGCCGCCTGGCCGTCGGCTGGCACCGGCGGGCCGCCGGGCAGCAAGGACCGGCTGTGCGCCAGGTGGGAGCGGTTGAGCACCTCCCACGCCACGCCGAGCGGCATGTCGGCGGTCACCGTGACCACCCGCCACCCGGCTGCGGTCAGGATGCCGGTGGCCTCGTCGGTCTCGCCAGCCACCCAGTTCGCGGGCCGGTCGCTGGTCCAGCTGGACACCGCGAGCAGCAGGGCCATCGCCGGCCCGGAGGTATGCCGGCTGGCGGCAAGCTGCCGGGCCTGGGCCCCGGTCAGGTGCCCGGCGATCGCGATGAACAGCCCGCTGTTGTCCTTGGGCAGCTGGGCCAGGCCGGCGTTCAGATCGGAGGTACGCGAGGGACGGATCACCGCGAGCGTGTCGAGCAGCACGTCCTCGAAGGAGCCGGCCGCCTTCACCGCCCCGGCGTCGGTGACGAACTCGCCGTCGATCTGCTCCCGGGACAGGTGCACCCCGATCGAGGCGGCAGCGCTGATCGCGTATTCGAACGATGAGGCGGGACCGCGGCCCCCGTGAGCGTTCTGCCGCGTGTCCAGGAAGAGCACGGCGCGGTTCCGCCAGCGCTGCTCCTCCCGCCGCACCATCAGCTCTCCGTAACGCGCCGTGGAACGCCAGTGCACGCGGCGCAGCTCGTCCCCGTCCCGGTAGGACCGGGGCACCACGTCGTCTTCCCCGGCCGCCGCGGCGGTGCTGGCCCGGGCATCGCCGTCGCCGAGCCACGACCCGGCGAGCGCGGTCCGCGGCAGGGTGGTCACCGGCGGCGTCACCACCAGCGTGGACGGCGGAGCCGCCGTGCTGCCCACCTTCGCCAGCCCGAACGAGTCAGCCACCCGGACATGCAGCGGGCCGATGGCGAACTTGCCCCGGTGATCGGGCTGGATCGGGTAGCTCAGCTCGCGCGAGCCACCCGGCTCGATCCGGTCCAGGATGAAACGGGGCCTGGCGCCGATCGAGTAGGGGACGGTGTCCTCGGTCAGCAGCAGGCCGGTGGGCAGCCGCGACACGTTGTCCAGGTGGATAGACACCGAAGCCGTCTGGCCCGCCGGAACGCGGGCCGGGCTGATCTGCCTGACCCAGCGGATCCGGTACCGCGTCCTGCTGGCGGCCACCACCGACAGCACCGGGAGTATGATCAGCAGCCCGCCGATGCTCAGCAACGTGCGCTGGCCAAGCCCAAGTCCAAGGATGCCCGCGGCCACCCCGGCGGCGATGAATGCTCTGCCGCGAGTGGTAAATCCGGCCAGCAGCGACCCCATGCCGAGCCCTTCCTCGAGCCTGCTTCTCCCAAACTAAGGGAAGGGCCCGGTCCATCCTAGTAACGAGTTAGTTCGGCTCCCTGTCGAAATGTCCCTGTCATGGACGCTGCCGGTGGCCGGATTGGCCAGGTCAGCCGCGGTGAGCGGCGGTCCCGGTGGCCAGCCCAGCCACGGCAGCTAGCGCAGTTGGGGCAGCGGCACCCGCTCGACGATCGCGGCGAGGACCTGCTCCGGTGGCTGCCGGGTAACCACGGCCTCGGCGCTTGGCAGCAGCCGGTGGGCCAGCACCGGCATGGCCAGCGCCTGCATGTCGTCCGGGATCACGAAGTCGCGGCCGTCCAGGGCCGCCCGGGCCCGGCCGGCCCGCAGCAGGTGCAGCGTGGCCCGGGGTGAGGCACCGAGCCGCAGTTCCGGCGAGGCGCGGGTCGCCCCGACGAGCCTGATGACGTACTGCTTCAGCGCCTCGGCCACGTGCACCGTCCGCACCGCGGCGATGAGGTCCCTGATGTCCTCGGCCCTGGCCACCGGCTCCAGGGTGTCCAGGGGTGAGGACGACCCGTGAGCGTCGAGCATGGCGAGCTCGGACTCGGCGCTGGGGTAGCCCATCGAGATGCGGGCGGTGAAACGGTCGCGCTGGGCCTCGGGCAGCGGGTAGGTGCCCTCCATCTCGATCGGGTTCTGGGTGGCGATCACCATGAACGGCGGGGTGAGCGTGTAGGTCCGGCCGTCGACCGTCACCTGCCGCTCCTCCATGCACTCCAGCAGCGCGGACTGGGTCTTGGGTGAAGCCCGGTTGATCTCGTCGCCGACCACGATGTTGGCGAAGACCGGCCCCGGCTTGAACTCGAACTCGCGGCGCTCCTGGTTGTAGGCGCTCACCCCGGTGATGTCGCTGGGCAGCAGGTCCGGGGTGAACTGGATGCGGCGCACCGAGCAGCCGGTCGACCGGGCCAGCGCCTTGGCCAGCATCGTCTTCCCCACGCCGGGGACGTCCTCGATAAGCACGTGACCCTCGGCGAGCAGAACGGTCAGCGCGAGGCGGACCGCGTCCGACTTCCCCTCGATGACGGACTCGACCGCGTCGCCGACGCGGTGAGCGACCCGTACCAGCTCATCCAGAGTGCGGCCGGTGCCCTGCCCGGTATCCAGGATCACTTCTCTTCTCCCTTGCCCGTTCACCGGGAGTGCCGTCCACCTCATCAGCGCACGGCACGCCGCCTCGACAGAAGGTGCTAACCGACAGTACGTCCTGCACGGGAATACGGCGATCTACGGCCTCTGGTTCAGCCCCCGGCCGGCGCCGTGTTCGCCGGGCGCCGGAGGGCCTTACCCGGGGTGCTCCGGGGGAGCGAGGGGGGCGCTGTGGGGGGCATTCGGCGTTGACGGTGGGGGATTGTGGGGTACAGTGGAGCGCAGTGGGGTTCAAGGGTGCCCAGGTGGCGTGCGTGCGGCTTGGCGGGGAGCGGAGGTGAGGGCCGATGTTCCTAGGCACTCATTCCCCGAAGCTGGACGAGAAGGGGCGGCTCTTCCTGCCGGCCAAGTACCGCGAGGAACTCGCCCGGGGAGTCGTGCTCACCAAGGGCCAGGAGCGTTGCGTCTACGTGTGGCCTGCGGCTGAGTTCGAGCGGGCCACCGAGGAACTGAAGACGACTCAGGCGTCTCTGGTCACGGCGAAGACGGCACGGGACTACAACCGCATCCTCTTCTCCGGCGCCTCCGACGAAATGCCCGACAAGCAGGGCCGGGTGACGATCCCGCAGGCGCTTCGCGACTACGCGGGCTTGCAGCGGGACTGCGCGGTGATCGGTGCCAACACCCGTCTGGAGATCTGGGACGAGGCCGCCTGGACGGCCTATCTGGCCGCCCAGGAGGACGCGTTCTCGGCCGCGTCAGAGGAGGTGCTGCCCGGTTTGTGAGTGGTGCCGGGCTCGGCACCAGCGTGCCCGGCGAGGTCTCCACCCGCGGCAGGGGTCGGCCGGCTGACGTCACTTCCCCGGCGCCAGGCGGCATACCCACCGCCCGAACGTCGCGCGGATGGAGACCTGGCCGGGTACCAACAGCAGTTCGGACCGTCACCCGGCAGACGGGTGGCGCGGGCCAGCGGAAATCGGACGAGGGGATTCGATGGGCGCAGCGGGATCCGGGCATAAGCCGGTCCTTGTCGACCGCGTTGTCACGCTCCTGGCGCCTGCCCTCGATCCGCCCGGGGCGGTTCTCGTCGACGCCACGCTGGGCCGGGCGGGGCACGCCAGGGCTCTGCTCGACGCCCATCCGGGACTCATCCTGATCGGCCTGGACACCGACGCGGCCGCGATCGAGGAGTCGGGGCGCCTGCTCGCCCGGTACGGCGACCGGGTCACGCTGACCCGCGCCGTGTACGACCAGATCGCCGCCGTGCTCGCCGGCCAGGGGCTGAGTGCCGTGCAAGGGATCCTGTTCGACCTCGGCGTGTCCTCGCCGCAACTCGACGAGCCCGAGCGGGGTTTCGCCTATTCCTACGACGCCCCGCTGGACATGCGGATGGACCAGGGTCAGTCGCTGACGGCCGCGGAGGTTCTCAACACCTACCCGGCCGCGCAGCTTGCCCGGGTGCTGCGCGAGTACGGCGAAGAGAAGTTCGCCCGCCAGATCGCCGCCGCCGTCGTGCGCGAGCGGTCCCGCGCGCCGCTGACCTCCACCGGGCAGCTCACCGAGATCATCCGCGCGGCGATCCCCGCGCCGGCCCGGCGCACCGGCGGTAACCCGGCCAAGCGCACCTTCCAGGCGCTGCGGATCGAGGTGAACGGGGAGCTCGACGCGCTCAGGAACGCCCTGCCCGCGGCGCTGGACGCGCTGGCAATGGGCGGCCGCATCGTGGTGCTGGCCTACCACTCGCTGGAGGACAGGGTGGTCAAGCGTGCCCTGGCCGCCCGCGCCACGGATACCACGCCACGCGGCCTGCCCGTGCCGCTGGCCGCGGCGCGGCCGGAGTTCCGGCTCCTCACCCGTGGCGCCGAACGCCCGTCCGCGGCCGAGGTGGCGGCCAACCCGCGGGCTGCCCCGGCCCGCCTGCGGGCGGCGGAGCGCATCAAGGAAGCCGCATGAGCGCGGGCGGCGGGAAAAGCGGAGTGCGGGGGCAGCAAAAGCAGCGCGGCGTTACACGGGGACAGCGACCGACGGAGGCAGGGGGATGACGCGGTGAACCAGCGCACGGAAGTGACCGAGCGAAAGAGCGCACCGGGCGGATCCGCCGGGCAGCGGCGACCATCGAGGCCGGCGGCGCAGCCAGCCGCGGCTGCGGGTGCCAGAACGGCCACGGACGCGACCGCCGCGCGCCGCACGACGACCGTGCCCCGCCCGGGGCCCGCCGGGCCACCCGGACGGGTTCCGGCAGGACGGAGGCCGGCCGGGACGAGGCCGGCGGCACGAGCAGCGGGGACGCGGCCGGCCGGGAGCCGCCCGGCCGGGGCACCACCGGCCACGGGCCGCGGCGCGCCGCTGGTAACCAGGGTTGGCACGACCTCGCGTAATGCATATTCAGCGGCCAGCCGCGGCAGAGCCGCGCCCGAGTCGCGCACCCGCTTCGTCTTCCTTGTGGTGGCGCTGCTCGGCGGTGGGCTGCTGTGCCTGCTGCTGGTCAACACGATCCTGGCCACGGGGGCCTTCCGGATCACCGCGCTCCAGCAGGGCAACGTCGCGCTCGCCCAGCGGGAACAGGCCCTCCAGGCCCAGATCGCCGCCGAGGAGGCGCCGTCGGCGCTCGCGCAGCGGGCCCGCGCCCTGGGCATGGTGGAGCCGCCGCTCATCCACTTCCTCGACCTCAAGACGGGCCGGATCATCAGCGAGCCCCGGCACGTGCCGGGAGTGCCTACGGTTCCCGGGTACGCGCCGTGACCTCAGGGGCCAGGGACGGCGGGAGCCGGCCGCGTGGACCGGGCCGCCCTCCCGCGGCGTCCGGGCCGCGCCGCCCGGGAACCGGGCGCCCGCGCGACGCGGCCACCCGGGGCCGGGGCGGTGATTCCCGCGGGACACGCCCCGGCCGGCGCCCGCCGGGCCTGGGCGCCCCCGGAGCAGGCCCCGCCGCGCGGCCCACCGGGCCTGTTCCGCCCGAGCGCAAGCCGGCCGGGCGCCCGGCCGCCGCGGGCCGGTCTTCGGCACGCCCGGGCACCGGGCGCTCACGTGCCGCCGGGCGGCGTGCCGCAGGGGCGCCTGCCGCGCGGCGCCGCGCCCCCCGGCGCCCGTCCACCCGCCGGGCCGTCATCCGCCGCGCCAGCCCCACCCGCCGCCTTCAGGGCAGCCTCCTCTGCGCCGCGGTCGCGCTGTCTCTGGTGGCGGGCAGGCTCATCCAGTTGCAGGGCCTGGACGGGGCGAGGTACCGCGCGCTCGCCGAGCAGAGCAAGCTCCAGACGATCCAGATTCCGGCCGAGCGAGGCACCATCAGCACGGCGGACGGCACCATCCTGGCCATGACGGTTCAAGCCGACACGGTGATCGCGGACCCGCCGCAGATCAGCGGGAAGAGCGCCGCGGCCACGGCGGCGCTGCGGCAGCGGGTCGCCGACCTCCTCGCGGGCCCGCTGCACATGACGCAATCAGCCATTCTCGGCAAGCTCTACCACCATTTTTCCCCGGACTACGTCGTGCTGGCCCAGGGCGTGCCCGGCCCCCACGGGCAGCCGCATCGAGGCGGCGCTGGCCGCCCGCAGCCTGGCCGGGATCTACCTGAAGCCCACCTACGTCCGCAACTACCCCAACGGGGACCTCGCGTCCAACCTGGTGGGGTTCACGACCGTCAACGGCAACACCAGCGACATCACCGGCCAGGCGGGCATCGAGCAGTCGTTCAACTCGCTGCTGGCCGGACGCGACGGCAGCGAGGAGGTCGAGACCGGGACCACGGGACAGCCCATCCCGTTCGCCTACAACAAGGACCGCCCGGTGGTGCCCGGCGGCAACGTCCACCTCACCATCATCTCCAGCCTCCAGTACGCGGCCCAGCAGGCCTGCGCCCAGCAGGTGAAGGCGAACAAGGCGGACAACTGCACGATCGTGGTCGAGCAGCCGCAGACCGGCAGGATCCTCGCCATGGCGCAGTACCCCACCTACACGCCCACCAACGTGACCAATCTGGCGTCGACCATGGACATGCCGGTCGCCCAGATATTCCCGCCGGGCAGCACCGCGAAGGTGATCACCGCCGCGGCGGCGCTCGAGCACGGCCAGACGCCGATGACCCCCTACACCGTGCCCGAGCAGATCGTGGTGAACGGCTTCCCGTTCCACGACGCGGACCCGCACCCCACCGAGCGGCTCACCCTGGCCGGCATCGTGGCCCACTCGAGCAACGTCGGCATGGTCCAGGTGGCCCAGCACGTGAGCCCGCAGGTGCAGGATCACTACTACCGGGCGTTCGGGGTGGGCGTGCCGACCGGCCTGCCGCTGCCCGGCACCAGCGCCGGGATCCTGCCGCCGGTCTCGAAGTGGTGGGGCCAGGAGCGGTACACCCTCGCCTTCGGCCAGGGGGTCGCGGCCACCGCGGTGCAGATGGCGGGGGTCTACGCGACGATCGCCAACGGCGGGATCCGGGTGTCGCCGAGCATCGTGGCCGGGACGACCGGGCCGTCCGGGCAGTACGTGCCCGCGCCGCGCCCGCACCGCCAGCGGGTGATCAAGGCATCGACCGCGCACGAGATGATCAGCATCCTCCAGCAGGTGCCTTACCTCGACGCCACGCTCGCCTACCAGCCGTGGGGTGAGATCCCCGGGTACTCGGTCGCGTCCAAGACCGGCACCGCCCAGATCGACCCGTGCCAGTGCCACTACGGGTCGAGCTACATCGGCATGGCACCGGCCTCGGACCCGAAGGTCGTGGTCGCGGTCAACATCCAGAACCCCCGCAAGGCCGACTACTTCGGCAACTACGTGGCCGGACCGGCCTTCTACCACGTGATGAAGTTCGCACTTCAGACGCTTCAGATTCCGCCGGATGGCGGCAAGCGTCCCAACGTGCGGCTCACCGCGCCGTGATCAGCGGTAGCCTCGGCCCGTGTCTGCGGATCCGCGTCCACCCAGCGCACACGGGCGCCCGCTGTCCGGGCTGGCCGCGTTGCTGGGCGTGGTCATGGCCGGGGACATGGGGCCAGGCCCGGACCCGTTCACCGGCCCGGGCGGCCCGCAACTCGTCCTTGGGGTGACCCACGACTCACGCCGGGTCCGGCCCGGCGACCTGTACGCCGCGCTGCCCGGCGGCCACCACCACGGCGCGCGGTTCTGCCAGGACGCCGCGTCGGCGGGCGCCGTCGCCGTGCTCACCGACCCGGCGGGCCGGGAGGCCGCACGGCAGTGTGGCCTCCCCGTTTTCGTGGTCTCCGACCCCCGGGCGAAGCTCGGTGAGGTGGCATCATGGGTGTATCGCCATCCTTCGGCCCGGCTCCTGCTGATCGGGGTGACCGGCACGAGCGGCAAGACCACCACCACGTACCTGCTCGACTCAGGGCTGCGCCGCGCCGGGCACCTGACCGGGCTGATCGGCGGGGTGGAGACGAGGATCGCGGGCGTCACCGAGGCCAGCAAGCTCACCACGCCGGAGGCGACCGACCTCCAGGCGCTGTTCGCCACCATGACCGAGCGCAGGGTCACCGCGGCGGCGATGGAGGTGTCCAGTCACGCGCTGGCGCTTGGCCGGGTGTCCGGCACCTCCTACGAGGTGGCCGTCTTCACCAACCTGTCCCAGGATCACCTGGACTTCCACGGCAGCCTCGACGCGTACTTCGCGGCGAAGTCCACCCTGTTCACCCCGGCCTACACGCGGACCGGGGTGGTGAACATCGACGACGCCTACGGCAGGCGGCTCGCCGACGGTGCGCGGATCCCGGTCGTCACCTTCTCCGCCGACGGTGACCTGGGCGCGGACTGGCGGGCCACCGACGTGCGCGGCGGGGCGGACGGCAGCACGTTCCGCATCGTCGGTCCCGGCGGGGTCGAGGCCGACGCCTCGGTAGCCCTCCCCGGGCCCTACAACGTCGCCAACGCCCTGGGGGCGGTGGTCGCCCTGGTGGAGGCCGGCGTACACCTGGCCACCGCGGTGGCGGGGGTCGCCGCCTGCCCGGGCGTGCCCGGCCGCCTGGAGCGGGTCGAGGCGAGCCAGGACTTCACCGTGCTGGTCGACTACTCGCACAAGCCGGGGGCGGTCGAGGCCGTGCTGCGCGCCCTGCGCCCGGTCACCGGCGGTCGGCTGGCCATCGTGCTGGGCTGCGGCGGTGACCGGGACACCGCCAAGCGCCCGCTGATGGGCGCCGCCGCCGCCCGCCTGGCCGACGTGGCGATCCTGACCAGCGACAACCCCCGCTCTGAGGATCCGCTGGCGATACTCACCCAGATGCTCGAGGGGGTGCTCACGGTCGGCGAGCCGGAGCGGGCACGCATCATCGTCGAGCCGGACAGGGCCGCCGCGATCGGCCTGGCCGTCGCCATGGCGGATAAGGGAGACGTGCTGGTGATAGCGGGCAAGGGCCATGAGCGCGGCCAGTACGTCGGGCGCAGCGTGCTCCCCTTCGACGACCGGGAGGTCGCCGCGGAGGCGCTCGCCCGCCGCGCCGGCCGGGGCGGGCCGGGGGAGGGATCGCGGTGATCCCGCTGTCGCTCGGCGATGTCGCCAAGGTCACGGGGGCCGAACCCGACCTGGTACCCGACCCCGGTGTCCCGGTCGGCTCGGTGGTCATCGATTCGCGCAAGGCGGGCCCGGGCGCGCTGTTCGCGGCGCTGCCCGGCGAGCGCGTGGACGGACACGACTTCGCGGCCGCCGCGGTGGCCGCGGGCGCGGTGGCGGTGCTCGGCACCCGGCCGGTGGGGGTGCCCGCGCTGCTCACGCCGGACGTGCCCGCTGCGCTCGCCGGCCTGGCCCGGGCGGTCGTCGACGCGCTGCCCGGCCTCGCCATAGCGGGCATCACCGGGTCGGTGGGCAAGACCACGACCAAGGACCTGACCGCGCAGCTTGTCGAGCGGCTGGGCCCGACCGTCGCGCCGCACGGCTCCTACAACAACGAGATCGGCCACCCGCTGACCGTGCTCCGGGTCACCGAGGCGACCCGGTACCTGATCCTGGAGCTCTCGGCGCGCGGGGCCGGCCACATCGCGCAGCTCTGCGAGATCGCGCCGCCCAGGTTCGGCGTGGTGCTGTGCGTGGGGCACGCGCACACCGGCGAGTTCGGTGGCCTGGAGGAGATCGCCCGCGCCAAGGGCGAGCTCCCCGCCGCCCTTCCGCCGGGCGGGGTGGCCCTGCTGAACGCCGACGACCCGCGGGTGCTCGCGATGGCGGAGCGGACCGCGGCGCGGGTGGTCACCTTCGGCCGGGGCAGCGAGGCCGCGGTCCGCGCGGTGGACGTCCGGGTCGACGGCTCGGGCCGCGCGCGGTTCACCCTGGTCACCCCCGGGGGATCCGCGCCGGTGCGGCTGCGCCTGGTCGGCGCGCACAACGTGACGAACGCGCTGGCCGCGGCGGCGCTCGCGGGCGAACTCGGCCTGCCGGCCGCCGCGGCGGCGGAGGGCCTGAGCGCGGCCGTGCCGCGGAGCCGGTGGCGCATGGAGGTCACCGAGCGCCCCGACGGGGTGACGGTGATCAACGACGCCTACAACGCCAATCCCGAGGCGATGGCCGCGGCCATCGAGACCCTGGCGGTCGTGGCGCGGGGGCGGCGGGCGTTCGCGGTGCTCGGCCCCATGAACGAGCTGGGTGCCGAGTCCCGGCTGCGGCACGAGGAGGCCGGCGGGCTGGCCGCCCGGGCCGGCGTCGCCGGGCTCATCGTGGTCGGCGCGGACGCCGAGCCGATGCTAAAGGGGGCCAGGGCGGAGCGATCCTGGCGTGGTGAGCTGCTCGGCGTGCCCGACACGGGCAGCGCGGTGGTGGCGCTCGGGAACCTGCTGGAGCCCGGGGACGTGGTACTGGTCAAAGCATCGCGGTCAGCCGGGCTCGAACGGGTCGCCCTGGCTCTGACCGGGGAGGCAGCGCAGTGAAAACCATCCTGGTGGCGGGCGGGGTCTCCCTGCTGCTGACGCTATTCGGTACCCCGCTCGCGATCCGGATCTTCACCCGGCGCGGGTACGGCCAGGCCATCCGGGAGGAGGGCCCGGCAGGCCACGCCACCAAGCGCGGCACGCCGACCATGGGCGGGACCGTCATCGTCATCGCGTCGGTGATCGGGTACTTCGTGGGCAACCTGGCCACCAGCCAGACCCCGTCGGATTCCGGGCTGCTGGTGATGATGCTCATGGCCGGCCTCGGCCTGGTCGGCTTCATCGACGACTTCATCAAGATCTACAAGCAGCGGAGCCTGGGCCTGCGCAGCAGCGCCAAGCTGGCCGGGCAGGCCGTGGTGGGCGCGGTGTTCGCCCTGCTGGTGCTGCAACAGCGGTTCGCCGACGGGTACGACATCACCCCGGCCGACGCGCACCTGTCGTTCCTGCGTGACTTCGGCCCGACGCTGGGGCTCGCGCCGTTCGTGCTGTGGATCGTCGTGCTGATCTCCGGGTCGTCCAACGCGGTGAACCTCACCGACGGCCTGGACGGGCTGGCCACCGGCTCGGCCTGCCTGGTGCTCGCCGCCTACGTGCTGATCGGGAACTGGCAGCTCCGCAACGACTGCACCAACTTCCTGGCCAGGAACTGCTACGCGGTGCGGGACCCGCTGGACCTCGCGGTGGTGGCCGCCGCCGTGATGGGTGCCTGCTTCGGGTTCCTGTGGTGGAACGCGCCCCCGGCGCGCATCTTCATGGGCGACACCGGGTCGCTCGCCCTCGGCGGGGTGCTGGCCGGCCTGGCCATCTGCACCAAGACCCAGCTGCTGCTCGGCATCCTGGGCGGCCTGTTCGTGGTCATCGCGCTGTCCGTGATCATCCAGGTCGGCTGGTTCAAGATGAGCGGGAACCGGGTGTTCCGGATGGCGCCGTTGCAGCACCACTTCGAGCTGCTCGGCTGGGCCGAGACGACGATCGTGATCAGGTTCTGGCTGATCTGCGGGCTGTTCGTGGCGCTCGGCCTCGGCATCTTCTACGTGGAGTGGATGCCGAAGTAACCAGCCGACACGCGCCGGATATCCGCCTGAAGGCGGGGTCCACCCCGGACACTGGAGTGGTGGCGCGAGTAAAGGAGGCGGTGTCGCCCGAGGCGGAGCCCGGCGACGACGCCGGGCCGGGACCGGCCGGCCGCGCGTCCGCCATGGCCGCGCAGGCCCGGCGCGCCCCATCGGCCTGGCTGGCGATGCTCGACCGGCCGCTAACCTCCTACTATCTGGTCCTCGGCATCACCACGCTGTTGCTGGCGCTCGGCCTGGTCATGGTGCTGTCGACCTCCTCGGTGGAGCAACTGGACCAGGGCGGGTCGCCCTACTCCGGCTTCGAGCACCAGCTGATCGGCGTCGTGCTCGGCCTGCCCTGCATGTGGCTGGCGGCCCGGTCCGCGCCCACGGTGTTCCGCGCGGCGGCCTACCCGCTCATGTTCGTCGCCATACTCGGCCTGCTGCTGACCCCGGTGATCGGGGTGACCCACGCCGGCGCGACCCGGGAACTGGTCTTCGGCCCCGTCGCGTTCCAGGCATCGGAGCTGGCCAAGCTGGCCTTCCTGCTGTGGGGCGCGGACCTGCTGGCCCGCAAGGACAAGCTGGCCCAGCTGGACGACTGGCGGTTCCTGCTCATTCCGCTGCTGCCCGGGGCCGGCTTCCTGTGCATGCTGGTCATGCTCGGCGACGACCTGGGCACCACGTTCATCCTGCTGCTGATCTTCCTGGCGCTGCTGTGGGTGGTCGGCACCCCGCTGCGCCTCTACGTGGGAATGCTGGGGCTGATCGGCCTCGCCCTGCTCCTGCTCATCGTGGTGGCCAGCTACCGGTTCAACCGGCTGGCCGGGTTCCTCGGCCCGCAGGGCAGCCCCACCGGCCCGAACATGCAGTCCATCCAGGGCAAGTGGGCGGTCGGGTCCGGCGGCTGGTTCGGCGTGGGGCTCGGCGCCAGCACGCAGAAGTGGGGCTGGGTGCCCGATGACACCACCGACTTCATCTTCGCCATCATCGGCGAGGAACTCGGGCTGGTCGGGACGCTGTGCGTGGCTCTGCTCTACGGCGGGATCGCGTTCGCGGGCCTGCGCATCGCCCGGCGGGTGCAGGACACGTTCGTTCGCCTTGCGGCGGCTGGGGCCACGGTCTGGATCGTGGGCCAGGCCATCGTGAACATCTGCGCCGTCATTGGTCTGCTTCCGATCACCGGCGTGCCGCTGCCGCTGGTCTCTTCCGGGCTGTCGAACCTGGTCGTGACCATGGTGGCCCTCGGCATGCTGATGTCGTTCGCCAAAAGGGAACCAGGTGCGGCCCAGGCGCTTGCCGAGGCCGCCCCCGGCCCGGCCCGCCGCGCCCTAAGCTGGCCTGGCCTGGGCCACCGGCGGGAGTGAGCCCGAGCCTGGCAACCGCATGCGAACGAGGAGGCCTGCGATGAGCGTGGTACTCGCCGGAGGGGGCACCGCTGGTCATATCGAGCCTGCCCTGGCGGTCGCCGATGCGCTCCGCCGGGCGGACCCGCAGCTTCCGGTCACCTGCCTGGGTACCGAGCGCGGCCTGGAGACGCGCCTTGTGCCGCTGCGCGGGTATGACCTCGCGCTGATTCCGCCGGTCCCGCTGCCTCGCAAGCCGACCGCGGAGCTGCTCAGCGTGCCGCAGCGGATGATGCAGGCGGTGCGGGCCGCGGGCGACGTCCTGGACGGGACGGGGGCGAGGGTGGTGGTCGGGTTCGGCGGCTACGTCGCCACCCCCGCGTACCTGGCGGCGCGGCGCCGCCACGTGCCGATCGTGGTCCACGACGCCAACGTCAAGGCCGGCCTGGCGAACAAGATCGGCGCGCTGTTCACCACGCACGTCTTCACCGCCCATCCGGATACCAAGCTGGCCCACGCGACGTGCATCGGGATTCCGATCCGCAAGCAGATTTCCGGGCTGAACCGCCTGGCCATGCAGGACAAGGCGCGCGAGCACTTCGGGCTCCGGCCCGACCTGCCGGTACTGCTGGTCACCGGCGGCTCCCAGGGCGCCAGATCGCTGAACCTGGCCGTGCTCGACGCCGCGGACCAGATCCGCGCGTCCGGCGTCCAGGTGCTGCACCTGCTCGGCCCGCGCAGCGGCCTCGAGGTGCACCTGCCTGCCGTCGGCCCGCCGTACGTGACGCTGCCCTACGTGGACCGGATGGACCTGGCCTACGCCGCGGCCGATTTCGCGCTGTGCCGCAGCGGGGCCCTGACCTGCGCGGAGCTCACCACGGTGGGGCTTCCCGCGGCGTACGTCCCGCTGCCGCACGGCAACGGGGAGCAGCGCCTGAACGCGCTGCCCATCGAGCGCGCCGGCGGCGGCCTCATCGTGGCCGACGCGGAGCTGAGCCCGCGCTGGATCTGCGAGGTGCTGCTGCCGGTCATGCTCGACTCCCAGCTCGTGGCCGGGATGTCCGAGGCGGCCTCCAGACTCGGCAGCCGCGACACCGACGACCGGATGGCGGCCGAGATCATGAGCATCCTCGCGGGCCCACGCCAGGCCCGCAGCCACGCGGCGCGCGGGCGGTGAACTGACGTGGGACGCCTGGTCACCCCCGAGGTCCCGGTGCCGGTCGCGGAACTCGGCCGGGTGCACTTCACCGGCATCGGCGGCGCGGGGATGTCGGGGATCGCGCGGATCATGCTCGCCCGCGGAGTGAAGGTGTCCGGCAGTGACGCCGCGCCGAGCGACCTGCTCACCGCGCTGGCCGCGCTGGGCGCCGAGGTGCACGTCGGGCACGCGGCGGCCCACGTCGACGGCGCCGACACGCTGGTGATGACCACCGCGATCCGCCCGGACAACCCCGAGCTCGCCGAGGCCCGCCGGCGCGGCCTGCGGGTCATGGTCCGGGCCACCGCGCTCGCGTCGATCATGCTGGGCAGGACGGGCATCGCGGTCGCGGGGACGCACGGCAAGTCCACGACGACCGGCATGGTCACCACGATCCTGCGGTACTGCGGCACCGATCCCGGCTATGTGATCGGCGGAATCCTCGCGGAGACCGGGCTTGGCGCGGAAGACGGCACCGGCCCGATGTTCGTGGCCGAGGCCGACGAGAGCGACGGCTCGTTCCTCATGCTGGCTCCGGAGGCGGCCATCGTCACCAACGTGGAGGCCGACCACCTGGACAACTACGCCGACCTGGCGGAGATCCAGGCCACGTTCGTCAAGTTCGCCGGCCGGATCAGGCCGAGCGGGGTGCTCATCGCCTGCGCGGACGACCCGGGCGCGAGGGCACTCGCCACGGCAGCGGCGAAGGCCGGCGTACGGGTCCGCACCTACGGCACGGCGCCGGATGCCGACTACCAGGTCACGGGCGCGCGCTCGGTGGGCATGTCGGTCCGCTTCGGCGTCACGAGGGGGCCGGGGGCCGCGGGCGGCGCGGCACCGCCTGCCCAGCTTGAGGCCGCGGTCCCTGGCCTGCACAACGCGCTTAACGCAGCGGCCGCCTACGCCGCCGCCGTTGAGCTGGGGATGGATCCGGGGCCCGTCGCGGCGGGGCTGGCCACCTACCGCGGCGTGCACCGGCGGCTCCAGCCGAAGGGGGAGGCCGCCGGGGTGCTCGTGCTGGACAGCTATGCCCACCACCCGACCGAACTCGCCACCGACCTGCGCGCGGCCCGCGAGATCAGGCCGGGCGGGCGGATCATCGCGGTGTTCCAGCCGCACCTGTTCAGCCGGACGCGGATCTTCGCCGGGCAGTTCGGCGCGGCGCTCGGCCTGGCCGACGAGGCGTTCGTCCTGGACGTCTACGCGGCGCGCGAGGATCCCGAGCCGGGCGTCACCGGGCTGCTGATCGCCACCGCGGTGCCCGGCGGGCGGGCCAGGTTCGTTCCGGACCGCGCGGACGTGCCGGCCGCGGTGGCGGCGGCCGCCCAGCCCGGCGACCTGGTCCTCACCATGGGGGCCGGCGACGTGACCGCGCTCGGCCCGAAGATCGTCGAGGCACTGGCGGCTGCCGGGGGAGAGGCACCCGATGGCTAAGACCGTCAGCGGCCCGCCGCGCCAGTCGGCGGCGCCGGCCGCCAGGGCGAGGGGTGGCGCCCGCCTGGGCAGGCTGCGGCGACCGCGGGGAAAGGCGGTGCTGTTCGCCGCCGCCGGCGCCACGATCGTGGCCGTGCTGGCCTGGGCCCTGCTCGGCTCGCGGCTGCTGGTGGTCCGGTCGGTGCAGGTGGTCGGCGCCGGGCGGCTGGTCTCGGCCGCGCAGGTGCTGGCCGTGGCGCACGTCCCGCACGGCGTGCCGCTGATCCGGGTGGACACCGGCGCCATCGCGCACCGGGTCGAGCAGATCAGGCAGGTTCAGTACGTCGTGGTCAGCAAGGACTGGCCGTCCACCGTGGTGATCACCGTGCGGCCGCGGACTCCGGTCTTCGCGGTACGCGTGGCCGGCGGCTACTCCCTCGTGGACCGGTTCGGGGTGAGCGTCCGCGACGTCACGGGGCAGCCGCCCGGCCTGCCGGTGCTGAGCCTCGGCGGTGCAGGCAGCTCGCTGCGTGGTAACCCGGCGGTCCGGGCGGCCGCGATCGTGCTCACCGAACTCCCGCCCCGGATCGCCCACCGGGTTCGCGCGGTGTCGGCCGCCGGTGCCGCGGACGTGTCGGTGACGCTCGCCAAGGGCGTGGTAGTGATCTGGGGCGACACCGGCCGCGCCCGGGAGAAGGCGAAGGAACTGACGGTGCTGATGCAGCGGCACGCCCGTTCCTATGACGTCAGCGGCAGCGGAACAGCGGTAACGAGCGGCTGACCCGGACCCAGGCCGACAAGCAGCCTTGGCCGGCTCGGGCGTGGCGAGTTGACCCTGGTCCCGGGCGACCCTACTGTCCGTATCAATCGTCAGCATAACATAACTCTAAATCTCAGGTTGAGAGTGAGGGTTTTGACTCACGGGAATTCGTGAAATGCCTGGCCGCTGATGCGGGGTGTACTTAGGCGGACTGCGGACGCGGCCGATTCGGTGTGAGTGGATTAACCGGCCGCATAAGCACTAGGGCAGGAACACGATAGAGGCAGACAAGCGGAAAGGGCCCTCCTCGTGGCAGCACCGCAGAACTATTTGGCGGTCATTAAGGTCGTCGGTATCGGTGGGGGCGGCGTCAATGCCGTAAACCGGATGATCGAAGAGGGGCTCAAGGGCGTTGAGTTCATCGCGATCAACACGGACGCGCAGGCGCTGCTGATGAGCGACGCCGACGTCAAGCTCGACGTCGGCCGCGAACTGACCCGCGGGCTAGGTGCGGGCGCCAACCCGGACGTCGGGGCCAGGGCGGCGGAAGACCACCGCGAGGAAATCGAGGAAGTGCTCAAGGGCGCCGACATGGTCTTCGTCACCGCCGGCGAAGGCGGCGGCACGGGCACGGGCGGCGCGCCCGTGGTCGCGAATGTGGCCCGGTCCCTCGGCGCGCTCACGATCGGCGTGGTGACCAGGCCGTTCGGCTTCGAAGGGAAGCGCAGGGCGTCCCAGGCCGAGATAGGCATCGAGCGGCTGCGCAGCGAGGTGGACACGCTCATCGTGATCCCGAACGACCGGCTGCTGTCCATCTCCGATCGCCATGTCAGCGTGCTGGACGCGTTCAAGGCAGCCGACCAGGTGCTGCTGTCCGGTGTCCAGGGCATCACCGACCTCATCACCACGCCGGGGCTCATCAACCTGGACTTCGCCGATGTGAAATCGGTCATGTCCGGGGCCGGCTCCGCGCTCATGGGAATCGGCTCGGCGCGCGGCGACGACCGCTCCGTGGCGGCCGCGGAGATGGCCATCTCCAGCCCGCTGCTCGAGGCGAGCATCGACGGCGCGCACGGCGTGCTGCTCTCGATCCAGGGTGGCTCGGACCTGGGGCTCTTCGAGATCAACGAAGCGGCCCAGTTGGTTGCGAACTCGGCGGCGCCCGATGCCAACATCATCTTCGGCGCGGTGATCGACGACGCCCTCGGCGACGAGGTCCGCGTTACGGTCATCGCGGCCGGGTTCGACGAGGCAGGGACGGCCCGGGCGCGGCCGGTGGGACCGGGCCTTGGCCGCCTGGGGCCGGAGAGCACAAGCGCCGCCATGCCTGGGGCGGCCGCGTTTCCGGTGGCGAATGGCCAGGCTGGCCGGGACGCTGGCGCGCTGGTTCCGGGCGCGGCCGGCGGCTTCGCGGCAAGCGCCGTCGCCGACCACTCAGCGGCCGAGGTTTCCGCAGCGGAATCCCCAGCGGTGACCGTTTCCGGCGAGCCCACGCCGGAGGTGACGCTCACGGCGCCCGCGGATCCGGAACCCGAGCCGGCCGGGGCCACCGAGTACGGCGGCGACTGGGCGGCCGCACCCTTGCTGGGCTCCGGCAGCGACGACGCGGTGCCGAGCGCGGCCGCCGTCGGCACCTCGGCGTCCGGGTCGGCCAGCACCCCGCGTCCCCGGGCCGATGCCGGAGCCGCGGCCCGCATGTTCGACGCGGCCACAACACGCCGGCGTTCGGTCGTGTTCGAGGAAGACGACGAACTGGACGTACCAGATTTCTTGAAATGACGGGTTGGCCATGCTTGTTGGCCTTCGGCCAACTGCGCCATGGGTCATTTCAAGGTGCTAGCCCGGGGGGCCGAGCCCCCGGAACCCCCACGCATCCGGTACCGCTCCGTCGGCCAGCTTCTGTCTGTAGTGGCTTGGGTTTGCCAGAGTCCCAGCCCCGATCCCCAGAAGGCCGAGCCCCCCGGAACCCCCACGCTTCCGGTACCGGTCCGCCGGTTGGCTTCTGTCGGCGGTTGGCTTGGCTTTCCTGGGTCATGACCCTGATCTCGCCCGGAAGGCCTGGACGCCGGGGGTCCTCTGGTGCCGGGTTGGCGGTTGGCTTGGCTTTCCGGAGTCTCCAGCCCCGCCGGATTCTGCGGCCGGGGGCCGGCCTGGGTACGCAGTTGGTCTGGGTTACGAACGATGATGTTGTTATGACGGGTGAGCAGGAACGGCGCGCTGAGCTTAGTGGGCGGCTCGCTGGTGTCCGGAATCGGATCGAGGAGGCCTGCCGGGCGGCGGGGCGGGACCCGGCAGAGGTGACGCTGATCGCGGTGACCAAGACCTTTCCGGCATCGGACGTGCGCCTGCTCTTCGAGCTGGGCGTGCGGGACGTGGGGGAGAACCGCGATCAGGAGGCCGCGCCCAAGGCGGCCGCCTGCGCGGACCTCGTCCCGGCGCTGACCTGGCACTTCATCGGGCAGTTGCAGACCAACAAGGCGGCGAGCGTGGTCAGGTACGCGGGCGTCGTTCACTCGGTCGACCGGCAGCGGCTGGTCCGGGCCCTCGGCGAGCAGGCCAGGAAGGCGGACCGGGCCGTCACCTGCCTGGTGCAGGTCAGCCTGGACGGCGACGTGGCGCGCGGCGGCGTGGCCGAACCCGACGTGCCCGCGCTCGCCGCGGCCATCGCCACCGAGGACGGCCTGCGGCTGGGCGGGATCATGGCGATGGCGCCGCTCGGCGTGCCCCCGGCGCAGGCGTTCGCGCCGCTGCCGCGAATCGCCGCCACGGTACGCGAAAGCCACCCCGGCGCGGTCATCGTGTCAGCCGGGATGAGCGGGGACCTGGAGGCCGCAATCGGGGCGGGCGCGACACACGTGCGCGTTGGTACGGCGTTGCTCGGCGGCCGGCCGGGCTTAGTCAGGTAATGTCCGACGCAGCGAAGGGCGGGCCAGGGACTACGGAGGACTGACGAATGGCCGGCGCGATCCACAAGATGGCGGTCTACCTCGGCCTAGTCGAGGACGACGTGGCCTATGAAGATGAGTATGAATCCTACGAGGAGGACTACGACCCCTCCTCCGAGGATGAGAGCGGTGCTGAGCCTGACCTGACCGGAGGCCAGGTCCCGCTGGTGCACGCCAGGCCACCGGTCCGACGTGGCCGCCGTAGACATCCCCGGGGTCGCTGCCGTCCGCAAGCCTGCCGATCTCACGCGTATCACGACGCTGCATCCGCGCACGTACAATGAGGCGCGGACGATTGGGGAGCACTTTCGAGAGGGCACCCCGGTCATCATGAACCTGACTGAAATGGTCGACAGTGACGCCAAGCGACTCGTTGACTTCGCTGCGGGGCTGATCTTCGGGCTTCGCGGAAGCATCGACCGGGTCACCAACCGGGTTTTCCTGCTGTCACCGGCGTCCATCGAAGTCACCGCAGAGGACAAGGCCCGCATCGCCGAGAGGGGCTTCTTCAACCAGAGCTAGGCGGCCAGGGAGGGCGCGGGGCGCTCCCCACCGGCCGCCGCGTCGTCGTGAGAGCAGGACAAGGTTGTGGGGATAGTAAAGATCGTCTTGACGTACATCCTGTACGTCTATCTCCTGCTACTGCTGGGGAGGCTGATTTTCAGCTGGATACAGGCGTTCTCACGGTCCTGGTCGCCGCATGGGCCGGTGCTCGTGATCGCCGAGCTGGTCTTCACCGCGACCGATCCGCCGCTGAAATTCCTAAGCAGGTTCATCCCCGTGCTGAGGCTCGGTAGTGTGGCTCTGGACCTCAGCTTCATGGTTCTGTTCTTCGCGGTTCTTATCCTGATCTACCTCGTGCCGCTGCTCTGATCAGGTACCGTCCCATTGGAACAGACTTGCAGCGCACCAAGGAGACGAGATGCCGCTGACGCCCGCAGACGTGCGGAACAAGCAGTTCAGTACCACCAGGCTCAGGCCCGGCTACGACGAGGAAGAGGTAGACGCCTTCCTCGATGAGGTCGAGGTCGAGCTGGACCGGCTTATCCAGGAGAACGAGGAACTCCGGTCGAAGCTGGCTGAGTGCTTGCGCGGAGGCAAGTCGGCCGTATCCGCGCTCAGTTCCCCGCTGGCGGACCCCGAGCCCGAGATGCTCGCTCCGGAGCCGATGCTGCCGGAGCCGATGGAGCAGCGCAGGCCCGAGCCCGTGATGAGCATGCACACCGAGGACAACATGGACACGGCGGCCCGTGTCCTCGCCCTCGCGCAGCAGACCGCGGACCAGGCCATCGCCGATGCCCGTCGCGAGGCAGACGAGACGCTCGGCCGCGCCCGCCGCGAAGCTGACGACATCCTCGGCAAGGCCAGGCGTCAGGCCGAGCAGATCACCAGCGACGCCAGGGCCCGGGCGGAGAGCCTGGAGCGGGACGCGCAGGAGCGGCACCGCCAGGCCATGGGTTCCCTGGTTCAGCAGCGGGAAGAGCTCGAGCGGCGGGTCGACGACCTGCGCGCGTTCGAGCGCGAGTACCGCAGCAGGCTCAAGGCATACCTGGAGGGCCAGCTCCGCGACCTGGAGGCGGGCGCCGCGGACAGCGGTACCTTCCCGGCGGTCGCCGCGCCGCAGCCGCCGGTGGGCATGCCGTCCCGAATGGAATCCCGCAATGGCCAGCCAGCCGTTACTGGCGCCTACGTCGGCTCGCCGGAGCCTGGGGGGCACAACGGAGGTTTCCACCCCTCCGATGGCCCTCCGCACGACCGCCGCTAGCGGATCGCGTGGCGGCGGGACGGGCTCACCCTGCTTGCTGACCTTCGGTCAGCTTCGCCGGGCGCCCGCCGCCGTGCTGGCCCAGGGGGCCGAGCCCCCTGGAACCCCCACGATCGCCGGTACCGGTGGGTGGCCTGGCTTGCGCCTTGTTTTGGGCTGGGGGCAGGCACGGCCCGGCGCCGTACTGGTCCGGGCGGCCGAGCCCCCGGGGACCCCGCGATTGCCGGTACCGGTCGGCGGTTCGGCTGACGCTTCGGTCGGGCTGGGGTCCGAATACGCCCGCGCCGTGCTGGCCCAGGAGACTGAGCGCCCCGGAACCTCCCGGTCAGGGACGGGCTCACCCCGGTCGCTGACCTCCGGTCAGCTTCGCCGGGCGTCCGCCGCCGTGCTGGCCCAGGGGGCCGAGCCCCCTGGAACCCCGCGATCGCCGGCACCGGCCAGCGATTCGGCTGACGCTCCGGTCGGGCTAAGGCCCGAATACGGCCGCGCAGTGCTGGCCCAGGCGGCTGAGCGCCCTGGAACCCCACGGTCAGTGGGAGGGCGCACGTGATCCGGTCTAGCGCCCTCCTCATCGCGGCAGCGATGGCCGTCCTTGTGACCGGAGTGCTCGCGAGCAGCCTGGAGCTGGTTTACGTCTCCATCGGCGTCAGCATTCTCGCGGCAGTCGTACTGTCCGTCGGGGTCTTTCTCCGGCGGACAGAGCTTTTCGGTTCAGCCGCGGCACGGCAGGGCGCATCCCCCGGCTGGCCCGCTGCTGACATCGACGGCGTTCCCGCGGTAACCGGCGGCCGGGCCAGGCGAGGCGATTCCGGCCTCGCGAATGGCTGGCGGGAAGCCACGCCCGCCGGGGCGGAAGCGGGCTCCGGCAGTGCACCTGATTCGGGCGAAACCGGGACCACCGGCCCGGCCCGGCCCGGGCGGTCCCGAGACGGGCTCGTCAACGGCGACCAGGTCGCGAGCGGCGCGTCCAACGGCGGCTCGGTCCAGGACGGCCCAGGGGTGGCGCGCCGCGGCGGGGAGCGCCCGGCGGGCCATGCCGGGGGCCGGTCCGCGTCGCGGACCGGGGACGAACCCGCGGACCGTGAGCCGGCCGTGGCCGGGGCCGCAGACGCCGAACCAGGCCGCTCCAACCGAACCGACCGCGAGCCCGCTGTGGCCCGGGACGACCAGGACGTACCTGGCGCCGGCCGGGACCGCGAGCGGGCCGCCTCCCGTGGTGATCGCGCGGACGCCGCGCCCGGCCGGGACCGCGAGCGGGCCGCGTCCCGTGGCGACCGTGCCGAGCCTTCGTCCGGCCGGGGCCGTGAGCAGGCGGCTTCGCGGGACGACCGTGGCGAGGTGGCGACCGGGCGAGACCAGGACCGGGGCGAGCCCTGGCCGGATCGTCAGGCCGCTGGGCCGGGCCGGGACCGTGATCGCGCCGCGTCCCGGGGCGACCGGGCCGAGGCGGCGTCCGGCCGGGATCGCGAGCGGGCCGCGTCCCGTGGCGACTGGGCCGAGGCTCCGTCCGGCCAGGACCGTGCGGGCTCGGTTTCGCGGGGCGACCGCGGCGAGGTGGCGGCCGGGCGAGACCAGGACCGGGGCGAGCCCTGGCCGGAGCGTCAGGAGGCCGGGCCGGGCCGGGACCGTGATCGCGCCGCGTCCCGTGGCGACCGGGCCGAGGCGGCGTCCGGCCGGGACCGTGAGCAGGCGGCTGCCCGGGACGACCGTGCGGGGGCAGCGTCCGGGCCAGACCAGGACCGGGGCGAGCCCTGGCCGGAGCGTCGGGCGGGTCGGCAGGGCCGCGATCGTGATCGCGCCGCCTCCCGCGGCGACCGGGCAGAGCCGGGCCAGGAACGGGCCGCGTCTTGGCAAGAACGTCAGGCGGCCCGGGACCGAGATCGCGCCGCGTCCGGGGACGACCACGCGACGGCGTCCGGCCGGGCCCAGGACCCCGCCGCGTCCTGGCAGGAGCCGTCGGCGACCGCGCCGGCCTGGGATCGTGACCGGTCCGCTTCGCGGGACGAGCGTGCGGCGGCGCCCGGCGGGCGGGACCGGGCCGTACCCGGGGATGATCGGCCGGCGGCGTCCGGGCCGGATCAGGATCAAGCTGCGTACTGGCTGGCGCGCCGGGCGGCGGCGCTGGGCCAGGACCGGGACCAGCCCGCGTCCGGGGACGACCGCGGGGCGGCGGCCCGGGATCGTGACCGGGGCGCGTCTGGCGATGACCGCGCGGGGGCCCGGGGTCGTGACGTGGCCGCGTCCGGGGATGACCGGGCGGCAGCGGCGTCTTGGCAGGAGGCTCAGGCGGCCGCGCCGGACCGGGATGGCGCGGCGTCGGTGGATGAGCGTGCGGCAGCGGCGTCCGGGCACGGCCCGGACTGGACCGCGCCGTGGCCGGAGCGCGGGGCGGCGGCTCAGGGTCGTGACCGGGGCGCGTCTGGCGATGACCGCGCGGGGACCCGGGGTCGTGACGTGGCCGCGTCCGAGGACGATCGGGGGGCGGCGGCGTCTTGGCAGGAAGTTGAGGCGGCCGCGCCGGACCGGGATCGCGCGGCGTCGGTGGATGAGCGTGCGGCAGCGGCGTCCGGGCACGGCCCGGACTGGACCGCGCCGTGGCCGGAGCGCGGGGCGGCGGCTCAGGGTCGTGACCAGGGAGCGTCTGGCGACGACCGCGCGGGGACCCAGGGTCGTGACGTGGCCGCGTCCGGGGATGACCGGGCGGCAGCGGCGTCTTGGCAGGAGCGTCAGGCGGCCGCGTCAGCCCGGGGTCGTGACCGGGCCGCGTCCGAGGACGACCGGGGGGCGGCGGCGTCTTGGCAGGAGCGTCAGGCGGCTGCGGCGTCCCAGGATCGTGACCGGGCCGCTGTTTCCAGCGACGGTTCGGAGGCGGCGTCCCCGGGCCAGGAGTGGGCCGTGTCCTGGCCGGACGCGCCAGGACATGAGCGGGCGCCAGCGGCGGACAAGGGCGAGGCCGCCCCGCCGAAGGACCGCCGGGCCGCGGCCGAACGGGAGGATCGTGCCGCGGCCGCGGCCGAGTGGCCGGTTGGGTTCCGGGTGCCGCCGTTCGGCGACCGGCGCGCGACGTCGGCCGATCAACGGGGGCGCGGGTCCGCGGACCGGGCGCTCGACGACAGCGGGCCGGCCGCTCCGAGTGGGCCGACCGCTCCGAGCGGTCCCCCTGCGCCGCTGCCACGCCGCCAGAAGCCCGCCGCGGCAGCGCGTGGGTCATCCTCGGGTGGCAGCATCTGGGATCGGCCCGGCGGCGAGGCCGCCGGCACCGGCAAGAACGAGGCCGCCGGCACCGGCAAGAACGAGGCCGCCGGCACCGGCAAGAACGAGGCCGCCGGCACTGGCAAGAACGAGGCTGCCCGTCCCGCCTGGCCCGCAACGGCGGGCCCGCGAGCCATGGGAACCGGATCCGCCGCCACGTACCCCCCGGTCAAGCCCAGCGACGGTGAACCGGGGCGGACCGGGCCGCCGCCCGGCGGTTCCGAACCGGCGCAGCCGCCGGGGCCGGGGCAGGAACCCGCCGCAACCACTCCGGCGCCGCCGGAGCGAGAACCCGCGCCCGGCCGGGAATCCGGCACGCAGCCGGCCGCCACGGGCGCCGGAGAACGCTGGGACCCGTTCATCAGTCGTCCCGCGTCCGGCGAACCCCAGCCGGCCGAGGCGGACGGCGGGCGGCCCGAGGACGCACCGGACGCTGGATCGACGGACGAAGAGCCCGCCCGCGCTGCCGCGCCCCCGCCAGCGGGAGAGCGACCCGTCCCGGGTACGGATGAGGCCACGGGCAGCCGGGACGCGGGCAAGGCCGGAGGCGATGGCGGCCCGCGTCCCGCCGAAGACGCACGTACCGCGGCGGGCACCGCCGAGCCCGCGATGGCCGAAGGTCCGCTCGCCGCCGAGCGGGGCCGGGCCGGGGATCCTGACACGGGGGCAGACGCACCGGCCGCCGAGGATGCCCGGGGCGCGGAAAGCGCGGGCAGGTCCGCGGACACCAGCGAGGACCAGGCCGCGGCCGCCAAGGACGCTGGACCGGTCCCGGGGCCCGGGGTCGCGGGATCGGCCGGTAAGGCGGAAAAGCCGGGCAGCGAGGACGGGGCCAAAGAGACGGCGGCAGCCGCGGAGCCGGCTCCGCCCGCCGACGAGAACACGCTCACGGCCGGCGCGGACGGCGACGACGGCGCCAAGGCCATGCCGATGGACGGCGAAGTCACGATCGTCCCGGGTGTTTCCCGGTACCACCGGCGGGGATGCATCCTGATCCGGTTCCTCAGCGACGGCGACCTGGAGACCGTGACCAGGGCGGCCGCGGAGGCCGCCGGCTCCATCCCCTGCAAGGCGTGCCAGCCGGACAAGCGGGCTTCCGGCAACTAAGCACCAATCAAGCGGGACGCCCAATAAAGCGTGGCGCGCAGACGCTCAGGCGCGGCGGAGCCAGAAGGTCAGGGCCAGGTCGTCGTCGGTGTGCTCGCGGAGGGTCGGCGCCGCGTCGGCCTGCTCCGGGCGGCCGGCCCGGAACCGCCCGGCGAGGACCTCGCCCGCTATCAGCGCCCCGTGCTCGGTCAGCGCCTCGGCAAGGCCGGGGTCGGTGGACTCCCACCAGAACAGGATCCGGTCGGTGACGTCGAGGCCGTCCGCCTTACGGGCGTCCTGGACCAGCCGGATCACCTCCCGCGCCAGTCCCTCGCGGCGCAGTTCCGGGGTGATGGTGAGCTCGAGCGCAGCGGTCTCACCGCCCTCGGTGGCGACCGACCAGCCCGCCCGGGGGGTCTGGGTGACGATGACGTCGTCCGGTCCCACCGGGACCGGCTCGCCATCGACCAGCACCGACGCGGTGCCCGCGGCCTGCAACTCGGCCGACAGCGCGGCCGGGTCCGCGGCGGTGACCGCCGCGGCGACCGCCTGGGTACGGTTGCCGAAACGGCGGCCCAGCGCCCGGAAGTTGGGCTTCACCACGTGGTCCACCAGGTCATCGCCGACCGTGCTCAGCGCCTCCACGGCGCGGACGTTCAGCTCGGCGGCGACCTCGGCGCGCAGCTCCTCGGGCAGGCCGGCAAAGCCCGCCGCGCCCACGAGCACCCGCGGCAGCGGCTGGCGGATGCCGAGGGATGCCGCGGCGCGGGCGGACCTGCCCAGCTCCACCACCCGCCGGACCAGGCTCATCTGCTCGGTCAGCCGCTGGTCCACCAGGGCCGGATCGGCCGTCGGCCAGGTGGCGAGGTGCACGGAGTCCGGGCCCTCCCCGGCGCGCAGGATTCCCCACACGTAGTCGGTGATGAACGGCACGATCGGCGCCAGCAGCCTGGTGAGGGTCTCCAGGCATTGGTAGAGCGTGGCGAAGGCCGCCGCCCCGTCCGGGGTCTGCGGTCCCTCCCAGAACCGGCGCCGGGACCGGCGCACATACCAGTTGGACAGGTCGTCGATGAACGCGCCGAGCCGGCGCCCCGCCGCGCTGGTGTCGAAGTCCTCCAGTGCGGCCGTGACGTCCGAGGTCACCTGCGTCAGCTCGCTCAGCACCCACCGGTCGAGCACCGGCCTGGCTGACGGTGGCGGGGCACTCGCCAGCAACGAAGGCCCCCAGGCCGCGTTCTGGGCCGCCGCGGCGTTGGCGTAAAGCACAAAGAACGAGACCGTGTTCCAGTACGTGAGCAGCACCTTGCGCACGACTTCGGCAAGCGTGGCGTGCCCGACCTTGCGCACCGACCATGGCGAGCCCACGGCCGCGAAGTACCAGCGCACCGCGTCCGCGCCCTGCTCGGCCATCAGGGGCATGGGTTCGAGCACGTTGCCGAGGTGCTTGCTCATCTTGCGCCCATGCTCGTCCACCACCAGGCCGAGGCAGACCACGTTCTCATACGAGGACCGGCCGAACACCAGCGTGCCGACCGCCATCAGCGAGTAGAACCAGCCCCGGGTCTGGTCGATCGCCTCGCAGATGAACTGCGCCGGGTAGGCCCGCTCGAACTCGTCCTCGTTGCGCAGCGGCGCGCCGTGCTGGGCGAACGGCATGGAGCCGGAGTCGTACCACGCGTCGATGACCTCGGGCACCCGCTGGGCCGGCCCACCGCACTCCCGGCAGTTGATCACCACCGCGTCCACGTAGGGGCGGTGCGGGTCGAGGCCGGACAGGTCGCGCCCGGCGAGTTCGCTCAATTCGGCGAGCGATCCCACGCAGGTCAGGTGCTGATCGTCGCACTCCCAGATGGGCAGCGGCGTACCCCAGTACCTGGTGCGCGACAGCGCCCAGTCCACGTTGTTACGCAGCCACTCCCCGTATCTGCCTTCCTTGATGTTCGGCGGCTGCCAGTTCGTGCGCTCGTTCTCGGCGAGAAGCTGATCCTTGATCAGGGTGGTGCGGATGTACCAGGACGGCAGCGCGTAGTACAGCAACGGCGAGTGGCACCGCCAGCAGTGGGGGTAGCTGTGGTCGTGCAGGTCCTCGCGGAACATCAGGCCGCGCTCGGCCAGATCATGGGAGAGGACCGGGTTGGCGTCGGAGAAGAACATCCCGCCCACCATCGGCACCGATGCCAGGAACCGGCCGTCCAGCCCGATCGGGTTCACCACCGGCAGCCCGTTGGCCCGCCCCACCTCCATGTCGTCCGCGCCGAACGCGGGCGCCAAGTGCACGAGCCCGGTTCCGTCTTCAGTGCTGACGAAGCCGGCGGTGACCACCACGTGGGCGTCGGGGATCTCCACCAAGTTGAACGGCGGGCGGTAGCGGGCCCCGGCCAGCTCGCTGCCCTGGATCCGGGAGACGACGTGCCAGCCCTCGCCGAGCACCCGGGCGAACAGCTTCTCCGCAAGCAGCACAAGCTCGCTGTCGCCGGCCTTGCGCGCGACCACGTAGGTCTCGTCCGGGTTGACGGCGACCGCGGTGTTGGAGACCAGCGTCCACGGGGTCGTGGTCCACACCAGCATGTCGGCACCGCTCGCCGCCTCGGCGCCGGGGGGGACGCTGAGCAGCGGGAACCGTACCGTCACCGACGGGTCGGTCCTCATCTCGTAGACGTCGGGCTGGCCCATCTCGTGGTCGGACAGCGGGGTCTCGCAACGCGGGCAGTACGGGCTGATCCGGAAGTCCTTGACCAGCAGGCCCTTGTCGAAGATGACCTTGAGGGACCACCAGACCGACTCGATGTAGCCCGGGTTCATGGTCCAGTAGGCATGCGCCAGGTCGGTCCAGTAGCCGAGCCGCGTGGTGAGCTCCTCGAACGCATCCACGTGCAGCGTCACCGACTCCCGGCAGCGCTGGTTGAACGCGGCGATGCCGTACGCCTCGATGTCCTTCTTGCCGGAAAGCCCGAGTTCCTTCTCGACCGCGACCTCGACCGGCAGGCCGTGGCAGTCCCAGCCGGCCTGGCGGGGGACGTGGAAGCCCTGCATGGTCTTGAACCGGGGGAAGACGTCCTTGAAGACGCGGGCCTCGATGTGGTGCACGCCGGGCATGCCGTTGGCGGTCGGCGGCCCCTCGTAGAACGTCCACATGGGGCCCGCTGCGGTGCGTTCGAGGGAGCGGCCGAACACCTTGCCGTCCTGCCACCGCTGGAGGATCTCCAGTTCCATCGCGGGCAGGTCGATGGCCGCGGGCACGGCAGGGAAGAAGGGCGTGGCGCGGTCCGGGTGCGACATGGGCTGACCCTCCTGCGGTCGTTGCGCGGCTCGCGCGCACGGCGTCGCTGGAGGGACGGGACTTGGCCGGCGGCGGTCCCGCGGTACCACCCTCCTTGACCGCGTCGCCCGGGGGCGGATCGCGGCCCTCTCCACTTCTGGCCTGCGGCCGGTTCTACTGGGCTGTGCCGCGCCCGGCCGAGGTGCCGTGGCGTGGGATGGCTGTTCTTCCGGCGGCTCCGGGGTGATCTGGTCCGCTGGGCGGCCCGCCGGGCTCACACCATCCCCGGTTCGCTCGTGGCCGCTGACAGCGGCAGCTGTCCCCATCAACGCTGTCGCAGACCCACACGATATCCGATGCCACCGGCCGCGGTCACATGCGTTTGCGGAGCCCCGCCGCGGCGAAATATCCTCCGGTGACTGCCCGCATTCAAGATCGACTGACCGGGCCAGCAACCATTGCGCAAAGGGAGGCAGACTATGGCCGCAGCCTCGGGTGCTAGCGCCGCCGCTCTTCCCGTGCGCCCAGGGGAGAAGCCCTGGACCGAGGCCGAGCTGAAGAAGGTGCGCCAGCAACTCGAAGCCGAGATCGCCGGGCTCGTCGCGGAGATCGGCGAGGCCGAGTCGGCGATCGCCGAGCGGCTCGGTGACGCGGTCGGGGATGCCGGGGACGACCAGGCGGATGCGGGGGCCAAGACCTTCCAGCGTGAGCACGAGCTCGCGCTCACCCAGAACGCGCGCGAGCTGCTGGAACTCAGCGAGCGTGCGCTGGCGCGGATGGATGACGGCAGTTTCGGCGTTTGTGATTCATGTGGGCAGGCGATCGGCAAGGCGCGGCTTCAGGCGTTTCCGCGGGCGACGCTGTGCGTAACATGCAAGCAACGCGAGGAAAGGCGCTGAAGGTGCAGCAAGCGGACCCCCAGCAGCAGCCGGGTGACCCGGAGCAGCCGGGGACCCCGCGGCAGCCGGAGGGCCCGCGCCGGGTGGCCCTGCTGTTCGCCGTCGCCCTGGCCGTCCTCGCCGCGGACGTGATCTCCAAGGTCATCGTGGTGGCCACGCTCAAGCCCGACCAGCCGGTGTGGCTGATCAGCGGCGTGCTGGACCTGAACCTGACCCGTAACAGCGGAGCCGCGTTCAGCTTCGGCACCGGGCAGACCGTCGTCTTCACCGCCATCGCGATCGGGGTGATCATCTTCATCCTGCGTACCTCGCGGCGGCTGCGCAGCCTGCCCTGGGCGGTGACGCTCGGGCTGCTGCTCGGCGGCGCGGCGGGCAACCTGACCGACCGGCTGCTTCGCTCGCCCGGGGTGTTCCGCGGCGACGTGGTGGACTGGATACAGCTGCCGCACTGGCCGGTCTTCAACGTGGCCGACTCGTGCATCGTGTGCGGCGGGTTCCTCGCCGTGCTCCTGGCCACCCGCGGCATGCGGCTGGACGGCACCAGGGAGTTCCCGGCCAGGAAGAGCGAGGACGCCCCCCCGAAGCCGTCCGGGGAGCCCCAGGCGGGAGACAACCAGCCGTGACCACCGGCCCGCGCCGGGTGGCTGTTCCCGAAGGGCTGGACGGTGAGCGGCTCGACGCAGCCCTGGCGCGCATGTTCGGCCTATCCCGGGCCACCGCCGCGGAGCTTGTCACCAGCGGCAACGTGCTGGTCGCCGGGCGCCCCGCGGCCAAGTCGGAACGGGTGCCCGCCGGTGAGTGGCTCGAGGTGACGCTGCCGCCGCCGCCCACCACCCCGTCCCTCGCCCCCGAGCCGGTGCCCGGGCTGTCCATCGTCGCCGAGGACGCCGACATCGTGGTGGTCGACAAGCCGGCCGGTGTCGCCGCGCACCCGACGCCGGGCTGGTCCGGGCCCACCGTGCTGGAGGGGCTGCTGGCCACCGGGCACACGATCGCCACCTCCGGCGCCGCCGAGCGCCAGGGCATCGTGCACCGGCTGGACGCCGGCACCTCCGGGCTCATGGTGGTGGCCAAGAGTGAGCCGGCCTACTCCGCGCTCAAGCGGGCGTTCCGCGAGCGCGCGGTGGACAAGCGGTACCACGCGCTGGTGCAGGGGCACCCGGACCCGTTGCGCGGCACGGTCGACGCGCCGATCGGCCGGCACCCGTCGGGAGACGGGCGGTTCGCGGTGATCGCCGAGGGCCGCCCCAGCGTGACCCACTACGACACGGACGAGGCGTTCCGGGCCGCCAGCCTGCTCGAGGTCAAGCTGGAGACCGGCCGCACCCACCAGATCCGGGTGCACATGGCGGCGCTGCGCCACCCGTGCGTGGGCGACCGGCTCTACGGCGCGGACCCGTCGCTGACCGCCCGGCTGGGCCTCTCCCGGCAGTGGCTGCACGCCGTGCGGCTGGGTTTCGCGCATCCGGCGGACGGGCGGTGGGCCGAGTTCCACAGTTCGTATCCGCCTGATTTGTCCCACGCCCTGGAAGTCCTGCGCGCCGAGAGCTGACCCCCGGCGCGGCGCGCTGCGGGCACGGCGGGGCGTGGATTACGCTCAGGGAGCCGGGTCAGCGCGGGTGCGTTTCAGGGGCGCTGGCCACTTCCCCCGGCCCTGGTACACGCGCCCGTAAGGGCGTTACGACGCATGCCTGAAGGAGGCGGTTCTTCGTGACGGCGGCGGAAACCAGGGCAGATGACTCCTTTGTGCATCTCCATGTGCACACCGAGTACTCCATGCTCGACGGGGCCGCCCGGCTGAAAGACCTGTTCGCCGCCTGTCGGCGCACGGACATGCCGGCGATCGCCATCACCGACCACGGCAACTTGTACGGGGCCTACGACTTCTGGTCCAAGGCCACCGCCGCAGGCGTCAAGCCGATCATCGGGATCGAGGCCTACGTCGCGCCCGAGCACCGGCGGTTCCGGCAGCCGGTGCGGTGGGGCACCCCGGCGCAGAAGGACGACGACGTGTCCGGCGCGGGTGCCTACACGCACATGACCCTGCTCGCCGAGACCACGCAGGGGATGCACAATCTGTTCCGGCTGTCCTCCCTCGCCTCGCTCGAAGGCTACTTCCGCAAGCCGCGGATGGACCGGGAACTGCTGGCCGCGCACGCCCAGGGCATCATCGCCACGACCGGCTGCCCGTCCGGTGAGGTGCAGACCAGGCTCCGGCTCGGCCAGTACAGCGAGGCGGTCGCCGCCGCGGCCGCCTACCGGGACATCTTCGGGCCGGAGAACTTCTTCGTCGAGATCATGGATCACGGCCTGGGGATCGAGAACCGGGTCCGGGATGACCTGCGCCGCCTCGCCCGCGACCTGAGCCTGCCGTTCGTGGTGACCAACGACTCGCACTACACCACCCCCGAGGACGCCACCGCGCACGAGGTGCTGCTGGCCGTGCAGACCGGCACCACGCTCGCCGACCCGGGCCGGTTCCGCTTCGAGGGCACCGGCTACTACATCAAGAGCCCGCAGGAGATGCGGGCGGTGAGCGCCGACGAGGTCTGGCAGTCGGGCTGCGACACGACCCTGCGGATCGCCGAGCGAGCCGACGTCACGTTCACCAAGTCCAACCTCATGCCGGTGTTCCCCATCCCCGAGGGCGAGACCGAGGAGAGCTGGTTCGCCCGCGAGGTCTGGCAGGGCATGGACCGGCGCTACCCGGGCGGCTTCGACGACCGCCGCCGGGAGCAGGCCCGCTTCGAGATGGACATCATCACCAGGATGGGGTTCTGCTCGTACTTCCTGGTGGTCGCCGACTTCATCATGTGGGCCAAGCGGAACGGGATCCGGGTCGGCCCCGGCCGCGGTTCGGCCGCGGGCAGCCTGGTGTCCTACGCGCTCGGGATCACCGACCTCGACCCCATCGAGCACGGGCTTGTGTTCGAGCGGTTCCTCAATCCCGAGCGCGTGTCCATGCCCGACATCGACATCGACTTCGACGAGCGCCGGCGCGGTGACGTGATCCGGTACGTCACCGAGAAGTACGGCGACGACCGGGTCGCCCAGATCATCACCTACGGCACCATCAAGGCCAAGGCCGCGGTGAAGGACTCGACCCGGGTGCTCGGCTTCCCCTACGCGCTCGGCGACCGGATCACCAAGGCCTTCCCGCCCGCCGTGATGGGCAAGGACATCCCGCTGGGCGGCATCTTCGACGCCGACCATCCCCGCCACGGCGAGGCGGGGGAGATCCGCGGCCTCTACCAAGCGGAGGCCGAGATCCGCCAGGTCCTCGACACCGCGCGGGGCCTCGAGGGACTGATCCGCCAGGCGGGCGTGCACGCCGCGGGCGTCATCATGAGCAGTGAGCCGCTCATCGAGCACATCCCGGTGTGGCAGCGGGAGGCCGACGGCGCGGTCATCACCCAGTTCGACTACCCGGCCTGCGAGGACCTGGGCCTGCTCAAGATGGACTTCCTGGGCCTGCGCAACCTCACGGTCCTGGACGACTCCCTGGTGGGGATCAAGGCCAACCGTGGCGGCGAGGTCGTCCTGGAAAGCCTGCCGCTGGACGACAAGCCCACCTACGAGATGCTCGCCCGGGGCGACACGCTCGGGGTGTTCCAGCTCGACGGCGGGCCGATGCGGGCGCTGCTGCGCTCCATGCGGGCGGACCGGTTCGAGGACATCGTCGCGGTCAACGCCCTGTACCGGCCCGGGCCGATGGGCGCGAACGCGCACAACGAGTACGCCGACCGCAAGACCGGCCGCAAGCCGGTCGTGCCCATCCATCCGGAACTGGCCGAGCCGCTGGCCGACATCCTGGGCGACACCTACGGGCTGATCGTCTACCAGGAGCAGGTCATGGCCGCCGCGCAGATGCTGGCCGGCTACACGCCGGGCAAGGCGGACCTGCTCCGGCGGGCCATGGGCAAGAAGAAAAAGGAGATCCTCGACAAGGAATTCGAGCCGTTCGCCGCCGGGATGCGGGGGAACGGGTACTCCGACTCGGCGATCAAGACGCTGTGGGACATCCTGGTCCCGTTCTCCGACTACGCGTTCAACCGGGCGCACGCAGCCTGCTACGCCATGGTCGGGTACTGGACCGCCTACCTGAAGGCCAACTACCCGGCCGAGTACATGGCGGCGCTGCTCACCTCCGTCGCGGGCGACAAGGACAAGTCGGCCGTGTACCTGAACGAGTGCCGCCGGCAGGGGATCACCGTGCTGCCGCCGGACGTGAACGCCTCGACCGCGGTGTTCACGCCGGTCGGGGAGGACATCAGGTTCGGGCTCGCCGCGGTCCGCAACGTCGGCACCGCGGTCGTCGAGGCCATCATCGCCGCGCGCACCGCCAAGGGGGCGTTCACCAGCTTCTCGGACTTCCTGGACAAGGTGCCGGTCAACGTCTGCAACAAGCGGGTCATCGAGTCGCTGATCAAGGCCGGCGCGTTCGACTCGCTCGGGCACCCCCGCAAGGGCCTGCTGCTCATGCACGAGCAGGCGATCGACACGGTGATCGACGTCAAGCGCAACGAGGCGATGGGCCAGGACTCGCTGTTCGGCCCGGACACCGAGACGGCGGCGACGTTCGAGATCCCGGTGCCGGACGGGGAGTGGGAGAAGACCACGCTGCTCGGGTTCGAGCGGGAGATGCTCGGGCTCTACGTGTCCGACCACCCGCTGCTCGGCATCGAGCACGTTCTGGCCGTATCGACCGACTGCACGGTCGCGCAGCTGCTCAGCTCCACCGCCGATGACGCCGAGCGCGGTTCCCGGGGCGGCCGCGGCGACGGGCAGCCGCCGGTCACCCTCGGCGGGATCCTGTCCGGCGTGCAGCGGAAGGTGACCAGGCAGGGCGCCCCCTGGGCGGCGGCGACCCTGGAGGACTTGGGCGGCGCGATCGAGGTGCTGTTCTTCCCGGCCACCTACGCCGGATGCGCGACGCAGGTCGCCGACGACGCGATCGTGGTGGTGAAGGGCCGCCTGGACCGCCGGGAGGACTCACCGAAGCTGATCGCGATGGAGGTGACCCAGCCGGACCTGTCGGCGGACGGAACGGGCCCTTTCGTGGTGTCGATGCCGGTCCAGCGCTGCGTCCCGGCCGTGGTGGACCGCATGCAGGAGGTGCTGCGCAGCCACCCCGGCCTGGCCGAGGTCCATCTGCGCCTGGTCAATGGCCGGCGCACCACCGTGGTGAAGCTCGATGACAAGCTCCGGGTGAAGCCCTCGCCCGGCCTGCTCGCCGACCTCAAGCAGCTCCTCGGCCCCGCCTGCGTGGGGTGATGAGGGGACGACCCCCGACCTCCGATGCGCCGCTACGCGTCGCGGCGGTCCAGGAGGAATACGGCCGCGATCAGGAGCAGGGCGGTCCAGGCGCAGAACACGCCGAAGCCCTGCCACGGCGACAGCAGCTGCCCGGACTGGTGCTTGTCCCCGGTGATCAGCTGGCCGGCCACGGTGGGCAGATAGGCGTGCACGTGGGCGCCCCAGCTATCGGGCAGCAGCCCGGCGAGCGGAAAGATGACCAGGACCATGCCGATCACCGCGGTGATGGCGCCCGCGGTGTGCCGGATCAGCCCGCCGATGGCCAGCGCGAACAGCCCAAGCACGGTCAGGTACAGGCCGGACCCGACCACCGCCCGGGTCACCCCCGGCTGGCTCAGCGACACCGTGATGGTTTGGTGCACGGTGATGTGCCGGTGGTTTGGCAGGGTGATCAGGCCGGTGACGACGTGCCCGTTCACCAGCGCATCGCCGATGAAGAACGAGACGAACGCGACGATCTCCCCGACGATGATCACCAGCACGGCGAAGACGACCGCCTTGGCCAGGAGCACCGGGTAGCGGCGCGGGACGGCCAGCAGCGATGCCCGGATCGTGCCGGAGGAGTACTCGCCGGTGATCACCAGCACGCCGAGCACGGCGATGGCAAGCTGGCCCAGGCCGAGCCCGGTGCCGAGGATGAAGTTCACCGGGTCGGTGACGATGCCGGACGCGCGCGCGCCGCGCCTGCCGTTGTTCAGCGCGTTCAGGGTCAGCCAGGTGATCAGGGTGGTGAGCCCCAGGCTCACGACAACGAAGATGATCAGCGTCCACACGGTGGACCGCACCGAGCGGATCTTCGTCCACTCGGCCGCGAGCAGGCCGCCGATGCGCAGCCGGTGTGCGGCGGGCGCGGGCGGCGGCGCGGTGGCCGGGGCTGGGGGGCTGATGGCGGAGGTCATAGCCGCCCCCTTACGACCCCGCCGAACAAGGAGCCGGCCTTGGCTTTGGGGGCCCCGTCCTGTTGCACCGTCCCGCCGTACTCGACGCTGCCGGCCGTCAGTTCCATGTACGCCTCCTCCAGCGAGGCAAGCCGCGGGGTGAGTTCGTGCAGGACGATCCCGTTCGCGGCGGCGATCTCGCCGATCCGCGGCGCGTCAAGGCCGGTCACACTCAGCCCTTCTGCCTGCCCGTTGGTGGGCTGTTCCGTGGTGACCTTGCCGCCCTCGGCGGTGATCAGATCGCCGAGGGTGAACGCGTCGGGGGAGCGGACCAGCACGGACTTTTCCGAGCTCCGCTCGATGAATTCCCGCGTCGAGCAGTCCGCGATCAGCTTTCCCCTGCCGATCACGATCAGATGGTCTGCGGTGACCGCCATCTCGTTCATCAGGTGGCTGGACACGAAGATCGTCCGTCGCTCGGACGCGAGGCTCTTCATCAGGTTCCTGATCCACAGGATTCCCTCGGGGTCGAGCCCGTTGACCGGCTCGTCCAGCAGCAGGACCGACGGGTTGCCCAGCAAGGCCGCGGCGATGCCGACCCGCTGGCTCATGCCCAGCGAGTACCCGCGCACCCGCTTGCGCGCCACATCCCGCAGCCCCACCAGGTCAAGCACCTCGTCCACCCGGCGGCGCGGCAGGCCCTGGGTCTGGGCCAGGAACTGCAGGTGGCTATAGGCGCTCCGGCCCGGGTGCATCGCCTTGGCCTCGAGCAGCGCACCGACGGTGCGCAGCGGATCGGCGAGGTCGGCGTACTTCTGGCCATTGATCGTCGCACGGCCCGCCTGCGGCCGGTCCAGGCCGAGCACGAGACGCATCGTGGTCGACTTGCCGGCCCCGTTCGGCCCGAGAAACCCGGTCACCCTGCCTGGCTCCACCCGGAAAGACAGGTGGTCCACGGCGACCTTGTCCCCGTATCGCTTGGTGAGGTCCTGTGCCTCGATCATGTAATTCCCTCGCCTCGGCCCTGGCTTGGGTGAGAAGTTTTGCTCGGGCAGCCAATCCGGCGTGGGTTCGCCGGAAGGCCAGCCACACCGTAGCAAGTATTCCTGAACGGCCTGGAACGAGTATTCGCCAGGGCCGGACCGCGCCTGGCGTGTCGCGCGGCTGCGCGTGTCGCGTACGCTGCTGCCGGTCATGTCTGTGCCTATTCCGCTGCCCGATCCAGCCCACGGTGGCCGGGCTGCCCCCGCTCAGCGCCTGTACGGGGGCGCGGCCGCGATCGGCGCGTCGCTGGCGGTCGTGGCGGGGAGCGCGCTGCTCGGCGCGGCCGCCGGATTCTGCTGGGCCGCCGTGGCGCCGCGCGCCTGGCTGGTGATGACCGGCCCGGGGGCAGCCAGCCTGATCAACCCGGAAACCGGTGCCTTCATCGCCGCCGACGCGGCGTTTTGCCTGGTCTGCCTGGCCGGTGGCGTGGTGTCCGGGGTCCTGGGCTACCTGTTCGCGGTGCGCAGGCACGGCCCGCTGGGGATGGCCGGGCTCATCGCCGGGGCGCTCGCGGCCGCGTTCGTGGCGCGCTGGGTAGGGGAACAGACCGGGCTCGCCACGTTCCGGCACCTGGTGGCGACCCTCCCGGCAGGCGGGCGGCTGCGCGATTCACTGACGCTCGGCGCGGGCGGGGCGCTCGCGTTCTGGCCGCTGGCCGCCTGCCTGGTGGCCGGGGTCCTCGAACTGGTGGCCAGCCCCGGCCGGCGCCGGGCCAGGTAGCTTGCCGCGGCACCCGAATTAGTTTCGCAATCGTTATCGCAGAATGGCTCCTGCGGCGGTGCCGGAACCGGGACGGTCGGCCGCCGCTCGCCATACGGACGGTTGGGCCGCCCGGGTCCTTAGACTGGGCGCGTGCTTTCCAGGATCGATCTGCGCGGGCGCCCGGTCGCAACGCTGAACAGGGAAAAGCTGGCGGGGGTGCTGCCCCGGGCCGAGCTCGACGTGGCGGCGGTGATGCCGCAGGTGGGGCCGATATGTGAGGACGTGCGCCGCCGGGGCGCGGCCGCCGTCCGCGAATACACGGCCCGGTTCGACGGCGTCGACCTGGCCACCACCCGGGTGGCCGAAGAGGCGATAGCGCATGCCCTGGCGGCCCTCGATCCCCGGGTGCGGGCCGCACTGGAGGAGGCCGCCCGCCGGGTCCGCGCCGTGCACGAGGCGCAGCGGCCCACGGACCACATCACGAAGCTGGCCGCGGGCGGGCGCGTCACCGAGCGCTATGTCCCGGTCGGCCGGGCGGGCGTGTACGTGCCGGGCGGCCTGGTCCCGCTGCCCTCGTCGGTCATCATGAACGTGGTCCCGGCGCAGGTGGCCGGCGTTCGCCAGATCGTCGTCGCCTCTCCGCCGCGCCCGGACCACGGCGGCATGCCAGCCCCGGCCATCCTCGCCGCGTGCGCCCTGCTCGGCGTCGACGAGGTCCACGCGGCCGGTGGTGCGCAGGCGATCGCCATGTTCGCGTACGGCACCGCGGACTGCGCCGCGGCCGACGTGGTCACCGGGCCGGGCAACGTGTACGTGGCCGCGGCAAAACGGCTGCTCCTCGGGATCGTCGGCACCGACGGCGAGGCCGGCCCAACCGAGATCGCCATCATCGCCGACCACACCGCCAACCCGGCGTTCGTGGCCGCCGACCTGATCGCGCAGGCCGAGCACGACCCGCTGGCCGCCTGCCTGCTGATCACCAGCGACCCGCGGCTGGCCACCCGGACGGAGGAGGCGCTCAGCGCCCGGGTGCCCGCCGCCCGGCACGCCGACCGGATCCGCGCCGCGCTGGAGGGGCAGTCCGCCTGCGTGCTCGTGGACGACACCCGCGCCGCGGTCGCGGTGTCCGACGCGTGGGCACCCGAACACCTCGCGATCCAGGCGGAGAATGCGGCCGGCCTGGCCACTCGGGTGCGCAACGCGGGTGCGGTCTTCGTCGGGCCCTATTCCCCGGTGTCGCTGGGCGACTACCTGGCCGGCTCGAACCACGTGCTGCCCACCGGCGGCACGGCCCGGCACACCGGCGGGCTGTCGGTGCTGCCGTTCCTGCGCGGCATCCACGTGGTGGACTACTCCGCCGCGGCGCTCGCCGAGGCCGCACCGTATATCGACGCGCTCGGCCAGGCCGAGGACCTGCCCGCCCACGTGGCCGCGGTGCGCGCCCGGGTGCCACAGGGCGCCGGCATCCGGCCCGGCTATCTCCCCTCGGAACCGCGCCACACCGAGCCGCGGGAGACCCAGGACGGTCCCGGGCAGCCCTCCGCCGGGCCGGGATCCGCCGAAACCCCGGGCGGGGAGCCCGTGGCCACCGAACCCGCGGGGCTGCCCATCCGGCCGGACCTGGCCGGGGGCACGCCCTACGGGGCACCCCAGCTCGACGTGCCGGTTCGGCTCAACACCAACGAGAACCCCTACCCGCCGTCCCGGTGGCTGGCCGGGCGGATCGGCAACGCCGCGGCCGCGCAGGCGGGGTCGCTCAACCGGTACCCGGACCGGGACGCGATGGCGCTGCGCGAGGACCTCGCCGCCTATCTCGGGCACGGGCTCACCGCGCGGCAGGTCTGGGCGGCCAACGGCTCGAACGAGATCATCCAGCAGGTGCTCCAGGTGTTCGGCGGCCCCGGGCGGACCGCGCTTGGCTTCGAGCCCTCCTACGCCATGCACCCGCTGATCGCACGGACCACGGCCACCACATGGATCCGGGCCGCACGCGACCCCGGATTCGGCCTCGAAAGCGCCCATGCGGCCGCGGCCGTCCGGGAGCACCAGCCGGACCTGGTCTTCCTCACCTCGCCGAACAACCCAACGGGCGCGGCGCTGCCGCTGGATGTGGTGGCGGCGGTCTGCGAGGCCGCCCCCGGCATGGTCGTGGTGGACGAGGCGTACGCCGAGTTCGCCAGGGACCCGGCGGGCACCGCGCTGACGCTGCTGCCGCGCTATCCCCGCCTGGTCGTCACCCGGACCATGTCCAAGGCGTTCGCGCTGGCCGGCGCCCGGGTCGGGTACCTGGCCGCCGGAGCCGATGTGGTCGAGGCGATGCTGCTGGTGCGGCTGCCCTACCACCTGTCCGCCATCACCCAGGCCGTGGCCCGGACGGCGCTGGAGAACAGCCGGGAGCTACTGGGCACCGTGACCACGCTGCGGGTGGAACGGGACAAGCTGGTGCGGTGGCTGCGCGACCGCGGGCTGTCGGCGGGGGATTCGGACGCTAACTTCGTCCTGTTCGGGGTGTTCGCCGACGCGCACGCCGTCTGGCAGGGGCTGCTGGAGCGCGGCGTGCTGGTCCGCGAGACCGGGCCGCCCGGCTGGCTGAGGGTAACCGTCGGCCAGCCCGGCGAGATGAAGAAGTTCCGCGAGGCGCTGACCGAGGTCCTCGCCGGCCCGGCGGGCGGCTCACTGTGAACCGGGCCGCGCGGGTAAAGCGGGCGACCAGGGAGACCACGGTCGAGGTCGAGCTTGACCTCGACGGCACCGGGACGGCGCAGGTGAGCACCGGTGTGCCCTTCTTCGACCACATGCTGGCCCAGCTGGCCAAGCACGGCCTGTTCGACCTGACCGTCGCGGCGCAGGGGGACACCGAGATCGACGCGCACCACACGGTCGAGGACACCGCGCTCACGCTCGGCCAGGCCCTGCGCGAGGCGCTGGGTGACAAGGCCGGCATCGCCAGGTTTGGCGACGCCGTGGTCCCGCTGGACGAGACGCTTGCCCAGGCGGCCGTGGACCTGTCCGGGCGGCCGTACTGCGTGCACCGCGAGCCGGACGGCATGGCGCCGCTCATCGGGACCTACGACACGACCCTCACCAGGCACTTCTTCGAGTCCCTCACCGCGTCGGCGGGGATCTGCCTGCACCTGAGCGTGACCGGGCGGAACCCGCATCACCTGGTCGAGGCGCAGTTCAAGGCGGTGGCCCGGGCGCTGCGGACCGCCGCGGCACCCGATCCGCGCTCGACGGGGGTGCCCAGCACGAAAGGCGTCCTGTGACTGCTCGCCACGGCACAGTCGCGGTGCTGGACTACGGTTCGGGAAATCTGCGTTCGGCTGAAAGAGCGCTGGCCCGGGCGGGTGCGGACGTGGCGGTGACCGCGGACTTCGAAACGGCGCTGGCCGCCGACGGCCTGGTGGTGCCGGGCGTCGGCGCCTTTGCCGCCTGCATGGCGGGCCTGCGGGCGGTGCGCGGCGACCAGGTGATCGACCGGCGGCTCGCGGGCGGGCGGCCGGTGCTCGGCATCTGTGTGGGAATGCAGGTCCTGTTCGCCGAGGGCATCGAGCACGGCGTGCACACCGAGGGCTGCGGCCAGTGGCCCGGCCGGGTGGAGCGGCTGACCGCGCCGGTGCTGCCGCACATGGGGTGGAACACCGTGCGGCCGCCGGAGGGCTCGGGGCTCTTCGCCGGGATCGGTGCGGACGAGCGGTTCTACTTCGTCCACTCCTACGCGGCGACCGGGCTGCCGCTGCCCAGCGCGCCCCCACCCACCTCCCCATCCCCCTTCACGGCGCCGCTGGTCAGCTGGGCCACCCATGGCGTGCCCTTCGTCGCGGCGGTGGAGAACGGCCCGCTTACGGCGACCCAGTTCCACCCGGAGAAGTCCGGCGACGCTGGGGCGGCCCTGCTGGCGAACTGGCTTGCGACACTGACATGAGACATGAGCTTTCGAATCCGCTTGCCACGGCCAGCCTCCCGCACCACCGTTTGCCGCGCCTCCGGCACGACCAAGCGCGCCGCTTTCTGGCGCGCCTCCGGCACGACGTCCCGCGAGGGGGGCATTGATGGAGCGCTTGACGCTGCTGCCCGCGGTGGACGTGGCGGGCGGCCAGGCGGTGCGGCTGGTGCAGGGCGCGGCGGGTACCGAGACCGGCTACGGCGACCCGCTGGCCGCGGCGCTGGCGTGGCAGGCCGCGGGGGCGGAGTGGATCCACCTGGTCGACCTCGACGCCGCGTTCGGCCGCGGGTCCAACGCCGTGCTGCTCGCCAGGGTGGTGGCCCGCCTCGACGTCGCCGTCGAGCTGTCCGGCGGCATCAGGGATGACGAGTCGCTGGCCGCCGCGCTCGCCACCGGGTGCGCCCGGGTCAACGTGGGCACCGCGGCCCTGGAGCGCCCGGACTGGGTGCGCGCCATCATCGCCGAGCACGGCGACCGGGTCGCCGTCGGGCTCGACGTGCGCGGCACCAAGCTCGCCGCCCGGGGCTGGACGCGGGAGGGCGGAGAGCTCAGCGAGACCCTGGCACGCCTCGACGGTGACGGCTGCGCGCGGTTCGTGGTCACCGACGTCACCAAGGACGGCACGCTGACCGGGCCCAACCTGGACCTGCTGCGCGCGGTGTGCGCGCGGACCGCGCGGCCCGTGATCGCCAGCGGCGGCGTGTCCAGCCTGGACGACCTGCGCGCGATTGCCGCGCTGGCACCGCTGGGGGTGGAGGGCGCGATCGTCGGCAAGGCACTGTATGCGGGAGCGTTCACCCTGGAGCAGGCACTGGAGGCGGTGGCGGACCTCCCGCCCCGTTGATTGGCGCGCCTCCGGCACGACCAAGCGGAGCGCCCGCGAGGGAGCAATGAGGAATGACTCGCAAGATCTCAACCAAGACCCCGTGGGAGCCGGTCGTCGGCTACAGCCGGGCGGTGGCCGCGGGCGACTTCGTGTTCGTGTCCGGCTGCACCTCCGTGGCGGACGGGGTGTTCGTCCACGAAGGTGACGCCCGCGCGCAGACCGCGCAGGCCATAGCCAACGTGGCCCACGCCCTGGAGGGCCTGGGCGTCGGCCTGGGCGACGTGGTGCGGACCCGTATGTTCGTCACCGACATGTCCCGCTGGGAGGAGTACGGCCTCGCGCACGGCGCCGCGTTCGGCGAGTCGCTGCCGGCCACCTCGATGGTCGGGGTGGCCGCGCTGGTCGACCCGCGGATGCTGGTCGAGGTCGAGGCGGTGGCCTACAAGCCCGGCGTCGGCACGTGACCGTCGCCGTCCGGGTCATTCCGTGCCTGGACGTGGACGCGGGGCGGGTCGTCAAGGGGGTCAACTTCGCCGATTTGCGCGACGCGGGGGACCCGGTGGAGCTGGCCGCCGCCTACGACGCGGAGGGCGCCGACGAACTGGTGTTTCTCGACATCACCGCGTCCAGCGGCGGCCGGGAGACCACGTACGAGGTGGTCTCCCGCACCGCCGAGCAGGTGTTCATCCCGCTCACGGTCGGCGGCGGGGTGCGCAGCACTGAGGACGTGGACCGGCTGCTGCGGGCCGGGGCGGACAAGGTGTCGCTGAACACCGCCGCCGTGGCCCGGCCGGAGCTGCTGGCCGAGGCGGCGCACCGGTTCGGCTCGCAGTGCGTGGTGCTCTCGGTGGACGCGCGCCGCGCACCCGGGGCGCCCGCCAGCGGCTTCGAGGTGACCACGCACGGGGGGCGCCGCGGCACCGGCCTGGACGCGGTCGCGTGGGCGGCCCGGGCGGTGGAGCTCGGCGTCGGGGAGATCCTGCTCAACTCCATGGACGCCGACGGCACCAAGGCGGGCTTCGACACCGAGCTGATCGGCGCCGTACGGGCGGCGGTCACCGTGCCGGTCATCGCCAGCGGCGGCGCCGGGGAACTCGCCCACTTCCCGCCCGCGATCGGCGCTGGGGCGGACGCGGTGCTGGCCGCCAGCGTGTTCCACTTCGGGACGCTGCGCATCGGCGAGGTGAAGGACACCCTGCGTGCCGCGGGTTACCCGGTCCGCTGACCCCACCGCCCGGGGCGCTACAGCGTGGCGGCGAGCGCCGCGCCGACGATGCCCGCGTCATTGTGCATGGTCGCGGGGACCACGCGGGCGCGCAGGCCGTCGAGCAGCGGCAGGAACTTGTCCGACTTCCGGCTCACCCCGCCGCCCACGATGAACAGGTCGGGCCACAGCAGCGCCTCGAGGTGGCTCATGTACTCGTCGACCCGGCCCGCCCAGTGCGCCCAGTCGAGGTCCTGTTCCTCCCTGGCCCGGTCGGAGGCCCGCTTCTCGGCGTCCTTGCCGCGGATCTCGATGTGCCCGAACTCGGTGTTGGGCACGAGCACGCCGCCGGTGAACAGCGCGCTGCCGATCCCGGTGCCGAAGGTCAGCATGACCACGGTGCCCGTTTCGCCCGCGCCCGCACCGAAGCGCATCTCCGCCTGGCCGGCCGCGTCGGCGTCGTTGAGCACCTCCACCTGCATGCCGGTCGCCGAGCCGAGCTTCGCCCTGGCGTCCAGCCCGACCCAGGACGGACCGAGGTTGACGGCGGTGCGGATGACGCCGTTCGTCACCACCCCGGGAAAGGTGATGCCGGCCCGGCCGGACCAGCTGAACTCGGCGGCCACGGTGTGCACCGCCTCGGCGACCGCGTCCGGGAGCGCCGGGCGCGGGGTGTTCACCTTGAACCGCTCCTTGGTCAGCTTTCCCGTCGTCACATCGACCGGCGCGCCCTTGATCCCGGACCCGCCGATGTCAATGCCGAGAACTTCCACCCCGCACCCCTCCCGTTCGGTCCTGCGTGTGTCGCGGGTCTCCGGCCGGCTCGCCAGCCCGGCTACAGCCCGATGCGCGCCGCGCCGAGGCGGCGGACGGCGTCCGCGCTGCCGTCGAGCCGCACCTGGGCGGCCGTGGTGCGCCCGAGTGCCCACATGATCAGCTCCGCCGGGTGACCGGTCACCGTGACCACCGGCGTCTTCGCCTTGGCGGTCATCCGCACCGGCTGGCCGGGGCCGCCGCTCAGGTCGTCCCGGACCAGTTCCACCCCGACCGGGGCGCGGCGGAACAGGATTCTGCCCATCCGCAGCCGCTGCCACAGCGCACCCGCCAGCCCATCCTTTACGCTGCGAGCTTCCCAGCCGCCGGCCGCGCGCCGGACGTCCTCGTGGTGGACGAAGTACTCCACCAGGTTCGCCCGCTCGTCCACTCCGTGGATCCGGAAGAACGACAGGGTGGGCGGCCCAGTGCGGATCTGCGTCACCAGTTCCGCGAAGGGGGTGCGGGTGGCCAGCGTCTCGGTGACCCGCCTGGTGTGGCCGGCCAGCGGCCCGCCCAGGATGCCCGCTGCCGCGTCGGGACGGCGTTCCCGCAGCACGAGGTGCGCGGCCAGATGCCGGGTTTGCCAGCCCTCGCACAGCGTCGGCGCCTCCGGTCCGGTCTCCTCGAACAGGGCGCACAGGGCTGCGCGTTCGTCCCGGGCATAGCTCACCCCGCGATGGTACGCCCCCGCCCGCCGGGCGGTCCTGCGCCCGCGAGGGCCGGGCCCTCCGTAGGATCGGAGGATGACGGGTGGCGGCAGAGGTGCCGCAGGCGCCGGGCCCAACGCCGCGCAGTGCTGGTCTGCGCGCCTCCGGCACGACCGACGGAGCGCCGCAGCGGTGTCCCGGCGCCGAGGACCAGCCTCCCGAAGCCAGCGAAGCGCCCGCGAGGGAGGCCATGAAACCGAGCAGTCAGGGCGCGGTGAACGAGGCGGTCCGTCCGTCGTCGCTCGACCCGGCGATCGCCGCGCGGCTCAAGCGCGACCCGCACGGGCTGGTCGCCGCCATCGCCCAGCAGCACGACACCGGCGAGGTGCTCATGCTCGCCTGGATGGACGACGAGGCGCTGCACCGCACGCTGACGACCGGCCGGTGCACCTACTGGTCGCGCAGCCGGGGTGAGTACTGGGTGAAGGGCGAGACCTCCGGTCACGTGCAGCGGGTCGTCTCGGTGGCGCTCGACTGCGACGGCGATGCCGTCCTGGTCCGGGTGGACCAGACCGACGGCGCCTGCCACACCGGCGACCGGACCTGCTTCGACGCCGGGGCGCTGGGGCTGACCGGGCCGTGACCACGGCGACCGGCGAGGCGCGCACCCAGGCCACGGCGGCCCCGCTGGCCCGGGCGCGGCGGGAGTACGCGCTCGGCCTCGTCCTAGGCGCCGCCGGAGCGGGCCTGGCGCTGCTGTCGGCCCGGCAGGGCTGGGCGCGCGTGCAAATCCCGGCCCCGCAGCCGCTGCCCGCCGCAACGGTGACGGTCACCGGCCAGGACCTGGTTCCGCTGGCGGGGGCGCTGGGGCTGGCCGCGCTGGCCACCCTGGCGGCGGTCATCGCCACCCGCCGTCTGGCCCGCCGCCTGACCGGTGTCCTGCTGGCCGCCTTCGGCGCGGCGATCGCCGTGGCGGTGGGCCTGCCGGTGACGGCCGCCGAGGTGCTCGCCGCGGCGCGGGTGACCGCGGTTTCGCAGGCGGGGTCGGCCACCGCGGGGGGCTCGGCCGGGGTTTCCCCGGGTGCGGTGCCGGGCGGCACGTCGCCGGGGGTGACCACCGCCGGGCACGTCACGATGCTGACGGTGCCCTGGCGGCCCGCCGCGTTGATCGGTGCGCTGGTCATCGTCGCGGCCGGGCTGCTGGTGGCCTGGCGGGGCGGCGGCTGGCCGGTCATGTCCAGCAGGTACACCCGGCCGCCGGGGCGGGACCGCAAGCCCCCGGCCGACAGCGCCACGCTGTGGGAGGCGCTGAGCCAGGGCGCCGATCCCACCGACCAGGCCGGCCCGGCGGAGCCCGGCGGGCACGACGATCGTCCCGGTCACGCCGGGGGAGGAGGCGGACCGCATGGGGCGGACTGACGGTTCCCGGCCGCCGGCGTTACGCTCATAGGTGACACATGGCTGGCGCACAGCCCGTGCCGCACAGGCCCGCGGGGGGCGCCGGCCCGGAGGTGAGCGGTGAGCGGATCCGGACTTGGCAGGTGGCGAGGACGCGGCGCGCCCAGCGGGCGCCGCCACACCCTGGTGCCTGAGGTCCGCCTGGTCACCCGGCTCGTTGTGGCGCAAGCGGCGGCGGCGGCCGCGGTCGGCCTGCCGTTCAGCCGCCGTCATCTGCCCTCCGTCCTCATCACCCTGGGGCTGGTGGCCTCGTTCTGCCTGCTCGCGCTGCTGGTCAGGTCCGGCACGCGGGGGGTGTGGCTGATGGCGTTGGGCTTCGAGCTGGCGTTCTTCGCCTACGGCGTGTCCAGGTTCCTAGTCGCTCGCTACGTCGGCGGCACGCTGTTCGCGGTCGTCGTCGTCGGTGCCTTGCTGCATCCCGCGGTGGCGCGGGCTTACTCGGCGGTGCCGGGGCGATTGCCCGGCCATGAGAGTGGTGAGGTGGGCTTTGGTGATGCCGCAGAGGAGACGTTCGGCGAACATGCCGCCGGGTAACCGGCGGGAGGGTGCCTGCCGGCGGGCCGCAGCGGCCTCGCTACCATCACCGGGAACGAGGCATCCGACCCGAGGGGATAGCAGAACCGCGTGAGCGTGCTCAACGAGATCCTGGAAAGCGTGCGGACCGATCTCGCGGACCGCCAGCAGCGCACGCCGCTGGAACGGCTCAAGGAGATGGCCAGGCAGGCTGCTTCCTCGTCCCGTGA
>CAVPFC010000056.1:0-115264 GCA_963703605.1 uncultured Actinomycetes bacterium
GCCCGGCCCCAGGTGGGTGCGGGTGCCGTCGTGGTCGAGAATGCACAGCATCTCCGCGGCTCCCTCCTGCACGCCGAAAGCATGCGGCTCCATCGTGGAGAACTCGGCCGCCTCGCCGGCCCGGACGAGGATGGTCCGCTCGCCCAGCCGCAGCACGATGGTGCCGGACAAGACCGTGAACCAGTCCCGGCCCGGGTGGACGCGCAGCCTGGCGGGCACCTTCCTGGTCACCCGCAGCTTGGCGATCGTCATGCCCTGCGGCGCACCGGTCCGCGACAGCAGCCAGGTCGTCATGCCCCGTGCCTCGTCCTGGGTTGGCCTGATCACCACGTCGGCGTCGTCGTCGGACTCCACCAGCTGGTCAAGCGTGGTGCCGAGTGCCCTCGCGATCGGCGTGAGCTGATCCAGGGCAATCCGCCGGTGACCGGTCTCGATCCGGCTCAGCGTGGACGGGCTCAGGTAGCTCCGGGCCGCCAGCTCGTCCAGCGACCAGCCCAGCGACGTGCGCAGGCCCCGGATGCGCTGCCGGACAAGAGCGTCCAGATCGGTGTCTTGCTTCATACGCAAGAGCGTATGCCGTAACAGCAAACCGGCGGTACCGTCGAGGACATGGCACACGAACACATGGCTGACCTCCTCGACCTCGACGCGGAGGTCCTCAGCGAGTACCACCGGGAGGTAGCCGAGTGGGTGTCGGCAAGCCTCACCGAACGAGCCCGCGTCATCGACGTGGGTGCCGGCACGGGCACCGGCACCCTGGCGCTGGCCAGGCAGTTGCCGGACGCCAAGGTGATCGCGCTGGACGTCGACGGGGAGATGCTCAAGCGCATCCAGGGCAAGGCCCGCGCGTCCGGGCTCGCCGGCCGGATCCGCACCTTCCAAGCCGACCTCGACCAGGCATGGCCCGATGGCCTGAAGCCCGCTGACCTGGTGTGGGCCGCCAACTCGCTGCACCACATGGGCGATCCCGCACAAGCGGTCGCGCAGATCTACCAGATCCTGCGCCCAGGGGGACTGCTCGCGGTCACGGAGCTGGAGTCGTTCCCGCGTTTCTTCACCGACCCGGCGGGCGCGGCGCTGGAGGAGCGGATCCACACCGCCATGGCGCGGGGCCGTGACGAGGCCGGCATGCACATGCATGAGAACTGGCCTGCCCGTTTCACCGAAGCCGGGTTCACGGTCGAGTCCGAGCGCCGCTTCGTGATCGCGCTGCAGCCGCCGCCGCACTCGCCGATGGCCGCCTCCGTGACCCGCTATGCCGTCGCCACCCTCTCCCGCGCCCGGCACAGCCTGGAGGACAAGCTCAGCGCCGCTGACATCGCGGAACTCGATGCCCTGGCCCCGGCCCTGTCCACCCGCGACGACCTGACGGTCCGCACCAGCCGCACGGTCTGGCTGGCCCGCAAGCCCGCCGGATAACCACGCTGGCCGCAAGCCCGCCGGATAACGAGCTTGTCAGGTTTGACTTCCAAACCTTCGGCATCCACGCTAGGCTTTTTCGGTTTGATATGCAAACCGTCATGCATACACTTCCAGCATGAGCATCTCCACCGATGAACTGGTCCAGCGCAACGCGAGGTTCGCCGCCAGCGGAGCATCCGCCGGCCTCCCCTTCCCCACCAGCCAGACCCTGCGGGTGGTCGGCTGCGTCGATTCCCGGGTGGACCCGAGTCATGTGCTAGGTCTCGGGCTCGGCGAGGCCGTGGCGATGCGCAACATCGGCGGCCGGGTCACTCCGGCAACGCTGCGCTCGTGGTCTCTGCTGGGCCGCCTGGGCCAGGGGCAGCCACCGACCGGCGCGCACATGGTGATCCTGCACCACACCGACTGCGGGATCCGGCGCCTCGCGGACTACCCCGAGCAGCTGGCGGCGTACTTCGAGATCCCGGTAACGGACCTTGACGGCAAGGCTGTCCGCGACCCCTACGCCGCCGTCCGGGTCGATGTCGGCATCGCCCGGCAAACGCTGCCAGCTGGCCTCCTGGTGTCCGGTCTGGTTTACGACGTGAACACCGGGCTCGTCGAGGTCGTCGTCCCGCCCACGACGGAGTAGCGGCTGGCGTAAGCAGCCACCGCGGACGACGTTCGTGTGGCGACGCCGCGCCCGTTCGACGGTTTGATATACAAACCGCAGTTCGTCCACTTCGGTCATGGATACTCAGCCGGGTAGCCGGCCCCTAGTTTGGCCGGCGGTGCCCGGCTGAAGATTGGGGCCAGCCAGCGGGTCACCGGCATGGCCGTCGAAGGTGCTGGTCAGGGTGTCTGGCCGGCTCAGAGCGGCGAAGCCGACACCTTTCCCCCGGGCACCTCCGGCGCCGAGCAAGCCAATCGCATGTGACCAGCTAGACATATCTCCTCCTTTCCCAACAGCGCCCCGCGAATGGCAGCGCTTCTCACCGCCCCGTACGCAGGCAGCGCCACAAACGGTTCAAAGAACGTGCCTTGGATCTACGAAACGACGCCGCGCGCGACCCGACGCCGCCCGGCCGCGTTCTCGCGTCCGAGGCGGCAGCGGGCACCCGCCCGGCGGTTGGCAGCGCTGTGAAGATTTCCTGCATCCACGAGAGTCGCCCTTTCTGCGTGGCTGGCCAGCATTGCCTCAGCGTGGCCCTGGCTTGCGGCCCCAGGCCGCGACCAGCAGGTGCGGCATCATGAGCGTGCGCGGGTCGGCGAGGTGCACCTGCACCTCGCGGTCCAGCTCCGTGAGCTCGCGCTCACAGGCCAGGCCCAGCCCAACGATTACCGGGCGCAGGCTCCGCACCAGATCGGGAATCACGCTGCGTCGTGAGTGGCCGGCGGGGTAGGCAGGGGCGTGCACCATGACCTCGACGTCCACCAGTCCGGCGTCCCGGTACAGCTCGGTGAGGCGGCGGCCGATCAGCGGGTCGGCGCCCGACCGGCCGAAGCTAGCGAAGAACAGCTCTCTGAGCCGGTCCCAGGCCGGCAGCGGCGGATAACAGAGCACGTGCTCGCAGTCGGGCTCCTGGCCGGCAACCCATCCGCCCGGCTTGGCCAGCCGGACCATCTCGGCCAGCACCTCGGCAGGCTGGGGAACGGTCACCAGCAAAGTGCGGGCATGCACCAGGTCGAAGGTGCCGGGCGGCAGGCCGGTGTCCCGGGCATCGCCGACCATCAGCTCGACGCCGACCAGCCCGCGTGCCCTCGCGTGCTCCTGCGCCATCGTCACGTGAGCCGGGTTGGCGTCCAGGCCGGTCACGCGCCCGCCGGGCGCCACCGCGTCCGCCAGCAGGTCGATGATCCCGGCCGGCCCGCAGCCAACGTCGATCACGGCCTGCCCGGAGCGCGGGCCAATCCTGGCTAGCAGCGCCTCTGCCTCGCAGCGCAGCTCCTCGGACTGGCGGACCAGTCGGTCGGCCTCGGCCTCGTCGGCGCCGAGCGCGTAAACCGCGGCCGGGTGAGGACTCTGGCCCGCCGAGCCGGCCGTTTCGCCCGGATGCGAACTGCTGACGTTGCCGGGAACGCGCCGCCAGGTCGTGGCCATTCTTCTCTTCCCGCCTCCTGATTCGTGTGCGGCATTGTCAGGGCAACTCGGCATCAGACGGCAAGGTTCAGCCCACGCCGGAATGACGGTCCCTGACCCGCCTACCGTGACCGACCTGGATTCCAGCCAGCCGACAGCTGGCTTACGGTTGGCTTACTGGCGGCCAGATCATCGCTGTTCGGGCCGCACATATCAGGCGGAAGGTCGGCGGTGGAGTTCAGTGTCCTCGGCCCGGTCGAGGCAAGATCTGACGGGCGGTCGTTGCGACTGGGCAGCGCTCGCGCCCGCGCCGTGCTTGCCTTGCTTCTCGCCCACGCTGGCCAGGTCATCTCGGCCGACCGGCTGGCCGACGAGCTGTGGCCGGGCCAGCCGGCTCGCACCGCCGTGCCCAGCCTGCAGGTCCGCATCTCCGAACTGCGCAAGGCGTTCCGCTCTGCCGGCGAGCCTGACCGGCTGGCGACCCACCCGGCCGGCTACTCGCTGACCCTAGGACCCGCCGATTGCGATGCCACCCGGTTCGAAGCCCTCGCGGCGGACGGCACCGCCGCGCTGGCTGCGGGAGATGCCGCGGCGGCGGTCGAACGACTGGACGAGGCCCTGGGGCTGTGGCGCGGCCAGGCGTTCGCCGACGTCGACGCGCCATCGGTCCATCTCCGGAGCCCGGTACGTCGAGCAGCCAGGTGACCACTCGCTGCGCTTCGGGTCCAGCGGGGACAGCGACGCGCTGTTCGCGGCGATCACGGACTTCCTGGCCGACGCCTCGCGCCGCCCCGAGCCTGGCCGCGTGCTGGCCACCCTGATGGTCGCCCGCGTGGCGGGCGACGGCGCGGCCTGGCAGCTTGTCGGCACGCACCGAGGTCGCGTGATCAAGCGCACCGCTGACGCCGTCCTGGCGGCCTTCGATGCGCCCGGGCACGCCATCCGATGCGCGGCCGCCCTCCGTGCCACGTACCACGACCTGGGAGCGGGAATTCATGCCGGCGAGGTCGACCTGGCCGGCGGCGACATGTCCGGCACCTCGGTGGACCTCGCCTACCGAATCGCCGTCCTCGCAGGACCAGGCGAGATCCTCGTCTCCCGCACTGTCACGGACCTGCTTGCCGGATCTGACATCGACTTCGCTGCCCGTGGCAGCCACCCCCAGGGCGGGCCAGACGGCGACTGGCCACTGTTCACCGTGACCCAGCCCGCCCGCTGAACCATACGCGCCGAGCACGGCCCGTTGCCTGAAACCTCCCGGCAGCGCGCCCGCCAGTTCCTCCTTAAGACCGGGCTCATCGACGACCAACCGCAGCGGGCCGCCGGATAGTGGCCACCATCGTCTACGACACCGGTGACCTTACCCATATCGCCGACGCGATCGGAATGAAAATCCGGCTCTTCCCAACCTGATCTATCAGTCATACCGGGTGGACCGGGAAGAGGCTATGAGATTCCGTTCCCTTCGCCGGTCCGCTGACAAGCGGCCTGGCCACAACCATCTATGTGGTGTACGAGGGGCGACGGCACAAGGACTCTATTCAGCGCCTGTCCGCGCGCCTTATAAGGCGCTCGCCCCTGGCAGAATCTTTGCCATGTTCATGTGACGCTCTCATTCACCGGCGCGTTGTCCGCTAGGCGGTCGGCGAGTCCGTCGGCGAATTCCCGCGCCGCCTGAAGGTGGTTGTCCTGGATGTTGGTCGGCGGGATCTTGATCCCGAGATAGCGCTCGCGGTACTCGCCCGACCCGAGGTAGCTCAGCAGTGACAGCAGGGAGCGGACCTGGCCTCCCTGGTAGCGGAAGTGAATGCCGGCGGCGAAGGCACCGCCGTGCTTGATGCCGAGCCTGCGGACGGTCTTCAGGTTGTGCCGCCAGTACCGGCGGCAGCAGACGGCGACGGCGAATGGATTGCCGCCCAGGACCCGTGTGGCGGTGTCGGACTGCAGGAAGGACCGGATCGGAACGTCGGCGGACAGCCACCAGGTGGGGGACCCGATGCACACCAGGTCGTACTCCCGTGCGGTCACGACGTCGGGGATGGCGATCTTCGCCGGGCGGCGGCGGGGTGACTCCGCCGGGATCATCCCCACGAGTTCGCGGAACGGATGCCGCATGGGGAATTCCTTGAACCGGCCGGCGTAACGAGGGTCGGTGAACTCGATCGCAGCCAAGGTCACGTCGAAGTCACGGCCCCGAAGTACCTCGGCCATCGCGTCTATAACCTTCCGTGTCTGGTTCGTGTACGTGAAGTAGACGAAGAGAACCGACGGCCTCGTTGCGAACTCCATAACACTCCCTCTTTAAGGCCAACCGAGTTAACAATAGTTTTCAAGTGCTCGTCTCTAGATTCGTGCGATGCCCCCGATGGGATGAAAAAGGGTCGTCAGCCCTCCAGGAGTCCTAGCTCGCGAGCACGGGTGACCGCCTGGCTGCGTGAGAAGGCGCCCAGTTTGCGGTAAATCGAGACCGCCTCCGACTTGATGGTGTTGCGGGACAGGAACATGTCCTTGGCGATCTGCGGGAACGACAGGTGCGTGGACAGCATCGGCAGCAGGCGGAGTTCGGCACCGGTCAACGCCGAGGCCCCGGAGGCGCTTGGACCACGTTCCTTTGCGAGCCGAGCCCGGAGCGCCTGGGCCGACTTGCTCCCCGATGCTGACCCCATCCTCGAGGCACGCGTCGCCGCCATCGAGGTCACCGCGAAGGACGCGAGCGATCCCTTGCAGGAACGCCGGTGCCGGCGTCACGAAGCCCTGCGCCGCGAATCTCTGCACCGCCTCGTCTGCGTCAGCGCGCATTTGTTCGACCCCGCGCCGGCATCCTATAAATCCCGGGCGTTGCATGCTCGCGGGACTCGACCGAGTTGATCTCAGTGGCTCGGCGTTTGCGAATCGATGATGTCGGCTGCCTGCCGCAGCGCGCTGGCTATCCGGTCCCGCAGCTTCAGCTTCTGAAGCTCCTCCACCAGCTCGGAGAGCAGCTCGCGCAACGGCGTCAGGTCAAGCATGCCTGGCTCGCCGTCGGCATTCACCACCCGTCTGGCCTTCGCAGCATCGGCCGTACGGCGCGCCTGGTCGGTGAGGTGGCCGACGATGGCGCCGGTAAGGCGCGTCCCACCGGCCGGGCTGCCGTCGTCGCGGTTGAGGTCAACGTCCGGGCCGGTCGGCGTATCGGGAGTGACAGGTGGCGGCCGGTCCTCAGGCACGGGAATCACCCCGTTCCGGAAGGCTGACCGGCCTGACGTGGATCACCAGCAGGAACGCTTCCTGCCCGACTGCGATTTTCACCCACGATCACCTCTTTACTCATAGTTCCGATTGGCCTGGCCCGCGCACACATGGCTGAACCCCCGGGTTGCGGCGGCGATGATTGGCTACTCGCGGGCGAGCATGGCCTGGGCTTCGCGCTCGAGGTCGACGTAGGGGTCGCCGCTGACGTCGACCGCGACCCGTTTGATCGTGCCGCCGGTGAACGCGTGCGGGTGCTCGCCCGGGTAGTCGGCGGTGACCGGTTCGCCGCTGTCGCGGCCTACGCACAGGCCCTCGCCCGCGAGTGAGAACAGCCCAGGCTGGGTCTTGATCCGGCCTTCGCCGACCTTTGTGTCCCCATGGTAGAGGGACAGGATCCCGGTGGACACGTGTGGCGGGTCCTCGCCGTCCTTGGCGAAGGATGCCGACAGGATCAGGTTCGTCCCGGTCGGGACGTCCTGGGTAGCGTCGATCTTCTGCTCCAACATGCCGACGAAGTTGTTGACATAGTGCAGCCGGTTGTCCTTCACGTAGAGCGCGTGGCCGCCGAAGCGTGACCCGTGCGCGAACAGCACGCCCTGCGCGCCCGGCGCTGGGATGTCCACCAGCGCGCCGATCGTGAAGGACCGGTTGCGGACGTTCACCGCCTGCGCCTCGGGCACCTCGGCGGTGCCGGGGAAATATGCGTAACGGTCGCGGGGTGCGGCCAGCTGCGGCCGCGGCGTGGTGATGATCTCCAGCGCGGAGCGGTCATCCAGCGGGAACGCGCCGTTGTCGCCGGCCTCGGCGAACCACAGGTTGACTAGCTCGCGGACTTTCTCCGGGTGCTCGGCGGCCAGGTCGTGCACCTCGGAGCGGTCGGTTTCGGTGTGGTACAGCTCCCAGGTGTCGTCGTTGAAGTGGCTCCAGCCGCTGAGCGTGGGATGGGTGGTGACCGCCTTCCAGCCGTCATGCCAGATCCCGCGGGAGCCGAGCATGGAGTAAAACTGGGTCCTCCGCGCCGACGGCGCGGAAGCCATCTCGGCGCTGTAGCGCATGCTCACCCCGTCGATCCGGCTCTGCACGTGGCCCTTGATGGTGGCGGGGGGCGCTACGCCCAGGGTGTCCAGGATCGTGGGGACGATGTCGATCGCATGGTGGTACTGGTGGCGTATCTCGCCCTTGCCCGCCGTGGCTGAGGGCCAGGAGATGATGCACGGGTCGGCGGTGCCGCCGTTGAACTCATACCGCTTCCACATCTTGAACGGCGTGTTGAAGGCCATCGCCCACCCGTTCGGGTAGTGGTTGTAGGTCTTCGTCCCGCCCAGTTCGTCGAGCATCGCCAGGTTCGCCTGCATGTTGTCGGGGATGCCGTTCGCGAACAACATCTCATTGATCGAGCCGTCGGGGCCGCCCTCACCGCTGGCGCCGTTGTCCGACACCAGGATCACCAGCGTGTTCTCGCGCTGCCCGGATTCCTCCAGGTAGTCCAGCAGCCGGCCGATGTGGTGGTCGGCGTGCGCCAGGAATCCCGCGTAGACCTCGGCCATCCGCGCGAACAGCCGCTGCTCCTCCGCCGACAGAGAGTCCCACGGCTTGGTGTAGTCCAGCGGCGGGAACGGCTGGCCCTTGGGCCCTGTGCGGGTCTCGGGCGTGCCGATCGGGTTGACCGGCGGCAACTCGGTATCGGCCGGGACAATCCCCATCCGCTTCTGCCGGGCCAGGGTCTGCTCCCGCATCGCCTCATAACCGGCGTCGAAGTGGCCCTTGAACTTGTCGGCCCACTCCTTCGAGACGTGGTGCGGCGCATGGGCGGCACCCGGCGCGTAGTACAGGAAGAACGGCTTGTCCGGCGCGACCGTCTTGGCATCGGTGATGAACTCGATTGCCTTGTCGGTGATGTCGTCAGTGAGGTGATAACCCTCGGCGGGCGACTTGGGCTGGTCCACCGGGTGGTTGTCGTACACCAGGTCCGGGTACCACTGATTGGTCTCGGCGCCCAGGAACCCATACCAGCGCTCGAAACCCCGCCCGGACGGCCAGTTACGCCGCGTCGATGCCAGGTTCATCTCGACGGTCGGGCACAGGTGCCACTTGCCGACCATGTAGGTGTTCCAGCCACGCTCACCAAGGATCTCCGAGATCATCCCGTTCTCCGGCGGGATGGTCCCGCTGGCGTTGGGAAACCCGACCGCGGCCTCGGTGATGCACGCCATCGAGTTACGGGTGTGGTTACGCCCGGTCAGCAGGCAGGAACGGGTCGGCGAGCACAGCGCCGTGGTGTGCCACTGCGTGTACCGGATCCCGTCAGCGGCGATCCGCTCGATGTTCGGCGTCTCGATCGGCCCGCCGTAGCAGCTCATCGCCGAAAAGCCCACGTCATCCAGCACGATGTACACCACACTCGGCGCCCCATCCGGGGCCTTCGGCGGCTCGAACGGAGCCCAGTCGGGAACCGAATCCCTGATATCGACATTGATCGTTCCCCTGAACTGCTCGCTCACTCATCGCTCCTTCGGCCAAACACGCGCAGCTGATTCCGCACTTGGACGTGACCACTGCGAACGAAGGCCGCCTCAGCGGAAAATCCGCAGCTCGCAGGTGACCCGGAGGTACTTCCCGCCGAATGCGTGCCCTCGATACACAGGGCGCTCCGCGGCGATGGTGCTGTCGTCTCGTCCCATCTGACAGCGGCCGCTTCCGCGGGGCATCCCCCTTCGGGGGTGAGCCTCCAATAAGGTCCCAGCTGGTAGAACCCGCTGTAGAACGGGGTTCTGGTTTGCGCACCCCTCGTGGCCACAGCGGAATCCCTTGGGCATGTGACGAGAGTCAACGGAGGGTCGCGGTCAGGTCGAGGTGTGCTGTTCTGCAAACGCGCTCGCGTACGCTGGCCATGAGCCAGGCCGTGAGGTGAACGCCGGTGAGAGCGTCCCGCCTGTGTTTCGTGGGAGGCGACCGTGCCGCTCTCTGAGCATGAGCGACGCCAGCTGGAGCAGATCGAGCAGGCGCTGCGCGCCGAAGACCCGCGGTTTGCTGACGCCGTACACGCGGGCGACCCGCGGATGCACTACCGGCGCTGGCTCATCGCGGCGGCGTTCGGGTTTTTGATCGGCGTTGGGCTGCTGCTCGCCGGGGTCGTGATCAAGGTCATCCCGGTCTCGGTGGCGGGCTTCGTGGTCATGTTTGGCTGCAGCATGTGGGCGCTGAGCAGCTACCGGCGGCTGACCGGCAACGCCACCCGACGCGTCCCTGCGCGGGGCCGGCGCTCGGGTAAAAAGCGGCGCGCCGCCAAGGACCGGCGGGCTGGCACCCGGGCGGGACCTGGGCTGATGGCACGGCTGGAGGAACGCTGGCGGCACCGCCAGCAGGGCGGCCGCTAAGTCCAGCCCGCCCGGTGCGCAGGCCGGCCTGCTCGCCGCCACGGCGGACCCGGCCTAGTCCGCGGGCGAAGGCTCCCCGGATCCGACGGCCGGCCGGGCCAGCCCGCTGCCCGGGCTGTTTGTCGCTTTCGTTCTTCTGGCTGGGCCCAGGGCCTGCGGCTGCAGGCCGTGGCTCGCCGCCGGTATCAGACGTGGGCCACCTCCTGCCCGGCTTTGGCGCCGCGAACCAGCTTGCTGCCGCCTCGCGTGATAGCGCTGCTGGGCGCTGCGACTCACTGTTCTCGGCACTACGAGGACGTGGCTCACCCTGCGAGGGTGAATATGGCTAGCTTTGACCCGAAATCCGCCGACAGCCAGTTCACCGTGACCGCACGGCACCGTGCCCGATATAGGCGGCAGCCTGCAGGCCCGGGCACACGGCAGGGGGTTCTCTGCGAACACGGTCTGCGGGATCACCCTGAAAAGGGGATGCCGGCGGCTTCTGCGCGGGGCAGATTCGATCGTAGGGAGAACGCAGCAAGGGCCGGGAAACCGTCCACGCGAAATATGGGTCGACCATCCGCGGGGACTGCGAAGGCGGTGGTTTAGCCGGTCGGGGACACTGTCAGCGTGCGCGGTGGTTCTTGCCTGGTACCAGCACCACGGGAGCGGCCCGCGGTGGGCACTGGCCGGCGGTATCGCGCCGTTGCGCCCCGGAGGGAGTGGTCATGACGGTCACGGCTGATCGTGTCGCGGCTGGGCGGTCTGGTGCCCGGGCATCTCGTCCACGTCCGGCGCGCGCTGCGGCGGTGGAGCATCTGAGTCGAACGGATCGGGTGGCGCGGGGGAAGGATGCCCGGGCGGTGGCCCCGCTGGACTCGCACGCGGAGTTCACGCCGGGCCGGTCGCGGGATCCGGTGGGGCTGCTGCTGGGGCAGGCGGGGTCACGGGTGCCGGAGCTGGTGCCGGTGCGGCACGGGCGGATGCTGGTCTCGCCGTTCACGTTCTACCGGGGGGCTGCGCTGCCGATGGCAGCGGATCTGGCTGGCACGCCCGCCTCAGGGCTGCGGGTGCAGCTGTGCGGGGACGCGCACCTGGCCAATTTCGGGGCGTTCGCCTCGCCGGAGCGACGGCTGGTCTTCGACGTCAACGACTTCGATGAGACCCTGCCGGGCCCGTTCGAGTGGGATGTCAAGCGGCTGGCAGCGAGCCTGGCGGTGGCGGGCCGGGACAACGGGTTCCCCGCCAAAGCTCGCCGCAAGATCGCCCTGGCGGCGGCCGAGGCCTACCGCACGGCGATGCGCGGCTTCGCCGAGACGTCCCTGCTGGAAGTCTGGTATGCACATATGGACATCGAGCCGGCCCTCGCCGAGTTCAGGTCCCAGGTCAAGGCGAAAAGGTTCAAGGCTGCCGAGGCGCTGCTGGCCAAGGCTCACACAAGCGACAGCACGAAGGCGCTGGGCAAGCTGACCACCGTGGTCGACGGCCAACGGCGGATCATCAGTACCCCCCCGATGATCGTCCCCGTCGAAGAGGTCTTCGCCGACGTGCAGGCCGATGCGATCTACAAAGTGCTCCGCACCGTGCTGGGCAAGTATGGGCGCACCCTGCAATCCGACCGCCGCCACCTGCTGCAGCAGTTCACGATGATCCAGGTGGCCCGCAAGGTCGTCGGGGTCGGCAGCGTCGGCACCCGCGCCTGGATCCTGCTGATGGACGCCGCCGACGGCGACGAACCGCTGTTCCTGCAAGCCAAGGAAGCCCAGCCCTCGGTCCTAGCCGACTACTGCGGGCGCAGCCAGTACACCAACCAGGGCGAGCGCGTCGTCGCCGGGCAGCACCTGATGCAGGCCCAAAGCGACATCTTCCTCGGCTGGACCCGCGTCCAAGGCCCAGACGGGGTGGACCGCGACTTCTACGTGCGCCAGCTGAAGGACTGGAAATTCTCCGTACCGATCGAGCAGATGCTCCCCGTCGGCATGACCATCTACGCCCGCCTGTGCGGGTGGACCCTGGCCCGGGCACACGCCCGCTCCGGCGACCGCATCGCCCTGGCCGCCTACCTCGGCGCCTCCGCCAAGTTCGACCAGGCGATCGCCGACTTCGCCGAAACCTACGCCGACCAGAACGAAGATGACTACGCCGCGCTCCAGCGCGCCGTCAAAGACGGCAAAGCCGAAGCCACCACCGAAATCTAATGCTTGTATCTGATCCTCAGCCGGGTCGGGTGAGGCGGTGCCAGGTTCGATAAAGGCGAGCCGCTGGTCGCCGAAATCGGCGATGATCTCCAAGCGGCCGCCGAGGGCTTCGACGTAGGCGGCCAGGGTGCGCAGTTCGGTGGTGCCCGGCTTGGCATGCTCGATGGCGGACACGCGGCCCTGGGTGATGCCCATCCGGGCAGCGACCTGGGCTTGGGTGATGCCGAGGCGGCGGCGCATCTCGGCGAGCCGGAAGGCGCGCTGCTCAGCGCGCAACTGCTCGATCCCAGCGGCGATGGCCGGCGGCAACCGTGGCCGAACTTCCAGGTGCAGGGCATGAGGCTCTCGACACAGCGCCGGATCTGCTCGTGACCGAGGTATTGCGCTTCTCGGCGACGAGCCACTACCCAGCTAACCGGCCGGCAGGGCTCATGTGGGCCCGGGCGGCGCCTGGCGAGGCTTCGGACATACGGTCGGCGTGTCAGCAGGCTTCCGTCGCGCCGGTGTCAGCTGTCTGCTGGGCGCACCGTTGCGGGACGGGTCAGCGCCCGCTCGCGATGAAACGTGCGGTAGCTAGGTCATGGTGGGATGGGCCCTATACCGGTGACGGGGTTGGGTGGGCGCTGCCGGTTGCCGGGGGAATCCGCGCCATCCTCGTCGGCGTGCTCTGGTACACCTCAGCGCTCTGGTATTACAACGGTTTCCATCTCCCGGTGCCGTAGCCGCAGTACAGCTGGTGTGGCGGGGCGGCGGGCGTGTCAGCCCTGGCCGGGCTGGGGAGGCTGCCGCGGAACCCCGGAGAGTAGGCAAGGTGGAGCCCGCGGGTGGGCACCGTCGCGCCCAGCTGCGCGAAGAGCCCGGCGGCCGAGAGCGTTGCCCGCCAGACCAGGGCGTATTCGGGGGGCGGCGTCAGGTTCCGCAGCGCCGCGGCGAAACGCGGGTCGGTGAGGTGGGCCATGAGCCCGCGCAGCCAGGGACGGGAGTAGGTGAAGCAATCGGTGGCCGCGGTCGCCGCGATCGGGTGGAGCAGGTCGACGATCAGCTCTGGGTCTAGCTCCGCGTCCGGGGCGAGCGCCCCAACCTGCCGTGCCAGCCGTGTCGCTGCCGGACCGTCACCGGCGAGCACCGCGGCCGCGAGCTGCCCGAACGGCGCCGGGATGCCGCCGGGCGTGGCGGCGACCGCGCCGAAGTCCAGCATGCCGAGCTGGCCGCCCGGGAGCAGCAGGAAGTTGCCAGGGTGCAGGTCGGCGTGCATCCAGCCAGCGCACGCTGCGGGCGCGTAGACGGCGTGTCCGAGTAGCCGCGCGGCCAGGTCGGCGGCGTCGCTGCGGTCGAGTTCGCGCCAGCCCGCAGGAAGCAGGTCCATACGCCCTTCGAGCAGCGTCGACAGGCTTTCCCCCTCCAGCCAGCCGGTGATCAGCACCCGTGGTGTCGCGGCGTACACGGCTGGAACCGTGACGCATGTGCGGCCCTCCGGCTCGTGCACTCCCGCGGCGCGGGCTGCGGCGATTGCCTCCGGGGCGCGGCTGGTGAAGGCAGCGGCGACTTCGGTCTGGACCCGCCCCTCGCGCACATAATCCAATTCTTCGACGATCCGGCTGGCGAGCTCGTCCGCCAGCCCGGATACGTTCAGCCGGGTGAGGCGAGCGATCACCCGCGCCAGCAGCCGGGCCTGGCGCAGGTCCGAGCGCAGTGCCTTCCCCACGCCCGGGTACTGGACCTTCACCGCGACGTCCACGACGCGGCCCCCGTCGGTCCGCCACCGTCCGCGGTGAACCTGGCCGATCGAGGCCGCCGCCACGGGCCTGTCGTCAAACGCCACGAGCCGCTCCCGCCAGTGCGGCCCATACGCAACAGTGAGGTCGGCATCGACCACCCTGCGAGCGGTCCCGGCCGGCATGGCCGGCTGCGCGTCGGTGAGCCGCCGCAGCGCTGACCGGTAGGGCGCCGCGACCTCCTCCGGCATTGCCGCCTCGAACACCGACATCGTCTGCCCCAGCTTCGCCGCCCCGCCCTTGAGCTCACCAAGGGTGGCGAACAACTGCTGGGCGGTGCGGGCAGTGACCTGATCCGCAGCGGCCCGCGATAGCCGGGTAGCGGCTGCGGCGGTGCGCGCCGCGTGCTGCAGCGGCAGCACGGCCAGCCGACTGCCACGCCGGAGCGCGCCAGTCGGCAGGACCGGCCGCTCCCGGTTCCCGGCCGTCCCCCATGGCCCTTGCGGGCGTGGGTGTCCGTCGGTCATCTCGACCATCCTCTCTTTGCGTTACGTGTTGTCCGGGTGCGGGCGCCGCATAGTGCTGACTAACTACTAACACGGATAGTAGATGTGTGCTGTTCACTCCGCAGGCGAGACCTTCCGGCGGGTGAAAGCCGCCCCGCCATCGCGGGCCCGGACGCAGACCGCCCGGCGGCGTGTCCCCCCGGCGGTCACTGCATGACCGCTACCTTCAGCGGGTGCACGACGGCTCCGTTCCGCTCGTCACGAGGGGTGGCGACCTCCTTGGCCCACCAGCCATTTGGGTGCGCTCGGAGTAGGCTCCTGGTACGGCGAGCGGGGGTCGGCGGCGGCTGGTCGAGGCCTCGACCCTGGGCCCTGCACCGACGATGAGGCGAGCCCGTAGGGCTTGTACGCGGTGTGGGCTCAGGCCAGCTATGCCGCGATCGCATGGCGCCGGGCCCGCCATGCGGCCTCGGCGTCCCCCATCGGCGTGCCTGCCGGGCCCTGGACGAAGGGCCAGATCTCCTCGCTGATGGCCCGCCAGTTGGCGGTTGCGGACAGCCCGCCGAGGATGGCGAACAAACCGAGGTTGATGCGCTGGAGGATGACGTACGACCTTGGGACGCTGATGAAGCCCATCACGGGGCTGAGCACGTCGAAGAAGCGGCGTACGACTGAGGAGGCGTAGTCCCCGGTGATGGTCAGCGGGCCGGGTTCACGGATGGTGTCGTAGAAGACGGCCAGGTGCTCGACGATCGCCTCGGTGCTCAGCGGTGCGTTCGGGCGCAGGAAGCCGGCGTTCTCCAGGCTGAGGCGGAATGCCTCGGGATCGTGCTCAACGCACAGCCTGCGGTTCATTTCCATGAGCGGCTGCAGCTCGGCCAGGGTGAAGTACTTGACCAGCCCGAAATCCAGGAAGGTGACCCTGCCGCCACCGTGGAACAAGTAGTTGCCGGGGTGCGGGTCGCCGTTAAACGCGCGGACCTCGTACAGGCTCCGGAACACAAAGCGGTAGATCGTCTCCGCGGCCAGGTTACGTTCCTGCTGAGACCAGCCGGACAGCTCGGCGAACCGGGCACCATCCGACAGCTCAGTGGTGACCACCCGCCGGGTGGACAGGTCATCGATGATCCGGGGTACGTGGATCGTCGGATGCCCCTCGTAGTAGGCAGCGAAGCGCCGCTGGCTGGCGGCCTCGCGGCGGTAATCAAGCTCCTCCGCGACACGCTCCCGCAGTTCGGCAATCAGCGAGTCGATGTCCTGGGCTGGCGCGGTAATCCGCAGCATCCGACGCAGCAGGGCGACGTTACGCAGGTCAGCCGCGATGGTCTCCGCTATGCCCGGGTACTGGACCTTGACCGCGACCGCCCGGCCGTCGAGGGTGATGGCGCGGTGCACCTGCCCTATCGACGCCGCAGCGATGGGCTGCGAATCCCAGCGGGCGAAGGCCCGTTCCGGCGGCGCGCCGAGTTCTTCCTCCACCACAGCGGCGGCCAGCTGCGGGCTCATCGGCGGGACGCTGTCTTGCAGGCGGGCCAGGGTGCGGCGGACGGCTGGGGACAGGCCGTCGTCGACGTAGCTGGCCATCTGGCCGACCTTCATCAGGACGCCCTTCATCGCCCCCAGGGTGTCGGCGACGTCCTCGGCGGTCCGCAAGGCCAGGTCACCTCGCAGCACTTGGCGCTTCTCGCCTGCGGCTGCGAACAACCGCGGCGCACTGCCCGCGTACCGGACCCCACCGCGCACGAAGAGCCGCAGCACCGCCATGCCGCGACGCAGCCGCAGCCGCCGGGGCTGGCCGGCACGCCGATGGCCGATGACAGCGCTGAACGCCATGCCGCCCAAACTAACCAGCTCCTCAGGGTTCGCGGCGGCGTCATCGTCGCCACCGTCCGATCGGACATGCCCGCACCCGGCCGGGCCGCCTTCGGCCGGCTCATCTACTAACACGGATAGCAGACAGCAGCCGTTCATCGTAAGCAGCCGGCCAGGCAGGCGGCCCTGCCTTACCCGGTGGAGGGGGTGCCGCGCACCACTGGCGTCGCAGCACTCATGTAGCTGGTCACGTGAACATCTGACGAGTCCTATCCGTGATAGTAGAACGGGGCCGGCAATGTCGGCCGGACCATGCAAGCAGGCGCGCGCCGCCTGAGAGGGGTTGCTGGCAATGATTGCAATCGTCGTGATCATCTTGGTGGTACTTGCCGTGTTCGGTGTGGTCACCGTGGGCCGTTCGGTGCGGGTGGTGCAGCAGTTCGAGCAGGGTATCGTGTTCCGGTTCGGCAAGATCCAGGCGCCGCCGCGCAGCGCGGGACTGACGATGATCAGGCCGGTCGGCGACCGCATGCAGAAGGTCAACATGCAGATCGTCGCGATGGCGGTCCCGGCTCAAGACGGCATCACCAAAGACAACGTGACCGTCCGGGTGGACGCGGTGGTGTATTTCCGGGTGGTCGATCCGATCAAGGCCACGGTGAACGTGCAGAACTACCTGTTCGCGGTCTCCCAGCAGGCGCAGACGTCGCTGCGGTCGATCATCGGCCAGTCCGAGATGGACCAGCTGCTCGCCGAGCGGGACTCGGTCAACCGCGAACTGCGCCGCATCATCGATGAGCCGACCGAAGGCCCGTGGGGCATCCGGGTCGAGCGGGTCGAGATCAAGGACGTCTCGCTGCCCGAGAGCATGAAACGGTCCATGTCCCGGCAGGCCGAGGCGGAGCGGGAGCGCCGCGCCAGGATCATCACCGCCGACGGCGAGTACCAGGCCTCCAAGCGGCTGGCCGCGGCGGCTAACGTGATGGCCCGCGACCCCGCGGCGCTGCAGCTGCGGCTGCTGCAAACCGTGGTGGAGGTGGCCGGGGAGAAGAACAGCACGCTGGTCATGCCGGTACCGGTGGAGCTGCTGCGGTTCTTTGAGAAAATGACGCCCGCCGGGCCAGATGCCGGGTCTTCGGCCTCACTCGCCGACTTCGGCGACGCCGAGGTCGCGGCGGCCGAGGCCGCCATCGAGGGCCACCCGGCCGCTGCCGGGCCTGAGGCCATACCGCCGGTGGAGCCGATCGCCATACCGCCGGTCGAGGCGATCAGCATCCCTCCGGTGCAGGCACCGAAGATCAAGATTCCCGCGATCACCGCGGACGCGAAGCAAGCCGGACGGCCGTAGACGGCCCCTGCAGGGACCTGCCCGGCCGCCTGCGGACAGGGAAGGGGCATCGCGTGAGCGCCGGATTCAAGAGCGGCTCGCCTGGGGCCAGGCTCGCTACGCTGGGCATTACGCCGCCTACGTATATACCTCGGGGGGCCCGTTGCCACGGACACGCGGGTCACCGAGGTGACCCTGACCGACCGCGAGTGGCAGGCTCTGGAGGCGGCGGCGCCCGGGCATGTGGATCTTGTCCGGCGCCTGTTCTTCGGTGGGCTGCCGGCTGGCGCTTGTGGTGTCCGGGCCTTTCGGCTCTGTCGGTGCTGGGCGAAAACGGTACGCATGCCTCATAATCCGTGGTAGATCGTTGGCCGGGCGCCGACTGCTGGCTCTCGCTGACTGGCATCGCAGGAGCGTGAAAGTGGTGCGGCGGGTGCTTGGGGAGGCAGCGACCCCGCTCACGCGCTTGGCGGAACTGCCCGGCCGTGGGGTCACGCGGGTGTGGGAGTGCGAGGGCCCGCGCGGCGCTGAGACACTTGTACTGATCCATGGGGTGGCGGTTACGGCCGAGCTGAACTGGGGGAAGGTCTTCGCGCCGCTGGCCCGTCATTTCCGTGTCGTCGCTGCCGACATGCGGGGCCATGGTGACGGGATCAATGCCGGTTCGCGGTTCCGGCTTGAAGACTGCGCTGACGATGTAGCCGCGCTGGCCGAGGCCCTCGGTATCCGCAGGTTTGTCGCCGTGGGTTATTCCATGGGCGGCATGGTCGCTCAGCTGTTGTACAGGCGGCACGCCTCACTGTTGTCGGGTCTGGTGTTGTGCTCGACCGCGGGCAACGTCCGGGAGTCACCCACGGAGATGCTGGCCGCCCTTGCGCTGCCGACGGCAGCCGCCGCCTTGCGGTGGAATCCGGTTCTGCAGCTGATAAGCGCCGAGGTTCTCGGAATGGCCCTCCTGGGCCACTTTGACGACCCCGCGACCGTCAGGTGGGCCCGCGCCCAGTTGCGCCGGACCACACTCGGCGCCGCCATCTCGGCTATCCAAGCCGTCTGCGAGTTCACGTCGGACGGCTGGATCAGCCAGGTCGATGTCCCGGCCGCGGTTGTCGTCACCGCCCAGGACCGCATCGTGCCGGCGAGCCGCCAGCTCAAATTGGCCCGGGCGATCCCGGGCGCATCGGTCCATGAGATGGACGCCGATCACGGGGTGTGCATCAATGCGCCGCAGTTGTTCGCCCCCGCACTGCTCGAGGCATGCTGGTCGGTAGCGCCCGGCTCCGGCAACGGCAGCACGCTGGCCCGCCAAGACAGAGGCCATTAGCCCTCGCTACCACTGCCCTGAGACGCCCAGAAGCCGGCCCGCCGGGCCCGGTGCGCCGCTAGGCCGGCGGCCGCGGCGGCGCCCTGCCGGTCACGATATACCCGCTGCCGAACGCCATCTCACGGACATGGACGCCCTCGATCAACTGCTCAAGAAGATTCCACGGCCGGTCGAACCCTTCGAAGCTTCGCACATAGGGAGCATGGAGCATTCTCACTTGCATGTTCACGGCCACCATGACCGCCGCGGCCCACTTGCCGCCGCCAGCGGCCACCCATGCTCCGGGACGCAGATTGCTCATGACGTTCCGTAGCGCATCCGGGGACTGCAGGATGTCGTGGACGGCACAGAAGACAGCGGCGTCCGCGGTGACCGCGATCTCCGCATCCTCAGCCCGCGACTGCACCACCGTGACGTTACGCCAGCCTTCCTCCGCGATGTGCTCGCGCGCCACCGTCGCCATCTCGGGCGACTCCTCGATGCCGACGACACCGCCCTGTGCGCCCGCCTTTTCCCGCAGCAAGCCGAAGCACAGCCCTGTCCCACACCCCACATCGAGAACCATCTGCCCAGGACGGACCGGTAGCGCCTCCACGATCGCCTGGCGGTAGTGCTGGAACGCGCTGGTATCCCGGTTGTAGGAGCGGGCATGCTCGCTGTAGGCCGGCATCCGCGCTGCCCGGCCGGCGGGCGGATGCGCGGGCGGTTCGGAAGTACGTGACTTGCTCATGACCCTTCGCCCCGCCTTCAGGCGGAGCAGCACCTCCTGCCCTACCCTCGGTGCGCCACCCGTAACAGGAACTCGCACGGACCCTACCTCCCGGCCATCCGGGTCCCCGGTACCTGCCCTGAGCTGCTTCAGAAAGCTAATAACTAGCAATTAAAAACTAGCAATATATTTCAAGAAATTGCGGTACTATCGCAAGCGTGCTCCCCGGTCATCGCGGGCCGGTGAACGGCCTCTCGTTATTGCGGTTCGTCCAGCACGTCGGAGGCTGGACGGCGCGGAGACCGGCAGCCCGTAGCCGTGACCTCGGGTGTGGGGCAGCCAGCCGCTGCGGATTGCTTCGTGCGGGGCGGGTCCGTCTGTTTCATACCCCCACAGTCCCCTCGTCCGGGGAAGCTTGGCGGAGGCGGCGGCCGGTGATCCGCTTGGGGATGATCCCGATCGCGTGCTCTCTCACTCCGCCCGGCCATGGCTCCACGCCCGAGTCGATGATTGAGGCCTGCTCGGCTGCTGAGGTCATGTTGTGCGCGGGGCCCTGGATGAGAACACTCCACCCTTCGCGGGCTGCCGGGTCGATGTCGTCGACCTCAAACGCGACCTGGTACTCGGCATGAGCTATCCCGGTCTGAAGGTCCTCGCCTGTCGGGCTGTCCTGTGCAGTGCGGAACACGATCGTGCCGTCATGCACCTTGTAGTTGACGGGGAACACGGTCAGGCCGTACCGGCCCGTGTATGCAAGCCTTCCGATGCCGCCGGGCGAGATCAGCCGCAGGCACGTTGCCTCGTCCAGCTGTTCGAGCGAACTCACCGTTCCTGTCATTTCTTATTCTCCTTAATCTGAGTGGGTCGTGGCGTCAGCGAAGCCGCCGCAGGAATGGGTCCCCTGGGCGTGCCGGGACGACCCGGATGCGGGCGTCCACGGCGTGGACGCCGTCTTGGGTGGCGATGACCGGGTTGAGGTCTAGTTCGGCTACCTCGTGGACCTCTTGCTCGCCGTGCAGGCCGAGCTTGACCGCGCCAGCTTCGGTCTTGTGTACCAGGCCTTCCGCCTCGGCCTTGAGCACCACCGGGCCGCCCAGGGTAGCGGCGGCACGGACAGCTTCCTGCTCATCCGTGACATGCCGGGTGGGCACCAGCGGGATCTGGTAGCAGGTGAGCAGTTCGCTGACCGCGGCCGGGGGCAGCCACTTGCCGTCTGTCAGCAGCGCGTAGACCTGGGCGCTGGCCCACGCCTGCTGACTGGCGTCCGCGGCGGCCGTGTTGCTGTCGATTCCTTTGGCTCGCGGCTTGAACTGGTGTGTTGCGCTGCGGGAATGATGCGGGCGTACTGGTCGGGTTGCACCATGGCGATGTGGCCGTCGTTCAGCCACTTGATGATGTAGGGCGGCGAGCCGTCCTCGGCAGGGACCCCGATCACCATGCCTATCCGGTCCGTTCCGACGAGCAGATGGTCGCCGACCTGAGCACGCATGGCTACCACCTCACCGCTCTGGTCACCGGCCCGGGCGGCTTGGCCTTGCTACTCGCGGGGGCCCCTTGAGCTGACTCCTGCCCGAGCGGCCCGGCCGTGATAACGGAGACCTGCCCGGGCAGTTGGCCGACGCAATAGGCGCTGACCGAGCCGTGCATGGCCCGTTTCAGGCCATGGCCGGGCGCGGTTCCCACGACGAGCATGTCGCTGGCTGAGGCGAGCTGGATCAGCACCGGGCCTGGGCTGCCCTCCGGCGTCTCGATGGTCACGTCAATATCGCCGGGGACGCCACCGACGGCGGTACGGAATGCCTGCCTGACGAGCCTCACGGCTGCCTGGCGCGCCTCGGCTCCGGCGAAGGCCAGGACCACGTGCCCGTGACCGTCGCCATGACGGCGCAGGCCGCCATGCCGTGGCAGGCCAAGCGCCCATACCCGGACGGCCACCAGCGGCGCGTTCGCCGACCGGGCAAGCTCGACCGCCCAGCGCAGGGCCAGCAGGCCACCTGGTGAGTCATCGACACCCACAATGACCCTTCCTCCTGCACCCAGCGCGGCTTGCTCCTGCCGGACGCCGGACGCCAGCATGGCTGTCATCACCTGTCACCTCCTGCCGTCGTCCCTTACCTCAGTGTGGTTGGCTGCCGGGAAGGGCAGCAGAGGCGATGCGCCCCGCATTTGAGGACCTTCGGCCCGTCTGGGACGCTACGAGCGCGGTAATCGGGGCACCAGGGTCAGATCAGGAACTGGGGTACTGTCCCACCCGTACTGTCCGCCGCAGGGGTCCCGCCAATGACGGACCTCGGGCCCGGACCGCGGGGACAAGCAGCATCGACGGCCAGTGCCGAACGTCACGTCTTTGGTCCGGTCGGGGTGCCCGCGGTGTGGTCGAGCCGTAGTGAACCGTCCGGGGAATGGGCTACCGGCTGCGCCACGAGTGACAGGGGTGAGGGATGTCGATCCGCCTGCGCGTAGCGGTGGTATTCGCGCTCGCCCTGGCGATCGCGTTCACCCTCGGCGGCTGGCTCTTCCACAGCCAGCTTTCGGCCGCGATGCTGAGGTCGACGGACGCGGCCCTGGCCGCCCGGCTCAGCCAGGCCGCGCGATACTCAGAGGACGATGGCGGGCAGGCCCTCACACCGGGCACGCTGGCGCCTGGTGAATACATCGTCCAGATCGTCGGCCCGTCCGGTCAGGTAAAGCACTCCAGCGCGGGAACGAGGCCGCTGCTCACCGCCGCCGAGCTGAATCAGGCTCGCCACGGGGAGGTCAAGCTGACCCGGACCCTCGAGGGCGAGCCGGAACGGGTGCTCGCCGGGCCCTTCGGCGAGGGGCGCGGTCCATCGACGGCTAAGTGAGTTACGGGGGTGCCTCATGCCAGGTGGCGGGAGTGCGCACGACGCACGACGAAGCGCCCCCCGCGGGACGGGGGGCGCTTGGTCTGGCTGCGGGTCAGGCGTTCACCGCGACCTTGGTGGCCACCTTCGGGAAGATCTCCATTTCCGGAGTGGTCCGGCGCAGGTGCCAGATCCCGAACCCGGAGAGGATCAGGAACAGGCCCGCGGCGCAGAAGGCCACGATCGCCGCGATCAGCGCGATCTGCCCCACCTGCCACCAGCCGTAGGCGTTGAGCAGCAGCCCGCGCAGCGTCTGACCGCGGAACACGGTCTGGACCTGCCCTGCCAGTGCGGCGTTGTTCGGCTGCGCCAGCGACGCGGCGGACAGCTGGTCGTAGGTCTTTCCACCGCCGATCTTGACCAGGTGCACGGCGATGAAGTGGTCAGCCCAGGTCTCGGCCTGCGTGCCGGTGGTCATCAGCTGGCCGGCGTACTGCTTCATGGCCGTGGCGTCGGAAGCCGGCAGCGCCTTGATCTCGGGGCTGTTCGCCGCGGGGAAAACGATCTTCTGGGCGGCTAGCTGGTTGTGCACCTCGTTGCTGACAACGGAGTGACCCCATAGCAGCAGCCCGCCGCCGACCGCCATCACGACCGCGAGCACCAAGCCCGCGATGGTCGCCACCGCGTCGAATTTCCTTCTGCGCATTTTGGTGCCTCCTTGCATCTCCAGGCCCTGTGGCCCGGCCTCAGATCTTTGAGCTGCCCCCAGCGTCGCTCGGGCCGGGCCGGCGCAGCAGGACCGCACGTCCTCAGCCCGCGGGACCTCCGGCCCTACGTGGCCGGGACGCTCTGCCTCGCCCAGCAGAACAGCGTGTTCGCGCTGCACGCGGCGGGGCGGACCCAGGTCATCTACGAGACCCGTTCGCTGGACGGGGTCAACGAGGCGATCGCCGAGGTTCTCGGCGGCAAGGCCAAGGCACGGCTGGTCCTGCAGCCGTAGTAGCCGGTAGCGCAGCCGAATCGAACGGCCGGGCGGACATTCCGCCCGGCCGTCCGCTCGCGTACGATCATGGCGTGGTACGCCTCGATCCCGGGGGAGTAACAGGTGACCAACCAGACCCCGCGCCCGCTGTTGCCTCACCTGCGGCTCGATGACCTGCTCGCCGAACTCCAATCGCGGTTCCAGACCGTCCTCGACACCAGGGACCGGACGCACGCGCTCCTCGAGGCCGTAGTCGCCATCGGCGGTCACCTGGAACTGGAGGTCGTGCTCCGGCGGATCGTCGAGGTAGCTGTCGAGCTGGTCTCCGCCCGCTACGGCGCGCTCGGCGTCGTCGGCGAGAGCGGCCGGCTGGTCGAGTTCGTCCCGGTCGGCTTGGACGAGTCACAGATCGCGGCGATTGACCACTGGCCTGAGGGCCGCGGCCTGCTGGGCAAGCTGATCTCCGACCCGCGCCCGCTCCGTCTGCCCGATATCGCCGCCCACCCCGATTCGAGCGGACTCCCCGACGGCCACCCGCCCATGCGCTCCTTCCTCGGGGTGCCGGTGCGGATCCGGGACGAGGTCTACGGCAATCTCTACCTGACCGAGAAGCAGGGCGGTACTGACTTCGACGGGGAGGACGAAGCCCTGGCCAAGGCGCTGGCCGCCGCCGCCGGGGTGGCCATCGAGAACGCCCGGCTGTACGCGGAGGCACGCCGGCAGCAGCAATGGCTGCGCGCCAACGCCGAGGTGACCCAGCGGCTGCTGTCTGAGGCCGCGCCAGCTGAGGTGCTCGCACTGGTAACGCAGCACGCGCTGGAGATATCCGGCGCCGACCTGGTGGCGCTCGCCCTGCCGGCCGGCAACCGGGAACAGCTCGTGATCGAGCACGCCAGCGGCCAGGGAGCCGCCGACGCACTCGGCCTGGCGCTGCCAACCCAGGGGTCGGCCTCGGGGATCGTAATGGCCACCGGCAAGCCGCTGGCCGTGGAGAACTTCAGCACCGACCCACGGGTGGCGGCCATGGCCCGCCAGCATATGGCGCTTGGGCCCGCGGTCCTATTTCCGCTGGGCCCGGCGGGGGACGTGCGCGGGGTGCTGACCGCCGGCCGACACCAGGGTGCGCTGCCGCTGTCGCCGGCCGCGGTGGAGATGGTGACTACGTTCGCGGCGCAGGCGGGCATCGGGCTCGAGCTTGCTGAGCACCGCCGGGACGTGCAGCGGCTCGCGCTGTTCGAGGACCGTGACCGGATCGCCCGCGACCTGCACGATCTGGTGATCCAGCGGCTGTTCGCGACCGGCATGTCGCTGCAGGGGGCCACGGCGCTGATGCGCGACCCGGAGGGTGTGCGCCGCGTGGAGCAGGCGGTTGACGCGCTGGACGAGACGATCAGGGACATCCGGTCGGCGATCTTCTCGCTCCAGTCCCGCGGCCAGGACGAGCCGCTGGGCGTGCGGGGCCGGATCCTGGCGGTGGTGGAGGAGATGACCGCCCCGCTGGGCTTCGCCCCCGCGCTGCGGATGGCCGGGCCGATCGACACGCAGATACCCGGCCACGTCGCGGATCAGCTGCTGGCCGCGCTGCGCGAGGCGCTGGCGAACGTCGCCAAGCACGCTGAGGCGAGCCGGGTTGATGTCGCCGTCGAGGCCGGGCCCGATCTGGTCCTGGTGGTCCGGGACAACGGCGTGGGCCTGGCCGAGACCACGCGCCGCAGCGGGCTCGCCAACCTCGCCGACCGGGCCGGCGAACTCGGCGGGACGCTGCGCACGGCCGCCGCAGCAGGTGGCGGCACCGAGCTGGAATGGCGGGCACCGCTCACGGCCGACAGCCCGGCCAGCGCCTGACCCGCCCGGGCCCGGCCAGCGCCTCGCCGACCCCGGGACCCATCGGCTGGCGCACTCAGCGACCGGGGTGCTCCCGTTTTGAATCTTCCTGGTCTTCAAAGACCCGGGCGGCATAGACCGCGGCCTGCGTCCGGCGCTCCATCCCGAGCTTGGCGAAAAGGGACGAGATGTAGTTCTTGACGGTCTTCTCGGCCAGGAACATGCGCTCGCCGATCTGCCGGTTGGTCAGCCCCTCGCCGATCAGCTCCAGGATGCGCCGCTCCTGCTCGGTCAGGCCGGCCAGCGGGTCGCTGCGGCTGGCGCGCTCCCGCATCCGGGCCATCACCCTGCTGGCCGCCTGCGGATCCAGCAGCGACCCCCCAGCGGCCACCGTGCGGACCGCGCCGACCAGGTCGGTGCCGCGGATCTGCTTCAGCACGTAGCCCGCGGCCCCCGCCATGATCGCGTCAAACAGCGCCTCGTCGTCGCCGAACGAGGTCAGCATCAGGCAGGCGACCTCCGGCATCTTGGACCGGATGTCCCGGCACACGCTCACCCCGTCGCCGTCCGGCAGCCGGACGTCCAGCACCGCCACGTCGGGCCGCAGCGCCGGGATGCGGGCCAGCGCGGACTCGGCGGTGCCCGCCTCCCCCACCACCGCGATGTCCGGCTCGGCCTCCAGCAGGTCGCGGACCCCTTTGCGGACGATCTCGTGATCATCCAGCAGGAACACGCCAATCTGCCCGCTCCCCGGTGTCGTCTCGTCCACCCTGTACCTGCTCCTTGTCCGCGTTTGCTTGCCTCAGCACGGCCAGCTGACCGCCGTCTATGGCAAACTGTGTCGCCCAGCGTAGCCGTAGCCCAACGGACAGAGCAGGGACCAAAGTCCCGTCATGCTGTAGCTCTCCGCTGCGCCGAGGCGGACCCACGAGGGACCGAGGCCCTGATGAGCACCAAACGGCATCTCGTGCCTGATGGTTGCCTGCGTGGTGGGCGACGGCGAGGCCGAGACCGGCCCGCTGGCGACGAGCTGGCACGTCTGCCGGTTCCTCGACCCGGTCCGGGACGGCGCCGTGCTGCCGATCCTCCACCTCAACGGCTACGAGATCGCCAACCCGGCCTGCCTTGTCGACACCCTCCGGGCCTGCGGCGCCGTTGCCGCCCACCTGGCTGGTTAGCGGGCATCACCGGACATCGCACTCCGCGGGGCTCGGCGGGACATCCAGCGCCGGGTTGCGGTCGAAGAAACCGAACGGCTTGAGCCAGAACGAGACGATGTCGACAGGCATCACCGGCCAGTCCTCCGGCCGGGTGATGTGATGGATGCCGAACACATACCAGAGCACGACGTCGGTGTTCTCGATGGACCGGTTCCGCGCGGTCCAAGCGGGCAGGCCGGCGTCGCGCTCGCTCAGGTTCGGGAAGTCGCCGCAGGGCCAGCGCTCATCCTCCCGGTAGGGGGTCACCCACAGCGTGTGCCCGATGGCCTCGGCTCGCTGGAAGGCCGGCGAGGACCGGTCGAGCAATGACGGGAACGCGCCGGAAGGCACCAGCTTGTACCCGACGGGGGTACCCAGCCCGTTCTGCACATTGTCGTTCACCACCTTCCAGCCGCGCTGCACGTTCCAGTCGTAGTCCTGCGTCCCCTCCGCCTCGGTGCGCAGCGGGGTATCCCTGACCACCAGGCCAAGGCCGTACGGGTCATCCCCGCCCTTCCCAGGCGCCTGCGACTCGGTCGCGTAGACCGTGTTGTCCGGCCCATCCACGTCAAGGTCGAGCCGCGCGACGATGAAGTGCTGGTGGAACGGCGCGTATGTGCGCTCGTCCACCAGTGTTCCGGAGCGGGGCTGGCCACCGTCCGGGAAATGCGAGGTAACCATGATCCCGGTGGCACGCACTTCGCACTCGATGTTCCCGTCCTGGTAGAACCGCCAGTACACCAGGTACTCGTAGTTGGCCACGGTGACGTGGAAGGAGATCACGAGCCGCCGGGCCCGCCGCACCTGCGGACCGGCCATGTCGTCGACGTGCTTCCACAGGACTCCGCTGTCCTCCTCGTGGATGCAGAGCGCGTTCGGTATGTTGCGGGGCTCGCCGTGGGAGTCGTGCACCACCGCGTCCAGGTAGGTGATCTCGCCCAGGCAGTCGCAGCCGAACTCCAGCGATGTGGCCAGGAAGCCCAGGCCCCACTCGCCGATGTCGAACGCGGTCCGGCGGTAGTGATCAGGGGTGGCATCGCGGTATGGCACGATCATCTCCGCGAACGAGAGCCGGTGCGCCACCTGCCGCAGCCGCCCGGCATCGCTGACCCTGACCTGGTGCAGTACCAGGCCCTCGCGGTGGTTAAACCCCAGCCTGAGCTGCCAGTTCTGCCACGACAGCAGGCGACCGTCGAGGGTGAAGGAAACACCCTCGGGCTGGCTGACCTGCAGCGGCTTCACCTCGCGCAGCGGCATCGGGATGAGCTCAGGCAGGTACTCGCCCATCACTTCGGGCTGGTCGGCCGGTGCGCCGCCGGTCAGACTGTCGTCAATCTCGAGCAGCGCCATGCGGTTCAGGTCGACAACCGGATGCAACCCGCTGACGTGATGAGCGTACGGATTGCCCTGCTCGCTGCCGCGGTACCAGACGTCCGACCAGCCGAGCCGCAGGCCCCGGTAGCGCTCTGGCACGAGCGCCGCGCCATAGGCCCACACGTCGGTCAGCACTGTGGACGGGTCGGTGATCCCGCGCCGCGCCAGCGCCTCGGCCAGCGCGGGGTGAGCGCGAAGCATCTCGTCGCATTCGTGCCATTCGTCCACCGTCATATTGGGCTGCTGGCCCGGCAGGTGCTCCCAGGAGGTGACCTCGGCACCGGTGAGGGACACCACCGCCCGGTGGGCCTGGCCGTCGACGCGGTTCCAGCACACCACGAGCGCCTCACGGCAGGTCATCTCGCCTGCCTCGAGGGCAAGCAAGGTGCCCTTGCTCGGCTCCTTGAGCTCGATCGACGCGAACCGCCAGGTGGCACCGACCCCGCGGTCACTCCGCAGTATCGCGGCAGCCTGCCGAATTTCCCCCGCCGTCAGCGGTTCCAGCGGATGCGCCGGGCCGACGTCGGCAGCGGCCCCGGCCGGCTTGGGCGCGTTGGCCATGACGGTCCTCCGTTCCCGTGGGCAAGCCAATCTTGGCTGATTCTCCGCGCCGGCGTGGTTATACCGCCACCCGGGCTTGCATGATCGGATGCCCTGCCTGGGTATCTCCGCCAAGGCACAAAGCCGCGCCGCCCCAAGTGCTGGAAGGATTCGCCGCCAGGCCTCGCCGCGACGGCGCTCAGAGTCCCGGCAGCGCACCGCTCTGGTGGCCGTCCGCCTCCTGCCGCATGAGCGTGATATGCCGGTTGCATCGCTGCCGATGCTCAGGCTACCATCCCATCAGATGGTAAGGGGATGGTTGACGGATGGCCCCGAGTGAGGGCGAGAAGACCGAGAAGATCACTATCAACCTGGGGTTGGTGGACCTCGGGCAGATCGATCTGCTGGTCGAGGAAGGTTTCTACACCAACCGCACCGATTTCATCCGTATGGCCATTCGTATCCAGCTCGCCACCCGGGGCGAGGTGCTCGACCAGACAGCGGCCCGGCGCACCCTCACTCTGGGCAGTCGTCACTACACCCGTCGCGACCTGGAGGAGATCCGCGACGCGGGGCAGATGATCCACATCCGGGTGCTGGGGCTGGCGAGCATCGCCGCCGATGTGTCCCCTCAACTGGCCCTGGCCACGATTGCCTCGGTGGAGGTGCTCGGCGCTTTCCGGGCCCCCGCGGCGGTGAAGGCCGCCCTCGCGGCTCGCACCGCCTGAGCCGACTGCGGTCACCACGGCTGCCCGGACCGGCGCGCCCCAGCGCACGGGCCGTCCTACCAGGAAGACCAGCGAAGACACCGCGAGAAGGGATACCGCCATGGATACACGCCAGATGGCGGCGATGGCTGAGGCCACTCGCCTGACCCGCCAGGGCCGCCTCGTTGAGGCAACCGCGCTGATTCAGCAAACGCTGGCCGGCCCGGCGGTGACACCGGAGGCGCCGGATGCGCCATGTGCCGAGGAGGAGACCGGTGCCGCGCCTGGCCGCTCCCCCGCTCCCCCGCCACCGCTGCCCGCCCGCGGGGGGACACCGCTGAGGCGGGTCCTTTCTGGCTGGATCCGCCGCCTCCGCACTTTCCCCCGCCGAGACGCATCCAGTTTTTACCGTGCGCGCCGGCCCGCCGCCCCGGCCGCTAGGCGGCCGGCGAGCCGGTTTGACGCCTTCTCCTACACCAACGCCGCCGGTACCCGCGGCTACCGGCTCTATGTCCCCACCGGCCACACCAGCGGGCCGCTGCCTTTGGTCGTGATGCTGCACGGCGGCACTCAAGACGCCGCGACCTTCGCCGCCGCCACCGGCATGAACGACCTCGCCGAGCGTGAGACATTCCTCGTCGCCTACCCTGAACAGGCCCGCTCGGCGAACCCTGGCCGGTACTGGAACTGGTTCGACCCCGGTCATCAGCGCCGCGACGCTGGCGAGCCGTCGCTGATCGCCGGGATCACCGGCCAGGTCATGGGCCGCTACGGGGCAGATGCCGGCCGGGTGTATGTGGCTGGGTTCTCCGCCGGCGGCGCGATGGCCGCGGTGATGGCCGCGGCCTACCCCGATCTTTACGCCGCCGTCGGCGTGCACTCCGGGCTGGCCTACGGCGCCGCCGGTGACGTGGCCTCCGCGTTCGCGGCGATGAGGCAGGGCCCATCGCACCTGGCCCGGCCCCCGGCGCGGCCCCTGCCGTTGATCGTCTTCCATGGTGACCGGGATGCGACCGTGGCCCCCGTCAACGCGGCGGCCCTCATCGGACACGCCCTGGCAGCAGGCAGTCCCGACGCCGTGCCCACCGCGGTGACCAGCGGCGGGCAGGTGCCCAACGGGCATGCCTACACCCGCACCTGCTACCAGGACCCCGCCGGAGCGACCCTTGCCGAGCGCTGGACTATCCACCAAGGCGGACATGGCTGGTCCGGCGGTGTCCCGCACGGGTCCTACACCGATCCCCACGGGCCGAATGCCAGCGCCGAGTTCATCCGCTTCTTCGACGAGCACCCCGCCCCTCGCTGACCGGCACCGCCCACCAGAAACTGCACCGCCGCTTCCCTGGCCACCCTCTCTGCCAAGCGAACGTGAGGCACCCGCCCGCAATGACTACTGACCCTCGAGGGCCGGGGATGGAGACACTTCCCTGACTGCGACCCTGCTCGACCGAGCGGCGGTGAGCGCAGCGCCTGGATCTGGTAGCGGTTGCGGCGGCCTCTTTCTGCTTGATCACGTAGCCGGCCCCGGCGAGGTCGGTGACGATGCCGTAGACGCTGCGCTGGGTGATGCCCGGGCTGGCCGCGATGTCGCCCAGCCGCGCCAGGGTCGGGTGCGATGCACATCAACACCCGGGCGTGATTGGTCAGGAATTCCAGTCCGCCACAATCAAACCGTCTAGCATTTATTCTAGTAATATATTGCTAGTTTTTGATTGCTTATATAGACTGAGGACAGCTCCCACGGATCGGCCGCCGAAGCTGCCGGTCGGAGCAGGCCACGGTCATCGCCTGATCGTCATCGCCTGGACGTCGCGCAGGCGGCGGGGGCTGCGGGTGCGCGGTATGAGTCCGCCGGGCCAGATCCTGGCCAGGCACCTGCTGACGTGAAAGCGGCGGCACCACGAACGCCTTCACCGACAACGACCTCGAGGTCTGGCACCTACGCCGGTCTCACCGAAGGATAAATCACGATGGAGATCACCGAGCACGAGCGCGTGCTGCTGGTCAACTCGCTTATCCAGACGATCAGCGAGCTCTACGAGCACGACGGGGACAAGGACCGCGCCGCGCTCGGAGCGCTGCTTGCCCGCATGATGGCGGCCCACCAGGGACCCGCGTGACACCTGCGGGAAGTGGCATGAGCCGTTCGAATCGGCTCCATGGGCGTGCCGCGTCCCGCGTGGTGGTCTTACCCGGAGCAGTGCGAGATCGGGCACGAATGGGGCCGCGCCTGATCATCGTGTCTTGGTCGATGAGCGACTATCCCCCGGCGCTGGCCGCTGGCACGCCGGGCACTTCGGGGCATCTAGCGGTGTACCGCCGGGCAAAGGGCTGCCGCTCGGTGTGATACGACTGCGATGTTCGGAAGCCAGGCCCTGAGTGAGCGCACGTTGCGCCTCCCGCGCTGGGTTCGGCAACCGGCCCGAGTCACGTTTGCCGGCTGTATGGCTTCCGGCCAGCGCTCTGGCCACAGCCGCGCCTGATCCGCCTTATGGAGACGCGCGGACGCTGCGGTGGGCAGGCCAATCTATGGTGCTGCTCGAGAACGGATGTTCGGCGCGTCCTGAGGCTGCGAGCGGGGCGGCGTCGGGCCTTGACCGGTAACAGTGGCCGGCTGGCATCTGCCGGCCTTGCTGCCGGGTTCGCTCCCCGGCGGTTGGTGCTGGGTGGCCTGGCGGCGATGGGCAGGGCGCGCGGGATCAGTGCCAGGTCCGCCTTCGCACATGGTGCCCGGGCCGGGATTTCCGCGTTGTCTGCGTGGCGGCTCAGGATGTCTGGGTGCCGGTGCCAAGCTGATCCCGGACGATGGCTACCGCCTGCCGCTGGGTTAGCGCGGAGCCGGCGGAGAACGCCTGGTCGAACTGGCCCGCGCCCAGGCTGTGGCGGACCTGGTTCACCAGTTCGGCCTCTCCCCCCCGCAGATGTGGCCACGCTGGCAGGCCGAAGCGCCGACGCAGGCCCTCGGCCGCGCCTTGCAGCCGCGCCGCCCGCTGCGGGTCACCCTCCGCGAACGCCAGCTGGGCATACCCTGCTAGGCACAGGGTCACGAACGGGGTGCTGCGGGCCGCCAGGCTCAGATCCAGCGCTTCATCCAGTAGCGGCCGGGCCTGATCTGGCTGGCCCCGCAGGATATCCAGGATGCCCAGCTGCACTCGGGAGCCCGCGGTTATCCAGGTGCCGCCGGACCCCTCGGCCAGGTCGCGCGCCTCGTCTAGGTGGTGCAGGGCGTCATCGTAGCGGCCCAGCGTGGTCTCCAGGGAGCCGGCGGTCAGCGCGGCCATCGCGGTGAAGAAGGGCTCGTCCTGGCCGCGGAGCTCCTCAAGCGAGACGGCGGCTTCCCGCAAGGCCCCGTCAAGGTCGCCGGCGATCGGCAAGGTCCACGCTATGGCCAGCTGGGACACCGCGTGCAGAAAGGGGTCGGAGATCCCGGCCAGCAGCGGCGCCAGGCGCTGGCGGGCTGCCAGCGCCGCGGTGTCGTCACCGGTGTCGACGGCGATCACCGCCGCCGTCCAGGCCAGCTCGGCCCGGGGCTGCGGGTCCAGCGTACCGACGGCGGGCAGGAGCTGCTCGACCCAGGACCGGGCCTGGTTCTCAAGGTCCTGCCGTGACCAGAACAGCCACAGCACCCGAAACAGGTGGGGCAGCGGCCCGCGGTCATGGGCCAGGTACCAGCGCACCGCGGCGGCCAAGTTGCCCGCCTCGGCCTGCAGCCGCTCCAGCCAGCCGCTGTACCCGGCACCGCGCAGTGGCCGGTCCGCCTGCTCAGCCAGCCCCCGGTAGTAGCTGGCGTGCCGACGGCCGACCTGGTCGGCGTCGCGCCGGGCCGCCAGCCGCTCAGCCACAAACTCCCGGACGGTCTCCAGCATCCGGGACCGGGGCCCGGCCTCAGTGCTGTCCACATAGACCAGGCTGTGGCGGGCCAGCGCCTCCGACAGCTCCAGCGCCCGGTCCTCATCCAGGACCGCCACCTGAGCGGCCGCCTCTATGGTCCACCCGTCCGCGAACACTGCCACCGTCTCCAGCAGCGACCGCTCGGCGTCGGTCAGCAGGCCCACGCTCCACTCCACCGTGGCCCGCAGGGTGCGCTGGCGCTCGGGCAGGTCCACCGCGCCGGCGCCGAGCGCATCCAGCGAGGCCGCCAGCCGGTCCAGCAGCGCCGCCGGGTCCAGCAGCCGGATCCGGGCGGCAGCCAGCTCGATCGCCAGCGGCAGGCCCTCCAGCCGCCGGCATATCTCGGCCACCGCCGCGGCGTTGCCCTCGGTGAGAGCAAAACCGGGCCGCACCGCGCGGGCCCGGTCCACGAACAGCGCCACCGCCGGCGAGGACCCCAGTTCCTCCAGCGACACCGTAACGGCGTCGGCAGGCGGCGGCAGCGGCGGCACCGGATACTCCCGCTCGGCCCGCAGCCCCAGCACCGTGCGGCTCGTGGCCAGGATCGCCACCCGCGGGCAGCGGGCCAGCAACTCGCCCAAGCCCGGGGCGGCCTGGACCAGCTGCTCCAGGTTGTCCAGGACCAGCAGCCACGCGCCGTCGCCGAACGTGTCGGCCAGCGCCTCCAGCGGCGAGCCCGTCCGCGACAGGTCCGCGCCCGCCGCCCGGCCGATCGCGGCCAGCACCAGCCCCGGATCGGTCACCGCCTCCAGCGGCACGAACACAGTACCCGCGCCGAACCGGTCACGCAGCCGCTCGCCGACCGCCACCGCCAGCCGGGTCTTGCCGACCCCACCCGGCCCCGTCAGCGTCACCAGCCGCACTCCGGGCTGCTCGAACAGGCCGGCGACTTCGCGGATAGCCTGCTCCCGCCCGATCAGCGACGTCGTGCTCACCGGCAACGGGCGCAGGCCGCGGGCGGCCGCCAGCGACGGCGCCGGAGCTGCGGCCTGGCCGCCAGCGGCGGTGAAACGCTCGCTCAGCAGCACCGCCAGGTCATCACGCACCAGCCGGCCCAGCTCAGCGGGAGTACGGAAATAACGGTAGGACGCCGAGGACTCCTCCTTGATGCGGGCCAGCAGATCAGCCAGCCTGGGCTCGCGATCGGGCGCCGGCGCCTTCACATACAGCAGCCGGGGCAGCTCACCGGACAGCTCGAACTCCTCCTCCAGGCCCGAGACCTGCCTGCCGGGAAGGATCTGCCCGTACCGCTGCCAGTACAGCCCGATGAACACGTCGCTCTGCGCCAGGTACTGCCGGTACACCTCCCGCGGAGGATACGGCCGGGCCCCGGCCTCGAACATCACCGGCGTGAGCCGCAGCGCGGAGATAGCGCGCGAAACCGCCCGCCGCTCCTCGGCCAGCTCACCCAGCGTCGAACTCACGAACACCCGCAAACGCCTGTCGGGCGTGCGGATCACGTCCGTCTCAGTCATCGCGGCACGGGCCAGTTCGCAGCGGCACCAATGCGAAGATCATCCACCTCGTAGCCTCACCGCTGCGTTCTGGCGGCCACCGGGGGAGGCTGTGGCCTTGGCAGGCCCTCATTTCGTCGCGGGTGTAAGCCAGCGGTCGAGGTCGTCGAGGACCGCTTCGATGGCTGGCCGCAGCTGGTCGGCGATCTGGTCCTGGCTTTGGCCCTCGCGGGTGCGGCGTCCGGCCTCGGTGATGATGATCTGGAAAACGCTGGCGAGCGCGATTCCCCGCAGCTTTGCGATCGCGGGCGCGACATCCTCGGTCTCGGCGATCGCGGCGGCGAGGGCGCGGGCCTGGCGGTCTGACATCTCCAGCGAGAGCCGGTGGACGGTTGGGCTGATGGCGGCCAGGAAGCCGAGCTCGCCGCGCCACTGCCCGGCGGGAATGCGGCGGAGCGCCTCTACGGTGTCGAGCACAAATCCGCGGACGGCTGCGGCCGGGGTGGTCCCGGCTGCCCGCGCCCGGATCAGCCGGCACATCTCATCCTGGACTAGCTGATCATGGTCAATGACCAGCTGTTCCTTGGTCTGGAAGTAGTTGTAGACGGTCTGTTCGGAGACCTCGGCCTCGCGTGCCACATCGCTGACCGCGACCTGCTCATACCCGCGCTCGGCGAACAGCCGCGCGGCCGCGTCGGCGATGGCCTGGCGTGTGCGGGCTTTCTTGCGTTCGCGCAGGCCGGGCTCGGTCATGTGCTCAGCATAGCAAGTCTTGACTCTATTTCTTGACTCTATTCTAAACTTAGTGCAGACTCCAAGTTACAGTGATATGGTAGTCGGTGATCTCCACGTCCTCGGGCCCGGCATCGGTCCACCGGAAACAGATCCGCCACTGCTGGTTGACCCGGATGCTGTACTCAGGGGCACTTCAACTATTCATCTGGCTGTGGCAGGCGGAGTCCATATCGGCCGCGCTGACGGCTTGCGGCGGAGGGCATTGCGCCTGCAAGAGCGGGTCGGGTATCCGGTCGCCGAGTCGCAGCAAGCCGGCTCCGGTCAGTGCTACCGCCAAGGCGCCGCCCCACCAGACGGCGTCGGGTGACGTTGCGAGCAGCGCGCCGCCGACCGCGGGGCCGAGGGCCACGCCTGCCGTGAAGGTGAGGCCGTAGAGCGACATGTAGCGGCCGAGCAGATGCGGCGGTGCGAGGTCGGCGACGATTGGGCCGAGCACGATGAACTGCGCGCACTCACCGATGGCGATCACGATCGCGACCCCAGCCAAGACGGTGGTAGCGGTGAACGTCGAGCTCGTTAGCGTTGCGAGCAGGACCGCGAGCAGGCCGATTGCAAATAGCGCGCTGGTCGCGGCAAGAGCGTGTGTGCGGCGCATCCGCTTGACGACCCGTGTGGCTGGAATCTGCGCGACGACGATGAAGAAGGTGTTGATGAAGAAGACGACGCCGATCTCGCCCGGCCCGACAGGCGTGTGCGCCTTCGCGAACGGCGCGAGGATGTTGGAAAAGAGCGCGCCGCCGGTCATCACGAGCACGATGTTGGCGGCGATCAGGATGAGGAAGAGCCGATCGTGAGCAACTGCTCGGAAGCCTGTTCCCCTGTCGCTCGCCGACGCAGCATTCGCAAGGCGAGGATTCGGGATCCCCACGAGCACAACCAGCGCGAAGACAGCGAAGGTGACGCCGTCGAAGAGGTAGAGCGCCTGGAACGCGCGGAGGTCATGGGCGGAAGCGACGATGAAGCCCGCAACCGTCGCGCCGCTGCCGAGACCGAAGTTGCCTGCGACTCGGCGGAGCGCGATCGAGGAGGCGCGCTGCTCCGCTGAGACCAGGGTCAGGCTCAGAACCTGGTTCGCGGTGTTCGCGACTCCGAACCCGGCGCCGCCGACGGCCGAGCAGACGAAGGCTTGCCAGGGACGGTCGACGAATGCGAAGCCCGCGTAGCCCAGTGCGCTCGCGAGATTGCCGGTGATCAGGATCGGCTTCGCACGGAAACGATCGAGCAGCGCACCCGAAGGGGGCGTTACGACCGCCGCCGTGCCCATGACCGCCGCCAGCACCAGCCCCGCAGTCGCCGTTGGGAAGCCGCGGGCCTGGTGCAGGTAGATGATCTCGAAGGGAAGGACCAGTCCAGTGCCGAAGTAGTTGACCGCGGTCCCAGCCTGAAGAACGATGACAGGCCCCGACAGGCCCGTCCGCCAGCCGGCGAACACACGAGCGAGCGTCCTGCTCACTTGCTTCCTGCGGTTGGCTGTTTTCCCGTGCATGCCTGAGACTCGCACGTTCATCAGCGCCCGCGGCGGCGGCGATCGAGAACGGCGGACGCCACGCGCCCGGCCGATGCGGACGATTCCATCGTCAACCTTCCAGGGTCGTTTCCAGCTGCTGCGGCACGATCCGGTGGGCGGATCGTCCGGGCGGTCGGTAGTGCATACACCGCGGCACTGGGAAACTGGGCGCCCGCGAGCCGCCCAGTTCGCGCCGTGGGCGGTGTATATACCGGGCGGAGGTACGACGTGGTGCGGAAGGAAGGAGCGCAGGATGGTGACAGCCGATCTGCTCTCACGGGCGCGGGCCGGGGATGGAGAGGCGTTCCGGGAGCTGGCCGAGTCCCACCGGCGGGAGCTGCAGGTGCACTGCTACCGGATGCTCGGCTCCTTCGCCGACGCCGAGGACGCCGTCCAGGAGACGATGCTGGCCGCCTGGCAAGGCATCGGCGGGTTCACTGAGGAACGCGCGTCGCTGCGCACCTGGCTGTACAAGATCGCCACCAACCGGTGCCTCAACGCGCGCCGCGCGGCGAGCCGGCGCCCGGCCAGGGAGTGGGATATGTCGCAGTTCGAAGCGCCCGTGCCGACGCCGCGCGACGAGGCCGTCTGGCTGCAGCCGTTTCCTGACGCGTTCCTCGAGGGCGCCGTCGACCAGCCGCTCGGGCCGGAGGCCCGCTACGAGCAGAGCGAAGCCATCTCGCTGGCCTTCGTGGCCGCCCTGCAGCTGCTGCCGCCGCGCCAGGTCGCCGTCCTCATCTTGCGCGACGTCCTCGGATTCCACGCCAGCGAGGTCGCCGGGATGCTGGAGGTGACCGTCCAATCGGTCAACAGCGCCCTCAAACGAGCCCGCGCTAGCCTGCAGCGCCGGCAGCCAGCCGCCGGCCACCAGCCGCCGCCCGCCGCTGGCTCGCCCGCCGAGGACGCGATCGTGGCCATGTTCGCCCGCGCGTGGGAGTCGGCCGACCTCGACGCGCTGGTGGCCCTGCTGACCGACGACGTCTTCATCGCGATGCCTCCGGAGCCCTTCGGATACGAGGGCCGAGAACTCGTGGCCCGCTACTGCGCCCGCCAGTTCGCCGCGGGCCGCAGGTTCGACCTCGTGCCGACCCGAGCCAACGGCCAGCCCGCGTTCGGGGCATACCTGCGCGGCCCGGCCGGCATCCGCCACGCGACCGCCTTCTACGTGCTCACCCTGGCCGGCGGCCAGATCTGCGGCATGACCCGCTTCGAGGCCAGCGTGCTGCCGTGGTTCGGGCTACCGCGATCGCTCCCGGCCCGGTGACCAGCCTTGGAGCAGCGATAGTGAGCAGCAGCGGTCCTGGCTGGGGAATGCGCCATCGAATACCAGAGCCTCAGCAAGATCCCCGGCCCATCCGCGGCGGCGGGCGGCACGCAGGCAGCAGGCGCAGCGGCGGCCACAGGCGGTAACCCGGCGACTCCCGGCCCGCTATCGCCAATGGCCGTTCCATTGTGGGCCGACCCCGATTCCGGGACGCCAGCTCGATACCGGTTAACGAAGATCGACCCCCGCGAGGAGGGCACCATGCATCCAGATATCCTGCGCCAGCTCGCCGCCGAGCACACCCGGGATCTCATTACCGAGGCCGGTCAGGCGCGGCGGGCCCGTGAAGCGCGCCACACCCAGCGGCGTCGGCTGGCAGCTCACCTGAGGCGGTCAACCCGGCTGGCAGCTCAGCAGCCCCGGTCCCGCCGGGGATCCAGGATCCCGGTCACGCCGGCCGCGGACGGCCGGGTAGAGGCGTCCCGGTAGCCCTGACGAAAAATCCAACGGCTCAGCACATAAGGGAAAGGAACTCACCGACCATGACACGTGACGCCGTTACCAGTGACCAGCTGCCAGCATCGGGCCTGCCGTTCTCGGTGGCCGTGCGCGGCGGCGGGCTGCTTTTCCTGTCCGGGCAGGTGGCCCAGGACCCGGCCACCGGCGAGCTGGTCGACGGCGACATCGCCCGGCAGGCCGACCAGATCCTGCGCAACATCGCGGCGACCCTGGCGGCGATCGGCAAGGACCTGGACGACGTGATCCGGGTCGGGGTCTACCTGACCGACATGTCGCAGTTCGGCGCGATGAGCGAGGCGTACCGCAGGCACTTCGCCGAGCCCTACCCGGCCCGCACCGCGATCGGCGTGGCCGCCCTGCCGCTGGGCGCGGCGGTCGAGATGGATGTGGTGGTGGGCTGAGGTCAGCGCCGGCGGGACGCGTAGCTCAGGCACGGTCATATTCGCGATGAGCGCGCCATTCGGCCAGAAGGCCGCACAGAACTGGAGCGTCTGCGTGCAGGACCGGTGCTGTAACCCTGGCGCACGCCGGGCGGGGCGGCCAGTGAGACAGAAACCGGCCCACGCGCCGCTTCGGTAACCGCGCCGGATGCCTGCAGGCCGCCAGGGCCATGGGCCGGTGCGATGATCTGCCCGTGGATGCCAGCAAGTTCTGGGGAATCATCGCGACGGCAAGAACACCCAGCGGGCCGGGCAAACCGTTCGGCCAGGCCCTCACCGGCCACCTGGCAACCTTCAACGAGCAAGACATCCTGCCATACCACGACCGGTTCGACCAGCTGCACGCCGCACTGTACCGGTGGGACCTGTGGGCAGCTGCGTATCTCATCGGGGGCGGCTGCTCCGACGACGCCTTCATCGACTTCAGGGCGCGGATCATCGCCCAAGGCCGCGGCTGGCATGAGAAGGTGACAGCTTCCCCGGATAACCTGGCCGATCATCTTGCCGTTGCCGGCGCGGCCAACCCTTCCGGAATGTCGATCCTGTTCGATGAGATGGCCAATTACGCCGCACCGCGGGCGTTCAAGCGCGTGACCCGGGGACAGGCACAGCTTCAACGACGCATGGGCCCGGTACCGGGATTCACCCAAGCGCAGCCGCCAGGAACCGGCAGGTGAGAGTTTCGACTTCGATGACCCACAGCAGATGCGCCGCCGTCTGCCCCGGCTCGCCACAATCTTCCCGCGCAACGGTCCTGCCTGAGCAGACCTGGCCCATTCCGCCGGCCATTGGGGCCCACGAGCAAAAGGCCGAACGCACTGCACCCTGCTCACGTTCTGCGTTCTGACCCAAGCGATGCGCGCATCGCCGCCGTTCGGGGCGGTAATCCCGGCTTGCTGGGTGACTGTGCCTGCCGCCTCCGAATGGATAATCTGCGCGCGGCAAACCAGCAGGCGTGCGGCCGCTACGCGCACGCGATTTCCACCTTCAGCGGCCTGGCCGCCTGCTGCGGGCGGCAAGGATGTGAACCTGGCAGGCATCTTGCGCGTCCAACCGGCAGTTGCCCCGCAGTGAGGACAGCGATCCATGACCACCATCGTCATCCTCGCGGTCATCGCCGTGGGGGGCCTTTATCTGCGGTGGGCCACCGGGCCCGTCCTGACCGCCTATCAGGTCGGCCGCCAGGTCGAGCGCATGCTGGCCACCTTGAACCGTCGGGTCGCCGATCTCGGTCGTGCCAGGCCGTAGGGACCGCTAGCAGGCCTGGAACCACTGGCCCGCAACGCCCGGTGACAGGTCGCTGTCGGTTCCGGGCCGTCTCACATCCCATGCCGGGACCGGGCGGTGGGGCGACCGCTGGTCTTTGGCACCTGATGGGACCGGCCAGCACGTCTGATAGCTGCCTGGTCTGGGACGCGGCGATCGGCCTGCGCTGGCCTGGCCGGTGCAGGGCAGGCGCGTGTTTCCCCTCGGGCGATGCCCGGGCCAGTGCTATGCAAGCCTTCCCCGTCAGCCGCGGCTGACCGCAGGACGCCCGGCGCTGAGGTTGTCACCGCGCCTACCAGCGCGCAACAATACCTGGGTTGTCCGGCCGGCCCGGGGGGGCTCAGGCAAGGGGGGATGCCGAGATGACCGTAGCAGCAGACGATTTCGCCGGGGGTCTCAGGCCAGTGGCCGGCGCGCTGCCCAGGGCGGCCATGCCCGGCCTGACCAGGCAGACCGCTGATGAGGCGGTGAGGGTGCTATACCAAACCCACTACACCATCCTGGTCCGGACCGCGGCGTCGCTGGTCGGCGACGTCACCACTGCCGAGGACGTGGTGCAGGACGCCTTCATCGCCATGCACCGCGCATGGTGGCGGCTGCGAGACACCACCAGCGCGCTGCCGTACCTGCGCCGTGCGGTGATCAACAAGTCCCGGTCGGTGCTGCGGCACCGCGCAGGGGCCGACCGCTGCCCGCCCACTCCGCCGCCCGAGCTACCCAGCGCAGAAGACAGCGCGCTGGCCGCCGTGCAGCGATCGTCGGTGCTGGCGGCACTGACTGTCCTGCCTGTCAGGCAGCGCGAGGTGGTGGTGCTGCGCTATTACGCCGACCTGTCCGAGGCGCAGATCGCCGCGGCCTTGGGAATCAGCAAGGGCGCGGTCAAGTCCCACACCGCCCGAGCCAAGGACTGCCTCCGGGCAGTACTTGGGCACTAATCCCGCGACCGACCTGGCCCCGGCCCTGCCAACCGCATCGCCAGCTCTCCACGCGCGCCAGCTACCCGTAACCCGATCACCGAGCGTGATAGGGCATGACCCGATCCGTCCACCCAAGCGCGCGCAGCGCCGCCGATCTGCGTGCTGGTCTCGGTCGGCTGGGGCTGGCATTGAAGACGTGCCGGAATGATCGTTATGTCACGCCGCTTCCGCGTCGTGTCTGCCGTGGTCGGCGGCGAGTTGAGGCTGGGCCGGGCCGGGCCGGGCGGTTGGTCTGCTATTTCAGGGTGGCCAGGAGGTGCCGGCAGGCCTGTTCGCAGCGCCGGCAGGCCTGCGCGCAGACCCGGCAGTGCTGGTGCATCTGGGCGTGCCGCTCGCATTCGTCGCCGCAGCTGTTGCAGATGGCCACGCAGGCTCCAGCAGCGGCCTCGTGACGTTAACGTCGTAGGACGTCTGCCGGCTTGTCACCCCGATGGTGGCGATTCAGACATCGGCGCAGTTCAGGCACAGCCGGATGCAGGTGACCATCTCGGTCACGTTCTGCTCGCTCACGTCGGCGTCGGCGTCGGCGTCGGCGATGCAGGCCTGCGCGCAGTCGCTGAGCGCGTCGATGGCGCCGGCCAGCACACCGGCGCCGGCGTTGACGGTGCCGGGGTAGGTGTCCAGCAGTTGCCTGGCGTAGCTCATGGGCCCCTCCTTTGACGGCGATGCAGCAACAGCATCTCGGCAGTCCGCTTGTGCTACATCGCTGGCATGGCGGAGACGTGCAGGCCAGGAAGCAGCCACGGGAACCAGATCGCCAGGACGCCGACCGCCACCAGCACCACCCCGACGGCCTGGGCGAACGGCTTGCCGTAGCGCCAGAGCTTCTCCACCAGAATGACCACCGCCAGCGCCGCCATGACCGCCACGTTCATCACGCCGACCGCGATCAGCACGATCATCAGGCCCCAGCAGCACCCGGCGCACGTGGCTCCGTGATGGAGGCCGACGCGGACGTCGCGGCTGCGGCCCTTGAAGCCGAGGTAGTACATCAGCGCGCCGATCGGTGAACGGCAACGGCGCAGGCACCAGTCTTTCCAGGGGGTGAGCTGGTAGATGCCCGCGGTGATGAAGATCGCCACGCCCAGCCACTTCGCCGCCACCGGCGACGCCGCCAGCAGCCGCCCCGTCCCGGCGAGGGCCGCGAAAGCGACCACCCCGGCCGCAGCCCAGGTCAGCAGGTAACCGGTCAGGAATGCGCTCATCCGCACCAGGCGCCCGGCGCCGGCCGAAGCACCGCTGATCAAACGGGTCCATAGCACCGCGACTGGCGCGACTGACGGCAGCATCATCGCGGCCATCATCACCACCCACAGCCCCAGGAACGGCAGCAACGCCAAGCCCATAGTCCCGGGCCCGTTGCCCATCTTGCGGGCCAGCATGATGGTGACCGCCCATGCCACCGCCGCGAACGCCGCGACCGCGATCCACGGCACGGCGAGCTGACGCGGCGGCAGGCCCCGCACAGGCCCGGTAGCAGCGGCCGGACCGGCATGCTCAGCCACGAGCGGGGCCCCGGTCAGCCTTCGTACCGGAAATCGGTGACGAAACTGTTCGTGCCCGAGAAATCGGCGCTCCAGTGGCCGTGGTAACTCACGTCTTTCGCCCTGGCCTGCCGGACCGGCTGGGTGACAGCGCCGAACGGCGCGTTGGTGATCACCGCCGGCTCCTGGCCATCCATCCCCACCAGTTGCTCACTGCTCATCGAAAGAGCACCCGCGACCTCAGCGTGCAGCGAGCCGTCGGCCTTCTCGAACGTGATCGCCGCCGGGGCCACCCCGGCGACCTCGCCGATCAGCGGGCCCAGCCCGGCCAGGTAGCCACCAGCACCCCCGGAAAAGACCGCACCCAGGGCTTCGGACTGCTCCGCGGACGCCCGGTCATCCAGATACAGCGCCACCTTCCAGCCGCCGTCAGTCATCCGCTTCGGCGAGTGCACCGCCATCACCGCGTTCAGGCCCGACAGGTCCACCCTGTCCTTGCTGCCACTGGTGACGTGCCAGGCCAGCATGACGTCACAGTTGTCGTGGGTGGCGGCCCCCAGCCAGACGCAGTTGCAGCTGACCTCGCAGTTGCATACCTCGAAGTAATCTCCTTCAACAAAAAAGCTCACGACTCCCCCTTCGGCAGCCCCGGCCCACCAGTGGGCGGCCAGATACCTTCGCCTTCTAGCACCACACCCGCTGACACGCAAGCCCTTTGCGAAGAAGCGCTCGGCGAGCCGCAGTTTCAGGTCACTGGACGGCCGATCCGCCAGCGGCCCGCCGACGGCACCGCCGCACAAGCCAGCGGCATCCGATTTTGCCACCTCATGCGCGCCGCATCAGTCGCCGGAGCTGTAGGTATAGTCGGTGGCAAAGCCGCACCGCCCACGCAAGTCCCAGCTGAGCGGGACATCATCAACGCGGAACGTATCGGCGATGACCTCCTGGCCTGGCTGGCCAAAGCCTGGTATGCCGCAGGCGACCGGGGTGGACACCTCGACCGGTGTTTCGGCGCGCACGGTGAGGTAGGTGTCAGCGCGCATGGACCAGCGCCGGGGCACGTGAGACAGCTGAATGCGGGCACGCCGCACCGCGTGCACCGTGCCGATGGCAGCCGCGAAATTGCGCAGAGTGGTGCCGCCCGCCCGGCCAAGGAAGATCGCGGCTAGCGCGGCGTGCTGTTCGTCGCTGGCCCGCTCATCTAGGTAAAGACTGACCCGCCACGGCGAACCGGGCTCATCGTCGTCATACCAGCCGGCCATGACCACGGCGCGATCATCAAGCCGCAGGCCGTCCGCGCGGCCCTGGTTGATCTGCCAGGACAACGCGAACTGGCAGACGCCATACGTGGATCGCCCGCCAGAGCGCTCGCCGACCCTCCGGCAGGGGCAGATGGCCTCACAGTTGCACGCCTCAAAGTAACTACCGGCAACGGCCCAGACCCGGGGCGGCTCCGCCTCAGCTGCCACGCCACAATCCAAGCCTGTCCCGTCGCGGTTGTCCATCAGCACGCACCGATGCGGCCATGCTGTCATAGTCACGGCCGCCCAGATCAGGATGATCCGCGTACGGCAACCCGGATAACCGACCCGCTTCTCAGCCGCGCAGAGCGCCGCGCATGAACGGGTCAGCGCCTACCACCAGGCGCAGTTGGCCGGGCTGCTCAGCCACATCGGGGCAGCGATCGACCGCTACCGCGCCGGCGAGATCGACACCTATGCCGTGGATGAGACAATCCACCACTACCACCGGGCCGCCGCAGAACTGTGGAAGTTCTGCTTCGCCCGCGGCGGCGGCACCCACGCCGAGTTCATCGCCGGCCTCCTGGACCGCATGACTACCGGCGCAGAGGCCATCGACTGGTGGCAACGCGCCACACCGCGACGACACCAATGATCACGACCGTGCGGCGCTCCCCCGGCGCGAGTGCCGAGGCTGCGACGGACCGTGGCCACCCCCCACAGCGATTGAGCGCCCAGTCCCGCCTGCTCGCCGAGCCGAACGTGGCGCCATAGTCTCCGTCGCGCGCAGATCTGGATGATGGTGCGGGTTGCCGATGCTCGGTCATGCCGATGTGAGTAATTGGCTGCCACGCGGCTGGAGTGCACATTGATGTACTCATCGCCATGTTTATCGGGTATTGGCTTCCCCGCGGCCGCAGAGGCAACCACCGGCTCAAGAACGCCATGTTCCTCGCCGCCTTCGCCTCCCTGCGCGACCGAGCCTCCAAGGCGCTCTACGAGACAAACGCGCCGAAGGCAAACGCAATAACGCGCCCTCATCTGCCTGGCCCGCCGCCCCTGCGACGTCATCCTCGCCATGCTCCGCACCCGCCAGCCGTACCAGCCAGCCCCGGCCGTCACCAGAACTCGCCGACGCGGCCTGACCGGCCGGGGTTGACAAGGAACATGGGGACACCCCTGGATCAGGGCAGCCGTGGTGGATCCATATCACGCTCGACCAATCTGCTGGCGGGATCACGATCATGCGGCTGGTCCAGCATTGACATAGCCGTCGCCGCCCGGCTGCCGAGCGATGCTGCCCATCGGTGAGGCGATCTTCTGCGTTATGAGAAGGCGTTGTTGCTGGGCGGGTGGTCGCGGGCTGGGGTGAGCGGTACCGCCCAGGCGAGCCGCAGTTGCGCGATTGACTGCATCTGGGTCAGCGACCCGCATGCGTCGCACGCGTATATGGACGGCCCGCCTGTCAGCAGATGGATGCCGTCGGCCGCCCAGGCGTTGACCGAGATCAAGTTCGGCGCGACCGGGTAGACCGGCGGAGCTTGCGTCAGCGTGTTCTGCAAGTTGGTGAGTTCGTGGCTGCTTGCGAGGCTGTAGACCGCGTCGCTCCCGGCTTCGGCCGCGGTGGGTGCGAAGCCTTCGACGCCGCCGAGGACATAGCTGCCATCTGGGCTTAGCGCGACTCCCGGGTTCATCGGCGGACCACTCTGCCCCGGCGATCTGAGCACAGCCACCGTCCGGCCTGTCGCCGCGGCGAGGACGAGCGCGCTCCCTGGCGGCAACGCATCGCCCGCTCCTATCTGCGGGTAGTCGACTGCGACGAGGCGTGATCCGTGGCCGGCAAAGCCAAGTTCTGTGACGGGATAAACGTCCGGCGTCACTGAGTTCCTCATGACATAGGTAGTCAGCAGCCGGTGGCCGCGGATCTCCCAGAGGTCTACCGATCCGTAGTCCGTGCCGACCGCCAGCTCCGCCCCGTCGGGGCTCATTGCGACGCGGACGGGTATCGGCCGGCCTGCGAAGTAGGTGCGTACCGGATGCGGCGAGAACCTGGCCAGCGACCGGCCCGTAGTGACGTCCCAGAGGATTGCGGCGCCGCCGGCGTTCGCTGTCGCGAGCCGGTTGCCGTCGGCGCTGAGCTCGGCGTCAAGCGGCGCGCTGGGTTGAGGTATCCGGGTCAGGCGGCCGTCTCCAAACGGGCGCCAGATATCCACGGCCTGGTTCGTCTTCACAGCGAGGTCGTCGGCCGGCCCAGCGAACGTCACCCCGGTCACCGGCACAGCAAGCCGCAGAACCTTGGCGCCGCCGCCGTCGAAGCTACGGGCCACCACTCCGCTCGCGGTCGCGTAGGCAAAATGATCTCCGTCCGGGCTGACCGTGAAGCCGCTGAATTCCTGTGCCGGGGAGCCAAGCCCGCAGAACTGCAGCGCTGGTGGGCAGGCGCTGCCGACCTGGGGTGGGGCCTGCAGCCTGTAGCTCGCGGCGACCGCACCGGTGGCCGCATGCCACAGCAGGGCGGTGACACCGATCACTCTGGGCGCCTGGCCGCCCCGGCTCGCTTGGGTTGTTTCGTCGACGCCATAGACAAGCCGGCTGCCGTCGGCGAAGCCGAGCGCGTACGTTTTCCCGGCGGCGGGCGTCTGCAGCGAAATAGCCGGCTCGCCGACTCCCGCGTCCGCGACGAGTACTACGCCGGTCACCGTGACCGCGAGGACAGCACCGCCGTCCGGGCTGAACTGCACCGATTCAATGGGCTGCCCGTCCCCGTCAATCAGGCTCAGCTGATGGCCCGATACCGCATCCCAGATGCGCACCGTGCCGTCGCCTCCGCCGGTCGCGATGTAGTCTCCGTTGCTGCTCGTCGCCACCGAGTTGATCCGCTGGGTGTGGCCGAAGAGACCGACCACGGTGAACTCCCGGTGCGGGCCCGCGTAGGGTCCGAAGTCCCGCGTTTGCAGCAAGGTCCCCTCGCCCGCATAGTCTCCCGCCGCAGCGTAAGGGCCAAGTGCGAAGGTGGCACCGCATGCAGCGGCGCTGAATGTCGCCCCCGCCCGCTCAAACAGCTCGGCACCGGTCCGCGGGCTGAACACACGCAGCGTCTGGTCTTGGGCCTCAACCGGATTCCACGTCACGATCTCGCTGCCATCCGGCGTCCAGCAAGCGCGCTGGTCGGGTCCCCAGCCCAACAGGCTAGCTGGCCTCGGCACCGTGACGGACGTGCCGGTGCTGAAGTCCACGATCCGCGCGATGCCCTTGGCCGAGTTCGTCTCTTGCAGTATGAAGGCGCGTGATCCTCTTGGGGCGAACGCCATGTCATACACCGGGGCGCCTGGACTCAGCGTGAACACTTGGCCGGTGGCGGGGCGGTAGACAAGGATGTCGCGCAGGCCTGACCCGTAGACGTAGAGATCACCATTCCGGGGATTCCACGTCCCTGCCAAGAACGGATACTTGCTCCGCTGGCTGGCGCGGATGTCGGCGTTCAGCTGGCTCAGGTTCACGGCATTACCGGTCTGCGGATTCCACAGCGCGATCCGTCCCTGGCGCGTGACCGCAGCCAGCAGGTTCCCCTGACCGTTGTAGCTGAGCTGGCTGATGGGATCCGCGGTCGGCAGCGAGCCCAGCGAGCGCAGAACCCGGCCGGTCCGCGGGTTCCACAGCTGCACGCTGTTCTCCCGGGCTGTCGCCGCGATGATCTCTGTAACCGGGCTCCACGTGGCCTGGGTACCCGCGCCGAATCCCGGCTGGAAGGCCATCCGGGTATGGTCCGCGGCCAGGGCCAAGCGCAGCGCCTCGAGCCCAGCTGTGCTCGGGTCGACTTGGGTGGACCGCAGGGCCAGCCGCAGGCTTTGCGCGGGATCGACGGCGAGGGCCGCGGTCGCCTCGGCGGCGAGCGCCCGGGCCTGCGCAACGCTTGCCTCGTGACGGGCCTGATTGCGCTGGATGAACGCGATCGTCGCGAGAACGAGAGCGACGACCAGCCCCGCCGCGAGCGCACCGCGCCACAGTCGTGCCGACCGGTCGGCCGCGCGGCGGCTTGCCGCGATGTATGCCCGCTGCTGCGGCGTGGGCGGGGCGTTCGCATGATGGCCGGCGTCGGCAAGCCACTCTTCTGCGGCCCGAAGATCACTTCCGCGTAGGAGCAGACTGCGGTCTTGCTCCTTGCCGGCCCACTCGGCAGAGCGGACAAGCAGCCGCGTGTGCGCCTTGGTCCATCCGAGATCCGTGTCGAGTGCCGAGGTGAGCTGGCCGAACGCGCGATCGAAGCTGGCGCTCTCGGTACAGAAGATCCAGTTCAGCTCCTCCACCGAACTGGGCACGGCTTGCCCCTCGCCAGGCGGCCTGGCCACGATCGGTATGACTTGCTTGTTGACCTCCAATGCATGCGCGAGCTCGTTCATACACGGCTGGGAATTCAGCGAGTCGGGAGAGACGACAAAGACGAACTTGTCGCTGTTCTCGATGGCCGCCTGAATCTCGGGCCGCCACCGCGCACTAAACGGGACGGACCCATGATCCTGATCCCAGGTGGGCTCCCGGCCGACCGCCAGCAACGCGTCGTACAAGCGCCGCGCGAACTCCTGGTCCTCGCGGGCGTACGAGACGAAGACACCAGCCACGCCCCCAACCTCCGCCGGCCGTTCCTGCCGACCACAACTGTCCCCACTGATCGTAACTGCCGGATGACACCTGGTCCATCAGGTAACGCAGGCGAACGGGAGTAAGTAAGGCACCCGGGCGCCGCACACGGGGCTCTATCGAGACGGTGACTGGCCATCACCTCCTTCAGCGTCGGCAGCCGCTGGCGAAAGCGCGGAAAATCCCATTGCCGCTCCTGCGCCGAGTCGTCTCGGTTCCCATTAGGTACGAGGCCTGGAGAGGCACTTGAGGCAGTGCTGGGCGAACGCAGCGTGTCGCCGCTGACAGGCAACGAGGCCCCGGGCGGCGCGGGCCAGGGAAAACTCAACGGGAGAGGGCCCGGACCGCATGTATATCCATCGCGGCCGGCCCGCGGCAACGCTCGGTCATGCCGCAGATAGTGCGGCAGGTTTCCTTGCGCCCAGGCGGGATTAATGGCTCTGCGGCCCTGGTGGGACTTGGTTTCAGAGGGCATGGATGCGGAGTGGGCTGGGCTCAGTGCTGCAGTCCATCCCATGACCAGCGCGGAATGCTCATGCCCTCGGGGACCTGGTCAGCAGACTCGTGGTAGCGCGACATGGTCGTCGTGGTGGCCCAGGCGAAGTAGTCGTGCAGCACCCGCCACAGCGGCCCGTCCGCGTCCAGGCCAGCGTCGTGCATCGCCTGGTCGAAACAGGCGATCGCCCGGCGGTCCATCTCCTCGTGCGGGCCGTTGCCACTATGGATCCGCACGACCGAGGTCTCGTCCCCGTAGCTGCCGGAGTAGGTGGCAGGGCCGCCGAGGGCCTCGGCCCAGTACGCGGCGAGCCGCTCACTGTGCTGCGGATGGAATCCGTGGCTGAACGCGTGGCTGACTATCTCATCGGCCATCACCCGGCAGTGCCACGTCTCGGCCAGACGCAGCAGGCCCGCACTGCCGCCCGCAGCCTCATACACGCTCTGCATGCCTCCAGCATGCCCGCCCAGGAGGGCCAGCTCACGACGGGCTGGCAGCGGGGCCGCCCACAGTTGAAAGCCCGGGCGTCTCGCGCAAATTTGACCACCGCTCGAAGCAAGCACATACCGCGAGGTGGTTGTTCCGCAGGGCGGACTCGGCTTGGCCCGCCTGGCCAGAGGATGCCGGTCCAGGCGGGCAATAGAGCCAGTATCTTCCGTCATTCCCTGGGCCATGCTGCAGCAGGAGCCTGGGGCTGGCTATAGCGGCGCCGGGATTGCGGGTGTCGCCTGGCCTGCGGGTGCGGGCCAGGGGTTCCGGCGGATAATGGTTCCGGCTGGGTGATGCCCCAGGTGCCCAGCCAGCGCGGGAGGACATGGCCATGAGCGATCAGGCATCGGCGCCGGGCGGTTCCGGCGGTGAGGCGGACAGCAGCCCCGAGGCGGCAGCCGAAGAGCGCGAGGCCGCCATGATGCGGAATGTGATGCGGATGCAAGAAGGGCACCGGGAAGGCGGGGTCGATCCTGACCTGGATGAACCGGACGCCGATGCCGGACCCGGGGCCTAAAGGCCGAGGCCGGCTCGCTGGTGGCCGTGCGCCCCTGGCGATGAGCCGAGCCCTCGCACGACTGGCGCCAAATCGAAGAAGCGCATAAGCATTCATGACCCGGCGACGTCATGATGCCCGCTTCTGTTTGTTATGGAGGTGATCGTGAGGCCCCAAGTCCGGGCGCTCTGCGCCTCGATCACCTGCATAACTGGCATTATGCCGAGCCCGAAGGGCTGGAGTGATCTTCGATCACCGGCATAATGCCGCGATGAGGTACGTCGCGCTATGACCGCTGCGGGGCCAAGTTACATGGAGCGCGAGGCCGCAGGCTCCCGTTGAGGACCTCATCCGGCGCCGCGAGCACTCGCTCCGGATGATGCTCCTCGTGCACTCAGCCCACTGTCGATCGCAGAGCGTGGTCGGCGCTCCCCAGAAAGGCGCGCGAAGAGCCGCGCCGTTGTGGCGCACCCTCGGTTTGTAAATGACTTTTTTTGAATGCCGCCAGAAGGGGGGGTCTGCGTCGCCCTGGTCGGTGCGACCCGGTTGCCCAGGTCGGGGATTTGGCCGGTGACGCGCTGTTGCTGCCGGACGGGTTGATGATCACCAAGGTACTGCTGCCGTTGTCCGGGCCGATCACCCGGATGCCGGATTGGTTGGATGCGGTCCGAGCGTCAGAGGGTTGCGAGCGATCGGGACTTCAGCCGCGCTGTTCCCGTGGCGGGGTAAGTCCGTGCTGGTAGGCGAAGGTGACCGCTTGGGCGCGGTCGCGTGCGTCAATCTTGGCGAGCAGGTGGTTGATGTGGCTTTTGACGGTGCCTTCGCTGACGACGAGTTGTTCGGCGATCTCGCTGTTCGACATGCCGGTGGCGATGAGTGCAAGCACCTCGGCTTCCCGGGGGGTGAGACCCGCGGGAAGGGGTGACAGCGGTCGCCGGTCCTGGGCCGGCGACCGGGTGGCGATGGCGTCGACCACGTGATGCTGGACGGCGGGGTCGATGACCGCACGGTTATCGAGGACTTGTTTGAGGGCGTGGCGGATTTCTGCCCCGCCTGTGTCTTTGGTCAGGTAGCCGCGGGCGCCAGCCCGCAGGGCGTTTATCACGGATCGGTCATCGGCGTAGGTGGTAAGCACGACGACCTTGGTCTGTGGCACGCGCTCACGCAGCAGGCGGGTGGCCTCGACGCCGTCACAGCGGGGCATCCGCAGGTCCATGAGGACGATGTCGGGGAACAGGTCAGCGGCCATGGCGACGGCCTCGTCGCCGTCAGAGGCGGAGCCCACGACTTCGACGTCAGGCAGGAGGCCGAGCACCATCGCCAGCCCCTCGCGGACCACTCGCTGGTCGTCAGCGATGAGAACACGGATCGGCTGGTTCACGCCGGCACCCGCAACTCCACGCGGAAGCCACCGCGCGTCACCGCCGTGGTGAGGTCGCCGCCGAGCAGTTCGGCCCGCTCGCGCATCCCGGTCAGGCCGTAACCGGAGCCGTCGCCGGTCACGTGCGGCGTTTCCCGGTTCATCGCGAAATCCTCGACCGTCAGGCGAGTGCCACAAGGCTCATAACCGAGGTGCACCTCGACCCGTTCCGGGCAGGCGTGCTTGGTGATGTTCGTCAGCGCTTCTTGCGCTACCCGGTACACCGCGAGCGCAGCCTCTGACGGGAGTTCGTATGCCTGGCCGGACACCGTGAACTGGCACGGCACGCCACTGACCTCCTGGAACTGCGCAGCGAGACCGGCCAGGCGTCCGGGCCCGGGCAGTTCGTCGTCGCGCAGCATCCCGATCGCCCGGCGGGCTTCTTCGAGCCCGGACTTGCCTAGGTGGTGGGCACGCTCGATGACTCCCGGCAGCCGGGGATCGCTGGGATCTTCGGCCACGAGCATCCGGGCGCCTTCCAGTTGGAGGATGAGCCCGGACAGGGAATGGGCGAGCACGTCGTGCATCTCCCTGGCAAGCCGTTGGCGTTCGGCCAGTCCAGCCGCCTGTGCCTGCGCCGCCCGGGTGCCCTCCAGTTCGATAAGGAGCCGTTCGGCTTGGTCGTTGGCTTGCCCGAGCCGTCTCGCGAGCAACATCATGCCGGGGAAGCCGACGATCGCGATGGCGCTGAGCAGCGCCAAGGCCGGCGAGCCGTGGCTGACGGCCACCGCAACCGCCGCCAGACACGTGATGCCGGCGATAGACAGGGCGATCGGGAAGCGATCTGGCACCCGTGGGGCGAGCAGCACGAGGCCCGCCAAGAGCCCGGCCAGGCCCGGTCCGTCCGGTTGCAGCCTCACCAGCGCCGCCGAACTGGCCACGAGCACCACGGCGAAGATGATGCGGACCGCCGCGCGGCGGTAGCGGGCTGTCAGCGCGCTCAGCGTGCCAAGCGCGAACCCGCCCACAGCGAGAACGGCAGCCACGTCGCGGCCCGCAAACCCCGGGTTCCGGCCGCTGCTGAACACCGCCACTGCCACCACGACAAACAGCGGTGGAGCGAGGCGGCGCATCCACCGGTGGGTTGCCTCCTGCTGCGCCCGCGCTCTGCGCAGCGTGGCGAGGGCGACGCTGGCCGCGGGGTCTGAGCTCATCTCATCAACGTTACGGCGGGCCGGCCCGAACGGGATCACCTTCAGGGCAGAGACACGCTCTAACGGTGGGTGGATACGCCTCCACCCAGGGTTACAGCATGGTGGGCTGGCAAAGTTCCAACCCCGCGCCGAAGACGTTCCCGCCTCCGTCATCGCATGCTCTTACATCTGAGCCCAGCCGGGCGAAGGACCCGTGATGCTTGTTCCCCACCGCCGTTGGAAGGATCCGGTGACCGCCGTTCTCACCGTCGCGCTCTTCGCCAGGCCGCCGCGGGCGGCGGCGGCAGCCGCAGGGGGCATCGGATGAGCACCACGGCTCTGCCTGGCGCCCCCGGCAAGCTGGCCGCCCAGAGCCGCTGGGCCGTGGAGACCCACGGGCTCACCAAGCGTTTCGGGGCGAATATTGCCGTGAACGGTGTTGAGCTCCTGGTCCCCCGGGGATCGGCGTTCGGTTACCTCGGCCCCAACGGCGCCGGCAAGACCACGCTCATCCGGGTGCTGCTGGGATTGACCCGCGCCGATGCCGGCACGATGTCCCTGCTCGGATACCCGGTCCCGCGGCATCGCGACGCGGCGCTCGCTCGTGTTGGCGCCATCGTCGACGAACCCCGGTTCCACCGCCATCTCACGGGCAGGCAGAACTTGCGGCTTCTCGCCGCGGCACGCGAACCGGCCGCGCGGGACCGCATCGGGCCAGCGCTGGAGCGCGTCGGCCTGGCCCACCGTGCCGACGACCGGGTCTCGGAGTACTCGATGGGGATGCGGCAGCGGCTGGGGGTCGCCGCCTGCCTGCTGGGAGACCCCCAGCTGCTCCTTCTGGACGAGCCGATGAATGGGCTCGACCCGGCCGGAATGGCCGGGATCCGCGACATGATCTTGTCGCTGGTGTCCGAGGGCCGCACCGTCGTGCTGTCCTCCCACCTCCTCGACGAGGTGGAGCGGACCTGTGACGCCGTCGCCATCGTCGACCGCGGCAGCGTCATCCGGCAGGGACCGATCTCCGAGTTGCTGGCGGGGGCGCTGGTCGCGGTTCAGGTCGAATGCTCCGAACCCGGCCGGGCCCGTGCCCTGCTCGCGGGCACCACCCTCGGCGCCCGCGTCGAGGCCGTGCCGCCGGCGCTGGGCCTGGAGATCACGCTGCCTGCGGGCACGGGCCGCGACGTCATCGCCGAAATCAACCGGATTCTCGTCGAAGGCGGAATCACCGTCTACCGGCTCCAGCCGGTCCAGACCTCGCTCGAATCGTGGTTCCTGCAAGTCACCAGCAGGCTAGGGGATCCGGAATGACAACCATTCCCGCCGGTGGCGCATCCATGCCGGACCAGCCGGTGCAGGTGGCACCCGCCGGTCACTCCCGCGACCGCCGGGGATCCCCGATTCCCACCATCGGCATGATCACCACCAGAATCATGGAGCTGCGGCGGCGGCGCGGCCTCATGATCGCCCTCGTCGTGGTGAACATCGGGTTCCCGGCGCTGTTCCTCGGTATTCGGCTGCTACTCCACGCGTTCGCGCCACGCTCCAACCCTCCCGCTGGCAACGACACAATCTTCGCGGTCCTGGTAGCCGGCTTTCTCTATACCCTCGGCTTCATCGTCGCGGCCACGGTCGGCTGTACGGCCGGCTCGCGCGACCTCACCGAAGGAATGTTCCGGCACCTGGTCGTGACCGGCCGGTCCCGGCTGGCGCTCTACCTAGCCCGGATCCCTGCCGGACTGGCGATTATCGTGCCGCTGGTCGCGATCGGCTACACGATCGTCTGCGCGGTCAGCGTCTTCGCCGCCCCGGCCTTCATCGATGACTCGAACGTGAACATACCCCCCGGCCTGTCTCGCGCCGGCTTCGAGAGCTGGGCCCGGGACCGTGCCGAGCCGATCATCTGCTCTCTCCCCTACAACGGGAAGGTTCCGCAGCTTGCCGCCTGCGCCGGCCCGCCTGGCTGGTCGAAATCAGCAGTCACCCCCGCCCAGCCCGCGCCCCCCAAACTGGAAGCCCTGGCCGCCAGGATTGCCAGCCAGGACTACCACGGTTACACCCAAATTCTCCGCCGCCCGCCGATCTCCCTCATGATCAAGGCCGGACTGTGGATCGAGCTTGAAGCGGCCGTCGGATTCATCCTCGGACTCGGGCTCGCCTCGCTGATGGGGCAGCGGACCGGCCCAGTGATCTTGATAATCGTGGTCCAGATAATCCTGACCCCGATCCTTTCCGCGGCTGACATCCCCCATCTGCAGGACCTGCAACGCTCGTTCGTCGGGCTGGCGGTGGCGCACCTGGAACCATCCGGGCTGCCGGCGGTATTCGGGCTGCCAGGGGTAACCGGAGGCATCGCCCGCCCCGGCAACGGGCTTTCACTGCTGCCTGAATCGGGCACCCAGGCCGTCTGCGTCATCATCGCCTGGCTGGCGGCCTGGACGATCCTCGGCGCGTGGCGAATGATGACCAGGGACGCCTGAGAAACGCCGTGCTCACCAATTCGATTACATAGCCACCAGCGCTGTCCCTCAAAGCAGAGTAGCCGCACAAATCAGCAGCACACCGAACTGGTCCCGCTGCGTACAGAACCGGAGGATCTGCGTGCGCCACGAGGCGCACTGCTATATAGCCCGCAGAGCGGGCATGGACTGGAGGAGGTGTCTTTGGATCTGATGGCTTACCCGTGATCCGAAAGGTGAATGGGGAAAATAGCATGCCAGGAAACCGGCGGCCGTTGCCGATGCGTACGGGGCGGCGTGCCGGGAGATCCGCGCGATATGGTGAAAGCCGCATTGCCTGAATCCTAGTCTCCAGAAGGCAAGAATCCGAGCCTGCCGGAAAGACGCATGAAACCGGCACCGGCCCCTGCCGCAGGGTGCGCAGATCCCTGTGGTAATCCTCCGGGGCGCAGGAGCGATGCCCGGTCAGGGCATTGAAGGAGACGGACGGGACGCCTAAGTCGCGCTAGTACGTATAGCAGTTGTGAACGTGGGATCGCCTAAGGGACGCGAGTCCTATGGCGACGGAGTGCCCGTAGTAGTCGCCGGGGTGACGTCCGGCCAATCTGGAGACCGTTAATGGCGGTCCACAGGGCGAAGGGGCACAGGCGATGAACAGCACCAGGCCAGGAGGCATGCGCAATGCAGGAAGCCGCAGTGGTACTGAGCGTTCTCCGCGAGCGCGGCAGGAAGGGCCTGCCGCTCACGCAGCTGTACCGGCAGATGTTCAGCAAGAACCTGTACTTGCTGGCGTACGGCAACATCTACTCCAACCAGGGGGCGATGACGCCGGGTGCCAGCGAGGAAACCGCCGACGGCATGTCCGAGGACAAGATCGACCAGATCATCGAGCTGATGCGGTACGAGCGGTACCGGTTCGCCCCGGCCCGCCGCATCTACATCCCGAAAAAGAACGGGAAGCTCCGTCCCCTGGGCCTGCCGTCGTGGTCCGATAAACTGGTCGGCGAAGTGGTCCGCCTCCTGCTGGAGGCGTATTATGAGCCGCAGTTCTCAGACCAGTCCCACGGGTTCCGCAAAGGACGCGGATGCCACACCGCACTGCGGGAAATCCGCAACACCTGGGTCGGGACCACGTGGTTTATCGAGGGAGATATCTCCGACTGCTTCGGGTCTTTGGACCACGAGATGATGGTCAAGATCCTGGCGGAGAAAATCCACGATCAGCGGTTTCTCCGGCTGATCCGCCACATGCTCAAAGCCGGGTACCTGGAGGACTGGGAATACCATGACACGCTCAGCGGGGTTCCGCAAGGCGGCGTGGTTTCACCCGTCCTCAGTAACATCTACCTGAATAAGCTCGACGAGTTCGTCGAGAGGGACCTGATCCCGCGATATACGCGGGGAGCCAGCCGGGCAAGAAACCCCGAATACATGAGGATAAGAGCCCGGCGGGACAGCGCGCGGCAACGCGGGGACCGGGCCACGGCCCGGGACCTGACACGCCAGATGCGCACGCTCCCCTCCATCGACCCGATGGACCCCGGATACCGGCGGCTGCGGTACATAAGATACGCAGACGACCACATACTGGGATATATCGGGCCGAAGGCCGAAGCCGAGCAGATCAAGGCCGAACTGGCGGCGTTCCTCCGGGAGACCCTCGGGCTGGAACTCAGCCAGGACAAGACCCTGATCAGCCACGCCCGCACCCAGCCTGCGCGGTTCCTCGGCTACCACATCATCGTCCAGCACTGCAACACCCGGATCACCTACGGCCGCCGGTCGGCTAACGGGAGAATCGCGCTGCGTGTGCCGCCGGACGTGATCAAGGCCAAAATCGCCCCCTACCGGCGCCGGGGCAAACCCTGGCACCGGCCCGGCCTGCAGAACCTGGACGACTACGACATCGCCCGGACCTACGCAGCCGAATACCGGGGCATCGTGAACTACTACCTGCTCGCCCAGGACGTCTGGCGGCTCAGCACACTGTGCTGGTACGCCCAGACATCGATGCTGAAAACCCTGGCCGCCAAGCACAAGTCCTCCGTGGCCAAGATAGCCGCCCGCTACAAGGCGAAAGTTATCACCGGCCACGGCCCCAGGACCTGCTTCGAAGCCAGACGGCACCGCCAGGGCAAGAAGGATCTGGTAGCACGATTCGGCGGGATACCCCTCAAGCAAGACAGGCGCGCGGTCATCCACGACCCCGCCCCGGCCCGGAATGGCTACCCCCGCAAGGAGCTGATCCACCGGCTCCGCAAGCGGGTATGCGAGCTGTGCGAGCACGGCACCACGGTGGTCGTCCACCAAGTCGCCGCGCTCAGCCAGCTCGGCAGGCCCGGGCCGGGCCAACCCGCGTGGGCCGCCCTCATGGCACGAATGCGGCGCAAGACCCTCATTGTCTGCGCGCCATGCCACGAGTACATCCACGCCAACCCCATCGCGCACGCGGCATAAATCGCTGGAGAGCCCGGCGCATCGAAACGGTGCACACCGGGTTCGGAGGGAGGCTGCACGGAAAAGGCCCATACCACACCAAAATGGGGATATGGGACCTCGCCGTGCAGCCCACCCTACGTGCAGGAACCGGCACCGCCACCACAGATCTCCGGCAATCAGATTCGATCCGGCGCTCCGCCTCCCTGGGAAGCGGTCGATCCGGCGCTCCGCCTCCCTGGGAAGCGGTCACGTTCAGTGATCCTGCCTTGAGATCCGCGACGCGCGCATCGCCGTCGTTATATGGATGATCGAAAGATCACCAGGTCCTTTGGGTCGCATGACGGTCGCCGCCAGGTGCCGTTCGGCCTATCCGGCAGGCGCGAGCGGCTCGCAGGTGGAGAGCACTGGCCGGCTCGGCGGTCTGGGAGCGCTGACGGTGCATAGCAATACTCAAGGAGCGGCCGTGGCGAGCGCGTTGTTGACCGAGACCCGCAGGGCTGCCATGGGGGCGGCGCCAGTCTGCCGGGCGGCGACCGCCCTTCGCGCAGCGCCAGCAGGGTCGGGGATGGCTTGCGCCCCGAACCGCTGGGACACCTGCGGCGAGAGGTCGACGGTCACCTTAGCCAGCTTGACCCGGCCTGCCAGGTCGCGGGGGAGCTGCTCCAGCGCGGGACTGACCATGCGGCAGGGCCCGCACCAGGGCGCACACAAATCGACGATGACCGGAATCTTGGCGCCTTCCGCTACGTCGCCGAAGGTGGTGTCATCGGCGTCGGCGATGTTTACCGGTGGTTGTGTGGGCGAGCGGCAGCTCGGCCCAGGTTGGCGGCGAAGACGCCGCCCCACCACGATCGGTCTGACCGTGGCTGGCGCGGAAGTGTGGCGCCGACGCCCGCGCCGTAGGCGCCGGCGCAGATGCCGAGCAGTGGACCGAGGAAGAGCACGGGCCACCACCTGGTGAGGGTGGTGAGCAGCAGCGCGCCGGCAGCGCCGGCCATGATGCCGGCCGCCGCCCCCTGACGGAAGCGGGCCAGCCGATGGTCGCCCAGGCTGGCGCCGTCTGGTGCCCGCCAGGCTGCCAGCAGGCCCGCGGCGAGGGCGGCGAGTCCCAGCACGAGCGTCACCAGCGGCAGGTGGGCCAGGCCGGCCGCGATCGCCGAGCCTGAGGCGATACGTGGGTGCCCGAAACCTGGGTAGGTGCCGCCCGCCGCCTTCAGCGCGTACACGGCCAGGCTCGCGGCGGCGCCGGCGCCGACGCCGATGCCCAGCGACGCCGGTGCTACCTGCGACCGCCGCGCCGTCGCCGCGAGGATCCCGGCCGCGTAGCCGATGATCAGCAACTGAAACGGGGCCATGAACAAAGCCAGCATCAGGGCCAGCAGGCCGCCGACGGCCACCGCGATAATGGCCGTAGGGCCCGCAACCGGCCGCCACATCACGACGATGAGCAGCGCTGCCAGCGCGAGGGTTATGAACTCCAGGCCGATCGCCTGCTGCGCCCAGCTGAAGTTCGCCGCGGCCCCGCCAGGCTCGTGGTCGCCGACGCGCAGGCCCGGAGCGGTCTGGTCCAGGTACACGACGAACAGGACCAAAGCGCACAGGGCGGCGCAACCGCCGACCCGCAGCACCCGGATCGCCGCGCCGCGGCCGGCCGGGCCGAACACCCCGCGCCGCCGGGCCACCCACGGCAGGCCAGCCAGCGCGGCCGCCATGACGATCACCCTGGCCCGGTCGACCAGGCTGTCGGCATCAGCGGCCGGTGCGGCCCGCCAGCTCAGCCACACCGCCCAGGCCGCGATGACCGCCACCGCCCCGGCCCCCAGCCCGTACCCGATCCTGCGATTCACCACAGCCTCCCTGATCACCAGCCACAACCCGCCCGCCACCCACCACAGCCGCCGCCACCCGGCCGGCACCTGGCCGGCCTCGGCCCACACCGCTTCGCCCCACTGCCGCCGCCCCGCCGGCAGCACCCGCGCCGAGCGGCGCAACAGACCGGCCAGCGCCCCGGTCAGCCAGCCCATCACGATCCCTGCGCGGCCAGACCGCGCCGCCCCGGGACAGCAGCCCGCCGTGGTGCGGCGGCCGCCCGGGCCAACCCGGCCTCCGCCCGGGCCGACCCCTCGCTGGTGAGCCGGTACAGGTGCCGCCGGGGCCGCCCGGCAGGCTGGACATCCTCCCAGCACGCCTCCAGCAGCCCCCGGTCAGCGAGCCGGACCAGGATCGGGTACAGGCTGCCCGACTTCAGCCCCGTTTCCCTGGCCAGGTCATAGCCGTGCCGCCACGCCGACGGCTCAGCGCACAGCGCCGCCAGAACCAGCAAGGTCTGTGCGGAGAACCCCCGGTCACGCGCCACACTCTAACTCTATCTAGATAGAGGGCGCGTGGGCCAGTATTTCCGGAACTCCCGTTCCTGGATGCACCGCAGCGGCGGCACAGTCTCCCGAGCGCTCCGTAACGCCCAGATGTACGGGTAATCCTGATAGCCTGTCACGCTCCGTTACGGCCCTCGGTGGACCCGACACACGCGAACCGCCCTACCTGTATCGGCCGGTGATGCAAGTGGTCCGGCGTGGCTGATGCAGCCCGTGCTTTCGTTGGGTTTGGGCGTGCCTGGTCTGCTCCCTGTTCCTTGGTAGCTGCCGGGTTCTGCGACCGGGCGGGGTGTGTCAGGGACCGGGGCAAGGCCCCGGCCGGCGTAGCCGGCGCCCGCAGGGCGTCCTTGACGCGGCCGCCCGGGAGTGGATCATGCTCGGCGGCAAGGGACGGGGAGGGCGGTAGTGGGCGGTGAGGGGTTAGTGGTTCAGGTGGGGGGCCTTCCTGTCTGGCGGGGTGACCAAGCCGGTGATGCCTGGGCCCGGGGGGTGTGGGAGCAGCCAGCCTTACCTGGGTCCGCGGGGCTTGGGCGCTGCCCCGGCGACAAGATGATTGATTGGGTGCCCCTGGGGGTGCGGCCGCTCAGTCTAATCAGGCCGCCCGCCTGGCCATTGGTGCGCGCGCAGGCCGACGGCGGCTGACAGCGGCTCGGCAGGAGCTGGCCGCGGTGGTCCCCATCGGGTGAGTGTGGCTGCAGCATGCCCACCCAGGCCCGGGATGCCGGGTGCCTGGTCACTATGGACTGGGCGAAGCTCAGGTGGCGGTGAGCGCGTCGTCGCCGAGCTCGGTCAGGATGTGGCAGGCCTGCCGGACGATCTTGCGGGCCTCCGACAGGCAGGCGCGCTTGCTGTTTTTGCGGTCTTTGACCGTGGCGTAGTAGGCGTGGTCGGGGGCTGAGGTGCGGGCGTGGGTCTTGCCGGCTTCATAGACCGCCCAGCGCAGCACCGGTGGTCCCTGCCGGGACAGCCGCCCGGCGGGTCCTTTGCGGTCGGAGGAGTGCACGGTGATGTCCAGCCCGGTGAACCGGACCGCCTTGCGGGAGGAGGAGAACCGGTCCGCCCCGCCCAGCCAGCAGGTCAGTGCCAGCGCGGTGAAGGGGCCGACCCCATACAGCCGCGCCGCCAGCACCTTGGCGCCGGTCAGGTGCGCTGCGGCATCGCGCAGCTGGTGGCGCAGCGGGCCCATGCGGGCCTCGGTGGCGGCGATCATGTCCAGGGCAGTGGCGACCTGCTGCTGCCCGGCCGCCGACAGGTGGGCGGCCGCGGCGGCCCGCAGCTTGGCCAGGCCGGCCTCGGTGCGCAGCGCGTCGTCGCATAGCGGTGGCGCGCCCTGGTGGAAGAACACCGCATGGATGCGCTGCACCCAGGCGGTGTGCGCGGTCCGCAGATCGTGGTAGGTCTCCAGCAGCGCCCGGTACTCCAGGATGTGTGCCGGCGGGATCCAGCATTCGGGCAGCCGGCCCTCGGCCAGCAGCGTCCGCAGGTGCGCGGCGTCGGTCTTGTCGGTCTTGGCGTGCCGCTTGCGGCCGCGGGCCGCGGCAGTGTCAGCCGGCTCGCCCAGATGCGCGGCGATCCCGGCCGTGGCCAGCTCCTCGCTGACATACCGCCACCCCGCGCACCCCTCCACCGCGAACGCGGCGTCGTCCCGGCCGGCGAACCGCGCCAGCCAGGCCCGCACGTGCGCCCGGTCAGCCGGGGCGATCTGCCCGCGCTTGACCTCCCCGGTCACGGTGTCCAGGTAGTCGAAAGTGATCTGCCTCCGGTGGATATCCAGCCCGCCTACGATAGGCATCGGGACCTCCTCACGCTCCCGGGGGCGCCCCAGGCGCCCCACACACGAATGGCTTACGAATCAATCGTGATGCGTCTGAGCTGGGGAGGTCCTCGCCGTGCGAACAGCCACCGCGCCAGGTCAGACACTCACGCCGACCCGCCGATGCATGTCATCTAATTGCTCTGCGCGCCAGCGTCGGTCTCGTGGCGCGCCGTCAACGCCGCGCCGAATGGGGCGATCTGTGCGGTCAAGCGCATGGCCGTCATGGCTGCCCGATGCCGGTATTGCCGGGAAGAGGGGTGTCCGGCATCGGGGAGGTTTACGAAGCGCAGCGGAACAGGCTGCCAGTTTGGGGCGCACCGGGCTCGGCTTGGTTATTGGCGGCTGCCCAGGCCGTCAGCGGCTTACAGCCCGTTCCGCGCGCGGTGGATCTTCGGGGTGGGGACGTTCCGGTTGAAACATCGCCGGGTCGGGTGTTGCAGCCTTCCGTGCCTACCGATCTCACGCCACGGTGACGACGATCTTGCCGCGCGCGTGCCCCTGCTCCACGTGGCGCAGGCCCTCGGCGGTGTCGCCCAGAGGGTAGGTCCGCTCGACGACCGGCGTGAGCTTGCCGTCCCCGATGAGCCCGGTCACGGCGAGCAGCTCGTCCCGGTTTTGCCGGGACGGGAGCGGGCGCAGCCGCTGTGAGACGAACGCGCTGGCCACCACTGCCCGCAACATGCCGGCGACGGGCCCGAACACGTGGCCGGGCGAACCGCCACCGTTGAGCACGAGGGTCCCCTCGGGGGTGAGCGCCCTGCGCAGCCGGGTGAGCGGGAGGCTGCTGACGTTGTCGAGGATCACGTCGTACCGCGTCCGCCCGTCGGTGAAGTCCTGCGTGGTGTAGTCGATGACGTGCGCGGCGCCGAGGAAGCGGACCAGCTCGGCGTTGCGCGTGCTGCACACCCCGGTGACCTCGGCGCCCAGCGCCACCGCGATCTGGACGGCGTAGGTGCCCACCCCGCCGCCGGCCCCGTTGACCAGCACCCGCTGACCGGCCGTCACCTCGCCCACGTCGCGGATCCCGCGCAGGGCCGTCGTCGCCGCGATCGGCACCGCGGCCGCCTGCTCGAAGGTAAGGCCCGCCGGCTTGGGCACCACCAAGTCCGCTGCGGCGCACGCGTACTCCGCGAACGCGCCCCGGCAAAAGCCAAGCACCTCATCACCATCCCGCAGCCCGCGCACGTTCGCGCCGGCCGCCTCCACCACCCCCGCCGCGTCGACCCCGGCCACCCGGGCTTTCGGCCTGGTCAGCCCCACGCCCATGAGCCGCGCGACCAGCGGGTCCCCGCGCAGAATGTGCCAATCGGCCGGGTTAAGCGCGGCGGCGCGCACCCGGACCAGCACGTCGCCGGCGCCGACCTGGGGCAGGCCGGTATCCGCCAGCCGCAAGACCTCCGGCGGCCCGAACCGGTCCTGAACCATAGCCTTCATCGGATCCTGCCTCGTGCCGTCACGCCGCGCCGTGGCCACCGATACTAGACCGCCCCGCAGCGGTCGGCGCCCTTGAACGACCCGCCCAACGCCCCCACACAGCCGCCCCCCGACGCCGGTAAACCGTCAGCCCAGGGCGTTACGCTGAGTCACGGCGAACGTCAGGGAGAACGCTCGCCGAGCCGCCCGGGCGCCTCTCCCCGCGCGGCGGAGGCCCAGTCGCGTCGTGCCGAACAGGTCTATCTGCGCCGCTGTTGCGCCTCGACCGCTGCCGCGGGCCGGTGGCAGGCTTTCGATTCAGGATGCTGGCCTCACGGACGGGACATGGCCCAGCTGGGAGCAAGAGGAGGCGGTTGATATGGACGTGGGGAACCTGTTGACGAAAGCGTCGGACAATCTGTCGGTGCACCGCGCGTTCGGCACCGCCTACGAGAAGGACGACATGCTCATCATTCCGGTCGCGGTGGTGGCCGGCGGAGGCGGCGCGGGGACAGCACACCCTCGCCACCGTGACCCGGCCGCCGGTCCCGACAGCCTGGCCGAGGGGGGCCCGGCGGGACACGATGCACCACCGCGGGACTCAGGGCGCGTGGACGCCGGCGGGGGCTTCGGCGGGCTGGTGCTGCCCGTAGGTGCCTACGTCGTGAAAGGCGGCCAGGTTCGCTGGGTATCCGCCGTGGACCTGACCATCGCCGTCTTGGCCTCGCTGAGCCTGGTGCGGGTGCTCGCCCGTACCTGGACCCGGTCGCGGCGGCGCCACGGCCGGCCATGACGCCCGTCCCGGCATACCCGGGGGGATGGCAGGGCTCGTCCGCCGGGAACCGGTCAAGCGCTCGTGCCCGCGTGCGCCCGCTCGCGGCCATAGCCCTGCCAGGCCGCCAGAGCTGGCCGTTCCGCGGCAGTCACCTGTTGCCCGACTCCGGCTCACGTGTGAAACCTAACCGGCAACCTCTGGGCCGGTGCACTGGTCTCACACAGCGTGATCAGCCCAAGGCTTCACGACCGCGCGCATCGCCGCCGATCAGTGCTCATGCCCACGGTCCCGCGATGTCTGGCCCAGGCATAGATCGGATGATTTGCATACCTGCGCAGACCGGCTGCTGAGAGCGGCTGAGGCCAAATGGGGTGGTCAGGGCGGGAATCGGGACTATCGGCTCTGGCCTGGTCTCAGCTGTCCCGGCATCGTTGCCTTGGTGGAAGGGAGCCGTGAGCCGGTGCTCAGCCACCAAGCTCGCCCGCTTCGGCGGTTGCACACCGTTGTCGGGCTGGGGGAGGTTGTTTGCCTGGCTTACCTATGGACCTGCGGCTTGACTCGGCGGCGTGATCGCTGGCTGGGAGTGTCCATCGGCGTTTTGACCGGCGAGGGGGTCGCCCTGCTCGTGGCCGGGGGATGCCCGCTGGGGATCTTCCAGCGCCGGGCCGGCGACGACGTCCCCATGTTCGAGCTCTGGTTCGGGCCGCGGCTCGCTCCGCTTGCCATCCCGGCGCTCACCGCCGTCGCTGTGGCCGGCGGGGCGCTGGTCCTGGCACGGCCACCGGGGGCGCCGCCGCTTCGAGATGCGAGCGGGGCCCCGGTGTGGCGATTCACCGCCTGGTCGTCCAGGCGACCTCGACGCCGTGATCATCACGCACGCGCACAGCGACCACAGCGGCTCCGCCGACCGCGCCCGCACCCAAGCTGAGGCGCGGGTGTGGATCCATGAGGCCGACGCTGAAGTCGCGCGCGGCGCCGAGGTGCCTCACCCAGACGGCAGCATGGCCAGGTACCTGCTGCGCGCCGAGATGTACCGCACCATGCTCTCGCTCGGCAGACGCGGCGCGAAACGGTTCCGGACCGTTCCCGTCGCGGAGGTGCCCACCTTCGCCGACGCAGACACCATCGACGTGCCGGGCCGCCCGCGCGCCGTGCACGCACCGGGACCATACCCCCGGCAACGCCACGCTCTTCCTGGAAGCGCGCGGGGTGCTCCTCCTGACCGGCGCGATGCGCTGGTCACTCACAACACCCTCACCGGCCGCACCGGGCCGCAGATCATGCCCGCAGCATTCAAGCGGGACTCGCGGCAGGCGCTGCAATCGCTGGACCAGCTGCCCACCGCGGCACGGACCCTCCTGCCCAGGTCACGGCGATCCGTGGACGCAGGGTGCGGCCGAGGCGATCCGCATCGCCAAGCGCACCGGAATCTCGTGACGGGCAAGTCGCCACGCCGCCGGCCTGAGGTCCCGCGATTACTGGGAACAAGTGTGCTGATCGGCCTTGCCCGCGTATGACCGAAGCCGGATAGCGGTGAACGGGCGGCAGGATGGAGGCGCCAGAACCCCTAACTCCAGGGACGGCGTGACCCGCTAATCGGCTGCCGCATCCCTGCTGGCCTTCGAACGATTCGTCGGCCGCCCCCGGGCCCCATTTCCAGCCTGCTGGCATGTGACCTCCTAAGAGCTTGCCCTCCGCCGCGAGTGGCCCGTCCCTGTCCTGTCCGCCGCCCAGCGGCCGACCCCAGCCCGGCACAATCCGCATTCACCAAACCCCAGAGAAATCAGGCCACCGAAATGTCATCCAAGCCCTTGACAGCGCATAGGAGCATCGTTCGGCCCCGCTGGCCCGCTGCCGTGGTGCAGTTGATACTCACCGTCCGTGACACCCGACGTAGACCAGGTACCACACGAGTTTGCCCCGCCAGCCACCAGGCACGAAGCCCGTCACCCAGCGTCATCAACCGGGCGCCGTCTACGTCGGCCACCCCGGCGGGGCGGCAGCAGCCACGTGCCCAATCTGGCCAACTTATCTGTTCTACGACGCTGTAGCTCTCCTCAACCAGCTATCCCGGTGCTCATCTGCGCAGGTGAGCTGGATTGAGAGTGTCCTGCGGTCAGGCCATCTCCTTGTCACGGATCTGGGCTAATAGCCAGAACTGGAGAGACGAGAATACGAGGAATGACCTGGTCAGAGCCCCCTTACGGAATCGAACCGTAGACCTTCTCCTTACCATAGACAACCAGTAAGTCTCTTTAACCGCCACAGAGGCTCTGAGCAGCCCAGACGCTGGCTCAGGCGAGCTGTCGCAAGCTGCCGCGAGCGCTCGCTAGCTGGATTCTGCCCCCCGATCTGCCCCCCCATGCTGGCCTCCCGGCCCCGTGGGGGACCAGCTTTCCTGGTATCCGAAGCGCATCGAGGCCACACAGGTCATTAGGGCCTTCACCGGTCCGGAGCGCCGGCACGGTGACGTTCGGCCAACGGCCTGGGGAAGCGGACCGGGGGATTTCCGGCTCCGCGCCCCAGGCCGGCTCAACCGGGGTAAACGCTGCGACGACGGTCAGCTGTTTTTGCAATTGAGTACTTGGTCCACATAGTTCTGGTTGCGGGGGAAGGCCACCCATGGTTGCCGGAGGTGCAGGTTGTGGGGCACAGTTCCCCAGTTCCCATCGGGGCTTGGCGGCGCGCCGTATAGTGCCTGGTTTGTGCCGCCTACCCATTGCTGAATTTGCGGCACTAGGTTCACTTCGAGGCCGTTAGCGCTGAGCACGTAGTCGGCGTCGAAGTGGTACTCCTTTTGTCCGTTGTAGTAACGGATGGCCTGGTATATGAGTTCCTGGCTGGTAAGCGGGGGAACGGTGACCGGATTCATGTCGATGGGCGGCAGCGGCGGTTTCTGGGCGGCCCGGTTTGCATCTGCCCGCTTAAGAGCAGCCTTTAGCCTGTCGTCGAGCCGGGTTTGTTCGGACTGAACCCATCCCTGAGCCTCTTGCAGCTTGGCAGCCCAGACACCGTAGCCGCCCTGCAGGTTGGCCTGCCAGTTCCAGTACTCATCGGGTGAGATCAGGTGCGCCGGGGGCTGGTCGAGCTGGGCGATCCCGATGCCCGCTGGGGGCCCGTACAGCGGCTGGCCGAGACCGGGATTGGGGCTCCAGTCGGCGGGCAGATCCGGAATGGGCGGCTGGTTATTATTGCCGGGAAAGTAACCAGCAGTGTTGAACTGATGCCAGCTGCTTTCGATGCAAACGAGGTGCCGGATTATGTTTGCGTATTGCGGATTGGTCTGATCGACATAAGCTTTCGCAACCGCCGCTGATGGGTTGGTGCCGGGGATGGTGAACCACCGTAGTTCGGAGGTGACCGGGTTGTCCAGCACCCCGGGCAGGTCAGCGGTCGCGGTCAACCGGGCGACGCCACCGACGACGTGGTCATAGGTGGGCTGCCACGCTTCGCCGGTGCCGGTGGTCGACCCGGTTGTTATCTGTGAATAGCCGGTCCAGGTGCCGGGCCGGCTGACCGTTTCGCCGCGTACGTCCAGCGTCCAGCCAAAGGACACCCCGGACGTGGCCCCCGGGTACCCCGGCACGCTGAGGGTGGCGTTCAGCGGGGGCATCGCGGGCGCCGCGGTGATCGGCTCGGGCTGATTCTCGGTGGGGCTGGTGATCTCAATGTCGATCAGCGTGTTCGTCTGCTGGACCGTGGTGGTCCCGCCGCTTGCCGTCAGCGTCAACTGACCGAGTTGGGCCATCGTGATCGGCAGCTCGGCCTTCCAGGTGCCGCCGGCCACTGGAACCTGGACACCGTTGAGCGTGACCGACGTGTCTGTCTGCGGCGCGGTTCCCTCGACGGTGAGGTTGCGTTGCTCGGGCTGGCGGTCAGTGAGGCCGGGCTGGGGGGTGAAGTACTTGGCGTCGGTGAGAGCCAGGGTCTTATCCGCGGGCGGGCTGGTGATCGTCAGCGTGGGCGTGGTTGTGAGCGTCCACGTTTGCTTCGCATCTACGGTTCCGGTATCAGGTCCGGGCTGCGGAGCGGACGCGGTGAGCGACTTTGTGGCCAGCGTGCCGCCCGTTTGTGGTGTCCAGTTTGGGTTGATCGTCCAGCCGGTGATGTCGTAACAGCCGTTGAGACGGCAAGCGCTGGTCCCGGTGTACGTAACTAGGCCGAGGGCTTCGTTCACGGTTTCAACGTCGCTGGCCGACTGGCTCTCGGCATATTTAAACGGAGCTGGCTGGCACCCCGACGTAACGTTCAATGTCACGAATGTGTTCTCCATCGGAGCTGCATTGAAGTAAAAGTCGTCGTAGAGCAGCTCCAGGCCTGTTTGTCCCGTGCCATTTTTGATGACTTTCAGGGATTCTACCTTCAGGCTGCCTGAGCGCGTTCCTCCTTGCGCAACCTCCGTTCCTGATCCAGTCATGATTGAGCATTGAGCATCCAAGTAGGTGAAACTGCCGCTGGCGTTGTAGGTGTCGGTTGGTTCGCTGAGTTGACCGGCCGCCGGCTTCGTCGTGCCGTTCTCTACCGAGAAGTTGACCGTGGACTGAAGAGTTCCGCTGGCGGCCCTGTTGTAGGAAGTGTAGCCACCTTGTCCGATGCCGCCTTCGCTGCATGTTCCGGTGCAGGAATCGTTTTCGCTGGTCGTTGCGGCGTATTGCAGGGTGACCGGTCCGGATATCGTCAGCCCAGCCGCTAGCGCCGCTCGCGGCGAGATTCTTGCCCGGGCACTAACTTGCGCCTTGCCCGGGACCGCACCAGCGAGCGCGTGCGCGGTAGCCGGTCCGAATATGGCCACTGCCAACGGAATGGCGATTACTGCTGCAGTTAGGCTGGCAACAGGGCCTTTAGAGTACATCTAACGCCTCCACTTTACGAGCAAGCATTGACTAGCGCACCTGCCGGGCTGACAGGGATGGCTCGTACATGTGTTCCCTTCATTGGCGCTTCCTCACGTTTTATCGGGGCTGAGTGACTGCGCTTCGGGACTGACCCGGTTCTGTGCCGCGGCCTCGCCGGGGCTGGCTGTCTTCGCGTTTAAGGCGGTGATCCGGTCTGGGCGGGGCGGATGTTGTGTTGCGGAACAGGTTGCCGGGGTCATGGTGGGCTTTAGCGCGGCCATTTCCCGGCGGCGGCGCCGGCAATGGTCCAGCTGGTCGCCGCAGGTCTGCTGTTGAGCGCCGTGTCGTGGTCATCGCTCAGGCGGAGCTCTTGGTCACTCTCGGCCGTATGGCCCGTAGCCGGTATGCGGTCACCGTGAGCGCTGCGGTGAGCAGGGCGGTCGTGGCGACGATCAGGGTGATCTGCCAGCCGGGCATGCCGTCGGCTAGGGCGGCGTGGACCCGTTCCGGGTCTGGCAGCGGTGGGTGCTTGCTCCAGCCGGGCGGGAGCGGCGGGTCGGCCCACAACACGGCGGGCAGCCCGGCAGTAGATACGAGCAGGACACCGGCGCGCCTGGCCAGGCCGACCAGGAAACGGCAGGCGCTGTGGATGCGGTTCATGACGACCTCCTTTGGATCGTTTCCTTGCGAACCCGGGTCTGGAGAAAGACCAGTTGCCGTCAGCTTGGTCAACCGCGAGGTAGCCGTCAGTCACGCCGCCGACAGGGCCGTTGTCAGGTTGCCGACACCTCGCTGCCCGCGAACCGGCTCAGCGCCGCGGCGTGCGTTACCGTCACGGCCTGGCCGCGCACCTCGATCCAGCCCCGTCGGTGGAAACCGCGCAGCGCGGGCGGCCCTGAGGTTGTTCGCGCTGAAGGGCAATGTCGTAGGGCTCGCGCCGTCGCCAGCCGCTGGCCGGTCAGACAGCCTTAGACAGGTGTCATCTCCCGGTCAGCGACGGCGCCGCGGCGCGGACGGCGAACGTGCAGCCCGTTCAGCCGGCGCCCCCACGCGGTAACGGCGTCGGTCGGCCCGCTGGCCAGGGTCTGGTTTCTCTCCTCGCGGCGGATGGCCACGCTCACGACGCCGATGACTGCGGCGAATGCTGCGGCGGCGAACAGACCAGCGGCTGCGAGCGCGATCAGTGCGGCCATGGCACACTTCCTTAACTGGACTGCCGCTGGCGGCGACGGGTCAGGCGCCGCGGGCGGTCAGCACGGCGAGCACACGGCGCGCGGTGACGGCCGGGAGGCTGTGGGCGGGGTGCCCGGACTGCGGTCGGCGCGCGCGGCGCTCCCCGCGGGCCGCGCGGGCGAGCGCGTCACGCTGGGCCTGACGGTGCATGTCGGCGACGCGGGCCTGCATCAATTCGTAGCTGAGAGCTGAGTACATCGTGGTCTCCTTAAGGGTCCTGGCCTGCGAAATGGCCAGCTAGCCGCAGCCTGCCCGGCTGCGGTGTGACTGTCAGTCACCCGGCCGACGCGGTTGCAGTCGGCATGCTGACACCCAGTGACCGGCGACGCGCAGAGCTGGAAGCTGGCCTATGCGCGTCGTTAGCCGCCGCCGGACCCTGGCGGCTGGCCTCGTGATCGGCGACCCTGGACATGCACGGTCCCCGCCCCGGGATGCCGAAGAGGTCAGGCCGTGCGGCGGCCGGCCCTGAGGAGTCCGCTGTGACGACTGACGTGACTGGCATCTTGCGCCAGACCAGCCTGCTTAGCTCGGTGCCGCCCCGGGATCTCGAGGCGGTGGTGGCGGCGGCCCGGCTGCGGGCGTTCCGCCGCGGTCAGGTGGTGTTTACCACCGGTGATCCCGGCGACACCCTGGTCGTGGTGGTCTCCGGCCGGGTCAAGATCGTGGTGCGCTCCGCCGACGGCGCCGAGCTGACGCTGACGATCATCGGGCCGGGTGCCAGTTTCGGCGAGCTGAGCATCGCCGACGGCGGCCCCAGGTCCGCCGACGCCGAAACCCTGGAGGCCTGCCAGCTGCTTTTCATCCCGCGGGAAACGATCCAGGACATCTGCGCGCGCCTGCCGTCCGCGGCGCAGGCGCTGACGCGCTTGGTCGCGGCCACCCTCCGGCGGCTCACCGAGGCGGCATCTGACCTGGTCTTCCTGGATCTGCCCCGCCGCGTCGCCAAGGTGCTGCTCAGCCAGCCCAGGGGCGAGGACGGGATCATCCAGCTGCAGCTGCGCCAGGAAGAGCTCGCCCACCAGGTGGGCGGCACCCGGCAAAGCGTCAACGCGGCGCTGCGCGGTTTCCACCGGCGCGGCTGGATCGAGGTGCGCGGCCAGGCCGTCACGGTAACGCACGCCGCGGCGCTCAGCCGGTTCGCCGACAGCGAGGTGCCGGCAACCTGACACCGGCCCTGTCGGCGGCGTGACTGACGGTTACCGCGTGGCGGAGCACGCTGGCGGCGGCCGGCCGATCCGGACCGGTCACCGCGAGCAGCTCCTGATGGAGGCCATCATCGACCGCGCCAGCCACGCCCGGGCGCTGCATCTCAGGGGATACGGCCCCTACTGTCAGCATGATTATTCTGGGCGGGCCCGGACGCGCAGCACCTGTCACAGCAGGCGCCTGGTCTGCTCTGCGTGCCAGGTGAGGCTCATGGCCTCGAACCGTTCCAGCGCCTGGGTGAGCAGTGCCCGGTCGCCGCGCGCGGCACCGAGTGCGCGCAGCGCGAACGGCTCGGCGAACGCCCCGGGTTGCAGCCAGTTGGGTGCCTCCGCCTCGATGCGCTCCCGGTCGCCGAGTGCGGCGAGGGCGTCCAGGAACGTCGACGCCGGCTCCCAGTCCCAGTCGAACTCCGGCGGCGTGACCTCCGCGACGGCGCCGAGGTCCCGGCGGGCCAGCGCGAGGCGGATCCGGGGCGGCTCGAACCAGCCCTGGTACCACCGGTTGCCTTCCATGCCGAGGCCCTCGGCCTTGCTTTCCAGCCGCCCGGCCTCGGCCTGGTCGCCTGCGTGCGCGCTAGCGGCGGCAGCGTACAGCAGGATGGAGACGTTGAAGACGCAGGGCGTGCCCGCGGCCAGGTTGGCGTCCACCACCCGCTCGGCCTCCGCCGCCACGGCCCGCGTCTCGTCCCAGCGCCCGGTTGCGCTCGGCAGCAGGATCTGCCAGGCCGCCGCGTGCAGGCGATGGTGCGGGGTCAGCCCAGCCGCGGCCTCGGTGGCCATCGCGCTGGCCCGCGCCGCCGCACCGAGGTTTCCCAACCGCAGATACACGAAGAACGCGACAAGCATTTCCACGGAACTGAGATCGGGATTGTCCAGCCCGGGCAGAAGCGCCATCTCCTGATCCATCAGCGTGCCGGCCCGATCGAAGTCGTTAGCCGCGAACGCCACCGTGGATAGGGTGCCCAGCGCCGTGCAGCGCAGTTCGAGGTCGTCCAGCCGTTCGGCGATCGCCAGGGCCGAGCGGGCGGCGGATTCGTCGTCCTCGCCCAACGCTCGCGCGGCGAACGCCTTCCCCTGGGTACGGGAGCCCTCCTCCGCGAGTTCCAGGGCCTGCTCGATCCAGCCGTCGACGAGGGTCATGTCCGGCTGCTTGACCCACATCCCAGCGCGCGAATTCGTTTCCAGGCCGAGGTCAGCGTATATCTCGGCGGAGGGGCCGCCGAGGTCCAGCGCTTGCCGCATCGCATCCCAGAAGCCCTCGCCGTCGTATTTGAGGGCGCAGGCCCGGCCGATCCGCTGCCAGATCGCGGCCTGCTCCCGCGATTCGGGTTCGAGGCGGACCGCCCGGCGCAGCAGGGCTAGTCCCTCGTCGATCTCGTACCGGGCGATGGCCAGGTCCGCGGCCCGCCGCGACCACGAGACCGCCCTGGCGCGCAGAGCCTCAGCCTGCGCTTCCCGGCCGGACCAGGCGACATCGAAGTCCTCGGGAAGGGTCGCCTCGGCGTAGTGGTACGCCAGCAGCGCCGCGTGCTCGTCCTGGTCCTTGGAGTTCCGCTCCAGCCACTGCGCGAAGCCGGCGTGCAGCGGCGCGCGCCTGGCCTTCAGCAGGCTCCCGTAGGCGACCTCGCGGGTGAGCGCGTGCTTGATCATGTACTCTTGCTGGCCGCCGATCGAGGAGCCGACCCGGCGGAACACGAAGTCGCGATCCTGCAGCAGGCCGAAATCAGGGTCCACGTCCCCGGCAAGGTCGCGGACCGGGCCGCTCCAGAAGACCCGTCCGATCACGGCGGCCGTCTGCAGCGCGGCCTTCTCGGCCCGAGGCAGCAGGTCGATGCGGGCGGCGAGCACCGCCTGCACGGTGTCCGGGACCGAAAACCCCGCCGGAAGCTCGCGGAACGACCAGCCGCCGTTGCTGCGTGCGAGCACTCCCCGGTCGGCGAGCGTGGCGATCAGCTCCTCGACGAAGAACGGGTTCCCCTCCGCCCGTCCGGCAACCAGCTCCTTAATGGGGCCGGGGCAATCGCTTCCGAGCAGCGCACCGATCAGCTCCTGCGCCTGCGCGGACGGCAGCACCCCCAGGCGCACCAGGGACGCCTCGGCCGACTGGGCCCAGCCCGGCCGCTGATCGAGCAGCTCGGGCCGCGCGGTCACGATCATCAGCAGCGGCCCGCGTACCCGTCCGAGGAGCACTTGCAGTAGGTCACACAGCTCATCAGACGCCCAATGCAGATTCTCGATGAAGATGGCGGTGGGCTGCTGTCCGGTCAGCTCTTGCAGGAATCCGATCCACGAGGTGCGGATGCGGTCGCGTACCGTCAGCGGGTGCATGTCCCGCGGCGGGGTGAGGCCGAGTGTGAAGCCCAGCCCCTCGCGGCCGGCGACCCGTTCCGCGGCCACCTCCGGCGGGTCGCTCTCCAAAATCCCGAAATGCTCCTTCAGCACCTCGCCGAGCGGCCAGTAGGTGATCCCGTGGCCGTAGGACAGGCACTGGCCGACCCGCTGCAGCGGCGGCCGCGGCTGCCCGCCCAGCCACTGCCAGAACTCGCGCAGCAGCCGCGTCTTGCCCACCCCGGCGTCACCGACCACATTGACCAGGCACGGCTGGCCGCTGGCGACGACGCGGTCGTAGGCCTCTCGCAGGTCAGCCAGCTCGCGGTCCCGGCCGACGAACACCGGCCGCAGCCCGCCGATCCCGCGCGGGCGCATCAGCGAGAGCGCGCGCACCAGCTTGTGGCAGACGATCCCGGCGGGCTTGCCCTTCGCCTCGATCCGTACTGGCGCGGCGAACTCGAATGCGCCCTGCGCGGCCGCTGCCGTCCGGTCACCGACGAGGATCTCCCCCGGCACAGCCGCCTGCTCCAGCCGGGCGCAGACGTTGACCGCGTCGCCGGTAACGAACGAGCTTCCCTCGCGCGGCCGCCCCACCACGACATCGCCGGTGTTCACCCCGATGCGGAGCCCGAGATGCCCGCCGAACAACTCCCCCAACCGCCGCTGCATCCCCAGCGCCGCGTGCAGCGCCCGCTCCGCGTCGTCCTCGTGCGCCGCCGGGACACCGAAGGCGGCCATCACCGCATCGCCGACGAACTTCTCGACCGTCCCCCCGGCCCGCTCGATCTCCGCCGACATCGCGTCGTAAAAACGATCCAGCACAGCCCGGACGCGCTCGGGATCCTCCTCGCCCGCGAATTCGGTCGACCCCACGAGATCGGCGAACAGAACCGTCGCGACCTTTCGCTCCTCAGCTGGCACACCGAGATTCTCCACCCATACCTGGCCAGCCGGCCAGGTCTGTCACCTGCCGATCCCCTCGGTTGGCCGAGATAGATCCCCGGTACTTGGCGCTACGGAGGCTAGATAGTAGATGAGGCGGATGCCGCATACAGCTGGCAATCTCCAGGCACGCCTTCTTTCCGGCGCAAGAACGGATCTCGCACCTCCGTTTCCCCTGCGCACGGAATCCCGGATCAGGCGAACCGTCAGCTGGCGCCTACGGGCTGGCCCATCGCGACCCATCTGCCGAAGGTCGCCGGCGCTCGTAGGCCGAGGTACCGCAGCCCCGCTACTCCATGCCGACAACCGAGCGTGCCCTATGCGCCATGAGCGCGCATCCCCCTATGCGCCATGAGCGCGCATCCCCGCGGCCGAGCGCTCATGATCTTGCCCCCCAAAGCGCCCCCCGTAGCGCTGCCCCGCCGATCCGGGTGGCTGTCCCGGACTGCTTTGAGCCTGCGGCCTCACAGAGGGCTCCGGCTTCCAACCCAGCCGCTGACCTGTTCCTCCTGCTGGAATCCCTCCGCAGGAGGTCACCGGATCGGTATCGAAAAACACGCCTGACCTGGGAGCCCCCTTACGGAATCGAACCGTAGACCTTCTCCTTACCATCTGCACGCCTCGTGGTTCACTTGCCACAAACGAACCCAAGGAGAATCCCCGCCCAGGCCAGCGGGGTTCTGCCCGGTGCCCGTGTGGCTCTCCTCGATTCGACGCCCACGGACCGCCCTGCCACTGCCTGCCCAGATGCCACGCAGGCCAGGTCTGAGCTATCCGCTGTCAACGGGCACCGTCCAGAGAAACGGTCGAATGACGGTCAGACGATCTTCAGCACTGGCCAGGCCCAGGCGGGATACGGTCGTGAGCAGCCATCTCTTGCAACATCATCGGAATTGAACCTAGCGCCCTATCTGTGTTACCCACGGGTCGACGGAGTAACCGAAGAATCACGTCGCATGCTAATTCGCATAGTTGTCGATCACAGGACGTAACCGGGCCGGTAGGCGCACTCGGCGCTAATCTCGCGCATAACGATGCTCCTATGTGCTGTCAAGGGCTTGGTCGGCATTTTTGGTTGCCTCTCTGGGGGTTTTGCAGGAATGGTTCTTGCCGGGGTTGCTGGGGGTGCGGACAAGACAGGGAGGGGCCGCTCGTGTGGAGGGCAGGCTCTTATTAGGTCACGCTGCCAGCGGGCAGGAAGAGCTCGGGGACGGCCGACGGATCGTTAGAAGGCCAGCACGATGCGGCAGCCGATTAGCGGGTCAGGCCGCCCCCGGGGTATCTGGGCGTCAGTCAGCGATGTCGCGGAGGCAGGAGCAGGCCTCGCGAGCGACGTAACGCTTGAGGCAGCGGATGATTTCCTTTTCCGGCAGGCCTGCTTTGCTGCGCCGCCCGGCATAGGCACGGGTGGGAGGGTGGGAGCTCATCCGGGTGATCACGATCCGCCATAGGGCATGATTGGCCTGGCGGTCGCCACCGGGATTGAGGCGGTGGCGGGTGACTTTCCCCGATGATGCCGGGATGGGGGCGACGGCGCACAGGTGCGCCCAGGCGGCCTCGCTGCGCAGCCGTTCCGGATGATCCCCGGCCGCGATGAGCAGCAGTGCCGCGGTGTCCGGACCGACCCCGTAGAGGGCCAGAAGCCGGGGGGCGCGCGCTGTCACCAGCGGGACGACGAACTCGTCGAGGCGCTCGAGCTGGGCGCCGAGGAACTCAGCGCGCCGTCCCAGCTCGCGTAGGGCGATGCGGGTCGGACCTGTGAACCCTGGCCTCTTGTCCAGGACGGGCAGATCGGGCCGGCACCGCCGGTGGGTGCCAGGAACTGGGGCCCGGCCGACAAATCGTTAGCAGGACAGCCCGAGCGGCGTCAGCCGATTCGGAGGTCAGGCCGGGACCCAGGCCTCCGACGCTACGCCCCCACCAGCACAAAACCGGGGAAGCAGGGCCGGAAGCACTACCCACATCCTCCCTGCCGACTCGGCGTGTAGCCGCATCTGAGTTCTCGCTGTTGTGCGGTATGCCGATCATCCGGTTATGCGCTGGGATGCTGGCCGGACTCGGCACCGGCTATCTGGGGTGATGATGCTGCTCAGGCTGGCTGGTAGCGGCGAGCTCACGGCGGTCAAGCGGGAGTGCCTGGCCTCGTCGGCGGGCCGATCCCCTCAGACGGTGATGGGCCGGGCCTGGGCTGGCTGTTCCAGGTGGCCGCCGCGGCTGGCCACTGATCATCGCGCTCCGGATGACCGGGCGGGAGGCCGCCCAGATCCTCGCCGCTGGCGACCTGGGCTGATCATGCCGGGACGTGCGCATCCGGCGCTGAGCCCATCGTCGGTAGGGTTGACAACCCTATTTCATTGCATCATGATGAAACGAAATAGGGGGTACGAGAGGTCGTCATGTCAGTCACCATTACCACCGCCTCGGCGAGCCGGCCGCTCAACGTCCTGGGCGAGCAGCTGCGGCCGCTGACCCCGGCCGGGCTCAGCATCGAGGTTTTCGAGACCACCGGGCCGGAGCAGGTGGGGCCGCCGCCGCACCGCCATCCGTGGGATGAGCTGTATGCCGTGCTCGACGGCACGCTGGAGGTCTTCGACGGCCAGGCCTGGCGCCAGGCCACGGCCGGCGCCTGCGCGTGCATCCCCGCCGGGCAGGTGCACGCCTATCGCAACGCCAGCCCCGACTGCCGTTTCCTGACCATCGTCGGGCCCGGTCACGCGCGGGAGCTGTTCGAGCAGCTGGACGCCGAGGTGACCACCGTGCCCCCCGACATGGGCACGGTGCTGGCGGTGGCAGCCCGCAACGACGTGGAGGTCGTGCTGGCCAGATGACCGTCACCAGGCCCTACCACAGCCCCGCCCGGCAGGCCCGCCGCCAGCACACCAAGCAGGCCATCGTCGAGGCGTTCATCGCCCAGCTCGGCGATCCCGGGCGGGCGACGCTGTCCCCGGCGGCCGCCGCCCGGGCCGCCGGGGTGACGGTCAGGACCGTGCACCACTACTTCCCCGACGCCGACGCCCAGCTCACCGCGGTCGCCGACGAGGTCGAGGCACGGCTGTACCCGCACCCGCCCCCGCTGCCCCGCACGCCCGCCGAGCTGCCGGATCTGGTCACGGCGGTCTACCGGTTCGCCGAAGGCCAGCTGCCCCTGCTGCGCGCCCTGGTCCGCAGCAACCTCGGACCAGAGGTCCGCGCCCGCCGCCGGGCCGAACGGCTGGAAGCGATCAGGACCGTGCTGGAGGGCATCGGCGCCGACCAGACCGAAACCCGCAACGCCGTCGCCGTGGTGTCCCTGCTGGCCAGCGCCGACGCCGGGACCGTGCTGGCCGACCAGTACCGGCTCACCCTCGACGAGGCAGGCCGCGCCTGCGCCCAGACAACCCGCGCCATCATCGTCAGCCTCACCGCCCAGGCCGCGACGGCCCCTAATCGAGGATTCCCCGGGAGACCGGGAGGTGACCGGGCATGACAGGATCCAGCCAGCCGGCAGCGGCCACGGGAACGGGCCCGGACGCCACCGCGATCTACTCGCTGGGCAGCAGCGAGGGTGAGACCGCCCGGCTCCAGCGTCAGGCCGGCGAGCTGGCGCCCGACAGCCACGCGCTGCTCGACCGGACCGGCCTGCGGCCCGGGCAGAGCGCGATCGACCTCGGCTGCGGCCCGCGCGGCATCCTGGACCTGCTGGCCGGGCGGGTGTCACCCGGTGGCACCGTCGTAGGCCTGGACGCCGACCCCGCGCACGCCGCCATGGCCGCCAGGCTCGCCACCGAGCGCAGACTGGACGGCGTGCAGATCCTGACCGCGGACGCCCGGCGCACCGGGCTGCCGTCCGGCTCGTTCGACCTGGTGCACACCCGGACCCTGCTGATCACCATCCCCGAGCCCGCCGAAGTGGTCGCCGAGATGGCCCGGCTGGCCCGGCCCGGCGGCCAGGTAGCGGCCATGGAATACGACATGGAGTACGCGCTGTGCTACCCGCCGCACCCGGCTTTCACGCGGATCTGCGAGATCTTCACGGCGGCCTTCCGGCGCAACGGCGCCGACTCGTGGATCGGCCGTCGGCTACCAGAGCTGTTCCGTGACGCAGGCCTGGCCGACGTCCAGGCAGAGGTCAGGACCCCGGTATACCCGCACGGGCACCCGCGGCGCACCGCCCGCGCGGACCTGGTGCGCAGCATGCGCCCGCACGTCCTGGAAATGGGCCTGGCCAGCGAGGCAGAGCTTGACGAACTGGACACGGCGGTCCGCGCGCATCTCAACGACCCCCGCACCGTCGCGATACCGGGCCTTCTCTTCCTAACCTGGAGCCGCAAACCAGCCTGACCGGCAATCACCGGCCCGGTGACTTCGCAGCTGCGCGTTCTTGCCGCTCAGGGCACCTGCCCCAAGCAAAACAAGACCCACCCCGCGGCCGACGGGCCCGCCCGGCCCAGGCCAGCCCGCCACCATCGGGATATCACACACCCGGCACAGCACCGTCCGGCGGCGCCACCCACCCTGTAACCTCCGGCATTAGAGATCTTTAGCGGCATGCAGATCACTCTGACGCCGGCACGGCCGCGCGGTCAGCGAGGCCGGGCGCGGCGTCGCCGGCGGCGTGGTCCAGGCGACCACGCTGCGGTCAATCCCGGCAAGCTTGGTCAAATAGGCCCCGGGGTATGATCTGGCGCGACTGCTGGAGCAGAAATTAGCCTGCGGGCCTCGTAAATGGAGGACTAGTTATGGCTGCGCAACATGCGGTTGAGGAAACCGACATTCGACAGCGAATTGACAAGCTGGCCCAGGCGATCCGCGCCATGGATCTCGAGGGTGTGAAACCGATTTACGCTCCCGAGATCGTGTCATTCGACATCGTCCCACCGCTGCAGCACGTGGGAGCAGCGGCCAAATGGAAAAACTGGGCAGACGTCTTTACGGCATACCAGCGTCCGCTCGGTTACGAGATTCGCGGCCTCACGATTACCGTGGGCGATGACGTGGCCTTCGGGCACAGCCTCAACCGGATCAGCGGCACCTTGCAGAACGGGAACAGCAGCGATTACTGGGTTCGGTGGACGGCCTGCTTCCGGAAGATCGACGGCAACTGGCTCATCGTGCATGACCAGGTCTCGGTGCCTCTCGATGTGCAAAGCGGCAGGGCGTTGCGGAATCTCGAACCCTGACAGCCTGTGGTCTATGACCGCGACCGGTGCTGGCCGGCCCGCCCGGGACTGGTTGATGCCGGTCTTGGGCCGCCTGGTGACCGCCGGCCAAGCCTCCGCCGCCGGAGCCGCCCACCCAGCCGGCTGAAAACCGGTTCGGTGACCGCGATCGCGGTGGACGCAGGCGCTGTGGTGGTGGTCATCGGGTACATCCCGGGTCGGGCTGAGACCCCGAGGCTGGGCCAGCCAAGGTCCCAGCGGCGATGATTCACCTCACCGGGAACCCCACCCGGGGGATCACGCAAGGTCACTGAGGCACTCCTGACCGTCTTCCCATAGCGCCAATTCCGCGCGGGAGGTCCGTAGACAAGCGGGCCGGTCGTCGGCAGCCATATTCGCCAGTTATGTGCATGGTGGGTGAGCGCAACCTTCAATGGCGGCGGTGCCCGTGGACCGGAGATATCGCAACCACGCGAGCGATGCCCGTGGCGGCCCGCGGCGCCAGCTGGGAAAGCGCCGGGGTCGAAGCCTGACGATCAGCCCGGCGGGCTCGGCAGGCCGGCCTGCTCGAGCCCTGCGCGGAGCCGACGGCTCTCCGGCAATCCCAGGTCGTCGCGGATCTGCAGGGCCTGCTGCCAGGCCTGGCGGGCCGACGGCAGGTCACCGGCGGCCTGGCAGGCGTCGCCGAAGCTGGCCAGCAAGCTGGCCAGCCACCTGCGGGCGAGGGGGGTCTTCCACTCGCGCGCGAGGTCCAGGGCTTGCCGGTGGCAGCTGATTGCCTCGCGGTGCTCGCCGAGCCGGGTGTGTACCAAGCCCAGCACATTCCACGCAAGGGCCGAATTCGCGCGGTCGTCAGGCTCAGCAGCCAGTTCCAGGGCCTGCCGGGTGTAACCGCGCGCCAAATCGTAGGTCCCCAGGTGAGTGTGGCATTCGCCGAGGACGACGAGGCTCGTCCTCTCTCCGTACCGGTGGCCGGTCCGGCGGAACAGTGCCAGAGCCTGCTCGGCTAGCCTCGCAGCTTTGGCCCAGTCGCCTTTGCGTCCAGCTGGACGGACGGCGAACAGGCTCGCCCAGGCGTGGCCGGGCAGGTCACCGGCCCGCCGGAAGTGATCCTGGGCTTGGTTTAGGTGGTCGGGGTCCTCGTCATGGGCGCCGGTAAACGCGGCGTACCATCCGATGAGCGCGTGGGTCCAGCCCAGCGCGGCCTGGTCCCCGGCGGCCTGGGCGGCGGCCAGCACGAACTGGCCGGCGCCCCGGAAATCGGCCCAGTATCCCTGATCGCCGAGGAACCAGCCCTGGTGGCCCCAGATCTTCCAGGCGCGGGTGATGAACCCGGCCGCCGCGGCCTGGGCGGTGGCCTGGAGCAGGACCTGGTGCTCGGCCTGCGCCCAGTCCGGCTGCGTCTCGTCGGTCAGGTGCTCGGGCACCACGCCCGGTGCTGGTGGTCCGGACGTGAACGGCGTCGGGAGGATATACGAGAAGCTGAGCATGGTGTGCAAGTAGTGGTCCAGGCTGCGGCCGAGAGCTTCCCGGATCCGGGCCGCGCCGAGGGCCTGGCGGGCGTGCTCGGCGGCGTAGCCGCGGATCAGGTCATGCATCACATACCGGCCGGGCCGGTGCTCGGTGAGCAGGCTGGCATCGGCCAGCTCGGTAATTGCCCGGCGCGTATCGGCGGCCGGGACGCCGGCCAGGCTGGCCGCGGCCGGGATGGTGATGTCGGGCCCGCAGTGCACCCCCAGCAGCGCGAACATCTGCGCCGTCGGCTGGCTGAGCTGACGATACGACCAAGAAAGCAGCTGGCGCAGGCTGGTCGCCGGGTCCCCGGTCTCCAGCACCTCCAGCCGCCCCGGACCCGCCCCCGCGGCCGCGGCACCAGCGGCCCCGGCCAGCTGCCCGGCCAGCACGCCCAGCGGCAGCGCGGGGTCGGCAGCGGCCCGGGCCCCCATCACCGCCAGCGCCAGCGGCAGATGCCCGCACCGGCCGACCAGCTCGGTGACCGCTTCGGGTTCGGCGGCCACCCGCTCCGGGCCCAGCCGGGCCGCCAGCAGCCGCATCCCGTCCTCGGCGCCCAACGGGCCCAGCCGCAAAGGATGTGCCCCCTCTGCGGCGGCCAGCCCAGCCAGCGACGACCGGCTGGTCACCACCACCAGGCACCCAGCGCTGCCCGGCAGCAGCGGCCGCACTTGCGCTGCGTCCCGCGCGTTGTCCAGCACGATCAGGACCCGCCGCCCGGCCAGCACGCTGCGGTACAACCCGCACCGCGCCTGCCCGCCGGGTGGGATCTGCGCGGCGGGCACCCCCAGCGCGACCAGGAACCACCCCGCCACCTCCTCCGGGGTGACCGCCGCGCCTTCGGCGTCGTAACCGCGCAAGTTCACATACAGCTGCCCGCCCGGGAACAGGCCCGCGACCTTGCGCGCCCAGTGCACCGCCAGCGCGGTCTTGCCCACCCCGGCCATCCCCGCCACCGCCGAGATCACTACCGCCCCGCCCGGCCTATCGGAGTCCTCCCCGCCGCCGAGCGAGTCCAGCAGGGCGTCCAGCTCCTTCAGCTCCGCTTCCCGGCCGGCGAAGAACGCCGCCCCGGCCGGCAGCTGCCGCGGCACCACCCCCGGCGCCACTCCCTCAGCCGCCCCCGGCGCCGCCCCCGGCGCCGCCGCCGAGGCCGGGGCGGCCAGCGCCGGGTCATCGGCCAGCACCCGGGCCTGCAGCCCGGCCAGCACCGGCCCCGGGTCCAGACCGAGTTGCTCGGCCAGCACCCGCCGCGTGGTGTCGTAAGCCGCCAGCGCCTCCCCTCGCCGCCCGCACCGGTACAACGCGGTCATCAGCAGCTCTGCCAGCCGTTCCCGCAGCGGAAACTCGCTCACCAGCCCGGCCAGCTCGGCAGCTACCTCGCCGTGCCGGCCCAGCGCCAGGTCACACCCGACCCGCTCCTCTACCACCGCGAGCCGCAGCTCCTCCAGCCGAGCCGCTTCCCCGGCCAGCCGCGGGCACAACGGCGCCGCGTCGGCCAGCGCGGCTCCTCGCCAGCACGCCAGCGCCTGACCGAACAGCTGCCGGGCACCTACCGCGTCCCCGGCCCGCGCTGCCTCCCGGGCCTGCCCGGTCAGGTCGACGAACACCGCCACATCCAGGTCCCCCGGGCCCAGCACCAGCCGGTATCCCGCTCCCACCCTTACCAGCCGCGTCCCGCCTCGCCCCGGCCCTGCCCCTGGCTCCAGGGCGGCCAGCCGCCGCCGCAGCTGGTAGACCAGCGCGTGCAGGTTCTTCTCCCGGGCCGGCGACCATTCCTCCCGCCACAGCCCGTCCACCAGCGCCTCCGCAGTGACCAGCCGGCCCCCGGCCACCCCCAGCAGCCCCAGCAGCACCCGCAGCCGCGGCTGCGACACCGGCGTCATCACCCCGCCCGCTGGCCCGATCTCCACCGGACCCAGCAACCCCACCACCACGCCGTCGCCAGCGGGATTCCCGCCCATGACCGGCATCGTAAATCCAGCACCCCGCCCCCGCCACCCTCAGCCCAAGAGCGCCGCCCCACCGCGCCGACCAGTCCGTTTCCGGGACCGGTGCCGGCCCGGACCTGGCAGCACATCAGCAGCACACCGACGCGACACCAGCGGCACATCACCCGCTGCCAAAGTCGAGACGACCGCGATGGCATCGGCTGAAGGAGGCCAGCATGAAGACCAGCAAGATCGTGATCACCGGGGCGGCCGTCCTGGCACTGGTGGCCGGGGGCACCGCCGCAGGCGCGGCGGTCGCCGGCCCGATCGACAGCTCCGGAGTAATCCACGGCTGCTACTACCCCGCCACCACCAGCGGCTCGCACAAGGTCGTCCTGCAAAACACCGGGACCAACTGCCCCAGCGGCAGCACGGCCATTAAGTGGAACCAGATCGGCCCGGCCGGTCCCGCAGGCCCGGCTGGGCCCCCGGGGCCACAAGGACCTAAAGGAGACACCGGGCCACAAGGGCCGCAAGGGCTCCCGGGTGTCAGCCAGGCATACACCTATCTCAGGACCTACCAGGCAGCCGGCCCGGAGGTCCCGCCTGCGGGTTCCTTCCCCCAGTCCATGGGCTCACTCAGCCTGCCGGCCGGCGCCTACCTGGTCTCGGCCACCGTGGACTTCTTCAACCTCGCCAGCTTCTTCGGCCAGGACAACCACCGGTTCATCCAATGCCAGCTCTCCCCGGCGCCGGAGATCTACTACCTGCGCGTGGATGGCGCGGACACCGACTCCAGCTCGGCGACACTCAGCATCAACCTGGCATTCGGGAACAGCAGCCAGCCCGTCACCGCCAGCCTGAACTGCATGGCCCTAGACGGCGGAGCCGACCAAAGCTGGGTGCACGCCCAGACGGTCCGGATCAACGCAGTCGCCTTGAACAACGTCAGCTCCCAGTAGCCAGTGACGCACCGGCGCAATGCGTCGCCCTAGGCCGCCGGGCAGGTAACATAACCTGCCCGGCGGCAACGACCACACCTTCCAGAATGCCCCGGTCTGCACGGCACACCCGAAGGCAGCTGGGACGGCCGTCCGGGCCGCCATCAGAAGAAGGCGCGCATACCAGCAGTAGCACCACGTCCCGCGGTATGCAGCCGCTGCGAACAAATCGCAGAGCCGGAGGATGCGACCGCCACCTCTGCCCCAAGCGGCGGTTGGCGGGCATCGACGAGGTGTCCGGCCCCCTCGACCGCGGCCTTGCCGGTCTTATCCCTGCGAAGTCAGTGCGGCGTCGGCCGTCCTGCTGGCAGGTGAGGCAGGACCTGCTAGGAGGCCGCCCGGTCGGAGACGCTGAAGGCCACCTGGCCCTGCTCAGTTACCCGCGCGCCGAGTGACTTGCCGTCCAGAACCGCCGCCGCGGCGGGGTCGAGGAACACGCGGGCACCATCTTCCTCAACCACCTCATCACCGGCGACCGGCCCCTCGGCCAGCGCCACCTGGAACGACGGCGCCCCATCACCGTGCGCCACGATGCGCAGGCCGGTCTCCACGGGCAGTTCCGGCTGCGACGTCAGGCCGCGGATCGCAGAGACGGCGCTGTCGGTCAGCGTGAGCATGTCCTACTCCTTCACCTGTCCGGATTCGGGCATGTGGCTACCGGTACCCGCCGCCGGCCGGCCCAACCGGCCCCGGCCCGGGTTTCTGCTGGCGCGCCCCGATCGACCTCGGCCACACCACGCCCCGCAGCATCGCCGAGCCGTCGAACTCCGGATGCCGCACCGGATTGGCCAGGACCTGGAAGATGTCGTGCGCGGGGGCACAGGTCCGCCGCGATATGGCCACAGGCTGGTACTCATCGCCGGTCACCAGACCACCTTCCCTTCCCTGCGGCGGCCGCCGCCTGGCCGGGCGGCGGCGGGCATCATCGCTGTCCCAGGCCGTCCCAGATCTGCCGTAGCTCGAACGTGCCGATCTGGGCGGCGGGGTGCCGGGATGCGATCTGACCGCCTCGGCCATGCTGGCGCACTCGATCAGGTCGAAGCCGGCGATCTGCTCCTTGGTCTCGGCGAACGGCCCGTCGCTGACCAGCACCTCACCGCCGCGTATCCGCACGGTCTCGGCCTGGCTGACCGACCGGAGCGGCTCCCCCTGCAGCCGCACGCCACGCCGGTCCATCTCGGCCGTCCACGCCTCGACCTCGCTCTCGAACTCCGTGCCCTCCGCGCCGTCCAGCGCGGCCTCCTCGATCCGGTGGATCACCAGGTACCTCATGGGCTCCTCCTTCGCTGCGCGCGCCGCCCGCGGGTTACACGTTCTCAGGCTGCTGCCGGGCCGTGCAGCGGCTTCTGCCCAGGGAGGGACCGTGCGTTCCGCGCGATGAGCGCGAACGGGATCCTGGCGGGCTGTGCCCGCAGGGCACTGCGGGCCTGCTGCGCGCGCCTCCAGGCGGCGGCCTGCTCCCGCATCTCCCTGCCCTGCTCGGCGGTGATCGTCTGCATGGTGGCCGGATACATGGCTTCCTCCTCGGTCGCTGGGCCGTGACGGCCCGGTGGGCGAGCCGGCCATCTGGCCGGTCACCCCAACGACGAACCAGAACCGGCCAGATGGACAACTGCGCGAACCGAGGTGCCGCGACATCCACGATGGACGCTTACAGCGAGGTGGGCCAAGACCAGGAGCGCGCTCAAGCAGCTGGGCAAGCAGCTCGATGGCTAGCCCTGGCTTTCACCGGGAGTGAATGATTGAGCGGCGCACCGATGTAGGAAAGTCCCGCTGAACTGGGACGACAGGGATTGCTGAAGTCTTGACTGAGCCCAGGTCAAGGAGCACTTGTCAGGTGAAGGCTGCCGGCTGGCTGAAAGGGCTGGAAGTCACCGTCGGCGGCGCCGGGATCGTGTCGCACGCCGTGCTGGTGCTGTTGCGGGCGCTGTCGGATAAGAGCGTGTGCCTGCGCGGCAGCACCGGCCGGGAAAGACGCACCTTGATCGCCGGGTGCCGCTGTCACCTGCGTGGGCATTGACGCGCCGCCGCCCGCGGCCGTATCCAGACTTTGTGTCCTTGATAACGGCAGCGCGCGCGAGTGGAATCCTGCCCGCGGCGGCAGCGGGCGCCCTGGCGCTCGGCCTGCTGGCCGGCCCGGCCGCGGCGGCCACCACCTGGACGGTCAGCCCTGGCGGACCGGTCACCGGTCACTCGAACCAGACCGCACTGACCGACACCACGACCGGGACCTTCGGGATCGCCTGCACGAGCTCCTTGTTGCACGGCAAGCTCAGGCCGGGCCATGGGCTGCCCGGCACCGGGCTGGGGTCGGTGACCGCGGTGAGTTTCAGCGGCGGCTGCTTCACCCTGACCTCGGGCCACCTGCCCTGGAAGGTCAACGCCAGGTCTTACACCTCAAGCACGGGCACCACGGCCGGCACGATCACCGGTGTGCATCTCGTCTTCACCGACCCCGGATTCTGCGACTTCGCCGCCGATGGAACCGGCGCCGCCGCGGGTAACGGGATCGTCCACTTCCGGTACGCCAACGGCACCGGCAAGCTGAGAATCGTCGCGGCCGGCAGCACCCTGCACATCTACCGGGTCAATGGCTGTGGCGGCACAATCCACGACGGCGACGCCGCCGCGCTCTCCGGCACCTATGTGATCACCCCGGCACAGGTGATCACCAGCCACACGCTGCCATGAAGATCAAGAAGGCCTGACCGCCTTCTGGCGATCAGGCCTCTGAAGTGCACTTACTTGGCAGCGGGGGCATGGACCTGCGATCTCTGGTTATGAGCCCAGCGGCCACTGTCAGCGTTATCCAGCACGCCGCACCCAGGATGTGCGCATTCGCGCCCGTATCGGTGACCCAACTGAGCGGCTACTAAGAAGTTGCCGACGGCTCGCGGTGTGTTCAACGACGGCCCAAGCGCGCTCGCCCACTCCTACCATCAGAGGCCGGTTCGTGCGGCTCGGTGCCAGCAACCGACGCTCGCAACGACGGTCAAATGACGGTCAGGTGATCTTGGAAGCATCCTCGGCAGACCAGAAACATGGCCCTGACCTGCTAGTTTGTGGACAGGTCTTCACATCTAGCCGTGACCTGCGGGAACGGGCTCCGACCGGAGGGCTGTCCACGGGTTAAGCGGGCTGTGTCCACGGGGTTTTGCGTGGCCTGTCAGGTGTTGTCCTGGTCATCGGCGCCGATGGCCTGGAGGGTGAGTTCCTGGATCTCGGCGAGCAGGCTGCGTATCTTGCGGGCGTTGTCGAACAGGGGCTGCCAGGCGGCAAGTTGCTTTGCGGTGAGGCGGCGGGTGACGGTCTTGCCGCCGATCTTGCGGGTCCACTCGGCGTAGGGGCCGTGCAGGACGGGCGGCTCTGCGCGGCAGCGGCAGCGGCGCTTGCCGCAGGCGTAGGAGCGGACGGTCAGGGTGCCGGGCAGAGCCGGCCCGGCCGCGGCGGCGAGCGCCGCGGCGGCCTGATCCAGGGCGGCCTGGCGGGCCGCGGCTGGTTCCATGCGACACACCGTCTCAGATCCCGGGTTCCCGCGCTTATCCGCAGTATTTTACTGTGGACCAGTGGAGGGCGGGATGGGCGCTGCGCAAGGCGGGGTGGCCGGCTACATCGCCGCCTGGCAGCCGTCGTCAGCGCCGCCGCAGGCGGCGGCGTTCGCCCGGCAGGTCGTGGCCGCGGCCGGGCCGGGCGGGCGGGACCGGGCCAAGAACCTGCTGTGGGCGGCCGGCAAGCTGGCCGGCTGGGCGATCGGGCTTGGGCTGGAGCCGGCGCCGCAGGTGCTGTTGCACCCGTCGGTGATCGAGCGGTTCACCGCGCACGCCCCGGGCCTGACCGGGGTGAGCCGGCGGACGCTGCGCACCAACCTGCGGTTCCTGGCCCGCGCCGTGGTGCCGCACCTGGACCCGGCGGACGCGCCGCTGCCCCGCGAGCGCGCCAAGGCGCCGTACACGCCGGCGCAGGCCGGCGGCTTCCTGGCGCTGGCCGCCGCCCAGCCGACCGCGGCGCGGCGAGCGCGCGCCGCGGCGCTGGTGTGCCTGGGAGCCGGGGCCGGGCTGATCCGCTCCGACCTGCGCGCCGTGCGCGGCACCGACATCGCCTGCCGGCCCGGCGGCGTCGTGGTGACCGTCCGGGGCGGCCGCGCGCCCCGGGCGGTTCCGGTGCTGGCCCGCTACCACGACGCGCTGCTGGCATCAGCGGCCTTCGCCGCCGGGCGGCTGCTCACCGGCGGCACTGACCCGGGCCGGCGCAATATCAGCAACCCACCGACCAGGTCGCTGGCGCGCGGGGCCGGGCTGCCGCCGCTGGACACCTCCCGGCTGCGGGCGACCTGGCTGGCCGAGACGGCGGCGCTGACCGGCCTGCCCGCGTTCTTGCGCGCCGCCGGGATCAGCTGCTGCCAGCGGCTGGGCGACATCGCCGCCGGCCTGGACCCCGGCACCGAAGCCGAGGCCGTCGCCCTGCTCGGGGGCCTGCGGGCAGGCAGCCCGCGGTGAGCATCCCGCTCGCGGCGGCTGAGGACATCATCGACGCTTCCGGCATCGCACCCGCGATCGAGGACCTGCTGCCCCGCGCCGCCCGGGGCCGTCAGCTGAGCGCCCGGACCTTGCTGCTGGGCATGATCCTGGCCGTGGCTGACGGCCGGCCCGCGCACCTGACCAGGGTGCGCCAGGCGCTGACCAGCCTCCCCGAGGCTGACCAGAAACGGCTCGGCGTCACCGCGGGCTGGAACACCGGACCGCACCAGCTCACCTACCGGCAGACCGAGCACACCGCCCGCCTCATCACCCGGGCGCTCGGCAAGAAGCACCCCGACGGCGCGCCCTCGCAGGACCTGCAATCAGCGTGCGACCAGCTGCTGGAGGCCAGCATCCCGCCAGCGCTGAAAGACGCCAGCACCGCGCTGGCAGGCGACTGGACCGACGTAGAGTCCTGGTCCCGGCCACCCCGCCACGGCAGCACGCAGCGCGCCGACCCCGAGGCGTCCTGGGGCCACCGCAACTCCAACCTGCCCGGGCCCAAAGGAGAGATGTTCTTCGGCTACTACCTGTCAGCCGCAGTCATGACACGCGAGGAAAACGGCCCGCCCGTGCCCGAACTCGCCCGCCGCATGACCGTCTGCTCCTGCCACCTCGACCCGGTCCGCGCCATGGTCCCCGTCCTGGAGAAGATGCCCGCCGATGGCATCCCGCTCGGCGACATCCTCGCCGACTCCGGCTACGCCCACCGCGACGCCGCCGCCTGGGCCGTCCCGCTCCGCCGCGCCGGCGCCCAGCTGGTCCAGGACCTGCACCCCCACGACCGCGGCCCCCGCGGCACCCACCACGGCGCCATCATCGCCAACGGATGCCTGTACTGCCCCGCCACCCCCAAGCCATTACTAGAGCTCGGCCCACTGCCGCCCGGCGCGCCAGCCGAGGACATCGCCGCGCACGACCGGCAGACCGCCGAGCTGGCCCGGCACAAACTCGGCCGGCACACCGCCGACGACGCCGACGGCTACCACCGCATCACCTGCCCCGCCACCGCCGGCAAGATCCGCTGCCCGCTCCGCCCCGAGTCAATGAAGCTGGACCGCTCCCGCCCGGAGATCCTGGCCCCGCCCGGCCACCCGCCAGCCTGCTGCACCCAGCAGACCATCACCGTCCCGCCCGAGGTGAACGCCAAAACCCGGCAAAAACACGACTACCCCTCAGCAGCCTGGCGGCACTCCTACACCCGGCGCACCAGCGCCGAGCGCAGCTTCTCCACCATCAAGGACACCGCCACCACCAGCATCACCCGCGGCTAGTGCCGCCTTCTCGGCCTGACCCCGCTCACCCTGTGGCTCGCCTGCGCCCTCGCCGTCCGTAACCAGCGCACCCTGCACGCATTCAACGCACGGCAAGCCGACAACGCCCGCCGCGCCGCCGCCGGCCTCCCGCCGGCCCGCAGCAAACGCCGCACCACACTCGCGGCGCTGTCCGCCGCACCGCCGTAATCAAGCAGCAAGATCCCTGCCCCCGCAGCCCGTCAGCCGAACACACACCCCACACCCAGCCCACCGCCGCACGGCCACAACCACCCGCAGCGACCGCACAGCAGGCCCCGCCAGCCACGCACAAGATCACTTCAGCGCAGACACAGCAATGTCAGTGCCAGATGTGAACATGAACACTGCTGAGGTGTGAAGACCTCTCAGAGCCCCCTTACGGAATCGAACCGTAGACCTTCTCCTTACCATAGACAACCAGGAAGTCCCTGTAACCGCCGTAGACGCTTTGAGCAGGCCATACGCTGGCTCACGCGAGCAGCCACTAGCCGAGACGAGCAGTCATTAGCTGGATTCTGCCCCCCAAACTGCCCCCGCCTTCATCCACTACGGGTCGGGCCAGCACGCAATTCTAAGGCTGAAGAACAGACGTTCGGATTAAGTCTCCAACCCAATCGGAAACTTACGCTGGCTGCACCGTTACGTAGGGTGAGTAAGCACAGGACCCCAAATCTCCCGACGGTCTCCCGACGGCGCAACAGATCGATCGCCGAATCTGGCGCAGCTGAAGCGGTGCCGTCCGGGCGGCCGGCATCGCGCAGATCATCCATTCTGTGCTCGTATCTGGTTGACGGCCGGAGTTCCTAAAGCCGTGCAGTATGCCGGTTCTAGGAATTGCGGCTTTGGTGCGGCCTGGACTGCTGAGCGCCATGACGGTTTCAGCCGGCTGGTGGCACGCCGAGTTGCCGTCACATTCCGCACTCGTCGTAGACCTCTCATGCTTCGGCGACCTTTCCGCCCGCGATGCGGAAGATGACCATCTCGTCGACCTGGGCGAACCACCCGGATCGGCAGACGGGCACCGGCGAAGACGGCGCTCTGGCAGAGCCGCTGCGGTCGCTACTGCTCGCGGTTCGCGCTGTCCGGGGGGTGCAGCAGTGGCGTTCCGGTCCGCGGGAGGCGGGTGCTTATGGTGTGATGTTCTGGTTGATGTGGAAGAGGTTGCCGGGATCGTAGGCCCGCTTGACTTGGACCAGCCGGTCGTAGTTTTGGCGGTAGTTGTCCCGGATCTTATGGTAGTCGTCGTCCTGCATGAAGTTGATGTAGCCACCAGGCTCTGAGTACGGCGCCAGCGCCTGGTAATAGTCCCGCACCCACTGGATCCGCTCGGCGTCCTTGGCGGGGTCGGTCCAGGAGGCGAGGAAGACCATGCCGTATTTGGCGTCGCGGTAGGCAAAGGCGGTGTCGGCGGGCCCGACGCGGTGGCATGCGCCGTTGATCGGGTACAGGTGCATGGTGGCGCTGACCTCGGGAACCCGGGATCCGTGCTCGACATGTGCGGCAATGGCCTCGGCGGGCAACTCCTGGACGAAGGCGCCTTTCCAGTAGGCGCGGATGCCCTTGGGGTAGAGGGGGTCGAACGCCGCGTTCAGCGCCGGGTAGGGTAGCGGCCCGGTCCCGTTGGCCACGACCGGAGCCACATCCCAGAAGGGCTGAAGGACCTTCTGGGCCTGCTCGGGCGGCCCCGCCCAGTGCACCACGGCCAGGGCGAGCGTGTCGCCATGCCGGTCTTCGGGGATGAAGGGCAGGGGCGGCGCGATCTGGAATCCCGGGAATCCGCCGAACTGCTCCGGCGCGTCCTGGATGAACTCGTCGAACATGGACAGCAGCGAGGAGGCGTCCTCCAGGTTGTAGAAGATCGGCCCGGCGAACACCTGGTCCACCTCGTGGAGCCGGAACTCCAGCGACGTCACCACCCCGAAATTGCCACCGCCCCCACGCAGACCCCAGAACAGGTCCTCGTTCTCGTCCGCGCTGGCGGTGACGAACTTGCCCTCCGCGCTGACCACGTCGGCGGAGATGAGGTTGTCGATGGACAGCCCGCACCCCCGCGCCAGGTAGCCGATGCCACCCCCGAGGGTCAGGCCAGTGACGCCGGTGGTCGAGATGATGCCACCCGTCGTCGCCAGCCCGAAGGCGTGGGTGGCATGGTTGAAGTCACCCCACGTGGTGCCGGCATCGGCCCGGGCCGTCCTGTTCCCCGGATCCACATGCACGCTACGCATCGGCGACATATCGATGACCAGGCCGCCATCGTTGGTGCCGAAACCGGGTGCGCTGTGCCCCCCGTCACGAATGGAGAGGTCGAGCCCGTTATCGCGGGCGAAGTTCACGGCGGCGATGACATCAGCCACCTGCTCGGCGCGGAGCACCGCCAGCGGGCGCTTGTCAAACATGCCGTTGTGAACGACGCGCGCCTGATCGTAGCCCTCGTCGCCGGCGGTGAGCAGCTGGCCCCGGACGCTCTCACGCAAGGACGCGACACTGATCCCGGTGGCCGGCTGCCCGACGGTTGATGTTCCCATTACCACTCTCCCTCTCTTTAGTCGTTCCTCAGGTGGGGACTGAAGGTCTGCCGTCCTCTCCTCGCGCCGATCGGCGCCGGCTGGGGCGCCAGCGCCATGCCCCTCCTGCCACAACGAGGCTGGGGGCAGGTGGCCGATGCCGAGAGAGCAGCCCGCCCCCGGCGGGCTGACCCCCTCTGGCTGCGTCGTCAGCTATGTGCGCAGCTTGACTAAACCGGCTGATCAGGGCAGCGTCTATACGCATATTGCGCACTGGGCGCGGTCGTCCGGGGGGTGCGGCCATGTACGTCTCGCTGGAAACCCTGCAGCAGGCGGTCGGGCTGGTGGACAGCCTCGCCGAACTCGACGACCCTGCTCGGTTCGCCGGGACCCTGCTCCCCGGCTTGGCCACGCTAGTTGGCTGCGATGTCTTGACCTACAACGAAATCGGGCCAGCTCACGGCCAGACGCGCTACGCGGACTACCCGGCCGGTGCCCTCGACCCCGCGACCCAGCCAGTATTCGCAGCGCATGTGCACGAACACCCGCTGGTCAACCACTACCGTGCCACCGGCAGCGGGGAACCGGTGATGATCAGCGACTTCCTCACCCAGCAGCGATTCCACCGCCTCGGCCTCTACGCCGAGTTCTTCCGCGGCATACCCGTCGAATATCAGATGGCCGTCAACCTGCCCGGCCCCGAACAGCAGGTCATCGGCGTCGCCATGAACCGAGGCCGCCGCGACTTCTCCGACCGGGATCGCGCCCTGCTCAGCGTGCTCCGGGCCCCGTTGAACGCCGCCCTGCACCGGGCTCGCAGACGACAGCAGGCCAGGCAGGCGCTCACCACGATGGCCGACCGCTGGCTTGCCGCTCTGACCGAGCGCGAGATCCAGATCCTGAGACTCGTCGCTGACGGCCGCACCAACACCGCCATCGCCCACGCCCTGGAGGTCAGCCCGCGGACCGTTGCCAAGCACCTCGAGCACACCTACCGCAAACTCGGGGTCAACAATCGTGCGGCAGCCGTCTCCCGCATAACCATGCCAGAAGGCCCGGTGAAACCAGCACCGCGAAATGACTGACGTACCAACCGTGCGGCGCTGCGCCAGCAAATACCACGCCAGGCCGCGCCGCCGCCGCCGCGCGGTCCGGCACTGGCGCAGCCTCGCAGGCCAGGCCTCGGTGCTCTGTCGGCAGCCGGAGCGGACCGTTCTCCTGGCCTGCACGCCGCAGTCTGGCGCATAGTGGGCTTCACGCTGCAGTGGCAGTGCCTGGGCCGGGCTGGCCGGCCGGGATCATTGGGGGGTGTAGGTGGGTGGAACCGGGCTGACGCCGTCCAGTCCTGCCGGCGGTGACCCGTGGCGCCTCGATGGCCGGGTCGCCCTGGTAACCGGCGCCTCAGCGGGCCTGGGCGCGCGGTTCGCGCGCGTGCTGCACCAGGCGGGTGCACACGTGCTGGCCACCGCCCGCCGCGCTGACCTCCTCGACGAGCTGGCCCGCGAGTGCGGCGAGCGGATCGAGGTGATGCCCGGCGACATCACCGACGCTTCTCATCGGCAGGCGCTGGCCGGGCGGCTGGAATCGCGCGGCCGCCTCGATGTGCTGGTCAACAACGCCGGGATCTGCGACGACGGGCCGATCGAGGAGCAGTCGCTGGAAGAACTCCGCCATGTCATCGAGGTCAACCTGATCAGCGTGCTCGACCTGTGCCGGCTGACCGCCCCGCTGCTGCTGGCCGCCCCCGCTGCCAGCGTGATCAACGTCGCCTCCATGTACGGCATCGTCGCCTCCCGCGGGCCGATGGCCGCCTACAACGCCACCAAAGGCGCCCTGGTCAACCTCACCCGGCAGCTCGCCGCCCAGTGGGGCGAGCGCGGCGTGCGGGTCAACGCGCTAGCCCCCGGCTACTTCCCGACCGAGCTGACCGGCCACCTGGCCGACGCCGACTTCGCCCGGTCCATCCGCGAGCACACGCTGCTCGCGCGCACCCCCGAAATGCACGAACTCGACGGCCCGTTGCTGTTCCTGGCCACCGCCGCCTCCAGCTACATGACCGGCCAGGTCCTGGTCATCGACGGCGGCTGGACCGCTGTGTGACCCCCTAGCCAGCCCCGCCCCCCACAATGCGCCAGGACGCCGAAATCTCCGCCAGCAGAAACACGCTCACAACACCAGGCCGTTCGCCTCACGGCCCGCAGAGACATGACCCGCCAGATCGACCCGATCTGCACGCCCGACTGAGGAACTTCCGACAAGGCCATACCGCGCCTAACGGCGGCGATGCGCGCGACCGTCAAGTCCTGGGCTGATCACGCTGCGTGAGACCAGTGCACGGGCCCAACGGGGCCGTTCCCCGGAGTATGCCAGGAAGGGCGTCATAGCGGACCCTGGTGCTGCCGGGATCGGGTCCAGGTGCGGGAGAGCACCCGCACCAGGCTTAGCGAGGCCAAGACAGCGATGGTCATGTCCACTGCGGATACCCAGCGGACCTGGTCGCCTTTCACGACGTAGGCGCCCAAGGGCAACACCAGCCCGCCGAAGCCCCCGCCGGTGTCCACGCGCCTTGAGTCCTGCGTTGTTGCATCATGTATCGAAGGGCTTCCCTCGGGCTGGATATCGGGACTGGCACCCGGGTCACGGTGGCGAGGGTGGCCTGTACCTGCGCCGCCTCCGCCAGCCACCACCGCGACCGGAATGATGAGCACGTCGTCTTTCTCGTACGCGGTGCCGAACGCGCGGCGCACCGACAAATTGTCCGACGCTTTCATCAGCAAGTTCCCCACGTCCATACCAGCTGCCTCCTCTTGTCTGAACTCATCCAAGATGCCGCCCCCGTGGGCCGGCATCTTGGATGGAGCCTGCCACTCGCCGCAGCAGTGGTCGCTGCCCGCCCGGGCACGGCACGACCAGGTCCAGATCTGCTAGACGGTCAACGGGCGTCCCCGGACGGGTCCGAGTCTGCGGCAGACAGCCACTGCGCCTCGGCAGCTGACCGGTCGGCGCTGGCATGAGCGACCTTGCGTAGCTCGGCCTTGTTGACCTTGTTCAGCGTGGAGCGCGGGAGGTCCCGCACCCCGTAGACGGCACGAGGTATTTTGAAGTCCGCCAATCGCTGCGCACACGCGGCCTCGACTTCCGCCGCGAGCGACTCGCGATGCTCCCAAGGGACCACGAAGGCCACAGGGACCTCGTCAAGCTTGTCATCACGTCTGCCCACGACGGCAACCTCTGCTACCAGGCCCGTTTCCATGATTACGGCCTCAATTTCGGACGCCGCGACGTTCTCTGCGCCAACCTTCAGCATGTCTTTGGCTCGATCGGCGAACGAGAGGTAGCCGTCGGTGTGGACGATGACTCTGTCACCGGTCCGGAACCATCCTCCTTCGTCGAAGCTGTCCGCGGTCGCCGCCGGCTGATTGAGGTACTCGGCAAAGAGCGACAAGCCGGGCGTTCCTTTGACCAGGAGGTGGCCGGTCTCCTCGGGCTCAACGGGTGTGACACCGTCATCGCGTACGACTGCGATCATGTACTCAGGGGCTGCACGGCCCATCGACATGGGACGGTCTGGCGTGTACGGGTTCCCAACTATCGGATGCGAGATGGTCTCGGTCATGCCCCACCAGCCGATCGTCTTGACGCCGAACGCGCCATCTATGGGCATGTCGCACACGCCGCAGCCGAAGAGCCGGTAGCTCTGGCTGGCAGGTATCTCTCCGGTTGCGCCCGCTGCCAGGGCACGTGCCGATAGACCGATGAGGGATAGCCAGGTGCAGCCGTGTTTCACGGAGACTTCCCAGAACCGGCTCGTCGACCATTTCGGCACCAAGACGAAGCGCGAGCCGACCCACATGCTGGCGAGCATCGAATAACCGAGCGCGTTCACGTGAAAGAGCGGCAGGTAGATGAGGTGACAGTCGCTAGGGTGCAGGTCCTCGTGTACGGCATTCACCCTCGCCGCCCACAGAGCGTTCGCGTGAGTCCAGAGCGCCCCCTTCGGTCTTGACGTTGTGCCGGACGTGTATTGCACGCTCATGGGCGCCATGGGATCGGGCGGACGCAGGTTGAACTGGTCGGGATCGCCAGCCAACGATGTGAACGAATCATCATCGCGGGAGGCCGGCCCTTCTTCGCCCGGGTTGTGGTCCAAGACCGCCTGCCATTTGAGTTGCGGAGCACAGGTAGCGATCATTTCCGCAAACCGTGGCTCGGTGATCGCGCAGGCCGGCTGGCTGTCCTCGCTGAAATAGCGCATCTCGTCCGCTGCGGAGCGGGTGTTGGTCGTGACGGCGACGGCACCGATCGCGGCGCACGCATACCAGGCAATGACAAATTCTGGGCAGTTCTCAAGGTGGATCAGCACTCTGTCACCCGGGCCGATGCCCCGGCGCTGGAGGCCGGCGGCCAGCCCAGCAGCATCTCGTTCCAGTTCGCCGTAGGTCCATTTCCGTGGTAGCCCGTGGTACGGATGCCAGACGAATGCGGTCCGGTCCGCGCTGCGCTGGGCGCGCATCCGAACCAGGTCCCAGACGTCGGTACCGCTGAAGGTGTGGGTCCGAAGCGATCGGTTCCAGGCTGAGCTCAAATGTGCTCCCGTTGGTTGAAGACTGAACGTCCTCGTGCCGGGTACAGTGTTGCCATGGCAGGAACACGTACCCAAGAGACAGTTGACGATGAGCAGGATCTGACACCGCCGGGCTCCCCGGCATGGTGGGCAGCCCGCCAGGGCAGGGCAGAGCCGGTCCGACGCGTCCCCATCACATTGGATCGCATCATCGCCGGCGCTCTCGGGTTGATCGACCGCGAGGGGCTGGGGGCGCTGAGCATGCGGAACCTAGCCAGCGAGCTGCAGACAGGCACCACGACGCTTTACCGGTATGTCGCGGGCAAGGATGAGGTGCTGGTGCTGGTCGCCGACGCGGTGCTGGGTGAAACCCAGTTGCGTCGCCCCCTGGAGGGCCTGGGGTGGCGAGGGGTCCTTGAGGAGCTTGCGCGCTCCATGCGAACGGTGCTGGGCTCGCATCCAAACGTCGCTGCCCTGTTCGCTACCGCGGTGCCGGTCGGCCCGAATTCGCTGCGAGGCAGGGAGCTGACCCTCAGCGTTCTGCGTGAGCGCGGTTTCGATCAGACGCTGGCGGCCAGCGTCTACACGGCGCTGGCTCATCTGGTACTGGCCTCGGTCCTGCAGGAGCCGATGAACGATTTCCGCGCCGGGGGCCTTGGAGCATCGAAGAGCGTGACGCTGCGCGGGTTTTACCGCTCGCTGCCAGCCGACCAGTACCCGCATGTGGTCGAGCTGGCCGACGAGCTGACATCGCGAACCACCACGGAGGAGTTCGAATTCGGGCTGGCGTGCCTGCTCGACGGTGTGGAGTTGCGGCTGCAGCAGGCTCGCACCCGGCGGCACCGCTCGCCGAACGCGAATTCCCCGAGCTGATCGCATCTCGCGGCTACCAGGTGAGGCTGGTCCCGAGTTCATGAACGAGGGTCTCGTTGAGATCGTCGGCGCTGTAAACATGGCGGGGCGGCGTCTCGAACGTGGCGTAGGGGGTGAGCCGCAGGACAACCCGGTTCTCCCGGCGGACGCCTTCGGCGATCATGGGACGCACTTCCTCGGGCATCGCGTTACCGGCCATCACGCCAGCGATGCGCATCGCTAGGTCCACATTGGCGTCATGGCCCGTCTCAACCTTTGCGTCGCAGTACACCTGCAGGTAGGTGAGCGGCCACTGCTCGTCGAGGACGCACAACGCGACCTTTTGATTTCGCCCGACGGCCTTGGCCTTCGCGCGTGCTGCCATGGTCGAGACCAGGATGTCGTCGCCGTCGACGACGTAGTACACGACGCTCATGGCGGGCCCGTCCTGGCGCCGGTTGTAGCCGAAGATCGCGGTGCGGTGGCGTGCCACGAATTCTCTGCGTTCCTCGCGGTTCATCGCTTGTCCTTTCGTGAGGCGTCAAGATGCGCCGAGGTAAAGGCGCCCGACGTCGGGGCTGTCGAGGAGCTGGGAGGCCGGGGCGGCCAAACGGACGATGCCGGCGTCGAGGACGGCACCGTTGTGGGCGATGCCCAGCCCCGAGCGCGCGTTCTGCTCGACGAGCAGGATGGTCCGCCCGTCGCGGCTGAGCTCGGCGAGAATTCCGAAAACCGTCCTGCGCGCCCGCGGTTCCAGGCCCGCTGATGGTTCGTCGAAGCAGAGAACAGGCGGCTCGAGCATCATGGTCCGGGCGATCTCCACGGTCTTCTGCTCGCCGCCAGACAGGGAGCCGGCCAGGTCGTGCCGACGTCGGGCGACGATCGGGAAGCGCTCGGCGATCTCGGCGGCCCGCCGCGCAACGGCGGCGTGGTCGTCGTTGATGTACGCGCCCATCAGAACGTTGTCCCAGACCGACATGGCCGGAAACAGGCTGCGCTCTTGGGGCACATGAGCGAGGCCTTGATCGAGCATGGCCCGGGGAGACCAGCCGGTGACGTTCTGGCCGGCGAGACGGACCCGGCCGGCCCGGGGTGCGAGCAAGCCGCTGATAACCCGCAGGACCGTCGACTTGCCGGAGCCGTTTGGGCCGATGAGGCAGGTGATCTGGCCGGCGGGCACGTCAAGGTCGAGACCGCGCAGGATGTCGCCTTGGCCATAGCCAGCGACGATGCCACGCAACTCCAGGCCTGCGTCCATGGGTAAGTCAGTCTCCTAGGTAGGCGTCCAGGACGCGGGGGTCGTTCTGAACCTCTCCGGGGGGAGCGCACGCGATGGGGCGGCCGCGGTCGAGCACGATCACGGGGTCGCAAAGGCGCATCACGAACTGCATCTCGTGCCCCACGACGAGGAACGTGACACCCTGGGCATGTCGTCGGCGAATATGGTCCTCCATCGCCTTGACCATGATCGGATTGATGCCAGCTGTGGGTTCGTCGAGCAGGACGAGGATGGGCTCGGCCATGAGCACGCTGGCGAACTCAAGCAGCTTGCGCTGTCCGTAGGACAGACGGCCGGCGGGCATGCCGGCATGCGCCGCCAGGCCGAACTCGTCGAGGAGGTCTTCGGCGCGCCGCCGGTCGGGGCCGGAGACGCGGCGGCCGAGCAAAGCATGCCAGGATTGATTGCGGCCCAGCACGACGTTCTCTGCCGCGGTCAGGCCGGGGAAGACACGTGTCTGCTGAAAGGTGCGCGCCAGGCCGAGGCGCTGTAGGCGGCACGGGTCAGGACGCCGTACCGCGCGCCCGCGAAAAGTGAGGCGGCCCGCGTCGGCGGGCTGATAGCCGGTAATCACGTTAAACGCTGTTGTCTTGCCCGATCCGTTAGGCCCGATGAGGGCGCTGACCGATCCTTCGGCGATCTCGAAGCTGCACTCGTCGAGGGCCCGGACTCCCCCGAATGACTTGGTTAGTCCCTCCACCGCGAGCAGCGCACTCATCCCAAGTCCCCGCCGAGGATGTCCATCGCGACCTGATCACTCGTGCCCTCAGAGCCGGGCGCTGACCGGAGGTGGCCCAGGCGGCGGGCCAACGATGGGACGATGCCGTCCGGGAGGAGGTAGATGACGAGGAGGAACAGGGCGGCATATGCGATGAGGTAGAGGTGACTGGCCCCGTACCGGTAGGCAAAGTACGCCTGGGCAGGAGCGATCAGGGCCGCGCCGACGACCGGGCCCCACAGGGTGCGCCGTCCGCCGAGGAACGCCATCAGGACGGCACCGAGCGCGAGCAGCGGGTCAATGGCGAAGCCAGGGTACAAAAAGGTGATGTAGTAGGCCCACACCGCCCCAAAGGCGGCGGTGAGGCCAGCGCTCACGGTGAAGGCGACCAGTTTGACCAGTTCGGTCTGCACGCCGAGCCCTCGGGCGCGGTCTTCGTCGTCGCGCACGGCGTTGAGCGCAAGCCCGAGCTTGCTGGTCCGCACCGCCCAGCACACCGCAACGGCCAGCGCGAGCAGAGTGGCCATCGCGTAGTAGAAGGGCCGCTCGAAGGTGGCCGCGGGAAACGGCGCGAGGGGTGTGATGAGGCCCGTCGAGCCGCCAGTCAGACCGCGAATGTTGTAGGCCAGCGTCTGCACCATGAACAGCACCGTGATGCTCAGCACGGCGAAGGCGGCGGCCCGTGTCCGCAAGAGCAGCCAGGCGATCGGCACCACTGCCAGAGCGGTACCAACGGCGATGGGCAAGACGAGGATGAAGGGCCGGTAACCCCCGCCCACACCAAGGTGACTGGTGCTAATGGCCATGGCATAGGCGCCGATACCGAAGAAGGCGGCGTGGCCGAGGGCCGGATAGCCGGCGTAGCCGCCCAGGATGTTCCATGAACACGCAAGGCCGGCGTACATCACCGTGAACACAAGCAGGTTGACCTGCCAGTGCTGGCCTAGGATCAACGGGAGCGCGGCCAAGACCGCGACGAAGGCCACCGCCCGGAGGAGGCCCGCTGGCCGGACCCGGGCTCCCGGGCCGGGCCGTGTCTTCAGGCGTCCCGCGACCGTCGTCATGCGCCGTGCAACCGTCGCCCGAACACGCCCTGCGGCCGGACAAGCAGGACGACGAACAGGACGACCTGGCTGGATCCGGGATTCTCGGCCGGGCCGTGTCACAAGGCCCCTCGCAACCGCCGCCCGAACAGCCCCTGCGGCCGGACAAGCAGGACGACGAACAGGACGACGAGGAATGAGAAGGCCGACCAGTCCGGCGAGATCAAGACGGCGACGACAGATTCGACGACGCCCAGTATGACCGCGGCCACGATCGTTCCCGGCATGCTCAGCAACCCACCGAGCACGGCGATCGACAGCAGCTTGGACAGCAGGTCGTACTGGCTGTTGCCGTTGAACGGGATGATCATGCCGAACACTGCTCCCGCCGCTCCCGCCGCGGCCACCCCCAGCCCCATCCCTATGGCCGAGATTCGTTCCACGTCCACGCCCAGCAACCGGGCAGCGACCGGATTCTGGGTGGTAGCCCGCAGTGCCCGTCCGAGCTTGGTGTGCTGGCGGATCAGGTGCAGCGTGCCCAGCACCCCCACCGCAAGGAGGAAACCGAAGAACTCCACCTGGGGGATTGTGTAGCCGCCGACGGTCCAGGCGTTATTTGCGTAACCCGGGGTGATCACACGGATGTTGGTCTTGTAGACGAAGTCCAGCACCCCCTGGATTCCGATGGCCAGCCCATACAGGACGAGCAGGCCGAGTTCGGCGCTGGACCGGCTGAGCCGGCGGAGCAAGATGACGTAGATCGCATAGCCGAAGGCGAACATGGCCGGGATGAGCACGAGTACCGAAAGGAACGGGTCGACTCCGAAGCTGGTGAAGAGCGTGTAGCTGAGATAGGAGCACAGGATCGCGAAGATTGCCTGGGCGAAGTTTATGGTGCGAGTTACCCCGAAGATAATCGCTTGACCGCCGGCAAGCAGCGCGTAAACGCCGCCGAACAGGATTCCCACGATGGTGGCCTGCACGAACAGATGCACGGCTCAACCCGTCCAGGCCGGCTTGGCAATCGGCTTGGCGAGGGCCTGAGCCGGCGGGTACACCGGCAGTAGCTGACCGTGGACCCACTGCACGACGATGTCGGAGCCCTTCGGAGCGCCGTAAGCGTCCCAGCTGAGATTGCCTTCCACGGTAGGCCAGGAGCCGTGGTGAAGGGCCGAGATAATGGTCGCGTTGTCGATCTTGCCATACTTCTTGGCCACCAGCTGGAGCAGTTGGCCGCACGCGTACGCCTCGGCCGCGGCGGGATCGATGTGCGCGGCCGTGCCGCCATACTTCGCTACGTAGGCCTCCTCGAAGGCGGCGTTGCCGGCCGTCTTGGCTTGCGGGAACCAGTCGCCGGTGCTAAAGATCCCCTCCGCATTGCCCGGCCCGACCTGCGCGGGAAATGTCGGGTCGTTCGGGCCGCCGGTGAAGAACACGAATTTCGGCGTGAAATGGGCCTGCACCATGCCTTTGACTTCGGCGACCGCGTCGGCGCCGCCGGTCCCCGAGACGAGCAGGTCAGGCTTTGCCGCGACGAGCTTGGTCACTACGGGGCTCAGGTCGACCGTTTCGGCGGCATAGATCGTTGAGTACACCGTCTTGATGCCGGCTGCCGCCAGGCGATGCTGGATCTCATCGACGATCGCCAGCGTGAACGGGTCGTCGGCCGAGGGATAGGCGGCCGTCTTCGGGCGCTGGCTCGGCGGCAGCGAGAGAATGTAGTTAGCGAATGCGTCGCCCGCGCTGATGATCGGGGCGGGCTGGGCCAGGAACAGGTCGGGCAAATGCAGGGCGAAGACTTGGGGAGCCCCGCCGGAAGGTTCGATGAACGCATAGCCGAAGCGCTTGGCGACAGTCGCCGCCGGGATGGTTAGCAGACTGGAGAACGGACCGAATGTCAGATTGACGTGATCGGCGGTAATCAGGTTCTCGTAGTTGGTAACTACTTGAGTCGGGTTCGACGCGTCATCGACGATCTTCAGAACGACCTTGTGCCCGAGCAAGCCACCCTGCTTGTCGACCGTAGCGGCCCACAACTGGTAGCCCTTCAGGGCCGGGCCGGCCAGGGTGGCAAAGTCGCCCGAGAGCGACATAGACGCCCCGATAACCAACGGCGGTTTCGAACCAGTCGAAGAGCCAGGCGAGGAGTTAGTCCCCGAGCCCCCACACGCGCCCAGCAACAGCGCGGCCACGCACCCCAGTACAGCCCAACCAGACCGCCTCACGGTGCTCACCATTTTTCGCATCCTCCCATGTCCCTGGCTACCGTCTTGGTCACATCGCTCCCAGGGTGGGAACACTGTTACCATGACAGTATTGACGTACCCAGTGCCAGTCAAGGCTTTGCCGAGTCAGGTCAGGTAGTCCGGCGGCGGCCGGTGCTGATGCGTGCCGGCGCGGGCACGGGACGCCGCTTTCATTGGCTGTGCGCTCCGGTCATCAACGCCGCCAGGTCCTCGGGCTCGATGAACGAGGGCGGGACCGGCGGGCCCCAGTTGTAGAGGATGCGCATGTCGGTGAAGACTTCCGGCCTCCAGATCGCGTCGTCGACGATGCAGTCCATATCGCTGTAATACTCGGAGAAGTTGCCCGCCGGGTCCCTCAGGTACCAGAAGAAATTCGAGCCGATGTGGTGCCGGCCCAGTCCCCATACGTGCCGTTCGGGGTGGCCGTCCAGCATCCGGTAGGCGCCGCGGCCGATCTCGTCGACGTCCTCGACCTGCCAGGACGTGTGATGCAGGTACGGGACAGGGGCGGGCTGCACGAGGATGTTGTGGTGGTCGGTGGAGCAGCGCAGGAATGAGGCGATGCCGGGAACGTTGTCGCTGACCTTGAAGCCCAGTCCTTCGGTAAAGAAACCTTGGCTGCCTTCCTGGTCGGTGGAGCCGAGCACCACGTGCCCGAGCTTGCGCGGCGTGACCGGGCCAGCTCGTTCGACCCCGGGAGCGCGGGCGTTCAGGCGCGAATCGCGGCCGGGCCCGTTGTAGACCGGGGCAGGCTCGGCGGCCTGCGTGATCGGCTCGGCGACGGTGATGCGGACGCGAACCGCCGTCCCCTGATCGACGGCGGTCAGGACGCCGTCGCCAGGCTCCGCCGGCACGCCCAGGTGCGCCATGGACCTGGCGATGAGGGCTAGGTCGTCGGGGCTCTCGGCGCCGATGCCGAGCTCGACCAGCCGCCGGGCCTGGCGCCTGGACAAGACGCAGTTGCTCGCCTCCGTCGACGGTGCTGAAGACCCCGCCGCCCTCGGGCGTGAGCCCGAACTCGGTGTAGTAGGCGGCCGTCACGGCCACGTTCGGGACACCGATCGTGACGCTGGTCAGGCGGTGCAATGCCATCTCATGCCTCCTGAAGTCCTGGTTCTCATCGGGTCACCGTGGAGTCGGGTTCGTCGATGATGGTGTTGCGCAGGACGCCCAGGCCGTCGATCTCAACGCGGACCACGTCGCCGGCCTTCATCCACAACGGCGGCTGACGGACGATGCCGACGCCGGCGGGGGTACCAGTGGCGATGATGTCGCCGGGCTCCAGAGTGAATGCGGTGCTGAGCGTGGCGATCTGGGCGGGGATGTCGAAGATCATGTCCCGGGTCGACCCGTCCTGCACGAGCTGGTCGTTGAGCCAGGTGCGGATGCGCAGGTCGTGCGGGTCGGCGATCTCGTCGACGGTGGTGAGCCACGGCCCGGTCGGGCCGTGGGTGTCGAAGGACTTACCGAGCGTCATGGTCGGCGAGTTGAGCTGCCAGTCGCGCACGGTCACGTCGTTCACGACGAGGTACCCGGCCACCACCTCGAAGGCGGCTGCGGCGGGCACGTGCCGGCACCGGGTACCGATGACGACCCCGAGCTCGCCCTCGAAGTCCAGCAGGTCGGAGACTCGCGGCTTGTGTACGTCGTCATGGGGGCCGACCACGCAGGTGGACTGCTTGTTGAAGAACACCGGCGACGATGGCCGGGCCATGCCCGTCTCCTTGAGGTGGTCTTCGAAGTTCAGGCCCGCGGCCAGGAACTTGGGTGGCCTGGCGATCGGCGCGAGCAGGCGCACCCCGGCCAGCGGGATTCCCGGTAGCCGCGGTACGCCAGTCACCGGGTCCAGCACGGAGGTGAGGCCCGGCAGGGGAATCACGGCGTCGCCGGCTACCGCCCCGATCTGCTCCGTGCCATCGCGCAAGTAACGGGCAAGATACACGGGGGAAATCTATAATCTATAAATCTCGTTGGCAAGGGCTACCATAGCGACCATGACTGCCGCCGTGCCCTCCACGCGATCAGAGTGGGCTGAGGATCGTCTGCGACAGGCCATCTTGCGTGGTGAGCTCCGGCCAGGTCAGCGGCTGCACGCCAGTGACCTGGCCGAACGCTGGGACGTCAGCGCCACGCCGTTGCGCGAAGCGTTCCAGCGGCTGGCGGGTGAAGGGCTCGTGGAGCTGCTGCCGCAGCGGGGGGCCCGCGTCAGCGAGCTGGCCCCCGACGAGGCCGCGAGCATCTATGAGCTGCGGCTGCTGCTGGAGCCGCTGGCCCTTCGCCAGTCGCTCGAGGCATCAGATGATCAGCATCGCAGTGAGATCCGGGCCGCCTTCGCGGCCTTCCGCTCCGCCCGGAGCACGCGCGAGGGCGTCGAGGCCCACGCCGAGTTCCACCGCATCCTGCTGTCACGCTGCCCCTCGATGTGGCTGCTCCGGTTCACGGTCCAGCTCGCGGACGCGTCCCGCCTCTACCAGGTCGCGTCCGTGGGCGTCAGCGCAGGGCGGCGCCACCCGCGCGGTGAGCACGAGGCGCTGCGCGACGCGGCGATAGCCGGCGACATCGGCGCCTGCGTCACCCTGCAGGAACAACACCTGCGCCGCACCCTGCAGCTGGTCGGCGCCGTAGCCCAGAGTAACGACGCCGCTCGCTCATGACTGAGACTGCGCGGCTTGCCCAGCTTCTGGCGTCGCGTTTGCAGGCGCTGTGGGGGGCGGCTGTCGAGATCGCCGGCATCCAGCGGTTGCCAGGTGGCGCGAGCCGGGAGAGCTGGGGCGCTGTGGCCCGGACGGCCGACGGCGCGGAGCGCCGCCTCATCCTGCTCCGTGACCCGGCTAGGCCAGATCATCACCGGGACGTGGCCGTCGAAGCGGCGGCCATGGTCGCGGCGAGAGCGGCCGGCGTCCCGGTGCCCGAGCTCTATGACCATGGGGCGGAAGCTCTCGGTCCCGGCCGGGCCTACGTGCTGATGGAGCGCCTGGATGGGGAGACGATCCCGCGGCGCCTGTTGCGAGACGACGCGTACGCCGCCGTGCGGCCCCGGCTCGCGCGCCGTCTCGGGGAGATCCTGGCCCGGATCCACCGGGTGGATCCCGATTCTGTCCCTGGCCTGCCCCGGGTCGATGCGCTCAGCCAGGCGGTCGAGTTGTACGAGGGCTTCGCCGAGCCGCGGCCTGCACTCGAGATCGGCCTGCGGTGGCTCGCCAAGCACCAGCCCCCTCCCGCGGCGGACGGTCTGGTGCACGGCGATTTCCGGACCGGCAACCTCATCGTGGGCGAGGACGGGCTGCGAGGCGTGCTGGACTGGGAGCTCGCCCATCGCGGTGACCCGATGCATGACCTGGGCTGGCTGTGCACCAAGGCCTGGCGGTTCGGCTCGGCGAACCCCGTCGGTGGCTTCGGCACGCGCGCCGACCTGATGTCGGGCTACGCCGAAGGCGGCGGCATCCCCCCGGACGAGGCCACCCAGCGGTGGTGGGAGCTGTACGGCACCGTGCGCTGGGCTCTCCTCTGCCGTCGGCAGGCCGCGCGGTACCTCTCGGGCTCCGAGCCTTCGATCGAGCTCGCCGTTCTCGGCCGCCGCGTATGCGAGCAGGAATACGACATTCTGCTCGGGCTGGGCTACGCCGCGCCCTTGAAGATCACGGACCCCCTGGTGGACACTGTCGGCCCGGCCACGGCACCCCACGACCGGCCGACCGGTCATGGCCTGCTCCGTGCCGTCCGCGAGTTCCTCACCACCGAAGTCGCCGGGACGGATCCGCGCCTGGCGTTTCATGCCCGGGTCGCGGCGAACGCGCTGCGAATCGCCGAGCGCGAGGCCATGCTCGCCGCCGGGCACGCGCACGACCACCGGGCCAGGCTCGCCGCTCTCGGCTGCGCCGACGATGCCGAGCTCTGCGCGGCCATTCGCGACGGGTCACTGGATCACCGTTTCAACGATGTCATCGCGGCCGTAGTCGTCGCGCCACGATTTTGTCTCGGTCTAGTGAACAGCGGTATCGCAACTGATTATTTATGCGCTCCCCCCAAGATTTCGACGCGCCCCAATGGAAACAGCGCCGGCACCGCCGGTTCGATCTCGAATTTCCCGTCGCGCTCAGCTTTCCCTCCGGAGGTGCGGTCCGGGAACTCGCGGGAGTCAGCCGGAACATAAGCATCGGCGGCTTACTTTTGAGAGTTAACGATCCGGTCCCGGTCCGTACTCGCGTGAGCTTGACGATGGCAGTGCAAGACCCTCGATTACGCCATCCCATTCGACTGCTGGGCAAAGGAAAGGTTGTCCGGGTGGAGCAGATGGAGTCGGGCACCGGATTTGTGGTGGCCATCGAATGCAAGCGTCCCATTACCGAAGTCGAAAATCATCTTCCCGCCACCGGCTGAAGCCGGATTCATTTCTTTATTACTCACGGATCCCATCTTGCTGAGAACAATGAGGAAATACCAATGTCGCAATGGCTTGCAGCCGGTCGCAGAAATTATCACTCTTGACAGTTGTTTCTCCGGCATTTTCTTGGGGCCAAAAAGGATCAGCGCCAGAAAAAACAGGAAGATCATTTCGCCTGAGAAGCCAAAATTCATATCTCTATCATAATGCGGGATGGGGGAAACGGGCCACTCGCGAAGCGGGGATGGGGAAGAAAGTTACAAAGCACGGGGAAGAACGTTACCGAGCGGAGGACCCGCGATCTGCCGTAATCGGCAAAACAGCCAGGTCCTACGCTTCGGTCCCGACGGCAAATCCAAATCGGGGACGACAAATCGAAGTAGCCGGGCTAGTGCCCGCCAAAGGTGTAGCCGATGGAGAGGCCAAAGCGGGTAATGCGCGCGGAGCTGAAGTTCAAATTGTTATTGACCAGATACAGTTTCGCCTCGGGACGGACGAAGAAGCTGCCCTTCGGATAGAACTTGATGCCGGCACCGAAGTCTCCCATGAAGTGCTTGTCGCTCTCGTCGGCGGACACGGTAATCAGGTGGAAGCGCTTCTGGCGCAATCGGCCGTCCAGCTTTGCCAGTAGAGGCATCTCCTTACGGCACGGCGCGCACCAGGTCGCCCAAAAATCCACCAGGACTACACTCCCGGCGTTGGACTTGAGCATCGCCCGATATCCGGACTCATCCAGGGGCGCGAGTTTATGCTGCGGCCAAACGGCGGCGGCCAGGAGGAGCGGCATGGCGAATCGAAAATTCATGAAGCCTTCCGGACCCGCTTGATGGTGCAGCCGAACGCTTTGGTCTCAGGCTGTGGGACTTCGCCGCCGGCCAGCACTGCGTCAATCGCCAGCCGCAGCGAATTCTGTCGCACCCGCGCCGGGTTCTGCGCATCGTCAATACGGCCGTGGTAGCGAATCGCGCCCTCTCGATCGATTACAAACGACTCTGGCGTATAATCCGCGCCAAGCCGGTCCGCCATTGCGTTGTTCACATCCTTGCGCACCGGAAACGGGAATCCCACGCTCCGGGCGTGCTCTTCCACCTCCGCCTGCGATTCATTCTGGTTGGCATTGAGGAATTCGAACTTCACGCCCTTGGGCGCATAATCCCGGTAGAGTTCCTTCATCCGGAGGTTATAGCTGTTCGAAACCGGGCAGACCGTGGAGATGAAAACCACCACCGTAACATCCTGCCCAAAGGCTGCGCCCACCATCAGCGCCAGGCAGAACGCGAACCGCATCATGCTACTTCTTGCCTTCAACTTTGAGATTGATATTCGGCTGCTTGCGCGAATCGAAGGAACTCAACGTTTTCCAGGGACTCGAAGCACCCTGGTAGTCGGCCTTAAGCATATAATCCACGTTCGGATCCAGACCGTGGATGCTTCGACCGCGCTGGCCGAGAAGCGCGTCGCGCTGATCGTAGCCAATGGCGCCCATAAAGTCGCGCCGCTCAGGGCAATCGGGCGAAGAAGTTCTGGACAAATGGGTTGAGTGCTGAATCTGTCGCTATCCACTGATTCGCCAATTGGAGGATTGCGGTGGAGAGTTCGGCTGATGAAACCGGGGCGCTTTGCGAAACGGTCGTCTTCCTTGGCTATTTCAAGGATTTGCCGGACGCCCGGCAAAGCGGCAAGGTCAAATATCCGCTCGACGAGATCTTGCTGTTGTGCCTGCTCGCCATGGTCGCCGGGGCGGAAACAATCACCGACATCGCCAGATTTGGCCGGTTGAAACTGGCTCTTCTCAGGCGCTTCCGACCCTTCGAGGATGGAACGCCGGCGCACGATCACCTAGGCGACATTCTCGCCACGCTGGACACCGAGGCCTTCGAGCGTTGCTTTGTCGCGTGGGTCGCCGCGCAAACGGGGGTTCCGGCCGAAGTGGTCGCCATCGACGGCAAGACCGTGCGCCGGTCCGGTTCGAAGACCTCCAAGAAGAAGAAGGACCCCAAGGGTCCGATCCACATCGTGTCGGCTTTCGCCGCACGACAACGTCTGGTTCTCGGTCAGGTCAAGGTGGCGGAGAAGTCCAACGAGATCGTCGCCATCCCCAAGCTCCTGCGCATGCTGGAGCTCGAGGGGGCGGTCGTGACCATCGACGCGATGGGCTGCCAACGCGACATCGCGCAGACGATCATCGATAAGAAAGCCGATTACATCCTCGCCCTCAAAGGCAATCAGGGCACGCTCAAAGACGACGTCAAGCTGCTCGTCGACGAGCAAAAGACGGTCGATTTCAAGGACGCCAAGATCAGCCGCGACAAGACCGTCGATGGCGATCATGGCCGGATTGAAACCCGGGAGATCACCGTCATTCACGATGTCGAATGGCTACAGGAGCGACACGATTGGCCCGGCTTGAAGAGCGTCGTCGTGGTCGAGAGCACGCGCGAAGTCGGCGGCAAGATCGATCGCGAGATGCGCCTCTACATCACCTCGCTGGTTCTGCTGGCCCACCAAATAGGGCCGATGATCCGCGGCCATTGGATGATCGAAAACGGCCTGCATTGGGTGTTGGACATGGTCTTCCGCGACGACGAATGCCGTGTGCGGACGGACAACGCCCCCGCCAACTTGGCCACCCTCAAGCACATGGCCTACAACGTCATGCGAAGGGCCGCCACCAAAGACTCCATGCGTCTGAGGCGCAAAGTCGCCGCTTGGGACGACGACTTCCTCGCAAGCCTCATCGCCGCATGATTTTTTTCGCCCGATTCCCCTGCCCGAGCGTGCGAGCATTCCTGCCCTGGCCCCGGCCGATCGATGCCCGAGCACCTGCATCTGCGCGGGGATAATTGACGGAAGCAGGCCGAGGATGCAGGCGGCCTTGGAGGCGGTGAGCTCGCCCCTCGGGCCAACAAGCCAACGTGTCTGAAACGAGCGCGAACGCTATTGGACTGCTCGGCGCCGAGAACCAACTCGTCGCCATTGTACGTAAACTGAGAATAAATTTCTGGGGCACCGGAATTTGGGGCCGTACGGGCCTGGGAGGGGATCCAGCCATTGACGGCGGCCTTCAGTTTTCTTGGGCACGCAGCTGTCGAGATCGTCCGGCGAGTTGATCGAGGCGCCCCTCAAGGCGCCACCAACCTCACGCTCACCACCGCCAGCCCGTCGCCGTCGAGGTCGCCCGTGTCGCGCACGGGCACGCCGTTGATCTTGCAATCATGCACGATTCCGCCGAGCGTCTGCCGGCCGGTCGCGAGATCGAGCCCGGACGGCGCCAGCGCCGCATCGATCGCGTCGAGCGCGGCGTTGATCGCGGTCGTTCCCGGGGTCAGCGGATCGCGCGCGTCGAAATAGAGGAACAGCTTCGCTTCGAACGTGCGCCGCGGCGTCGCGGGCGAAGTCCATTGATAGGTCTCGGGGCCGGACTCCAACTGAAAGAAGGCGGGACGGAACGCCGAGGGCACTTCGCTCCAGAGCTTCATCCGCCGCGACGCGAGGCCCCACGAATAGGCGCCGGAAACCGTCGCGAACAGGGCGGAAAAGGCGGCTTCGCGGCTCATGTCTGCTCCCAGCTTTCGCTTGCCGCGGCGGCGAGCGCGGCGACGATCTCGGCGCTCATCTCATCCAGGCTCGATCTGAGATAGGAGCGCTCCGGGATCAGCGAGCCGGGATGCTCCACTCTCCGCGCGAAATGCATCGCGCCGTCGGCGACGAAGGCGAGCACGCTCGCCTTGCTGGGCAGAATCTCATGCGCGCCGGTCTTGCCGCCATATTCCTGGATCGCCGCATACTTGACGTCGCCGAACGAGCCGACCGTCGCAGCCACGTCTTCGCCGTCGCCGGAGACCTCCGCCGCGATCGACGCGGCGAGCGCGCCCGAACGCGATTGGAGCGCCTCGCCGGCGAGCTTTTCGTATTTGACCTTGTCGGCGAGCGCGCCGGCGAGCTCCTGCGCCTTGGCCGCGAGCTCGCTCGCGACCGCGGTGGGGTAGGCGTCGAGCCGCGCTCCGCAGCGCGTCGATGCCATCGATGGAAAGGCTCAGCATCAGACCGCCACGCGGCGATAGGGCTGCAACAGCGACATCACCGGCGCCGAAATCGCAGATATGTCATACGCGATCGTCTCCTGGCCGCCGATCGACTTGGAGCGCAGCCCGATGCGTTCGGCGGCCCGGAAGCGCTCCGCGGCGAGTTCGAGCGCGGCCTGCGCGATGTCCTGAGGAATGTAGCCGTACGAGATCGAAACCGCCGCCCCGGCATCGCCGGCGCTGAACGCGTAGGCGCCGGCGGTCACCGATATTGGCCGGTCGCCGGCGCCGAGGCGACCGCGCTCAGCGCCGCGCCGGTAGCGGCATAGACGACGCCCATATCCGATGCCCAGGGCCCATAGGGCGCGAGCGGGGTGAGTGTCCAGGGCGTCGCGGCGGGCACGCTCTGCGCCTCGCCCTGCACGGCGTAGCCCGCGCTATAGGCGACGACGAGGTTCTGTCGCCGCGGCCAGACATGCCATCCGAAAATGTCGAGCGCCTGCTGGCGTCCCGGCGGCGCGACGTCGTCGGACCTGAGGAGATAGCCGACCTCGGGCGTGCGCGCTCGCCGGCGTCGCGGGAGGGATCGCGAAGCCGTCCCAGCGTCACCGAGGCGATTTGCAGCACCGGCCAGTGGCGAAGGAACAGCCGCCGGCTCTCGCCGTCGATCGTCTCGCTGTAGCTTCGCGGCAACAGTCCGGGGCGGCTCAGCAAGGCGTAGATCGCGCGGCTGCCGGCGGTGATCAGGGCCGAAAGCGTCGCATCATTGGGCGAGGCGCTGGCGGGCAAGCCCAACCAGGCCTTGAGCGCGGCAAGGGTCGTGAGATCGTACGTGGACATCGGGATCTCGGAGGACAGAGAACAGAGAACAGAGAACAGAATAGGGAGAGCAGGGAGGCGACTATCCGTCCTCCGCCCTCCGTTCTCCGTCATCCGTTGCCGATGTTCGTGAGAATGCCGACGCCGAACGGGGCGTAGACCGCCAGCACCTCTTCGGCGTAGACGCCGTACTCACGTCGGCGCGTGCGCAGCGGCCAGTCGACGCGGTAATAGTCGCGGCGCGTCAGCACCTCGGCGACATTGGGGACTTGGTTGGATTGATACCAGACCGGCAGCCGCTCGCAGTAGGCCAGGATCGTGCCGGGCGGCAGGTCGGGATGCACCTTGACGGGAATGTCGAAGCCGCCATCGACGCTGAATGGATTGTAATACCAGCGTACGACGCCGGAGGCGGAGACGCCGTAAGGCCCCCCATTGTCGAATCGGAGGCGACGTTGTAGCGGATGAGCGGCCCCGAAGCGCTGGTCAGGCACTTGTTGGTGATGTTCTTCTGTTCCTGCGGATTGACGTAGAGCACCGTCGGCGACAACCGATAGGTGTTCCACATCTGCACCAGCATGTTGTCGATCTCGACGACCGAGCCGCGGCCCGAGGAGGTCAAGAACGAGCCGGTTCCCGCGGTCCCCGAGGCGAGGGCACTGACATAGGCGCCGTTGACGGGATTGAAGCCGACGGTGAGCAGGCCGTCGAAGGCGAGCGTCGGATTGCGGGAGTTGTCGGCGGTGATCGAGCTCGCGAGCTGCTGGCCCGAGGTCAGCGGCGCGGAAAACGTCACGCTGTTGATCGAGCTGATCGCCTGCAACGTCTCCGCGCCCGCGGGGCCGACGAACCAGGCGTAGGAGACCGCGCCGTTGACGATCGGGGCGGTCGCGAAGAGCGTCTGGCCCAGCGTCACGGCTTGCGTGGTATTGGCGCTGCGGTTCGAGGAGCCGCCGTTGATCACATAAGTATTGCCGTCGTTGCCGGTGATCGTCTTGGAGGTGGCGATCCCGCCGCTCTGCGAGGAATTGCGATAGCCCTCGAAGGTGAGACCGACGACGATGACCGAATAGGTCGCCGACGGCAACGTCGCGCCCGAGCCGGAGGCGCTCGAGGTCGGCGCAGCCGGGCGTGCCGAGCGCGAGCGAGGTGTTGCCGCCCAGCAGCGCGGTCTCTTCCTTGCGCATCGTCTTCTGCAGCAGGCGCAAGGTCGCGGTGGAGTTGATGTCTTCAAATCCCTGCGCCGCGGCCTCGGCTTCGAACGTGACCGTGTCTTCCTCGCCGAGCGTCACATAAGGCGCCACCATCGGCGTCGCGACATAGGACATGCTGGCGCTGCGCTGGCCTTCCGGCACCCAGCCTATCGCGTCGAAGCCGGAGCCGGTGATCGAACCGACGGTGCGCCAGCGCGCGGCGTCGCCGGGGTTCAATCGCTGCACCCGCGGCATCGAGTTCCTCAGCGGCGTGATGATGGGATAGAGATTCTTCGCCGGCGCCTGAAGATCATAATTGGTCAGGCCGGTGGCGATAGTGACGTTCTTGGAAAGCAATTCCTTCATCAGGCCTAGGGTTTCCTGCGTGGTCTGGGCAATGCTCATGGGGCTTGGTCCTGCGGTTGGGTTGGGGTGGGGAGGCGCGTACAAACTCAGGCGCGCCTGGCGGCGAGCGTCTGTCGGGTTGTTCGGAAGATGAGAATTGGCGACGGCGGTCGAGCTGACGAGGTTAGGAGGCGACGCTCGATTTCGACAATCCGAAGAACGCCGCCGCGTCATCAGAAATCCGCACTCACCAGGATCCAACCGGAGCCGCCGCCGCCCTGCAGCATCGTCGCCTGGCCGGCGGTTCCCGAGGAGTTGCCGTTGATCGATATCGCGTTCGGCGTGTGCGTCGCGCCGGGCGTGATCGTAGTCGCGGTCGGCGACGCCGGCCTGATTGGTCTTGAACGTGCCGGCCGATACCGTGACGCTCGGCGCCTTCAGCAGCGGGACGGGTGTCGCGCATATAGAACAGTTGCGAGGAGGCGCCGGTATTGGCGCCCACGCCGATCACGACGCCCGCCGCCGGCTCCGGCTGAACCCAGCTGTAGCGCTGGCAGAGTTCGAGCACGACCTGCGCGTCGATGCGTTCGAACGGCGAAGCGCTCGCGCCGATCTCGAACTGGACGCCGTTGATCGAGAAGGAATCGTCGGCGCCCGCGGTTCCGCTCGGGGTGAAGGAGAGCAGCACCGCGAGCTGCGTGGCGTTGGCGGGCGCGACGCCGGTGAACTGATAGCGCGTCATGCCCGTGGTCAGCGTCTGCGTCGCGACGAGGACGGTCGATTGACCGGTCCAGGTGGAGGCGAGCAGGCTCGCCGCGCTCTGATTGGTTCCCGAGCCAGCTACGATCTGCACCGTCAACGCGCCGCCGGAATAGTTCGCGCCGGCCTTCGCCCAAAACGACAGCGTGACCGTCTGGCCCTGGCAGCGCAGCGCGTCGAAGGTCTCCATGACCTGGCCGACGGAAATGATCGCCGTATTCGCGTTGCCCGACTGGCGCGAAATCTTGAGGCTCTGATTGAAGCCGACGAGGCTCGTATCGGCGACCGCCGCCATCAGGATCGCCGAGGAGGCGCCGCCGGCGGCGAAGAAACGGTCGGCGAAATAGGTCGGCGTCGCCGCAATCGCGGTCGAGATCACCCCGCCGGAGGCGATGCCGGGGACGTTGCGCTGAAACGGATTGATCGAGAAGTCGCCGCCGTCGATCAGATTGCGGAAATTGGCGAACGGATTGAACGCCAGCGGCACGCAACCCACTTCCAGAAGATCGTGCGCCTGCAAGCCGGCGCCGACATTGGAGATCAGCGCGTTGGCGTCGGCCTGAAACGAGCCGTTGCGGGTGACGAAGGAGGCGTAGGGGGCGGGCGCCAGATAGTTGAGGCTCATGAGTGTGCGATCCTTGGTTGGAAGGGAAGGGGAGTTTCGAGAAGCAAAGAACAGTCGGCAGGGCCGCCGGTCGCCGG
>CAVPFC010000057.1:0-37469 GCA_963703605.1 uncultured Actinomycetes bacterium
GCGAAAAAGGCGAATTGATCCCGCTAGACGTAAAACCAGGCGACCGCGTTCTGTTCGGCAAGTACAGCGGCACCGAAATCAAAATCGAGGACGAAGAGTACCTCATTCTTCGCGAAGAAGAGATCCTTGCCAAACTAAGCGGCGCAGCCAAAGCCGCCAAGAAGTAAACTCACGTAGCGCCGGGCTTTAGCCCGGCAGTTCGGCCTTGTAGTGGCCCCGACGCGGTCGGGGCACGTTAATCTTAAAAGTTCGCATTTCGCAGAAAGCTAATCAGGAGGAAATACCAGTATGGGGTCCGCAGGTGCACGAGCTTCTGCCGGTAGCGAGTGATCTCCCGCAGCTCCCGCACCTCCGGCGGGGCGATCCACGCCTCCGGCAGGCGGCCCATCCGCAGCAAGTCAGCCAGGTCCGCGGCGTCACGCTCGTCGTTCTTGACCCGGCGGTAGGTGAACGCCTTGACGCCCAGCGGGTGCGCCAGGTGCACCTCGGCGCCCGCCGCGGCCAGGGTGTCCGCCGCCCAGTACCACCCGTACGTGGCCTCCAGGACCACCTGCGGGGACTTCCCAGCCCGGGCGATCTGCGCCCGCAACTCTGCCGGGCTGTTAGCGATCCTCGCGGTACCCAGGCGACGGCCGTCCCCGGTCATCCGCACCAGCACCGACCGGCGGCGGTGCAAGTCCATGCCCACGACCTGCCGGCCGTCATACGCTGTCTCCATTGGGGCCTCCCTATTACCTGGTGGAGACGGATGCATGCAACTTCCAGCATCCGCCAGGGAGCGGGAGGCTCCGCTCCTTCATCGCATCAAGGTAGAAGCCGACTATCATGCCCTTGTCATTTACCCCGACCGGGGTGGTGCTAATGGCACCGGGCACGTCAAGCGGGGTGAAATGGCCGTGCCGGGCGATGAACCCGTGGTTCCCAGGGACGCCATTAACGTAAGGGCCGACCACCGTCCCGGAGTCGTTGACATCATTCGGGAACGTGCCTGTCGCGCCGGGAAAGTCGATCGTGGTGAACGTGCCCTGCACGGACGCCGGGGACGCTGCGGACGCCGTGGCGGGCACTATAGCCGTCGCGGCGGCAATCCCGGCGATCAGTATCAATCGGTGCGTACTCATAGTTAACAGCTCCTAACCTTTCGTGATCGGCGGCAACCGCCCTGGTGAGCGTGCCGTGCAGACGTGACGGCGCGGTGGGCAGCGGCCCGGCGCCTGCTGGCCCTGCCTTGCTTGGTCAGCCGATGGTTCCTGCCTGAAGCCTTGCGATCTCACTCCGGTTGTGGACGGTGGCGATGCTGAGGCGGGTCTCGCCCGGCTGCCAGGACGCGACCTGGGCCACTCCCGGCTGATTGTTCGGGCCTGCGGCGACAATCAGCCGGTGGCCCCCGTCCAGCCAGCCGAAGGCCTGCCACGCGGCAGCGCTGAGCGCGGTCCCGGGGATCACGGTCAGCACGCCTGTGGCGGTGTCGACGACGCTCAGTCCCCCGCCGGGCGGCTGCACGGCCAGCAGTTGCCCGTCGTCGCTGATGGCCGTGGTGAGGTTGGCGGGCTGGCCGCCGGGAATCGGGGTCGTCACCGTCTTCCCGGTGGGCACGTTCAGGACCTGCACCCGGCAGCGCCGGCACCCGGCGCTCCAGGCGATCTGCCCGGGGCCCGCGGCGATGACGTTGCCGAAGCGGCGGACCACCCGCCCGGTGCGCGGGTCCCACAGCGCGAAACGATTCTGATTGAAGCTCTGAAAAAGCAGCAGGTAGCTGCCAACCCCACGGCTGAGAAAATACCCGGCGGGCAGGGTATACGGCGGGCCAAGCGGCCGCCCGGTGGTGCTGACGAGCTGTGCGCGGGCGGTGCCTGACCGGTAGGTGAGCAGCCATGCCGCACCGGTGCGGCTGGCTGGGACTACTCCGTTATTAACGTATCCCGCGCCGATCCGGGTCGCGGTCAGCGAGCCGTCGGCGATGAAATAGAACTCCTGCGGCGGGGGAGCACCCGAGGAACCCCCAACGCGAGTTGACTGAGCCCACCAGCCTCCGTCGAGGCGGCCAAACTTGTACGGTGACAATAGGGCTTCGTGAGAGATGGGTGGCAACCCGCCGATGGGCTCGGTCTGCCGTGTCGCCGTCGAGTACCAGGCCGCCGAGTTCGCGGTGACGATCAGCAGCCGCAGATTAGGGGGCGCGGGCACCGGCAGCCCGGTCATCTTCGTGGGGAGCCGGTGAGGCCGGGGCGTGGGGTGCACAAGGGACGGCCGGGGGCCGGACCCAAGTAGCGCGCCATGCACCGCGATCGCCACCGGCACCGCGACTGCCACAGCGATCAGCACCGCGGCACCGGCCAGGGCGACGCGCCGCCGGTGCCGTCGGCGCCGCCGCATGACCTGCCTGATCAGCTCATCAGCCGGTGCCTTTTCGCGATCGACCGCCGCGTGCATCGCCGCGCGCAGACCCTTGATGTCAGTCATCGGCCGCCACCTCCGCGCGGCCTGCGGTCTGCGAGCGCTCCCCGGCCCGGCCGGTGGGCACCGCAGGTGGCGAGCCGGCGGTGACGCGCAGCCTGGCCAGGCCCCGGGCCGCCTGGCTCTTGACCGTGCCCAGGCTGCAGCCGAGCATGTCCGCGGTCTCGGCCTCGGAAAGGTCATCGAAGTACCGCAGTACCAGCACCGCACGCTGCCGCGGCGGCAACGCGGCCAGTGCCCGGAGCAGGTAGTCCCGGTCTGCGATCTGGTCGGTCCGGTCCGGCACCACCGGCCCGGAGTCGGCGGCAGGCAGTGCCTGCTCCGGCCGGCGAGCCAGCCTGCGCCACCGGTCGGTTGATGCGGTGGCCAAAATCCGGCGGACGCATCGCTCGGGCCCCTCCGACCGGCAGATCCTGGGCCAGTGCCGGTAGGCCTTCTCCAAAGCGAACTGGAGAAGGTCCTCGGCCTCAGCCCTGCGCTGCCCGGTCAGCAGCAGCGCGGTCCGCAGCAAGCTACCCGACCGGGCATGCACGAATTCCTCGAACGACACCTCCGTCTCCCCGGACCGCATACTCATCTAATACGCCACCACCAGCCCAAAGGTTGAGTCCAAGTTCGCACCAAAACTGCGGACTGGGTCAGCAGGCGACAAACCGGGCACCGGGCACCGCGTGCGGTGCCCGGTGATCTGGCCAGCGACGGCCTCAGGCCGACTGGAACAGGGACGGAATCCGGCACACCCGCCGCTCCACCGTCACCCGGGCCGGCTCGCCTGCGCCCTGCTAGCCCGCCGCGGCCGGAACCGGGATCCTGCCCGAGCCACCCGCGAAACTCAAGATTGCCAATGACCAGGGCCAGCACAGCGCGGAACGCCCCGTTCGGCGCGGCCGTAACCGAGCCCTACCAATTGGCGCAAGAGCGCCGAACGGCGGCTCGGGGATCGTTGTGTTCGAGGCGACTTCGGTCACGAGGCGTGAGGTGGGAAGCGCGCTGGTTCTTGGCCGGTGTCCCCGGGTGGGTGGGGTCGTTGCCGTCGCGGCCTTGATGATGATGGTGTACAGGTCGTGCCAGGCCCAGGTCCTGGAACCCGGCGGCGCTGAGCAACTGGCTGGCTCGCCGCCGGGTCCGTGCCTTTGCGCTTCGCCCGGCGAGCAAGGTGGGCAGGAGCAGCACGGAGAACAGGTCGGCGATCACGAGATGCCCGCGGGGTGTCAGTACCCTGGCGCACTCGCCCAGGCCCGTCCGCTGGTCGGCCCAGTGGTCGAACGAGGTGGTGCTGATGACCAGGTCGAAGGCATGGTTGGGGTAGGGCAGCCATTCGGCGGTACCCACCGTAAATGGCAGGCGCTGGTCATCGGCCGCCTGTTCGGCAGCCTCGATCATGGATGGCGCGGGATCGGTGCCCGCTAGCTGTTGCCTGCGGGCACCGCCGGCCAGCAGCCGCAGCGGGTACCCGGTGCCGCAGCCGACGTCGAGCACCCGCTGGGGTGTGGCATGCACCGGCAGCGCGAGCTCTGCCGCCCGGCCGGCGATGTCGTGGTGCAGGCGGCCGCGCCAGCCCTGTTCGTAACTGGGTGCTCGGTTGCCGAAGGCAGCGACGTCGCGGTGCGGTGGCACACCGGCAGTCTGGTAGGCCGGGCGGTATGACGTGGCCGACGCGGTCGCCCGGTTCGGTAAGGTCAACGAGCAGGATTTCGCCGCCGCGCAGTGGTGCCAACCGGACATGAGCTCGCGTGCCTGCGCCCGAGGCGGGTGCTGGTGCCCAGCGAGGCGTCGGTGATCTCCCGCTGCTGCCAGTGGTACACCGGCTTGATGGGGGAGGCATGCCGCAGCACTACCGGGTGATCGTCATCGGCTGCGGCGCGATCGGTGCGGCGACGGCGTACTGGCTGAGCCGGCGACTGGGCGGTGACACGGTGCTGGCGCTGGAGCAGTACCAGCTCGGGCACGGCCGCGGCGCGTCGGAGGATCACTCCCGGGTGATCAGGCACGCCTACAGCCGGACGGACTACACCGCGCTGACGCCGGCCGCCTACCAGAGCTGGAACGTCGCCGAGCGGGAGACCGGCCTGCGGCTGGTGCACCGGACCGGTGGCCTGATCATCGCGGAGCGGGGCAGCGCCGGGATCGAGTCCCTCGAGGCCACAGCGGCCGCGATGGCCGCCAGCGGCCTGCCGTTCGAGCTGCTCAGCGGCGTCCAGGTAAACCAGCGCTGGCCGCAGTGGCGGCTCGGCGGCCAGCACACCGCACTGTTCGATCCTGAAGCCGGGATCCTCGATATCCGCCGGGCCACCGCCGCGCACCTTGCGCTGGCCCGGGCGCGCGGCGCTGCTATCCGGCCCGAAGCGCCCGTGTCGGCGATCGCCGAGTCCCCGCAGGAGGTCACGGTCACCGCCGCGGGCGAGGCCTATACCGCCGACCGGGTGGTGCTCGCCGGCGGCGCGTGGAACCCCATCCTGCTCGAGGTGCTGGGCACCAGCCTGCCCATCACGCTGACCCAAGAACAGGTCACCTACTTCGCCACGCCGAACGTGCGCGACTTCACCCCCGCGCGGTTCACCGTGTTCGGCCTGATCGCCGAGGACGGCCTGCTGTACTACGGTCTTCCCGTCTACGGCGAGGTAGCGGTCAAGGCCGGTCTTGACGGCGCGGGCCCTGTGGTCACACCGCAGACCCGGACCGACACCGCTGACCCGCAGCGGGTGGCGCAGGTGCGGGCATTCCTGGACCGCTACCTGCCTGGCGCCCTGGGACCTGAGCTCTGCACCCGCGTGTGCTGCTACGACTTCCCGCCCGACCGTGACTTCATCGCCGACTACCTGCCCGGCTCGGCACGAGTACTGGTCTGCGCCGGGGCAGGGCACGCCGGCAAGTTCGCCGGGCTGCTCGGCCGGATCCTGACCGAACTAGCCATCGACGGCACCAGCCAGTTCCCGGTCAGCGCTTTCCGCGCGACCCGGCCAGCCATCACCGGCACCGGCGAGGCGCCAGCCCGGGCCAACTCGCTGTAAGCAGGCCCGCGCCGCGTTACAAGACGACGATCTCCGCGGTGTTTCACCGGAAACCAGGCGTAGCCGTCGCAAAAGCAGCCGCCCGGCTTGCCGGGCTTGACCAAATCGGACCGACTTGGTGCCAGCGGCCCACCGTGAAGCTGGCCAGGTTCTCGGCCGGCCCGGCGAGTTGCTCGCAGTATCTCGGGCCGCGGACGAGGCGCCACACTTGCGTGGCACACAGATCAGCCAAATCTGGACAGTCGCCATCCCGATCGGAATCCCGCTCACGCCCGATCAGATCGGCGGTTACACGCGCGTTGACGCCGATTGGGCGCTGGTCACCGAGTGTCACCCGGTTCTTGGTCCGATTCCGCGCGGATCGCCGACTATGCGCACCCCTACCTGGCGCCATCGTCAGGACTCGTTGGATACCGATCGGCCAGTTCTGTCGCGGGTGCGGATGTCTGCCAGCGGGTGGCCGGGACTTGGCCGGTCGGCGGGCAAGACGGCAGGCGGTGACCGCTGCGGCAGCTCGCAGCATGGTCGCGTCCGCCCACCGAGCACCGATGATCTGCAGGCCCACGGGCAGGCCAGAGCGCCCCGGGCCGATGGGTACCGAGGCGGCCGGGAGGCCGGCGAGGTTGGCGGGCTGGGCCAGCGCGCACCAGGCATCGCACGACTCGGGCACCGCCACGCCGTTGATCACAGATTGTTGCTGGTGACGCCGCGATAGCAGAACTCAGGATTGTTGGCCTTCCCCACGATGATCGCGCCGGCTTCGGCCAGGGGGCGACGCACGCACAGTCCTTGGCGGCCCGTGCCAGGGCCGTCTCCGCAGCGACGACCGTTAAGGTGTTGAGCTCGGCGATCGCGCGAGCGCGGCGGAGATGACATCGGCCGCGGCAAGCTCGCCGGAGCGGATCCCGGCCGCCGTAGGTCACGCTGATCGGATCACCCGTCAGGGAAGCTTGTGCTCCGCTGCAGCTCTCTCGAGCCCGGCCGCTTCGGCCTCGGCCACGCGGGTCTCGGCTGCCACATCGATCGACCGGGAGAAGAGGTAGTAGAGGATCCCTGCGACCGGTAGCCCGATGAAGAACGAGATGTCCGCGCCGCCGAGCGCCTTGGCGGCTGCACCTTCATAGAGCGTGCCGACGTGGAAGAACGGTGTCATGGCGGCGAATCCGATGAGATAGGCCAGGATTCCCCGCCAGCCCCACCGGCCGTACATCCCGTCGGGTTTGAAGATCTCGGCGATTGCGTAGTGACCTCGCCGCACGATGTAGTAGTCGACCAGGTTCACCGCGGTCCACGGGACGAACAAGTAGAGGACCAGCAGCAGGAAGTTGCTGAAGTTCCCGAGGAAGTGCGCGGTCGCGGCGAGCGCGCCGACAAGCGAAAGCGCCGCCGTGAAGCCCACGGTGACGGCCCGCAAGCTGAGGGTCGGCCGCACCTTCTTGAACGAGTCGATCGCGCTGATAAGCGTCAGCGAGCCACCGTACATGTTCAGCGCGGTGACAGAGACCAGGCCGAGCGCGGCGAGGATGAGCACGATGGCGCCGAAGCCCACGAAGACGTGGTCGCCGACCTTGTCGAGTTCGGCGATGCCGGTGCCGTCGAAGCTCTTGCCTGCCCAGGCCGCGAGGACGGCACCGACGATCATCATCCATGCGCCGCCGATCGCAGATCCCCAGTAGGTCCAGTAGAAGGTCTTGCGCACGGGCACGTCCGGCGGCAGGTAGCGCGAGTAGTCCGAGACGTAGATCGCCCAGCTGATCTGGTAGCCGGCCACCACACCGAACTGGCCCAGGAACGGGCTGGCCTTGAAGGTGCCGACGTCGAAGGTGCCCGCAGGGTAGTGGATCAGGAACAGCGCGATCGTGAAGATGCCGAAGATGATGATCATGGAATAGGTCAGCCACCGCTCGGCCTTGTGGATGAGGTCATATCCGACCAGCGCGATGACCAGCGCGGCGACCGTCAGGATGACGACCCACAGCTTGGCGGAGCCGTGCGCGGTGCGGCTCATCGCGTCGCCGCCGAGGATGGTGTTGAAGACGTTGAAGCCGGCGTACTGCACGTAAGCGAACAGCCAGACGAGCAGCGCGCCGACGTAACCAAACTGCGGGCGCGACTGGATCATCTGCGGCAGGCCGAGCTGCGGGCCCTGCGCGGAGTGAAACGCCATGAACAGCGTGCCGATCAGCGTGCCCAACACGATGGCGAGCACCGACCAGAACAGCGATCCGCCTTCGCTGATGCTGATCAGGCCAACCGCCAGCGTGGCGATCTGCGCGTTCGACATGAACCACAACGGGCCAAGATGCCAGACCTTGCCATGCCGTTCGTTCAACGGCACATAGTCGATCGAGCGGACCTCGATCCCGCCCACCCGCGGCTGCGTAGTTGTCATGCGAACACTCTGACTCGACCTGGCCCGCAATGGAACCACCTCCGGGCAGGCCTTGTGGGCACGCACAAAGCGCTCTGCACGATTTGCCCCGCCGCAGGCCTGGTTGTGACAAACCCCGCCGAGCCGAGCTGCGTCCGCTGGTGGTGTTCGATCTTCCCGCTGATAGGCGTGGCGGATCGCTGTGTCCAGGTCTGGCCGAACTCCAGCCGATGACCTCGATGTCGGAGCCGCGGGCCGCGATCTCGCGGACCAGCTCGCCGGGGGCCGGGTCGCCCGGCGCGTAATGCACCGGTATGACGCGGGAAACGCCGAGCCAGTAAGCGGCGATCGCGGCGGCAGCTCGGTTGTGCGGACGGGGGGCCCAAGGGGGCTGCACCGCAAGACTGAGCACCTTGCGCCCATCGCTTCAACGTCATCGGGGTACAGCCCGGCGCTCTCGTGGCCACGCTACCGCTCCGGGACCGTCGGGGCGCTGCTCATTCTCGGGAACGAGCCGAACAACATGTTATGCGCCACCTGACAGCAATCGGCGAGTCGTCAACGCCATGCCGAACGGCGGCAGTGTGCGCCCCGCCCGAGACGAGGGCCGATTACGCAGCGTAGAGAGAAGCGTGCCAGCTACAGTATCTCTGCCGAATATTTGATCCATCGCCGATCACCAGCGCAACCCATAGCAAGGCTCACAAACTCCGGCAAAGTCCTTCGCTGTTGGGCGGAGCGAGGGTCTACTCGACGGGGCGTAGCCGGTGCGTGAGGGCAGTGTGGCGGTGGCCTGCTCCGGGGGTGCGGACGGCTTGGGCCAGGGCGCGGCGGGATCCGGCCAGGATGATGAGTTTCCTGGCGCGGGTGACGCCGGTGTAGAGCAGGTTGCGTTGCAGCATCATCCAGGACGAGGTGGTCAGCGGGATGACCACGGCCGGGTACTCGCTGCCCTGGGAGCGATGGATGGTGACGGCGTAGGCGTGGGCGAGTTCATCGAGTTCGGCGAAGTCGTAGTCCACCTGCTCGTCCTCGTCGGTGAGCACGGTGAGGGTCTGATCTTCCAGAGACATGCTGGTGACGACACCGACGGTGCCGTTGAAGATCCCGGCCGCCCCTTTGTCGTAGTTGTTGCGGAGCTGGGTGACCTTGTCGCCGATCCGGAACACCCGCCCGCCGTAGCGGCGGTCCGGCGCCCCGTCCCGGGAGGGGGTGAGGGCCTCCTGCAGCAGGGTATTGAGGTTGGCCGCGCCGGCGGGGCCGCGGTGCATCGGCGTCAGCACTTGGACGTCGCGGACGGGGTGCAGCCCGAACTTGGCGGGGATGCGGCGGGCGACGATGTCCACGACCAGCTTGGCAGTCTCCTCCGCCGGGTGCAGGCCGGAGTCCTCAGGCGGCTCGCAGGCGAACCAGTAGAAGTCGCCGAAGCCGGTCAGCTGCGGGGGCTGGCCGTGGTTGATGCGGTGGGCGTTGACCACGATGCCGGACTGCTGGGCCTGGCGGAAGATCTGGGTGAGGCGCACCCGCGGGATGGCGCCGGCGGCGAGCAGGTCGCGCAGTACTTCGCCGGCGCCGACCGAGGGGAGCTGGTCGACGTCGCCGACCATCAGCAGGTGCGCTCCAGCCGGGATGGCCTTGACCAGCTTGTTGGCCAGGATCACGTCCATCATCGAGGACTCATCCACCACGACCAGATCGGCGTCCAGGGGGTTGCCGCGGTCGTATTTGGGGTCGCCGCCGGGCTGCAGCTGCAGCAGCCGGTGCACGGTGGAAGCGTGGTGGCCGGTCAGCTCCGCCAGCCGTTTGGCGGCCCGGCCGGTGGGCGCGGCCAGCACCACGGTGGCGTTCTTGGCCGTGGCGAGCTCGACGATGGAACGGACGGTGAAGCTCTTCCCGCAGCCGGGGCCGCCGGTCAGCACGGCCACCTTCTGCGTGAGGGCGAGCTGGGCCGCCTCCTGCTGCCCTGGGGCCAGGTCCTGCCCGGTCCGGGCGTGCAGCCATCGCCATGCCTTGCCCCAGTCCACGGCCCCAAATGCCGGTAGCCGCTCCTGCCGGGAGTTCAGCAGGGCCAGCAGCCCGGCCGCCAGGGACTGCTCGGCCCGGTGGAAGGCCACCAGGTAGACCGCCGGGAGCAGATCGCCACCCTCACCGGGCACCAGTTCGCGGACGACGCCCTCGGCGGCGACGAGCTCATCCAGGCACGGGCCGATCAGTTCCCGGTCCACCTCGAGGATCTTGGTGGCATCGGTGATCAGGTTGGGTTGCGGGAGGTAGCAGTGCCCGTTGTCGGCGGCCTGCGACAGGGTGTACTGCAGCCCTGCCTTGATCCGTTCCGGGCTGTCGTGCGGGATCCCGACGGCCTGGGCGATGGTGTCGGCGGTCTTGAACCCGATGCCCCACACGTCCGAGGCCAGCCGGTACGGCTCGTTCTTCACGATCGTGATGGAGGCGTCGCGGTACTTTTTGTAGATCCGCACGGCCAGGGAGGTGGACACTCCCACGCCGGACAGGAATACCATCACTTCCTTGATCGCCTTCTGTTCCTCCCACGCCTCAGCGATCTTCTTGGTCCGTTTCGGTCCCAGGCCGTGCACCTCGATCAGCCGGCCGGGCTCGGTCTCGATGACGGCCAGGATGTCGGCACCGAAATGTGCCACCATCCTTTCGGCCATCACCGGGCCGATCCCCTTGATCAACCCCGAACCCAGGTAGCGGCGGATACCCTGCACGGTGGCAGGCAGCACGGTGGTGTAGGAGTGCACCTCGAACTGCCGGCCGTACCTGGGGTGGGAGCTCCAGCGCCCGGTCAGCCGCAGGCTTTCCCCGATCTGGGCGCCCAGCAGCGGCCCTACCACCGTCAGCAGATCCGGGCCGGTCCGCTCGGTGGCCACCCGGGCGATGGTGTAGCCGGTGTCCTCGTTGACATAGGTGATTCGCTCCAGCACCGCCTCCAGCACCGACGCAGGGCGCGGCGGGCTGGGTGCAGGGGACTGACCGGTCACGGCGACCATTCTGCCGGGGCCCGGTCAACCGTGGTGAGCGGCCCGCCAGACATCCCATATCCCGGGCCGCCACCGGCCAGGAGAACAGTTCGTGTACGTGTTCGACTTGGGCGACGACTGGGCACACCTGTGCACGGTCGGCGCGCAGCGGATCGACCCAGTCGAGGCGCTTGGGATCATGCCAGACAAGCCGCTGCCGTACTGGGGCTGGGGCGACATTCCCGGCCAGTACCGCCGCCGGTGGGCCAGCGACGACGGCGAGTCACCCCAGCCCACAGGACCCCGGGCTCGCTGATCTTCCGCCGTTTCGGCCGCACTGGGGGCCCGCCAGCCGACGGCCGAGGCCCAGGTTCACGGCACTTTAGCCCCGCATCTGCCCAGCCAGGCCATCACCAGCCTGCACCTCCCAGGCCGTGCCGTGCAGATCATCCGCCCATGGGGGAACCTTCTGTCAAGAGAGCGTGGTGGGCTGGCCTGGTGACCTGCGGTGGGCCGCCGGGCTGGGGGTGAGGACTTGTGCTGGCTTTCCTCGCAGCTGCCGGTTTCGTGCCGCCGCGCGGCCGTGGGTCAAGCTGGAGCGCCCGCAGCGGTAGCGCCCGTCAGGGCGCGGGCGAGGACGAACGAGCTTGACGCCGGCAAGCGGTGGCCGATGATCGGGGGCGAGGAAGATCCTGCCGGGTTGTGGTTGCGGGGGCAGGGGGGTTCGCTAGGTGGGTTCCCCGGGTGCGTGCGCAGGTCCGGCGGAGTGGTCTCACAGCCACCCATTCGGCCGCCCGCCGGTGGCGGGGGCCATGACCATGTCATCCGGGGCAACCGGGCTGCTCAGTCAGTTCGTCGAGCGCGGGCCGTAGCCCGGCTCAGGATGATCTTCGAGCTCGCCCGGGGCCATGCGACCCCTCCGGGCCTGTCACCGCATCCCCGTCTGGGGTGCGGCCGTGGTGGTGGCTTGGCAGATTGTGTGGCCTCGGCGTCGGTGAGCAGGTGCCAGGCGCGGGTGAGCAGCTTGCGGGCGACCGCGGTGGTGGCGATCTTCTTCCCGCGCCGTTTGGCGATGGCCTGGAAGGTGGCGGCGAACTGCGGGTGAGCGCTTGGCCGTCTGCGCCGCCTCGCACAGCACCCAGCGCAGCCACACCGAGCCTTCCTTGGAGATGTGCCCGTAGTGGGCGACGCGGTCGGAGCCGCGGACGGTCGGGGTGAGCCCGGCCCAGGACGCCAGCTTGCGCGCCGACCCGAACCGACTCACGTCACCGACCTCGGCCAAGATGACCAGCGCGGTGAACGGGCCCACGCCCGGCAGCTGCGGTCAGCACCTTGACCCGCGGGTCGGACCGGGCCCGCTGGTGGATCTCCCAGTCCAGCCGGTCGATCCGGTCCTGCAGGGCGTCGATCAGGCCCAGGTCGTCCTCGACCAGCTCGCGGGAGACCGCGGGCAGTGCCAGGGCGGCGAGCCAGGCCCGGCCCGGGCCGGTCCAGTACCCGCCGGCCGGCCGGTCATGGCCATAGTCGGCGACGATGGCGTGGATCCGGTTGCGCAGCAGGGTCCGCAGCCGCACCAGCGCCACCCGGTGCCGCAGCAGCGCCCGCAGCTCACGGACAGCGGGCGGGGCGATCCACGCCTCCGGCAGCAGGTCCGCCCGCAGCAGCTGGGCCAAGATCGCGGCGTCGACCTTGTCGTTCTTCAACCGGGCCGAGGCGATCGCCTTGCACCGCAGCGCATGGACCAGGTGCGGCGCGAACCCGTAATCCTCCAGCAGCTCCACCAGCCAGCTGGTGCCGTACGCGGCCTCGAACGCCGCCGGAGTGCCCGGCGGCAAGCCGCCGATCACCTTCAGGATCGGCTCTGCCCCGTTGGGCACGTTGCGGTTGGTGAGCACCTCCCCGGACTGGTCGAGCACCGCCACCTGAGAGCGCTTGCGGTGCATGTCGATCCCGACGTAAACAGACATTGCCGGCCTCCTTTCCGAGCTCGTATGTCACCCGGAGCATCGCGCTACCGGACTGAGCAGGAAAGAGGGTCCGGCCTCACGCCCGGCCCCCATAGAGTCAGATCGGTACCACTCCAGACCGATTCGGTCAGATCCAAGCCGACCTACAGAACGGCGGTTATCTGGAGTCGTTTGTGCATTGTGCCTGGTAGATGGGTGTTTCTGCGGCGTGGACATGTCAAGGCCGCGGTTTTGGGAGTGGCCGGTGCCGGTGTCATTGCGGCTCGGCGGGCGGTTTGCTGGCTGGTTGCATTCTGTGGAGGCCGAGCTGGCGGGCGAGCTGGTCCCGGAGGGAGCGGTTCTCGGTTCGCAGGCGGGTGATCTCGGCGCAGGCGGTATCGAGCCGCTGGCGGAGCGAGCTGGTGCTTGCGCGTTGCGCGGTGAGCGCGGCGGCCGGTGGTTCGTGCTGGCGGAGGTCGCTGATGATGTCGCGGATCTGTTCTTGGCTGTAGAGCCATGTCCGGGAGACGCCGGCGGCGTGTGCGACTGCGGCGTAAGTCACGGGTTTTCCCTCGCGTCGCAGCTGGTCGATGGCGTGGTGCGCGGCCGCGAGTGCTGCCTGGTGGCGCCGGGTGTTGGCCTGCGCGAGGAACGCGGAGTTGTCAGCGCGGGTCATTGTTGTGGCCGTCGTCTTGGAGTGCTTGGAGGGCGGGGATGATCCGGTCGAGGTTGGCCTGGACGCGGCGCAGGTTCCCGGCGAGGCGGAGCTGTCCCTTGCCCTCGGCTTGGGCGATGAGACGGCTGTTGGCCGCGGCCTGTCGCCGGTGGATCTGCAGGAACTGGGGGGTGGTCTGGAAGTCCGGGCAGGTCAGGCAGGCGTTCGGGTGCGGGCAGTCCTGCTGGGCCGGGCGGGCGCAGTAGCCGTTGGGGAGGCTGTCGCGGACGCGGTTGAGGTTGTGCTTGACCCACTCGGCCGATGCGGCCGGGGAGCCGGGGTCGTAGCCGATCTGCTGCCCGGTGATGGTTACCCGCTGGGACTGGTAGCGGTCAAACGCTTCCCGGATGGTGGTGTCGTGGACCTTGGCGTAGTGACTGGTCATATGCGGGCTGGCATGCCCGAGGAGCCTTTGCACCACGTGCTGCGGGACGCCTGAGTTAATCAGCCTTGTCCCGAGTGTGTGACGGAACTGGTGACCGGTCACGGTGACCGGCTGCCCGGCCTCGTCGCGCAAGTCGATGACGCGTTGCCAGCGCCTGAGCTGCTGGATGAAGGCGCTGTGCGAGTACGGCCTAGAGCCGTCGTCGTTGCCGGTCATGCCTGGGAACAGCCACGGGCTGCCCGCCGGCCACCGCTGGCGCACGTAGTCCTGCTGGGCGCCGATCGCCGCCGCGGCCTTGACGCTGAGCGGGATCAGCTGCTCGGCCCGGACCTTGACGGCCTCGAACCGCAGGCAGGGCCAGCCGCTGCTGTCGGTGAGCACCGGGCTGAACGGGAGGTTGCACGCGTCCCCGCCGCGCAGCCCCGTCTCGATCAGGACGACGATGAGGTGGCGGGTGGTGGTGTGCGGGATCTTCGACAGAGCCTCATCGGATTCCAGCTGGGCCATCACGGACTCGGGGATGAACCGGGCGATCTGGTCGTGGTGGAAGGGGAGTTCCTCGACGTAGATGGTCGCGCTGGCGGCCAGGCCCGGGAGCCAGCCCTGACGGTGGCAGGCCTCGAAGAACACCCGGATCATCGACAGGGACAGCGCCCGGGTGGACGCCGAATATCCCTGGGTGAGCAGCCAGGACAGGTAGTCCTCCAGGACTGGCCGGGTGATCGAGCGCGCGTCGCTTGCCTGCGGATGACGGGTCGCGAGGAACCGGGAGAACCGGGTGAGCGCCAGTGCCCCGGAATCGATGGTCGCGAACGCGCATCCGGTCGCCAGCCTGAGCCGGGACCAGCGCTTGACCGGATCGCGGAGCCAGGGCTGGCCGATCCCGCCGAAGCGCGCCGTGCCGCGTCCGCGCCGGGCGGGGATACCCAGCCGCCCGGCATCCCAGTAGTCCGACGCCCACTGGCCATCCAGGACGGCCGCCTGGCCGCTGACTACCTGGAGCCGCGGCCTGTCCTGCCCAGCAGGCATGGGGCTGGTCACCGGCCCTCCTCTTCCCGCCAGCCCCGGCCCGGCGCAGCGCCTCGCGGATGTCGGCCGGGTCGAGATGGACATAGACCTGGCTCGTGGTCGTCGAGGACCGGTGAGTAAGCAGCCGCGCGACCACCTCGATCGGCACGCCCCGCCGGAAACTGGTAGAGAGCGATTTACCAACCATGCTGAGTACCTCAGCCGGAGCTGGCGAGCTGGGGTTATTCCTCATGGTTGGTGATTGCGGGTCCGGGCTAGCTCGGCTGCGTAGTGGGACCAGTCTCCTGCGGCTTGGTGCGTCCATTTGGCTGCGGTTGTCTCGTGTAGGCCGAGGAGCGCGGCGAGGACGGCGGCGGGGAGTTGGGCGGCGAGGCTGAGGAGGGCGGCGCGGCGCCCGGTCTGGGCGTAGATGCCGATGGCGCGCAGGCGGACGCCGAGCTGGGCTGGGGTGATCGGCCGTCCGGGCAGGTGGCCGGGAAATAGCCAGGTGGTGGCGGGCGGGGATCCGATGCCGCGGTAGCTGCGGCCTTCGGTGATGAGCTGGTGGGTGGCGGCGGCGAGCGGGCCGGGCAGCGGTGTGTCGTGGCGGCCGAGCCGGATGAGCACCTCGCTGTCGTGGCTGGTGATCTGGCTGGTGGTGAGGACGGCGATGCGGGATAGTGGCTGCCCGTAGAGCAGCAGCAGGGAGCCGGCGACCCGGTCGGTGGGGTCGAGCGTGGTGTCGTGCAGTAGCCGGGCCGCCAGTGCCCACCGCTGGTCCTGGCTGATCGCCGCGCCGGTGGCTCGTGGCGGGGCGGGGATGTCCAGGTGCTGGCAGTGCCCGCGGTCACCGGCCCAGGCCAGGAAGTCCCGTGCTAGGCAGGCTGAGGGCCCGGTGCCAAGCCATTGGTCGACGCCGGCCTGGCTGCAGGCGCCGAGTGTGATGCCGCGGTCGCGAAGCCAGGCCAGCAGGGCCGCAGCGGCGCGGATGTGGTTGCGGGCCTGCGCGGTGGGGGTGCGCGCCCGGCCGCGCTGGGCGCTAGCGCGCAGTCGGCGCATCACTTGCCAGGTGGCATAGGACTGCACCAGCCGCCGGTCCGCGGCCGGCTCGATGGCTTCGAGCAGGCTGGCGAGCCAGCGTTCGGCGCGGGCGAGCGCCTCGTCGCGGGGCGGCAGCGCGCCGCCGGCGACAAGCATGTGCCGCAGGTAGTCCGCGGCGCGGCGGTGCGGATGGGCGTCCAGCGCGTCGTGGCTGATGGCCAGCCGCCCGGCAGCGGCGTCGCCGAGCAGGCTGGCGGCGGCTCCCTGGCGCAGCCAGTTCAGCGCGCTGCGCGGCTGGCGCGCGGCGGTGACCGCGTCGAACACGCCCGCGAGCTGGGGCGGGATGGTGCTGGTCCCGGCTGAGAGCAGCTCGCGGGTGCGGCGGCGCAGGCTGCACCGGTTGCAGCGGCCTTTCTCATAGAGCTTGTCCTCGATCCCGCAGTCGGCGCAGGCGCTGGTGACCGGGATCCCGGCGCAGTCGGCGCAGGTGTCGGCGGCCGGGCCGGGCGGGGCGACCAGCCGCCGTGTGTGGCCGCAGCCCGCGCACGGCCCACGATGGCTCAGCGCTGCCCGGTAGCACGGGTCGCAGACGGGGCCTTCGGGCCAGCGGGCCTGCGGCGGCCGGTGCTGGCCGCAGCGGGCGCATTCGGCTGCCGCCCGGAGCGAGCATGAGGGGCAGACTGGCTGGCTGGTCCGGGCGAAGGTGCACGGGCGCCGCCGCTGGCATTTGCTGCAGGTGGCTTCGGGCAGCCGGTAGCAGCTGACGCAGATGTCCGGGGCGCCGTTGCGCGCCCGGACCGCGACCGGGGCGGCTTTCCCGCAGGCCCCGCACTGGCGGTGGCGGGCCGGGCCGTCGCGGCGGTGGCAGACCTCGCAGACCGGCTGCCCGGCGCTGTTACGGCCGGTGACTGGCTTGAGCTTGCCGCAGGTTGCACAGGGCTCGGCGCGCTGCCAGGCCCGGCACCGCTGGCACACGCCCTCGCCGTTATCGCCGCGGAACAGCGGCCTGCCGATCCGGCCGCAGGCCGCGCACGCGGGGACGGTCAGGGCGACCGAGCCGCGGGCGATCAGCTCGATGGCCAGCCGCCCGGCCACCGGCGGCGCCCCACAGATGAGCGCGCCCGGATCGGCGGCCAGCGCCGCGGTCAGCTCCCGCAGCACCGCCGGGCTGGTCACCACCGCGTCCACCGCAGCCTCGATCACCGGCCGCGGCAACGACGGCTCGGCTGCCGCCGCCAGCTCGACGACACTGTCCCTGCGGCAGCGCGGGCAGCCCCGCCGCTGATAGGGCCAGGTGAGCTCGTGGCCGGCCGGGCAGCACGCCATGCCAGCCACCGCTACTGCTTCTGGACGCGGGCGCGGACCGGGCGGGGCAGCGGGCGCGGCTGGGGCGCCGGTGCCCTGCTGGCGCCAGATGATACGACGGGCTCGATGATGTCGCCGGGCTGGCAGCCCAGGATGTCGCACAGCGCGGCCAGCGTGGCCAGGCTCAGCCGCTCCGGGGTGCGGACCACCAGCCGCCAGACCTGTTCCCGCGACAAGGTGATGCCACGCTCGGCCAGAAGCGGCTGAAGCTCACTGGTGGCGTAGATGTCCCGGTCGGCCATCAGCCGCCGCAGATGCCACCGGTAACCGACCTTCCTTTTCACCGTCCGCTGCCGCCTCCCTCGTAGGCGCGCGCGAGCGCAGCCCGCAGCATCCGGTTGCGCGCGTCCTGCCCGATGGTCGTGTATGTGGCCGTGGTGGATGCCCAGGAATGGCCTGCCTGGAACTGCACGAACAGCGGATCAGCCCCGTCTTCAATCAGGTGCGAGATATGCGAGTGACGTAAGCAATGCACCGACAGCTCACAAGGCAGCGACGCCTCCGCCCGCCACGCCGCGAACCGGTCGTCGATCTGGCGGGGCGAGATCCGCCCGCCCCGCTCGGTCAGCCACAGCGCCGGATGGCCCCCGCACCCGAACCGTGGCCGCACCTCCTCCAGGTATTGCGCCAGCGCCTCCGCCGCCCACGGCATCACGGTGGCCACCGCCCGCCGCCGCGGCGGGCTTCCCCGCATCGCCTTCCCATACCGGACATGGCACACCCCCAGGCCACCCAGCTCAGGAGCCGCCGGGTTCGGCCCAAAGTCGGCCACATCCAGCATCGCCGTCTCCCGCCGCCGCAGCCCCCACCCGTAAACCACCTTGAACACGGTGGCATCGCGGAAAGCAGCCAGCCAGCCCTTGCGCCGCGAGCACGCCGCCCGCTCCACATGCCCGTCCGCAACGTCGAAGAACGCCTGCAGTTCAGCCCGGGTCAGCGGGCGCCGCTCTGGCCGGCCTTCATACCCGCTGGCATGCACGGCGGTGTTGCCCTCATGGCACACCTGCACCGGGCGGGCACCAACCTGCTGCTCGCACTCAGCGATCCAGCCGTAACGAGGATCGCAGACATAATCCAGGAAGACCGCCAGGGCCCCTTCATACGAGCGGATCGTCGAATGCGCCCAGCCGCCCGAGGTGACCCACGCCTCCACCTGCGCCGGCGCCCACTGCCACGGCCACGCCCCGGTGAACGCCTGAAACCGGCGCACCAGCCGGACCCGGCCATCGATCAGCGGCCCGCTCAGCCGCCGCGCGGCCTGCTGCCGCCGCCACCCCTCCAGCATCGCCTCAAACAACGCAGGCTCTGGCCGCAGCGGCATCGCGCCACCGGCGAGCACCAGCGCTGCCGGCCCCGCGGCACTCCGCGTCACAGGCACAAGCCACCCCCACCGGCCATGCACCAAATGCAACCGATCAGGCACTCAGTGCAACAGAAACAGATGCGACATCCTGGCATCCCCTGCAACCGCCGCAGTGGACCAGCAGGTCAGCCGCGTGTCGCGACCACATCCCCCGGCGCCCGCGAGAACCCGGCCGCACCCTGCAGCGCAGGCACACGCCATTCAGGCCGCCCACCGAATGTTGCATCAGATGCAATTCTGCTCATTTCCATGTCGGTCGCGTGGCTGTGGCGGAGCATATGGGCGGTGAAGCCGATCCCGGTGCGAGCGGCGATCCGGCCGATCAGCTTGTGCACCGCCGAGTAGGTCATCGCCGAGCCGGCCTGGCCGCCGAACAGGTTCACGAACACGTAGTCCGAGTCGATGTCGCCGTACTCGACGTGCATGTACTCCGAGTAAAGGCGCACCAGCGGTGCCGAGACCGGCACCACCGCGGCCGAGCGCACCTTCGCCCGCGCCCCGTTCGCGTTGTCCGCCCGGGGCACGATGCGCACCTCGCGCCTGCGGGAGACGAAGTCGCAGTGACGCAGCCCCAGCGCCTGGCCGGCCCGCATCCCGGTCTCGGCCAGCAGCGACAGCAAGAAGCGGTCCCGCAGGTGCTCCCGTACCTGTTGACAAGCCGCCACAGGGGTGTACGTTCGCAGCAAACGGCATAGATCACCATGACAGCGTTACTGGCGGCCCATTCGTTGCGTTTCCCCACTTCCGCGCGCGGTCGCCGCCAATTGCTATCGTCGCAGTCTAATCAGGTCACGGTCCGCGGACCGTCGGGGCAACATCACTTAACAGCACGTCAACATCCCAGACCTGGAGGTTTCAGGTTCAGCTCAGGCCGGGCGATCCGGCGCTGCCGCAGGGAAGGGGGACCCGTTGCCTGGAGCAGGCACGCACACGACGATCATTCAGTTCCTGGCGAACCAGTCCGATGCCGCATTCTGGCTGGGCGACCCAAAAGCGAGCACCGATTGGGCAACGTATGAAAGCCGCGATGCCCTTCAATCTCGTTATGCGGTGCTCGGCGCCATGGGCCCGGACATCTTCTATGCGATGCTCGACTACGGAGGGAGCCTGCAGGAACTCGAGGACGTGGTCCTGAAGATCGCTGGCACATTTGAGTGTGTCGGCAAGGTTACGGGGGAGGTCAACAACCTCATCAACGGGGCGCTCGACACGATCACGCAGGATGCCTGGAAATCCATCAGCGCCACGGGCGGGTTGCTGAGTGGCATTCTTATTGATTCGGTGCTCGACTTTGTGGTGCAGCAGGCTAATTTCTGGCACTTCTTCATGCCGCTGCGCCAGGTCGATGCCCCCCGCCATAAATGGTACTGGGCGGACTACCTGCACTATGTGAAGACCGGGTGCTTCGCCCAAAAACTGCTCGACAATTGCAATGCCTACTACCAGGACCCGGCAAACCAGCAGCTCGCGAACCCGGATAACCCCGACGACCCAGCTAACCAGGGCTACTGGACGACCAAGTACCTCACGGCGTACTCGCTCGGCTACCTCACGCACTACGTCGCCGACACCATCGGGCACGCTTACGTCAATCGGATCGTCCAGTCACCGTGGCGGAATTGCTGGCAGCGCCATCACCTGGTCGAGAACTTCATCGACGCCTATGTCTGGGACCAGTGGCACGACGGGGGGGCGGACCCGACGCAGCCCAGCGCCGACGAGCAGGGCCTGGACGTCATCCTGTCTGACCCGAGTACGAAGACGAAAGCGGCGCCACTGCACTACGCGCGCCTCAACGACCTGTGCAACATCGGGTCGCAGGGCATTGACTCGATCATCGACGGTGCGGTCGCCGGGGTCTGCGAGTCCATCCAGAAAGGTCTTTTCGACTTCAAGCTCTCCAAGGTTCCCACGCTGCAGGCGCCCGATGACCCGGCCTTCATCACCTGGACCAAGTTCATTGCCGACGCGATCGTGCAGACCTACCCGCCCGGTCAGGTCCACCCCGACAATCTGGCATCATCCACGCTGGTGCCCACCCCGGATCCAGAAGGCTATCCTTCGCCCGAAGATATAGCCGCGGCCTATGGCGCCTATCGCCTGGTCTTGTCGCTGGCAACCGAGGACGATGTGGAGCAGCCGCAAGTGCCGGACGTGCTCGGCGATCTGTGGAAGATCATCAAGCAAACCTGGGACAATCTCGTTAAAGACCTCAACATCCCCCCGCCGCCACCCCTTCCCGGCTCCCAGGGGATAAGCCCGCAAAGCATCCTGGCCGCGGTCGTGAATTACATCAAGTGGCTTGGCCAGGTGTTCGACGCGGTCATGAAGGCACTCGGAGACCTGCTCCTCGGCCTGTTTGAACTCGGCACGGCAGTCACGATCACCGAGCCGCTGAAGATCCTTTTCTATTTCCTAAACTCCGCGCTGTATTCCATATATCATTCAGTACGGATGACGCTTGTCATGTCGGCCTACTCCGTCCCGTTTACAGAGGATCTTAACGGAACGTGGGAGTCTATCGACCTTCGGACACTCTGGAATGTCACCGACGATGCCGATCTGGGAAAGTACCCGGTAGAACCGGTACTGTCGGAGCGGGATTTCACTACCGACCAAGCGCACCCGTTCGCGCCCTACCGGCCGTATTTCAGGCCGACGGACCTGTCTCCGGTCAACACCGAGTTCCCGCCGACCGCGCTCAACGAGGCGCTGCTGCAGTGGAAGACGCCCGATGACATGCTGCAGGCGCCGATGGACCCCGATGGCATCATGCTCTCACCGGATGGCCCGGCGCCTCCGGCCACAGTCCCGCTCCTGAACAAAGATGGGACCACGCTGGCGGACGTGGCCACGTTCGACGGCAGCCAAAGGTACTTCGGCGGCATATTCGAAAACGCGGCCATGGCGGTCAGCAGGGCAATCAAATACATTGTTGAAGGCGCTGAGATGCCTGATCTTCCAGACTACAACCTGGATTCTGACCGGGGTTTCGCCTGGCCGTGCTGGGACGTCGATTACAATGCCCCGGACCCAGCCCACCCTTATCCATGGAACGGGTGCGACCCGTTTCCCACCGACAGCACGAAAACCGACCCGTGGGGCAACCCGAGGAACGGCAGGGCGTGGATCATCGCCAAGGCCATCAACGCCGTCGGCGACTGCCAGTTCTTCTACTTCCCCTTCCCCTCGATCCAGATCGACCCCACCCCGCCAGAGGTGGATCCGGACCTGGACCCCTGCTCCATATGCGACCTCCTCAACCCCCAATCGCCGACATTCCCCACGGCCGGGCTGCTGCCCTACGATTACAAATTCGCGCCGGCCGAGTTCATGAACGCATCCGACCCAGACGACTACGTACCATCCGATCCCGCGAAGGGCGAAAACGACGGCCGACTCATCGATTTTCTCCGGCAGCAGGTGGGTCTGACGGTCCCGCCGCCGCGGCCGCGCGCCGGCAAGCCGGACCCGCTTCAGGTTCTGGCCAATGCCGTGACCTTGTCGCTGGACATGGGAACGACGGTGGGCCCGTCTCCGGTGCCGTTGCCAGACGCGGCCCTGGTCACCGCGGTGGCACAGCTTGCCGTCACCGGCAGGCAGATGTACGAAGAATTCGCCACGCTCGTTCCCCAGAACGCCGCCCTCGTGGACGCTGTGCAGTTTTACAACCCAGGCGTGACATTTCCCGCCACGATGCCGGACACGGCGGCCAGCGTGCTCGACGAGGCTTACACGGCGTTGTGGGCGATCCGGGCCAACGATCCGGGCTGGCGCTCGTTCCGCCCGCAACTGTGCTGGATGGCGGCATCGGGCTTCGACGACACCGCGCACCGGCCAGTCAACGTGCCCACCGCCCCCTACCCGCAGTACGACATCAAGTACTCCGTGACCCCGCCGGACGGCGGGAGCCCCATCCCGGTGACAACGCGCTTCATGGTGGCGTCCGCCCACACCTTCATCGGGCCCAACAATGGGACGCAGAGCGTCTTCATCGACCCGGCGCCCGACATCCTGCAAGCTCCATCGCCGGGCACGTTCTCCAGCACGCCCGCACCGCGTACCATCCCCGACGATGAGCCCGTGTTCCCGCCGGGCAACCAGATCATCGTTTACATCCACGGCGGCGGCTCACGCGCTGAAGAAGCCGTCGACATGGCTAACTCGCTCATCGTCGAGGGCGCCAACGCAGGGGTGGACTACACCGTTGTCTCCTTTGACCTGCCCAACAGTGCCTATGCCGCACCCTTCGACCTCTCGCAGCTGGTGGGGCCCTCTTACCACCCGTCCGAGATGCACGTGCTGAAGTTCGAGAGACAGTATGTGATCGACTTCATCGAGGAACTCGACCGGCAGTTCGGTGGTGGCATCAAGGACCGGATCGTCGCCGTGATGGGGGGCAGCCTGGGCGGCAACACGTCCCTTCTGCTGACCGGTTCCTACGACCCCGTCAGCCGCCCGTACCTGAAGACGATAGTCGCCTGGTCGGTTACCGCCACAGCACCGTCCACGTACCTGGGCATCATCTCCCAAGGAGACGTGGGGGCCTTCGTCGCAGACCTGCGGTCGAAGGCCATGAGCAACGAGGCGTGGGGGGACCACAAAACCGAATCGCAGTACATCAACGACATGTACTACAACCCGCTACTGAAAGGGGCTCCACCGCTCACGCCATACATCCCGGCCCAGCCCATCATGTGGTACCGCGGCGCGGACGACTGGGAGCTCTGCAAATCATCGAGCATCGCCTGCTCAAGATTCGACCGCTACGAGATCTATTCCAAAATGTCCAGGCACTGGACGACCGCGATCGATCTCGAGCAGATCTTCTTCAGCTTCCAGGACTTCACGCTCCAGGGCTCCAGCTTCCAGAACCCGAACAACGGCTTTGAGATACTCAACTCTCCGCCGGGCGCCCAGCCGCCCCCCCATCTGCTGCTCGCAGCCGGCGATAACGACAACTTCGACCCCAACGCGATCTACAACAGCACGATCGACCTTGTCCGGCTCATCAGGCGGTGGGCGCGCGGCAAAGCGGAGTTCTGGTACGACACCGGGCACAGCTTCCACAACGAACGCCCGAACCTGTTCGCGCAGGAGATCGTCTACTTCCTCAACAACCTCGATGCGGGCGATTCGCCGCACGGCCCGGTTGTCACCACGCCCCAGCAGGCCGACTACTCCAGGACAGACCAGTGAACGCCACCGGCCCGGGCGGTCCCGGAGGAGGCAGCCCGAACCCCGCGGCACAGCTCATTCACAGCGGCGGCCCAGCCAGCCAGGGCACGGGGAAAGACGACGACGAGCAGATGGAGGAGTTCCTCCTCATCTGGATGAAGCGGCGGAGGCGGCACGACGAGGACGAGGACGGGCACGGGCACGGCAATGGCAACGGGAACGGCGAGGGGAACGGGGGCCACAAGGGACCGGCCGCGACGCCGTTCCTGGTCATCCCCGCCGTCGCGGGCGACAGTGGCACGAGGCCGATCCCCGTCGATGCGGCCACGTCGAACATGAACATCCAGGCGGGCATCACCCAGGACTCGGGGGGCAACTGGAGCCAGTGGCAGATTCAGCTGTCCTGCACCGTGGCGAACCTCGGCGCGGCCGTATGTGCGGCGGGCCTCGCCGAGTTCTACATCGGACAACAATTCAGCGTCTGGAACCCGGGCCACGAACTCCTCACCCCCGCCCAAGTAAGGGCAAACGCGCAGTTGGTCGGCCGCAGCTCCTTCCGCGCGCCGCCGGGCGGGACGGTCACCGTGGTCTGCCCGAACCTGTGGCAGCCGGGAAGCTCAGTCGCTGCCCAGCAGGGTGTCCTCGTCCAGGTCTACGACGCCCTCGGCGACCACCTGACCGCCCCCTACGACGCCGTCTCCGACCGGCACGTCGCCCGTTTCGACGCGGTGATGGACCCGATCATCTTCTAACAGGTCTTACGCCGGACATATTAGGGTATAGCAAGAACATTCTCCATATACTCCCGATTTATCAATAGTTCTTTTGGTTCACGGTCACGAGGTTAGAATAAGGGGAAACGAATGGCGACTCAAATCCCGGTGGGCCCGTGGCAAACTATCAACATTTCGGGTGGCACAGCCACACAGACCGCAGAAGTGTTCGTCGGCCCCAGCGCTACGAATGAGATGACAGTCACGGCAACGAACATATGGACCTGGGACGGTGTGCCAGACCCAGGCAGTTCGACCGACGTCCTGAACGTCTGGCTGCAAGCAAGACAAGCAAGTGACAATAACCAAGATAATGGCTGGAGCGACCAGTTCGCGCTGCAGTTCCTCATGTGGCAGAATGCCGGTCCCAAAGACCTGCAAATTACCTTTAAGATAACACGAATAGATATCCTGTTCAATCACACTATCCCAGTGCCTCAGATCGGTTGGGGACAAAACCTTCAAGTAGATATCATGCTACTGACCCAGCAAGGTCCCACCCTTTGAGGATTGACCTTCATGGGGTGCGTTCGATCCGCGACGGGAGGCTGGCTTGGCGCCCGGCGTCTCGGCTGAGCCCTTCCCACCGCCGGCTGGAACGTGTATTAACGATGAAAGGACACCAGTGCCCGGCATACGGCCAGCGTGACCGGCAGGCCACTCACGCCACCATCGCAGCATGCGTCATGAGGGCTGTCCATGGTGTCGGGATGCCGGTGTCGCTGTCCGCCCGTGACTTGTGGGGGTGGGATCGGTGACGTGCTTTCCTCCGTGTTCGCCATGGTGCGACTGTGTTAACGGCCTATGTCAACCGTCGCCGGTATCGATCAATGCGGTGCGCCTGCGGACGCCCGATGGCCGCTACCTGCAGGCGGCCAACGGCGGTGGCGCGGTGCTCGTCGCGGCCAGCGTTACCGCCCCGGGCACTTGGGAGACATTCCTGTTCGTGCCGCCGGCCGCGTGGCCACTGGTGAGCGGCAGCCAGATTGCGCTCGACGTCTGCAACGCGAACTGCGACCCGGCGGGCCTACGTGTCCGGGTTGACCACCGCACCGTGGTGCTGCCCCACAGTGGCAAGTGTGACCGGCTCGTGACCTACGAGGTCGGTGGCCCGGGTACCAGCGTCTGGGTCAGCGGACCATTTCCGGCGGGGTATCCCGGGTATCCGGGAGACGACCCCGCCGAGCGGATCTTCACGCTTGACAAGTTGGTTGGCGGTGTTCCCGCTCCGGCGGGCACGCCGATCAACAGCGGCGACTCCATCCACGTGAGGATCACCTCCAACCGCGGCGACACCTACTTCTTCCGGGTTGACGACGGCTCCAGCGGTGCGCAGGTCGGCGGTGACGGAGCCGATTTCCGCGACCCAGCCATCGTCTTCATCGCAGACTTCAACGAGGTACGGCCGGGTCTTGGCTGGCGGCCTGGGGTGGTGCAATGCCAGACCTGTGCCGCGGTGACCGCCGTAGTGACCCGGGCGGCCGACGGCACGCCAATCGCCGGGGCGACGGCGGTCGCCCAGGTACCGGGCCACCCCTATCAGGGGACGACGGGGGCGAACGGCCAGGCGGCTCTCCTCGACTCATCGAACCGGAACTGTGTTCCGGCGGGAGGCGTAGCGGTCCAGGCCTCCGCCGATCGCTACCAGGACAAAAGCGTGAGTGTTACCGTGCCCGGTTCTGGTGCCATCGACGTCCCCATCGCGCTGGACTGCACCCAGGTGGCCGGCAAGGTCGTGGACGCTGCTGGCAACGGCATCCCGGGCGCGGTCGTCATGCTGCGCGATGCGAACAGGAACGTGCTGCTCGACGAGAACGGCAACCCGTTTGTGACCACGACGGCCGCCGACGGCAGCTTCGTGTTCAACTGCGTCAGTCACGGCTACGTCCAGGTCTGGACCCTCGCCGACCCCTCCCAGCTCAACCACACGAACACGATCGGACCCCCGGGCTGGACCAACGTCATCATCGTCGTCCAGCAGGCGACGTGCGGGAACCTTGTTGGCCAGGTGGTCGACGCCAGCACGCTTGGCCCGATCGGCGGCGCCCAGGTCACCGAGTCAGGCGGGCAGCAGATACCGGCCGATAGCAGCGGCAACTTTGCGTTCGCGTGCCTACGGCCGGCCGGGCCGAATACGGTCTGGGCGACGGACCCCCCCAACTACCAGCCCGGCTCTGCACTGGGCGTGGTCCCTAGCGCCGGCAACTCGACGCCCGTGATTATCAAGCTGAACCCCACCGCCACCGCCGTGGCACTCCAGATCCGCCTGACCTGGGGAGCCCAGCCCTCCGACCTCGACTCGCACCTGTCCGGGCCGGAGCAGGCAACAACCAGCCGGTTCCACTGCTACTGGGTAGACAAGACACCGGTACCGTATGTCGCGCTCGACCACGACGTCACCACCGGTTTCGGGCCAGAGACGATTACGATAAGCCGGACACCACCCACCAGCGGCCAGTTCGTAGCCGGCGACTACCACTACTGGGTGCACAACTACACCGCGACGACCTTTGCTGGCTCCGACGCCTTGGTGTCGATCTCTGCGGTCGACGGCCAGGGCGTCCTGACGCAGATCGCGCACTACGATGTCGCCGCCGCGGCGGGCGACCCCACCCTCGGTCTCTGGCATGTGGCCGACTTCACCCTCGACGTGAACGGCACCGTCGTCCGCACCGACGTGCAGGCCTTCCAAGCGGGCAACTCAGCCACGGTGCTCTAGGAAGGAAACATCATGCCCCTGCCCCCCTCGCATCTCGACACACTCGAGCAGCACGCGAGAGTCCACCGCCAGCAGATCGCCGAGCTACACCGACTGCTCGAAACGCTGAAGCGGCAGATCACGCTCCGCCAGGCCGGGCAGGGCGACGACCCGAACCCCAAGCCGGAAGGGATCCCGGGTCTTGTCGCTGAGGCCGAACTCGTCGAACGCCAGATCCGCAGGCACGAGGAACTGCTGGCCCTCGGCCAGAACGAGCGCCTGCTCAACGCGTTGAGCGAGTTGCTGGACGACCCCGAGTTCGCCCGGGCCGCGGCCCGCGACCCCCGCGGGTACGCCCGCGACCACGGCATAGAAATGCCCCCGAACATGGACCTGACGCTGAGCTTTCGTGACGGCAAGATCGAGATGCTCATCGCCTACTACGACAAGCTTGCGCCGTTCATGATCACCTGGAACAACGACGGCTTCAGCCCCCCTCGCGGCAGGCAGGAAACCGCACCCCGCCCCCCGGGTGACGTCCACAACTGAGTTCGACCGCCACCGGACTCCTCGCCTGCCCCACCGCCTCACCCATGGTGTGCTGGCGCTTCCGCTCCCAAAGTGCGTGTCACCTGTCGTTTGATGCTGCGCTGAAGAAGAATGGCACCTCGACAACTCCAGAACGGCCAGATCTGCACGCTACGCACTCGCGCGTTGAAGGGCAACTTCTGCGCCCAGATCGGCGGCTCTTCGCGCGCTCGCCACCGGAGTGCTGGCCACGCTCTGCGACCGGCGTCGTGACTTAACGATCAAGTTAAGGCTGCCGGGGCTGACCAGCAGAGGCCGACGGCCGAGCAAGCAAACTGCGTGCTGTACGTTAACGGGAGTCCAGCGGACACGGGCACCGGTCGCCGAGCCTAGGTCTATTGCCTGGTCCACCAGGTGAACTAGCCTCGAACTAGCCTCCGCATATTCACCACGAGCCGAGTGGGCTGCGCCTCAGCGCGGTGTCTGTTGTTTGTGGTGCCTGAGCCGGGCTCCGGTAGGGAGCCCGGCCCAGGTGGTCAGGCGGTCAGGCTGACCGACCGCGCTGGGGACGGAGAGCGGGGTTGGGGTGAAGCTGTGCGGGGGCCGGCCGCTCGACCGCTGCGGTCCCGCCGGCCAGGTCGAACGCGTACAGGTTGTCGTCTGTGGAGCCGATGTAAACGGTCCCGTTGGCCACCGCTGGCGAGGAATCAACGCCGTTTCCGGTGGTGAAGCTCCACAGCTTGGCCCCGGTGGAGGCGTTCAGGGCGTACACGTTGCCGTCTTCGGAGCCGATGTAGACCACCCCGTTGGCCACCACCGGCGAGGACTCAACGAAGGATCCGGTGGTGAAGCTCCACAGCTTGGCCCCGGTGGAGGCGTTCAGGGCGTACACGTTGCCGTCTTCGGAGCCGATGTAGACCACCCCGTTGGCCACCGCCGGGGAAGAGCGGACGATGCTCCCGGTGGTGAAGCTCCACAGTTCGGCCCCGGTGGCGGCCCTGAGGGCGTACACGTTGCCGTCCTGGGAGCCGACGTAGACCACCCCGTTGGCCACCGCCGGCGAGGAGAAAACGATGCTGGCTCCGGTGGTGAAGCTCCACAGCTTGGCCCCGGTGGCGGCGTTCAGGGCGTACACGTTGGCGTCGTCGGAGCCGACGTAGACCACCCCGTTGGCCACCGCCGGCGAGGAATAAACGTTGCCTCCGGTGGTGAAGCTCCACAGCTTGGCCCCGGTGGAGGCGTTCAGGGCGTACACGTTGCCGTCGAGCGGAGCCGACGTAGACCACCCCGTTGGCCACCGTCGGCGAGGACTCAACGTTGCCTCCGGTGGTGAAGCTCCACAGCTTGGCCCCGGTGGAGGCGTTCAGGGCGTACACGTTGTCGTCTTCGGAGCCGATGTAGACGGTCCTGTTGGCCACCGCCGGCGAGGAGAAACGGATGCTGGCTCCAGTGATGAAGTTCCACAGCTTGGCTCCGGTGGCGGCGCTGAGCGCGTACACGTTGTCGTCTTCGGAGCCGATGTAGACCGCCCCGTTGGCCACCGCCGGCGAGGAGAGATCGATACCTCCTCCTGTGGTGAAGCTCCAGTCCTCGTCGATCCCGGAGACGGTGGCAGGCGACAGTACGTTCTCGTACGGGTTGGACCCCTTGTGCTTACCGGAGTAGTGGAACTGGGCCCAGCTGGTGCTGACGGTGACCGGGGCCTGCGCGCTGAACCCCGAGTGCCGTGCCACCGCGGTGATGTAGTGGGTGCCGGGCGCCGCGGAGGCCGGCACCTGGACGGTGATCCCGGCGAAGGTGCCGGTGCCGCTGGCGCTGGCCAGCGCCTGGTCGGTGGTGTCGAAGTAGACATCTACCGCCTCGAACGCGCCGAACCCGGCCCCGGACACCGTGACCGTGCCGGTCGGCGGGCCGGTCCCGGGTGTCAGCACTATGCCGGGGTTAACGGTGAAGTTGGTCGTGCTGGTCGCGGTCCCGCCCGGGGTGGTCACCGCGATCGGCCCGGTCGAGCCTGTCGCCGGGACGGTGGCGCTGATCTTGGTGGCGGAGGTCACGGTGAACTGGCTGGCGGCCTTGTTGAAGGTCACCTTGGTCGCGCCGGTGAACCCCGACCCGGTGATCGTCACCTTCGTGCCGATCGTGCCCGAAGCCGGGCTGAACGAACTGATCGTAGGCGCGGCGGCCAGGGCCGGCGACGCCCCGACCGTGACCACCCCGGCGCCGGCCACCACAGCCAGCACCACTGCCCGCAACGCTTGCCCACGCATGAGACCTCCTCCGGTGCCCGGCGCTGTCCGGCGGAGGCCGCAGGTCAACCGTGCCTCCCCTTTCCCCAGGTAGATCCCGGAAAGCGCGGTCTGCACCCATGCAACACCCAAACCCACCACCGGTACAGGGCCCGGCAACATCCCACGGTGACCTAGCCGCCGCAGGTTTCATCGCGTGCGGGCGCCGCCGACCCGTCCGCAAACGTGCGTCCAGCGGACAGCCGACACCAGCGCGACAGAAGCCTGGTGACACGCCGACCGCATGTCCGAAACCCCCGCCCGGGCGCAAGGCGTGTCCGCATCGCCCTGCCATGGCCCCAACGGACACGTGCTTACGCTCCTTGACGTCGGTTGACGTCGGTCACGCGTAACGACCATTCGGGCGCGGCGACAAAAGCCACCCGGGGACCCGGGGCTGCCGCCCATAGCACTCTTTGCGTGCCTGTCACAGGATTACCGGCTACGCTCTGCAACCGGGTCGGGCTGGTGACACAATTGCATCAACCCGGGCAGAGGTCCCTGATGCACTCGGTGATCATCGGCCGGGACCGCGGAGCGGCATGCCGGGCCACGGCGCTCGCGAGCGTGCCTCACGATCACCTCCATAACAAGCAGATGCGGATGTTCGATGGGGCGCGAACCCCTACGCCCACTCAGCAGTCAAACACCGACCAGCAGATGTCGTTCCGCAACCTCTGGTCGTCAAGCACGAGCTCGCGAATCGCGTCCGGGAGCTGGTCACGCTGCCAGTGGCACTCAAGTCGCCCTGCGGCCTGGCTCTTGCCTTCTGGTGCGGCAGCAAGTACGGCCTTGATCGCATAGGCGGCTGCACCGAGTTCGTGCGCGGCGACGTGTGCGACGGCCCCGGCCTGGCCAGCAGCGTACGCGGCATCCCGTGCTGCCCCACGCAGGTCTCTGGCCGCGCCCATTGCATGGCCGCCCGCTGCGCGAGCCTGCATCATCTTGACCTCACCACGCACCCAGGCGCGGGCGTGCTCGATCGCTTCACGTGGTCGCGGGTCCTCAGGCTGCGCTGATTCGAACAGGTGAAGGACGTGCCCCGCGCACGACGCCGCCCAAAGAGCGAGGAGATGGTGATCCGAATCAGTGAGGGTCCCACCGCGACGAATCGTCACGAAGCGAGGGTCCCGAACCTTCGGGAGGATCATGGTTCGGCGCTCTTTCTGCTTGTGCCCGCGCAACCCCCCACAGGGCGCCAAAAGGCGGGACGCGTCCTCAACGGTAGCGCCGTTCGCGCACCAGAGCCGACCTTCAGTGTCGTGCGGGCTGGCCCGGGACCCCAGTACGCCCTGTATGCGGCGCGACCGAGCGTTTGGCGGCCGTGCCCTCGGGCGCAGATCACCCGGATCGGCGCTACCAGGGTGCCGCCGTCGCGGCCGAGACGGGCGAGCAGAACGGCGGCGATGCGCGCATCGCTTGGGTCAGAACGCAGAACGTGAGCAGGGTGCAGTGCGTTCGGCCTTTTGCTCGTGGGCCCCAATGGCCGGCTCGGAATGGGCCAGGTCTGCTCAGGCAGGACCGTTGCGCGGGAAGATTGTGGCGAGCCGGGGCAGGCGGCGGCGCATCTGCTGTGGGTCATCGAAGTCGAAACTCTCACCTGCCGGTTCCTGGCGGCTGCGCTTGGGTGAATCCCGGTACCGGGCCCATGCGTCGTTGAAGCTGTGCCTGTCCCCGGGTCACGCGCTTGAACGCCCGCGGTGCGGCGTAATTGGCCATCTCATCGAACAGGATCGACATTCCGGAAGGGTTGGCCGCGCCGGCAACGGCAAGATGATCGGCCAGGTTATCCGGGGAAGCTGTCACCTTCTCATGCCAGCCGCGGCCTTGGGCGATGATCCGCGCCCTGAAGTCGATGAAGGCGTCGTCGGAGCAGCCGCCCCCGATGAGATACGCAGCTGCCCACAGGTCCCACCGGTACAGTGCGGCGTGCAGCTGGTCGAACCGGTCGTGGTATGGCAGGATGTCTTGCTCGTTGAAGGTTGCCAGGTGGCCGGTGAGGGCCTGGCCGAACGGTTTGCCCGGCCCGCTGGGTGTTCTTGCCGTCGCGATGATTCCCCAGAACTTGCTGGCATCCACGGGCAGATCATCGCACCGGCCCATGGCCCTGGCGGCCTGCAGGCATCCGGCGCGGTTACCGAAGCGGCGCGTGGGCCGGTTTCTGTCTCACTGGCCGCCCCGCCCGGCGGGCGCCAGGCCCGCCGGGCGGGGCGCGGCCAGGTCACTGCTGTCAGCGTGCTGCTCCGGCGGCGAACGCGGCGACTATGCAGGTGGCGTGCCGGTCCAGGGAGGTCCGAGAGTTGTCGTAGCGGATCGTGGTGTGCGGGCCGGCGTGGGAGGCGGCTTCTTGCACGTCCCGCAACGGGACCCCGGCGCCGGGCGCCGCGGTGATGAACGCGTGCCGCAGGGTGTGCGGACCGGCGGGTTTGGTGATCCCGGCGCGGCGGGTGACCCGGCGGACGATCCAGGCGGCGCCGTGCCGGCCCAGCCGGCGGCCATCAGGAGCCAGGAAGACCGGCCCGTCGCAGCGTTCGCCGATGGCCAGGTCGATCGGCCGCGCCGTGCGCGGCGCCAGCGCGATGGCGACAACCTTGCCGCCCTTTGCCGGTGATGGTCAGCGTCCGGTGGCCGCGTCCGGTGCCGAGCGCCTCGACGCTGGCGCCGGTGGCCTCACAAACCCGCAGCCCGCTCAAGGCGAGCAAGGAAACCAGCGCCTGCTCGGCCGCATCTCCGAGCCCGGCGGCAACCAGGATCGCGCCAAGCTCGGTGCGGTCCAGCCCGGTGGCGTGCGACTCATAATCCAGCCGCGGACGGCGGGACGTGGGCGGCCGGTGAATGATCCAGCAGATCTTCCTCGACGGCGTACCGGTAGAACCCGGCGATCGCGCACAGCCGGCGGGTGATGGTGGCCCGGGCCGGCCGCGGGCTTGCAGGTCGGGGCCAAGCACTCGATGCCGGCACGCCGGGCGGCGAACAGGCGCAGGTGACGCTGCTGGCACCAGGCGGTGAACTGCCGCAGGTCCAGGGCGTAAGCCTCACCGGTCAGGCCGGTATAGCCGGCCAGGAACCCGGCCAGCGCCAGCCGCTCTTGGGCGCTCAATACCGGCTCGGTGACAGCGATCGCGGTGGACGTGGACGTGGTAGTGGTGGTCACCGGGTACCTCCCGAGCCGGGCTGAGACCCCGGGAGGCTGGGCCAGCCAAGGCCCCAGCAAACGATGATTCACCTCACCGTCAACCCACCCCAGCGATCACGCAAGGTCACGGCGGCGCTCCTGACCGCCTTCCCTTCCCTGCCGACTATGAGCGGCTGACCAGCTGAAACGGCGGGGCGGCAGACGCACGCAGATTGTCCGCATATGCGTGCCCAAGCGGGTTAGGTTGCTGCGGCGACCTGTTCGGAGAGGCGCTCGGCGAGCATCGCGGTCGGTATGTGGGTGAATGCCGAGGTCGCGTTGGGCACGATCGATGCGTCGGCGACGGTGAGCCTGTCGGTGCCGTGGACGCGTCCCGAGGAGTCGACGACCGCGCCGGCGTCGGGGCGCGGGCCCATGGAGCAGGTCCCTGTGACGTGGGGAAAGGAATAGCTGTTGGCGTGGATCAAGTCCCGCAGGTCGTCGGCGCTCCGCGGGTGGGGTGGGGATGGTCCGGGGCACAGGCGCCGGATCTGTTTGTGGCCGGCGACGTCGAGCCCGCGCAGGTAGGCCTCGGCCAGCCGCTCGGTGTCGGAGGGATCGCGCAGGCCGGGAAGTTCGATGGACGGCGGCTCGGCGGGGTCGGCCGAGCGCAGCCGCACTCGGCCTCGTGAGCGGGGCCTGAGCAGGCCCGCGTCGATCTCGAAGACCGGCGGGTCGCCGCGCGGATCGGACAGCCACAGCATCAGATCCGGTGCTTCGCCGCCCGGCGTGGCCGAACTGTGGAAGGTGGCCAGCAGGTGGAAGACGGGCGCGGTGCGGGCCGGCCGGCATAGCCGCAGTCGATGTCCACGCCCCCATGGTCGGCCAGGTTCGCGCCGACTCCAGGCAGGTCAACCCGGACACCGATGCCGTGGGTGCGCAGGTGCCCGGCCGGCCCGATGCCTGAGCGCATCAGGACGGCGGGGCTGCCGTAGGTCCCCGCGCACAGCACCACCCAGCCCGCCTCGATCACCGGCCCGGCCAGCAGCCGGACGCCGATGGCGCGCGTGCCCTCGAACACGATATCGGCGACCTGCGCGCCGGGCTGGATCGTCAGGTTGGGTGGCGTGCCGCCTACCGGGAGATAGGCATCAGCGGTGGTGACCCGGACCCCGTCCCGGGAGTTCATCGGCATCCGGGCCGCGCCAACGGCGCCCGGCCGGTTGTGATCCTCGAGGAGCGGGAAGCCAGCGGCCTCCAGCGCGGCCAGGCCGGCCGCGCCGGCCTCGGTGAGCCCCACTTTGGGATACCGGCTGACCGGGATCGGGCCAGCATCGCCGTGCCAGGGCTGATCGCCGAAATCGGCGTCGGCCTCCAGCCGCCGGAAGTAGGGCAGCACATCGGTGAAACCCCAGCCCGCGTTGCCGAGCCCGGCCCACCCGTCGTAATCGGCCGGAGAGCCCCGTACCGCGAACCGCGTCAGCCACGAGGTCCCGCCCACTAGCTTCCCCCGGCGCAGATCCTCAGCAACGCCCCGCGCGTCCGGCTCCGACCCGTAACCCCAGTCGAAACCGCGCGGCAGCCGCCAGCCGTCGCTGAACCCGGCGGGCAGGTCCGCGCGCAGATCGGGCCCCGCCTCCACCAGCAGCACCGAACGGGAAGGCGACTCCGCCAGCCGGGCGGCAACCACGCACCCGGCCGCCCCGCCGCCCACGATGACGACGTCAAAGGCGTTCGCTCCGGCCATGACGGTCCTCCCGGAATAAGCGCCACCGCTGATGACCACCGATCGTAAGACCGGCCGCTCGCCACCACCAGGCGGCAGCACCCCTTACCCGCGTGGGCGGCCTGCCAGAGCGTCAGGGACCGGCCGGCGGCCTGAGTGCATGGGCCGTGCCGGGGACGACACAGATCGACCCTTCGAGTGCGCATGGACCGTCGCCCAGCCAACTGGCCATAGCGCCCAGATCGGCGGCTCAGCGCGCGTTCTCCCTGACCCTCCTCCGTCACACAGTGTGATGCCGGCTATCGACGTAGCCCGATGCGGCCGCCGACTCGGTGCGGCGTGACCGGCCTGGATGTCGCCGTCGGGGCGAGGTGCCCGTTGATGCTGCGAACGAACGGGCGGGCCGCCGCCGTGCTAGATTCCGCATGACCTGGCGCGCGCCCTATGCGGCAGAAGCGGAAGTTCACGCCGAGCCCTGGCGATGCACTCACATGAAGCTTGGCGTCATGAATGTCCTGCATGGATCGCCGAGAAACACAGACTTGAAGAATTGCGGGATCGATGCCCGAATCTCTTCACCGATTAGGCTTTTAATGGGTAGAAGAATGGATAAAGCCAGTAAGGCCAGAAAAGAAATGAGAACAGAGATAGCAAATAGACATGCATGATGTGGCTCGCATAGATAGTATATATCCGCGAGGGTAATATGAATGAATGAATGAATGAATGAATTCCCTGCCAGTCTGTGTGCCAGGGGTAGAAAGAGACTGTGGGAACTGCGATTTGTAGTGATTGCAGGTGTGGACTGCTGAGCCATGGAAGAATGAAGCAACGGCGGTATATTAAATCGTAGTATTTATTGAGGAGCTGAGGTGATCAGTGATCAATCATCTAGCAAAATGACAATATTATTATAACAATCATAAAGCTTTAACGATAAATTAAACAATCCATCAAGAATTCCCATCCGTTTTCATCACTACTTTCACACCATCCAGCAAATGATATCCTCAAAACCGACTCCGGCTGAAACATTCGTTCTGCTGCAAATGCTAGTATGAATCTATAACATTTTGCTCCGTATGTCGTTGCTCTGGTTGGGGTGGAATATTATACTCGCGCTTTCTAGAGTTCCATTGTGAGGGGGTTCTCCGGCACCACATGATGCCCAGTATTATCGCTATCAACATGGGGACACCTATTCCTATGGAAGTCCCCAAGGCGATTTTAGCACCCTCGTCGAGTCCGCTTGTACCTGGAGCAGAACTGGCTGTTCCAACATCCGTCGGAGAGGAATTGCTGGTCGAAGAGGAACTGCTAGTCTGAGAGGGAGGAATATTGGTGTTCTGCTCAAGAACCACGACAGTGATACTGGTAACAGGATTAGTTTTGTCAAGGAGAATATCTACGTCTCAACGAATGGATCAGGTGGCCCAACAGCAGGGTAATTTCCACCGACGTAGTTGGTAAAACCCTGGAAAAGTTTAATAAGCATTTAGTAGATGGACAGACCAGTTCTATAGCCTGCGTGGGTTGGACCAAAGCGAGAAGTATGCTAGGGTAATTTTCTGTATAAGTGAATGTTTGTTGCACGGTGTCATAATCGAATGTAAAATGTAGAACCGCTGTAGCTCCATCGTCATAACCATCCACTCCGACGACAGAGGCGTACGGGGCAATATTGACTGTCTGGCTTTGGCAAGAGATAAATACCAACTCTTTAACAACAGCTAAAGTCGCCGTCGCATCGTATTCAAGATTGGTTGTTGTTAGAGTCTCAATCGTGGAGTCAAGGGTTGTTGTTGTTAGACCAGCCTGTTGGAAACTAATTTAGAATTTGTTCAAGGAGTATAAGAGATTACAATATTGATGGACCAAGTACATGTGGCTAGTGGTGTGGACTGCAGACTGAGGCCTGGAGGAACACTGAACAGAAAGAGAATGAGGAAGGTAAGCATCGAGCCACGTGTACACTTTGAAAAAGCGGCTGTGTTCAAATTTGGAATGAACATTATGAACTCCGCTGGACTATTGGGGAAGCAGCGTCCTTAATAGAGTGCCGACTGATTTAAATTGAGTTAATAATGACTTCAATGAAGCGTTGCGATCCGTATTCCGGGAATTCTGTGGAAAAACTACTCCTCCGTATCCCGCACCACATAACAACGGATACCCCCACGTAAAAAGGACCAATCAGAGTAATTTGGGTCGTACATACTATATAACCCCCACTCTCTACAAAACCAATGCGAGACACTCCGCTTTATGTAAGCCATCCCATCCCGGTCCCGGCATCGGCAGTGGTGATTCGACCTTGATCACAGATGTAAGTCATGGATTTTACATGGACAACGGGGAATGACAGGAAGATTTCGCATCAGCGAATGATTGATCGTGGTGCTTTTGGGTATGTTCATGAGGTCAGTTTTTGCTACATTATCTTGCTAAACCATCAGTTACACAACACGGCCTCTGGAGAGGTATTTTTTTTTCGTTGTTTCTAATCATTGAGCGGATAGATAT
>CAVPFC010000058.1:0-162061 GCA_963703605.1 uncultured Actinomycetes bacterium
GCCAGATGCAGGACCTCGCCCATCGTCAGCGAATCCCGGCCGTTCGCTTCCCACAGATACCGTTCCAGCGTGCTCGGATAGAGCCGGGTCACGATGTAGGAGCCGTACTCCGGGTCGAGATCGCTGTCGAGTATCTCGGCGATGTTCTCGTGGATGTGCCCGAGCGGGAGGGACATCTCCATCTGCGCGTGCCTGCGCTCGCTGAGCGCCTGCCAGCCGCCGACCCCCGGTGGCGGCGCGATGATCTTGACGACGACCTCGAACGGGTACTCCCCGTACAAGTCCGCGGCCACGTAGGGGACCCGGCCGGATTCCGGCGCGTCGGACAGGGGCCGGAGGATGTGCCAGCGGCGCCCGATCACCCAGCCCATGGTGGCGGTGCCCGCCGCCCGTCCCGCGGGCCCGGCCGGTCCCGCGTCCCCGGCCAGCTCCTCTGCCGTCGCGGCGTCCGCTACCGCTCCCGCGGCCGCCATCCTGCCCGGGGAGCGGGCAACATCGAGCGCACCGGCCCCGTGGCCCCCGCCCGGCAGGGCCCCGCTGGCCGCGCCGGTCATCGGCCCGGCGGCAACCAGGCCCGGCGGGCGCGCCCCGGCCACCTTGCGCTGGAACGCGGTTTCGGCGGCGAACCGGTGCGTCTTGAGGTCGTACTCGCGGGTGACCGCGTTCTTCGCGCTCTCGTGGTCGGCGTCCGCCGCCGCCTCGGACATCGTGGTGCGACCGGCGCGAACCGCGTCACCGCGCTGGAGGGTCTCGTACAGCGTCGGCGGCGAGAAGGTCTTGAGCAGGACCGGGGCCAGGTCGATGAACATCAGCGCCATCCACAGCAGCAGCCTGCGCAGCAAGAACCCCGGGTTCTGCTTGGTCAGCGTGTCCAGCGCCCGCTCGCGGGCCAGCAGCCCGTTGTCCGCGTCGATGGTCGTCGTGGCGTTCGCGACCAGGGTCTTGGTCTGCGCGTTGATGACGGCGACCTTCGCGGCCTGGCGCCTGCTGACCTGGTCGAAGGCACGCTGGGCCTTGTTCTGCATTCGTTCCGCCTGGCGCCACAGGACCAGGTCCTGCGAGGTCTGCGGCCCAAGGCCCGGTACGCCGGTGACCTGACCGGGCGGCAGGTGGCAGATGCGCGGTCAGCTCGCACAGGTAGATCTTGTGCGCCTGGTTCGCCTTGTGGGTCGCCACGGCCAGGTTCTTCTTTGCCGCGGTCACCGACTGGTTGAGTATGGCGATCTGCCGTGCCGCCGCGGCCTCGATCTGTGCGGTCTGGGCCTTGGTGTCGGCGACGTGCTGCGCGGTGAGCTGCTGGCTGATCTCCGGGCCGAAGATGGCCAGCACGATCGGCTCGCTGATCACCAGGCCGACGAGCGCGGCCATGACGAAACGAACGAGGAAATGCACCGTTTTCGAGACCATGGACCGGCGGCGGGAGGGCGCGGCGTCGTCGGCTGACAGCGGTCCGTAGTCAATGCTGCTGACGATCCAGCGGTCGAAATTGAATACGATGGCGCCCCAAAGAATGCCGACCGGCAGGAACACGGCCCAGCCATGGTGCGGAAAGACCAGCGACAGCGCAATGGTCAGCGACGCGGTCGCGGCGCTTGCGGTGAGCAGAATAACGGCACCCATCGAGCTGTACCTGGCGCGGTCGGGCACCGTCCGCACCGAGGCGGGATCGGCACCCGCGACGTGCAGCAGAAAGTTCGTCCGGTAGACCCACGCCGCCCCAAGAATGAGCGCCAGAACAATGACGACGATAAAGACGGTTCCCCACATGGGCGTCCCTCCGCCCGGCTTATCCGTTGACACGATCGTGCCAGCTTCGGCGGAATAACGGCGAGCGCCAAAGGGAGTTCTCCAGGCAGCCGGAGAACTCCGGCGTTTCCTTGACCGAGGCGCCCGGGATGTGGTACTTGGCTAACCGATCCGGACCCGGGACTCCAGGGCCCCCTGGCCGCATCCCCAGCCGATGGTGTCGCCGTCGCAGAGCGGGCGGTCGCCGGCCACGGGCACTCCGTTCAGCGTGACGCCGTTGCGGCCGAGGCTGGTGACCCACCACTGGCCGTCGGTGAAGACGAACTTGGCGTGCACCCGGGAGACGGTGGGCTCGGCGGGCAACACGAGTTCCGAGGTCGCGGCGCGCCCGGCGCGGGCCCCGGACAGGCGGGTCTCCACCACCGATCCGTTGGTCACCAGCCGCAGGGGCGGGATCGCGGGCGCCGCGGCCGCGGTCATCAGGTCGGTCGCCATGGTGCGGACGCCCGCGTGCTCGCCCCTGGTGTACCCGTCGTGCGCGTTGAACGGCATCCTCCTGCCGCCGATCACGGCGCTGACCGGCTCTCCGGCGGCCACGGGCTGCCCGGCGCCCAGCCGCTGCCCCATGCCCGGGGCCTGTCCGGGATGCATGGGCTGCCCCGCATGCATGGGCTGCGCGGCGCCCAGCGGCTGTACCGCGCCTATGGGCTGCATGACGTTCCCGGGCTGCCCGGCGGCCGTGGGCTGCTCCGCGCCCACCAGCGGGCCGACGCTCACCGGGCGGCCCTGCCTGACCCGGAACCGCCCGGCCGGCACCGCCGGGTCGGCGGTGACCCGCACCTCGACCGGGCCGGCGCTGCCGAGCCGCGCCCCCGAGTCGGCGACCTGGCTCTGGTAGACCTCGGCCGCGCTGGAGCTGATCAGGTCCAGATCCATCATGCCGGTGAGCGAGGCCAGGTCATCGGGGTTCATGGCCAGCTCGACGGCGTTCGGCGCGAGCAGCGATCCGCTCGGGGTCACGAGGAACAACTCGGGCAGGTGCCGCAGGCCCTGCTGGAGCACCTCCCGCCCGTCGCGCCAGGGCCGCTCGGCCATCCGCTGCACCCACGGGTGGTCACCGTCCACGCCCAGGGACCGGAGCACCACGACGCAGCAGGCGCCGAGCAGCATCAGCAGCACGAGAAACACCGTCGCCAGGACCATCGAACTCGTGCCCACCAGCAGAACGAGCCACAGGACCCCGATGCCGCCGGCTATCAGCCATCTTCGCCGGGTGGTCGCCCGCAGCGGGGCGCGGGCAGGGCGGCGCGGCCTGTCGGTGCGGTCAGCCATCATCGTCGGCACCATCTCCTGGGGTCCGGCGCGCAGCCCGGCGGGCTGGCTCGTCACCAGAGATTGCGCGAGGTCCCGCGCAATGGCAACGAACCGGGCGCTTCCCCCAGAGATCTGGAAAGTTGCCGTGCCATTTGGATCACCCTTTGGAACCCGACAGCTACCTCGTGTCGTCGCACGTGAGGGCGCGGAACCGGGCTGCACCGGACCGCAAGATCGTCGTGCGGAGCAGGGCCGGTAGCCGTAGCCCGGTTACCCGGTTACCCGGTGCTGGTCCCGGGCGGAGTTCCCTGGGACGGCCGCCGGGCAGCGCCGCGGCGGCGGTCCCGGGAGGCAGGAGGCTTAGCCGGGTCGTCCCCGCCACCACGCGGCGCTGGTTCCCGGCCCGGCGGCTGGGTGGGCCTGGGGCCCGCCTGCACCGGGGGGATGGGGCGCTCCTCCGGCTTGCCGCCGGACAGCTTCACCGGCTCACCGTGATGGGTGATCTCCAGCGTCTTGCCGTCGTCGACGAGGTAGCGGGCGTGGGCGTGGGTTACCTCCACCCGCAGGCGCTGGCCGCCGATCATGACGCTGAACGCAAGCTTGGTGATGGCGTCGGGCAGCCGCGGCGCGAAGCCGAAGACGCCTTTGTGGAGACGCAGGCCCGCGAAACCCTCGACGAGCGCGAGCCATGTGCCGGCCAGCGAGGCGATGTGCACGCCGTCGCGGGTGTTGTGCTGGAGGTCTTCCAGGTCTATCAGGGCGGCCTCGCCCAGGTAGTCGTAGGCCAGGCTGAGCTGCCCCACCTCGGCCGCGATGACCGCCTGGGTGCAGGCGGACAGCGAGGAGTCCCGCACGGTCAGCCGCTCGTAGTAGGCGAAGTTCCGTGCCTTCTGCTCCGCAGTGAAGTGATCTCCGCAGACCTGCATCGCGAGCACCAGGTCAGCCTGCTTGACGACCTGCTTGCGGTACAGGTCGAAGTAGGGGTAGTGCAGCATCAGCGGATAGTTGCCGGCCGGGGTGTTCGCGAAGTCCCAGACCTGATGCCGGGTGAAACCCTCGGCCTGCTGATGCACGCCGAGCGCCTCGTCGTAGGGGACGAACATCGCCTCGGCCGCGTCGCGCCAGGCGGCAGACTCCTCGGCGTCGACGCCAAGCTCGCGGGCCCGGTCCGGGTGCGCTTCCACGACGGCCACGGCCGCGAGCAGGTTCTGCCGCGCCGTCAGGTTCGTGTAGACGTTGTCGTCGCCGAGGGCGCTGTACTCGTCCGGGCCGGTGACCCCGTCAATGTGGAACCGGCCCTGCGCGTCGTGGTGGCCCAGCGAGCGCCACAGCCGCGCGGTCTGCGTCAGCAGCTCGATCCCGGTTTCCTTGGCGAACGTCACGTCGCCGGTGGCGGCGTAGTAGTTGCTCACCGCCTCGGCCACACCGGAGTTGACGTGGAAGGCCGCGGTCCCGGCCGGCCAGTACCCCGAGTCCTCCGCGCCGGTGATCGTGCGCCAGGGAAACGCGGCGCCGGCGAACCCGAGCTGGGCGGCCCGGTCCTGGGCCGCCGGAAGCGTGCTCTGCCGCCAGCGCAGCGCGTTGGCGGCGGCGGACGGGGTGGTCATCGTGAGCACCGGCAGCACGAACATCTCGGTGTCCCAGAACGCGTGCCCGTCGTAACCCGGACCGGTCAGCCCCTTCGCCGGGATCGCGCGCCTCTCGGCGCGCGCGCCGGCCTGCAAGACGTGGAACAGCGCGAACCGCACCGCCTGCTGGACCTCGGCGTCACCGTCGATCTCGACGTCGGCGCGGTCCCAGAAATCGTCGAGGAACGCCCGCTGGTCGGCCAGCAGCCCGTCCCAGCCCGACTGCCGGGCCGCGGACAGCGCCGCCCACACCTGGTCCCGGACCCCGGGCAGGGACCGCTGCCTCGACCAGCCGTGGGCGACGAACTTGGTGATCCGCAGCTTCTGCCCCGGCGGCACGACCGCGGTCGCGGTGACCAGGCCGCCGTCACCGAATGACCGGGCCTCCACCCTGGCACCGGAGCATTCGATCAGGTGGTCCATGCCCGCGGCGACGCGCAGCCCGCTCTGCTTGGTCCGGTGCACCAGAATCACGGCCTGGTCGCGCACGCTGTCCCATTCTCCGGTGAACACGTTCTCCAGCGCGGCGCCGGCCCGGGGGTCGCTACCCAGCGGCTCCGACTCCTCGTTCGCCAGCAGTTCGGACTGCACCGCGATGCGCGCGGGCTTGTCCAGCGGCTCCACCTCGTAGTGGATGGCGCCGACCGCGCGCTGGGTGAACGACACCAGCCTGGTCGAGGTGACCCGGACCGACTGGCCGGCCGGCGAGGTCCACTCGACGCGCCGGCTGAAAACGCCCTTGCGGAAGTCCAGCATGCGCTCGTGCGAGACCAGCCTGCCGTAGCGGACATCGAACGGCTCGTCGTCCACGAACAGCCTGATGATCTTGCCGTTGGCCACGTTGACGATGGTCTCCCCGGACTCGGGCAGACCGTACTGGGCCTCGGCGTACGGCAGCGGCCTGACCTCGTAGACGCCGTTGAGGTAGCTCCCCGGCAGGCCGTGCGGCTCGCCTTCGTCCAGGTTGGCCCGCCAGCCCAGGTGGCCGTTGGACAGCGCGAACACCGACTCCGTCTGCGCCAGCACGTCGAGGTCCAGCGCGGTCTCCCGCAGGTTCCAGGGCTCGACGGTGAACGCCCCGTGCTTGATCACGAGCGGTCCAGCAGTTCTGCGAGGTCGGTGACGACGACGTCCGCGCCGTGTTCGCGCAGCGCGTCCGCCTGGCCTACCCGGTCCACCCCGACAACGTAGCCGAACTTTCCCGCCCGGCCGGCGGCCACGCCGGCCAGCGCGTCCTCGAAGACAACGCCCTGCGCCGGTTCCAGGCCGAGGGCGCGCGCGCCGGCCAGGAACGTGTCCGGGGCAGGCTTGCCCCGCAGATGATCCCGTTCGGCGACCATCCCATCGATCCGGACCTCGAACAGGTCCTCGATGCCCGCGGCGACGAGCACGTCGTGGGCGTTGGCGCTCGACGACACCACGGCGCGGCGCAGTCCCGCGTCGCGGACCGCGCGCACGTAGCGGACCGAGCCCTCGTACGCCTCGACGCCGTCGGTGTGGATCCGTTTCAGGACGATCTGGTTCTTGCGGTTGCTCAGGCCGTGAACGGTCTCCGCGTCCGGCGGGTCGTCCTCGCTGCCCTCCGGCAGCTCTATGCCGCGGGAGGCGAGGAACGACCGCGTGCCATCCTCCCGGGGCTTGCCGTCGACGTACTCGTCGTAGTCCTTGACGGGGTCGAACGGCACGAACGGCTGGCCGGTCCGCTGGGACCAGTCCCGCAGGAAGGCGTCGAACATTTCCTTCCAGGCCGCGTCGTGCACCTTCGCCGTCTTGGTGAGCACGCCGTCCAGGTCGAACAGGCAGCCGCGGATGCCATCAGGGAGACCGAGCACGGCTCAAGCGTAACGACAGCGATGGCGGGCACCACGCGACAGCCGTAAAGCAGCTAAAGACCTCGAGCGAGCACAGGCGCGGCGCCGTGGTCAGCCGCTCACCAGCCGTAGACCCGGGCCGGGATCTTGTGCAGCGGAATCTGGTCCGGGCCCGGGTAGGTGACGACCACCCGCAGGTCGTCGGGATCCCGGCCCTCGACGACCGTCACCCCGTCGCTGCCGCGGGTCTCCCGGTGCGCGGCCCGCCCGCGCAGCGCCCGCTCGCACCGCTCCAGGTCTTCCTGGTCGGCCGCGGTCCAGACCACGTACTGCACGCCCACCGCGCCGAGTGCCCGGCTGACGCCGGGGCCCATGGCCCGCAGGATGAGCTGGGTTCCCGCGGCGTTGTTGAGCAGCGCGGCGGTCGTGCTGTGGTCGGCGACCTCCAGGCCGAGGATCTCTTCGTAGAAGTCCACCGATCTGTCCAGGTCATGCACGAATATGACCACCGAGGTGAGCCGGGCACCCTGCGCCATCTGCTGACCCTCCATCCGGGTAGGTGCGCCGCGTGAAATCGGCCAGCACCAGTCTGGCCCGTGCGCCACTCCGGGACGCGGGCAACCCGCTCTGTTACACGAAGGCGCTGGAGCCGGTGATCGCGCGCCCGACGATGAGCGTGTTTATCTCGCGGGTGCCCTCGTAGGAGTAGATCGCCTCTGCGTCGGCCACGAACCGGCCCACGTGGTTCTCCAGCAGGATCCCGTTCCCGCCGAGCAGCTCGCGGGCGTAGCCGACGGTCTCCCGCATGCGTACCGTGCAGAACGCCTTGGCCAGCGCCGAATGATGGTCCTCGGCCTGCCCCGCCTCCTGGAGCTGGGACAGCCGCAGGCACAGGCACGCGGAGGAGGTGATGTTGGCGAGCATCCGGACCAGCAGGTCCTGGACGAGCTGGAAGCCCGCGATGGCCTTGCCGAACTGCTGCCGCTGGCGAGCGTAGGCGAGGGCGTGCTCGTAGGCACCGCGGCCGCACCCGGTGGCCATCCAGGCCACGCCCGCCCTGGTCAGCCGCAGCACGGCCGCGGTGTCGCGGAACGAGTTCGCGCCCTGGAGCCGGTTGTCCTCCGGCACGCGCACGTCCTCCAGGGTGATGTACGCGTTCTGGACCACGCGCAGCGCGATCTTGTCGCGCATCTTGGTGGTGGCGAACCCCGGTGTGCCCTGCTCCACCACGAAGCCCTTGACCTGGCCGTCCTCCAGGGACTTTGCCCAGATGACCACGTAGTCCGCGAAGGTCGCGTTGCCGATCCACTTCTTCTCGCCGTTGAGCACCCACACGCCGCCGTCCCGCCGCGCCGTCGTGGTCAGCCCGCCGGCCGCGCCCGAGCCGACGTCGGGCTCGGTCAGCCCGAACGCGCCAATCTTCTCCATCCGGGCCATGGCAGGCAGCCAGCGTTGCTTCTGCTCCTCGGACCCGCACAGGTAGATGGACCCCATCGCCAGGCCGCTGTGCACGCCGAAGAACGTCGCGATCGACGAGTCGACCCGGGCCAGTTCCATCGCGACCATTCCGTCGAGCAGGTTGCCGCCGGCCGGGCAGCCGTACCCGGTGTAGGGCAGGCCCGCGATGCCGAGCCCGGCCAGGCCGCCGATGAGCTCGCGCGGGAACTCCTCCCTGGTCCAGTACCGGTTGATGACCGGCTCGACCTCCTTCTCCATGAAGTCCCGCACCCGGGCCAGCAGCTCGCGCCCCGGCTCGTCGAGCAGTTGCTCCAGGGCGTAGAAGTCGGCGTCGGCCACGGGGCCGCGGTTACTCATCTCATTGCCTCCCTCGCGGGACGTCGTGCCGGAGGCGCGCCAATAGGTGGGGCGCTGGCTTCGGGAGGCTGGTCCTCGGCTCCGGGGAATCGCCAGAGATTGACACAAGGTGTCTCATATCTTCTCCCTTCAAGGCGCGGCGAGGAAGCGGTCCACCACGGGTGCCAGTTGTGCCGCCTCGGTGACCAGGCCAAGGTGGCCGCCCTGGTAGATGTGCACCCGCGAGCCCGGGATGAGCCGGTTCATCAGCCGGGCGTTGGCCAGCGGGATGATCGGGTCGTCGTCGCCCGACATGATCAGCGTTGGCTGCCGGATCAGCGGCAGGAACGGCACGCTGGTCCAGCCCGCCCCGGCGGCGAGCTGATACAGGTAGCCGCGCGGGGAGCCGACCCGGTTGTTCGCGTGCATGGCGGCGGCCACCCTGGGCGCGTCGGTTCGCGCGGTCCCGCCGTACAGGCCCGGCGCGGCGCGTTCCAGGTAACTGGGATCCAGGTAGCGCCGCGGGGTCACCATCCGGGCCAGCACGGCCGGCCTGGCCGGCACCATGAGCGCGCCGGTGGCGGTGCTGACCAGGACCAGCCGGCGGCAGCGGGACCGCTGGAACGCGGCGAAGTGCTGCGCCACGCCGCCGCCCCAGGAGATGCCGAGCACGTCGGCGCGGTCGTACCCGAGCGCGCCCAGCATCCTGGCGACCAGGCTGCACAGGCCGGTGAAGCGGTAGGGAGCCACCGGCAGCGGCGAGCCGCCGACGCCCGGCGCGTCGAAACGGATCACATCGAGCGCCGGGTCCAGCGCGTCCACCAGCGGCTGCAGCAGTTCCAGACTGGCCCCGATGCCGTTGATCAGCAGCAGCGGGTACTCGCGGCGCCGGCTGGTCCGCAGCACCCGACGGCCACGGCGTACGTCGACGCGCAGCACCTGCCGGCCGACCGCGATGCTGCGCACGCTAACGGCCGAGTCCATCGCCGCCGCGCCCGCCAACGATCAAGGCCATCGCCGCCGCGCCCGTTAACGATCGAGAACATAGGTGCCGGGTGCGGCGCAGAGCACCGGGAACGTCTTGCGGCCCAGCCTGCGCGGGGCGGTCTTCTGCCCGCCGCTGCGTTCGCCAAGCCAGGACGAGAAATCGGGCCACCAGCTACCGGGCACGGTCTCCGCCTGCTCCAGCCACTGACGCGGGTCGGGAGGGTTGCTGGGCGCCGTCTGGAACGTCGCCTTCGGGTTGCCCGGCGGGTTGACCATGGACGCGATGTGCCCGCTGGTGGACAGCACGAACCTGGCCGGGCCGCCGAGCAGTCTGCGTGCTGCGGTAGCACGACTGCCAGGGACAGATGTGGTCGGCCACGCCGGCGATGACGTAGGCGTCGGCGTCCACCTTCGACAGGTCGACCGGGGAGCCGAGCATCGTCGCCTCACCCGGCCGGGTCAGCGCGTTGGCCAGGGCCAGGTTGATGAAGTCGCGGTGCAAGGCGGCGGGCAGCCTGGTGGTGTCCGCGTTCCAGTACAGGATGTCGAACGGCGGCGGCTGCTTTCCCTGCAGGTAGTTGTTCACCCAGTAGTTCCAGATCAGGTCGTCGGGCCGCAGCCAGGCGAACACCTCGGCGAGCGCCCGGCCGTCCAGGTAGCCGCGGGCGCGGGAGACGGCTATCGCCGCGGCCGCCGTCGTTTCGTCGATCATCGCCCCGGCGGTGCCGGCCCGGGACTGGTCCAGGACCGTGACCCCGAGGCAGAGGCTGGCGAGCCCGTCCTGCTGGCCGATCGCGTTCAGGTGCGCGGCCACCATGGACGAGACGATGCCGCCCGAGCACAGGGCGCAGATGCTGGCCTTGCGGGTGTTTCCGATGATCCGCACGGCGTCGAGGGCCTCGGCCACCGCGCCGCCGTAGGTGTCCAGGTTCCAGTCGCGGTGCCGGCCGTCGGGGTTCCGCCAGGAGATGACGAACACCTGGTGGCCCTGCCCGACGAGGTACTCGGCCATGCTCCGGCCCGGGGCGAGGTCCAGGATGTAGTACTTGTTGATCATCGGCGGGACCATGAGCACGGGGTACCGGTACACGTTCTCGGTGGTCGGCTGGTACTGGATCAGCTCGAAGACCTCGGTGCGGTGCACCACCGCGCCGGGCGTGACGGCCAGGTCCTTGCCGACCTCGAAGGCGTCCGGCTCCACCATGGTGGGGATCCGTGGCGCCGTGGCCAGGTCCGTGAGCAGGGACCGGATGCCGCGCACGGCCGACAGGCCGCCGGTGTCGATGAGCGCCTTCCAGCCGGCCGGGGACAGGACCGGGTTGTTGCTCGGCGCGGCGGCGGCGATGAGGTTGGTCAGCAGGAACCGCATGCGCTCGTCGTCGCGCCAGTCCAGCGTCGGCGGTGGCCAGCAGCGACTCCGCCGTCTGCCCGGCGGCCAGGTACGCCTGGACGGTGCGCTTGAGCACCGGGTTCTGTGTCCAGGCCGGGTCGCTGAACCGCCGGTCACGGCGGCCGGGGGCAAGCTCCGAACGGCCGGCGGCGACCTTGCGCAACTCGGCCGCGAGGGCGGCCGCCTCGCGGCTGACGGTCCGGGGGCGGCGGGCCAGCCCGGCGGCGAAGCGCAGCACCGACGCGTCCGGCCGGAACCGCCGGGCGATGCCAAGCGCGGCGTCGGTCAGCAGCAGGTCCAGCGCGCCAGCCTCGGCGGCGGCGTCCGACCACGCCTGGCTGAGGGCCTCGGACCACGGCCGGCTCGACCGTGGCCCTGGCCGGTCTCCGCGTGGCCGGTCTCCGCATGGCCGGTCTCCGCGTGGCCGGTCTCCGCGGCCGGTCTCCGCGCTGGCCGGTCTCCGACTGGCCGGTCTCCGCACGGTCGGCGGGCCCGGACGGGTTCGCGCCGGCGCTCTCCGGGCTCGCGGTCATTGGAGCTCCTCGGGGGGCCGCACCGCCCGGCGGAGGATCTTGCCGGTCGGCCCCTTGGGCAGCTCCGCCACCAGCCAGACGTGGCGCGGGTACTTGTAGGCGGCCACCCGTTCCTTGGCGAACGCGCGAAGCTCCTCCGGCGTGGCCGCGGCGCCCGGCTTGAGCGCGACCGCCGCGCCGACCTCCTCGCCGAGTTCGTCGTGCGGGATCCCGATCACCGCCGCCTCGGCAACCGCCGGATGCTCGTGCAGGACCTCCTCGATCTCCCGCGGGTAGACGTTGTACCCGCCGCGGATGATCATCTCCTTCTTGCGGTCGACGATGAAGTAGTAACCGTCCTCGTCCACCCTGGCCAGGTCGCCGGTGCGGAACCAGCCGTCCGGGATGGCCTCCGCCGTCGCCTCGGGCCTGCCCCAGTAGCCCTTCATCACGTTGTGGCCGCGGATGGCGATCTCGCCGACCTCCCCGGCCGGCACGGCGCCGCCGCCGTCGCCGACCAGCCGCATTTCGACGCCCTCGACCGGCGTGCCGATCGAGCCCGGCTTGCGGACCTTGTCCGGGTGGTTGAACGAGGCGACCGGGGAGGTCTCCGACAGCCCGTAGCCCTCCAGGATCACGCAGCCGAACTTCTCCTCGAAGCCGCGCAGGATCTCCACCGGCATGGCGGCGCCGCCGGAGACGCACAGCCGCAGCGTGGCGGCCTTCGCCGGATCCGCGTCCGGGTGGTGCAGCATCGCGGCGTACATGGTCGGCACGCCCTCGAAGATCGTCACCGCGTCGCGCTCGATGATCTCCAGGGCCTTGCCCGGGTCGAACCTGGGCAGCAGGGTCAGCGTGCCGGCCGCGGTCACCGTCGCGTTCAGCCCGCAGGTCAGGCCGAACACGTGGAACAGCGGCAGGCAGCCCATCATCACGTCGTCCGGGCTGTTATTCGAGCAGGGTCTCCGCGGTGAGCCTCGCGTTGCGGGCCAGGCCGCCGTGGGTGAGCTGGGCGCCCTTCGGCGTGCCGGTCGTTCCCGACGTGTACAGGATGACCGCGTCGTCGTCGGGGGCCGCGTCCGCCCACTCGCGCCGCGGCGTGACGCCCGCGAGCGGGCCGGATAGGTCCGGCTCGGTCACGGTGACGACCTCGGCGCCCGCGTCGGCGGCGCCCTTGGCCGCCTCCCCCGCCGCGGCGTGCCAGGCGAATATCACCTTGGCGCCGGAGTCGCCGAGGTAGTAGCCGACCTCGCGGCTCTTGAGCAGCGGGTTCATCGGCACGACCACGGCCCCGGCGCCGAGCGCGCCGTAGAACGCGATGGGGAACGCCGGAACGTTCGGCAGCATCAGCCCGACCCGGTCGCCGGGCTCGACGCCTGCGGCCGCCAGCAGCGATGTCACCTTGGCCGCGGCGTCGTGCAGCTGCTCGTAGGTCAGGACCAGGTCATCCATCCGTACCGCCAGATGGCCGGGCTGGCTGGCCACCGCCTGCTCCAGAACCGAACTGAGATTCGCCATGGCACACTCCAGCAGCCGCCGGGCAGTTGACCGTCCCATTATGGGTTTGGCCTGGCGCCATGAACAGGCCGGCCAAATCGTGCACCTGCGTACTTACCCAAGCACCGCGGCTTCGCCGCGGAACGAGGCCCGCAGATCCTTGCCGAGGAGGGCGCCGGGGTGCAGCGCGTCCTCGGCGGCGTACCACCAGAAGTAGCCGCCGGCGCACCGGCCGCCGTTGCGACGGGGGGCACCGGCGCGCCAGCCGCCGCGGCCACGGCCAGCGCGCACCCGGCGGCTGCGCCCGGACCGCACCATGAGCATGGCTATGTCATCCCCGTGCTCCATGATCCTGAAGGATTCTCCATAGGTGAGATGGAGAATCCTTCAGGATCACGGTTAGCGGCGGCGGGCTTACCAGGGCAGCACGCCGTAGGAACCGGCGCCGTCGGAGGTCCAGACGTAGCCCCAGAACTGGCCTGTCGGGCCGTCGGCGGGGAGGGTGGCCAGGTGGACGCTGACCTCGGCGCCCTGTTCCGCGGTAAGGAACCCGCTGTTGCCGTTCAGGTCGGTCGCGCAGTAGCCCGGGTTGGCGGCGTTGACCTTGATCGGGGTATCCCGCAGTTCCGTCGCGTACATCGCGGTCACCATGTTGAGCGCCGTCTTCGACGACGGGTACGGGATCGAGGCCATCCCCGCCATCGGGCTGCCGGGTGCGGTCATCGACGTGATCGAGCCGAGCTCGCTGGAGAGGTTGACGATGCGCCCGGCGGGCGCGCGGCGCAGCAGCGGCAGCATCGCGTTGGTCACCGCGACGACGCCGAACACGTTGGTCTCGTAGGTGTCGCGCAGCGCCGCGAGCGTGGTCTGGCTGGGCGGGCCGCTGCCCTCGCGGCGGGCGATCCCGGCGTTGTTGACCAGGACGTCCAGCCGGCCGAACTCGGCCTCGACCCACTCGGCGGCGCGGGTCACCGACTTGGCGTCGGTGACGTCGAGCTGGACGAACCTGGCGTCCGCGCCGCCTTCCCGCAGCGCCCGCTCGGCCGCCAGGCCTCTGGACTCATCCCGGGCGCCGGCGAGCACCGTCATGCCCCGGGCGCCGAGCAGCCGGGCGGTCTGGAATCCGATGCCTTTGTTGGCACCGGTGATCAGCGCAATCGTTGTCATGCCGCCGATCCTCGCCGGGGCCGCGCGAAAGCGGAAGAGACCAGCCAAGCCTGGGACCGGCGGTACCACCCTGCCAGCGCTGGGATCAGGCAAGCTGGAGGCAGGCGACCGGATCGGAGGGCACATGCTGAACCGCGGCGAGCTGGCGACGTTCCTGCGCACCCGCAGGGACCGGCTCCGTCCCGCGGACGTGGGCCTGCCCAGCGTGGGCCGCCGCCGCACCCCGGGACTGCGCCGCCAGGAGGTCGCCCAGCTCGCCGGGATCTCGGTGGATTACTACATCCGGCTGGAGCAGGCGCGGGGCCCGCACCCGTCCCGCCAGGTGCTGACGGCGATCGCCCGGGCGCTGATGCTCACCGGTCCGACGAGCGCGAGTACCTGTTCCGGCTCGCCGACGAGAATCCGCCGCCGGCCGCGGCGCCCGTCCCGCGAGATCAGCCCCGGCATCCGCAACCTGCTGGACAGCCTGCCGGACACCCCGGCGTACGTGGTCGACGCGAAGTACGACGTGCTCGCCTGGAACGCGCTGGCCACCCATTTCGTCGGGGACCTGTCCGCGGTCCCCGAGCACGGACCGGAACATGATCCGCTGGGTCTTCCGGCTGCCGGCGACCGCGCTGCCGTGGACCGATCCGGAAACGGTGCGGTTCACCCGGTCGACCGTCGCGGACCTGCGCGCCTCCTACGCCCACTATCCCGGCGACCGGGGCATCGGTGAGCTGGTCACCGAGTTGCTCGGCGTGTCGGCCGAGTTCGCCCGGATGTGGGAGGCGCACGAGGTGGCGTCCCGCCGGCCGATCATCAAGCGGATGGTCCATCCCCAGGCCGGGCCGCTCGAGTTCGAGTGCCAGATCCTGCACATCCCCGACACCGGCCAGCGGCTGATCGTCTACTGCGCGGCGCCCGGCTCGGCCACGCAGGCGGCGTTCCGGCGGCTCGCCCGGCTGCCCGGCCCGGTGCTGGTACCCGGCTAACTCGGTACCCGTCCCGGCTGGTACGAGGCGGTGATCGTGCCCGGCCCACCTGACCAGCCGCGCGCCACGGCGAAAAGATCACGGCCGCCGTGTCGATTTGGCTGGATGCTGTTCGCAGCGTCGGTAGAGGGCCCGGGAGGCCGGCGGAAACCCGGCCGCCACCCAGGCAGGAAACGGACAGCGGAACGGAGAAACGACGATGCGGTTCCTCATGACGACCACGAGCGGCGACGAGCCGGACGAGAAGATGTACGCGGAGATGGGCCGGCTCGTCGAGGAGCTGACCAAGGCCGGCGTGCTGCTGGCGACCGGCGGGCTCGACCAGGCGGGCACCCACGTCAAATCCTCCGGCGGCAAGATCACCATGACCGACGGGCCGTTCACCGAGGCGAAGGAGGCGATCATCAGCTTCGCGCTGATCGACGTGCGGTCCAAGGAGGAGGCGCTGGAGCTGGCCAGGCGCTTCTGGAAGATCGCCGGTAACGGCGAGGGCGACATCCGCCAGGTCTACGGCCCGGAGTAGGCGCACTGGGCCGGCCCCCCGGGTTGCGCCGCGAAAGAACATGATGCTCTGATCGAGCGCGTGACAGCCAGGGACGTGCAGCGGGAGATCGAGGCGGTCTGGCGGCTTGAGTCGGCGAGGATCATCGCCGGGCTCATCCGCCTGGTGCGCGACATCGGGCTGGCCGAAGAACTGGCGCAGGACGCACTGGTCGCGGCGCTGGAGCAGTGGCCCGAGTCGGGTGTCCCAGACAACCCCGGCGGCTGGCTCATGCTCGCCGCCAAGTACCGGGCCATCGACCGGCTGCGCCGCAACGACCGCCTGGCGGTCAAGGTCGAGCAGCTCGGCCACGAGCTCGCCGCGCAACAGGACAGCGCCGCCCAGAGCGGCGTGGCGGATTTCGACGCCGTGCTCGATGACGACGGCGTCGAAGACGACCTGCTGCGCCTCATGTTCATCTCCTGCCACCCGGTGCTGTCCACCGAGGCACGCGTGGCGCTCACCCTCCGGCTGCTCGGCGGGCTGACCACCGAGGAGATCGCGCGGGCGTTCCTGGTCCCGGAGGCGACCGTCGCGCAGCGGATCGTGCGGGCCAAGCGGACGCTGGCCAGTGAGCAGATCCCGTTCGAGGTGCCGCCCGCGAGCGAACGCGCCGCCCGCCTGGCGTCGGTCCTCGAGGTCATCTACCTGATCTTCAACGAGGGCTACTCCGCCACCGCCGGGGACGACTGGATGCGGCCCGCGCTCTGCCAGGAGGCCCTTCGCCTCGGCCGGATCATCGCCGGGCTCATGCCCGCCGAGCCCGAGGTCCACGGCCTGGTCGCGCTCATGGAGATACAGGCATCCCGGCTGCGGGCCCGGCTCGGCCCGGCCGGGGAACCGATCCCGATCCTCGACCAGAACCGCGGGCAGTGGGATCAGCTCCTCATCCGCCGCGGATTCGCCGCGCTGCTGCGAGCCGAGCAGAACGGCACCCCGTTTGGCCCCTATGTCCTGCAGGCGGCGATCGCGGCGTGTCATGCCAGGGCACGGACGGCAGCGGAAACGGACTGGGCGGCGATCGCCGCGCTGTACGGGTCGCTGGCGCAGCTCACGCCGTCCCCCGTGGTCGAGCTGAACCGCGCGGTCGCGGTGGCGATGGCGTCCGGCCCGGCCGAGGGCCTGCGGCTGGCCGACGCGCTCACCGGCGAGCCGGCCCTCAAGGGTTACCACCTGCTGCCCAGCGTGCGCGCCGACCTGCTGGCCAAGCTGGGCCGCCACGCCGAGGCTCAGGAAGAGTTCCAGCGTGCGGCTTCACTCACCAAAAATATTGCTGAACGCAGGCTGCTTCTCCAGCGTGCTGCCGAATGCGCAGGGGATCCGGGGCCGGGCAGCCGCCGGCGTTGAGGCGGGAATCCGCGCCGCCACCGCATGGGGACCCGGGCCAGCCGGCCCGGCGGGCCCGCGTCGTGGCGTGGCACCGCGGCAAGCACCGCTATTGACGCAGGCAGCCACGGCGAGAACGCTGGTACCGCGCCGTTTATGTGGCGCCGGGGACGGCACCGGTCACAGAACTAATGCAGCGCCCGCTCATGTGCGCGCACCGGCGCCGACACCTGGGCGTCCCTCCCCCGGTACCCGGTGGCCCACTCCCGCCAGAGGACAGAAGCGCCATGAAAGCAGCTCAGCACCGCGTGGTCAGGAACTACGCCGCCGCGGCCGCCGCGGTGGCACTGGTCCCCCTCGCCGTCGCCGCCTCGGCGGGGGCGTCGTCGTACCCCAAGACCTGGACGGCCGTCACCGTCATCACGAACCGCCCGGTCAGCGGGAATCACAACAACCACGCCAAGGGCGCCGGTCACACCTGGGCGGACAGTTCGTTCACCCGGGCCGCCTCGGTGACGTTCTTCGGGCAGGTGGCGTCCTCGTTCTGTCCGGGGATCACCCAGGGCCAGTGCTACTACTGGACCGGCGAGGCCCTGGACACCAAGGGCACGTTCACCACCAACCCGACCGCCGTGAGCGGCGCCTACTCCCCGGGGAACGGCACCGGCGGCACCGGCGCGGCCGGCCCGTTCATGATCGGCGCGGCCGTCACCGGGTCGGAGGCCGGCCGGTACCACTACGGGTTCTACGCCAGCGCCGGCAGCGCGAAGGCCGCCAGGGTGCCGTCCGCGGAGAACGACCACGCCACCCTGCCGCTGGCGGCCACCACGAGCACGTGCACCGGGGGTTCTACCTGCGGCGCCACGAACTGCCAGTGGATAGAACAGTTCTTCCCGAGCGGCACCCAGTTCTGGAACCTGCGCCACAAGCTCGACCCGTCCTGCCTGGGCCTGTACGGATCGTGGTTCTACTTCCTGCGCCCGGGCGCGGACGCGAACTGCTCGCTGGTGACGAGCAAGTGGGTCACCGCGTCATGGAACAACTGGGGCAGGGACCCGGTGGACGGGAACATCTTCGCCCCGGACGCCGCGCACTGTTAGCGGGCGCCGCTGCCGGCCGCGGGCTCCCGGCCGGTGGGACGGGCGGGCCGCTCGCCGCGGGCCGCGCGACGGGCGAGTTCCTTGGCGCGGACGATGTCGGGGTCGCGCGGGTCCAGCGGCAGCGGGTCCTCGGATAGCAGGTCAAGCCGCCCGGCGCCAGGGTGGTGTCGCTTGCTGACTCGGATCTGCCTCACCGAGACCACCTCCCGCGGCCCTGCCGTTGCCGGATGCAAAGCCCGCACTCCTTGGACGATGCACCCCATCCGGTTGTGACGCTTCTAGCGTGCAGCTAAACCCGCGCCGCGGACATCAGCCAAATGTGCGATTTAGCATCCTCCGGCGGGACGATGCCACCGGCGCCTACTCACTCTGACGTATCGTGCGCCCGCCGCTCATCGGCGGCGCGCCGTTCCTCGCCTGCGGTGCTGTCGCTGATGCTCCCCAAGACCGCCGTGGCGGGCGAGCCCGCCTGACAACCCAACCGCGAACGGCGGGCCTCCCGGCGCCGCAGCCGAGCCAAGATCGTCAATCCGTGGCCTTCGGGTGCCCGGTGCCCGCGTACGTGATCCATATGGTTCGCCGGGCGTCGTCGATGACGTACCAAATCCGCCCGCCGCCGGTTACCTCGTACTGCCACCGCTCCAGCGGTTCGCCCTTCCACACCGCCGTGCCCAGACCGCCTTTCAGGCGATGGTGCCGCTCTGTGGCAGACCTTGATCGCGGACCGGCGCGAATGGTGTCGAAGGCGCGGCGCAGGTTCCCGCCCACCTGGCGGCCGAGTTGCTCCCAGCCGTCGGCGGCCTGATTGCTGGCGAACCGCAGGTCATACTCCCCTTCTACGGGCGGAGGAGCCGCGCGATCGCCGCGTCGGGGGCTCACTCCTCGGCCGGTGGTCGCGGCACCGGGCCAAGATCCCCTTCCGGCTCCCTGGTCAGGATCTCCAACAGCGCCGGGTCGGCGTACACCTCGGCCGAGTGCCGCCACTGGGTGAGGAGCACCGCCACCGGAGCCAGGTTGCCGAGCGCGGCAGCCCCCCGCGCAACGGTCACCAGATCCCGGACGAACGTGTCGAAATCGTCCTCTGGCAGGAAGGTCACCCAGGGCACGGCGTCGGGCAGCAGCCTGCGGATCACTGCGATGTTCTCGGAGTTGACCAGACCCGCGAGGATACGGGTGGTGAACTCCATCACGCTCTCGTCGCGTTCGAGCTGGTCTATCCGCATCAGCGCGAGATCGCCCGCGTCGCGCCTCCGTAGCCGCAAGGCCCGCACATCTTTCAGCCGTTCAGCGGTCGCGGCTGGGTGATGCAGCAACTCGCTGAACGGCACGTCTTCATACGCCGCTGCCATACATCCACACTACCGTAGAAGTCTGACGATGGCGCCGCTGTAGGGCGGGATCAGGGGAGGTCGGTGTGGGGGTCGATGACCCAGTGGTTGGTTCTGATGATGCGGCCGGCGAAGGTGACGTCGCGCTCGCCGAGGAGGGTGAAGCCTAGCGAGCGGCAGATGCCGTTGGACGGGCCGTTCGTGACGCCGGGGAACGCGTGCACGGGGCCCCACCGGCCCTGGTCGCGGGCCAGATCGAGCAGCGCGCGCACGGCCTGCTTGCCGATGCCCCGGCCCTGGAACTCGGGCAGCACCATCCAGCCGATCTCCGAGATGGGCCCGTCCTGGCCGAGCCCCTCCTCCCCGTGGGACCACATCGTCACAGACCCGGCGACCACGTCCGGCGCCGGTTCGTCCAGGACGATCATCTTGATCAGCATGGCGCCCGCCGCCGCCTCCCGGACGTCGGTCTCGACCTTGGCCTCGATTCCCTCGCGGGGCAGCGGGCCGCCGAGTTCGGCCGTCATGACCGGGTCGCAGCGCATCCGGACGTAGGGGCCGACGTCGCCGAGTTCCACGTCACGCAAGCGCATCTGGCATCCTCCGCACCGGTGTTCCCAGTGTGCCCCGGCCGCGGATCAGGCGCCCTTCGCTGACGGCGTATCCAGCAGCGTGCGCAGGTGGCGCACCGGGGGCGAGCCGTGCCCCAGCACGGCGTCGTGCACCTGCCGGTCGCCCCAGCCGGGATGCGCCCCGCGCAAGCTGCCGGTGATGTCGCTGACCTCGGTGTAACCCACGAAGTAGGTCGAAAGCTGCGCCGACGTCAGCAGCACCCGGCGCCACTTCGCGGTCGCCTCCCCCTCCTCCTGATGGCCCGGGCCGGTCATCAGCGCCATCGCCTGGTCCTGCGTCATGCCGGAGCAGTGCACCCGGGCGTCCATGATGGTGTTGATGATCATGCGCAGCTTCATCTTCAGCCGCTGCATGCCGACCGCGGCGGGGTTGCCGTCGCCCCGGTAACCACGGGCGCCCATCAGCTGCTCGGCGTAGACCGCCCAGCCTTCGACGAAGGAGCCCGACCGCAGCATGGCCCGCACCGGCGTGGAACCCGCGAACCGGCGCGAGTGCTCCAGTTGCAGCGCATGGCCCGGCATTGCCTCGTGAATCATCAGGTTGTGCACCATGTGCCGGTTGTACTCGCGGTAGAACGACCGAACCCGCTCCTCCGGCCAGCCCTCCGGCGTCGGTGACACGGCGATGAACGTCGGCAGCGGGGCGGTCTCCAGCGGCCCGGGCGGGTCGCAGTATGCGATGGCCACGCCCCGGTCGACCTCGGGCATCTCGATCACCTCGACCGGGTCGCCGAACATCGTGACCAGGTCGTGTTGCGCCACGAACTCCCGCTGCGCCCCGAACGCCGCCCGGACCAGCCCGAGGATCGTCGTGTCGTCGGGGGCGTCGGCCGCGAGCGAGTCGAGCGCCCGCCGGACCGTGCTTTCCCTGTCCGCCCCGGGGGTGCCGAAGTCTGCCGCCGCCACCTCGATCTCCTCGGTGGTCCGCACCAGGTCCGCTTCGGCGCGCGCCAGGACCTCGGCGGCGGTGAAATCGGTGTCGAGCACGAGGCGTAGCTTCGCCGAGTACAGCTCCGCGCCCAGGCGGGGATCGCGGAAGCCGTCGCGTGTTCCGTCCGCCAGCCGCTGCTTCAGCCACCGCATGTGCTCCTCGATGGCCTCGACCGCAGCCGGTGCCGTCTCGTCAAGCTCGCGCTGCGCTCCGTTCGCGCTCTGGGCGGCCAGGGCCAGCTCGCTCGTGATGAGCCGCTGCGTCCCGGCGAACTGGATCAGCGCTGTCTCGATGTGCACCTCGGGCATCGTGCCAAGCACCGCCCGCGCGGCGGCCAGCGACTCGGGCAGGCAGGCCAGCCGCCGCGACACCGAGCGGAGCCGCTGCGGCAGCGGGGCGAAGTCGCGCGCGAGCAGCAGGTAGATGGCCCGGCCCGGGTTGGCCGCCATCGGATTCCACTCGTGCTCGCGCAGGTCGTCGATGCCGAAGCGCAGCCGGGCCAGGTGGTTCGCCAGGATCTGCGCGTCCACCCGGTTCTGCGGGGAGAGCTGCGCGGCGTCGATGGCGGCGAGCGCGGCGAGCTGCTCCCCCGCCCACCGGCTTGCCTGCTCGTAGTGCGCCGCCGTGCCCACGGTCAGCCGGTCGTCGTGGCGGTGATCGCCCAGCTCGGTGGCCAGCTCGGGGCGCAGATCCAGCATGCCGTCCAGGGCCGCCACGGCATGGGCGGCGAACCTGCGGTCAGCGTCGTCGGGCATGCCAGAACTCTAGGCGGCTGCCCGGCGCGGGGGCCACCGGCCGGTGAAAGCCACCGCAGCCCATCCCCGCCCCAGCGGGCCTGGCTTGTCTCAGGCACCTCATGCGCCAGTACTTACACTCTCCGCAACACGGACAACCACGCAGGCGTGCTGGGCGTCACCTCCGGCGCGGCAGCTATCCGGCCTGGCGGCGCCACCGGCAATACGTCGCGGGCGCCCACGTCGTGTTCCGCGGGGAGTCTTACCAAGCGAAGTGGCAGAACCAGGGCGTCTCCCCGGCGGGCTCGGCGGGCAACCAGTCAGGTTCGCCGTGCAAGCCGCTGTTCCGGATCCCGGGCGAGCCTCCCTCTTAGCCTGGACGGTATGAGCGGCCTCGCCCTGACCCTGGTTCTCGCCGCGGCGGTGTTCCACGCCGGGTGGAACCGGCTGCTGCACGGGGCCGACGACCGGCTGGCCGCGGCGGCCGTGGGCGCGGTCGTGGGGGCCGTCCTCCTGCTGCCCGCCACGATCACCGTGCCGCCGGTGCGGGTCTGGCCGCTGGTGCTGGCGTCGGGCGCGGCCGAGGCCACCTACTTCGGCCTGCTCGCGGCCGCCTACCGGCGGGGCGAGCTGTCGTTCACCTACCCGGTCGCCCGGGGCGTCGCGCCGTTCCTCATCACGCTGGGCGGCGCCGCGGTCCTCGGTGAGCAGCTCAACGCCGCGCGGGTCGGTGGGTCGCTCGCGCTCGGCGTGGGCCTGGGGATCATCGCGTACGCGGGCCTGGCCAAGGGGCGCGGGGCCGCGCTTGGCTTCGCGGCGCTCACCGGGGTCACGATCGCCGTCTACTCGGTGATCGACGCGGACGCGGTGCGTTCCGCCAACGCGCTCGGTTATCTCGGCGCGGTCACCGCCGTGGAGGCGATCCTCCTGCTCGGCGCCGTCCGCCTCGACTTCAGCCGGCTGCGGGCCAGCGCCCGCGCCGGGGCCGGGATCGGGGTCGGGGCGCTCGTGGCCTACCTGCTCGTCCTGCTGGCCTACCAGCGCGCCCCTGCCTCACCCGTGGCCACGCTGCGGGAGCTGTCGATCCTGCTGGGCATCCTGATGTCCGGGGAGCGGCCCGGCTGGCGAGTCTGGGCCGGCGGAGCCCTCTGCGTCCTCGGCGCCGCCCTCACCGTCCTATAGACCAAGGTCGTTCCCCCGGAACCAGCCCGCCGCAGCGCCGCGCGACAGCCCCTCAACGGACGGAAAGTTATGTAACGCACCGCTACCGGGGGCGTGGGGGTCCGGGGGCTCGGCCCCCCGGGCTAGCACGCCGGGCCTACGGCGCAGTTGGCGGAACGCCAACAAGCAGCCCTCGCCGCCTCGGCAAGCTCAGCGAACGTCGCGGGGGCGGAACTGGATGCTGATGCGCGGGCCGGTGCGCCGCGCGGTCTTCGGCACGGCGTGCTCCCAGGTGCGCTGGCAGCTTCCGCCCATGACCAGCAGGTCACCGTGGCCGACGTCGTGGCGGATCGTCCGGCCGCCGCCGTCCCGCGGCCGCAGCAGCAGGGCCCGGGGCGTGCCGAGGGACACGATCGCCACCACGGTGTCCTCGGTGCTGCCGCGCCCGATCGTGTCGCCGTGCCAGGCCACGCTGTCGCGGCCGTCCCGGTACAGGCACAGCCCGGCCGTGCACAACGGCTCGCCCAGCTCGGCCCGGTAATGCTCGCTGAGCGCGTCCGTCGCCGCGGCCAGCACCGGATCCGGCAGCGCCGCGCCCTCGCCGTAGAAGCACAGCAGCCGCGGCACGTCGACCACCCTGTCGTACATCGTGCGCCGCTCGGCGCGCCAGGGCACCTCGCGCAGCAGCCGCTCGAACAGCGCGTCGGCACCGGTGACCCAGCCGGGCCGGACGTCGGCCCAGGCTCCGTGCGTGAGCGCCGTCCGCCGCACGGATGCGCCCAGCCGGCCCAGGCCGGTCTCCTCCGCGAGGTCAAGCAGCGATCCCTGGAATGCAGTGCTCGCTCTCACCCCGCCATCCGACCCAGCGCCCACCCGGCAAGTGTAGTGCCTCTTCAAACACATTTTCGACTACCGGGCCCGCCAGGCCGGTCCCGCCTGGGATGAACCGTGCCCGAACGCGCCCGGTGGAGAAGGCCAACTGGGGGGCGGGGGTGACGGCGCGCGTCCATACTTGGCGCGGGGCGGCGGGAAACGCGCTGCCGGGGCGAATTCGCTAGGGGAGGCAATGATGCCTGGGAGCGGCCTGTCCGCCATTGAGCACGTCGTGGTTCTCATGCTGGAGAACCGTTCCTTCGACCACATGCTCGGCTTCCTGTACAGCGCCGAGGGGAACGTGTCCCCCGCGGGGCAGCCGTTCGAGGGGCTGACCGGCACCGAGTCGAACCCGGATTCCTCCGGCAGCCCGGTCACCGTGTTCAAGATCGAGCCGACCACGGCGAACGCCTACTTCATGCCGGGCGCCGACCCCGGCGAAGGCTACATGGCCACCAACGATCAGTTGTTCGGCAGCGACTCGGCGCCGGCCAGCCCGGCCCAGGTCCCGGCCATGCAGGGCTTCGTGAAGGACTTCGCCTACACGCTCGGCTGGGAATCGAACGACAGCGGGTACTCGATCGTTTCCGGCACGACCGCCAACGACATCATGGGCTGCTTCACCCCGGAGGCCCTGCCGGTGCTGTCCGCGCTGGCCCGCGGGTACGCGGTGTGCGACCACTGGTTCTGCTCGGTGCCCACCGAGACGCTGCCGAACCGGGCCTTCGCGAACGCGGCGACCAGCCAGGGGCACATGGACGACAAGACCCACACGTTCACCTCGCCGTCGATCTTCGGGCTGCTCACCCAGCACGGGCTCAACTGGGCCATCTACGGGTACACCTCCGAGCCGCTGACCAAGTCCGACTTCACCGACATCTCCGGTGCGGCCGCGAGCCATTTCGGCCTGTTCACCGACTTCCAGGCCGCCGCGGCGGCGGGGACGCTGCCGCCGTTCACGTTCCTGGAGCCAAGCTGGGGGGCGAGCGGGAACAGCCAGCACCCGAACTACAACGTCGCGCTCGGCGAGCAGCTCATCCACGACGTGTACGAAGCGGTGCGGAGCGGCCCGGGCTGGCCGCAGACGCTGCTGATCGTCACCTACGACGAGCACGGCGGGTGCTACGACCACGTGCCGCCGCCGTCCGGCGCCACCGCGCCGGACAACAACGCGGGCGAGTTCGGGTTCGACTTCACCAGGTTCGGCCTCCGGGTCCCCAGCGTGCTGATCTCGCCGCTGATCGCCGCGGGCACGGTGTTCCGCGTCCCGGCGGCGTCGGTGCCGTTCGACCACACCTCGATCCTGAAGACCGTGGAGGAGCGCTGGAACCTGCCCCCGCTCACCCAACGGGATGCCGTGGCGCCGAGCGTGGCCGACGTGCTCAGCCTCACCACGCCGCGCACCGACGACGTGCTCGCCGGGGTCACCGTGCCCACCGCCGCGACGGCCGGGCCGGCCGCCGCGGCCGAACTGCCGTCCCACCTGCAAGAGGTCCAGGCCGAGCTGATCTCGCGGCGCTACCCGGCCGGGCAGAGCGCTATCCCCGGCGCGGCCCAGGCCGCGTTCACCGAGACCGGCCTGCGCAGCTACATCCACAGCCACGCGAGCCCGCAGCACGACTGACCGCCCAGGCCGCCCCCGCGCCGCCCGATCCATTGGTGATCGTTGGCGACGATCACGAACGATCCGACGCGGCCGGGACGCTACAGGACGGTACGGCCGCCGGTCGACATCCGGGCCGCCAGCTCGGAGTCGATCTGGCGGGCCGCCGCCTGGAGCCGGGGCAGGAACTGCTTCTCCAGCGTCCGCATGGGCACGCGGGCCGCGTGCGCGCTCGAGTTGATGGCCGCGACCACCTTGCGTGAGCTGTCCCTGATGGGCACGGCGATCGACCGGACGCCGGCCTCCAGCTCCTGGTCGACCGCGGTCCAGTCCCGGCTGCGCGCGGTGGCCAGCACCGCACGCAGCTCGCCGGGATCGGTGATCGTGTGCTCGGTGAGCTTGAGCATCGTGGTCCGGCGCAGGTAGGCGTCGAGTTCGGGCTCGGGCAGGTGCGCGAGCAGGATCCGGCCCATCGAGGTCGGGTAGGCCGGCAGCCGGGTGCCCACGGTGAGCGCGATCGTCATGATCCGGTTCGCGGACGCGCGGGCCACGTAGACCAGGTCGTCACCGTCGAGCACGCTCACCGAGCACGACTCGTGCAGCTCCTCGGCCAGGTCCTCCAGGTGCGGCTGGGCGATCTGGGACACGCTGAACGACGACAGGTAGGCATAGCCGAGGGCGAGGACCCGCGGGCGCAGCGAGAACTGGCGGCCTGTGCTGCCGACGTAGCCCAGCTCCTGGAGGGTGAGCAGGAACCGGCGCGCCGCGGCCCGGGTGAGCCCGGTGCGCTCGGCCACCTCGGACAGGGTCAGCGAGGGGTGCTCGGAGGAGAAGCAGCGGATGACGGCGAGCCCGCGGTCCAGCGACTGGACGAAGTCGGTCCGCCGCCCACCACCGGGACGGTCCCCGCCGGGACGGTCCCCGCCGGAACGGTCCCCGTCCGCGCGCTGGCCCGCGTCCGCCGGCTCTCCGGCGGTGGCCGCGTCCCGCGAATCCGCGCCGATGCCGGCGTCCCGCTTCGCCGCTGCGCCCGCGCCAGGCCCGGCGCCCTCCCGAACGTTCACATAGCGAACGATACTGCTCGACCAGCCCGGACCACCAGACGACGCGGCCCGCGGCTACCTGGCCACGGCGTCGCGCACGCGGCGGCGGAGCGCGGCGGGCAGCGAGATCGTCGCGGCCCCAGTCGGCGAGGAGCACGCTCAGCGGGCGCGCGGCCGCGGTCGACGGGTCGCGCAGACAGGTGGCAAGAGCGGGCAGGTCACCGGCGTCATGACCGCGCCCCACCTCGCGGATGGCCGTCCGCACCTCGTCCTCGGTGCCGGTGCATTCGAAGGGTTTCGAGCCGGTCAGGCCGGCCATCTCCGCGTAGACCCCGGCCAGGTCCGGGTCGGCGAACATGTCTCCGCCGATCTTGCGTATTGCAAGATCATGTCCAAACAGCGCGGCGGTGGCCAGGAAGACCCAGGCGCACTTCGCGCAGGCCCGGCACCAGCCCGCACCCCGGACCCGGTTGCAGCTCGCGGTCCGCAGGTAGCCGTCGATGTCACCGGACAGCGAGGCGATGATCTGAAGCTCGTAGAGGGGCCGCAGCGGGCTGCTGTACCCCGGCGCGCCGGGCAGCCACCGGCCGCGGTAGGCGGCGAGCGCGGCCTCGAACTCGTAGCTCTTGGTCCACTGGTGGTTGACCGGGCGGCCGAGGTAGGACTCGACGTTCGGCTCGTCGTCGCTGCGCGAGTTGCCCGCCACCACGAGCTCGCTGCCCCGCAGGTAACCGGCCAGCATCGCGGCGATCGCGAGGTAGGCCGAGAACGGCGTGTGCCCGTTGGGATGGCCGGCCGCGTTCAGCTCGAGCAGCTCGGGCAGGATCGTCCGCCTGACCTCGAGGAAGCGGCCCCCGTCCGCCAGGGACCGCGCCAGGTCGCGCTGGCCCGTCACCGGGTTGTACAGGAAGAAATCGGTGGGCCCGCCGCCGGAGGCGACGACGCGGGCGAGCGCGAGCGAGTCCTTGCCGCCGCTGAACATGACCAGCGGCGGCGCCGCCGTGGGCGCGCGCGCATCGCCGGCATCGGCCGCGCCGGCGGGCTCTGACCCGGCGGCCGCGCGGATGTCCAGGAACCCGGGAACGGTGTAGTCGATGCCGTTGCGGTAGCAGAACTCCCCCATCGCGCCGGGCCAGAACGACTCCCACCAGCCCAGCTCGGTGGCGTCCGGCGCGGGCAGCGCGACCTCGATGACCGGGCTGCACAGCGCCTTCCAGTAGGAGAACGCCTCGATGATGGCAAGCGCCCGGATCATGCGCCGCGCCGTGGGCGTGTTCACCCCGGCGGCCTCGTCCTGGCTGAGCCCGGTGAGCTCCACCACCGGCCGGAACCGCAGGTCCCCGGCGGCGAAGGCGAACTCCACGGTTACCCCGGCGGGGCCGGGAGCCGCGCGGGCGCCCTCGATGCGGAACACCGGGTAGGCCTCCCGCAGCCGCTGGATCTGCGCCTGCCGGGATAGGTCAGCCGTGGTCACGTCCTGCACGCGGGCTACCCTAGCCCAACCGCCGGCCCCGGGCTCACGCCGACGAGCGCTGCGCCCGCGCCTCCGCGATCGCGTGCAGCGCGATGCCGGCCGCGACCCCCGCGTTGAGCGACTCGGTGTCCGCCGCCATCGGGATCCGGGCGAGCACGTCGCACCGCTCCCCGACCAGCCGGGACAGACCGCGCCCCTCGGACCCGATGACGAGCACCAGCGGCGCGTCGGCGACCTCCAGGTCGCTGACCGGTGTCGCGCCCGCCGCGTCGAGGCCGACCACGAACAGGCCCGCCTGCTGGTAGGCGGCGAGGGCGCGGGTCAGGTTCGGCGCCTGGGCGACCGGCACCCGGGCCAGCGCCCCCGCCGACGCCTTCCAGGCGCCCGCGGTCACCCGGGCCGACCGGCGCGCCGGGACGAGCACCCCGTGCCCGCCGAACGCGGCTGCCGAGCGGACCACCGCACCGAGGTTGCGCGGGTCGGTGACCCCGTCCAGCGCGACGATCAGCGCCGGGCGGCCGGTCTCTTCCGCCCTGGCCAGCAGGTCTTCCGGGGTGGCGTAGTCGTAGCCGCGGAGCCGCAGCGCCACGCCCTGGTGCACGGACCCACCGGTCAGCCGGTCGAGTTCGGCCCGCCCCGCCTCGATCATCGGGATGCCGGCCGCGGCGGCCAGGTCCACCGCCTCGCGCACCCGCTCGTCGGCGTCCCGCCGCGGCCCGGCGTACAAGGCGGCGGCGGGCACGCCCGCCCGCAGCGCCTCCACGACGGCGTTCCGCCCGGCGACCACCTCCGGCGCGTCACCGGCTCCGCGCGAGCGCCCGCCCCCGGCCTGTGGCCGCCCGCCCGGCGCGTCAGTGCCGCGTCGTTCCGCTCCCGTTTTCGATGCATAACGGCTGCCGCCACCAGCCCCGGTGCCCGTGCCGTCGGCCTGATTCCGTGGCCCGTCGCCGGGCGGGGCCCGGCGGGGCCGGGTGCCGCGGGCGGCCGCCTCCGCACGGCGCTGTGCCGGGTGCCCCGGGCGCAGGTGCGCGGGCGGGGTCGGCCCCTTGCCTTCGAGCCGGTCGCGCCCGCGCCCGCCGGTGCCCTGGCGTGGCTTGCCTGCCTTGGTGCGCCCTCCCCGCCCGGCCCTGGGCGTGCCCTCGCTCACCGGGTCCCCCGGCGACGCAGGCCGGCCTGGGACCGTGGCCGGACCGGGTGGCGGAGCGTGGCAGCCTCATCGCCCCCGCCGACCTGGCGGCGTGGCCGGGCTGGGCTCATCGCTTGATCTCCCACCGCGGCCCATCGGGCGTGTCCTCGATGAGCACCCCTGCCGCGTGCATGTCATCTCTGATCGCGTCCGCTGCGTCGTAGTCCTTTCGCTCCCGCGCCGCCTGCCGCTGCGCGAGCGCCACCTGGACCAGCGCGTCCACGACGGTGCGCAGGTCGCCGCCACCGCCACCGGACCACGGCGGGGACAACGGATCGATCCCGAGCACGCCGAGCATGACCCGCACCGTGGCCAGCGATGCCGCTACCGCCTCCTTGTCGCCGGAGGCCAGCGCGTTGTTGCCCTCTCTCATCGTCTCGTGCACCACGGCGAGCGCCTGCGGCACCGCGAGGTCGTCGTCGAGCGCGGCGGAGAACTCCGCGGGCACCTCACCAGCGCTGGTGGCCTCCGCGGCGGGCCCGTCGCTGCGCCGGTCCTGCGTCCCGGCTAGCTCGGCGGCGCGGGTGACGAAGCCCTCGATCCGGCGGTACGCGGTGACCGCCTCGTCCAGCGCGGCCTGCGAGTACTCGATCATGGACCGGTAGTGCGCCTGGCCGAGGTAGTAACGCAGTTCCACCGGGCGGACCTGGGTCACCATGGCGTCGACAAGCAGCGAGTTGCCGAGGGACTTGCTCATCTTCTCCCCGGCGACCCCGACGAGCCCGTTGTGCATCCAGTACCTGGCGAAGCCGTCGCCCGCCGCGCGGGACTGGGCCAGCTCGTTCTCGTGGTGCGGGAACACCAGGTCCAGCCCGCCGCCGTGGATGTCGAAGGTAGGGCCGAGGTAGGCGGTGGCCATCGCCGAGCATTCCAGGTGCCAGCCCGGCCTGCCCGGGCCCCACGGGGTCTCCCAGGACGGCTCGCCCGGCTTGGCGCGCTTCCACAGGGTGAAGTCGCGCGGGTCCCGCTTGGCGTCGTCGGTCTCGGTATCCGCGGCCGGCCGCATGTGGTCGAGCCGCTGCCCGGACAGGGCGCCGTACTCCGGGTAGGACGCGACGTCGAAGTAGATGTCGCCGCCCGACGGGTAGGCGTGCCCGCCCTCGATCAGGCGCCGCATCAACATGATCATCTGCGGGATGTGACCGGTCGCGCGGGGTTCCACCTCCGGCGGGAGGCAGCCGAGCACGTCGTAGGCGCGGCTGAACGCCCGCTCGTTGCGCTGCGCCACGGCCCACCACGGCACGTCTTCCGCGGCGGCCACCCGGATGATCTTGTCGTCGATGTCGGTGACGTTCCGGCAGAACGTGACCTGGTAGCCGCTGGCGTTGAGCCAGCGGACCAGGATGTCGAAGTTGACCCCGGACCTGATGTGCCCGATGTGCGGCGGCGCCTGAACCGTCGCGCCACACAGGTACAGCGACACCTTCCCCGGCACAAGGGGGGAGAACTCGCGCACGGTGCGCGTTGCGGTGTCATGAAGGCGGAGCGTCACGCCGCCAAGGCTACCGCCCGGCACCGCCCCGCCGGGGCCGGGCGCAACGGCGGACGGGCTCAGCGGCGGGCGGCCCGGGCCCAGCTCCACGCGTACTCGGGGTCCTCGGCCCGGCGTGCCGCCGGCCCGAGGCCCAGCGGCCGGAACGTGTCGATCATCACGGCGGTCTCATCGGTGGTGGTCTTCCCCTCGGCCAGCCCCGCGACGGCGGCCTCCACCGCACCGGGCTGCGGGCCGTGGGTGAACCCCGACGGGTGCAGCGTGATCGAGCCGAGCCCGACCCCGGAGCCCTTCCGGGCGGTGTAGTCCCCGCCGACGTAGAACATCATCTCGTCGGAGTCAACGTTGTGATGGTTGTAGGGAATGGGGACGGCGGCCGGGTCGAAGTCGAGCGGGCGCGGGCAGAACGAGCAGATCACGAAGTTGGGGCCCTCGAACGTCTGGTGCACCGGCGGCGGGGCGTGGGTCCGCTTCACGACCGGCTCGAAGTCGGCGATGTTGAACGCGAACGGGTACAGGCACCCGTCCCAGCCCACCACGTCGAACGGGTGCCGGGCATAGGTCAGCCGGGTCAGGCCGGCCCTGGTCCGCACGATGACCGGGACGTCCTCCCCCTCGGCAAGCAGGGGGCCCTCGGGGCCGCGCAGGTCGCGCTCGCTGTAGGGGGCGTGCTCAAGGAACTGGCCGTACTGCGACAGGTAGCGCCGGGGCGGCCTGATGTGCCCGCTGGCCGCCACGCAGAGCGCCGTCACGCCGGGGGCGGCGGCTATCCAGCGGTGAATGGTCCCCCGCGGAATCACGATGTAGTCACCGGCCCCGGCGCTGATCGAGCCGTAGACGGACTCGAAGCGCGCACTGCCGTATTGCAAGTAAATGGCTTCGTCGCCGGCGGAATTCCGGTAGAGCTCCGAGGGCGCGTCCGCAGCGGCGAAAGAAATCCGCACGTCGTCATTCGCGAACAGAAGCTGACGGCCGAGTACGAGGTCACCACCCTGGGGCAGGTCACCGGTGCGCACGTGGCGCGGTAGCAGTGGGTGATTCGGCGCGCCATCTTCGGCGGCGGCACCGGAGATTCCCTCGCTCTTTGTTATCGCGGTGGGCGGGTGCACGTGATAGAGAAGCGAGGAGTCGGAGACGAAGCCCTCTTCGCCCATCAGCTCCTCGGAGTACAGGCCGCCGTCTGGGCGCTGGAAGCGCACATGGCGCTTACGGGGAATCTCTCCGGCGACCCGGTAGTACGGCATATCGTCTCCTTTGACGCCGCGATCTAACAGCGAGTGGCCACCCGCCGTTTAGCCGCCGTACCACGCGAGTCTGGTACCGCACCCGCATCGCTGCGGCGCGGCTAACTCTCGGCGCGGAATGGGCGCTGTAGTTTCGACTATAGGCGGGCCTCATCAGCCCGAGCAGTGCCGCAGGAAGGACCCCCACCCTCCGATGAGTAACTATTCCGCTGGCCAAGGCCCCTACCCCGCGGACCCCCACCCGAGGCTCGGGCTGGCCGCGCTTACCGCGGTGATTGCCGGTGTGGTGCTGCTGGCCGCCGCCGCATTCGTGCTTTCTTACCCGGGAATCCATCAGCTCGCGCTCCACGCCGGGGTCAGCCCGGGCCTGGCCAAGCTGTACCCGCTTATCTTCGACGCCATGCTGGTGGTTGCGGGCGCCGCCGCCCTGGCGCTGCGCGGAGCCGGGTGGTGGCCGCGGGCCTATGCGTGGTTTTCGCTGTTGCTCCTGGTCACGGTCGTCGCGGTCGGCGATGCCGTTCGTGCCACGAACGTCGCCCTGCCGCTCCAGCCCACCCGCGCGGTCGCGGCGGTTACGCCGTGGGTGCTCCTGCTGCTCGCGTTCGGCCTGCTGCTGGAGATGCTGCGGCACCTGCGCCGGACCCGGACGGCCGCGGCCCAGCAGGGGAACGCTGGCCGGGCGGCCGCGGCGGGTGGGCCGGCCGCGGCGGGCCAGGCCACGGCCGGCGGCACGACCGAGCGGCAGCACGGTGGGCGGGGGCACGACCGGGGGTGCCGACGCCGCGGCGCGAGCGCCGGTGACCTGGGCCGGTGCCGACGGCGCCGGTGCGGGACGCTCGCTCCCGGCGCCGCGGTCCGGGCTTGACCTGCTGCTGGGACCCCGGGAGATAGAGGCCCCCGCGATGGCGGGCGCGCAGCAGGACGCGGGCGCCGCGACGGCCGGATACGCGGGCTATCACGACGGGGGCCAGTACCCGGACCCGGTGGCCTACGGCCCGGAAACCGGTTACGTGCACCCGGACAGTTACGCCGATCCGGTGCGCTACCGCGCTGGGCCCGATGGGACCGCCGGCCCGGCCGGCAACGGCGGCGGTCCCGGGCCCGGCGACGCCTCCGGCCAGCCCGGCTCGCCTGCCAAGGCGCAGGACGCCGCCGGGCCCCGCGAGCAAGCGGCACCGGAGACCGGGGCCAAGGCTTCGCAGCCCGGCCCTGCCGCGGCCGCAGCGGCCGCACCGGCCGCGGCACCTCCGGAGGGCCCGGATTCGTCGCCGACGCCGGAGACCCCAGCCGGGGCCGCAGCGCAGAACGGCCCGGCCGCTGCGGCGGGCCCGGCTGCAACGGCGGAGAACCCGGCCGGGGAGGCCGGCTCGCCGGGCCCGGCCGACGACACCCCCGCCGAGAAGCCCGCTCCGGCGCCCTTGCTGGAGCGGCTGCGCAGCACCCCGGCACCGCCCGAGGAGTGAGGGCAACGGCCGCGCCGCGGCCGGGACTAGCCGTGGACTAGCCGGATCGCCCGGCCAGCTCGCCGAGGCTGCCCTTCGTGGCGCCATCCTTCGCGGTGGCGGCCTCGGCGCGCGTGCGGTGAGGCCCTTCTGCTGTCACAGGCGCACCCGGTCCATCTCGGGGTGCAGCGTTCGTCGTCTGGGTGGGACCGGCTGCCGACGGCGGCCACGACGGGTTAAGAATGCCCGGCAGCCACCCACCGACCCGTCAGCGAAAGCTCAGCGAAGGAGCACTGCCATGAACACCACGGGCCAGATCAGCCAGATCCAGCTGGTGGTCATCCCCGTCACCGACCAGGACCGGTCGGTGGCGTTCTACGAGTCCCTGGGATTCGAGAAGCGCGCCGACTTTCCCTGGCGCGACGGCTACCGGTGGATCGAGGTCTACCCGCAGGGCGGTTCGGCCGGGCTCGCCCTCGTCCCGCCCGGGCCCGGCGACCGCGCCGGGGTCCAGACCGGCATCATCCTCAACACCGATGACATCGACGCCGCGCACGCGCGCCTGCGGGCGCTCGGGGTCGACGCCGACGCCGAAATCGCGCGGCCAGGCTCGCCAGCCGAGATCCGGATCGGCGCCGTCCAGGTCGCCGGCCCCGTCCCGCCCATGTTCTACCTGCGCGACCCCGACGCCAACACCCTCCTAATGGTCCAGCCCGGCTAACCGGCAGGGATAACCAGGGCCGTCGCAATCGCGGCGATGCCCTCACCGCGGCCGGTCAGGCCCAGGCCGTCGGTGGTGGTGCCGGACACGCTGACCGGCGCACCGCCAAGCGCCCCGGAGAGCACCTTTTCCGCCTCCTCGCGCCGCGCCGCGATCCGCGGCCGGTTCCCGATCACCTGGATGGCGACGTTCCCGACGGTGAACCCCGCTTCGGTGAGCAACGCGGCCGTGGCCCGCAGCAACGAGGCCCCCGACGCCCCGGCCCAGCCCGGCTCGGCGGTGCCGAACTGGGCACCCAGGTCACCGAGGCCGGCGGCGGACAGCAGCGCATCGCAGGCGGCATGCGCCGCCACATCCCCATCGGAGTGGCCGGTCAGCCCGTCCTCGCCGGGCCAGAACAACCCGGCCAGACGCAGCGGCCTGCCGGGAGCAAGCGGATGCACGTCGGTGCCCACGCCCACTCTCGGCAAGTCACCGGGCATGCGAAACCAGCCCTAACTCAAAGGTGCTGGTCAGGAGGCGAGGATCTCGTCGAGAAGCGCCTCGGCCTTGTCCTCGTTGGTCTTCTCGGCCAGCGCGAGTTCGCTCACCAGAATCTGGCGGGCCTTCGCCAGCATCCGCTTCTCACCAGCGGACAGCCCGCGCTCCCTGTCCCTGCGCCACAGGTCACGTACGACCTCGGCCACCTTGTTGACGTCGCCGGAGGCGAGCTTCTCCAGGTTGGCCTTGTACCGCCGGGACCAGTTGGTCGGCTCCTCGGTGTGCGGGGCGCGCAGCACCTCGAACACTCGTTCCAGACCCTCTTGCCCCACGACATCGCGCACGCCAACAAGTTCTGCGTTCTCCGCAGGCACGCGCACTGTCAGGTCGCCCTTGTCGACCTTGAGGACCAGATAGGTCATCGCAGCGCCCTTGATCGTACGGGTCTCGATCTCTTCGATACGAGCAGCCCCATGGTGGGGGTAGACGACCGTGTCGCCGACCTTGAAAGTCATCTGGCACATACCCCTTCCGCTACTCCCATGCTACCACGTCAAACGCGGCGGCCTAGCCCGGCTTGACGGCAAACATGCAGGTCAAGGGGTTAATTAACCGATCTGAAAGTGACGCGTGAGCGGGCCTGGCGCGCACCGTCCGCGCACGCTCCGCAGCGAGGGAGCTACCGGGCAGCCGCCCGAACCGGGCGGCGCCGGGCCCCCGCGGACGGGTGGAGAATGACGGGGCCGCGATTGTTGGGCGGTGACGTGGCGGCCGCTGCTGACTCATACTGGAGGGGAACGAGGCCGCTCGTGCGGGAGAGATGCGCGTGAACAGTAGCGGCGACCCCGGGCGAGACGATTACGGTCTGCCACCGGTCGACATCGAGGTGCCGGACGATGCCCGGGAACTCGACAGAGACGTGCAGGCCTACCGGCGAGAGCTCAGGTCCCAGCGCCGGCGCAACCTGGCCAGGAGGGTGTACGGGCCCCTCACCAGGGACGGCATGGTCCTCCCGCTGCTGGCCGGCTGCCTCGCGCTTACCCTGCTCGCCGCGACGTTGCTCACGGTGTTCACCGTCGGCCAGGGCGTGGACAACGGGCCGCTGGGACACCCGGCCGCCTCCCGTTCGAGTGCCGCGCCCGGGATTTCCGGGGGCACAGCCGCGGCCCTGTCCCCGGCGATACGCCAGCCGAAGGGGCTGCTCCCGGACGCCTATGTCTTGGCCGACGGCGCACCCGAGTCGCTGCACGCGCTGATAGGCCAGGGGGTGCTGGTGCTCGCCCTGATCCCGCAGGCCTGCAACTGCTTCAACGACCTGCGGCAGCTCACCGTCGAGGCCGAGCAGGGCGGAGCGCTGGTCTACCTTGTCGGCATGCGGAACGCCGACGTGAGCAGCTACCCCCGGCGGCTCGACCTCGGCGCCAGGCAAGCGCTCGAGGACGTCCAAGGCAGCTTCCCGCGGTCCTACTACGGGCGACGTCTCGCGGCGGTGCTGGTCCGCGATGACGGCTCGGTGGCCGACATCGTGCCCGACCGAGGCCACGGCTTCCAGATCGCCCAGACGGTGCGCCAGCTCAGCTCCGCCCGTTCCGGAGGAACGCCGTCCCCGATCGCGTCGGCGACCGGCTAGGGCTCCCTGTTCCCGCCCCCGGCTTCGCCTGGCGCGTTCGCCAGGGCCGGCGTCACTGTCGCGATCACGGGCCGATACGCTGTGCCGCGTCCCAGTCTGTGCCCGGGTGGAGCCGGAGGGAGAGCGCCAAGTGATCCGCAGCAGCCGCGGCGTTCCGCCGCTGCGAGGCCTGTTCATCGCGGCGGCCGCCGTGCTGGTTCCGGCGATCGCCGGGTGTGAGGCCGGGCTCAACGCCCCTTCCCAGCAGTGGCATCAGCCGACGCCGGGCGCCTCCGCGATCGCGGGCCAGACGATGCGGATCAACAACATGTTCGTGCTCGGCCCGGCGCCCGGCTTCACGCTCCCGGCCGGTGCCTCGGCCGGCTTGTTCTTCGCCCTGAACAACAGCGGCGTCCGGGACCGGCTGATCGGCATCACGGCCCCCGGCTCGGCGTCGGCGATTCAGGTACCGGCCGGTGGGATCAGCGTGGGCCGGGAGCAGTCGCTGCTGCTCACCGGCCCGGCGCCCCGGGTGATACTGCGGCACCTCACCCGGTCGCTGCACGGTGGCCAGTACGTCCGGGTGAACATGAACTTCCAGACCGCCGGCCACATAACGCTGCTCGTCCCGGTGATGCCGCGGGCCGCGTTCTACGCGACCTTCTCGCCGGCACCGCGTCTTTTCCTGCGGCCGTCCCCGACCGTGACCCCGATATCGGCGGCAACCCCGACGCCGTCGCCCTCCGCGACGTCGTAGTTGTAGCCCACCCGCCGGTGACCGGACCGCTCCCGGGCCGCCCGGTGGCCGTTCGCCCCAGCGCAAGCAGCCGGGCGCCGCGGCCCGAGCGGCCGGGTGCTCAGTCGCCTGGCTCGAACTTGTAGCCGAGCCCGCGGACCGTGATGATGTGCCGCGGGTTGCCCGGGTCGGTCTCCACCTTGGCCCGCAGCCGCTTGATGTGCACGTCCAGGGTCTTGGTGTCGCCGACGTAGTCCGCGCCCCAGACCCGGTCGATGAGCTGCATCCGGGCCAGCACCCGGCCCACGTTGCGCAGCAGCACCTCGAGCAGCTCGAATTCCTTGAGCGGCACCTGCACCTGCTGCCCCCGGACCGTCACCACGTGGCGGTCCACGTCCATCCGGACCGGGCCCGACTCCATGATCGACCCGCCGGGCTCGTCCGGCTCGCCGCGGCGGCGCAGCACGGCGCGCATCCTGGCGACCAGTTCCCGGGACGAGAACGGCTTGGTGACGTAGTCGTCGGCGCCGAGTTCCAGGCCCACGACCTTGTCGATCTCGCTGTCCTTGGCGGTCAGCATGATCACCGGAACGTTTGACCGCTCGCGTAGCGTGCGGCACACCTCGCTGCCGGGCAGCCCGGGAAGCATGAGGTCCAGCAGCACGAGATCGGCGCCGTGCCGGTCGAAGGCCTCGATCGCGTCCGGCCCGGTCGGGCAGACGGCCACCTCGAAGCCCTCGCGGCGCAACATGTAGGACAGCGCGTCGCTGAACGACTCCTCGTCCTCGACCACGAGCACGCGTGTCACTTGACTGCCTCCCTGACAGGCTGCGCGGGGCCGCCGGCTTGGCTGCCGCCCGCGGCCGGGGGTTTGCTGACGACGGGCATCTGGAGGGTGAACGTGGAGCCCACGCCCTCTTGGCTCCACACCGTGACCTTGCCACGGTGAGCTGCCATGACATGCTTTACGATGGCGAGTCCCAACCCGGTTCCGCCGGTGGCCCTGGACCGGGCCGGGTCCACCCGGTAGAACCGTTCGAAGATCCGCTCAAGGTCGCGCTCCGGGATCCCGATCCCCTGGTCCGCGACGCTGATCTGCGCCGAGCGGGTCCCGTCCCGGGATACCGACACCACGACCCTGGTCCGGTCGGGGCTGTACGCCATGGCGTTGTCCAGCAGGTTCCGCAACGCGGTCACGAGAAGATCCTCGTCGCCGAGCACGAGCACCCGCTCGTCGCAGGCGGCCACCAGATCGATGCCGCGGGCGCTCGCCTTCATCCGGACCCGGTCCAGCGCCTCCGCCACCACCGCGGTCAGGTCCACCGGGATCGGGTCCGGGACCGGCTCGGCAGCCTGGATCCTGGACAGCGTGATCAGGTCCTGGACCAGGTAGGTCAGCCGCGACGCCTCTTGCCGCATCCGGCCCGCGAAACGCCGCACGGCCTCCGGGTCGTCGGCCGCCTCTTCCATGGTCTCCGCGAGCAGGGCGAGCGCGCCGACCGGGGTCTTGAGCTCGTGGCTGATGTTGGCCACGAAGTCGCGGCGGACCTCCTCCACCCGACGGCTCTCCGTCTGGTCCTCAGCGAGCAGCAGGATCAGGCCATCGCCGCCGAGCGGCGCCGCACGCACCGCGAAGCTGCTTCTCCGGCCGCCGAATGAGCTTCCGGACAGATCGATCTCGCCCTCGCGCGTCTCGCCGTCCCGCCGGACCTGCCGCACCAGGGCGAGGAACTCGCCGGCCATGAGCTGGCCGTCCTTGACCAATCCGAAGGCGCGCGCCGCCTGGCTTGCCATCAGCACCCGGTCGGCATTGTCGAGCACCACGGCCGAGGACGAGAGCACCGAGAGGACCGACGCGACGCCGGAGGGTAGCCTGGTCGAACGCGGCCGGTCTGCGCTGGACTCGATATCAGCGACCCGCCCGCGGGTGGTCACCAGCAGGCCCTTGACGTGGCGGGGCATGACGTCGGCGCATGGCCGCCCGCACCCGCCGTCACGCGCGCGCTCACGCCTCGATCGTATGCGCACATCAGGCTGGGCGGCCATGGCCGCCGGATGCGTTCTCGGCGGTGTTCCTCAGGGATTCATACAAAGGTCACCTACTGGTCATGGCGGGCCAACGGGACAAACGGCCCGGTGCTCGCGCTGGCATCCCGCCCGCCTCCCCTTCCCCCTTCTCTGGCGCACCCGCCGGCGAGGTCATCGCCCCTGGTCGCGCACGGCTTGGGCGGCGGCCGCCGCCGCCTCGGGGTCGAGGTACCGGCCGCCACGCAGCTTCGGCCGGAAGCTGTCGTCAAGCTCGTAGACCAGCGGGATGCCGGTGGGGATGTTGAGCCCGGCGATGTCGCCGTCGGCGATCTCGTCGAGATGCTTGACCAGCGCGCGCAGCGAGTTGCCGTGCGCCACCACCAGCACCACCCGGTCCGCCACCAGGTCGGGCACGATCGCGTCGTACCAGTAGGGAAGCAGCCGGTGCAGCACGTCGGCCAGGCATTCGGTGCGGGGCAGCAACTCCGGCGGCAGATGCGCGTACCTGCGATCACCGGCCTGGGAGAGCGGGTCGTCGTCGGGCAGGGGCGGCGGCGGGACGTCGTAGGACCGCCGCCAGAGCATGAACTGCTCGTCGCCGAACTCCTGCCGCGTCTCGGCCTTGCTCTTGCCTTGCAGCGCACCGTAGTGACGCTCGTTGAGCCGCCATGACCTGGTTACCGGGAGCCAGAGCAGGCCCGCCTCGTCCAGCGCCAGGTTCGCGGTCTGGATGGCCCGGGTCAGCACCGAGGTGTGCACGACGTCGGGGCGGAGCCCGGCCTCCCGCAGCAGCCGGCCGCCCGCGGTGGCCTCGCGGGCGCCCGCGTCCGACAGCCCGACGTCGACCCAGCCGGTGAACAGGCCCTCGGCGTTCCACGTGCTCTCGCCGTGCCGAAGCAGCACCAGAGTGGACATGGCGCCGAGCCTATCCGCCGCCGCCCGCCCGGTGACCCGAAGGCCGCGGCGCGACACCGGCGCTGCTGAGTTGCGCGGGCGGGTGCCGGCGTAAGACCGGCCCGGCCGCCGGGAACACGCGGTGCCCGTACGTGGTTGCAACGGGCGGAAACAGGCATGTCGGCAGCGTGTCCGTTTGGGCGGGAGGTGGATGCTCGTGTCGCGACGCGTCCCCAGGCGGATCGCGACCATCAGCGTTCATACCTCGCCACTCGAGCAGCCCGGCACCGGCGACGCCGGCGGCCTCAACGTCTACGTGGTAGAGGTTGCCAAGCGCCTCGCCGGCCGCGGCATCGAGGTGGAGATCTTCACCCGCGCGGTGTCCCGCGACGCTCCCCCGGTGGCCGAACTGGTGCCGGGCGTGCTGGTCCGGCACGTGCCGGCCGGGCCGTTCGAAGAGCTCGACAAGGCGGACCTGCCCGCCCAGCTCTGCCAGTTCACCCTGGAGGTGCTCCGCACCGAGGCCGCTTACGCCCCGGGCCGGTACGACCTCGTGCACGGCCACTACTGGCTGTCCGGCCACGTCGGGGCGGTCGCCAAGGAGCGCTGGGGCGTCCCGTTCGTGCAGTCCATGCACACGCTGGGCAGGGTCAAGAACGCCGCGCTGGCACACGGCGACATGCGCGAGCCGGAGGTCCGGCTGCGCGGCGAGGCCGAGGTGGTCGCCGCCGCCGACCGGCTGGTCGCGAACACCGACGAGGAGGCCCGCCAGCTCGCCGGGCTCTACGACGCCGACCCGGCCAAGATCTGGACCGTCAACCCCGGCGTGGACCTGTCCATCTTCCGTCCCGGCTCGGTGCAAGAGACCAGGCGCCGGCTCGGCCTGCCCGAAGACGGCCAGGTCGTCGTCTTCGCGGGCCGGATCCAGCCGCTGAAGGCGCCGGACGTGGTGCTGCACGCGGCCGCGGCGCTGCTGCGTGACTGTCCCGAGCTGGCGGAGACGCTCACGGTCGCGTTCGTGGGCGGGCCAAGCGGCACCGGGCGTGCCGATCCCGACCAGCTCACCGAGGTCTCCCACGCGCTGGGGATCGACCACGTGGTGCGGGTGGAGCCGCCCTGCCCGCAGTCGGAGCTCGCCGACTGGTACCGGGCGGCCACGGTGGTCATGGTGCCGTCCCACTCGGAATCCTTCGGCCTGGTCGCCGTCGAGGCCCAGGCCTGCGGCACGCCGGTGATCGCGGCGTCGGTAGGCGGCCTGCGCACCGCGGTGCAGGACGGCGTGTCCGGCATGCTCATCGACGGGCACGACCCGGCCAGCTACGCACGCGCGCTTCGCGAGCTGTTCGGCTCGCCCGAGCTGCGGGCGAGGCTGTCGCGGGGCGCGGTCGAGCACGCGAGCCGGTTTGGCTGGGCAGGCACGGTGGACCGGCTGCTCACCGTCTACAGCGGGGCGATGAGCACCTCGCTGCCTGCCGAGAGCTACACCCGCGCCGGCTGATTCCCGCCAGGGCCGGGGAAAACCCGTGCCGCCGCGCCGCGACCGGGGACGGCCCGGCCCGATGGCCCGGGCGCCGCTCGGCGTGGAGTGTCGGCGGCCGGTGATAGCTTGCCGGGCGTGAACCGGACGGATCGGCTCTACGCGCTGGTCGAGGAGTTGCGGGCGGTGGCGCCCCGGCCGCGGTCGGCACAGCAACTGGCGCGGAAGTACGAGGTCAGCACCCGCACGATCGAACGGGACATCCTGGCGCTACAGGACGCCAGCGTGCCGATCTACGCGCAGGCCGGACGGCACGGTGGCTACGTGATCGACAAGACGTTCACGCTGCCGCCGGTCAACTTCACGGCGGCCGAGATGGTGGCGATAGCGGTGTCCCTGGCCGGGGCGGAGGGGACGCCGTTCGCCTTCGCGAGCCGGAGCGCACTGCGCAAGGTGCTGGCCGTCGCCCCGGCCGGGGAACTGGCCGAGGCGGCGGAGCTGATGGACCGGATCCGGCTGATCGACACCGGCCGGCCGGCCGGAAGCGGGCCGCCGGCGGGCGGCGCGGCGGCGCCGGTCGCCACCGACGGCGGGCGCCCCGCCGGGGCGGCAGCGGCCATGCCCGCGGGCGCGAAAAAGGCCGTCCCGCTGGTGATCCAGGAGGCGATTGCCACCCGGCACGTCCTGCTGATCGACTACCGCGACCGGCGGGATGCCGTGACCGCCCGCGAGGTGGAACCGGTGGCGTTCGGCGGCACGCAGGCGCACTGGTACCTGCTGGCCTGGTGCCGCCTGCGGGACGCTGGGCGGGCCTTCCGCATGGACCGGATCGTCGCCGCGGTGGACACCGGTGAGCCCGCGCCGCACCGCTCCTACGCCGACCTGAACGTGGACGTCCCGCATGCCCTCGTCCGCGTGCCCGATCTCGCGGGCTGAAACGGCCGCGCGCGGGGCGCGGAGTGAAAGGGGGCAGCGCCCCGGCATCACGGGGCGTGGGCGGGGCGCACCGGGGTGGTTCTCATCCCCGCATTGTGACCGGCGCGGGCCGTGCCCGCCCGGGCGGCGGCGTGGGTGGGGTGGGGCCAGAAACAGCAGAGTCGCGGTCCCGAGGGTCCCTGGAGCCCACCGATGGCCCGCCGGCTTGGCAGGATGAGCCACATGAGGCGATACGCGTGACGCCGGTCCAGGCCGAGGCCGCGGCCGCCATCGAGGCGGCCCTCGCCGGGCTCGGGCTCGTGCCCGAGTCGCCGGAGCCGGGCAGCTACCTGGTCCGGCTCGAAGGCCAGCGCAAGCTAGCCACGATGACCTGGCTCATCGCGGGCACCCACAGCCTGCACGTGGAGGCGTTCTTCTGCCGCAAGCCGGACGAGAACCAGGCCCGCTTCTACCGGTTCCTGCTGGAGCGCAACGGCCGGATGTACGGCGTTCACTTCGCCGTCGACGGCCAGGGCGACGTCTACCTGACCGGGCGCCAGCCGCTGGAGTCGGTATCCGCCGCGGAGATCGACCGGCTGCTCGGCTGTGTGCTCAGCTACTCCGATGACAACTTCAACGCCGCGCTGGCCATCGGCTTCGAATCGTCGATCCGCAGGGAGTGGGCGTGGCGGGTCAAGCGCGGTGAGAGCACGGCGAACCTGCGCGCCTTCGCCCGCTTCGCCGGCCCGGGCAACGCACCCTGACCGCGGCCGTGGCGGACGGACAGCGGGTCAGGATTTGACCAGGCGGCTGATGGCCTCGGCCGCCTCGCGCACCGACTCCGCGCCCTCGTCGCCGCCCTTGCGCACGGCTTCGGTGACGCACTGGCCGAGGTGGTCTTCGAGCAGCCCGAGCGCGACCGCCTGGAGCGCCCTCGTCACCGCCGAGACCTGGGTGAGCACGTCGATGCAGTAGACGTCCTCGTCGACCATGCGGGCGATCCCGCGCACCTGGCCCTCGATGCGGCGCAGCCGCTTCAGGTAGGCGTCCTTGTCCTGGGTGTAACCGCGCATGCTGTGACCTTACGCGGCCACCGTGGATCCGCCCAAGAAAGCACCGGGCAGGACGGCCGCCGCCCACAATCGAGCGCCCCGCCGCCCCGGCCTGGCGCGGCATGACAAGCTTGCGCCGTGGATAGTGGCACAGGCCCCCTGCATGGGTTGAAGGTCATCGAGATTGCCAGCCTGGCGCCGGCGCCGTTCGGGTGCATGGTCCTCGCCGATCTGGGCGCGGACGTGTTGCGGATCGACCGCCCCGACCGGTCGGGGCGCCAGCAGTTGCCGCCGGTCGACCCGCTGGGCCGCAGCCGCAGATCGGTCCGGCTCGACCTGAAGAACCCAGCCGGGGTGGACATCCTGCTCCGCCTGGCCGACGAGGCCGACGTGCTGGTGGAGGCGTTCCGGCCCGGGGTGGCCGAGCGGCTCGGCTGCGGCCCCGCGGTTTGCGCGGAACGGAACCCGCGGCTGGTGTACGCCCGGATGACCGGCTGGGGCCAGGAGGGCCCGCTGGCGGCCACGGCAGGGCACGACATCGACTACATCGCGGTGTCGGGCAGCCTGGAACCGATCGGCCGGGAGGGTGAGCGCCCCGTGCCGCCGCTGAACCTGATCGGGGACTTCGGCGGGGGCGGGATGCTGCTCGTGGTCGGCGTGCTCGCCGCCCTGCTGGAGCGGCAGCGGTCCGGCCTGGGACAGGTCATCGACGTGGCGATGGTAGACGGGTCCGCGATGCTCGCCTCGTTCCTCTACGGGCTCCTGGCCGCGGGCGCGTGGCAGGAGGGGCGGGGAAGGAACGTGCTGGACGGCGGCGCGCCCTTCTACGACACCTACACGACCGCCGACGGTCGCTACATGGCGGTGGGCGCCCTCGAGCCCAAGTTCTACGCCGAGCTGCTGGCCGGTCTCGGCCTGGACGAGGCGGGCCTGCCCGCCCAGTACGACCGCTCCGGCTGGCCGGAGTTGCGGGCCCGGTTCACCGAGGCGTTCGCCGGGCGCACCCAGGCGCAGTGGGAGGCGGCGTTCGCGGGCTCGGACGCGTGCGTGGCTCCGGTGGTCAGGCCGCAGGACGCCCCCGCCCACCCGCACAACGCCGCCCGCGGCACGTTCGTCGACGTCGGCGGCGTGGTCCAGCCCGGGCCCGCGCCCCGGTTCTCCCGTACCCCGTGCGGCCCGCCCACGCCGCCGGTCCGGCCGGGCAGCGACACCCGGGCGGTCCTGGCCGAGCTGGGGCTGACCGGCGCCGAGATCACCGCCCTGCGCGACAGCGGCGCCGTCGGCTGACCCGCCCGGCCCGTGCCCGGCGGCCGTTATCGGTGCCTTACGCTCCCGGCGTGGCCATCGACGCCGTCACCGGGCCGTGGACCGGCCCGCCCGAGCGCGCCGCTCAGCCGCCGCCGAGCTGGACCGCCTTGACGATCAGGAGCAGCACCGAGACGATCAGGTAGCTGCGCAGCACGACCATGCCCAGCCTGGTGGCGGGGTTCCATACAACGGGCTTGAGCAGGGCCAGCGGCGGCATCCGCCAGTTGAGCCGCTGCTCGGGCGTCAGCTGGACCACGGCCGGCCGGTCCACCGGACCGGCGCGCGCCTGCCGGACCCGCAGCCAGACCGCCCCGACCGCCACGCACCCGACCAGGACGGCGGCCACCCACAGCGCCGCCGCAGAGGCCGCAAGGTGTGAGAACACGGTGGTCACCACGAGAATGCCGGACAGTTCGAGCAACGTGGCGATGATCACTATGGCCACCACGTTCAGCCAGTGCTTGTTCACCCACGGCCCGAGCACTTCCCGGTCGTTGCAGAGCAGCAGCAGGAACGCGCTCGCGCTGGGCAGCAGCACCCCGGCCAGGGCCTGCACGCTGGTAGTGATCAGTCCGAGCGGCGCCTTGGGGATGAGCACCATGCCCGCGGCCACCACCACGAGAGCGGCGTAGCTCAGGTAGAACGGCCTGGCGTCGCGGAACCTACGGTGCAGCGAGTGCTTCAGGCCGAACACGTCACCGAACGCATAGCTGGTGGACAAGGTCACGGCCGAGGCGCCGATGATACTCGCGTCGAGAAGGACGATCGAGAACAGCGCGCCGTACCAGTAGCCGTGGTTGCTGAGCGCGTTGGCGACGCCCAGGGCGTCGGTGAAGTGCCCCACCAGCGAGGTCCCGCGGACGGCAAAGTCTGCGATGACCACGACGGCGCCAGCGCCGACGATCACCACGAACGCGCCCAGCGTCGTGTCGGCCCGCTCGTAGCCGATAAACCGGGGCGTGATGCGCTTATCGACGACGTTGGACTGCTGGAAGAACAGCTGCCAAGGAGCCACGGTGGTACCCACGATCGCGATGATGAGCAGGATCGCGGTCGAGCTGGCGCCGCCCTGGATGCCCGGCACCACGAGGTGGTAGGCGATCGAGCCGTAATGCGGTCCCGACGCAAGGGCCAGCGGGTAGAGCACCAGGCTGGTCCCGATGAACAGGAAGATCGCCCGTTCCCACCGGCGAAAGCTACCGCTCGCGGTGATGCCTACCAGCAAGACGGCGGCCACCGGCACCGAGATGTAGGGGCTGACGCCGAAGTAGCGCAGGGCGAGCGATACGCCGATGAACTCGGTCACGATGGTCAGGAAGTTGAGCAGGAACAGGTCCCCGACGCTGAACCAGCCCCAGAACCTGCCGAACCGCTCGTTGATCAGCCGGGCGTGCCCCACACCGGTAACCGCGCCCAGCCGGACGACCATCTCCTGGTTGACAATCAGCACGGGGATCAGCAGCAGCAGTACCCAGAGCAGGCTGTAGCCGTAGTTCTGGCCCGCCTGGGCGTAGGTGGACACCCCGCCCGCGTCATTGTCCCCCACCATGACGATCAGGCCCGGGCCCATGATGGCCAGGAACGTGATCAGCCGTGCCCGCCAGCCGCTGCGCTGCTCCTCGCCGACCCGGATCCGGCCGAGGGCACCCTCGATGTCGCCCAGATGCGCATCGTCCAGGACGGCGCTGGGCCGGGCCAGGGTCTGCTGTCCGGCCGGCGAGCCCGGCGCCGGCCCGGATGCGGGCGCCGCGGCCCCGCCGGGCACCGGCGCATGCGGCCCGGCCTGGCGGGCGGCGGGCTGCGGGCGGTCCGGCGCCGGCGGTCGTGGCGCGGCCTCGGCCCGCTGGGGCGATGGCTCAGCCCGCTGGGGCGATGGCTCAGCCCGCTGCGGAACGGGGGGGCTGGACTCGGCCGGCGGCGGCCTGGCCTGCTGGTCCTCCGGCTGCTCGCGGCCTGCCGTCATGGGCCATCGCCGACGTGAGCGTCGGGCGGCTGCGCGGTCTCGCGCCTGCGCCAGTCACCGGGCAGCGTCACCTCGAGCACGTCGTCGACCGTGATGAGGCCGATCATGTGCCGCCGCTCGTCCACGACCGGGATCGTGATCAGGTTGTAGTCGCTCATCAGGACGGCGACGTCCACCACGTCGGTGTCGGCGCCCACCCGGACCGGGTCGTCGTCAGACACCTCGGACAGCGCGGCCTGCGGATCCGCCTGGAGGAGGCTGACGACGGTGGCGACGCCGCGCAGGTACCCGTCCTCGTCCACCGCGTGGACGCTGGTGAGCGCCTCGGGCTGGAGCGTCCGTGACTGCCCCACGCCCGCGAGCGCCTCGCTGACCCGGGCGGTCGGGGCCAGGGCCAGGAAGTCGACCCCCATCAGGCCGCCGGCGCTCGTCGGGTTGAAACCCATGAGCGTCAGCACTTTGGTCCGCTGCCCGGGCGGCAACAGGTCGAGCACGGGCTGGCGCCGGGCCTGGGGCAGCTCAGCGACCGCGTCCGCGGCGTCGTCGGCGCGCATCCTGCTGAGCACCTCGGCGATCTCCGCGTCGGTGCGGGCGCCGAGCAGGCGGGTGGCGAGATCCTCGTCCAGTTCCTCGAACACGTCGGCCTCGAGCTCAGGGTCCTCGTGTACGTGCCCGAGGATCTCCGACTCCTCCTCCTTCGACGCCTCCTCGATGAGGTCGGCGATCTGGGCCGGCTTCAGCCCGCGGATGCGGGCGAACGGGTTGCGCAGCGTCGCGCTGCTGGTGTGACCGATGAGCGGCTCGAAGGCCGCCCACTCCCGGAACGACTGCCCCTCCTGCTCGCCGCCGCGGCCGAACAGCGCGCTCAGGCCGCCGCGCCGGCGGTGGGTGTCGACCCCGGTGAGCACCCACTCCCCGTTCCGCTGCTCCAGTTCCAGATCCGCCGCCTTGATCAGGTGCGCGGTCTCCACGTCGATGAGCCGGTGGCCGAGGACATCGGCCCGGAGCATGACCTCGCCCGGGCGGCGCTCGAACTGGCGCAGGTCGAGCTTGGCGCTGGAGAGCTTGAGCACCTCGCCGTCGAAGGAGCTGACCTGCTCCATCGGCACGAACACCTCGCGGCCGCCGACGCTGGCCACCCCGCCTATCACCAGCGGCAGCTCCGAACCGCGCAGCCGGACGACAACGTCGGACAGCCGCCCCAGCGACTGGCCACCCCGGTCGGTGATCGGGCGCCTGAGAAGCTCAGACAGGTGGATCGTGCGCACGTCGCCTGCTTGCGGGGCCGGGGCGGCGGGCGGTGTCGTCGTCATGAATCGAGCATCTCCCCTCGGCTGACCGCCTGGGCGCTCGTGGATCCACCACCGGCCGCAAGGGCCTCCCGGACGGCAGACACGACAGTCCTAGCCGATCAGCATGACGGTCAAACCACAACGAATACTGGCAGGCGCCGGGGTGAACAGGGGATGGCCTGTGCGTAGCGCCGCGGCCCCCTGACTTTGGTTTCCCCGGCCGTGACGTTTAGCCTTGATCAAACAGGCGAGACGAGGGAGGTGCGGTCGTGCTCGACGATCCATGCAGTACAACCACGGCGAGCGCGGCTATCACCAGGGGCCGGGCCGCCAGAGGCCGCCCGTCCCCATCCCTACGCCTGCCGGGCCTTCCCGGGTAACACCCGGATCGGCCGGCGCCCAGGAGGTTGCCGTGTCCGATCGGCACTTTCTCTCCCGGCCCCGGGGGCCAGCCAGGCGGGCCCCGGACGGTCACGACGGCGCCGCCGCCCACCTGTTCGGCGGCGTCTCCCAGCGGCTGATGACTTCCCGGCAGGTGCGGCAGAACATCATCTCGCTCGTCGGCCTGGACGGCTGCCCGGTGCTCAACCACCTGGGCGACGAGGTGGGGCACCTCGTCGACGTGGTGGCCCGGGTTGGCGGCGGCGAAGATTACCCGGCGGTGACCGGGATCGTGGTCCGCGTCGGCCGCCGGCGCGCGTACCTGGACGCGGCGGCGATCGACCGGGTCGACCGGCGTTCGGTCACGCTGCGCACGGCCCGGATGGACCTGCGCGAGTTCCAGCGCCGCGAAGGTGAGGTGCTGCTGTCCCGGGACATCCTCGACCACCAGCTCGTGGACACCGAGCAGATCCAGGTGATCAGGGCGGCCGACCTGTACCTGGCCCAGGTCGGCGACCAGGTCCGGCTCGTAGGTGTGGACGTGAGCCTGCAAACGCTGCTGCGGCGGCTCGGGCCCAAGCGGTTCCGCTGGCACCCCACCCCGGACCGGGTGATCGACTGGGCCTCGATCGAGTCGTTCGGCGAGGACTCGCCCGAGGAGCCCGCCGCGGTGAAGCTGCGGGCCCCGAACGCGGCGCTGCGCCGGCTGCGCCCCGCGGAACTCGCGGACGTCCTGGAGGCGCTGGGGCGGCCGGGCCGGAAGGAGCTGCTGGCCAGCCTGGACCACGACCTGGCCGCCGACGCGCTGGAGGAGATGGAGCCCGACGAGCTGACCGCGCTGCTGCGGGAGATGGAGCCGGCTCAGGCCGCCGACCTGGTCGCCAGGATGGAACCGGACGAGGCGGCGGAGGCGCTGCGCGAGCTGCCCACCGACGAGCAGGCCCAGCTGCTGGCCCGGATGCCGCCCGCCACCCAGCGGGAGCTCGCCCGCCTGCTCGGCTACCCGGCCGATGAGGCCGGTGGCGTGATGACCACGGTGATCGCCTGCGCCAGCCCCGCGGAGACCGTCGAGGAGGTGCGGAAGCGGCTGGTGAAGCTCGCCAAGCACCAGACCGAGATCGACTCGGTGGCGGTGCTCGACGCCGAGGGCCGGGTGATCGGCGACGTGTCCGCCTTCGACCTGCTGGTCAACAAGGCCGGCAAGGCGCTCGCGGACGTGATCGATCCGGAGAACCCCCCGGTCACCCTGCGCCCCGACGCCGACCTGGACACGGTTGCCACCGAGATGGTGGAGTCGCGGCGCTCGTCGCTGCTTGTGGTGGACGACGAGGGCAAGCCGCTGGGCCGGATCCTGGCCGACGACATCCTCGACGCGCTGGTGCCCGGCCACGGGCGCCTGCACTTCCCGAGGCTCTTGCAGTGAGCGCCGGGCGCGAGGAGGCTGACCAAGCGCCAGGCGGAGCGGAACAGGCCACGGTGCCGGAGGTGCGCCAGGCGCTCGATACCGAGGCCCGTCTGGCGCCGCCGAGCTCGCGGGCGGCCGCGTCCTGGGCGGGCCTGACGACGCTGACCCGGATCCGCATCGGCGGGGTGCGGCTGACCCGGGTGCGCAAGAGCCGGATCTTCCTGTTCCTCGCCATCCTGGGCCCCGGAGTCGTCGCCGCCAACGCCGGGAACGACGCGGCCGGGATCGCCACCTACGCGTCCGCCGGCTCCCAGTTCGTGTACCGGACCTTGTTCTTCATGGTGCTGGTCACCGTGGCCCTGGTGCTGGTGCAGGAGATGGCGGTCCGGCTCGGCACCTACACGGGCAAGGGGCTGGCGGCGCTGATCAGGGAACAGTTCAGCCTGCGGTTCACCGCGCTGGCGCTGGGCTGCGTGCTGCTGGCCAACACCGGCCTGGTGGTCTCGGAGTTCGCCGGGATCGGTGCCGCCTTCGGGCTGCTCGGCGTCAGCCGGTACATCATCATCCCGATAGCGGCCGTCGCCATCTGGGCGCTCGTGCTATTCGGCTCCTACCGTTATGCGGAACGAATCTTCCTGGTGATGTCGCTGGCCTTTCTCGCCTACCCGGTCGCGGCGATCCTCGGCCATCCGGACTGGTCGGCGGTCGGGGTCAACCTGGTGGTGCCGCACTTCGAGTACTCCAAGGCGTACCTGCTGCTGGGGGTCGCGCTGATCGGGACCACGGTGAGCCCGTACATGCAGCTCTACGCGGCCGCGGGCGTGGTCGACAAGGGCGCCGACCCGGCCGACTACCCGCGCGCCCGGATCGACGCCGTAGCCGGCGCGCTCTTCGCCTGCGTCGTGTCCATCACCATCATCATCGCGACCGCCGCGGCCATCGGCGGGACCGGGCCGCTGACCTCGGCCTCCGAGGCGGCCAAAGCGCTCAAGCCGGTCGCCGGGGCCGGGGCCGAGTATCTGTTCGCGCTCGGCCTCATCGGAGCGTCCGCGCTGGCCGGGGCGATAGTCCCGCTGTCGAGCGCCTACGCGATCAGCGAGGCGGTAGGCGTGGAGCGCTCGGTGTCCCGCCGGTTCACCGAGGCGCGGCTGTTTCTCGGGCTGTTCACCGTGCAGGTCATCATCGGCGCCTCGCTGGCGCTGACCCACATCAACCTCATCACGTTGCTGATCGGCACCCAGGTGCTCCAGGGCATCGTCACCCCGGTCATCCTCGTTTACATCCTGATCCTCACCAACCGGCGCAGCGTGCTCGGGAAGGCCGCGAACAAGCCGGTGTTCCGGATCGTGGCGACGGTATGCGTCGCCGGCATCTCGGTGATGAGCCTGCTGCTGCTCGGCTCGACCGTGCTCGGCTTCTTCGGCATAGGCTGAGCCCGCGCTCATCTCGTTGCGGGTGTCATCCGGACCTCCGCGGCCACATTGATGATCTTGACAGATTCTTAACGCGTAGGTCAGCAACCTTGACGCCGCCTTAGCGCCTTCGGCGGGCAACCGCGCTTAGCGTTGTGCCAGGGATTGGGCATGAGCCGGGTCCCTGGCCGGTTTCAGCCCGCCCTCATGGTCAAGAGCGCTGGCAGGCGGTGGTATTAAGGCCACGACAGGGACAGCGACGGACAGGACGTGCGGACGTGGCGCTAGGCAGGGCAGTCGGGCTCCTCTCGGGCAGCGGCAGCCAGCGGGAGAGTTTCGGGTACTCGGTGAAGCGCCGACTGCTCGGCCCGCCGCTCGTGAACGAGCAGCTGAGCGAGGAACGGCTGTCCCAGCCGCTTGCGCTGGGCGTGCTCTCTTGCGACGGGATCTCGTCGGCCAACTATGGATCCGAACTCATCCTGCACGAACTGCTGCCGTTCTTCGGCCTGGCCGCGTTCACCATCCTGCTGCCGATGACCGGGGTGATCCTGCTCGGTGTCGCGCTGGTGGTGCTCTCCTACCGCGAGGTGGTGACGGTCTACACCCGGGCCGGCGGCTCCTACGTGGTGGCCCGGGAGAACTTCGGCCCGCGCGTGGCACAGGTGGCCGCCGTGGCCCTCATGGTCGACTACATCGTCACGGTGGCGGTGCAGAACGCCGCGGGCAGCGCGGCGATCATCTCCACGTTCCCGGCGCTGGGCAGGCCGCTGGGGGACACCACGACCCTGCTGCTCATCTCGGTCGCGGCGACCCTGTTGATGGCCTACGTGAACCTGCGCGGGGTCAGGGAGAACGGCAAGACGTTCGCGCTGCCGACCTACCTGTTCTCCGGCTCGGTCGGCCTGATGATCATCGTCGGCCTGGCCCGCGAGGCGTTCGGCGGGCTGGGGCATGTTGCCTGGCATTCGGGTACGGTTTCCGTCGGGCACTGGAACAACCTGTGGACGTTCGCCGCCATCTTCTTCCTGGGCCGCGCGTTCGCGAACGGTGGCTCGTCGCTGACGGGGATCGAGGCCGTGTCCAACGCGGTGAGTGCGCTGCGGCCGCCCGAGGGCAAACACGCCCGGCAGATCCTGGTCACCCAGGGCAGCATCGTCGCGTTCCTGATCGCCGGCATCTCCTGGATGGCGCACGTCACGCATGCGGTCCCCTACGTAAGTGGTGTCCCCACCGTGGTGTCCCAGGAGGCCAAGCTCATCTTCGGGCCTTCCTTCCTAGGCCACTTCATGTTCTTCCTGGTCCAGGCGGGGGCCATCACGATCCTGTTCACCGGCGGCAACACCAGCTTCAGCGGCTTCCCGTTCCTGACCAGCTTCGTAGCCGAGGACTCGTTCCTCCCCCGCTGGCTGTCCAAGCGCGGCCACCGGCTGGTCTTCTCCAACGGGATCGTCCTGCTGACCTTGCTGGCCGTCGCCCTGCTCGTGGTGGTCGGGGCCAACACCAACAACCTGGTGCCGTTCTACGCGATCGGCGTGTTCACCGGGTTCTCGATGGCCGGGTTCGGTATGGCGAGGTACCACCGGCGGACCAAGGAGACCGCCTGGCGGCGGCGGCTGGTCATCAACTTCGTCGGCGGAGTGTATACCGCGCTGGTCGTCGTGATCTTCGCGGTCGTGAAGTTCACCGAGGGCGCCTGGCTGGTCATCGTGGTGTTCCCGATCGCGGTGTTCGCCTTCATCCGGCTGAACCGCGAGTACGGGATGGAAGCCGAAGTGCTCAACAAGATCGGCGACAGGCCCCGGCCGCCCGAGCCGCCGAACTACCCCAAGCGCACGGTGTACGTGCTGGTCGACAGCTTCGACCTGGCCACCCTCGCGGCGCTGCGGTACGCGCGCAGCCTGAAGCCGACCACACTGCGGGCGGTGCACTTCGTCATCGACACCGCGCAGGCGGACCAGTTGCGGGAGGAGTGGATGCGGGCCGACCGGGGCGTGGTGCTGGACTTCATCGACTGCCCCGACCGGAGGCTGGTCAGGTGCGCCGTCGAACTGGTCAGCGCCGAGGCCGACCTGCCCGGCGTGCACGTCACCGCCGTGCTGCCCCGGCGCAGCTACTCACCGTTGCTCGGCAGGCTGCTGCATGACCGGACCGCCGACAAGATCGCTGGCGCGGTCAGCCGGATCCCGCACTCGGTCGCCACCATCGTGCCGTTCGACGTGCAAAGCCGGCTCGAGGTGCTGCACGCACGCCAAGTGGCCCAGGCCGCCGAGCAGGCCGCGCCCCAGCCGACCGTGACCGAGCTTGCCGCCGCCACTGTCCGCAAGGAGCAGGAGGCCAGTACGGCCAGGGCCGGCGCGGCCGCGACGGCGGACGGCCCCGGGACGGCCACGGCCGGGACGGCCCCGGCCGGGACGGCACCCGCCACGGCCGGCTCTGCCGGGAGCAAGGCACCCGATGGCGCCACCGGCACCCCGGGGGGAACGGGAGCCGCGGCCGCCGGAGCCGGAGCGGCGGGACGCGAGGACGGCGAGCCCGGGGCGCCCGTCCCCCCGGCGTCCTCGGTGCGCGGGCTGCTGCGCGGCCGGCGCCCCCGGCAGCGTGGCGAGGCACCCGGGCCGGCCGCCCCCGCCGGGCCCAAGGCCAGCTACGACCGGCCCGCCCCGTCCCCGGGGGTCAACCCGATCGGCGGCATCAACGCACCCGGGCGGGCCACGGTCGAGGGACGGGTCCGGGCCGTCGAGATCCGCCCGGTGGAGCGGAGTTCGGTGCTGGCCGTCGAGATCTCCGACTCGACCGGCGACCTGACCGCGCTGTTCTACGGCCGGACACACATCCCGGGCCTCATCTGCGGGTCGAAGGTGCGCTTCCGGGGGCCGGTCGGCATCCGCGAGGACGGCCCGATCATGATCAACCCCGCCTACGAACTGCTTGCCACCGGCGGGGAATCTCCGCCGCGCAGGGAAGATTCAAGATAACAGTGCCCGGTAACTACGCTTCTGCCGCCGGGCGCTCCGCGGGACCCGGCCGCCACGGCTGGCCGGGGCCGCCTGGGCGGTAACGGAAAGGAACGGCAGTCATGGGCGCCGGGCACGGGCACGCGCATGGGCCCGCGGGCGGGCTCACCGCGACGGGCCGGCACCGGAAGCAGCTTGCCGCGGTGCTGGCGATCACCGCGGGAATCGCCGCGGCCGAGGTCGCCGGGGCGATCGTCAGCGGCTCGCTGGTCCTGCTCGCCGACGCCGCGCACATGGCGGCGGACGCCGGCGGCGTCGGGCTGTCGCTGCTGGCCGCCTACATGGCCACCCGGCCCGCGACCGACCGGCGGACCTTCGGCTACGCCCGCGCCGAGATCCTGGCCGCGACGGTCAACGCGCTGGTGCTGCTCGCCATGGCCGTGTTCATCATCGTCGAGGCGGCGCGGCGGATCGCGTCGCCGCCCCCGGTCGGATCCGCGGTAATGGTGATCTTCGGCGTGATCGCGCTGGCCGGCAACGGCGCCTCGCTGATGCTGCTGCGGCGCGGCCAGGCGGAGAGCATGAACGTGCGCGGCGCCTTCCTCGAGGTCGCCTCGGACACCTTCGGCGCCATCGCGGTGATCGTCACCGGCATCGTGGTGGCGACGACCGGCTTCGCGATTGCGGACCCCATCGCGTCCCTGGCCGTGGCGGTGCTCATCCTGCCGCGCACCTGGCGCCTGCTGCGCGACGCGGTGGACGTGCTGCTCGAGGCGAGCCCGCGCGGCGTCGACCTGACCCAGGTCCGCACGCACATGACCGCGCTGGACGGGGTCGTGGGGGTGCACGACCTGCACGCCTGGACGATCACCTCGGGGCTTCCCGTGCTGTCCGCGCACGTGGTGGTGGATCCGCTCGTGCTGGCCAACGGCCGCAGCGCGGCCATGCTGGACGCGCTCCAGGCCTGCCTGCACGGCCACTTCGACGTCGCCCACTCCACCTTCCAGATCGAACCGGCCAGCCACGCCGGCCACGAGCCCTCGGTGTGCCAGTGACTTCGCCCCGGGGCGGGTAGCCCCATCGGCGGGCCAACGGGCCGGAGCAAACACGGCACACGATAGTAAACAGGTATTGCGCCAGCAGGAGCCTACTGGGTAGTAATAAGGGAAGGCAGCCCGCCCCTGCCCCCGAGGAGGCCGCCGTGAGCACCTACGACCACTACGCCACCCCCGTCGCGCCAGGCACCTGGGATGTCCCGGCAGCCGGCGCCACCCGCTTCTCCTGGGAGTACGACGACGGCCGCCAGCGGCTGCTCGACCTCTACCAGCGCGGCAAGGACAAGCAGTGGGACGCGGCCAAACGGATCGACTGGGATCTCCCGGTGAACCCCGCGAACATCATGGAGACCCCCGATGAGTTCGTCCCGATCTACGGCTCGCGCCAGTGGGAGATCCTCAGCGAAAAGGAGCGGGACGAGCTCGGGCACCACCTGGGCGCCTGGCTGTTCAGCCAGTTCCTGCACGGCGAGCAGGGTGCGCTGACGGTCGCCGCCAGGATCGTCGAGTCGGTGCCGGACATGGACTCCAAGTTCTATGCCGCCACCCAGACCATGGACGAGGCCCGGCACGTCGAGCTGTACTCCCGCTTCCTGCGCGAGAAGGTCGGCCTCTACTACCCGATCAACGACGACCTGGCCAGGCTGCTCGCCGACGCGCTCAACGATGCCCGCTGGGACCTCCCCTACCTGGGCATGCAGGTGCTCATCGAGGGACTCGCCCTGGCCGCGTTCGGCGTGCACCGGGACCTGGCCAATAACGCGCTGGTCAAGCAGCTGCTCGCCTACGTGATGCAGGACGAGGCCAGGCACGTGGCGTTCGGCCGTCTGGCGCTGCGCGACTACTACCGGGAGCTCACGGAGGCCGAGCGGGCCGACCGCGAGGAGTTCGTGGTCGAGGGCTGCTACCTGATGCGCGACCGGTTCCGTGGGCGGGAGGTATGGGAGCGGATGGGCTTCGACGTCGACGAGTGCCTGGAGTTCACCGAGCACTCGCCGGTCCAGCAGGCCTTCCGCACCCTGCTGTTCAGCCGGATCGTGCCGTGCGTCAAGGACATCGGCCTGTGGGGGCCGAAGGTGCAGCACGCCTACGCCGACCTCGGGGTGCTCGACGCCGCGAACACCGACCTGGAGTCGCTGATGCGCGACGACGAGCGGATCGCCGAAGAGGTAGACAAGAAGAAGTACGAGGCCGAACTGGCGGCCCGCCACGCAGAGGTCGACTCCGCCATCGCCGACGCTCAAGCCTGAGGCACGCCCAGCACACCGCGCCCCGTGACCGTGGTCACGGGGCGCGGCGGTTCCGGGATCAGTCCACCGGCTAGGGAGCGGCGGCCATGGCCGGCTCGGTCTCCCGCCCGGTCACGGCGGGGGTGGCCCGCCGTCCCGCCCCGGGCGGCAGGACGAACATGAGCAGAAAGGCCAGGAAGAACACGCCGACCTGGAACCACAGCGTCCGGACCATGGACGAGACGAAGTCGTGCCGCACCGCGCTGGCACCCGCCGCGGCGATGGCCCGGCCCGCGCTGGCCGGGATGACCTGGCCCGGCTTGGGCTTGCACGCCGCGGGGGTCACCGTCGGGTCGGCGGCCACCAGCCGGTCGTGCAGGCAGGTGCGGAACTGGGTCTCAATGCCCGCGGTGTACCGGGCCGGCATGCCTGCCGCCACGAGGTTGGCCCGCAGCGCCGGCGCGACCGAGGTCGCCGCGGCGCCGGACTGGCTGCCGAGCATCCCGAAGAAGATCACGCCGATCACCGCGATACCGATCGAGTTGCCCAGCTGCAGGCCGGTGTTGAACACGCCGGAGGCCGAGCCCGCGTCCTGCTTCGGCACCCGGGCCAGCACGATGTCGGCCAGCGGCGCGATCACCGCACCCAGGCCCATGCCCGCGGCGGCCAGGCCCGGCACCAGGTCCCAGGTGGTCACGCCCGTCCCGTAGTGGTGCACGGCCGCGATCAGCGCGGTCATCCCCCCGGCGATGATCAGCGCCCCGGCCATCGTGACCCCGCGCCCGAACCGGGGGGCCAGCCGCGCGGCCGCGGCCGAGGAAACCAGCACCCCCAGCGAGAACGGCAGGAAGGTCAGCCCGGCGTGCAGCGGGGTGAAGCCCAGGCCGAGCTGGAGGAACAGCGTCTGCACCAGCCCGAACGAGGCGATGCCGAGGAAGAACGTCACCGCGACGGCCATACCGGCGCTGAACCCGCGCTCGCGGAACAGCCGCAGCGGCACGAGCGGCGACCCGTCCCGGCGCGCCTTGACCTGCTCATACCAGGCGAACAGAGCGAACATCGGCGCGGACGCGGCCATCGCGACGAACGTCCAGCCGGGCCAGCCGAGCTGGCGCCCCTCCACGAGCGGGTAGAGCAGGAGCAGCAGCGCCGCGCTGATCAGGCCGACGCCGACCGGGTCGAGCTTGGGCGGGCGCGGTGCCCGCGACTCGCGGACCAGCACCGCCGAGGCCGCCACGGCCAGGATGCCGACCGGGACGTTGATCAGGAAGATCGGCCGCCAGTCGAGGCCGAACAGGTTGTGCTGGATGAGCAGCCCGCCGAGCAGCGGCCCGCTGACCGTGCCGAGGCCCGCCGTCACGCCGAAGCCGGCCAGCGCCTTGATCCGCTCCGCGGGCGGGAAGATGATCTGGATAACGGCCAGCACCTGGGGAACCATGATCGCGCCCATCACGCCCTGCACGACCCGGGCCGCGATCAGCTCGCCCGGGCTCTGCGCGGCCCCGCACAGCGCCGACATGATGGTGAACCCGGTGACGCCGATGAGGAACAGCCGCTTGCGCCCGAAGATGTCACCGAGCCTGCCGCCGGTGATCAGCACGAGCGCGTAGGCCAGGGTGTAGCCGGCCAGCGCCCACTGCACATCCGCGTAGCTGGCGTGCAGGCTGCGCTGGATGGACGGTATCGCGATGTTGACGATCGACACGTCAAGCAGGTTCATGAACGCGGCAAGCAGGAGGATGGTAAGCGTCAGCCACCGCCGCGGGTCGGCGGCCTCGCCCCGGTCCGGGGGAGGTGCCAGGATCTGAGCATCCGAACTCATCGTGGTCTCCACTCACAGGAGGTATCCGAACTACACTAGGGAAGCTAGCATCTTGTCAGACAGATATCTAGGGAAATTAGATAATAGGCAGGTGAGGCATGTCCGGAGACCCAGCCGGGCCAGCCGCCGGGCAGCACGGCCCCGGCGAGCATGGCTCCGGCCAGCGTGACTGGGACGTGCCCTGGCCCGAGCCGCTGCCGACCGGGACGGGCCGGTCAGAACGCGCCGATCTCGAGTTGGCCTTTCTGACCGCCTTGCGCCAGACCGGAGCGCTGATGCAGCTCATGACCCAGGCGGCCGCCGAGCGGATCGGCATCAACGCGACCGACTTGCAGTGCCTGAACATCCTGAGCTTCAACGGACACATGACGGCCGGCGACCTGGCCCGGGCGACCGGCCTGACCACCGCGTCGATCACCGGGGTGGTCGACCGCCTGGAGCTGGCCGGTTACGTCACCCGGGAACGCGATCCGCACGACCGCCGCCGGGTGGTGGTCAGGCTCGTCCTGGACCGGGCGATGCGGGACGTGGCGAGCGTCTTCCTGCCGGTCATGCGGGAGTGGCGGGAGATGGCGGCCCGCTACTCCGACGACGAGATCAGGCTGATCGTCGACTACTACGGGCGAGTGGAGCAGGTCCTCCGCGAGCACCTGCGCAGGCTGCGGGAGACCCCGGCCGGCTGACCCGGACCCCCGGGCGGCCCGCATCTGGGGATGCTCACCCTGGCGGGGCCGAAGCCCCGCCAGGGTGAGCCCGATGAAGCCGGTCCCCCGATTCATCATTTGGGTCCCCCAGGACATGATGACATGCCTGGTCAGAGGCTTGACGGCGGGGTGGCCTTACGGAAAGTAACTGGCGGTTTGCCCGGCCCGGCGGGAATGCTGGATCCCATGGAAGCCAAGGAACCGCTGCGGAGCCAGCTCCGCTTCCTGCTGGAGGCCGACCGGCTGAAGACCGTGCTCCGGCAGAGCCTGATCACCGACTCTTCCCGCCGGGAGAACTCCGCCGAACACTCCTGGCACCTGGCGCTGATGGCCCTGGTGCTGGCCGAGCACGCCCCGCCGGGCACCGATCTGTGCCGGGTCGGCGCCATGCTGCTGCTGCACGACCTGGTCGAGATCGACGCGGGTGACCTGTTCCTGTACGCGGACGCGGACGCACAGGCGCGCCAGGAGGAGGCCGAGCGCGCCGCGGCCGACCGGATCTTCGCCATCCTGCCCGCGGCCCAGGCGGCCGGGCTGCGCGCGCTGTGGGAGGAGTTCGAGGAACGCCGGACTCCGGAGGCACGGTTCGCCCGCGCGCTCGACCGGCTCCAGCCGATGCTGCTGAACATGCAGACCAGCGGCGGCACCTGGGCCGAACACGGGGTCACCCTGGACCAGGTGCTGCCCAAGGTGGACCTGATCGAGGACGGCTCGGCGTCGCTGGGCGCCTACGCGCAGGCGATGATCGCCACCGCGGTGGAGCGCGGCATCCTGCTGCCCGCCGCGCGGTTACGGAAACCCAGCAAGGCGGCGGGCCCCGAGGAGCGGTAGCCCGCGTGGCCCGCCGGGTAGGAGGAGCAGTGTGAGCCGATCGTTTGCCAGGCTGTTTCCGCGCACCCGCCGGGCCGGCCAGCCAGGGTCCGGTCCCGGCCGGCTGCCGCGGCCCGCGGACGCCGCCCGGCGGCTCGAGCACGCCAACGGGCTGGACGGGACCGTCCGGGTGCTGACGGACGCGGTACAGCGCCGCCTCGGAACCGGCGCCCGGGCGGACGCGCTGCACGGCGTCTGGCTCGGCCAGCCGGTGCATCCCGCGCTGACCGGGCTCCCGGTGGGCTTCTGGACCTCCGCGACCGTGCTCGATTTCGTGCCGGGCTCGCGGCGGGCCTCGCAGGTGCTGATCGCGCTCGGCCTCGCCGGGTCGGTGCCCACCGCGGCCGCGGGCCTGGCCGACTGGTCTTCGCTGCACCGCGAGCAGCAGCGGGTCGGCGTGGTGCACGCGGCCGCCAACGCCGGCGCGATGGCCCTGTTCGCCGGCTCGCTCGTCGCTCGCACGGCCGGCCGGCACACCGAAGGCAGGGTGCTGGCGCTCACCGGCCTGGCCGCGCTGACGGCAAGCACGTACCTGGGCAGGCACGTCGCCTTCCCGCTCGGCGCCGGGGCCAGCCACGCCGAATCCGTAATGCACCTTGCCCCGCTCGGCTGGCACGACCTGTGCCGCATTTACGACCTGCCCGACGGCCGCGTGGCCCGGCGCCAGCTCGGCTACCTGAGCCTGGTCGTGGTGCGGCAGGGCTCGGACGTGCTGGCCCTGGCCGACCGGTGCGCCCACCTGGGCGGGCCACTGCACCAGGGCACGCTCACCGGCGCCGAGGACGACCCGTGCATCACCTGCCCGTGGCACGGCAGCACGTTCCGGCTCAGCGACGGGACCGTCGTGCACGGGCCAGCGACCGCGCGCCAGCCCGCGTTCGAAACGCGGATCGCCGAGGGCGGGATCGTCCAGGTGCGGCCAGCCCATCCCGCGCGCTAACCGGCGCCAGCCCATTAGTCAGGCATTACGCCTTCCGGCTTCATCCCGCCGGCCGCGCCGTGCCCCGGCAGCGGGCGACCAAAAGACGGCCGCGGCCGGATATCTTCGGGCCGGGTGTCGATTCCGGTGCCGGGCGTTCGTGAACAGGGTTGAGGGGCCGGACAGCGGCCCGGAGAGAAGGAGAACCGGCATGAAGGAGTACCTGCTCACCGTCTACGCGGTCGACGGCGCGCCCGCCCGCCCGGAGGAGGAGAACCAGCAGGCATACGCCGCGGTCGACGCCTTCAACGCCGAACTTCAGGCAGCCGGGGCGTGGGTGTTCGCCGGCGGCCTGCACCCGCCGTCGACGGCCACGGTGGTCCGCGCCCAGGGTGGCCAGGTGGTCACCACGGACGGCCCGTTCGCGGAGACCAAGGAGCAGATCGGCGGATTCTGGGTCATCCAGGCCCCCGACCTGGACGCCGCGCTGGAGTGGGCGGCCAAGGGCTCGGCCGCTTGCCGCGAGCCCGTGGAGGTCCGGCCGTTCCAGGGACCCGACGGGGAGTAGGCGTGCCCGGTGCCGACGCCGACGCCATCGAACGCGCCTACCGGGAGAGCTCGGGACGCGCGGTGGCCACCCTGGTCCGCGTCTTCGGCGACATCGACCTCGCCGAAGAGGCGGTCCAGGAGGCCTTCGCCGTGGCCACCGAGCGCTGGCCGGAAACCGGGGTACCGCCCAACCCCGGCGGCTGGATCGTCACCACCGCCCGGAACAAGGCGCTGGACCGGTTGCGGCGGGAGTCGAGCCGGTTTGGCCGCGAGACGGAGGCGGCCCGGATTCAGACCGGATTCGAGCCCCCGAAAGATAAAGAGGGACCGGTGCAGGACGACCGCCTGCGGCTGATCTTCACGTGCTGCCACCCGGCGCTGGCGGCCGAGGCTCAGATCGCGCTGACGCTGCGGCTCATCGCCGGGCTCCAGACGCCGGAGATCGCGCACGCCTTCCTGGTGCCCGAGCCGACGATCGCGCAGCGCCTGGTCCGGGCCAAGCGGAAGATCCGCGCCGCGGGCATCCCGTACCGGGTGCCCCGCGACGCCGAGCTGCCTGACCGGCTCCCGTACGTGCTCGCGGTGGTCTACCTCGTCTTCAACGAGGGATACACGGCGTCGGCCGGCGAGGACCTGCTCCGCGCGGACCTGTGCGCCGAGGCGATCCGGCTGGCCAGGCTGCTGGCCGAGCTGATGCCCGACGAGCCCGAGGTGCGGGGCCTGCTCGCCCTGCTGCTGCTGACCGGAGCGCGCGGCGGCGCCCGGACCGGGCCCGACGGTTCCCTGGTCCTGCTCGCCGACCAGGACCGCGGCCGGTGGGACCAGGCCATGATCGCCGAGGGCCAGGACCTGGTCCGGGCCTGCCTGCGCCAGGACCGGCCGGGGCCGTACCAGATCCAGGCCGCGATCAACGCCGTGCACAGCGACGCCGCCACCGCCGCGGACACCGACTGGGGGCAGATCCTGGCGCTCTATGACCAGCTAATGGAGGTGGCGCCGACCCCGGTCGTGGCGCTCAACCGGCTCGTCGCCGTGGCCGAGGTGTACGGGCCGGCCCCCGCACTCGACCTGGCCGACCAGCTCGGCCTGGACGGCTACCACCTGTTCCACGCGACGCGCGCGGACCTGCTGCGCCGGCTGGGCAGGCGGGACGACGCGGCGGCGGCCTACGACGTGGCCATCGCGCGCGCCGCCAACGGCGCCGAGCGCGCGTTTCTCGCCCGCCAGCGGGACAGCCTCTAGTCGGGCGTGTCCCGCAAATCCCCTGCCCGCTCTGCTTTCCCCGCCCCCGCGCTTCGCGGCCGCCCCCGCTCTGGCGGCGCCCGGGGGGTGTCTCGCTGCGCAGCCCCACCCCAACGAAAACGCTGGCGCGTTTTCGCCGGGGGCCCGGGATCGTCGTCGCCCATAGAACCACTGTGGGCTCCTCCTCCGCCTTGCGAATACGATCCCCCCGGGACCGCCGCTCGCGACGGCAAAGATCCACGGGACACGCCCAGTCGGCTCTAGCCCGCCGGCTGGGGGACCGACACCACGGGGACCCGGTCCAGGACGATGCCGAAGTGATCGCGGTAGGCGGCCAGCAGGGCGCCGTCGTCCGGCAGTTCCCGTTCGGTGCGCGCCCCGCCGCTGGTCGTGATCAGGGTGTGGCCGCTGATGGAGATCCGGCCGCCCTCGGTGAGCCGGGAGCAGATCGTGCTCTGGGTGAAGTGGGACTGCGGCGAGGTCTGCTGCCACCAGCAGGTGGGCACGAAGTCGGCCAGCGAGCGCCCGCGCAGCTCGACCCGGTACTGCGGCTCGCCGCCCTTGATCACGTCGACGTCCCCGTCCGCGGCGTCGGCCAGCCGGAACGGGCCCGCGGGGTCTTCCTGCTCCCGCCTGCTGGCGAACAGCAGCGGGTACACGCTGTGGCTGCCGAAACCCACGTCGGCCAGCCACGGCCCGGTGCCGTCAGCCAGGCGCACCAGCAGGGCCAGGTGGTCGAACGGCGGCCCGAGGGAGCCCGCCCCGTACACCCGGGCGGCGGTCAGCACCACATCCGCCCCCAGGGCCCGCAACAGCAGCGCGAACGCGCCGTTGAGCTCGTAACAGAACCCGCCCCGCCGGCCCGTCACGATCTTGGCGAGCAGCGCGTCCTCGTCCAGCGAGATCGGCTCGGACAGGTGGATGCTCAGGTTCTCGAACGGCACCGTCAGCTGGTGGGCGCGGTGCAGGACACGAAGGGCCGCCGCGTCGAGGACCGTGGGACGCGGGACCGCGAGGCGGCCGAGGTAGGCGGCAAGCGTCTTGTCGTCCATCACGCTCCAGCTTGTCCCCGGCGCCGCGCCGGGGACAAGCCGATTTTCGCCTGGTCAGCCGGTCGGCGGCGGGAGCCCGATCTCGGACGCGGCGGCCGTGGCGTCTATTTGCTGCTCGTCGGCGGGCAGCAGGAACCCGGCCCGGGTTTCCTGCGCGGCGGCGCGCTCGGTGGCCAGCACGTAGACGGCGTGGTTCGGGTAGAGCTTGGCAAGTTGCTTGCTGCTCAGCGGGGTGGTCGTGCCGAGCAGGAAGCACAGCGGGTTGCTGCCGGTGTTGCCGAGGCCGGTCAGCGTGGCGGTCGGCACCTGAACGGCCGGGGTGCGGACGCCGCCTACCGCGTTGCCGTACTTGTCGGTCACGTACTTGCCGTTCTTGATCTTGATCAGCGGGGCCGCGGGCGCGGGTGTGCCGCTGCGGGCCCAGTTGTTGAGCTGTACCAGCGCGGCGTCCATCACGTAGCGTTCCTGGCCCTGGTTGGGCTGGGCCGAGCACGGCGGCTGCGGGAAGCCAGGGATGTCGCGGAGCACCTCGGTCGAGGCCAGGCCGAGCTCGGTGAGGTCGACGTGCGAGGTCCCCGGCACCTCCCAGAGCCGGAACTGCTGGGTATCCGGCTGGGTCGCGGGCAGGTAGCCGAGCCCGGACGGGGAGATGTCGGTCTCGGTCTCGACGGTAAGCGTGGGCACGCCGAGGTCGGCCCGGATCCGGGCCACCTGCGGCATGGCCGGCGAAGGCTGGGGCGGCTGGGAGATCGGCGCGCCGGACCCGCCCCGGCTGTGGATGAGGAACCCGCTGAACAGGTGGTCGAGCGGCTGGATCGCGTTGGCGTAGGTCACCATCCGGAAGGCCGACTGGGACTCGCCGTCGGCCAGCAGCAGGCGCGGGCGCAGCGAGCCGAGCGGGTGGGCGCCGAGCGGGTTCAGCAGCGACTCGGCCGCCTGGGAGAAGATGCTGTAGGAGAACGTGTCACCGGGATGGTGCAGCGCGTGATAGCGCTTCGGGTCCCAGTGCGTCAGGCCGAGCGGGCCCTGCACGCCGAGCTGCTGCGCCGAGACGCCGACCCACGCGTAGCCTTCGCGCAGCAGTTGCTGACTCTCGTAGAGGAAGTCCGGGTCGACGTCGACCTGGAAGCTCACGTTCAGCCACTCGACCACGACCGTCCCGTTGAACTTCGCCGGGTTGGCCGGCCTCCGGACCAGGATCCGGGTCTCGTACGGGGCGGTTTCGGCCGGCCTGGCCCGCCAGCGCCCGTTGCTGGTCCACTTGCCGACAGGCAGGTAACCGGTCGCCTTGCCCCGGATGAAGAACTCTTGCTGTACGTAGCCGGCCGGCTTCAGCGGCAGCGGCGACGAGGTGAACGGGCGGCCGTGCGCGCCGCCCGTGATGGGCCCGATCACCTGCGGCCGCGGGACGCCGCGGCCGCGCGCCGCGGTGGGCGCGGTCCAGCTCGTGGTTCCGTTGCCCGCGACCCCGGTGCCGGTGCCCGGGCCGCCCGCGAGCGGCACGGTCCAGCTCGTGGTTCCGTTGCCCGCGACCCCGGTGCCGGTGCCCGGCCCGCCCGCGAGCGCGGCGGCGGTGCCGGTCGATGCCACGACGATCGCCGCGCCCGCCGCCACCAAGATCCGGCCGAGCCGCCGTGCCTGCTGCCGAACGGGGCTGCCTGGCGTGCCTGGACCGCGGTTTCCCTGCCTGTTCATGGCTCACCCACTCTGCTTTTCCCGCCCCCGCGCTCTGTTATTTCCCTCCCCCGCGCTTCGCGCCCACTCCCTTCCTGCGCCCGCCCCCGCTCTGCGCCGTTATGAATAGCCGTTCACGCGTGCCCTAACGTCATACGCTGCGCACGCATGTCGTGTCAAGGAGCCATTTGACCGATCGTGGGGTGACTGCGAATTGTCAATATGAACGCTCATTCAGCGGCACGCGGGCGCGTGCCGCTGACCGGCCGGCCGTTGGCCTGTAGGTGCAAACCCGCCTCCATCAGCGCGAAGCCGATCCGGCTCCGCAACCGCAGCCCTGGCCGGCCCGCCGCCCCCGTGGCGGCCCGAAGTTCCCTGCCGCTTGCGGTAACGCGGCCCGCGGCTGCCTGGCGCCGGACGCCATCGATGTGGCTGGCAACAACAACGTCGATCATCCCGAAGTTCATGACGCACACTCCGCAGTGTCTGTGGTGGTTGATAGCGGGCCCGGCCGCCCACGGTTTCGCCGCCGCCGGGGCGTGGCTGACTTGGCTTGCTCGGCGGCACCGAGGTCGCGCCAGCTTCGCTGGCTGAGCCCGGCGAGGATCGCGGCCACCAGGACGGCCGCCGCGAGCGGGAAGAACGGGGCGGGGCCGAGGTTGTGCACGACCACGGCGCCGAGCACCACCGAGACCGGGAACACCCCGACGCTGGCCAGCATCAGCAGGCCGAAGAGCCTGCCCAGCAGGTGCGGCGGCGCCCATCGCTGGAAAACCGTGATCATCACGACGTTGCCGAACCCGTTGCACAAGCCGACGGCCGCGATGGCGGCGCCGATCGCGATCAGGCCGCCCACGTACGGCACCACGGCCAGGAAGAGCGCCTGCGCCAGGAACACGACGGAGCCCAGTACGGCGGGCCGCCGGGACCGGCGCATCTGGGCGGCGACGAGGGTGCCGAGCAGTGCCCCGCCGCCGAACGCGGCGATGAGGCCGCCGTAGCTGGCCGCCCCGGCGTGCAGCGGCCCGTGCACGAGCGAGGGCAGGGCTACCTCGTCCGCCCCGCCCGAGCCCAGGTTGGCCGCGATGGTGACCAGCAGCACGATTTGCAGCACCGGCTCGGAGCGCAGTACCTGCCACAGGGTGTCCCCTGCGCCCCGGCCGCGAATGCCGCCGGCGCGGGCGGGTTCGGGCGCGGGCTGCGGCGAGCCCTCGCCCGTGACGGTGGCCGGTGCGGTGGCCGGCCCGGCGTCAACTGCCCCGGCGTCAGCGGCCGGGCCTGATTCGGCGGCCGGCGTGACGGCGGCGGCCACCGGGGCGCGCGCGGCGTGCCGCACGCCGGCCAAGGTCGCCGCCGACACCACGAACGAGGCCGCGTCGACCGCGAAGGCCGACGCGGGGCCGAGCACGGCGACCAGGACGCCGCCGACCGCCGGCCCGGCCAGCGTGGCGAGCTGGGTCACGCTCGACGCCAGCGCGTTGCCGGCCTGAAGCTCCTCGTCCGGCAGCAGCGCCGGGACGATGGCGAACGACCCGGGCAGGAACAGGCCCTCCCCGGCGCCGAGCACCGCCGCGATCGGCACCAGCACCACGGCCCGGGCGGGCCCCGAGGCCGCCGCCACGGCGAGCGCGGCGGCGGCGAAGGCGCGGACGGTATCGGACGTCATCATCACCGTCCACGGCCGCCACCGGTCGCTGGCGTGCCCCCCGACGGCCAGCAGGACGGTGCGGGGTATGCCGTACGCGGCGAGCACGGTCCCGAGCAGCAGCGGGCCGCCGTGCTCGGCGAGCACGTACCAGGGCAGCGCCACCGCGTAGAAGGCGTCGCCGGCGTTCGAGGCGAGCTGGCCGCCGACCAGCAGCCGGAAGCCGCGGTGGCGCAGCGGGGCGAGGCTTCGGGGCATCACTCGGCCCCGCCGGAACCGGGCTCGTCCTGCGCTTCGGGAAGCTGCACCGGGAAGCTGAACGTCAGCAGCTCGACCGGCGCCGACCCGGCCGGGCGGGTCGCCGGGTCGGTGAGCCGTTCCCGGTACTTGGGCAGCAGCAGGTCCAAGAGCTCCTGATTGAGCGCCTTCAGCTCGGCAGGAGTCACGTAGAACACGTACTCGGTGTCGTCGGCGGCATCCCGCCATGCCCGCGGGTAGTTCGCCCTGGTCTCTATCCAGGCCCGGTACCTGTCGATCTGGCGCTCGTGGACGAGCCGGGACAGCACGTTCGCCGCGAGCTCGGTGGCCGGATCGTCGTGGGTGTTGCTGAACGAGATGCTGAGCGACGTCAGGCGCCATGGCCGGGCCCGGCCCTTGCCGCCGCCCGCCTCCTCGACAAATCCGTACTTCGCCAGCTGACGCAGATGGAACGAGCAGGTGGTCGGCGATTCGCCGATGCGCTCGCCGAGTTCCGTGGCGGTGAGCGCGCCGCCGCCGAGGAAAAGCTCCTCCAGCAGCGCGATCCGCACCGGGTGGGCGAGCGCTCGCATGGTCCGCGCATCGGTGATCTTCCGCATCTCATCTCGCGGCGGTGGTCCCTCGGGTGGCCGGCTGGCTCCGGCATCGTCAACAGACACCTCTCGATAGTCTTCTTTCGAGAGATATCTGTCAAGAGGATTCTCTCGAAACAACCCTCTCAATGCACCCAGCCGGTGCGCCACCGGCCCGAACCACGGCGGCTTAGCGCCCAGGACTGCTGCCCGTCGGCACCGTCAAGAAGGCCGTGGAAGCCACACCCGCCTCAATAGCAGGCCTGCGGGACCCGGTCTTGCGCCGAACGGGCGCGGCACCCGGTAGCACAGTGTGCTACCGGGGCGTAAACTTATAGCCATGAGCGCACAGCCAGAGATCACTCAGCGCGACTTGCGCACCCGGTCCAGGGAGATCATGGACGCGGTCGAGAACGGGCAAGCGTTCACCGTCACACGGGACGGCCATCGCATCGGTGAACTGATCCCGCTGCGACGGCGGCGGCGTTTCGTTCCCAGGCAGGAGTTCGCGGCGATGTCGCGCGCGGCGGCCGCCGTCGACGCCGACGCCTTCCGTGCTGACCAGGAGGCGGCGGCCAACCTGGACCTCACCGACCCCTATGCCCGCTGACGGCCCGCTCCCGCAGCCTCCCGGCGCCAGCGCCGCCGCCCAGCGCCCGGCCCAGGGAATGCTCGACACCAACATCTTGATCATGCGGCGCTGGGTGGATCCCGCCGAGCTCCCGGACGAGATGGCCATCAGCGCCATCACGCTCGCCGAACTGTCGGCAGGGCCGCACCTGGTGCGTTCGGACGACGAGCAGGCCGAGTACTACGAGCATGCCGAACGTGGCCGCCGGCTCGATGTGCTTCAGCGAGCCGAGAACGAGTTCGACCCCATCCCCTTCGACTCCGAGGCGGCCAGGGCCTTCGGCCAGGTGACCGCCGCCGTGCGAGCGGCCGACCGCACGCCCCGGCGCAGAACAGCGGACATGATGATCGCTTCCACCGCGATCGCCGCTGGCCTGCCGCTGTTCACGACAAATCCAGACGACTTCGCCGGCCTCGCCGGCTTGCTCGCGGTGATCCCGGTCACCCGCCCCCAGATTCCCAAACAGCGCTGACAGCCCGCCCCGTGCTGCCGGCCAGTGACTCGTCGGCGCCCGGCAACGGATTAGGTCTGAGCTCCGGATTCGGTCACCCGGCGGACGGCGGGCCGGGGCGGCGGGGGGCGGGGTGCTCGACCAGGGCGAGGACCCGGCTGGACATGAAACGGGCGGTCCGCACCGTCGTGCCTCCCCTGGTGACCTCGCTGACCTCGATCAGCCCGCGCCGGTTGATCACCTCGACCCGGCGCCCGGCGCGGGTGGCGGTGACGTCGTAGGTCATCGTGTTGCCGCCCGCGTCGATGACGATCTCGACCCGGTCACCCTTCACCGCGGTCTCCGGTCAGCGCCGATACGTCGCATATACCTCTTGTGCCCCAGGCGCACGGGAGCACACGCTCCCCCGGCCGTCAGCTAGAGAACGGCCCTGGCGGACCACCGGTGCCCGCGGCGTTCCAGGGCCAGCGGGACGCCGAAGCACTTGGACAGGTTGCGCTCGGTGAACACCTCTTCCAGGGGGCCCAGCGCGAGCACCGAGCCGCGGCGCATCAGCATCGCGTGGGTGAAGCCCTGCGGCACCTCCTCGACGTGGTGCGTCACCATCACCATGGTGGACGCGGTCCCGTCGGCCGCGAGCGCCGCGATCCGGCGCACCAGGTCCTCCCGGCCGCCGAGGTCGAGGCCGGCCGCGGGCTCGTCGAGGAACAGCAGTTCCGGATCCGGCATCAGCGCCCTGGCGATCTGGACCCGCTTGCGCTCCCCCTCCGACAAGGTCGCGAACCGGCGCCGGATCAGGTGCGCGCAGCCCAGCGCGTCGAGCAGTTCGACCGCCCGGGTGACGTCGGTGGAGTCGTACTCCTCCTTCCACCGGCCGACGATCGCGTACGCCGCGGTCAGCACCAGGTCGATGACCTTCTCGCTGGGCGGAACGCGGTCGGCGAGGACCGCGCTGGCCAGCCCGATCCTCGGCCGAAGGTCGAACACGTCCGTCGCGCCGAGACGTTCGCCCAGGATCCTGACGCTGCCCTCGGTGGGGAACAACTGCGCGGCCGCGACCTGGAGCAGCGTGGTCTTGCCCGCGCCGTTCGGGCCGATCACCACCCAGCGCTCATCGGCGTGGACGGTCCAGGTGATGTCGCGGATCAGCATCGAGCCGCCCCGCCGGACGCCGACGCCAGCCAGCTGAAGCACCTCGTCGGACATCCCGCTCCTTCCGGCGGCGCCCCCGTTCTCCAGCGGCACCCTTCAGGATGAACCTACGGCATGGAACTCACTGCGAGTGGCACCCCGGGCACCGCTTTTCCACCGGCCAAAGGCGGGGCCATTTCAGCCGGGTGAGTTGCGCACCGCGTAGAGCGCGGCCTGGGTGCGGTCGGCCACCCCGAGCTTGGCGAGAACGGAGCTGACGTGGGTCTTCACGGTCTTCTCCGACATGTGCAGCAGGCGGGCGATCTCCCGGTTGGACCGGCCCTCGGCGACCTGGGCGAGCACCTCCCGCTCCCGCGGCGTCAGCGCGTCCAGCCCGGCCACGGCCGCGGACCTGGCCCGGGAGCGCACCAGCGAGCCCGCGGCCTCGGGGGCCAGCACGGTGTTCCCGTCGTGCACCGCCCGGACCGCCCGGACCAGCGCGTCCGGATCCACGTCCTTGTAGAGGAACCCGGCCGCCCCGGCCCGCATGGCCACCGTGACCGACGCCTGGTCGGCCACGCTCGTCAGCACGAGGGTGTGGCACGGCAGCCCGCGGTCGCGCAGCTCGGCCAGCACGCCGAGCCCGTCGAGGACCGGCAGCTTCAGGTCGAGCAGGATGACGTCGGGGACGAGCGCCGCCGCCAGCTCGACCGCCTCTGCGCCGTCCCCCACCTCGCCGACGACCTCGATGTCGTCCTCCAGGCTGAGCAGGACCCGCAGGCCCTGCCGCACCACGGGATGGTCGTCGGCGATGAGCACCGTCATCTTCCCCGGACTGCTCATGTCGGCCGTCCCCTGGCCGGGGGGCGGGCCCGGTCGACCGGCATGACCAGCCGGACGGTGGTCCCGTGTCCGGGCGTGGACCGGATCGCCAGCGAGGCACCGGCCGCGGCGGCCCGCTCGCGCATCGAGGGGAGGCCGAGCCCGGACTGCGCCAGTTCGGGGGCAAACCCCTGGCCGTCATCGGTCACCTCCAGGGTGACCCGGCGGGGCGACGCGCACACCGTCATCCGGACCTCGGCGGCACCCGAGTGGCGCAGCGCGTTGTGCAGCGCCTCCTGGGCGACCCGGTAGAGCGCGGCCTCACGATCGGCGCCGAGCGCGGGCAGCTCGTCGGCGGCGAAACCCACCCGCACCCCGTGCGCCTTGGCCGCCAGCAGCGCGTACCTGCGCAGCGACTCGGCCAGGCCACCGTCGGAGATCTCCGGCGGCGCCAGCCCGTCGATCACCGCGCGCAGCTCGGCCTGGGCGGCGCCGGCCAGGGCGGCCACGCTCTCCATCTCGGCCGCCGCCCGCTCCGGGTTGCCGTCGGCCGGGTCCCGGCCCGCCAGCACCGACGCCGCGCGGGCCTTGACCCGGATGCTGAACAGCTTCTGCGACACCGCGTCGTGCAGGTCCCTGGCCAGCCGCGCGCGCTCCTCCAGCACCGAAAGCTGGCGGGCCCGCTCGTACAGCCGCGCGTTGGTGAGCGCGATCGCGGCGTGCGCGGCGAACAGCGAGAGCAGTTGCTCGTCGCGCACGGTGAACCCGTCGCCCGAACTCTTGTTGGCCGCGAAGATGAAGCCAAGTACCCGGTCGCCGTTCTTGATCGGCATGCCGAGGATGTCGGCGAGTTCCGGGTGGGCCCGCGGCCATCCCTCGAACCGGGGGTCGGCCCTGATGTCGGCGAGCCGCAGCGGCTGGCCGTCGCGCAGCATGACGGCCAGCATGCCGTGCTGGCGGGGCAGCGGCCCGATCGCCTTGCGCTGCCGGTCGGAGATCCCGTCCACGACGAACTCCGCGAACGACCCGTGGTCGTCGGGGATCCCGATGGCGGCGTACCTGGCGCCGGGCAGCGAGCGCACCGAACGCACGATGACCTCGAGCACGTCCCCGACCGACAGTTCGCGGGTGACCGCGAGCACCGCCGCGCTGACCCGGCGGAGCACCTCGTCCTGGTCGTCCCGGTGGTTCCCCGCCGCCAGCCGAAGCGGCTCCGGCGGGCCGCTGGCGCCCGGCGCGGCACCGGGCGCGCCTGGTCCGGCGCTCACCGCGCGCCCGCCGGAAACGGCCGCCGCGGATCTGTCCTTGCCCACACCTGCGACGTTACCGCCGCAACGCACGCGGAGGATCGGCTGCGGGTCCTACGACCAATGGCCTAAGGCGGCCGGTACGCGGGGCCGATGCTCCCGGCACCCGGCCCGCCTAGCGTCACTGCCATGACCGAAACACAACGCGTCACCGGGGTCGCCCCGCAGGCGGGCACGCCGGGCAGGGTGGCCGTCATCACCGGTGCCTCCCGCGGGCTCGGCCGCGCCCTCGCGCGGGCCCTCGCCGAAGATGGGTACCGGCTCGTCGTCGACGCCAGGGATGCGGCGGCGCTGCACGCGGCCATGGCCGGCCTGCCGGCCGGCGCCGTGGCCACCGCGCTCCCCGGCGACATCACCGACGCCGCCCACCGTGCCGACCTGCTTCGCGCGGCCGGCGCCCTTGGCGGCCCGGACCTGCTGATCAACAACGCCGGCACGCTGGGCCCGAGCCCGCTGCCCCCGGTTTCCGAGTTCCCGCTGGACGAGCTGCGCACGGCCTTCGAGGTCAACGTCTTCGCCCCGCTCGCCCTCACCCAGCTCATGCTGCCCGCCCTGCGCGAGCGCGGCGGCGCGGTGCTCAGCGTCACCTCCGACGCCGCGGTCGAGGCGTACGCGGGCTGGGGCGGCTACGGCGCCGCCAAGGCCGCGCTGGAGCAGGCCTGCAACGTGCTGGCCGCCGAGGAGGTCACGGTCCGCGTCTGGCGGGTGGATCCCGGGGACCTCCGCACCGACATGCACCAGCAGGCGTTCCCCGGCGAGGACATCTCGGACCGCCCGCTGCCCGAGTCGGTGCTGCCCGCGTTCCGCCGGCTGATCGCCGAGCGCATGCCCAGCGGGCGGTACCGCGCGGCCGACCTCATGCCCGCCGGGGCGGGCGCCACCGCGGGGGCGGCGCTGCCGTGACGGTCCTCGCCGACTTCGTGCTCCCGCCGGGCAGCGAGGCCCGGGAGCCTCCCGAGGCGCGAGGCGTCCCCCGGGACGGCGTGCGGATGCTGGTCAGCCGCCGCCGCACCGGCGAGATCACCCACCACGCCTTCGCTGATCTGCCCGGCCTGCTGCTGCCCGGGGACCTGCTCGTGGTCAACAACTCGGGCACGCTGCCCGCCGCGGTGCCCTGCGTGGCCGGGCAGCGCGGGCTCAGCGTGCACTTCTCCACCCCGCTGCCCGACGGCAGCTGGCTGGCCGAGCTGCGCGCCGCCAGCGGCCACGCCACCCAGCCCTACTCCGGCGGCTCCCCGGGCCAGGAGCTCGGCCTGCCCGGCGGGGCGCGGCTGTCCCTGCGTGAACGGGTCACCGGCCGGCTGTGGCGGGTGCGGCTGTCCACCGCGGTGGTGCCGTACCTGCTCCGGCACGGCAGCTACATCCACTATTCCTACGTCGAGCGGGACTGGCCCGGCCAGGCGTACCAGACGGTCTTCGCCGCGATCCCCGGCAGTGCCGAGATGCCCAGCGCCAGCCGGCCCTTCACGCCCGAGATGATCACCAGGCTGGTGGTGCGCGGGGTCACGATCGCGCCGCTGACCCTGCACACCGGCGTGTCCTCGCTGGAGGGCGACGAGCAGCCCTACCCCGAGCCGTTCGACGTGCCGCCCGCAACGGCCCGCCTGGTGAACACGGCCCGCCGCGCGGGCGGGCGGGTGATCGCGGTCGGCACCACCGTCGTGCGCGCCCTGGAGTCCGCCGCGCTAAACGACCCCACCGCCGAACTGCGCGCCGCCTCGGGCTGGACGCATCACGTGGTGACGCCGGAAACGGGCGTGCGCGTGGTGGATGGGCTGTTCACCGGGCTGCACGAACCGCGCTCATCCCATCTGCACATGCTTAACGCATTCGCCGGGGAACCCTTGCTGCGCCGCTGCTACGCGGCCGCCATCGAGCACGAGTACCTCTGGCACGAGTTCGGCGACGTCCACCTGCTCCTGCCCTGAGCTGCAAGAACCTGTCCGGAATGCGGTGTCTCCTGGCCAGCCACGCAGGCACCCCGGCGGACGGAGGAGGGGCTGGGCGACGGTAGCGTTACGCGCGATGAACGCTGCGCTCACCACCGTCCTGGTGACCCTGACCGGCCGTGACCGGCCCGGGGTCACCTCCCGGCTGTTCACCGACCTGGCCGGGCACGAACTGGCCGTCCTCGACATCGAGCAGGTGGTCATCCGGGGCCGCCTCGTGCTCGGCGTCCTGCTCGCCAGCGACGGGGATCCGGACCTCACCGCGATCCACCGGGCCGTCCGCGCGCTCGCGGCCGACCTGGACATGGACGCGGAGATCACCACCGGCTGGGGCGAGCCGCCGCCGCGGCGCGGACGGCTGCACGTCACCGTGCTCGGCAGCCCGCTGCGGCCGAGTGCGGTGGCCGCCATCGCCGGGCGGATCGCGGCGAGCGGGGCCAACATCGACCGGATCGACCGGCTCGCCGACCGGCCGGTGACCTGCATCGAGCTCGACGTGTCGGGCGCGGACCCGGACGCGCTGCGCTCGGCGCTGACCATCGAGGCGGCTGAGCAGCGGGTCGACGTGGCGGTCCAGCGCGGCGGCCTGCACCGGCGGGCGATGCGCCTGATCGTCATGGACGTGGACTCCACGCTGATCTCCGGCGAGGCGATCGACCTGCTCGCCGCCCGGGCCGGCTGCGCGGAGCAGGTCGCCAAGATCACCGAGTCGACCATGCGCGGGGACACCGACTTCGCCGCGTCGCTGCGGGAGCGGGTCGCGCTGCTGGCCGGGCTGGACGTCGCGGCGCTGGAGGAGGTCCGCCGCGAGGTCCGGCTGGCGCCCGGGGCCCGCACGCTGCTCCGGACGCTTCAGCACCTCGGGTTTCGCTGCGGCATCGTGAGCGGCGGGTTCACCCAGATCACCGACGGGCTCGCCGCCGAACTCGGCCTCGACTTCGCCGCGGCCAACACGCTGGAGGTCGCCGGGGGGAAGCTGACCGGGCGGCTGACCGGGCCGGTCATCGACCGGGCCGGGCAAGGCCGGGGCGCTGCGGCGGTTCGCGGGCGAGGCCGGCGTGCCGCTCAGCCAGACCGTCGCGGTCGGCGACGGCGCCAACGACCTCGACATGATCGCCGCCGCCGGCCTGGGCATCGCGTTCAACGCCAAGCAGGTCGTGCGGGACGCGGCCGACGCCTCGGTCACCGTGCCCTACCTGGACACCGTGCTCTACCTGCTGGGCGTGTCGCGCGACGAGGCCGACGCCGCCGGAGCCTAATCCCCCATGCGCGGGGTCCAGAGGCTGGCCAGGTCGCCGTCGTCCGGGGCCACGTCCGCCCAGGCTCCGGCGAGCTTGATCACGGCCAGGGCGCAGGTGGGGAACGCGATGTCCCGGCGCCCGGTGAGCTCCACGACCAGTTCATGGGAGGCCGGGTTGTGGCCCACCGTCATTACCACGCCGGCCTCGTCGGGCTGCTCGGCGACCAGGTAGAGCAGCCCTTGCGCGTCGGCGTCGTACGCCCGCCTGTCGTAGCTGACGGCGGCCGGGTCCGGCGCCGCCGCGCCGAGCGCCGCGGACACCCGCGCCCAGGTTTCTCGCGTCCGCTGTGACGACGAGCAGATCACCCGGCCGGGGATGATGCCCTGCGTGAGCAGCCACTGGCCCGCCGCGTCGGAGTTCCGCCGGCCGCGGCCGGTGAGCGGGCGCTGAAGGTCGTTCACGCCAGGCTCGCCCGCGGCCTTGGCGTGGCGCAGCACGAGCAGCGTGTGCGTGTAGTCGGTCATCTCTCCCTCCGGGGCCGAAAAGGCCGGACGGCCCGGGACGGGGCAACCCCGTTCCGGGCCGTCGCGACCGGGGCCCGGGGGTGTCCCCCGGGTTAACACTGCGGGCACCGGCGAAGCCGCCGAAGGCGGCGAGCAGGCTGTCCCGCCTCGTCGTCGCTGGTCAGCCGCTGGCTCTGGTGCTCGGCTGCTCCGCTGGCGTACCAGCGGTGCCATTTGTCCCGGAGCCGGAGCCAACCACGTGGGTGCCATCCGGGCTCTGTGCCCCACCGAGCGCGGCGGGCTGCTCCGGCCCGCTCGACGACAGGCTGGACGAGCGCCGCTTGGAGTACACGACGGCGGCCACCACGATGGCTATCGCGCCAAGCGCCACCCCGGTACGCAGGCCCACGTCGTGGCTGTACTTGACCACGCTGGCGGCGATGAGCAGCGAGACCAGGTTCATGACCTTGATCAGCGGGTTGATCGCCGGGCCGGCCGTGTCCTTGAACGGGTCGCCGACGGTATCCCCGGTGACGGTCGCGGCGTGGGCTTCGGAGCCCTTGCCGCCGAAGTTGCCGTCCTCGACCAGCTTCTTGGCGTTGTCCCAGGCACCGCCGGAGTTGGCCAGGAAGACCGCCATCAAGACCCCGACCGCGATGGTGCCCACCAGGTACGCGCCGAGCGGGGCATAACCGAACGCGAACCCGACCGCGATGGGCGTCAGCACCGCAAGCAGCCCCGGCGTGGCCAGCTCACGCAGCGAGTCCGCGGTGCAAATGTCCACCACCCGGCCGTACTCGGGCTTCTCGGTGTAGTCCATGATCCCCGGGTGCAGCCGGAACTGGTCACGCACCTCGACGACCACCCGCTGCGCCGCCCGGCCCACCGCTCGGATGAGCAGGCTGGAGAACATGAACACCACCGCGCCGCCGACGATCACGCCGACGAGCACGTTCGGCCTGTCGACCGACAGGCTGAACGTGCCCGCGGCCTTGCCGAGCGCGCCCACGACCGCGGTGCGGAACGCGCCGAACAGGGCCGTGGCCGCCAGCACCGCGGTGGCGATCGCGATGCCCTTGGTGATCGCCTTGGTGGTGTTGCCGATCGCATCCAGGTGGGTGAGCGCCTGCGCGCCCTCGCCGGTAACGTCGCCGGACATCTCCGCGATGCCCTGGGCGTTGTCGGTCACCGGGCCGAACGAGTCCATCGAGACGATGACGCCGACCGTGGTGAGCAGGCCGGTGCCGGCCAGCGCCACCGCGAACAGGGCGAGCGTCGCGTTGCCGGTGCCGAGCAGGAACGCACCGTACACCGCCCCGCCGATGAGCAGAGCGGCGTAGACGGCCGACTCCATGCCGGACGCGACGCCGGACAGGATCACGGTTGCGGCGCCGGTGAGGGAGCTTTCGCCGATCTCCCTGACCGGCCTCCGGTTGGTCTCGGTGAAGTAGCCGGTCAGCAGCTGAATGGCGCTGGCCAGCACGAGCCCGATGACGACCGCGCCGATGGCCAGCCAGCGCGGGTTGCCGCTGTGATGCAGGATGCCAAGCTGGGTGACCCCGGTCAGCTTGCTGAACTTGTCGGGCAGGTACAGGAACGCGGCCCCGACGACGAGGATCAGCGAGATGACCGCGGACACGAAGAAGCCGCGGTTGATGGCGGTCATGCCGCTGCGGTCACCCTTACGCGGCGCGACCACGAAGATGCCGATCACCGCGGTGACGACGCCTAGCATCGGCACGATCAGCGGGAAGATCAGCCCGTAGTTCCCGAACGCGACCTTGCCGAGGATCAGCGAGGCCACCAGCATCACGGCGTAGGACTCAAACAGGTCGGCGGCCATGCCGGCGCAGTCACCCACGTTGTCGCCCACGTTGTCGGCGATCGTGGCGGCGTTGCGGGGGTCGTCTTCGGGAATGCCCTTCTCGACCTTGCCGACCAGGTCGGCGCCCACGTCCGCGGCCTTGGTGTAGATACCGCCGCCGACGCGCATGAACATCGCAAGCAGCGCCGCGCCGAAACCGAAGCCTTCCAGCACGTTCGGCGCGTTCGCCTTATAGATGAGCACCACGATGGCGGCGCCGAACAGGCCAAGCCCCACCGTGAACATGCCGGCCACGCCGCCGGTGCGGAACGCGATGCGCATCGCTTTGTGCTCGCCGCTCTCCCGCGCCGCGGCCGCCACCCGGACGTTGCCGCGCACGCAGAGCGACATGCCGGTGAAGCCGGTCAGCGCCGAGAACAGCGCACCGACTACGAAGAAGGCCGATCGCCCCCACCGTACGTCGGCGGAATCGGCGGGCAGCAGCAGTAGCACAAAGAAGATCAGTACGACGAACACGCCGAGCGTGCGGAACTGCCGCCGCAGGTACGCCGCGGCACCCTCCTGGACCGCCCGTGAGATCTCCTGCATTTTCGCGGTGCCCTGGTCGGCGGCGAGAACCTCCCGCACCAGCACGCCAGCCACGGCAAGCGCGAGCAGCGCGACCACTGCAACGACGACAACCAGGGTCAGGTTGCCGCCGGTTACATCGACCGCCCCACCGCCTGCGGCGAGGTAATGCCTTACCATCTGTCCTCCTTGACAGCGCACGCGTCGCTGCGCGCGCTCATCGGCCCCTCGGGGTCACTGCCACGGCATCCAGCGACTGGGGTACTGGATAAAGGCGGATGCCACCAGGACAGTTCCGGGAGTCTACGCAAGCTCGCCAGCGGATGGCGAGGCGGGGTCAGTCCGTCACCGCAACGCAATGCGTTCGGTCATGCCAAGGAAACCATAAATCGGCGCCGCCCGCCCGCCCTGCGCCCAGTCCTTTCGCCCGGCACCGCCCCGAATTGCAGCGCCAGCGTCATGGGGCAGGCAGCAGAAAGCAGCCAGCAACCAAGCGGAACCTGAACAACCAACCGTAACTACGGCGCGGAGGGCCAAGACATGCGGATGCTCAGGCCGTCTCCGGTCCGGGACACCTGAACGTCGTCGGCCAGCCCCGCGATGACGGCCAGCCCCAGTTCACCCGGCACGCCGTGACCGTCGGACCCGGGGTCGCTGACCGGTGGCCACTCCACTCCGTCGCCGCCCGCGGCGGTGTTGGTCACCACGACCTCGAACCGCTCGCCCGCCCCGGTGAGGGCAACCCGGACCGGCTCGCCCGGGCAGTGCTCCTGGTGCACCTCAACGGCGCGGGAGCACGCCTCACCGACGGCGAGGCGGACCTCGTCCAGTAGCGCTTCCGCGACGCCGCTGCGTCTGGCCACGGCTGTGGCTACGAGCCGCGCCGTGCGCACATGCGCAGGCAGCGGCGTGAATGTCATCTCCACGGTGGCCATATATCAGCTACGACGCAACGTTACTTCTCCGACTTCCGCGCCGAGATGGCCTCGTCCACGCCGTCGTGGATGCCGAAGACCTTCGTCAGCCCGGTGATCCTGAAGATCTTGAGTATCCGCTCCTGCGTGCAGACCAGGTCCAGCGATCCGTCGTGGGCACGGACGCGCTTGAGGCCGCCGACGAGCACACCAAGCCCGGTGGAGTCGAGGAACTCCACCTTCTCCATGTTCACCACCAACTGGTAGTGACCGTTGTTGACCAGGTCGATGAGCAGCTCACGCAACCGCGGGGCGGTATAGACATCGATCTCGCCCTCGACGTCGACGACCTCGATGCCGTCGGTCGTGTGATGCTCTAGCTTCAGGTCCACAAATCCTCCCGCACCATGCGGTCCTTTCCCTGTCCGGCGGGCACGTAGGCACGGCCCGCCCCCATTGCCCTGCTCCAGGGCCCCGGCGCCCCGTCGCGCATTCAATCACGCGCTGACGTCATGTCTACACGAGTTCACGCTTCGCGGCATCCCGCCTACGTACAGCGCTCCAGTTTGGGCACGTTCATGCCGTCAGATCCTTAGCTAGCGCCTGGCTTGGGCGGGCAGAGCACAGCGTAGGAAAGCGTGGCACCGCTCAGCAGCAGGACTCCGCTGTCCCCGGGGCCCGCCTCCAGGTCGATGCTGAGCGTCTTCGGTCCGGTAATGGCGTCGATGATCTGTTGCTCCAGGGCCGGGAGCTTGTAGCCGGGGGCGAGGATATAGCCGGGGAGGCCCTTGTGCGGGCCGGTCGCCGAGGCGACGTACACCGCTGGTGACTTCGCGAAGAAGGCCCCGTTGGGGTTCCAGCCGACCGGCGCGACCGACTTGGTCAGGCCCACGCTCCCGGCGGCCAGTGGGTTCAGCACGAGCCGGCCCTCGATTGGGGAGAAGACGGGCACCACGAGCGGAGTGCCCGGTTTCGCCAGCCCCGCCGCGACCTCGTCATAACTGGCCGGCTCGAAATACCAGGTGGTGGGGTCGATCCCTATCTGCAGTGCGGTAGACATGGCGCTCCTCCTCGGGTCAAGCATGCCGGTCTTCGGACTGTGTCTGACGTGATTGCTGGGCCAGCTCCAGCCGGGCGCCGACCGTCGCCGCCTCGGTGCGGTTGCGCACCCCGAGCTTGTCAAGGATCCGGGAAACGTGCACCGCGACCGTGCGCTCGCTGATGAACAGCGCACGCGCTATCTGGCGGTTGCTGTCGCCCTTGGCGAGCAGCGCAAGCACCTCGGCCTCGCGTCCGGTGAGGTCGAAGCGTGCTGGGGCGGCGGAGCGCGCCTGCGGCCCCCGCGGTAGGTTCAGCCGGGCCCGCCGGGCCAGTTCTCCGGCGAGGCTGAGCAAGGGAGCCGAGGGGAGCTCGCGGGCCAGGGCCTGGCCCGCGGCCAGGGCCCGGGCGGCCTGATCGCGCCGTCCGGCCCGGGCGGCGGCCTCGGCCTCGCGCAGCCGCGCGTATGCCTCCCGGTAGGGCTGGCTGGCCGCCCGCCAGGCGTCGGCCACACCACGCCACGCCGTCCGGTCGTCGGCGCCTTGCCCGCGGGCCTGCTCCGCGTCCGCGAGCAGCCCGAACGCGGCGACCAACGGCCGCCTGCCACCGTCGGCGGCCACGATGGCCCGGGCGCGCGCGGCGAAGGTGGCCGCCGTGGGCTCCCAGAGGTCGGCGAGATCCATGGGGCGCGCCACCGCGGGCAGCACCCGCAGCTCGGCGGCGGCGCGGGAGCCGACGGCGAGCAGCCGGACCTCGGCCTCGGCGAGGTCGGCACCCTCGAGCGCGGCAAGCCCCTCCAGTACCTCACCGGTTGCCGTGGCCAGGTCGCCCCCGTTCAGCGCCTGCTCGGCGAGGCAGGCGCGCAGCGGGCCGGCAAGCCTGGGATCCTGGGGGGCCTTTTCCAGCCCGGCGGCCAGCGCCGCGGCCCGTTCGCTGTCGCCGCGGCCGACGGCGAGTTCCAGCCGCATGAGTTCCAGGTACCTCGCGTACACCGCCGACTCGCCGTCCACCTCGGCCAGCAGCCGGCCTGCCTCAGCCCACCGCCCGGTCGCGGTGAGCACGGCCGCGGTGTTGTAGTCCAGGACCGAGGTCACCGAGGGCGGCGCGTCCAGGGACCTGACGGCCCGGCGCCCGGCCCGCGCCGCCTCCAGTGCCTCGGCGAAACGGCCGACCGTGCACAGCACGTACATGAGGTTGGTTGCGCCCCGGATCATGTCCTCGATGCTGCCGGCCTGCTGGGCCAGGGTGAAGGACGTTCGGAGCGCTGCCAGCCCAGCGTCGAGATCCCCGCGTTCGGCCAGGATGACGCCGAGCGCGGACAGGCCGTGCGCCCGCTCGGCGGCCGCGCCTGCCTGCCGAGCCTGCTCGACGGCCTCTTCCGCGGCCGGCCAGGCTTCGTCGAACTCGCCGAGCAGCATCCGGTGGGTGGCCAGTGCCGCGAGAACGCGGGCCCGCAAGGCGGACGGCGGGCCGTCGCGGAGCAGCGCCACCGCCTCCTCGCTGGCATCGACGGCGGCGCGCGGGTCACCGACCTCCCACCGGTAACGTCCCAGCCGCTCCAGCAGCCGTGCCCGGTCCGGCGGCGGGGCGGCAACCGACCCGGCCAGCGCGGCCGCGGCCCACTCCGCCGGCGCGCTCCGGATCCCCGGCCCAGCTCGCGGCCTGCGCCGCCTCCTCGAACAGGTTCGGGACCGGCTCGGGCAGCCAGGAGGCGAGCTCGATCGCCAGGGCGTAGTTGCGGGCGGCCTCGGGGTAGGCACGTGCCGATACCGCCTGGCGCGCCGCCACGACGGCCGCGGCAGCGGCCTGACCGGGGCAGCCCGCCAGGTGCCAGTGCTGGGCGAGGAGCCCGGGGTCGGCGCCCGCTCGCGCAGCGAGGGTCTCGCCAAGACGGCGGTGCAGCCGCTGGCGATCGCCCGGGAGCAAATTGGCGTAAAGCACTTGCCGGATCAGCGCGTGCGGGAACGCGTAGCCGTCCGCGGAGGTGACCAGCAGCCCCGCGGTCACCGCCCGGCGGGCCGCGGCAAGCAGGCGCCGCTCCGGCAGCGGGACGGTCGCGGCGAGCAGGTCATGTGACATCCCGCCGTCCGCGACGCTGATCTGGTCGACCACGGCCCGGGCGGGGGGCGAGAGGCCGGCCGCCTTGGCCAGCACGGCATCGCTGATGGAGGCGGGCGCCTCGTGCGGACCGGCCCGGGCTAGTTCCTTGGCGTACAGCGGGTTGCCTTCCGCGGCGCCGACGACCGCCGCGACCTGGTCCGGGCTGGTGTCCGCCGGCAGCAGGCCGGTGACCAGCTCGGCGACCTCGGCGTCCGCGAGCGGGGCCAGCCGCAGCCGGATCACCCTCGGGCGGCGTTCCAGCTCGGCGAGCCAGCGCCGGGCCGAGGCGGGCAGGTCTTCCTCCCGCAACGTGGCGACGATGAGCACCGGGGCCTCGCGCAGCCGGACCGCCAGGAACGCCAGCAGCTCGCGGGAGGACTCGTCGGCCCAGTGCAGGTCCTCCAGCACCAGGACCAGCGGCGCCCGGGCGGCGATTTCGGTGAGCAGCCCCAGTACCCGCACGAACAGGCGGTGCCGCGCGGCGAGCATGTCGCCGGGGCCGTCCTCGTCCAGCAGCCATTCGGCCTGGTCGGCAAGGGCGTCCACGAACGGCCCGTAGGCCAGGGCGGCACCCGCCAGCGGGGCGGAGTCCCCCGTGCGCACCTGAGCCCCCCCGGCCTGGCCGGTCAGCTCCTGGACGAGCCTGGTCTTGCCGATGCCGGCCGCGCCGGTGATCAAAAGCAGCTGGGATTGGCCCGCCGCCGTTTGCGCATAGGCGGCAGACATCGCCTCCCGCTCCGCGATCCGCCCCACGATGGGCAGCGATCCCGCCACGCATGAAGTGTCCCGCCACCGGACAAGCGTGTCGACAGGTAAAAGCCGGGCAATCCCGGGCGGCAAGGGCTCCGGGCGGCGCCCTTGGTCCGCGTAGTCAATTTCCGCAGCTTCGAATACGTATCCCTGCTGATGTGCCGATCTGCCCGGCTTGTGCACTCTTAGCGGGTCAACACCGCTGGCCAGCAGTTCCGACGGGGGCTACCTACCTGGCGGCGGCCACAACCGAAGGGGACGCAACAATGCGCAAGATCATCACCTCAGTGGTGACCGCGGCCGCCGCGGCCGCGCTGGTGGGCGGTACGGGGATCGCCCTCGCCGCCAGCCACTCCACGACCACGGGCACCGAAAGCTTCCAGATGATGACCACATCAGGGACATCGCCGAACGCTTCGGTCATCGCCAGCGGCGTCTTCACCGCTCCTGGAACCGACCACGAGAACCAGAAGGCCAACACGGCCACGTTCGCGTTCCCCAGCGGAACGGTCAGCCTCAAGCACTCGCCCGGCACCGGCCAGCAGTCCCTCAACCCGAAGACCTGCCTGCTGACCGTCAACCTTCACGGGACGTACACGATCACCGGCGGCACCGGCAGCTACGCCGGGATCACCGGCCACGGTAACTACAAGCTGAGCATCCTCAGCATCGGCGCGCGGTCGGGCGGCAAGTGCTCGCAGAGCAAGCCGCCGCTCGCCTGGCACCAGGTGATCAACGCGAGCGGGCCGGTCTCGCTGCCGTAGCCCAATTCGGGGGGATCCCGCCGTAGCCCAATTCGGGGGATCCCTGAGCCGCCGCCGCCCTATCTTCGGGCGGCGGCGGTTCTATGTCCCCACGACCAGGAGCCATTGTCTGGTGCGGGCCGCGATGCCGTCTCTTGTCGCCGCCGGGTGACACACTGAAGGCCGGCGCCCGCACCAACCCCGGCTCCGCGGGCAGGCTGGACATGGAACCTGGCATGAGGCATCCCGGCGGACGGGACACCGTCCCCGCGGCGCGTATCCTGCGCCGTGGCGTGCGGAACGGCAGGCTCATGCACGTCGAGGAGATTCCGGCCCGTCCGGGGGAGAGCGTCCCGTGGCCCGGCTGGGTACCGGCCGGGGTCACCCAGGCGCTGTCCCGGGCCGGTGTCCCCGCTCCCTGGGCGCATCAGGCGGCCATGGCCGAACACGCGCACCATGGCCGGAACGTGATCATCTCCACCCCGGCCGCCTCCGGCAAGTCGCTTGGCTACCTGCTGCCCGCGCTCACCGCCGTGCTGGGCGGGAGCACGGTCCTCTACATAGCCCCCACCCGGGCTCTCGCGGCGGACCAGGTCCGGGCGGTGCAGGCGCTCGGTGTCGCCGGGGTGTGCGCGGCCGTGGTGGACGGCGACACCCCGGCCGCCGACCGGGAGCGGGCCAGGGCCCGGGCGAACTACCTGCTCACCACGCCCGACATGCTCCACCACGTGCTGCTGCCGCGGCACTCGCGCTGGGGCGAGTTCTTCAGCCGTCTCGAGTACGTGATCGTGGACGAGTGCCACGGCTACAGCGGCGTGTTCGGCTCCCACATCGCGCACGTGCTGCGCCGGCTCCAGCGGGTCGCCGCGCACCACGCCCGGCGTCACCCGGGCCGGGTCCGGGCCGGGTCCCGCGAGGCCGGCCACCTGGTGTTCCTGCTCGCCTCCGCCACGATCAGCGACGCCGGGTCCTGCGCACGGCTGCTGACCGGGGCGGAGGCGGAGGTCATCACCTCCAGCAGCGCGCCCCGCGGGCCGGTCACGTTCGGCTTGTGGGAGCCGCCGCTGACCGCCGCCCGCGGCGAGGGAGGGGCTCCGGTACGCCGGCCGCCACCGCCGAGGCCGCCACGTTGCTGGCCGACCTGGTGGCGCACGACGTGCGCGGGCTCGCCTTCACCCGGTCGCGACGCGGCGCCGAGGCGGTCGCGATCGCCGCCCGGCGAGCCCTGTCCGGCCGGTCGCGCGCGGCGCCCGAGGAGTCGCGGGCGGGCCGGGTCGCCGCCTACCGGTCCGGCTACCTGGCCGACGACCGGCGCCAGCTCGAGGAGCAGCTGCGGACCGGCTCGCTGCTCGGGCTCGCCGCCACCACCGCTTTGGAGCTCGGCGTCAACATCAGCGGGCTGGACGCCGTGCTCATCGCGGGCTGGCCGGGCAGCCGGGCCGCGCTGTGGCAGCAGGCTGGCCGGGCGGGCCGGGAAGGCCAGCCCGCGGTGGCGGTGCTGATCGCCCGCGACGACCCGCTCGACACCTACCTCGTGCACCACCCGGAGATGCTGCTGAAAAGGCCGGTGGAGGCGACGGTCCTCGACCCGGGCAACCCGTACGTGCTGGCACCGCACCTATGCGCGGCCGCCGCCGAACTGCCGCTGAGCGACGCCGATCTCGCCCTGTTCGGCCCGTCCGCCGCGCAGACGGCGCAGGCCCTGGTGGCGGACGGCATGCTGCGCCGCCGCGGGCACCGGCTGTACTGGACCCGGCGGGGCATGATCAACGACGTCGGCCTGCGCGGTGAGGGCAGCTACCCAATCAAGATCGTCGAGAAGGTCACCGGCCGCCTGGTCGGCACCGTGGACCGGCCATCCGCGCACGTCCATGTGCACACCGGAGCCGTGTACACCCACCAGGGCGAGATGTACCTGGTGTCCGAGCTGGACCTCGCGGCGGGCGTCGCGCTGGTCGAGCCCGGTGACCCCGGCTACACGACCTCGGCCAGGGAACTCACCGGGATCGACGTGGTCGCCGAGCTGAGGCGCGCGGCGTGGGGACCCGGGGCGGTGCACTACGGCGAGGTCGACGTGGTGCGGCAGGTGACCTCCTACACCCGGCGGAACCCGGAGACCGGCCAGATCTTCGACGAGGTGGCCCTCGACCTTCCGCCGCGCGCGCTGCGGACCCGCGCCGTCTGGTGGACCATCTCGGCGGAGCAGCGCGAGGCGCTGTTGCGCACCGGGGTGGACCTGCCCGGTGCGGCGCACGCCGCCGAGCACACCGCCATCGGGCTGCTGCCCCTGTTCGCGGCCTGCGACCGCATGGACATCGGCGGCGTCTCCGCCGACCTGCACCCCGCCACCGGACGGCTGACGGTGTTCGTCTACGACGGGAACGAGGGCGGCGCCGGGTTCGCCGAACGCGGGTTCGCGGTGGCGCGGGACTGGCTGACGGCAACGGCCGAGGCGATCACCAGTTGCGAGTGCCAGGCGGGGTGCCCCTCCTGCATCCAGTCACCCAAGTGCGGCACCGGCAACGACCCGCTGGCCAAGGACGGAGCGCTCCTGCTGCTGCGCACCCTGCTGGCCCACCCCCCGGATGCCGCCGTCGCGGTCGCCGAGGCCGCCGCGCAGGTGGCGCCGTAACCCGGCGAACCGCCCAAGAATGTGAATTTGATGCCTCTATCAGCCATAATCTGGCCATTTGCCGGTAGGCGGCGAACGCCGGGCGCGGTCGCCACGCCGCGCGGGTTTCTTTCCCGCTGATAGACCATTATCTGTACCTTTTATCCCGAACCGGGGCAGCGGCGGGCGGGCAAGCGGGCCCAGCCGGGGCTAGGGCCCCCAGAGGTGCTAGAAGTGTGGCCCCGGCGCCAGTGCTGCGGACACTCTCAGTGACCAATGGCGATCATGGGCGGTGGCGGCGCCCGGCCCGCATCCACAAGATCGCCGACAGGCCCGCTAACAGCCTGTCAGCAGAACGGCCAGCGACCTAACACGTTGTAACATCGCCCCTCCGCGACACGGAAACAGATGAGGTACGCCGGACGGGCGGCGGATCCGGCCGGTCCGGCCGCCCAGAAACCAGGGATCCCAAGCTGGCCGCCGCGGCGGCGAATCGCCTGCACCGCCGCTTCCTCGGGTCTTTCCGGCGCCCGGCATGCCCGCCAGACGCTGGCCAGCAACAAGGCCGCACCCGGCCCAGCGACCTGTACCAGATCCGCGCAGGCCAGACGCCGACCAGGACGAGAGGGAGAGCCGGCCCGGCGACCTGCACGGGATGCGTACGCGACCGGGACGAGAGCGAGAGCCGACGCCGCGACCTGCACCGGAGGCGTCCGGGCGAGGACGCCAGCCAACACGAGAGCGGAACCTGACCGCGCGACCGGTACCGGATGCGCGGGGGTCCGGGGGGCTCGGCCCCCCGAGCCAGCATCAAGGCCCCGGCGAAACCGCCCGCAGGGCGGTGAACAGGCAAAACAAGCCTCAGAAGAGCTAAACGCCAGCCGAAACCAGAGCAAAAGCGGTGCTGCGACCGGTACCGGATGCGCGGGGGTCCGGGGGGCTCGGCCCCCCGAGCCAGCATCAAGGCCCCGGCGAAACCGCCCGCAGGGCGGTGAGCAGGCCAAAAAGGGGGCGACCCCCGCCGGGGGGGAGAGCGGGGGTCGCCGCACGGTCCAGGTCCGGGTGCGGACGCCAGAACCGTCTTCCAGAGAAGCATAGATGTAAGTAAGACCAAGTTACCAATCGGCTACGCGGAGATGCGACAGATATCCAGGTTTTAGCCTTATGCTGCCGGATCGTGGGCACCTCCGTCGAGGCCGTATGGCGGCCAATTTCCACGCTCCCCGGGACAGCGGCGTTCTTCGACCTCGACAAGACCATCATCAGCAAGTCGAGCACCCTTGCCTTCGGCCCTTCGTTCTACCGGCATGGCCTGCTCAGCCGCACCGACGTGGTCCGCGGTGGCCTGGCCCAGGTCCGGTTCCGGCTGACCGGGGCCAACCACCAGCGGATGGAGAAGATCCGCGAGCAGGTGAGCCAGACGTGCCGGGGCTGGCCGGCCGACCAGGTGATCGAGATCGTCACGCGGGACCTGGAGCGGCTGATCCTGCCCTGCGTCTACGCCGAGGCGCGGGCGCTGCTGTCCGAGCATCGCGGCGCGGGCCAGGACGTCATCATCGTCTCGACCTCCGGCCACGAAGTCGTCGCGCCGATCGGTGCGCTGCTGGGGGCGGAGTCGGTCATCGCCACCCGGATGCGGATCGCCGACGGCTGCTACACCGGCGAGGTGGAGTTCTACGCCTACGGCGAGGCCAAGGCCGCCCAGGTCCGCGAGCTTGCCGCCGAGCGGGGGTACTCGCTCCCGGACTGTTACGCCTACAGCGACTCGGTGACGGACCTGCCCATGCTGGAGCTGGTCGGTCATCCCCGGGTAGTCAACCCCGACCGCGCCCTGCGCCGGATCGCCGCCCAGCGGGGCTGGCCGGTGCTGTCGTTCAGCGGCGTGTGACGGCGGCGCCTGAGCCCGTGGGAATGTAACCGGCGTGATCAATCAAGATCACCAATTCTTGCCGCGCAAGCTCTAGGCATCCCGGCCGATCCGTCGTACAAAGGTGTCACGGACCTACGCGTCCGGCACGGCAACCGGGCACCCACGCGCGACCAGCCGCGGGAGGCGAGCCAGGGCGGTCCGCAGCAAGCGGCGGATGGCCCGGCACAACAGATGTGCGCGCTTGGTAACCCGGGCCTGACGTGCAGCGGCGGCGCTCCTGCGGGAGCGCCGCTCGCTTGTTGCCGGGCCCCTGGGCCGGCCCACCGGACCGGGCCCCGGGCCCAACGCCCCGCATGGCGCCTGGCTGTGCGCTGAAGATCCCGTAGGATCTCTTGCCGTAGGCGGCTCGTTACCGCGGCGTGACGGTTCTGGTCGGCCCCCGTTCGGCGGCGGCCACGCGCCGTGGCGGGTAAGTGCCGCACGGAGTAGCCTGCGCGACCCAGTACCCGGCGCAGGAAGGAAGAGAACGCGATGGCCGAGCCCGCAACCGCAAGGCCGGCGGAAGATGACGGACGGTCGGTCGGCGACCTCGTTTCGGTCGCGATCAAGGATCTGACCCAGCTGATCAAGTATCAGGTCGACCTGGCCAAGGTGGAGCTTACCGCCGACGCGCGGCGACTTGGCCTGTCCGGGGCGCTGCTGGCCAGCGCGGTCTTCACCGGTTTCCTCGTTCTGGTGATGCTGTGCTTCGCGCTGGCCTATGGCCTCCAGGCGCTAGGCGTCTGGGACTGGGCATCGTTCTTGATCGTGGCCGGCGTGTGTGTTGTGCTGGCCGCCGCCACCGTCGGGATCGTGTACTTGAAGATGAAGCGGATGACCGCCCTGCGCAAGACCAGGGTGTCGGTGCAGGAGGACCTGGCGCTGCTGCGGCGGGATGACCAGGCAGCCGAGGCGCTGCCGGCGGCCGACCGGGCGACCTGATGCCAGCGGGCGGCGGCTCGGCCATCTACATCGACGGCCCCTGGTCGCACCGGGCCGTCAGCGCCAACGGCACGCGCTTCCACATCGCCGAGAGCGGCGAGGGCCCGCTGGTTCTCATGCTGCACGGCTTCCCGCAGTTCTGGTGGGCCTGGCGGTGGCAGCTCACCTCCCTGCCCGCGGCGGGATTCCGGGCCGTCGCGGCCGACATGCGCGGCTACGGCGGCAGCGACAAGCCGCCCCGCGGCTACGACCTGCTCACCGCCGCCTCGGACGCGGCCGGCCTGATCCGGGCGCTGGGCGAGGCCAACGCCGTCGTGGTCGGTCACGACTGGGGTGGCCTGGTGGCCTGGACCATGGCCGCGTACTACCCGAAGGTGGTCCGGCGGCTGGCCGTCGTGTCCGTGGCCCACCCGCTGCGGATGCGGGCGGAGATGCTGGCCGGCCCGCTGCGCAAGGGCTGGCGTCACGGGTACACGCTCGGCTTCCAGCTACCGGTGCTGCCCGAGTCGCGGCTGGTCGCCGACAACGCCGAGCGGGTCGGGCGGATGCTGCGGGCCTGGTCGGTGCCGGGCTGGCCGGACCGGGAAACCGAGGGCCGCTACCGGGCCGCGATGGTCGTGCCGTCGGTGGCCCACTCCGCGCTGGAGTACCACCGCTGGTTCCTGCGGTCGGCGCTGCGGCCCGACGGCCTGCGGTACGCACACCGGATGCGGGCGCCCGATCCAGGCGCCTACCCTGCACCTGCACGGGGCGCTGGATCCGTGCGTGCCGTCCCGCAGCGCCCAGGGCTCGGCCCGCTATGTGGCCGCGCCCTACCGGTGGCGGCTCATCGACGGGGCCGGTCATTTCGTCCCTGAGGAACAGCCGGAACAGTTCGACTCGGCCCTGCACAACTGGCTGGCGGACCCAGAGCCGGAACGATGACCTCCCGCACCGCCGGCCGCGTCTTCGGCACCCGCCGCGGCCTGTGCGCCTCCGGCGCGATGGCCCGCGAGGGGGCAGACCGTTGACCAGCGCGGCGGAAGACCCGGTATCGCGGGCACGCGACCGGGACTCCGCCGGCCGGGCCCGTAACGCCAGGCCACGTGACGCGCTGGGGCGGCCGCTCCCGCGCGGGGCCGCCGGGGACGAGCGGATCCCCGACGACCTGCTGCTGCCACCCGCCGAGGCGCTCCGGCTCGCCCAGGAACTGCTCGACACCGGCCGCCCGTTCCACGCCCACGAGGTGCTCGAGGCGTCGTGGAAGGCCGCCCCCGCGGCGGAACGGGACCTGTGGCAGGGGCTGGCGCAGATCGCGGTCGGCCTCACGCACGCCCGCCGCGGGAACGCGCGCGGCGCGGTGACGCTGCTGCGCCGGGGCGGGGACCGGGTGAGCAGGTACGCCGGTGGCGCGCCGCACGGCATCGACGCCGCGATGATCAGCGTGGCCGCCATGGGGCTGGCCACCCGCATCGGCGCCGAGGGCCTGGCCGCGATCGGCCCGGGGGCGCTCACCGTCCGGATTGCCCCCTGACCGGGCACGGCCGGCCGGGCGGCGGCCCCAGCCAGCCTTGCCGGGGTGGAACTGGCTGGCCGCGGCGGCGCGGCCGCCCCGGCGTCAGCCGTCGGGGCTGCACCGCTGGGTGGACACCTGTTGGGTGGCGTTCGCCCCGGCCCGTGCGTCGGGCTCGACCTGGCCGGCGGTGAGGGCGTAGCCGGTGTCGGGCACGTTGGCCGCGGCCGCGAAGACCACCCCGTAGACCCCGCCGTTCGGCGCCAGCAGCGGCCCACCGGAGTTCCCCGGCTCGACGTCGGCCCGGATCGTGTAGATGTCGCGGGTCACCTGGCTGGAGCGGTAGATGTCGGGGCCGGCGTCGGCGGACTCGTCGCTGATCCGGGCCGCCACGGCCGAGAACGAGCGGTTCAGCGGGTACCCGGCGACGATGGCGTTGTCCTCCTTGCTCGCGGTGGCGGTGGCGAAGTGCAGCGGCGGCGCGGTCAGGCGGGGCACGTACAGCACCGCCAGGTCCACTTTCGGGTCGAACAGCACGACGCGCGCGGGAAGTGGGGTGCCCGCGACGTCAAAGACCACGAGGTTAGCGGTCACCCCGGCCACCACGTGCGCGTTGGTGAGCACGTGGTGCCGGGAGATGACGATGGCGGAGCCTTCGAGCTGCTTGTTGCATGTCCCGGCCACCCCCCTGACCTTGACGATGCTGCGCCTGTCCTGGCGCACGGCCGGCTTGCGCAGCACCGCGGGGCTGGGCGGTGGCACGTTCAGCGCGCTGTCCGCCCCCAGCGGGCCGAAGACCTCGGTGTAGGGGCTCTTGTCCAGCAGGTGGCGGAAGTCCGAGAACATGTTCATCGCGGCCGGGGGCATGACCTGGTTCACCCCGCGGATAACCTCCGAGCTGCGCACTTGCCTGGCCACCGCGGGGAACGGGGCGCCGACCACCGCCTCGCCGATGAACCAGGCGATGAGCAGCACGGAGACAACGCTGACGGCGGCGCCGCCCAGGGAGTCCACTAGCGCCATCGGCCGCCAGGTGACCCGGGAGCGGACCGCGACCCCGGCCAGGGAGGCGAGCAGCTGCCCGATCATCGCGGTGATGAAGACCACGATGATGGCCACGAGGGCCTGCTGGTCCAGGCCGTGCACGAGGAACCTGGCCAGGGCCGGGGAGAAGGTCGCGCCGACGGCCGCGCCAGCGAGGAACCCGATGCAGCTCAGCATGCCGACGATGAAACCTTGCCGGTAGCCGGCGACGGCGAACGCGGCCGCAAGCACGATCAGGATCAGATCCAGCAGATCTCCCGGCACGTACCCAAGGATAGTGCCGCCGGCCTCGGGGAAGCCGTCCGCGCGCGGACCGTGGCGGGGCATCGGCGGCCGCTCAGCGGGCCGTCATCGGCGCCTCCCCGAACCCGCCCACGGCGCCCGGAGCGCCACCGCGGGCTCCTCCTCCACCTTGCGAATACGATCCCCCCGCGACCGTCGCTCGCGACGGCAACGACCCACGGGACAGGCGCTAGCCTCGCGCGGCGGCCTGGAGCACATCGGGCGGGAGATCTTCTACCCGCCCGGCGTCCCACGGCCGCTCCCAGCCCCCGAGCGCGAGCAGCCGGTCCACGACGGCGGCGGTGAAGCCCCAGACCAGCATGCCGTGCAGGCGGAACGCCGGGCCTGCGGTAGCCCCGGTGGGCAGCCGGATCGTCAGCCGGTTCGCCGGGTCGGCGAGGTCGGCCAGCCGCGCCCGGACCGCCGAGACGATCTCCCCGTCGCTGGCCGGGACGAGCGGGCTCGGCGCGCGCCACCAGGCCAGCACCGGCGTGACCCGGAAGCCGCTGCGGGGGATGAACAGCTCGGGCAGGACCGCGAGAACGTCCACGCCGGCCGGGTCCACGCCGGCTTCCTCGGCGGCCTCGCGCAGCGCCGCGCCCACCGGCCCGCCGTCGGAGGGCTCCATCGCGCCGCCGGGAAAGGCCGGCTGCCCGGCGTGCCGCCGCAGGTGCGGGCCTCGCTGGACGATCAGCAGGTCCGCCTCGCCGCCGGTCTCCCCGAACAACAGCAGCACGGCCGACGGGCGGCCGCCCTGCGCCGGGGCCTGCATCCGGGGCGGGACCGTCAGCTCGCCGGCCCGGCCAGCCAGCCCGGCGAGCCATTCCGGCACGGCGCCGGGCTGGGCGGAGGTCACGAGAACGGGCCCTCCTTGACCAGCTTCCTGGCCACCTCGGGGTCGGTCGGCCCCAGACCGTAAGACGGACACCACCGGGCGACGCCGCAGGCGCCGCAGGCCGGCCGGCGTGCGTGGCAGACCCGGCGGCCGTGCCAGATCAGCCGGTGCGACAGCATGGTCCATTCGGACCGCGGGAAGAGCGAGCCCACCTCCGCCTCGATCTTGTCCGGGTCGGTCTGGCTGGTCCAGCCGAAGCGACGGGACAGCCGGGCGAAGTGGGTATCCACGGTGATGCCCGGCACGCCGAAGGCGTTGCCCAGCACCACGTTCGCGGTCTTCCGGCCCACGCCGGGCAGCGTGACCAGATCCTTCATCTTCCTGGGCACCTCCCCGCCGAACCGCTCGCACAGCGCCTGGCCGAGCGCGATGATGCTGGCGGTCTTGGCCCGGAAGAACCCGGTCGAGGCGATGATCTTCTCCACGTCCTCGCGGTCGGCGGCCGCGTAGTCCGCCGCGGTGTGGTAGCGCGCGAAGAGCACCGGGGTCACCATGTTGACCCGCTTGTCGGTGGTTTGCGCGGACAGGACCGTCGCGATGAGCAGCTCAAGCGGCGTGCTGAAGTTCAGCTCGGTGTGCGCGTCCGGGTAGAGCTCGGCCAGTTCCCGGTTGATCCGCCGGGCGCGGCGGACCAGGGCGGTTCGTGAGGGGGGTTCGTGCTCGGTCACAGCTCTCAGCCTATTGACCGGCGGGCAGGCACCGGGCCCGTTGCGCCGGGCGGGTGACCGGCCCGGGTGCGGCGCCGGGGACGGCACCGGTCACAGCACCCCGGCAGCGCCCGCTCGTGTGAGCGCACCGGCGCCGGCCTGCAGGTGGCGGCCAAGCACGACCGTGGCCACCGACCGTGCGCCCGCTCGCTTGAGCGCCACCGCGGCCGACTGAGCGCTCCCGCCCGAGGTCCACGTGTCGTCCAGGAGCAGGACCCCGGCACCGGCCAGCGGAAGCGGCGCGCGGAACTTGCCGGGATCCAGGGCCCGCGCCCACAGGTCGGCGCCGGGCTCGGTGACCAGCGCCGTCCACGGCAGGGCCAGGAAGCCGCGCAGCAGCGTCCGGAGCGGGTGCGGGCCGGCCCGGCCGCGGCAGCTCGGCACCACACAAACGTGGGTGGGCGCGGTCATCCCCGCCTGCCGCCAGACCCGCCTCCCGTGATCGTGCAGGAAGACCAGCAGCAGGGCGCGTAACTCAGCCCCGGCCTGCCCGGCCCCTGGCCGGGGCGACTTGTACAGCCACAGGTCCGTGGCCAGGCGGCTGCCCTTCGGCGCGAAGGCCACCGGGGCCACCACGTCGGCAAGCAGGCCCGGTGCGCACTCCGCGTGCAGGCCGCACTGGAAGCAGCGGGTGTAGCCGCGGCCGACCGGGCCGCGGCAGGCTGCGCACACGCCGGGGCCGGGCGCGGGCGGCTCGGGCAGGCCGGTGGTGACCGCGCGAGCCTGGGCCCTGAGAACATCCCAGCAGGCCGTCCCCGCCGGCCCGCCCATGCTCGTATGCCGCATGGGCGCCATGGTAGGAGCGGGTGCCGACATGCGGCCCGGAACCGCGGCAGCCCAGCCGGCGGAGTGAATATCCTGGAAGAGGCGGCCTGGGCCGTCACGAACAACCTCGCTAGGGCGGTGCGGTCCCCTCCGGGCCGGCCCGCCGGGCGGAGAAACACACGGGCTGGCCAGGACGGGCGGCTACCCAGTGTTTCGATATGCTTACCCAGTGCTGTTTCGGGGGAGCGCATGTCCCCGGATCGGCCTGAGCGGGCTAGCGTGACGCAGTGTCAGCGTTCGGGGCGGGAAGCAGGCGCGGCCGCCCGGACGACAGCGACCATCGTGCCGGGATGACGTCCATGCGAATGCCTTCCACCGCTGCGGGTGATGCCGCGCCCGCGAGCGGGCGGCCCGTACCCGCGCCGGGCCGGCTCTGGTCGCGAGCACGGCACATTCCGGCCCTGGCCCGCCAGCACTGGCTTTTCACCGTGCTGCTGGCGGCCGGCCTGGTGCTCCGCGTCCTGGCCCAGATCGCATACCGTCCCGCCCTGCTCTACATCGACTCGACGAAATACCTGCTGGGCGCCTACCCGGGTGACGATCCGGCCGGCTACCAGTTCGCGATCAAGCCGGTGGTCGCGCTGGGCAACCTGGACGCGATCGCCGCGATCCAGCATCTGCTCGGCCTGGCCATGGCCGTGGCCATCTACCTGGTGCTGCTGCGCCGCGGCGCGCCCCGCTGGCTGTCCGCCCTGGCCACCGCCCCGGTCCTGCTCGACGCCTACCAGGTGCAGATCGAGCAGAACATCATGCCCGACGTCATGTTCGAGGTGCTCATCGTCGTGGGCGTGGTCGCCCTGCTGTGGTACCACACCCCGCCGGCCTGGCTTACCATCGTCGCCGGCTTCGCGTTCGGCGCCTCCGCCACCGCGCGCCAGATCGGGGAGATCTTCGTCCTCCCCGCCGTCGGTTACCTCCTCATCGTGGTCCCCGGCTGGCGGTCGCGGCTCAAGCAGGCCTGCCTGCTGTGCGTGGCCTTCGCGCTGCCGATCGTCGCCGCCAGCTACCGGAACTACGTCGACCCCCAGCTGCACAGCTTCTCGCTGGCCCCGTACGCCTCCGGCACGCTCTACGGCCGCATGGCCGAGGCGGCGGACTGCGCGACCCTGCGGCTGCCCTCGTACGAGCGGATGCTCTGCCCGGACGCCACGCAGAAGCTGCTGCTCGGGCCGGACGGCCTGGACCACAACCCCAGGTCGCCGATCAGGGGCGCCGGCATCGCCGCCCTGAGCCCCGCGAGCCGCCAGGCCCTGATGCAGCTCTGCCACAAGTACGTGAACGGCGCCGAGGTGCCCACGATGTGCGGCACGGTGACCGGCAACTTCGACCACCGGGTGCTCGAGCAGCAGCCGCTGCGGGTGCTGGGGTCGATCACCGGGGACACGCTCAAGCTGTTCGCGCTCAGCCGGCACACCGACACGGGGGATCCGTCGCTCACCCGCTGGCAGTTCCAGACCGCCTACCCGCAGTACCCGCCCTACGTTGTCATCAGGAACGGCGCGTTCGTCTTCGGCACCTACAACCACGAGGGCGTGGAACAGACGATCGGGACCGGCAGCGATTTCGCCGGCGGCAACCCGGTCGTGGTGCGGCCGCTCGCCGGGTTCCTCCGCGCCTACCAGCTCGGCGGCGGCTACACCCCGGGGCCGCTGTTCCTGTTCACCGTGCTGGCCGGGCTGGCCGGCAGCCTTGTCACGCTGCGCCGCCGGGTTCCGCCCGCGCAGCGCGCCGCCGCCCTGGCCTGCCTGCTGTTCTTCGTCACCGGTGTGGCGGCGCTGCTGTCCTCCGACGTGTTCGAGTTCAACTGGCGTTACCAGCTTCCCGCCCTGATCACGCTGCCGCCCGCCGCGGCGCTCGCCATCGCCGTGCTGCTGCTCCGCAGGAAGCCGGCCACGGCCGGGTCACCCGGCCCGGCGGAGCTTGAAGTGATCCCTGACCCACTCGAAACCGGCCACGGACGACACGATGACCACGCCGAGCGGCAGGAGCACGATCGCGGGCACCCAGGCGGGGGCGGTCTTCACCAGGACGCTCGCGACGATCGCCCCGGCGATGATGGCGGCCAGCACGCCGAGGCTGCGCTGCATCCCGTCCGGTTTGCTGCCGGTCACCAGCCCGGCGACCAGAGCGGTGAGGGTGCTGGTCAGGTAAGTGCTTGACATCTGGCCGAGGCGGCGGACCGCGGCCGCCTGAAGGCCCATGGCGGCCGCCAGGACGACCACGAGGGCGAGCTGGACGCCGCCCCGCGGGGCCGCGCCGGCCAGTTCCCACACGACGCTGAACGCGGCCAGCACGCCAAGCTCGGCCACCAGCGTGATGGTCACGCTGGGCGGCCAGGTTCCGCCCCGGCTGTCCTGGTGCCGGGCGATCGGGGCGCCGAGCGCCACCCCGGCCATGTAACCGGCCAGCGCCACGCCGCTGTGCACCGCGAGCGCCAGGTGCCCGGTGCCGGCCGCGACGCCGAGCAGCACCATGTTGCCCGTGATCACGCTGGCGAACACGTTACCGAGCGCGAGGAACGAGGTGGCGTCCACCGCGCCCGTGGTGATCGTGAGCACCACCACGAGCGAGTCGCGCATCGGCACGTGCAACCGGCTCATGGCTGACCCTAACGCGCCGGCGCGCCGCGGCCAGGTCAGGCCCGCGTTACATCCAGCCGCGGCGGCGGAACAGCACCAGCAGAGCCACCACGGCAGCGACCTGGGTGCCGATCCCCAGCCCGAGGAAGACCGGCAGCGAGGTCAGCCGGTCCACCATCCAGGCGAAGTTCTGGCCGAAGAAGCCGGTGAGGAACGACAGCGGCAGGAAGATCGTGGCGATGATCGTGAGCTGTTTCATGACCACGTTGAGCCGGTTCGACACGGTCGACAGGTAGGAGTCCAGCGACCCGGTGAGCAGGTCGCGGTAGCTGTCCACCAGGTCGCTGATCCGGATCAGGTGGTCGTAGAGGTCGCGGAAGTAACGCTCGATGTCCTGGGTCATGCCGGGCAGCTCGATCACCCCGTCCACCAGCGTGGCGACCATGTCGCGCTGCGGCGTGATGACCTTGCGGGCCCCGATGAGCCACCGCTTCATCGTGAACAGGTCGCCGAGCTGCGCGTCGGTGGGCTTGGCGAGAATCGCGTCCTGGAGCTCGTCGATCCGGTCGTCGAACTCCGACAGCACGGGGAAGAACCCGTCGGTCAGCTCGCCCAGCAGCCGGTGCAGCAGCATGAGCCGGCTGGGCTCTTTGCCCGCCTGCCGGGTGAGCCGCTGCCGCACGGTGGCGAACGCGGCGCAGTCCGACTTCCGGACGGTGACCAGGTAGTGCTCGGAGTAGAAGCAGTGCACCTCCACCAGAGGCTGATCCATGGAGTGCACGCCGTAGGCCACGATCTGGGTGAAGCTGTCGTAGTCCTCGATCTTCGGGCGCTGCCCGAAATGCTGCGCGTCCTCGGTCACCAGCGGGTGGATACCGAGGAAGCCGGCGAGCTGGGCGAGGGTGTCGTCGTCCGGCTGGTACAGGTCGAGCCAAAGGAGCTTGCCCGCGTTGAAGAGCCGCCGGGCGGTTTCCCGGTCGGCGTCGACCGCCGACCCGTCGACCGCGATCACATATCCCTTCACCGGCCCTATCGTGCCCGATCAGCCCGGGTGCTGTCGCACGCCCTGACAGGACTGAGGCCTGCCCGTTGCCGCAGGTGGCTGAGCAGCGCCGAGCCTTCCGGCGTGCCGAACCAGCGGGTGTGCCCGATCAGGTAGGTGTGGTAGGCCAGGTCGGCGTTGCCGGGTGAGCACACCACGCTGGCGAAGTACTCGACCTCCGACAGCGCGTACTCGAGGTGGACCACCGGGAGCAGCGCCGCCACGGCCGCCAGCTCGGCCCCGCTGAGCGGCCGGACCGCCTGGTAGCCGTCGAGCAGCGCGTCCACCGCGGGGAGGTCCACGCCGGCCCGCCCGGTGTCGGCCAGGTCGAGCCAGCCCACGGCGCTGCGCTCGATCGCGACCGCGAGATCGTGCGCCGCGAACGTGCGGTTCGCCAGCCCCAGGTCGATGACCGCCACGACCTCGGCGGCCGGGGACACCGAGGTCCAGGTGAGGTTGGACGGGTGAAAGTCCCCGTGCCCCCACAGCCGCCCCAGTTGCGGGAGCAGCGGCGCCAGCGCGCCGATCGCGGGCAGGTGGTACCTGCTGAGCTCGTCCCGCCACGGTCGCCGGTCCAGGTAGGCGGCCAGGCCCGGCCGGCGGGCGGCCAGCCGGGCCATCTCGGCGAGCGGGTCAGCCGCGGTGATGATCGCGCAGGAGCTGGTGAGCACGGCCGGCGGCCGGGCTGGCAGGCCGAAGCTCGCGCTGGCGCGGTGGAACCGGGCCAGCGCGTTGCCCGCCGCGTGCGCGTGCCGCGGGCTGGTGAACGGCGACCAGGACACCGCGTCCCGGTACACGTCGAGGCCGTCGGCCCGGGCGTGGATCTCGTAGACGAAGTCGCCGGCCTGCACGGTGGTGGCCCCCCCACCCCCCGCCCGCCTCCCCATTCCCCCTGCACTGTCCCCCTTCCCGCCCGCCTCCCATCCCCCGTCACTTGCAGGACCGCTGGCACGGCCACGCCCAGCGCCCGCAGGTGCGCCGCGAGGGCGTGCTCGGCGGCCAGTTGCCCGGCGGTGCGCACCGACGTGTGATGCCGCTTGACGAACAGTTCCTCCCCCCCGTACCGGACAAGCGCCGCGGCCGACATGGGCCGGGGGCTGCGCCAGAGCACGGCGACGCCGCCCGGCCGGCCGTAACGGGCGAGTACCGCGCTGACCTCCTCCTCGGTGAGCGGCGGCCAGTCCGGCTCGACCAGGGCCTTGCCCATGCCGTGGGCCAGAAGCCCCGGCCCCGCGGCGCCCCCGGTGCCCCCGGGCGGTGTGACCATGGCGGTCAGGCCGCCGTCGCGTGCCGCTCGCCGGGCCTGGGACGGGCGCCTGACCGGCGGTCCACCGCGGTCAGACCGCCCACGAGCAGCGTGGCCACCGCCGCGACCAGGAAGGAACAGATCGACGCCGACATCCAGGTTGCCGGGGTGAACCCGATCGCGCGCGCGACGTGGGTCCAGGCGGACGCCCACCAGGAGACGTAGCCGGGGTTGATGAGCTGGTAGGTGACGAACCCGGCGGCCCACGGCAGCACCATCGCCCAGCGGGCGCGGGCCGCCGCCGATACGTCCCACTGGCCCCTGGCCAGGATGAAGAAGTCGACGATGAGCACCGCGCACATCGGCACGAACACCGAGCCGAGCAGGATGAGGAAGTTCTCGTAGTCGCTGATGTTTCCGAACAGGGCGCCCACCGTGGTCAGCGCCGAGATCGTGATGGCGAGCACCCGGCGGTCCCACAGCGGCCGCAGGTTCTGCGCTGACGCGGCGGTCGAGTAGACGTTGGCGAAGGACTGGTCCAGCTCGCGCACCGCGAGGATGCCGAACCCGATCGCCCCGGCGGGCAGCGCGATGAACGCGCCGTAGATGTCGTTCGGGTTATGCGCCACGGTGACGAGCGCGAGCAGGCCGATCACGTAGCACAGCACCTGCGTGAAGCTGTAGCCGAGGAACACGCCGCCGAAGGCCGCCGCCTGGCTGCGCGAGTGCCGGGTGTAGTCGGCGGCCAGCGGCGCGAACGAGATGGCCGCCGCGACGACCGTGTCCGTGGCCACCCAGAACCCCGACCACGTGCCGTGCGAGAACGCCGGCAGCGGGCGCCGGGCGAGCTGGATGAACAGGTAGGCCAGGACCACCACGACCGCGGTCGTCACGTACCGGCGCAGGATGCGGATGGCGCCGAGCGGCCGGACGGTGAGCAGCGCGGTGGCCACCCCGGCGATCAGGATGTACGCCCACCGGGGCAGCGCCGGGGCCACGGTGTGCGCCGCGGTCGCGATCGTGACCAGTTCGAAGACCCCCCAGCCGAGGCATTGCAGGATGTTCAGCGCGGTCGGCAGGTAGGAGGCCCTGGCCCCGAACAGGCCGCGCAGCAGGACCATGGCGGGTGCGCCGGTGCGGGTGCCGGGGAGCCCGGCCAGCGCGACGGGCAGGGTACCGAGGATCGTGCCCAGCACCACGGCGGTCAGCCCGGCGGCGAGCGACAGCTCCGGTGTGCCCGGACCGCCCGGCTGGAGGACGAAGATGGCCCCGGTGAAGCCCAGCAGGCTCACCCCGAGATTGCCCCAGAGCCCAAGCTGGTCGACGAGGCTGAGCGCCTGCGGAACCGGCTCGGCGAGCGTGCGGGCGACCTCGGAATGGCGGTCTCCGGGAATGGTGACAAACGTTTCCCCGGCCGGTGCGGATGTGGCCGTCACGACTGCCTCCCTACGCCGGCATTACCCGGTCAGGTTCAGACGGTCGGTGGCGCAGGCCGGCTGGCCAGCCACCCTCTCAGCCCGGTTCGCCCGAGCTCCCGTGTGGTTTTGCCGTTTTGATACTACTCCGGGACCAGACTGGGCCCATGTCTGTGATCTGGGTGGTGATTGCTGGGAAGTCAGGCGGCCGGCTGGCACACTGAACGGAGGTGACGGCATTAGCCGTGGGCGATGAGCAACGTCCCCCGTCGCAGATCGCGCGCCGACGGTTCTGGCCCCGTGCCTGGAGGTGCCATGCCGGGAAGAGGGGCACGCAGCGGGGTGGACGTGCGCCGCGCGGCAGCCGTTTTGCTGCTCCTGGGCGTTGCGGCGGCCGGCCTGCGCGCCGGTGGCGCGTTCTCCTCGGCCGGCAGCGGCAACGTCCTGGGCATGAGCGACCGGGTGCTGAACTCGGCCCTGAACGTCGCGGTGACGGTACTCGCGGTCGTCGGCCTGGTCCTGCTCGTGGCCGGCCTGATCTTGCGGCGCAAGGGCGAGGATGGGCGGCCGGAGCGGAAGCGGCGCTCGATCTGGTGGGTCCTGATGTTGCCGTTCTTCGTGTTCGGCCTGGCGAAATTCATCGCCCTGCTGCGGTCGCGCGGGGTCATCGCGCACCTGGGGCTCCGCCCCGGCGGCGGCGCCGGGGCCCTGCGGGCCGGCTCGCATCACCCGCCGGGCAGCTCCTGGCCGGTGTTCGCGCTGTTCGCCGTCGTGGCCATGGCGGCATTCGCGCTGACCTGGTACCACCGCCGGAGCCGCTCGCCCGTGCCGGTGTTCGCCACGCCCGCTCCAGAGCCCGCGGCGCCGCTGGCCGACGCGCTGGCCGCCGGGGAGGAGGCCCTGCGCGCGGACGTCGACCCGCGCACCGCCATCATCGGCTGCTACGCCGCCATGGAGCGCAGCCTGGCCGAGGCCGGCTCGCCCGCGGCGGCCGCGGACACGCCCGCCGAGGTGCTCGCTAGGGCGACCGCGGGCGGCCTGGTCCAGTCGTCGTGGGCGGGCACGCTGACCGGGCTGTTCCGGCGGGCCCGGTACAGCAGGCACCCGATGACCGAGGCCGACCGGGCCACGGCCCTCGGGGCCCTCGCGCAGGTGCGCGCGGATCTGGGCGGCGTGTCATGAGCCGGGCGCGGCGCAGGCCGGGGGCGGGAAGGGCAGAGCGCGGGGGCGGGAAAAGCGCTGCGGCGGCACTGTGGCCGGCCGTCATCACCGTGGTGGCCGTGCTGACGCTGCTCACCGCGCTGGTGGCCACCGGGCCGTTCGGCCTGGTCATCGCCGCCGACTCCCTGGCCGCGCTTGGCCTGATCGTCCTGGTGGCCGCGGTGCCGCGCAGCGCTCCGGAGTCCGCGGCCCGGCGGGCATCTGAGGTCTGGCGCTGGCTCACCCGGGGCCTGCTCCGGCGCCGCGCGGCGCGGGATCCCGTTGTGCAGGCGAGCGACTTCCCCACGTACGCCAAGATCAGCTCCGACCTCGGCTGGGCGCCGGTGTCCGAGTGGCACTACGACCACGGGGTCCGGCCGCTGTTCGGCCGCCTGGTGCAGTCGGTGCTGGCCGAACATCACCGGGTCGACGCGACCGCCGACCCGGTGCGGGCCCGCCGCCTGGTCGGTGAGGAGATCTGGCCGCTCGTCGACCCGTCCAGGCCGCGGTCGTTCGACAGCAAGGCGCCGGGGGCGGACCTGCGTACCCTCGCCCGCATCGTAGACAGGCTGGAGCAGCTTTGACCGGGACCCTGGCCCCCGCCGTGGGCGTAACCGCCCAGCGGTGCGCGCAGATCCTCACCGAGATAGAGCGGGTCATCGTCGGCAAGCGGACCGCGGTCGCCCAGGTGCTGCTCGGCATCCTGGCGTCCGGGCACATCCTCATCGAGGATCTGCCCGGCCTGGGCAAGACGCTGCTGGCCCGCTCGTTCGCCACCACGCTGGGTCTCGAGTTCACCCGGGTCCAGTTCACCCCGGACATGCTGCCGTCCGACCTCACCGGCGCGCCCGTGCTGGACCCGCGCACCGGGGACGTGGTGTTCCGCCCCGGGCCGGTGTTCACCAACTTCCTGCTCGGGGACGAGATCAACCGCACGCCGCCCAAGACGCAGGCCGCCCTGCTGGAGGCGATGGCCGAGGGCCAGGTCAGCGTCGACGGCAAGACTCATCCGCTGCCGCAGCCGTTCGTGGTGCTGGCCACCGACAACCCGATCGAGTACGAGGGCACCTACCCGCTGCCCGAGGCTCAGCTCGACCGGTTCACCGCCCGCATCAGGCTCGGCTACCTCGATGAGGCCGGCGAGACGGAGATGGCCAGGCGCCGGCTGGCGCGCGGCTCCGCGCCGCCGCAGCCCGAGCAGGTCCTCGACGCCGCCGCGCTGCTGGCCATGCGGGAGTCCCTGGAACAGGTCCACCTCGATGACGACCTGCTCGGGTACATCGTCCGGCTGGTCGCCGCCACCCGCTCGCACCCGCAGATCACCGTGGGCGCCAGCCCGCGCGGGACCCTGGCGGTGATCCAGCTTGCCCGCGGGCACGCCGCGATCGACTCCCGCGACTACGTCATCCCCGAGGACGTCAAGGCGGTCGCCGTGGCCGCCCTGGCGCACCGGCTGGTGCTCCGCCCGGAGATGTGGGTGCGCAAGGTGACCGGTGAAGACCTGGTCACCGAGATCCTCACCGCCGAGCCGGTGCCCCGGGCGGCCCAATGACCCAGCGGGCGGGCAGCCCACCGGCACCCGCTCAGCCCGCGCCAGCCGCGCCAAGGCAGCCTGCGCCGGGGCGCGTCGTGCCCGGGCCGGCCGCGTGGCGCCCCTCGCCGCGGCTGCGCAAGCTCGCCCTGGTCGCGGTGCTCGCGATAATCGGGGCGGTGCTGACCCGGCACGCGAACCTGCTGCTGCTCGCCGCACCGGCCCTCGCCGCGCTGGCGGCCTCCGGCCACGGCAGGAGGTCCGAGGTCCCCGGCGGTGCGATCACCGTGTCCACCACGCGCTGCTTCGAGGGCGAGGACGTCGAGGTCATCGCCACCCTGACGGCGCCCGTGGGCGAGGCCAGCTTCGAGATCCAGCCGGGCCCGGCGGTCACCCTCGCCGAAGGCCGGGCGACCCAGGTCGTGGTCGGTGAGCAGGCGGCGCAGGCGCGCTGGGTGCTGCGGCCGAACGCCTGGGGCCGTCACCTGGTCGCCGCGGTGCGGGTGCGCTGCCGCACCGAGGGGACGGGCCAGGCCGACCTGACGCTGCGCCCGCCGCTGGTCGAGGTCTTCCCGCACGCGCCCCCGGCCCGGGCCACGCTGCTGCCCCCGGAGCTGCTCCGGCGGATCGGGGACCACACCGCGGCGTCGCCCGGCTCGGGCATCGAGTTCTTCGGCATTCGCGGCTACCAGCCGGGTGACCGTTTGCGCGACGTGAACTGGGCGGTGAGCAGCAGGCTGGGCCAGCCCCACACGAACCAGCGGGCCGCGCTGCGCGCGGCCGACCTGGTGGTGATGGTCGACGCGTTCTCCGACGTGGGCCCGCCCGGTGATACCACGCTGGACGTGGCGGTCCGGGGCGCGGCCGGCCTGGCCACCGCGTACCTGGGCACCGGCGACCGCGTCGGCGTGGTGGTGCTCGGCGGGATGCTCAAGTGGCTGGCCCCGGCGCCGGGCAGCCGGCACTTCTTCCAGATCGTGGAGATGGCGTTCGGCGTGCGTTTCCCCAGCGAGGTCACCCCGGACCTCGATCGCGTGCCCCGCTCGGCGCTGCCCCCGCGCGCCCTCGTGGTCCTGTTCTCGCCGCTGCTCGACCCGCGCGCGATCAGCGCGATCACCGACCTACGCCAGCGCGGCGTGTCCCTGGTCGTCGTGGATGTGCTCAGGCACGAGCCGCCGGTGGCCCCGCGGCTGCCCACCTCGGCGCTGGCGGTCCGGCTGTGGCGGCTGGACCGCAACGCGCTGCGAGCCAGCCTGGCCGGCCTCGGTGTGCCGGTGCTGACCTGGGACAGCGCAACGGGTCTGGAGGGCGCGCAGGCACTACAAAGATCGGGGACGGGACGAGCAGAGCGCGCGGGGCGAGTGGGGACGGTCCGGCCATGAGGAGACGGCGGTGACCGGGCACGAGCCGCGCAAGCGCGGGCCGGCCGGGCGCGCTCCAGCCCCGTCCGGCGCGACGGAGCCGGACCGGAGCGCGCGGGGCTTGACCGTGCTCGCGGCGACCGCCTGCCTCGGCACCGGCATGATGGTCCTGCCCGCGCTGAGCCTGACCGGGCGTGGTCAGGTGCTCACCGTCGCCGGGCTGCTGCTCGTGGCGGCGGGCCTGGCAGGCCCGCTGGCCCGGTGGCCGCTCACCGGCACCCTGGCGGCCGTCGCCGCGGTCGCCGGGTCGGCTCTGGGGCACTCGGGCACCGCGACGCTGACCGCCGAGGGCCTGCTCATCCTCGGCTACCTGCTGCTGACCGACGCCCCGGCCGCCATGCCCGCCCGGACCGCGGCGCGCTGGCTGCGCCTTCAGGCTCCGGCCGCCGCCTTGGCCGCCGTCGCCTCGGCCGTGGTCCTCCTCGTCCTAGCCGTCCCGGTGCCGGTCTCCGCCTGGCTCGTGGTGGCCGGGGCCGCCGCGGCTGTCGCCGCCACCGTCATAGCCCTCCCCCGCCAGCCCCGGGAGCCCCGGTAGCCTGCGCGCCGTGGCCTGGCCTTCCACCAGGCCGTACGCGATCGCCTCGGTGACGCTGAACAGCCGGTCCCGCCGCGCGTCCGCCCGCACCTGGTCCACGTCGCGGCCGGTGACCGCCGCAATCCTGGCGAACAGCTCGCCGAGCATCGCGCGCGCCTGCTCCTCCCGCGCCGCCACCGCGGTCACCGTGCCCTCGAAGCTGACCTGCGGCTCGGACAGGACGAACAGCGCGTTCGGGTAGGCCAGCCGGTGCCGGGAGGCGGCCAGAACGCCCAGCGCCGGGCCCTGTATCCGGCCGCCCACGTAGGCCGACACCGAACCGCGGATGACGTCGAGAACGCCCATGACCGACAGGACCGCGGGCAGCTCCGCGTCGAGGTTCTGCAACTCGAGCCGGATGGGCCTGGTCCCTTCGGCGTCGAGGGTCAGCAACTGGGCGCAGAGCCGGGTCGCCGCCTCGCCGTCCAGGTAGCCGTGCGCCATCACGATCCGCTGCGCCAGCAACCGGTCGTAGAGCCCTTCCGGCCAGCCCCCGGGATCCAGCCAGACCCGCGCGGGCTGCAACGCCGGGTTCGGCCGGGCGGGCTGCGGTGCGGGGCCCGGCTGCCACGGAAGCGGGCCCGGGCGCTCGGGCGGCCCGGGCCGCCAGGGCGGGACCGGCGGCCCCGGCGGATAGCCCTGCATCTCTCGCGTGGTCATAGCTGTCCTTCCTGTCGTCCCGTCCCGGCCCGGAGGTCTCCCGGCCGGGCAGCACCCGGCTGGCCAGGCTCCGGCCGGCCGAGACCGGGCTGACCCGGCCCGGGCCCTGCGGGCCCTGGCTGACTTGGTCCCGGCTGGCCGAGATCAAGCCGGCCGGGTTCCGGCGGCGGGCCCGGTTCCGGCTGGCCCGCCCGGGCCAGCCAGGCGAGCTGGCTGCCGATCGCTGCGGCGTAACGTTCCAGGGTCGAAACCCGCACGTCCGCGTCCCCGGTCTCCAGCCGGGCCACGGCCGACTGCGAGGTGCCCATCCGCGCCGCGACCTCGGTCTGGGACAGCCCGGCCGAACGCCGCTGCGCGGCCAGGTCGGCGACAAGCCGGCGGCGCTGCGCCGACATGCGCCGCAACGCCATCTCCCGGAACCCCGGCAGCAGCGGCAGCTCGGGCACGTCGTCGCGCCCGGACTGCGCATCCTCTCGATCCATACGCCCAACGGTATCTCAAATATGAGATCCCATTACCGAGGTAAGCCCTCAGCGAACCCGCCACCAGCCGATCACCATCGACTTGGGCCGAGACACCTGCCCAGGGGCGAGCGGCTGACGTTACTGCCGGCCGGCTGAAGTCCGCCTTGCGGGGCTGGGCTAGCCGATCCGGGCGGGGATCGGGCGGCCGCGGTCCTCGGACAGCAGCTGCTTGAGGGCGAGGACGCCGCCGCGGCTGGCGGCCAGGTGGCGGGGGGCGAGCCCGAGCTGCGCGGCCGGGTCGCCGGCGAACGCCGCAACGCACCGCTCGGGCTCGACGTTGGCCAGCGCGAGGATGGCGCCGGTGGCGCCCAGCGGCCCGGCCAGCCCCAGCACGGCCGAGGACCCCACGTAGGTCGCGCCGGAGTAGCGCGTCAGCTCGTCGAGCAGCCGCTCCGGGTCGCCGGAGGAGTCCTTCTGCCCGGCCACCGGCAGGCCGGCCAGCACGTCCACCGGCACGCCCGGCGGGTACACCCGGGGGAAGTGGTACGCGAGCACCGGGCGGGACCGCGCCGCGTCCGCCACGGCCTTGAAGTACTGGCCCACATCCCTGCTGGTCGCCGGCGGCCACGCCAGCACCGCGTCCGCCCCGGCCGCCACGGCATCCCTGGTCAGCGCGACGGCCTGGCGGGTGGACGGTGCCCCGGTGCCGGCGATAACGGGCACATCCGCGGGGATCGCGCCGCGGACCGCCGCCACCAGCTCCCGGCGCTCGGGCTCGGTCAGCGTGGCGGCCTCCCCCGTGGTGCCGGCCACGAGCACCGCGCGCATGCCGCGCTCCACCAGCTCGCGGGCCAGCTCGCCGGTCGCACCGGCGTCCGCCGCGCCGTCGTCACTGAACATGGTCACCAGGGCTACGCCCACGCCACGAAACAACTCAGCCATACCGGCATAATGCCCCGGGAGAGGGGATTGGTGATAGCGATGACCGGCAGCATCCGGTGGGGGATCATGGGCACGGCCAACATCGCCCACAGTCTGTTCCTGCCCTCGGTCCGGGAGGCGGGCGGCGATCCGGTCGCCGTGGCGGGCCGCATCCCCGACCGCACCGCCCGGTGGGCGGCCGAAAACGGCATCCGGCGGACGATCGTGGGATACCAGGAGCTGATCGACGATCCCGGGGTGGATGCCCTGTACATCCCGCTTCCCAACGCCCTGCACGGCGAGTGGACGATCCGCGCACTGCGGGCCGGCAAGCCGGTGCTCTGCGAGAAGCCGCTGACCGGGTCGGTCGCCGAGACCGAGCAGGTGCTCGCCGTGGCCGGGGAGACCGGGACCCCGCTGTGGGAGGCGTTCGCCTTCCCCTTCCACGACCAGATGGCCCGGCTGCGCGCGATCCTCGCCCAGGGGACCATCGGCGAATTGCGCGAGATCCAGTCGGACTTCCACTTCCTCATGCACGACCCGGGCAGCAACGTCCGGATGTCCACCGCCCTGGCGGGCGGCGCGCTGCTCGATGTCGGCTGCTACCCGGTCCGCCTGGCCCGTGACCTGTTCGGCGCCGAGCACGAGGCCGCCTGGGCGCGGGCGGACTACGACGCGGGCGGCGTGGACGTGACGGCCTGGGGGTGCCTGGACTTCCCCGGCGGCCGTCACCTGTACCTGTCGTGCGGCTTCGGCCGGGCCGACGACACCGGGACCCGGCTGCTGGGCACGGGGGGCCAGATCAACATCACCAATCCGTTCCACCCGGCCGCCACCGACATCTTCGTCGTCCGCGCCGAGGGGCAGGACCCGGTCACCCACCCGGGCGCCGGGCCGAACACGGCCTCGTTCACCCCGATCATCCGGCACATCCACGCGGTCATGGCGGGCTCGGAGGCGCCGCGGCTGCTGGCCGTCGACACCTCCCTCGGCTCCGCCCGCGCGCTGCGCGACCTCGCCGCCAGCGCGGCCGCCTGACCGCGGCGGTTCGCCGGCCTGCTGGTCCATGGCCAGGCCGACCGCGGCGGCGTACCGGTGACCGGCCGCGGACCCGGTCAGCGTGCCGCCCACGTTGGCCCGGCCAACCGGCACGTCACCGGGCAGCGCGCGCAGCACGACCCCGAGCAGCTCGTCGTCCCCGGCGGGCCCGCCGACGATGAGCACCTGGGGCAGCGCGGCACCGAGCGTGGCGAGGGCACGGCGCAGGTTCGCGGCGAACACGGCCTCCTTCAGCCGCAGCCGCAGCGCCCGCCACTCGGCCGGGCTGTGCCGCCGGTCGAAGGGCAGCAGCCCCGCCGGGCCGCGCACGGCGAGCATGCCCGCGGCCGAGGCCGGGGCCGGGCGGTCGAGGAAGCCGCGGCTTCCGTCCTCGGCCTCGAACCGCTGGCCGCCGTCGACCCGCAGGCAGGGGCCGCGCTTGACCCAGTCCGCGGCGGCCCGGGTGATGCCGAGCGTCTCGGCGACCGCGGCGGTAAGCAGGCCGCCCGCGCCCGCCGCCACCACCTCGCCGCCGGGCGCGATCACGTCGACGGTGCCCGCGCCGAGGTCCACCACGACGGCGTCGGGGCGCGCGCCCGGGGTGGTCAGCGCCCCGAGCCTGGCGGCGGCCGGCTCGGTGAGCGCGCGCCGCACCGGCAGGCCCAGCAGGCCGGCCAGTTCGCCCGCGTGATCGGCGCCGTCGGTCATCCGGCGCAGCGACGCGACCAGCGCCGCGGAGCCCAGGCTGCCCCGCCGGGCGGTGGCCGCGTCCGCCACGGCCGCCAGGTCCAGGGCGAACAGGTCATCGACCTCGGCCTGGCCGTCCGCCGTGCCGAGCACCCGCACCGCGCCGACCGGCCACCCCTGGGCCTGGGCGCAGGCCCGCCGCAACGGGACGCGCTCGCCCCCCGCCGCCACCCACGGCTCCCCCGGCTCCCCGGGCTCACCCGGGCCGGTATCGCCATGGCCGGCCCCGGCGCCGCCGGCCGCACGGCCGACCACGGCGTTCGATGTGTCGACGAGCGTGCGGCACAACGCGGCGGCGTCCCCGGCCTCGGCGCCGGACAGGGAGAAGGCGGCCGCGAGTGCGACCGGGTCGGCCAGCAGGGTCAGCGGCTGGCCCGGCGGGCGGACCTCGACCGCGATCAGGTCAAACCCGGCGACGGCGGCCGGCTCGACCTGATCGATCACCGGGAGATTCGCGTAAAGCCTGTTGAAGATCAGCACGCCCTCGTCCCCGGCGGCCAGCACCGCGCCGACCGGCACCCCAGCGGACAGCAGGGAGCGCAGCCGTTCGGCCGCGCGAGCGTAACCGAAGCCGGGCGGGACCACCGCCACGGCAGGTGCGCGGGTGGCGGTGCAGGGGGAAGGGGAGGCGGGTGGGCGGTCCAGCCACAGCGGCGCGCCCACCCAGGCGCCGGTTCCCCCGGGGGTGGCGACCCCGGCGGTGAGCACCCGCAGCCTGCCGGTGGCGGGCGGCGCCGCCGGGATCGTCAGCGTGGTGGTGTCCACGGCGCGCAGCGGGGCGACCCGCGCCTCGCCGGCCCGGCAGCCGAGCCCGCGTTCCAGCCGCCGCACCAGGGCCGCCGCCGCCCGCAGCGAGTCCGGGGACCCCTTGCGCCCCCGGGTGGGTACCCGGCCGGTGCCGAGCAGGCGGTCGCCGTCGAGGAACGCGACCTCCGTGGTCGCATTCCCCACATCCACCCCAGCGATAACCGGCACCCGGGCCGCCGGGCGTCAAGGATGTGAGTTTGCCGTTGTTGTTTGGGCACCAGATTCACATTCATGGCCGGTGAGCGGGCCGGCCAGGGGTCATGCGGACAGGCCACGGCGGGCATAGACCTCGGCGGCCTCGGCCACCAGGGCGGCGCAGCGGGGCAGGCCCCGGGCGGCCAGCGAGTCCGCCATCGCGGCCAGCTCGGCCGGCGTGGTGCGTCCCGGGCGGAGCGCCTCGTAGATCCCGAGCACCTCCTCGTCGGTGAGCTGGGTCAGCTCGGCGGCGCGGCGCAGGTTCTGCGCGAGCTGCGGGTTCGCATGCTGCTCCGCGACCGTCGCCTGCCGCTCCAGCGTCTCCGGGTGAATCCGCAGGTCGGCCAGGCCAACCTCGCCCTGCCGGACGGCTTCGAGGGTGAGCTCGGTCACCGGGCGGCCCGACAGCGCGCGAACGTCGGCGTTCATCGCAACCCCTCCAGGGACAGTTCCTCGGGCGGGGCGCCCGGCTTGATCCAGGCGCGTTCCAGGGCCATCAGCGCGATCACCGTGGTGTGGTACCTGGCCTCGATCGCCTCGTCGGTGTAGGGGTTGCGGGCCGGGTCGGGCGTACCGCCCTTGGCGTGGCGGGCCGCGTTCGCGCCCAGCAGCCGGTACAGCTCGGGCGTGACCGCCGGGGCGATCGAGTAGAGCTCCAGGTTGGCCAGCGGGGCCAGGTCCCGGCGGTGGATCAGCGCGGTGCCCTTGCCCTGGAGGCCGATGCCGATGCCCGAGCCGGCCAGCCGGGCGGCGGCCAGCCCGATGCGGCCGAGGTCCACCGTGTCGCTGAACCGGACCACCCGGCCGGTGCAGCCCTCCTCCTCCAGGCCGGCCAGCAATTCGGCCAGCACCCCGGTGACCGGCAGCCCGGACAGGCAGCGCCACACGTCCCGGCCGACCGCCGGGGACACCCCGATGATCACCTCACGCGGGTCCTGGCCCGGGCGCGCGGGACCGGCCGCGGCGAGCAGCGGCACCGCGCCGGTGGCCTGCTCCTTCCGCAGGTCCTCGACCCCGCGGGCCTGGCGGATCGCGTCGATCTCGGCAACCCGCTCCGGCGGCGGCTCGAACCCCGTCCCCGGCCCGGCGTAGTCGTTGGGGTCGGTGACCAGCGACAGGACCCGGAGCCGCTCGTCGAAGATGGCCGAGGTCTGCAGGTGGTCGCCGGCCAGCCGGGCCCGGGCCATGTCCATCATCCGCTCGGCCTGCGCCTCGTAGCCGAGCTCGTCCAGCGCCGCGACCAGGTCCACCACGGTGATCCCGCCGTCCCTGATGGCGTTCGCGGCGGCGACGACGGCCAGCGTGTCGGTCTCGCCGAGATCCTTCGAGCCGGCCGCGTCCACGGCGCGCTCCACGTGCTCCTCGGTAAAGTCGGCCAGCCCCAGGTGCTGGTACACGGCGCGGCACAGCTGCGCCGCCTCCCGGCGCAGCTCGCCGATCCGGTCCGCGGGGACGGTACGCAGCCCCCCGTCCACCCCCCAGTCCCGCTGCATGGCCAGGAAGTCGTCGATGTCCTCGGCATTGAAGTTGCTCGGGCCGAACATGTTGTCGTAGCGCTGGATGCTGCCGAAGCCGCTGAACATGAAGTCCGAGCCGGCCAGCACGATCGGCAGGGTCCGCGACGTGCGGCGCATGTCGGACTCGCTCATCAGCGCGTCGTTGCCCGAGCAGGACTCCAGGTTGCGCATCATCGCCATCAGGTTCTCGGCCATGAGCTCGCGCAGCCCGCGGGGCACGGCGGCGGCGACGCTGGCCCCGTCGATGCCGCCGTTCTGCACCCCCTGGGTGCCGATCGCGCGGGCCAGGGCCACGCAGCGGGCCTCCAGGTACAGCATGGACTTGCCCTCCGCCCCCGCCATCAGGACCTCAGCCCCCGCGCCGGAGGAGACCCGCATCTTCATGCCGCGGGATGCGTACGCCGAGGTCAGGAACGCCTTGGACCACGGGGTGTCGTCGCCGTCGGTGAACACCTGCTCGGTGCCGTAGAGCGAGATGGTCTCGGCGTAGGAGGTCAGGCCGCGCATGCCGAGCTCCAGCTCCAGCGCCTCCTCGACCGAGCACTGGATCAGCACGCCGTGCGCCCCGACGGCGGCCCCGATCAGGCACGCCACGGCGTTGCTCGGGGCGTCGGCGAGCACCGGCACGGTGGTCTCGATCTCGCGGAACCCGAACGCCGCCGCGGTCGCCGCGTCCGCCGCGAGCAGCAGCGGGTCGTCGAGCCGGTTGGTGACGTGGGCCTGGTTGCTCGGGGTGCGCCTGGCCCGCATCTTGGTCATGGCCTGGCCGAGCTCGGCCGGCCGGAGCAGGGCAAGCACCCGGGCCAGCTTGGCGGGCGTGGCGCCGGCCGACAGCCGCACCACCTCGGCCCGGGGCACGTCGGGGCTGACCAGCCTGCGCGCGAACGCCACGTCGGACAGCCCCATGGCCTCGGGCGCCACCGCGAGGTCAAGCCCGTGCCGGGCGATGTAGCTGTCCAGCGAGTCGAACCGGTCCTCGGGCACGCCGTCCATCTCGGTGACCCGCCCGTCGGTGATGACAAGCCCCGGCTCGGGGTCGTGCGGGGAGTTCATCGCGATCAGCCCCAGCTCCGCGTCCTCGATCGCGAAGCCGTCCAGGTTGACCCGCTGGGCGTCCATGAACCTGACCCGGCCGACCGGCCTGGCGCCTTCTTCCGTCGTCACAGCACGGCTCCTTCCGCCGTTACGGCGCGGCCTGGGCGCGCAACTCGATCACCTGGCCCCGGCCGCGCGACGCCCGGGTCACGCCGCCGTGGCCGGGGGTGCGCACGACGATCCGGGTGCGGTCGCCGCGGAACAGGTCGTGCGAGAACTCGATCGGCTCGTCCTGGGTGCCGGTGGTGGTGCGGGTGATGGACAGCAGCGGCGCCCCGGCCGGCACGTCGAGGATCATCGCCTCGTCGGGTGAGGCGGCGACCACCTCGATGCGCTCCACCGCCTCTTTCGGCCGGGTGCCGAACCGCTCCTCGAGCAGCTCGTACACCGACCCGCCGAGCGGCATCTCCAGCAGCCCGGGGAACCGGTCCGCGGGCAGCATCGCGTGCTCGACCGAGAACGGGCTGCCGTCCGCGAACCGGATCCGGGCCAGGTCGATCACCAGGTCGCCGGGACGCAGGCGCAGCGCCCGGGCCGCAGTCTCGCCGGCCGGGGCCAGCCGCGCGGACAGCACCCGGGTGCCCGCGACCACGCCCTGGCTGCGCAGGAGGGCCGGCACGCCGACCACGCGGGACAGGTCGCGTTCGATCTTGCCCTTGCTGACGAACGTGCCCCCGCCCCGGCCGGGCACCCGGCGGACCAGCCCGCCGTCTTCGAGCACCGAGAGCGCCTGCCGCAGCGCGGCCCGGCTGACCCCCAGCTCGGCGGCCAGCGCACGCTCCGCGCCGAGCCGCTGGCCCGGCCGCAGCGTGCCGGCGGAGATCTGGTCGGCCAGGATCCGGCGCACGTCCTCGGCGGTGCGCGCCCCGGCCCCGGCCCCGGCGGCGGCCAGGGCCGGCTCGCCCGGGCTGCCGGTCATCAGCCGTCCAGGGCTTCGAGCGATTCCGGCAGCACCTGGCCGCCGTCCACCACGATCGTCTGCCCGGTGATGTAACCCGCCTCGTCGGTGGCCAGGAACAGCGCGGCGTAGCCGATGTCCTCGACCGAGCCGAGCCGGCGCAGCGGGATCGAGGCCGCCATCCCCGCCATGTAGTCCTCGCCGAGGTCGGCCAGGCCCTCGGTGATGATGTTGCCGGGCAGCACCGCGTTGACGGTGATCCCGCTGGCGGCCAGCTCGATCGCGGCGGTGCGCAGGAAACCGAGCTGGCCGGCCTTGCTGGCGCCGTAGTGCGCCCACCCCGGGTACCCGGTGATCGGCCCGGTGATGGACGAGGTGAGGATGACCCGGCCCCGGCCCGAGGCGGCCAGCGGGGCCAGGCACGCCTGCACCGACAGGATGGTGCCCTTGAGGTTGGTGCCGAGCACCTCATCGATGTTCTCGTCGGTCATCTCGGCCAGCGGCGCGGCGGGGAAGATCCCCGCGTTGGCGCACAGCACGTCGATGCCGCCGAGGCGCTCCGTCGCCGTGGCCGCGATCCGCTGGCAGTCCTCGCGCCGGCTGACGTCGGCGAGGACGTGCGACACCTCCGCGCCACCGGCGGACAGCTCGGTCACCGCGGCCTTGGCCGCGTCGGCGTCGCGGCCGGCGATCAGCACCCGGGCGCCCGCTCCGGCGAAGACCTTGGCGATGCCCTTGCCGATGCCGCGCGTGGCGCCGGTCACCACGACGGCCCGCCCCGCGATGGATGTGAACATGCTCGCCTTCCCTTCCCGCTCTATCCGAGCCGGCTCAGGTACGCCTCGGCCAGGTCGCAGCTATCCCGGGTGTACCCGGCGCCGAGCTGCTGTGCGATCTCCACCGCGGTGTGCGAGCCGATCCAGGCGACCAGCAGCAGCCGGCGGAACAGGATGAACGTCCAGATCTCCGCCTCGTCTTCGGCGGGCAGGCCGGCCACCCGGCGGTAGCCGGACAGCCAGGCATCGATCAGCTCGGGCACGTGCGGCTGGTGCTCGAAGAAGCTCACCGAGGTGCCGACGTCGTACAGGTACCAGCTGAACCCGGAGTCGTCGAAGTCGATCACGCTCACCGCGTCGCCGTCGACCAGCAGGTTGGCCAGCCTGGTGTCGGCGTGGACCAGCCCGTACCGCGCGGGGCCGGTGCCGAACGCGGCCAGCCGGGCCCGCAGGGCCGCGTCGAGCCGGCCGAGTACCTCCCGTTCGGCGGGGCCGACCCCGATGCCGTCCTGCCACCGCCCCCACCGTGGCTGCGTGCCGAACGCGGTGTCGTAGTCCCAGGTGAACCGCGAGAAGCCCGGCGGTCGCCGCCACTGCCTCGCGTGCTGGTGCATCCTGGCGGTGATCTCGCCAAGCTCCGCGAAGTGCGGCACCGAGTCCTCGGCCGGCTCGGTCCCGGGCAGGAACTCGAACCGCACGCAGTTGCGTTCCTCGCCGCTGGCCTCGTCGGCCACGGTGACGATCCGGCGGCCGTCCGGAGCGGGCAGCACCCGGGGCGTGCGCACGCCCGCCTCCGCCCGCAGCGCGCCCATCCAGTCCAGCTCCGAGGCGATCTCGCCGGGCGAGTGGTACCCGAGGCGGTGCACCCGCAGCACCGAAGGCCCGCTCGCGGGGTCGTCGATCAGGTAGGTCGCGTTCTCCGAGACGTTCAGCAGGGACACCGAGGTGCCGGGGTGGCAGCGGTACTCGCCCAGCGCCCGCTCCGCGCAGCGGGTCACCCGGTCCAGGGTGCCGCCGACCGACAGGTCATGGGGCGGCATGGGATGCCCCCCGCGTACATCGGCTCCCTGCTCGCGCCCCTCGACCGCGCCCAGGACGCCGGCCATCGCCTGCTGCGCCGCCTGCACGCCGGCGGTCTCCCCGGCCAGGTAGATGCGTCCCGCCACACCGATCATCGACACGTCAACCAGTGTCACACCCGGCGCCGCGCGTTCGGCCTCGTTGGCGGCGACGGTCGCGAACAGGGCGGGCGTCACCTCGCACACGCCCAGGGTGTCGCCGGGGATCACCATGGAACCGCCCCTGTTGCGGTTGATGATGACCGCCTGCCGGTCGGTCACTTCCTCGATGACGTCGGAGAACAAGATCTGGGGCCGGAGCTGGTCGGCCGGGTCGGCGGCCAGGCCCGCCAGGATCGCCTGGCCGGCCCGCTCCACGTCCGCCAGGTCGGCCGCGTGCACTTCGAGCACGCCGAACTGGCGCTCCACGAACAGGATGCCGGGCTCGACCGTGGGCACCGCGCGCAGCGCAAGGTCGGTCACCCGCTCGATGGCCAGGCCGGGTGCCACCTCGACGATGAGCGAGTGCTGGCCCGCGAACGGCGGGTAGCCCCGGGCGCGCGCCGGCGTGCCGAGATACGCCGCGAACTGCCGCTGGAGGTCCTTGACCAGCAGGTAGACGCGCAGTGTTATCCCGCTCGCCGCCGGGTCCCCACCCCCCACCCGCCTCCCCATTCCCCCTTCACTGTCCCCCTTCCCTTTGGCTCGCGGGGATGCCCGCTTCGCGGGCCGGGCGACGCCGCCGTTTGGCTCGCGCACCGTTACTCGGACCGGATGGTGAAGTGCCTGCCGAGTTCCGCGTGCGGCCGGGGGATCACGTGCACGGATACGAGTTCGCCGACGCTCGTCGCGGTTTCGGAGCCCGCCTCCGTGGCGGCCTTCACCGCCCCGACGTCCCCGATGATCGTGACCGACACCAGCCCGTCGCCGACGTCCTCCCGGCCCACGATGGTCACGTTGGCCGCCTTGACCATGGCGTCGGCCGCGGCCAGCGCGGCGACGTAGCCCTTGGTCTCGATCATCCCTATCGCGTTGTCAGCCATCTGCTTTCCCTTTCTTCCTGCCAGAGGAGGTTGTCACGGCCAAGGGGGCGGGAGCCCCCTTGGGGGCGGGAGAGGACACTGCGCCGGCCGGCTCATCGATCGACCCGATGATCAGTGCGTCGATCGGCGGCGCCTTGCCGGGGAACCACGCGGCGGCGACCGAGCCCTGCGCGACGAGGACCCGTTCGCCCACGCCGCTGCCGAGCACGTCGAACGCCACGAACCTGGTCCGGCTGCCCTCCGCCTCGACCTCCAGGAACGCGCCGTTGGGTATCTCCGCCAGCCGGCGGGTGGACCAGACGTTTCCGACGACCGTCGCGGTAAGCATCAGCGCTCCTTCACGATCTCGACCCCGGCGGCGCGGGCCCGGTCCCGGCCCAGCGGCGTCAGCACGGCCCGCGGCCCGAGCACGAGCCTTGCGCCCTGCTTGGCCGCCGCCGCGACCATCGCCTCGGTCACCGCGCCCTTGTCCACGCGGTGGCTGGGCTGGACCGACCCCGGCACCGCCGCTGCCGCGAGCCGGAACCGCAGCCTGCCAGAGCGCAGGGCGTCACGATGCTTGGGGTTCTCAAGCAAATGGAGAAGGTGCATTACGAAGGCTGCCAGGTCGGCGTCGGTCCGGAGTGAAACGACCTCCACCGACTCGACGTGCTCGGTCACCGGGAGGCCGGCTCCGTTTGCGGCGGCGGCCGGCAGCAACTCCGCCAGCACCTCCCGCACCAGCCCCCGGATGGCCTCCCCGTCTGCCCCGGGCTCAGCCGTCACGGCAAGCTCCGCAGGGAGTCCTCAGCGGCCTCGGCGGCCTGCCGCACGTCGGCCTCGGATCCGGAGAGGTACACCCGCCCGGTGGCCCCGATCATCCGGTAATCCACGACCTTGATCCTGGCGGCCTTCTCCGCTTCGTTGGCGGCGAGGATCGCGTACGAGGCGGGCTGCATCTCCAGCACGAACAGCGACTCCCCGGCCAGCGCCATCGACCCGATCTTGTTCCGGTTGATCAGGAAAGCGTGCTGCGGATCGAGCATCGAGATGATCTTCGACGCAAGCACCCGCGGTTTCGTTGCGTCGGTGGCCTTCGCCCCGAGTGCGTCGAGCACCGCGAAACCGGCCGCGCTGACCTCGTCGTTCCCCCCATGGATCTCCAGGTACCCGAACTGCCTTTCCACCACGAGCACACCCGCGGAGACCCCCGCGTGCTTGAGCGCCACATCGGTCAGCGGCTCGATGTCCAGCCCCGGCGCCACCTCGATGATCTGCGCCGCCACGTCACTCCGCGGCAGGCTCCCCCGGATCCACGTCCCCAGATAGCACATCGTCTGCGGCTGGAGCCGGTTGAGGAAGATAAACGACCGCAGCTCAGCCACGAGATCCCCCCGCAAACTGAGCAAGTTCCTCGATAACGATCCGCCGGATCTCCTCCCGAAGCGCGTCCGCAACCTCTGCTCCCAGACCGCCACCCGAATCCCGGCCGTTCAGACCGGTACCAGGTGCCAGGTGGGCCGGAGGCTCGCCCCGGCGTGGCGTTGCGCCAGCAGCCACGCCGGGGTGACCTCCGTGCCCGCCCGGGCCCTCAGCCATATTCGAAGCGATCGGATATGCAGGCACAGAACCAGCGGGAGACTCCCAAGGGATCAGTCCCGAGAACGAGCCAAAAGGTTCAGCAGGATCGCGGTTGTAAGCGAGCCTGGTCCACTGCACGAGATGCTTGGGCTCCAGGTTCTCGACGAGAGACGACCGGCCGTAGAACCCGGTCCCGACGGTCATGGTCGGCGCCAGATGAGTCTCGATCCCCGAGCTGCCCAGGCTGTTCCCCGCGTTCACGGAGACGCGAAGGACCTCGACCGCCGCCCCGAACTCCATGATCGTCCGGGGATCCGCGCTGTGGATCGCCGCCGAGTGACCGCGCCCCGAGATCCGCAGCACGGCCCGGGCCGCGTCGATGCCGCGGCGTGCGTTCGGCACGCGGACCAGCCCGAGCACCGGGCAGAGCTTCTCGTGTGCGAGCGGCTCCTCGGGCACCACCAGCGAGAACGGGGCGAGCAGGATCCGCGTGGTGCCGGGCACGCGCAGCCCGGCCTCGCCCGCGATCCAGGTCGCGTCCTTGCCGACGAACCGGATGTCGAAGCGCCCGCCGGGGAACAGCAGCCCGGCTACCTTGGCCGCCTCGCCGGGGTCCAGCAGGTACGCGCCCTCCCGCTTCATGTGCCGCAGCAGCGTGTCGGCGACGGAGTCCGCCACGATCAGCACCGACTCGTTCGTGCACAGGATCGAGTTGTCGAAGCTCTTGCTGTCCACGATCCGCTTGGCCGCCTTCGGCAGGTCGGCCGTGGCGTCCACCAGCACCGGCACGTTGCCGGGGCCAACCCCGATCGCGGGCGTGCCGGAGCTGTAGGCGGCCCGCACCACGGGGACGCCGCCCGTGGCCACGATGACGCTGGTGCGCTCGTCGGTCATCAGCGCGTTGATCAGCGGCACCGACGGCTGGTCCACCACCTGGATGACCCCGTCGGGCGCACCCGCCGCGACCGCCGCGCCGGCCAGCGTGCGGGCCGCGTCGGCGCAGCACTCGCGGGCCAGCGGGTGCGGGCTGATCACGACGACGCTGCGGGTCATCAGCGCGAGCAGGGACTTGAAGAACACCGTGGCCACGGGGTTGGTGGACGGGGTGAGCGCGAGCACCACGCCGGCCGGGCGCGGGACCTCCACGATCTTCGCCGCCGGGTCGAAGCGCGGGGTCACGTAGTCGTGGGCCGCGTAGGCCTCGACGAGGCCGGTGCTGCACGCGAGGTTCTTGATGACCTTGTGCTCGGCCACCCCGAACCCGGTCTCCCGCACCGCCCACTCCGCGTACTCGCGGGCCTTGGCGGCGCCCGCCTGCGCGGCGGCGTGCACGATCCGGTCCACGGCCTGCTTGTCGTACCGGGCGAAGGCCCGGGCGGCCCATTCGGCGCGCTGCAACATCGCCCGCGCCCGCGGCACCCCGGCCGGGTCGCTCAGCTCCTCGATCGTGATCGCCCGCGGCTCCGCCACAGTCACCACGGCCTCCCCTCACAACGGAATTGTTTGTCGCGGTGGGCGCCACCACGACACTCTTTGGTCGTCGTGGGCGCCACCACGACATTCGCCGGGGCGGCGGTACAGCGGGCACGGTGACGGAAGTTATGGTGTGGCTGATAGTGCGGTTGGGGTGTAGGGGTGGCGGCGTCACCGGGGCCTCCAGGTGCGGGCGTCGGCCGCGGCCCCGGCGATGGCGGCTTCGGTGCGGTCGAGCAGTTCGTCGCAGAGCGCCGGGGTCATCAGCACCCCCGGCTTGTACTGGAGGACGCTGGGGTCGAGGGTGGAGAAGATCGCCCACACCCCGGCCTCGTAGAGCCGCTGCATGACAAGCTGCGCGCCCCGGGGGTGCGCGAACTCCAGGCCCATCACGAGGCCGTCCTGCCGGATCCCGGTAAACCAGCCGGGGTACAGCGCCTGGATTCTGGCCAGCCCGGCGCCCAGGAGGTCGGCGATGTAGTGGACCATCGACCTGACCTCGGGACGGCAGGTGATCTCGAGCGTCTTCAGCGCGGCCACGCAGCCGAGTTCGGCGCCGCCGAAGCTGGACATGTGCGCGAACCCGTCCTCGGTGAGCCAGCCCGCCGCGGCCTCGCTGACCAGGACCGCGCTGATCGGGTACATGCCGCCGGAGATCCCCTTGCCGGTGACCAGGATGTCCGGCACGACCCCGTGCTTGGTGATCGCCCAGAGCTCCCCGGTGCGCATCAGCCCGGTCTGCACCTCGTCCGCGATGTAGAGGGCGCCGTGCCGTTCGCACATCCGCTTGACCGCGGCCAGGTAGCCCGGAGCGGGCAGCGGGAAGCCGTAGGTGGCCGGGATCGTCTCCATGATCACCGCGGCGACATCGTTGCCGCGCAGCGCGTCCTCCATCGCGGCCAGGTCGTTGAACGGCACGTGGCTGAACTCTTCCGGCCGGTCGGCGAGGAACAACCCGGAGAACCGCTCGTCCCCGGCGGCCACGGCCAGGCCGGTGTGCCCGTGGTATGCCTTGGCGATCGAGACGATCTTGCGCCGCTTGGTGGCGTGCCGGGCGGTCTTGAGCGCGATGTCGATCGCCTCGCCGCCGCCGCTGCCGAAGACCACCTTGGCGATCCCGGGCGGCGCGGTGGTCACCAGCGCCTCGGCCAGCGCGGTGCGGGCGAGCGAGGGGAAATGGTGGTTGCCGATGTCGAAGTGCTGCATCGCGGCGGTGACGGCGGCGACCACCTCGGGGTTGCGGTGGCCCAGGTTGTAGGTGCCACCGTTGAGGTGGGTGTCGATGAGGCGCTTGCCCTCGACGTCATAGATGAAGTAGCCCTCCCGCCGGTCGATGACCAGCGGGACGCCCGAGTCCACCCAGAACTGGGTCTTGCCCGGGTTCCAGAACTCCTTGGCCTTGGCGAGCATCTCGCCCTTGGACGCGAACGCGATGAGTTCCTCGGCCACCGCCACCTCCGCGTCCGCGCAGTTCGGTTCAACCAAATTGATACCGGATGCGACCAAACGGCGTCAACCGGTCCAGATTAATTTTGTCTTTCTGGAACCAGAACTCTTTATGGTTCTGGCTGGTTGCTCGATCAGGAGCAGCGGCAGCCGCACGGCGACCGTCGTGCCCTCCTCCTCCGTCGAGGTAAGGCTGATCTGCCCGTGATGATTGGCCACGATGGTCCGCACGATCGACAGGCCGAGCCCGGAACCGGGCAGCGCCCGGTCCACCGCGTTCGACGCCCGGAAGAAGCGGGTGAACAACGACTCCTGCTCCCTCTCGGGGATGCCGATCCCGGTGTCGGCGACCGTGACCACCGCCGAACCTTCCTCCTGGGCCAGGGACAGGGACACGCTGCCGCCGCGCGGCGTGTACTTCACCGCGTTCGACAGCAGGTTGACCAGCACCCGGTCCAGTTGCTCGGCGTCCCCGTCCACCATGAGGCCCTTGTCCGTGGCCACCGTCTCGAACGTCAGCCCGCCGACCCCCGCCGACGGCCGGATCACGTCCGCCGCCGCCCAGACCAGGCTGGTCAGGTCCACCGGCGCGAGCCGGGAGGTGAACGCGCCCAGTTCGATCTTGGAGATCGTGAGCACGTCCTCGATCAGGGTCTTCAGCCGCTGCGCGTTGCGGTCCACCGCGTCCAGCATCTTGGCCTGTTCCGGCCCCACGAGGCCGGCCTCGTGGTCGGCGAGCAGTTCGACATAGCCGATGATGCTGGTGAGCGGCGTCCGCAGGTCGTGCGAAGCGGCCGCGATGAACCCCGCCTTGGCCCGGTCGACCGCCTTGAGCTCCTCGATGACACGCTCCTCGCCCTCGTACAGCCGGGCATGCTCGAGCCCGCGCCCGGTGTCGCCGGCCAGCGACTCCACCGCCTCGACCTCGGCCGGGGTCCACGGAACGCCCGGGTCGTCCCGGGCCACGGCGAGGCAGCCGAGCAGTTCCGGGCCGACCCCGAACGGTGTGATCACCACCGACGCCGCCCCCCACCCGGTCAGGGTCTCGCGGATCCGTCCCGGGATGTCCGCGGCCTCCTCGGCACGCAGATCCTGGATGCGGTAGCTGGAGCGGTGCTGGTAGATCTCCTGCAGCCAGGCGAGCGAGTCGGGCTGGAGGTGCTTGACCACGTCACCCATCTGCCGCCAGGCCTCCTCGTCGCCGTCGCCGTCGGCGTCGGCCAGCCGCCCCTCGCTGACCAGCCCGACCCAGACGAAGTCGACGGCCAGGTGCTCCTGGATCGCGGTGACCGCCTCGCGGACGACCGCCTGGCCGTGCAGGTGCTGGCGGATCCGGATCGCCGCCTGGTGTACCTCCGCCAGCAGGCGGACGCGGTCGCTCTCCGCGGCCCGGACGCGGTCGCTCTCATCGGCGAGGAAGTTGATGGAGCGCGCCAGGTCCCTGACGTCGGCCGGGCCGCCGGGCACCGCACGGGCCCGCATGTCGCCCATCGCGCGCCTGCGCACGGTCGTGGTGGCCCCGTGCAGGGGACCGCTCACGTAGCGCAGGCCCACCGCCCCCGCGATCACCGGGAACATGAGGCCGACCGCCAGGACGGCTACGGTCCAGCCCAGGCCGACGCCCAGGATGTTCTCGCTCTTGAAGGTCAGCTGGTCGCTGTCGCCCACCAGCAGCCGCCGCAGCCGGTCGTCCTGGATGAGGAACGCGTCCGACGTCGTCGCGGCGCCGGCATAAAGCCGGGCCGCGGTGCCGCTGCCGGCCGGCGCCGCCGCGGCACGGTCGTAGGCGGCGAACGCGGCCCCCGCGGTGCGCGCCTGCGCGGCCACCTCGGCGATAACGTCGCCGGCCCCCTCGATCGCGGCCAGCCGCCGGACCCGGTCCTGCGCCACCCCGAACCCGGCCTTTCCGGCCACGTAGTTCTCCAGGAACCGGGCCTGGCCGGTGGCGTCGTAATCACCTACCGCGCGCTGCGCGGAGATGAAGTCGCCGAGCAAGGTGAGGTTGGCGACCGACAGGATCTGGACCTTCTGGTGCAGATCCGAGATGGCCGAGCGCTGGTAGGAGGCACCGGCCAGCACGAATGCGATCACGCCCACGGCCAGCAGGGCCTGCGCGGCGAGCCCGGCCCACGCGTAGAAGATGATGGAACGCGGCTCCCTCACCGCACCCCCGCCCTCCGGTAAGAAACTACTCCGAGCTATATGCCCCTTACTCAACGTAGATAGGCGCCCAGAAGCCGCGGACCTGGGCCTTTGGGAGGCGCCCCAGGCTCCCCGGCCGGCGGGCGCACTCCCCCACGGCCGGAACGGCTCCCGCCGGCCACGGACGGTGCGGCATCCTGTCAACTGTGACGCCGTATCCCATGGCGGCCAGGGCACTCGGCCGCCTCGCGCCGCTCGCCGTGGCCGTGCTGCTGGCCAGCGGCTGCGCACCGGGCACCGGCCCGGCCCAGGGAACGGCCGCCCGGGCGGGGGCGGGCCCGGGCGCCACGGCGAGCGCGACGGCCGTCCCGGGCGCCGGCCACGGGTCCCCCGCAGCGGCCGGCGGGCGCCGGGCTGGACGGCCGCCCCGGCGGCAGCTCATCACGGTGACCGCGGGCTCGTACGGCGCGACCTACGCCACGCTGACCGCGTACCGCAGCGCCGGCCACGGCTGGCGGCGGGTGTTCGGGCCATGGACCGCGCGGATCGGGCGGAACGGGTTCGCCCCGCCGGGCGGCAAGCGCGAGGGAGACGGCCGGACGCCGTCGGGGTCGTTCGGCCTGCCGTTCCTGTTCGGCGTCGGGCCGGATCCCGGGTTTCACGTCCCGTACCGGCGGATACACCCCTACGACTACTGGGACGACGACCCGGCCAGCGCCCGGTACAACGAGTGGGTGGACGCCCGGCGCGCCGGCGCCGGGGCCAGCCCCGAGCCGATGGACGTCTCCGCCTACGACTTCGGCGCGGTGATCGGCTACAACACCGCGCGGACGCCCGGGCTCGGCAGCGCCATTTTCCTGCACCTGAACATCGGCATCGCGACCGCGGGCTGCGTGACCCTGCCGGAGGGCGAGCTGCTCCCGTTGCTGCGCTGGCTGAACCCGGCCCGGTCGCCACGAATCATGATGGGAGTTAGCTAACGGGCGGCAGGGGCCCTGGTGCACACCCGGGGACCGGGTGGTGAACTTGGACCATGGCAACGAACACCACCCAGCCAGATGGCGTGCTGCATGTGACCGACAGCCGCACCGGGCGCGCTTACGACCTGCCCATCACGGCAGGGGCCATCCGGGCCCTCGACCTCCGCCAGATCAAGGTCTCCGACGAGGACTTTGGCCTGCTCTCCTACGACCCGGCCTTCCAGAACACGGCGAACTGCCGCAGCGCGATCACCTTCATCGACGGGGAGAAGGGGATACTGCGCTACCGCGGGTACCCGATCGAGGAGCTCGCCGAGCGTGCCTCCTTCCTGGACGTGGCGTACCTGCTGATGCGCGGGAACCTGCCCACCAAGGAACAGTCCAGCGGGTGGGCCGACGAGATCACCCGGCACACCTATGTGCACGAGAACGTGAAGAAGTTCATCGACGGGTTCCATCACGACGCGCATCCGATGGGCATCATGGTCAGCACGATCGCGGCGCTGTCCACCTTCTATCCCGGCGCGAAGGCGATCTTCGACACCGAGCGGCGGCACGAGCAGGTGGTCCGGCTGATCGCGAAGATGCCGACGCTGGCGGCGTTCGCCTACCGGCACGCGATGGGCCTGCCGTACGCGTACCCCGACGGCGAGCTGTCGTACGCGGGCAACTTCCTCAACATGATGTGGCGGATGACCGAGCCCCGCTACCACCCGGATCCCGTGCTGACCCGGGCGCTCGACGTGCTGTTCATCCTGCACGCCGACCACGAGCAGAACTGCTCCACCAGCACCATGCGGGTGATCGGCAGCTCCCACGCCGACCCGTACTCCGCGGCCGCCGGCGCGGCGGCGGCGCTGTACGGCCCGCTGCACGGCGGCGCGAACGAGCAGGTGCTGCGGATGCTGAACGACATCGGCTCGGTGGGCAACATCCCCGCGTACATCGACCGGGTGAAGAGCGGCGAGCTACGGCTGATGGGGTTCGGGCACCGCGTCTACAAGAACTTCGACCCGCGGGCGACCATGATCAAGGCCATCGCCGACCAGGTGTTCCAGGTGACCGGCCGGAACCGGCTTCTCGACATCGCCCTGGAGCTCGAGCGCATCGCGCTGGCCGACGAGTACTTCGTCAGCCACCGGCTGTACCCGAACGTGGACTTCTACTCGGGCATCATCTACCAGGCGATGGGGTTCCCGGTCGAGATGTTCCCCGTGCTGTTCGCGATCGGGCGGATGCCCGGCTGGCTGGCCCAGTGGGAAGAGGGGATCCTCGATCCCGAGCAGCGGATCTCCCGGCCGCGGCAGATCTACGTCGGGGAGGGCCTGCGGCACCTGGCCAACTCAGACTACGAGTGAAACGCGGGCCCCGCGGCGCCGCCGGGGGCCTGGATACGAGCCCGCGGATCAGGGCGCCCCGGCGGTGCCCGGCTCGTGCCTGGGGTCGTACCACACCGCCCGGCAGCCGTCCGCCCGGCACAAGACGACGCGGTGCCCGCTGCCGCGCGGCTGGGCCGCGCGGGCCGGGCCGCACTGGCACGGCTCCCAGGACACGATGATCCGGCCAGGTCCCCACGGATGCCCGTTGGCGCAGCGCTGAGGATAGGGCCACCAGTCCGGCCGGGCTACCTGTTCCACGCCTCGATTAGAACATACGAGCGAAGCCGGGAAAAGCGTGACACCTGAGGCTGGTGGGATCAGTTAAGGTCAGCGCAACAAAGGGGCAGGCCGCCCCGTCCGGGGCGGCCTGCCTGCGTGTCTGACGGCGCTCAGGTGTCTTCGCGGAGCTCCGCCGGGTTGATGTGGTAGGCGTCCTTCGGCCACTTGCGGTAGACGATCCGGGCCGGCTTCAGCGGCTTCTGGCTGTAGTTGAACGCATTGGAGAAGTTGTATGCGCCCATGTCGTTCGGGCCCAGCGGCGTCAGCCCGAAGTTGTTCTCCACGTACGCGAGGATTCCCGCGAACGAGGTGTGGGTCGAGTCGGTAAAGGCCGGCCGAGCGAAGGGGCTGACGATCAGCAGCGGGGATCGCGGCCCCTGCGGGGTCCCGTCGGGGTTGGTGCCCGGCGGTACCTGGTCGTAGAAGCAGCCGCAGTCGTCCCAGGTGATGAACAGGGCCGTGGAGTTCCACTCGGGACCTGTCATGATCGCGTTCGCCACCTGGCCTACCCAGTCATCCCCGGCCGTCATGGACGTGCCGTTGTGCTCGCTGTCCACCGCGTTTTTCCCGCCGGGGGTGACCACGGCGAAGTTGGGCAGGTTCCCGTTCTTCGCCACGTTGATGAAGGTGGAGGCCTGAACGTTGTTCTTGGTCTGGCTGGTGTCCAGGCACTCCGCGAAGGATGGGCAGATGTCCCAGATGTATCCGTTGCCCATCTGGGGTATCGGCTCGCCGAAGATCTTCCAGGTCAGGCCCGCCCCCGCCAGGCGGTCCATGATCGTCGGCGCGTAGCTCGCCGGGGTGGGCCGGAACGCTCCCCCGTTGGGCTGCCCGATGCTGAAGTCGGGAATGCAGCTCGGCTCGTTCTCCAGCGTGCCACTCGGCTCGCGCCACGGCGTGACCTTGTCGGAGTTGCAGCCCCACCCCGGACCTGGGGTGACTCCCTTGGCGGCCACCGGGTTGTCCCCGGTGAAGTTGTCCAGCGAGCCCATCACCGCGTAGAGGTGACCGCCCCAGGACGGGCTGTCCGCCATCGAGAACGTGTTGTCGCTGATGGCGAACGTGTTCGCGAGGGAGGTCACGTTCGGTATCTGCTTGGGCTTGTAGCCGCCGACGCACCGGTAGTTGACCTTGGGCATGCAGCCGGAGACCTTGTTCCAGCCGTCCATTTTCCCGCCGTCGATGGCCGCCTTCTGCGACGCCACGGTGTGGGACACGTTCGGCACGATGTCCGGCTCGACGTTCGGCGTGACCGTCACACCGTTGGAAAGCTTGACCGAGGCCGGCATCCCGCCCACCGGGCACCGTCCGGGGTGATTGTTGCACCAGTACCCGAGGATGCTGTCGAAGGAATGGTTTTCGAGGTAGAGGACGACGACGTGCTTGATGGGCGAGGCCTGCCCGCTGTGCTCGATGGTGGATGTTTGCGTGCTGTGCCTGGCCCGCGTCGCCGATCCGCCCGGCGCGTGACTCGATGGCTGTGCGCTCAGCGACACGGCTACCGCGACCCCGGCAATCCCGAGGACGCCGGCGGCCGCCAGCGCTACCGCACGTTTCCGTACCTTGTTCCGACGGCGTTGAGTGACCACTGATGTAGCCCTCCTGTCTCCCCAGACCCCGGAGGCCCAAACCGGGACTCTCCGGGCACCCGTCCCGCCCGAGACGGGTACTTAGACCGCTACCACAACCGCGGTGCCCCAGGAAGAGCGCCAAGCAAAGGTCAACGAAATATAAACCCCGCGCCACACGACTCCCAGCTTTTACCCACGGCCCCCGCAGGTTTCCGACGCCGCGGCTACGCGCGCCGGACGCCTCGCGTTCCGCTGCCGTTGGCCCGCGGCGCTGCCCGCAAGCCCGCGCGGCCGGGCACGACACCGGCCCCGCCGGTTGCGTAAAGCACAAATCCGCGTGGGCCCCGCTCGTGCTTCGATCCGGGATCAAAACTCGGACAACGCCGCTGACCAGTGCAGATGCACGATTTTGCCTAATCCGGACAGTCGGGGCTATTCCTTCCCATGGCCGCTGCATCGTACATTGACCACGAACCGGGGCAGACACCGCAATGAGGCAACCGGCGCGCCCCCGCCGTGACTGTCCACTTCACGAGAGGGAGAAGCATGTCAAGCAAACGGTCCGTTGTCCTGGCTGGGCTTGCCCTGGCAGTCACATCGCTGGCCGCTGCCGCCCCGGCCGCGGCGTCCGCCGCCACGCCCAGATCCGCTCATGAGGTGACGCGCCCGCTCGTCAGCCCCGGCGGCCCGATGGTCCCCGGCGGCGCGCGCACCAGGGCCACCTCGCTCAACTGGTCCGGGTACGCGTCCGTGGGCGGCACGTACAAGAGCGTCTCGGCCAAGTGGGTGCAGCCGCGCGTCACCTGCTCGAGCGGGACCCAGCTGGCAGGCTTCTGGGTCGGGCTCGACGGCGCGAACGACAGCACCGTGGAGCAGACGGGCGATGCGGACGTCTGCACCGGCAGTCACCCGTCGTACTACGCCTGGTACGAGATGTTCCCGCACGCTCCGCACAACTACGGCAGCCCGGTGAAGCCCGGCGACCACATGAGCGCGTCGGTCAACTACACCGGCGGCGGCCACTTCACCCTCAAGATCAGCGACGCCACGGAGCACTGGAGTCACACCGCCCACGGGACCCTGACCACCGCGGCGCGCTCCTCGGCCGAGGTCATCATCGAGGCGCCGTGCTGCAACAGCAGCGGCAACCCGTTGCCGCTCGCCCACTTCGCCAACGTCCACTTCACCAGCGCCACCGTCGACGGTGCGGCCATCGGCCACAGCAGCCCCGTCAAGATCACCATGATCGACCAGGCCAACAGGCACCTGGACAGCATCTCCGCCCTCAGCGGAGGCAACAGCTTCTCCGGCCACTGGCTACGTAAGAGCTAGCGCCACACCGGTCACGCAGCCGCGGGGACCCGCCGTCAGTACGGCGCGGTCCCGCGGCTCAGCGCAGTTCGCTGATGCGGATCAGGTTGCCCGCGGGATCGCGGAAGGCGCAGTCGCGAATCCCGTACGGCTGCTCGGCCGGCTCCTGGACGACCTCGGCGCCACCGGCCTGCAACCGGTCGAAGGTGTCGTCGAGGTCGGTGGTGGCCAGGGTGATGTGGGCATAGCTGCCCTTGGCCATCATCTCGGCGATGGTGCGGCGCTCGTCGTCGGTGATGCCGCAGCCCGGCGGGGCCGGCGGCTCCAAGATGATGGACGTGCCCGGCTGGCCCTTGGGGCCGACCGTGATCCAGCGCATCCCGCCGTAACCGACGTCGTCGCGGACCTCGAAGCCGAGAGTGTCGCGATAGAAGGCCAGCGCCTCGTCCGGGTCGTCGTGTGGCAGGAAGGTCCCGTGAATGGTGATGTCCATGCTGGTCACGCTAGCTGCGGCTCGGGGGCCCGTGCTTCTCGATTCCTGACCGGCCTGGTCACCTGTTTCGCGACGCACGGCGGCATCCCCGCCGTCGCGCGCGCCTCGTGGCGCCGGTAGGTGCTGGGCGGCACGCCGACCAGTTCGGTGAAGCGGGTGCTGAAGGTGCCCAGCGACGAGCAGCCGACCGCGAAGCAGACGTCGGTGACGCTCAGGTCGCCACGGCGCAGCAGCGCCATCGCGCGCTCGATGCGCCGCGTCATCAGGTAGCCGTATGGCGATTCGCCGTAGGCGAGCTTGAACTCCCGGCTGAGGTGCCCGGCCGACATGTGCACGCCGCGTGCGAGCGCCTCGACGTCCAGCGGCTGCGCGTACTCCCGGTCGATCCGGTCGCGGACGCGGCGCAGCCGCGCGAGGTCGCGCAGGTGGTCCGCCGAGGCCGGTCTGCTGGTCACCTCCTCACCTTACCCATCCGGCACAGTCTGATCATTCCCCAGGCCACGGGTGATATCGAAGGCCCGATCGCCGTAACCACAGCTAGCGTTTTGGTACCGCTTCGCTGCAACGACCACGCCGGGCAATCCCCGGGCATCACGGCGATCAACACGAACCACGTGGTGGTCGCCACCGGCTCGTAACTCGTTTCTCCGCGACAGGGGCTTCACATGGGGAATCTCTTCCGCTCCACGCTGCGTTCGTTTCGCGTTCCGCTGATGCTGGCCTGCCTCGGATCCGCGTGCGCGCTGGCCGGAACCCAGCCCGCGGCGTCCGCGGCGGCCCGGGTTCCGCCGACCCCGGCCAACCTCGACCTGCACGCGGGCTACGACTCGTCGATAACGCTGACCTGGTCGGCAAGTCCGGGCGCGAAGAGCTACGACATCTACCGCGCCACGACTTCGGGCGGGGAAGGCAACACCCCGTACGCCACAACGACGAAGACGACCTTCAAGGACCCCCATCTCAGCAGCAAGCCGGTCTACTTCTACCAGGTGAGCGCCGTCAATTCGGCCGGCCAGTCGGCCCGGACCCCCGAGGATGCCTCAAAGACCCCGCCGCCACGATCCACCGGAGGCAACAAGCGCGGAGTACGGTCCGGGAAGGGCAAGGTCTTCTACTGCAAGGACGCCCGCCTCGCCGGATTCGACTGGTTCGAGCAGCTGACCGGCTGGTTCCCCCAGGTGCTCGGTTCCTCAGGCTCGATCTCGCCCACGCAGCAGGTCGTTGACATGGCTTACGCGAGCGAAGGCACCATGACCTTCAAGAACGTCACCGTGCGGGCCGGTGGCCTGTACACGGTCGACTGGCGCTACGCATTCGCGAGCGGGCTCTTCCCCGGCGTGACCAACAGGGAAATGGGTCTCATGGTCAACGGCAAGGTAATTACCACCACCGAGCGCTTCCCGGTTACCGGCAGCTTCGACACCTACCAGCACTCCTTCCTCCAGGTCCGCCTCAAGGCGGGCGTGAACTCCATCAGCATGCTGGCCGTTTCCGATCACGGTGTTTCCCGCGTCGATCAGATGACGGTGACCCCGGCGAAGGCCTCCGTCCCGGGAGCGCCGGCAAAGCTGACCGCGAAGCGCGGGAACGGCACCGTGAGGCTGTCCTGGACGGGCAGTTCCAGCGGCCATCCGACGTCGTACAGCATCTACCGCGGCACGCTGTCGGACGGCGAGGCGATCACGCCGGTCGCGACCGTCAGCGGCACCAAGACCACGTTCACCGACACCGGCCTCACCAACGGCACCAAGTATTTCTACAACGTCGCCGCCAACAACGCCGTAGGCGTGTCACCCGACTCGAACGAGGTATCCGTGACGCCCACCGCCACGGCGCGGCGGTGGTAACTCACGACCCCGCTCGGGGTATCCCGCCTCACAGGTGGAAGCGGCTGCCCACGGAGTTGGGGACAAACGCCTCGCCGAAATGGCCAGACATCGCGTGCTGCGCGCGCCAGCCAGTGCAGTGAGCCGGTACGAGAACCTGCGGCCTCATCGCGTACAGGTCGTCGAGTACGCGAGGAATGAGTGGTTCGAAAAGCGGCCCGCTGAGGTGGAATCCGCCCAGTACGGCGTAGATGGGCAGATCGCCGGTGAGGCTTGCCGCGTAGCGGCAGATGTTCACGATGCCCGCATGACCGCACCCCGTGAGCACGACCAGCCCCTTGTCCCGCACATTGATCATGATCGCCTGGTCGTCCAGCACCAGTGGATCAGGCTGCCAGCCGTTGTCCAGCCAGGCCTGCTGGGGTGGGAAGCCCGGCTCATACCCGGTCACGCGGGGCACCTCCCCGGTCACCAGCACCGAGCGCTCGAAAAGGAAGCTTGGCTGGACACCTTCCACCACTTCGAACCCGGCGTCTTCCAGGGCGCGGCGGCTCGTGGTGGGGATCTCCAGCGGGTCGCGCCCGGGCAGCATAAGCCGGCGCCGCCGCCAAAAGTGCGGGTGGATAAGGACGGGCATGTTGACCCGGCCCAGCACACGGATCAGCCCGTCCAGCCCGCCGGTGTGATCGAAGTGCCCGTGGCTGCACACGATGGCCTCGATGGAACCGGGGTCGATGCTGAGCCGCCGCATGTTCTCAGCGACCCCATCGGGACTGACGCCGGCGTCGAACAAGAGCCGGTGTACGTGATCGCCCTTGCGCACCGTGAGCAGCATGGAGAAGCCGTGCTCGGCCACGAGAGCGTCGGGAACCCAGCCCTCTGCCGTCACCGCGCTGGGGCGGTTCGGCCCGCTGCCCAGTGCCGCCCGCCGGGCAGGACCTTGATCCGGCATGAGGCCGTCGCTGACGTTGTCCATCAGCGTGATGGCCTCAACCGAATCCACCGGCTCCAAGCCGATCCGCTCCGGCAACTCGGCGGAACGAAGGACAGCCTGTGCCGGCCCGGGCGGGCTGTCATCAGTGCACATCAGCTACCTCCCTCTCAGCGGTACGATGCGGCGCTGGGGCGCAGCGTATCTTCCAAGCACCCTGGTCGGCTGCCCGGATCGACCGCAACCGGCACGCTAAGAGCCTGGAAACGTTTGCCCTGTCCCCGCGAGCCGCGATGAGTCCCGCGGCGTCCGGCGGTCGTACTGTCGAACCCGTTACCCGAGGAGGACTTCTGATGCGCAGCGTGACCTATTCGATGGGCGTCTCACTTGACGGCTACATCGCCGGGCCGGACGGCGACTTCGGCTGGACGGCGCCCGACGAGGAGGTCTTTCGCTTCGTCACCGACGAGATACGGCAGGTCGGCACCCACCTGTTGGGACGACGGCTGTACGAGACGATGCTGTACTGGGAGACCGCCGACCAGGATCCATCGCTCGGCGACTCGATGCTCGAGTGGGCCGCGATCTGGAAACCGCTCCCAAAGGTGGTGTTCTCCACCACGCTGCCGGCGGTGCAGGGCAACGCCCGCCTGGCCTCCGGCGGCCTGGCGGAGGAGATCGAGCGGTTGCGAGCCGAGCCGGCGGAGGGCGACATCGCGATCGGCGGCGCGGCTCTCGCCGCCGAGGCGGCCGCGCTGGGCCTGATCGACGAGTACCGGGCCAGGGTCTACCCGGTGCTGGTTGGCGGTGGCATTCCGTTCTTTCCCCAGCGCGAGCGCCGGGTGGATCTCGAACTCGTCGAGACCCGCGCCTTCAGCTCGGGAGTCGTCTACCTCCGCTACCGCGAGGCGCGCTAGCCGGCTCGTCCGCCGAGCCCTGGCAGGAACTGGCCGGCCAGTGGCTTGACCTCAATCACCCGGCCCAGTTCTCGCAGCGAGCAAACGTTGCCGGTTACGGCACTAATAGCATCGAGACCAATCGGAGGTGCAGGCATGCGAAAGATCGTCGCGTACGAGTTGTTGTCCCTCGACGGGGTTGCGGAGGATCCAGATAGTTTCATTGCCGACTGGGACGGCGCGATGGACGCCAACCTTGCCGCTGTGATCGCGACACAGGACGCGGTCATTCTCGGCCGCCGTAGCTACACCGAGTGGGCGCAGTTCTGGCCGAGCAGCCAGATCCAGCCATTCGCGACATTCATCAACGGGGTCACGAAGTATGTCGCGACATCGACGCCCCTTGACCGAGATTGGGCCAATGCGACGGTCCTCGACGGCGGGCTGGTCGAATTCGTTCGGGATCTCAAGCAGCAGCGCGGCGGCGATGTCGGCGTCCACGCAAGTATCTCGGTCGCGCAGGCACTGCTCGCCGCCGGCGTTGTCGACGAACTCAGGCTCGTGATAGCGCCGAGGATCGCCGGCCGCGGACGACGGCTCCTCGACGGCTTGCCATCGATTCAGCTCGAACCGATCCGAAGTGCGATCTCACCGGCCGGCTATCTGCTCGTCGACTATCGCGTTGTTCGTTAAGACTATTGACGGCTGCAATGACGAGCCTAGCGGCGAGGTTACATCTTGCTGCGGCTGGTAAGCAGCTCATAGCGGAGGGCCGCAGCTCGCGCGGTCGCGCTTATGAGCGCTTCAGGAACCTCAAATAAACCGCCCCGAATACCAGGACGATTCCAATGTTTACCAGCAGCCGCGCCCAGAAGAGGTGCCTGAAGAACAGGATGTCCACGCCGACCACGACGGCTACCATCGCGAGGGCGTAAAGCACCATGGCTACCTGTCTTCCCACAGGCTCGTTCTACCCTGTGCGGCGGAGCAGGGCAAGAGCGGCGCTGGTTACATGCGTATTCGCGGAGCCGAAGGTCCACAGCGCCGGCCATGATGATCGATCGCGTACTGGCCCGGCGGTGCCCTACCCTGCCCACATGGTTGACAACGATCGCCTCCAACGCTTCGCCGACCTGGCTGTCTGCGTTGGCGCAAACGTCCAGCCCGGGTCGGGCGTCCTGGTCACCGCCAACACCGCTCATCTGGAGATCGCCCGGGCGGTGGTGGAGCGCGCGTACGCCGCCGGTGCCGCATGGGTCGAGGTCGAGTGGTCGGACGGCCCGATGCGGCGCTCGCGGCTCACCCACGCGAGCATCGAGTCGCTGACCAGGGCGCGGCCGTGGGCGATCCAGCGGACCAAGGAATGGGCGGCCGAGCGGGGCGTGGTGATCTCGCTCGTCGGCGACCCGGACCCGCATCTGTTCGACGACATCGACCCGGCGAAGGCCGCCGCGTTCCCGGTGGAGGAAGCGAAGGCGTACCGGGAGGCGCTCCTGGTACAGCAGCTGCGCTGGACCGTGGTGGCCGCGCCGAACCCGGGCTGGGCCACGGAGGTCTTCGGTGAACCGGATGTCGAACGGCTCTGGGAGGCGGTCGCGACGGCGATGCGCCTGGACAAGGCCGACCCGGTCGCCAGCTGGCGGGAGCGGAGCGAGGAGCTGGCCGCGCGGGGCCGCGCGCTGGACGCCCTGGACCTGACCGAGGTGCACTACCGCAGCGCCGGGACCGACCTCACGGTCGGCCTGCTGCCGGGAACCCAATGGACCGGCGGCGGCGGGAAGGACCCGGACGGCCTGGCGTTCATGCCGAACATTCCGTCCGAGGAGGTCTTCACCAGCCCCGACCGGCGCCTCGCCGACGGCACAATCAGCCTGACGAAGCCGGTGATCGTCAGCGGTCAGGTCGTCGAAGGGCTGAAGGTCACGTTCTCCGCCGGGCGCATTACCGACGTCACCGCCGCATCGGGCGCCGACACGGTGCGGGCTCAGCTCGACACCGACGAAGGCGCCCGCAGCCTCGGCGAGGTCTCCCTCGTCGACCGGGACTCGCGCATCGCGAAGGCCGGAATCCTCTTCCACAACACGCTCTTCGACGAGAACGCCGCCTGTCACGTCGCATGGGGGCAAAGCTTCCCGTTTGCGCTGGCGGGCGGCCCGGAGAAGAGCGACGACGAGCGGTACGAGATCGGGCTCAACAGCTCGGCGGTCCACACCGACGTCGTGATCGGTGGCGAGGGCATGACCGTCACCGGCACCGGCCCGAAGGGCACAGTGGAGATCATCCGAGACGACGAATGGGTTCTCCAGGCCTGACATCAGGCAGCATCACCCCGCGGAAGGGGCTCAGCGCGGTGGCGAAGTTTGCCGGGTTCGCGGGCGCGGCATACTTATGGGGTCTGCCGTAGGCCGCACGGGGTGAAGACGGCCGGATCGGCGTGAGCACAGCCGCATGCCCGGTGGGCTGACGCTTGTGGCGGTGGATTCACAGGTACGGGGGGAGAACCGGTGGACCGCACGCGAAACACGGCTAGCACTATGCGACGGAGCGTCACCTGGGCGGCCGCGGGCCTGAGCGCGATGGCCCTGCCGCTGGCTGTCCAGCCAGTCGCGGCGGCACATCAGTCACTGCGCGCCGACACGAGGGTGGCGAGCGCGGTCAAGCACTGGGGCGCGTTCTTCGGAGGGACCAAGATAGTCCAGCCTGAGGACACCACCACGTCCCCGGCGCCGATGAACCTGCCCGGCCCGGCCGCGGAGGTCGCCAGTTCGAACTCGACCCAGTACACGCTGCTCACGAACGGCAGCGTCTATGCCTGGGGGCTGGGCAACGTCGGCCAGCTGGGCGACGGCGCGACCAAGAATTCCTTCACCACCGCGGTGCGTGTCCGCTTCCCCGCGGGGGTGAAGATCGCGTCACTGCCCATCGACGTCATGCCGTATGACACCGGCCTGGCCGTCGACACCACCGGCCATGTCTGGGGCTGGGGTGACAACCAGGGCGGAGAGCTGTGCCTGGGCCACCACAACAAGCACCTCACGCCGGTCAAGCTGCCGTTCTCCCACGTGACCGCCGTCGCCGGCGCGTTCGACCACGCGCTGTACGACGCGCATGGCCGGGTCTGGGCCTGTGGCCTCAACAGCCTCGGCGAGCTCGGCGATGGGACGACGAAATCCAGTTCGACCCCGGTGCGGGTGAAACACCTCGGGCGCGCTGCCCACGTGCGGGCGCTGGTGGCCGCGTTCGCCAACTCAGGCGCGCTGCTGGCCAGCGGAAAGTACCTGGACTGGGGCACCAACGGTGCGGGCCAGCTCGGCACCGGCGCGCACCGTAAGCGTTCTGATGTGCCGGTCACGGTGACGTTGCCGGCCTGCGTGCAACAGGTAACCCAGGGCGGGTCGGCGCCGGGAAACGGGCAGACACTGGTCCTGCTCACCGACGGCGGCCTGTACGCCTGGGGCGCGGACGGGCAGGGACAGCTCGGCGACGGGAAGACGAAGGCGGAGTCCTCACCGGAACCGATCACCCCTCCGTCCGGGGTCACCTACCAGGCGCTGGCGACCAGCGGTGCCACCTCCTACGGGATCTCCACGACCGGGGACGTCTACGCCTGGGGGGGCGGCCAGTACGGCCAGATCGGCGACGGCACCACCGACAGCAGCCCCATTCCCGTCAAGGTCGCCTCGGGCGCCACCGGGATCTCAGCTACCGCCGACGACGTGCTGATCTCGGTCCCCTGACTGATCCAGCCGCCGCCCGTTTGAGGGTGCGGGCGTGCCGGACAACCTCATGGCCCTCACCTATTTGCAGGCGTCTCAGTCACGATGTAGCGTCGCGGGGGACCTCACGCAACCGGAAGTGACTGGCACAAAGCCCGCCCCATGACGATCAGAACCGAGAGCCGCATAAAAATCGCCGGCAGCGTCAGTGAGGTGTGGGCTTATATCTGTGACGTCGGACGCTGGCCGGAGTGGGCGCCAACGGTTCTCGAATGCTGGGTTCGCGGAGGAGCACCGCTTCAGCCCGGCGCGCGGGTGGAGCAGCGGGCGAAGGACCTGTGGCGGACTCACGGCCGGAGCCAGGAGGTGACCGCTGTCGAGGCGCCCGGCTACGTGGCGTTCGCCGGGCGAATGGGTACGTCCGCGGCGCGCTGGGGAATGGAACTCGAGCCGGTGGACGATAGGCAGACCGACGCCAAGATGTGGATTGAGGTCGACCTCGTGGGCATCATGCGCGCGGTCCCCGGCCTTCTCAAGGGCAGTATTCAGCGGGTAAGCGATCGCGAGATGGCGGCGATCAAGGCCGCGGTCGAGTCCGCTACACGGGGGGGCGCAGAGTCCTAGGGGGGGTGGCGCGCGGTTCTGCCGCGACGCTACCGAGATCGAGGAGCACACCGTGAGCCAGCCCGACCGTACACGCGAGCACCTGATCGAGACATACCGCAAGAAGGCGAAGCACTACGACATCACCTCCCGGCTCTACCCCGTGCCCGGCTACCCCCAGCGGGCACAGCGCCTGCGGGCCGTACAAGCGCTCGGCCTTCGCGCGGATGACAGCGTGATCGACATCGCATGCGGCACAGGCGTGAACTTCCCGCTGATTGAGCAGGTGATCGGTCCCGGCGGCCGGATCGTCGGCGTCGATCTGACCGACGCGATGCTCGCCCGTGCTCAGGATCGGATAGAGACGAACGGCTGGAGCAATATCAGCCTCGTGCAAGCCGACGCGGCCGACTTCGACTTCCCAACCGGGGTCGACGCGATCCTGTCCACGTACGCCCTGTCGCAGGTGCCCGACTGCGCAGAGGTCATCGCCCACGGCGCCGCGGCCCTCTCCGGAGGCGGGCGCTGGGTCGTGCTGGATCTCAAGGTTCCCGGTAACACGCCTGGGTGGCTGGCGCAGCTGGGTACGGCAATTGTGCGGCCTTTCGCCTCCATAGATGAGTGGATCATGCGCCGTCCGTGGGAGGCGATTCGCGCAGCCATGCAGGAAGAACTGGCCGATCCCTCCTGGACCGAGTTGTTCTTCGGGACCGCATTCCTCGCTGCCGGGTCCCGGAGGCGGTGAGCAGCGGCACCTCTCGCGGATGCGCGGGTAAGTTGGCTGAGTGCCCGCCCGCGCGCTATTTCATACCGCTCCGCGCTGCGTGGATATCAGGGAAGTGCCCACACCGCGGCCTGCGGCCGGTGAGGTCCTCGTCCGCACCTTGTGCTCTGGCATCAGCGGTGGCACCGAGCGGCTGGTGTACCGCGGCGAGGTCCCTGCCGAGTTGGCGCTGGACGACACGATCGACGCGCTTGGCGGTACCTTCTCCTATCCCTTCGCCTATGGGTACGCGTGCGTCGGCGAGGTAGCGGGGTCCGGCCAGGCGGTTTTCGCGTTCCATCCGCACCAGGACGTATTCGCGGCACGGGCTGGTGACCTGATTGCGCTGCCTGCTGTCGATCCCGCGGCCGCAACCTTGTTCCCGCTGGTCGAGACGGCGTTGCAGGTGACGCTCGATGCCGGGACCGGATATCGCGACCGGGTCATCGTGCTCGGCGCCGGGGTGCTGGGGCTGCTGACCGGCCTGCTGTTGCAGCGCGCCGGGTGGCGGCCGCTGATCGCCGAGCCGCAGGCGTGGCGCCGCGCCATGGCCAGCAGCCTCGGCGTCACCGCCACGGCACCGGAGGAACTGGCGAAAGAGCAGGTTCCGCTGGTCATTGACGCCAGCGGTAACCCGGATGCGCCAGCGATGGCGCTGAACATGCTGGCCCACGAGGGAACCCTGTTGATCGCGTCGTGGTTCGGCACCAAACCAGTGGTGCTGCCGCTCGGCGGCGCCTTCCACCGGCGGCGCCTGGTCATCCGTAGCACTCAGGTTTCCACCGTGCCGGCCCGGCTGTCCGGGACCTGGACCCCGTCTCGGCGCCGCCGGGAGGCCGTTGAGCTGCTGGCCGAACTACCGTTGGCACAACTGTGCACTCACGTCTTCGCCTTCGGCCACGCAGCCGAGGCGTTCCGGGCCGTGGACCAAGGGATACCCGGGTTGATGCATGCCGTTCTTGACTACGACAGGAGTGCTGCCGGTGACCTGTGAGGTCGGGTTGAGCCGAAGCGTTCGTGCTTTCCACATCATGCCGGGGCTGCCCGGGCCAGAGGGGCAACTGCATGAGCATGATTACCGGATTGAGATCGTGGTGGATCGCGAGCAGCTCGACGACCGGGGCATGGTCTGTGATCTGGATGTACTGGAAGCGGCGCTGACGGAGCTGACCAGCCGGGTCGAAGGCCGCAATCTGGAGGAGATACGCCCGGCCGGGGCCGAGGCGGTCACGGTCGAGGTGTTCGCCCGCTGGGTGCATGACAGCCTCTCGCCGACCGTCGCCGCCGCGGGCGGCGAGGCACTGGCAGTGCGGGTGTGGGAGACTCCCGTCGCGTTCGGCGGCTACCACGCACGATGCTGACGCTCTGCCTGACCACCCCGGGCGACCTGAACCGTTCTGCTGACATGTTCGTCTTGCTGTCATGGGAACAGTCGGCACAACATTCTCGTCATCCTCGCGGGACAGCCATATGACACTGGGCTGGGATAACCCCACAGCAGATCCCACCACCACCATCCTGCTGCGGCACGGCGATACCCAACTGTCACCCGAACACCGCTTCAGCGGGCTGCGCGACCTCCCGCTTAGCGCCATCGGAACCCGGCAGGCCCAGGCCGCCGCCTACCGCCTGGCCACGGGTGCCCCGATCGATGCCGTGGTCAGCTCGCCATTGCAGCGCGCTGCGGCCTCCGCCGCCATTGCGGCCGGCGAACTGGGCCTGACCGCAGTCATCGATGACGATCTCCGTGAAACCGACTTCGGCGACTGGGATGGGTTCACCCTGGCAGAGATCCAGCAGCGATGGCCCGCGGCCGCGGCAGCCTGGAGACGCGACCCCGAACAGGCACCGCCGGGCGGGGAGAGCTTCGCCGACACCGCACACCGGGTAAACCGGGCCTGTGACCGGCTGCTACGGGACTACAGCGGCCAGACCGTCCTGGTGGTAAGTCACGTTACCCCGATAAAGATCCTGCTGTGCCGGGCTCTCGGCGTCCCGCTTGGCACCCTTTACCGGCTGTATCTCGGCTCCGCCTGCATTAACGAGATCCAGTGGCACGGCCGCGGATTCGCCGCCGTCCATTGCGTCAACGACACCAGTCACCTTCCCTGACTCACCGGTGCGCCTCGTAGGCGAGGCGCTCGTCGGCATCGAGCGCCCCGATCACCGCGGCGGTTCGGATGCCGCGGTTCCATGAGCCGGCGCCGGTTGAGACGAGGCCCTGCTGAAGGTGTTGAGGAACTGGTTGCGGAAGGCGTCCATTGGCTCGAGCGGAGCGGAGCGGCCGGGCAGCAGCCCGTCCTGCCAGTGCCAGGAAGCAATCTGCCGGAACACGGAAGGGTCGCGGGCGATGATCGAGGCCACCACCTTGTGGCTGGCCCCGGTGCGGCTGATAGGGCCAGCGGGCTGCTCGTCGCCGAGCAGGACGAGCACGAGGTTTGGGTCATTGAGCTCGGTAACCCATGAGGTGAGGGCCGCCAGCGAGTATTGGATCGACCGGCCGAAGAACTGGCGCACGGTGTTGGCGTTGCGCCAGACCGTGAGCGGGGATTCGCTCCGCGCAGGCATGGGGTCGAATATCGAGCCGTTGCCGACCTTGTTCCAGGGCACCATGGTCGGCAACGGGGCCCAGGGATAGTGCGAGGAGACCAGGTCGATCTCGGCCATCACGGGCTTGTGGCCTGGGCCGAGTTCGCGCCGCTGAAGCTCGGCCAGGGTGTACTGGTCGGGCATCGAGGCGTAGCTGAAGGCAGGGCCGTGGTAGCCGACGTTGAGCCGGTTGTATAGCTTGTCGAAGTGGTAAAAAGAGGTGCCAGGCGGCCAGACGATGTCGTCCTCGGGGCTGTCGCTCACGGTGCGCCAGCCGGCCTTGTCGAATGCGTCGCTGAGGGTGAACCGGCGGCTGGCGACCAGCTCGGCATACCGCAGTTCGGTGTTGACCCACAGCCCCGACTGCAGGGTGGAGTGGGCGAGCTGGCTGACCCCGCCGAAGCCCGGGGAGGTGAGCCAGGCGCTCCGCGTGGACCAGCCGGCGCGGGCCAGTGAGGCGGTGCTCCGGCGCAGGAAGGCGTCGACGCCGGGGGAGAAACTCGTGCCCTGAACGGCGGCCTGCCCGTAGCTTTCGACGAAGGCGATGATGACGTCCTTGCCGCGCAATCCGGTGAGCAGGTCCGAAGCGGGGACGCTGGCTTCGGGGTCGGAGCCGTGGAGGGCCTTCTCGAAACGGCGCTCGTCGCGGAGCGCTCCCTGGGTGCTGCGCACTTGCGCGACGACCAGCCCGGCGGCGCTGGCCGAGGCGACCGGGGATCCCGGGACGAGTTGCAGTGACAGGCCCGCGCACAGCGCCCAGACCGCGGTGAGGGCGGCGAGTCCGCGGACCGTGTCGCGGCGCTGCCGGGCGGCCACGGTGCTGATGTGAATCGTTGCCGCGGTGATAGCGCCGACGAGCAGGATGAGACCGAGGCAGAGCGCCGCGAGCGCGATGTTTGTGCGTGTGGGGCCGATCGTGTCGCGCACCACGCCAATGGCCGGAGGGATGTCGACCCAGCCGAACACCGGGTTGAACGCCCGCCCGATCTCCAGGTAGAACGCCATGTTGAGGATCTTGACGAGAGTAAGCAGGCCGAACAGGATTCCCGCGACCGCGGCCACGATCCGTCGCGGCCAGGTTGGCAGCACCAGCGCGATGGCAACCAGGACCAGCCCCTCCACGGGGATGCGGGCAAAGGCGGCCGGGGTGAGCTGGAAGAGACGGTCGGGCGCGACGAGAACACCCCACACGAGCGCGACCGACAGCACGGTGACGGCCAGCCGCAGAGCCCGGCGGGTGCGCGGGCCGGCGCCGGTGCGGTACAGCCAGATCACGTTGCGGCCGAACGACTCGGCCAGCAGCAGCAATGCGGCGGCGACCGCGATCATTCCGGCGAGGCGGTCGAGCAGCCCGGATGCGGCGACCGTGAGCACGATGCCCTGGACCGCGGCCACGACCTTGCCCCAGTACCGGGGTGGCAACGGCGCGGCCAGCCACGGGATCAGCCAGCCCGCCAGCAGCAGCGCGTAACGGGCGGCGCCGATGACCAGCACCCAGCTGCCGTAATCCTGGGACACGGCGATGCTGAGCAGCAGGATGAGGAACGCGTCGACCTCGCCGTCGATGCGGGCGCCCAGCGGGGTGGCGGTGCCGGTCCGGCGCGCCACCTGCCCGTCCACCGCGTCGAGAACCAGCGCGACGGAGGACAGGGTGACCAGCGCCGTGACCGGCACCGGCCGGCCGAACGAGTCGGCAACCAGGCCCGCGACCCCGGCGACCAGCACCGTCCGGGTCAGGGTGACCCAGTCCGCCGGGTGTATCGACGGCTGGTCGCTGCGCATGCGGGCGGCGACAAGCAACGCGGTCGCCGCCGAACCGGTGGCCAGCCCGACGATCCAGCCGGCGACACCGAGACCAGACGTCGCGGACACGACGCCGAGCAAGGCGGCTGTGGCGAGCAACCCCAGGATCGTCGCGAGCCGGATCGTAGGCAGCGCGCCTTTGCCCGCGGGCTGAATCGTCCGCACCGCGCTTTCGTCCGCGGGCTGAATCGTCCGCACCGCGCCTCCGTCTCCGCAGCCAGCTGCCGCGATTCCTCATGGGGACAACGCGTCCGTGGTCACGCTGGTTCACCGCGGCCGGCCGGCCCGCTATGCTGCCGCAGCCGGACGGTTGAACTATGTGCCCGGCCGGCCCGTGTAACCAGTGTGGCTGGCTTGTACTCAATTCCGGCTGGGATCGGTCCGGCCGTCCGCCGTTTCGGCCGGTCGTTGCCGCGCCTGGCCGCCGGCGTCACCGTGCTGTGGTTTCTCTGGCGGCAGGTGGGCGCGGCGCCGTTCAGGGACGGGCTGCTCGCGGTCACCTGCCCGGCGGTCGTGGCCGCCGGCACGCTCACTGCCCTGACCACGGTGTGTTCGGCCTGGCGGTGGCGGGTCGTCGCCCGGGTACTCGGCGTCGACATTGGCCTGCCAGGCGCGGTCGGTGCATATTACCGTTCCCTGTTCCTCAACTCCGTGCTCTTCGGCGGCGTTCTCGGCGACGTGCACCGGGCGGTCACGCACGGCCGGCGCGCTGGAGACGTGGTGCTGGGACTGCGCGCGGTGGCGTGGGAACGGCTGTACGGTCAGGTCATCCAGGCCGTGGTGACCGCCGTCGTGTTGCTGACCCTGCCCTCGCCGGTGCGGCCCGCGGTGCCGTACATGCTGGCGGGCGTCGTGGGCATGGCCGGGTGTGCTGCGCTGGCGGTGCGCGTTGCCGCCCGCCGCGGCCGGTCGGGGCTGGCCCGCGCCGCCCGGGCCGTTTCCGCTGACCTTCGTCACGGCCTGCTGGCCCCAGACGTGTGGCCTCAGCTCACGCTGGCTTCGCTGCTGGTCGTCGCCGGGCACACGGCCACGTTCGTCATCGCGGCCCGGGTCGCCGGCAGCACCGCACCTCTGGGCGAACTGGTCGCGCTGCTGATGGTGGTCCAGACTGTAATGGTGATCCCCCTGAGTATCGGCGGGTGGGGGCTGAGGGAAGGAGCCGCCGCCTGGGCCTTCGGCGCGGCCGGGTTCGGCGCGGCCACCGGGGTCACGGTCGCCACCCTCTATGCGGTACTCATGCTGGCCGCGGTTGCCCCAGGCGCGGGGCTGCTGCTGAGAGACGCCGTTCGCCGCCGTCGCGGCCCGGGACAACTGGGCGAGCCGAGACGACCCGATTTGGCGCCGCTGACGTTGGAGGCCGTTCGTGATTGACCGCCATACCCGGTGACTCGAATACGGCCAGCCGCCTGGGTCATGGCCGCTGTCGCACTGTTCCTGCTGGCCGTGGCCGGTTATGCCCTGCTCGTCCACGCGTCCCCGCAGTACTACTGGACGCAGATCGACACGGCCGTCTACCGAGACGGCGGCATCGCTGTGCGGAACCAGCCGGCGATGCTCTACTCGCTGGCGCTCGGGGCGGCGAAGCTGCCGTTCACCTACACGCCGTTCGCCGCGCTCCTGTTCGCTCTAGGGAGCGGTGCGTCGTTCGCGACCTGGCAGGTCGGGCTGGCGGTGCTCACGATCGGGCTGCTGCCGGTGGTGGCGTACCTGTCCCTGGGACTCGCCGGGCGGCCCGCCGGCCTGGCCAGGGTGGCGGCGGCGTTTGCGATCGCCGCGGTGGGCCTCTGGCTCGAACCGGTTGCGATGACACTGTTCTTCGGGCAGATCAACCTCCTGCTGCTGGCCCTGGTGGTGGGCGATCTCGCGCTGCCGGACCGCATCAAGGGCAAAGGCATCGGAATCGGGTTGGCGGCCGGGATCAAGCTCACGCCGTTGATCTTCATTCCGTACCTGCTGTTCACGCGGCGAGTAAGGGCCGCAGCGGTCAGCGCGCTGACCTTCGCGGTCACGGTAGGACTTGGGTTCGCCCTGCTGCCGCACGCCTCCGCGGTCTACTGGGACGGGCAGATCACCCGGCCGGGCAGGAAACCCTTCCACCTGGTCAACCAGTCCCTTAACGGCGTCATACTGCGCCTTACCCACGCCGGGCCCGACGCGCACGCGTACTGGCTGGTCGCGGCCGTCGTCGTCGGCATCGCCGGGCTCGCCACCTCGATACTGGCGAGCCGGCGTGGCCACGAGCTACTCGGCCTGGTTGCGTGCGCCGCGACCGGCCTGCTGGTGTCCCCGGTCACCTGGTCGCACCACTACGTTTACGTGGTACCGGCACTTGTCCTCGCCGCGTACGGGCCACGCCGCCTCGGCTACCGGATCCTCGGCGCCGCGCTGGTGGTGGGCTTGTTTGGCTGGTGGCCCGTGCCTATTGGCAACCAGGGCGGCTACGACCCTAAGGCCCAGCTGCTGCCGCGCGGGTGGCTGCTTCTCGCGCCGAACCGGGGCAACAACCGGGCGACAGTCGAGTTCACCTGGCGTGGGCTGGACTTGATCGTCGGCAACTACTACGTGCTCACCCTGCTCGTGTTTATCGCGGCCACCGCATGCGCCCTGGTGCTTACCCGTCGCCGCAGGCCTGAGTGCGCGCAGTCGGCCCCCGAGCCCGATGCCGTGTGGGCGGCACGCCCGCCCGGCGTCGCCGGGCGCTGACAGGGCGCTAGCCGGGCGAGCGGCCCACGAAATCAAGCTGGTGGGCGATGTAGACCAGCTCGCCCGCGGCCAGTTGCCGGCCGCGCTCGGCCAGCCAGCCGGTCAGGTCCGCCGGTTCCACCCGATCCTGGCGATTCCGCAACGCGTTCTGGATCGTGTTGAGGATGCTGCGCAGGAAGTAAGCCTCATCGCCCGGGTAGCTCCCATCCGGGCCGGCGCTTACCACCCAGTCCGACGACCCCGCCGCCACCGCTGGCGCCCCCGCAGCCCGCAGGTGGTGAAACAGGTGGCGGCCGGTTCGGCTTTCCCCGGCCGGCTGGCCGTAGCGAAAGCGCTCATCCATGTCGCGATGGTAGGCCTGCATGATCAGGTCGTCGTGGGGGTGGCCGGGCGCGAAGATGCTCTCGCCGTCGTAGTTGATCGTGAACCAGTAGACGCCGCCGGGGACCAGCAACCGCAACAATCCGGGCAGCACGGCCGGCACGTCCACCAGGTCCAGGACGGCGTTGGCGATCAGCACATCGGCCGGCGGCCCATGAGCGGCCTCCAGGTAACTGCCGAGCTCGGCGTGCACCAGGCGCACCCGGAGATCACCCACCCGCAGCCCATCCGGCAGCGCGTCGCTGCGCAGGCCTCGCGCGGCCGCCCAGTCGCACAGCCAACGGCGAGCGCAATCCAGCAGCTGCCGGTCCGCATCCAGCAGGATGTACTCGCCGGCGCCGACCGCACCCCAGTCCATCAGACGGGCCGCCATCGTCCCCAGGCCGGCGCCGACCTCCAGCACCCGCGGCGCACCCGCTGGCATCAGGCGGCACAACTCGGCCAGCACATGCCGGTTAAGTGCCCGGTCATCCACGGTCGTCTTCGCGGCCAGGTAGCGGGCATAGTCGAAGGTCGAGGCTTCATCGAAGCAGGTCATTGCTTCTCGGCCACCATCGCGAACTTGCGCACCCGCCCGCTGCCGAGCCAGTCGCTCCACAGCTGGTGGGCTGTGATCAGCTCGGCGGTGGCCCGCGTCCCGATCTGGCCGGCGATCTGAGAGTGAATCAGCCCGATAACAGCGAAGCAGCGCCGTCGCTGTCACGTGATGAGAGGAGCTGTACTCCCGCCGCCAGATCACGGTCAGCCCCGTCTCGCGCAGCATGCCCGTCAACTCCGCCAGCTCGATGAGCCAGACCGTATCGGCGCCGGGCATGCGCGCCCGCTCCTGCTGGGTGAGCGGCCGGCCTTCCTCGACCGTGAAAGCGAACCGCCCGCCCGGCTCCAGCACGCGCTCCACCTCACCCACCAAGGCCTGCTTGTCGGCGAAGGCCAGCATCGTCTCCAGCAGGAGCACCACCTCGAAGCGGCCCTCGGGCAGCGGCGGGAGATGAGCTTGCTCGAAGCGGCAGGGGAGATTCCCGGCCAGTTCCTGGGCGGTGGCCAGTGCGCCGGCGGAGTGATCGACACCCAGGTAGTGGCATCCCGACTCCGCCGTGATCATCCGGCCGGGGCCGGCCACCCCGCAGCACAGGTCGAGCACCGAGACGCCGGGGCAGATCCGGGCCCGGTGAGCCAGCGTCCCGGATTTCGCCCGCCCGCATGAAGCTCTCCTGGCCTACATACTCGCCCGCGGGGTAGGCGGCCGCCTGGGCCCGCCCTAGCGCCGTCAAGAATGGTGCTCGTTGATCCTGTATCACTTCAGGTATGACGCATCGGCGGCGGGTGCGGTTCAGACCGGCTGCGGGGTGACGGCTGGCCCGGTGCGGCAGGCGTTTTGGAGGGCCGGAACATCGTGCGGATCCACGTAGTAGCCCCCGAGGGGTTCGACGATCCCGGCCGGCCTACCGGCGGCAACATCTATGACCGGCGCGTCTGCGCCGGACTGGCCGAGGCCGGGTGGGATGTGCTGGTCACGACCGTCGCCGGCGCGTGGCCGGTACCCGGTCCGGGCGCCCGCGCCGACCTGGCCCGCATCGTTTCCGCCATCCCCGACGGTGCCACCGTCCTGATCGACGGGCTCATCGCCTCGCCGGCCGCCGCGCAACTGCTGCCACACACCGGCCGGATACGAATGACGGTGCTGCTGCACATGCCACTGGCCGCCGCCTTCGACACACACCAAGATGCCAGCGCGCAGCAGTCCGAACGGGTCGTCCTCCGCGCGGCCACCGGCGTGGTCGTTACCAGCGAATGGACCCGCCAGCAGGTACTGACCCGATACGCGATCCCGGCCCACCGGGTGCACGTCGCCCGGCCCGGCGTCGATCGTGTCGCTGCCCCGGCCCGGCCGGTCCGCGGCCGCCTGATCTGCGTCGGAGTCCTCGGCCGCCACAAGGGGCAGGACGTCCTCGTCGAGGCGCTCGCCGACCTCGCTGAGCGGGACTGGCATTGCGTGCTGGCCGGACCGCTCGACCGCGACCCCGACTTCGTCGACCACTTGCAGACCCGTATCACGCGCCTCGGCTACGGCCACCGCATCCGGCTCACCGGCGTCCTAACCGGCGCGGCGCTCGACGACGCGTACGCCACCGCCGACCTGCTCGTCGCGCCGTCCCGCTCGGAGACCTACGGCATGACCGTCACCGAGGCACTCGCCCATGGCCTACCTGTCATAGCCGCCGCCGTCGGTGGGCTGCCCGAAGCGCTCGGCTCCACCGCCGACGGCACCCGCCCCGGCCAACTGGTTCCTCCCGGCGATCCGGCTGCCCTCGCCGCCGCGCTCGGAGCCTGGCTGGGCGACGAGCGGCACCGACACCGGCTACGGGCCGCCGCACGACAGCGGCGGTCGGCCCTGCGCGGCTGGGAACAGACCACACAAGAGATAGCGAACGCATTGACCGCCGACGGGTGCCGCAAGCCTGTGCCGCCCGGAGTGAACAACCACCCCGAAAAGACCAGCGACCCGGCTTGACCTCGACCCGGCGTCGGGCTTCGCCCGCCCCGGGTGCTCTAATCGGCGTGGACCGAGGCAACCACTTTGCCGCCGATTGCCAGCTCGAAGGTACGGAGATCTGCCTCGGTGAGTGCGGACGACGCCGGGTACCACGAGGACCCTTTCCGGTACTGCCAGCTGCCCAGCGGCATGACGTTGCCATGGGCGTCGACGACCTGGAGCTGGCACACCGCACCCGGCTGCAGGCCAGTGACGTTGGCCTCAATCAGGGTCCCCGATTCCACCGTCCGGTACTGCACCGTCAGGTGAATGCCCGAAGCGCTGCTACCGGCGACTTTCTGCCAGTGCCCGGCAACCACAGGCGGCGGTGGCCGCAAGGCGGTCGCTATGGCGGCGCCGCCGCCCAGGGCCACGATCACGACGGCCGCCGCGGCCGCCAGGCCACGCCACCGGTGGATCCGCCGCACGCTGGCGGTGCGGGCCACCAGCGACGTCAGCATTTCCTCCGGCGGCACGCCGATGGCCTCGGCGCCGGCATCGGCCACCGCCAGCCGTTCGGCTTCAACAAGGGGAACCTTACCCAACATGGCCGGCAACCCGGCCAAGCTCGCCAGCTCCTCCCGGCAGCCCGGGCAAGCGGCCAGGTGCTCGTCCACCTGCGCCCGCTCGGCGGGATCGATGGCGCCCAGCACATAGACACCCAGCGCCTGGCGGATCTCACGGCAGCTCGCCACGCTCATGGCGCCAGCCCCCGTTCCTCAAGCGCCAGCTTCAGCGCCCGCAGCGCGTAAAACGCCCGCGACTTCACCGTGCCCGCCGGCACACCCAGCACGGCCGCGGCCTCCGCCACCGACCGCCCCCGGTAATACGTCTCCAGCAGAACCTGCCGGTGATCTGGCCGCAGCGCCGCGAGCGCATCGGCCACCGCCCACGATTCGAGCACCCGATCGGCCTCATCTGCTACGGGGACCAGGTGCAGCGCGCCCTCCCCCACTTCCTGCGGACGCGCCCTTCTTGCCCGGTGCGCGTCCACAGCCAGGTTACGCGCCACCGCGAAAAGCCACGGCCGCGCCGGGCGCTCCGCGATCGCCTCCGGATGCAGCCAGGCGCGCAGCAGCGTCTCCTGCACAATATCCTCCGCCCGCTGCCGGTCACCATCGGTCATCCGCACCGTGAAACGCAACAGCGCCGCCGCATGCTCCGCGTAAAGCGCGCGGACCAGCTCCTCATCGCTGACCCGGCCGGCCTGCCGGGAGTCCCCCGTCGCTTTCTGGCGCGCCACACCCCTTACACGGCCACCGGCGGTTCCTGGTTCACGGCGAGAGTGCCGGGCTGGTTTAGCAAAGGAGGCCTCTTCCTTGCTCGGAAGGGAACGGTTATGCAGGCCGTACATCGGGCTCCTTGGCCGCCCTACAGCGGCCACCAACGCTGGAACGCCCGCCGGGACCAAACTATGATCACAGCGAACTGCAGCCGCCGTATCAGAGGCAAGCGGTGCGTAATGGCGTGTGCGCACTGAGTGATTACAAGTTTTACTTGTTCTTTACTGTAATCGTGCACTTTGGCGATGCGCTGATCGTTGTCTTGCCAAGACACCCTTGACGACGATCACGGGGAGAATTCGATGCGTATCCCGGGGTTGAGCCATGTCTGAAAGAAGCCGTGAATCCGGTGCTCTGACGCCTGCTCTCTTCATGCCCGGCGATTTCGAATTCGGTGCGGTGCCAAGCACCGAAGGCAGCACACAGGCGCCCCCTCCTCCGCATCATGTGCCCAGCTTAGGACCACTGTCCGCGTTCACCGGCACGTTCCACGGCCTTGGATTCAACCAAATCTTCCGGCCCGACATCGGCTCGCCGACCAAGCTGCCCCACCCCGTGCGCGTCGGACAACCTCCTGGAGCTGAACCTCGTCAGCCAGACGCTATCCTTCTCGCGGCCAATAGGAACGGTGCCCAACCGCGGCGAGGTAACACCGGACATCTTCCTCAACGGCGTTGGTTACCTGCTGACCGTCAGCGACATCACCAACCCGGCGAAGCCCATCGGCATCCATTTCGAGCCCGGAGTGTGGATGCACGTCCCCGCGACCAAGGACCCCGCCGAGGGGGCGACCCTGGTGCGGATGGCCTCGATCCCGCACGGCACCACGATCTGCGCCCAGGGCACGCACCGGACCTTCAGCGGGCCGCCCTCGATCCCCCCGGTCAGCATCACCCCCGATATCGGACGGTTCCCCAGCCAGACCGCCAGCAACAAGCGCACCGCGCGGATCCCGCAGGACCTGGACTCGTTCATCAAGGACGGATCCATCACCCAGGCCATCCTGGACGACCCGAACACCGTCCTGCGCAACGCCACCGCCCACCAGAAGATCCTGTCCACCACGGCCCTGGGCGTCGCCACCACCCCCGGCAGCCCCCTGTTTGGCGGCGGCACCGATAACATCGCCTTCCTCCTCGGCAACAAGAACGCGACCAACCCGAACGCGCAGAGCACGCAGATGGATTCCTTCTTCTGGATCGAGACCGTTCAGCACACCCTCACCGTGCCGTCCTGGACTCCCGGCCAGCCGCCGCTCGCTATCCCCGCCGAGACCACCGGCGGGCCCGCGCCGGTGTTCTTGGTGACGCCACCCACCGCGGTCACCCAACCGCGCCAGGTCAACGTCACCTCGACCCAGATCCAGTACTCCCAGAAGGTAATCCTGAACTTCAACGGCATACTCTGGCCGCACGTCTCCGTGGCCACGCTCGTGCCTGACTCCCTCATCCCCGTTCACCCATCACAGTGGGCTTAGCGGGATACCACGGACCCAGCCTGGGGACGGCACTAGCCGAGCAACGCGGCGAGCTGGGCCAGGTCGGCACGGGTGTTCGGCACGGTCATCCCGCGTACCGTGCCCTCGGCGTCCACGGCGATCGCGAACGGAGTCCCGAGCAGGGTCAGGGCCTCGCTGACCTCGTGGTTGTCCTCGATCAGCGTGGGCACGTCCGGCGGCAGGCCAAGAGCGGCGGGCTCGCCCTCCGCCGTGACGACGAGCAGCCGCCCGGTCAGATCGCCGGTCCCTTCGGCCGCGAGCTGGCCGGCGATGAGCTGGCACGGCCGGCATCCGGCGCTCAGGAACGCCAGGATGACCGATCGTCCGCGCAGGTTGTCGTTGGTGACCTTGCCCTGCGCGTCCCGCGCGGTGAAGGGCGGCAGCGCGTTGCCCACGGTCAGTCCGGGCAGTCTCATCCTGGACTGATGCCCGGGGGATGCCCCGAGCTGTGCGCTCACCGCGTCGAGTTGCGCGCTCACCGCCTCCAGCAGCGGCGCGACCTGCCGCAGCACGCCCAGCATCAGCACCGCGAGCACGAGCAGGGCCACCGCGATGACCACGACGGCGAGAGCCCATCCAACGGGCATTGGCTACCTCCCTGGAATCCCCGGCCGTCTCGCCGTGTCGGTAGCAGAGGTCATCAGGCCCCTGACGAAAGCTGCCTGGCGGGTCACCAACGCGGTCATCAGCACAACGAGCACGGCAATCACCGTCGGGGTGATGCCGCCGACTGGCACCTTCCACGGATCCACCCTGAGCGGGCCCGGCCAGACCGACAGCGCGACCGGCCCGTACCCGGCGACGAGCGCCGCGCCCGCGGCCAGCACCAGGTCGAGCGCGACATGACGCCAGCCGATCCGGCTCGGCGTTGCAGTGCCGGAGCAGCCACAGTCGAAGCTGCGCCCTTGGGCGAGAGCCAGCGCGATCGCGCTGGCGAAAGCAGCGAGCAGTAAGCCGAGCGCGATCGCCGCGGGCGCGGTGAGAATCCCAGCGGCGAGCAGCACAGCTCCAGCGATCTCGGCAACTGGCAGCACGGCGGCAACCGGCGCGACGAGCGTGGGCGGCAGCAGCTGGTAGTTCGCCACGGCGGCCCGGAAGCCGGCCCGGTCGCCGAGCTTGACCACACCGGCCCGCAGGAAGATACCAGCGATGATCCAGCGGACCATCAGGATGAGCAGTGCTCCCATCGCCCCTCCTCGCGGCAAGGCACGGCACTGATGAATCTAATGGATACACCTATGTCCCGGCAGGACCATCCGTCACACCTTGCGCACATGGAGACCAATCTAGTCACACGAGTGATTTCGGCATCTCTGGAACAATCATCTGCTTCTGATTCGTTACCCAGGAGAGTCGTCGCTGGTATGGGCAGCTTTGAGTACCGCTTCTACGCTGAAAACGGTGATCTATAACGCCAGGCAGCCGCGCGTGCGAAAGGCATGGGCGGGGATTGGCGACAGGGAGCGCGCATGAAGCATTTGAGACACCCAGCCGAACCCGGGACCGAGCGCAGGCAGCAGCCGAGCGGTACCGGGCGCCGCGGCTTCCTGCGGCAGGCAGGACTGACCGCCATCGTGATCGGCGGGCTCGAAACACTGGGAATTTCCCAGGCAACGGCCGGGACCACCGGAAAGCGTTCCATCGTCCCCCCGAGCAAGAACGTCGGGGCGGTCTACCCGCGCACGGGCAGACCCGGACCGGACACCAAGAGCATCGTGGTCAAGCCGGACTGCTCGTGCGGCATCACGTGGTACTGCTCTCCTGGCAACTGCGGCTCGGGATGCCCGAACCCGGAGTCGTGCTATTTCTGGTACGACTCATGCAATGGCCAATATGGTGGCCCCACGTGCGCATGGAGTAATTGCGCAACTCACGTGCAGTGCGTTTAAGCCCTGCAGCGTTCATGCACTGACAAGCGCCCGAATTGACCTTGGGTTCGGTGCGGGCCGGTGCTGGTGGCCGCTGGCTGTTGATGGCTGTCCGGGGGCGTCTCGGGGGCACGCGCGCCCAACCGCATTAGCGACTCGGGTCGCGATCGTCCGGACACGGTGGCGTATGCGGGAAGGTTAGCCTCCGTGATCGCCTGGAGCGTCGCCGGGCCCTAAGGTCTGTGCGACCTGGTCAGACTCTGGTGACCAGGAGAACTAGAACGATAACGAACACGGCACCGAGCACGCAGCCCATGAGAATCACGACGGCCTTGCTCCCTATCAAGGCCATGAACTGCGACCCGCGCTTCGACGGCGGGGTCGGCAGATAAAACTTAGAGCCCTTGTCGCCCGGCTTGTGAGGTCTCAGGACGGGCGGCGGCGCAACGAATCGGGTAGTCGGCGGCGGCCCTTCTCGCCGTTCTTTCTTGGCCATCCGGCCTCCCACCAAGGGCCGGAGCCCGCAGGCGTCACGGCAGACGCAGCGCCATAGAGCGCTGCCCGACACCCACCGATTCTATGGTCTGACGCGCTGTTAACGGTCTCAGCCGGGTGCTGGGGCATGCTGCCGCTGCCATGACGATGGACTTGCACGGCCACATGAACGATGCCAACTTGTACATGCCGCAAGTCTCGTCGGGGGCACCACGGGGGCATCTGAACCGGCCGATGCAGGCGCTCGAACGGATAGCGAGCCAGGGTTCGGGTACGAAAAACCTCTAATGAGCTGGGCTTTCGTGATCGAGCCGCCTATCGGAATCGAACCGATGACCTACGCATTACGAGAGGCACGCGAGCATGCCGCAGGCGCACTACCTGCACAAACAGCACGGCGGACTGCGCCTGAAGCACCGATTGCACTGAACTTTTGTGGCTACCCGTTCCACGCCCCGTTCCACGCCACGAGCCTGCAGACCACCGTATCTTCAGGCTTGGGCTCATCTGCCGATGGCAAGGGCGAGGAGGGTATCGACCGCAGTTTCGAACGGACGCGGATCCCGAAGTACCTGGGCGAGTAGAAGTCCTCCCTGGAGCGTGGCGAGCAGAGTAGTGGCGAGGTCGTCCGGGTCGATGCCGGACGGGAGTTTCCCGTCGGCATGAAGGGATCTGAGTGCATCGCCGATGGCGGCTGCCCACCGATCGAACCCGGCCGCGATGAGCGCTCGGGCCTCGGGGTCACTCTCGGCGAGCTGACCGACGAGCGAGCCAAGTGGGCAGCCCCCCTTTGCTTCGGTGCGCTTCGCTGCGGTGATCACCATGCTCCGCCAGGCTTCGACCCCGTTCGCGCCGCGGAGCGCGTGCCCCTGGTGACTGACGATGGTGTCGGCTTGGTAGTCGATGACCGCCTGCACGAGTTCGTTCTTGTCGGGGAAGTAGTGGTACATCTGAGAGCCGCTGACTTCCGCCGCCACCTTGACGTCTTCCAAGGTGGTGCCCGCCACCCCGCGCTCATGGATCAGGGCGGCGGCCTCCTCCACTATTCGTGCCCGGGTGCGCGCTCCCTTGGCGGTGAGCCTCGGCCGGTCACTCGTCTCGCTGACCATGCACCCATATTAGCAGGATTTTGAGTTTGACAACCCAGTCCCATACTGTCAGAGTGAGTTGCACAACTCATTCTGGAGCGAGGGGACGACGTCACGTGACTGACCTGAAGGGCAAGACAGCTCTGGTAACGGGCTCGACGAGCGGGATCGGCAAGGCGACGGCCATCGCCCTGGCCGCCCGCGGCGCTCACGTGCTGGTAGTGGGACGCGATGAGCAACGAGCCAAAGATGTGGTCGCCGAGATCGAAGGCAGCGGCGGCAGCGCAACGTTCCGGCTCACTACGTTGAGCGACCTCGAATCGGCCCGGGACCTGGTCGAGTGGGCCACTGAGGCAGGCGACGGTCACGTCGACATCCTCATCAACAACGCCGGCGTCGCCTTGCTCGGACCAAGCAACGCAGCCACCGAAGCAGAGTTCGACGAGACCTTCGCGCTGAACGTCAAAGTGCCGTTCTTCCTCGTCGCGTCACTGGCACCAGCCATGGCCGAACGCGGATGGGGATCGATCGTCAATCTCTCCACGATGGTCGCCAGCTTCGGACAGGCCGGCATGGCTCTGTACGGCGCCAGCCGAGCGGCTCTCGAACTGTTCACTAAGGCCTGGGCCGCCGAATACGGCCCGCGTGGTGTCCGGGTCAACGCCGTTGCCCCCGGCCCGACGCGCACCCGGATGATGGAAGCAGTCCCCGACGAGATGGTGAATCAGCTCGCAGCACTAGCACCAGCAGGTCGCGTAGCTGAGCCCGAGGAACTGGCTGCGGCGATCGTCTTCCTCGCCAGTGATGATGCCAGCTTCGTCCACGGCGTCACTCTTGCGGTCGATGGAGGCCGGGTAGCGACGTAACGCCTGTCGGCGTGAAGTTTAGGTGAGAAGACCTAGAACACAGATCGCAACTAACAGCTGAGGAGTATCCACATGAGCGCATACGTAATTGTCGAATTCACCGTCAAGGACCCGGATGTTTATCGTGAGAAATACGGCCCCAACGCTGGGCGGACGGCCAAAGAGTACGGAGGCGAGGTTCTCGCCAACAGCTATCTGGGAGATCCTGCACGGCGATGCCTCGCTCACTTCAGGGGCACTCATGCGGTTTCCCGACCATGAGACGGCCATCAAGTGGTACAACTCGCCTGAATATCAGCAGCTGATCGATGTCCGAAGTGTCGCGATGGATGCTCGGTTTAGCTTGCTCGACGGCCTCCCTAGCTGATCGAGGTGGCTCCATAGGAAGGGTGGCACTCAGATGGCATCAGATCTAGATTCCCGAACTGCACTCGTAACGGGCGAGAACCTGTCCGATGGGAGAAGCGAATGAGCAAGTTCGACGCCCAGTTCGCGGGTCGGCTGGACGGTCAGACCGTGCTAGTCACCGGCACCAAGGGCGGTATCGGCCACGAAACCGCCCAAGGCATTGGGAATAGTGGGGCGACTGTGCTGGTGCACGCCCGTCGTGCCGACGACGCCCAACGCGCTGTCGACCTACTGGTCAACAACGGCAACGGCAAGGGCCAGTACCTGCCCGTAGCCGGAGACCTCGGATCTCTGGCGGGTGTTCGGGAACTCGTCGACGCTGTGCACGAGGCCGCGCCGAAGGGACTCAACGGACTGGTCAACAACGCGGGCGCCGCGTTCTCCAGCAAGGCGCTGTCACCCGACGGGTACGAGCGGACCATCGCCATCAATCACGTCGCGCTGGCGGCACTGACCGACGGGCTGCTCGACCTGCTCCGGAAGGGCGCTGATGATTTCGCCGCGCCCTCGCGGGTGGTCAACATGACCGCCCTGATCGAGTCGCGGGGCAAGCCGATCACCGACTGGAGCTACCCGGGTAAGTACAAGCAGATCCAGGCCTACGCCGATGCCAAACTGCTGGCCCTGATGTACACCTACGCCCAAGCTCGCCGCCATGAGGGCGAGGGCCTGACGTTCAACGCAGTCAGCCCGGGCGCGGTCAAAACCAGTCTCGGCAGCAAGGCCGGCGGGCCGTTCAAAACGATTCAGGCGTTGACCAATCCGTTCGTCGGGCCTCCGGAGAAGGGGTCACGCGGCTGTGTGCGGCTGATGGCCGATCCGGAGCTCGCGACCGCGACCGGGGGCTACTACAGCTCCGCGAAGTTGAAGAAGTCCTCGAAGAAGTCCCAGGACGCCGAAGGCCAGGAACGCATCTACGCCCAGACCGAACGGGAATTGCGCGCCCACCCCTGAGCCGGCGGTCACCTACCGATGAGACCCGCCGACAAAGAGCTCACGCAAGCGGTGCGGGCACTACGTGATCCTCGCTCCTGGGGTCGGCGGGGCGTTCCTGGGCCCGTCGCCAAGCGCGCCGACGCCATCGCCGGAGCTGCCGCTCACACCCAGGGCCCAGTCCGTGACGGGGCGGCACTCGCCCCGCCCACATCACCTATAGGAGTTGCGTCGTGGCAGACTTTCCCGCCTGTCCCGCGACTCTGGGAGTGAGGACGTAGCGGCGGGCTGACGTCGTTTGTGGTGAGGATGGCCGGGAGGGCAGCCCTGCGGGGTTGTCCTTTTTCGTGTGCGACGCCACCGTGATCAGGTCCGGGTAGGCGGCGGCCCTCCCGTCTTTCTCTTGGCCGAGGTGGCGGGAGGGCCGCGCGAGGTGCGCGGAGGCACCGATGGTCACGGTAGGCGCTGATGCGCGTGTGGTCGAGCGGCGGCTGGCGGCGGGGCGGTTGCGCTGCCCGGCGTGCTCGGGGGTGTTGGCGGGGTGGGGGCATGCCCGCCAGCGGGTGGTCCGGGGGGCGGGCGGGATTGGCTGGCGGCTTTGTCCGCGCAGGTCGCGGTGTTGTGGCTGTGGGGTTACGCACGTTCTGCTGCCGGTGAGCTGCCTGCTGCGGCGGGCGGACGGGGTGGCGGTGATCTGGGCGGCGCTGGCCGGCAAGGCCGGAGGGCTGGGGTACCGGCCGATCGCGGCCGGCCTGGGCAGGCCTGCGTCGACGGTGCGGGACTGGCTGGCCCGGTTCGCCTCGCGGGCCGGGGCGGTCCGCGGGCTGTTCACGGTGTGGTTGTGCGCGCTTGATGCGGATCCGCCGCTGCTGCCGCCCGCGGGCTCGGTGGTGGCCGATGCGGTGGCTGCGGTCACCGCGGCGGCCATGGCGGCGGGCCGCCGCTGGGCGGGGCGGCTGGTCAGCCTGTCGCCGGGTGAGCTGGCCAGCTCGGTGAGCGCCGGGCTGCTGCTGGCGCCGGGCTTCGGCGCGGAGTGGATCAACACGAGCTCGTCCTAGCCGGGCGGGCTGGCGGGCCGCCAGGGTGGCCGGGAGCAAGATCAGCTCCCCTTGAACCCCTGGAGGCGTGATGAGCCCGGCAGATGATGACGACGCCCGCGTGCGGCGGGCCCGTGCGGTGGCGTTGTTCCGGTATGCGCTGATCCGCGAGGCGGCCGATCCCGGGCTGAGTACCCGGCAGCGGGGCCGGCTGGTCCGCGAGCTGGCTGGCCGTGAGCATGCCGGGCCGTTCGGCGAGCCGGTCAGGGTGTCGCGGCCGAGCCTGGACCGGTGGATTCGGGCCTGGCGGGCCGGCGGGTTCGACGCGCTGGCACCGCCGTCCCGCCAGGTCACCCCGCGGACCCCGGCCGAGGTCCTGGAGCTGGCCGCAGCGCTGAAGCGGGAGAACCCGGCCCGCACCGCCGCCCAGGTCGCCCGGGTGTTGCGCGCCACCGGCGGCTGGTCACCGTCAGAGCGGACCCTGCAGCGCCACTTCACGCGGCTGGAGCTCACCACCCGGCCAGACGGCAGCCCGCCGCCGGTGTTCGGCCGGTTCGAGGCCGCCCGCCCCAACGAGATGTGGACCGGTGACGCATTGCACGGGCCGGTGATCGGCGGCCGCAAAACCTACCTTTTCGCGTTCATCGATGACCATTCACGCCTGATCACCGGGCACCGGTTCGGTTACGCCGAGGACACCGTCCGCCTCGCCGCGGCGCTGCGCCCGGCGCTGGCCAGCCGCGGTGTCCCCGAGCGGATCTACGTCGATAACGGCTCCGCTTTCGTGGATGCCTGGCTGCTGCGCGGCTGCGCGGTGCTCGGCATCAAGCTCACCCACTCCACGCCGGGCCGGCCCCAGGGGCGGGGGAAGATCGAGCGCCTGTTTCTCACGGTGCGCGAGCAGTTCCTGGTCGAGATCACCGGCGATCCCGGCGAGGGCGGGCGGCGGCACGTGACCAGCATCGCCGAGCTGAACCGGCTGTTCACCGCGTGGGCCGAAACGGTCTACCACCGCCGGGTGCACTCCGAGACCGGGCAGGCCCCGCTCCAGCGGTGGGCTGAGGGATGGGCCGGGACCGCGCCGCCGCTGCCAGAACCCGCCCAGCTGCACGAGGCGTTCTTGTGGAGCGAGCGGCGCACCGTCCGCAAGACCGCGACGGTGTCGCTGCACGGCAACACCTACCAGGTCGACCCCTCCCTGACCGGCCGGAAAGTCGAGCTGATCTTCGACCCGTTCGACCTGGCCAGCATCGAGGTCCGCTGGCAGGGCAGGCCAGCCGGGCAGGCGATCCCGCACGTCATCGGCCGTCACGCCCACCCCAAAGCCCGGCCCGAGCAGCCGGCCCCGCCCGCCCGGCCGACCGGCATCGACTACCTCGCCCTGATCGACGCCGCCCACGACACCCGCCTCGCCGGCGCCGCGATCAGCTTCGCCGGCCTCAGCGACCCGCCCCCCAGCCCCGCAGCCCCCGGTCAGCTGCCCGGCCAGCTCACCACCGGCCAGGCCATCGCCGAGGAGGACCGGTGAGCATCGAGAAACTCCAAGCCCACCATGGGTTCACCCGGATGCCCTTCCGCCGTGACCTGGCGCCGGGCATGCTGCACCGCCACGCCGCCCACGCCGAGGCCGCCGCCCGGATCACCTGGTGCATCAGCGAACACGCCCTCGGCGTCATCACCGGCGAAGTCGGCGCCGGCAAAACCGTCGCCCTGCGCGCCGCCCTCGCCAGCCTCGACGCCTCCCGGCACACCCTCATCTACCTCGGCAACCCCTCCGTCGGCGTCCGCGGCATCAACCACGCCATCGTCACCGCGCTCGGCGGCGTCCCCAAAACCCACCACGCCACCCTCACCCCCCAGGCCATGGACCTGCTCGCCCGCGAGCACGCCGAACGCGGCCGCATCCCGGTCCTGGCCATCGACGAGGCCCACATGCTCGAGCCCGCCCAGCTCGAAGCCATCCGCATGCTCACCAACCACGACCTCGACTCCGGCTGCCCGCTGGCCTGCCTGCTCATCGGCCAGCCCACCCTGCGCCGGCGGATCAAGCTCGGCATCCTCGCCGCCCTCGACCAGCGCATCGCCGTCCGCTACACCATGCCCGGCATGACACCCGAGGAGACCACCAGCTACATCACCCACCACCTCACCCTCGCCGGCCGGTCCGACCCGCTGTTCAGCGACGACGCCATCACCATGATCCACACCACCAGCCGCGGCCTGCCCCGCGCCGTCAACAACCTCGCCATCCAGGCCCTCATCGCCGCCTACGCCAGCCGCAAGGCCATCGTCGACGAATCCGCCGCCCGCACCGCCGCCGCCGAGGTCACGGCAGACTGACCACCACGCCGCCACCACGCACACCAAGGCCCCGCCGGAACACCCCCGGCGGGGCCTTTCCCAATGCCCGTATCCTCACCGTCAGCGACGCCGAAATCATCACGCTGAATGTCCGCGCACAGCCCTTCCCTTCCACGGTGGCCTTAGCCCACCGGGACCAGTATCGTCGCTCGCTTCACATTTCCACCCCAGGGGCTCGGTGAACCGCACGCCACGGGCCTGGCCATCGGCAGCGTCCGGACCCTGGACCGAATCAGATACCGGCCCGTCGGGCCAGCCATGGCGGAGCTCGCTCATGCTGCGGTGAAGGGTCGTCCGCCAGCCGATCATCTAGCATGGACAAGCCCCCGATGGGGAAAGCGCGCGGAGCCGCAGAGCCCGTGGATTAGGCCATTCGACCCTAGAGACTGCGGGCACTCCCGCCAGAAGATGGTGGCAAGACCCGGGAGGAGGTGAGGTTTGTGAGCCCTACCGCACCTCGCCCAGCCAGACACGGCCCTGCGCAGATGGAGCAGGGGAACGGTTTCTCGCCTGTCGACGACGGCGAGGAGGATTCGGCGATCAAGCACGTGCGCACGCTTGGTGCTTGGTCGGCGCGAGCGCTCTTCTTCGTCGAAGTTGTCTACGTCGCCGTGTTCGTCGCGGGATTCGCGTCCATCGGCAACAGCAGCGCCCCACTGCCCGATCCGTACCTCGCCATCGGTGAGATCATCATCCTGGTGATGGCGCCGATCATGGTCTGCCTAATGCTCGCCATCCACCAGTGCGCTCCGAAACAGGCGAAGCCCTTCACGCTGGTCGCGCTCGGATGGATGCTGGCCGCCGCGGCATTCACCACCGTCGTCCACTTCGTCGGGCTAACGGTGGCGCGACACATCGACCCGGCGACCTTCCCGGGCTATGCCCGGATCTTCGGTTGGCAGTGGCCATCGACGTTCTACGCGATCGACATCGTCGCGTGGGACGTGTTCTTCGGGTTGTCTCTCCTGTTCGCCGTACCGGCGTTTGCGCATAGGAGAGACGCCACACTCGTGCGACGGGGCCTCATTCTCAGCGGATCGCTTTGCCTGATCGGCCTGATCGGGCCATTCGCCAACGCGCTCGGATGGCGCACCATTGGCATTCTCGGTTACACGGTCGTCTTCGGCCTCACCTGCCTCCCGCTCAGCCGAACTTTCAAGCTGGACACCTCACGCGCTGACCCCGGCGCAGCCTGACCGCAACTGCAACGATATCCCCGAAACAGGGCAAACGATGGCACTGATCTGGTTCTCCATTCAGCCATTTCGCGCCTCTCTCCACTTCATGCGTCGTCCGTTGGTGTTGTTCTGAGGGTTGGACCGCCCGGCGACCCGCACCTCATCGGCCGAGCCTTGACGAGATGACAGACGGTCGAGTGCCGTTCGGCGTTATTGCAGCCAATACTGCTGTCATGACGGCGGACAACGCCTGCCACAGATGGACAGCCCTGGAGTATCGGCCCAGCCCACAGACCGCAACCGACGGTCCCGGGGCGAGCTTGCCCACTCCTACGGATCTGTGAGTGTCGTTCCCGGCGGTTCTGGGTGGACTGCCGCCAGGATCGGTGTCGGCGATTCCGGGTGACTCGCTACGGATCTGGCCGCCGGTGGCGTGCCTTTCTTGTGACCTGTCCCCGGTGCCGCCGACTCCGGCCTGGCCCACCGCGTTGACCTGATCAGAAGCCTGTCCGCCAGTTGGCGTGACCCTTCACAGATGTGCCACCCGGTGACTCCACCCAGGCCGGTGCCGACGTCGGCCCCAATCCTGGAAGATCGGCATGAGCTGTGGGTGGTATCCCGAATCGTTTCTGACATTTGCGCGTAACTGGGCCGGGCGGCCCTCAGACCGTTGCTGGGAGCGGATCGGGTGCTGCCGGGTCAGGTGAAGAATGCGGCCACCGCCGGAGTGAAACTCCGGTCGCGCGTCACCGTGATGTGGCCGCGGCCGCTGATGAGATGCAGGTGGCTACCAGCGATGAGCTGCGCGGTCTGTCCGAACAGGGCCGCGTTGTAGAACCGGTCGTCGCGGCCGGCGACGATGAGGGTCGGCGCGGTGATCGGCACCGGGCAGCTGGCCAGATCAAAGCCGTCCTCAGCCTCGATGGTGGTCGCCATGTCTGCCCACTGCCCGGGACCGCGCGCGACGGCGGGCGAGCAACCAGCCGGCCGCGGCGGCTACGACCTTCCCCCGCCATGGCGGCACCAGCCCGGCGGCAGCGATCGCCGCGGCGCGCCGATACGCGCCGCGGCGGATGGATGCCGCGACCTGAGCCTGCAGTGCTTTGCCGACTGGGCCCAGACGGCAGGCGGCGCTGATAAGCGCCAGCCGGCCGACCAGCTCGCCATGATCGGCGCTGAGCTGAGCCGCGATACTGCCGCCTGTCGACGTGCCTGCCAAGTCAACCGGCGCGGCGAAGGCGTCGCGCAGCGCCTCGGCATGCTCGCCCGCCAGCTCGGCCATCGTCATCACCCGGCGCGGCGGTTGAACAGCACCAGGCGCCGCGACGCGGCCAGCGGCAACAGCGGATGAAGGGCGCTATTCACCACTGCATCGCCGCCGACCCCGGTGACCGGCATCAAACCCGCGAACACCACGAGCGGAGGGCCGCCCCCGACAGCGGCGTAGGGCAACGAACCATATACTCCCCGCTCGACCTCCACCACGTCAGTGTCCGGCCACACACCGCACACGTCCAATGCGATCACGCCCCGCCGGGGAGTGCCGACAAGCCGCTGCCCCCGCCGCGATGCGGATCGTCCGGCCCACCAGCCCCACGGCACAGAACCGGAGAT
>CAVPFC010000059.1:0-77880 GCA_963703605.1 uncultured Actinomycetes bacterium
GAGCAAGTTCGACGCCCAGTTCGCGGGTCGGCTGGACGGTCAGACCGTGCTAGTCACCGGCACCAAGGGCGGTATCGGCCACGAAACCGCCCAAGGCATTGGGAATAGTGGGGCGACTGTCCTGGTGCACGCCCGTCGTGCCGACGACGCCCAACGCGCTGTCGACCTACTGGTCAACAACGGCAACGGCAAGGGCCAGTACCTGCCCGTAGCCGGAGACCTCGGATCTCTGGCGGGTGTTCGGGAACTCGTCGACGCTGTGCACGAGGCCGCGCCGAAGGGACTCAACGGACTGGTCAACAACGCGGGCGCCGCGTTCTCCAGCAAGGCGCTGTCACCCGACGGGTACGAGCGGACCATCGCCATCAATCACGTCGCGCTGGCGGCACTGACCGACGGGCTGCTCGACCTGCTCCGGAAGGGCGCTGATGATTTCGCCGCGCCCTCGCGGGTGGTCAACATGACCGCCCTGATCGAGTCGCGGGGCAAGCCGATCACCGACTGGAGCTACCCGGGTAAGTACAAGCAGATCCAGGCCTACGCCGATGCCAAACTGCTGGCCCTGATGTACACCTACGCCCAAGCTCGCCGCCATGAGGGCGAGGGCCTGACGTTCAACGCAGTCAGCCCGGGCGCGGTCAAAACCAGTCTCGGCAGCAAGGCCGGCGGGCCGCTCAAAACGATTCAGGCGTTGACCAATCCGTTCGTCGGGCCTCCGGAGAAGGGGTCACGCGGCTGTGTGCGGCTGATGGCCGATCCGGAGCTCGCGACCGCGACCGGGGGCTACTACAGCTCCGCGAAGTTGAAGAAGTCCTCGAAGAAGTCCCAGGACGCCGAAGGCCAGGAACGCATCTACGCCCAGACCGAACGGGAATTGCGCGCCCACCCCTGAGCCGGCGGTCACCTACCGATGAGACCCGCCGACAAAGAGCTCACGCAAGCGGTGCGGGCACTACGTGATCCTCGCTCCTGGGGTCGGCGGGGCGTTCCTGGGCCCGTCGCCAAGCGCGCCGACGCCATCGCCGGAGCTGCAGCTCACACCCAGGGCCCAGTCCGTGACGGGGCGGCACTCGCCCCGCCCACATCACCTATAGGAGTTGCGTCGTGGCAGACTTTCCCGCCCCAGCCGAGGGCATCGTGCTCACCCATTTCCTCGTCTCCGACGATGTCGACCGCTCGCGGGCCTTCTACACCGAGGTGCTCGGTGGCGAGGCGCTGATGGATGGCGAGCCGACGATCGTCGCGCTGGCCAACAGCTGGATCATCATCAACACCGGCGGCGGCCCCACGGACGACAAACCCTCGATCACGCTCGAGGCCCCGCACGATCTGGACCGGGTCAGCGCGTTCCTGAATATCCGTGTTGCCGACATCGCCGCCGTATACGCCGACTGGTCGGCCAAGGGCGCGCAGTTCCTGACCGAGCCGATCGATCGTGGCCCGGAGATCCGCTGCTACCTGCGTGACCCCGACGGTCACCTCATCGAGGTCGGGCAGAGCCGACGCTGAGTGCCATCCCCGCCATCACTCCTAACACTTGGAGTTAGATATGCAGGACAAGTGATTGCCGTCACTAGAGCCAACTGGGGTTGGCACAGACGGTCACACCTGACCTGACACCGGATAGTGCGGCGGACCCAAGCCCCTGTCGCGGACATGGGATGGTCAGACCTGAAGCATGATCTCCAACGCTTCCTCGAGTGGGCGGACGTCTCCGTGAATTGCGCTGAGACCGAAGCCAGGCCAGCGCTAACTGTCCTCGCCTTGGTGCTCAAGGATCAGGTCGATGAGGGTGTCTACAGATTCGTGACGCCAGGCGAGCTTGCCCCGGCCTTCGACCGCCATGATGACTTTGGCGAAGCGATCGTCTGCGCTCTCGGCGAGGCTGTCGAGGGAGTCGGCGCCGAGCTTGCGGACCTTCACGTCCCCGAGCACGGGCCCGATGGTGCGGCGAATGTAGCCCTGGTGCGCCTCTCTGGTTGATAGCTCCAGGTCGGCGACTTCCAGGTACTTGTCGAGGGCCTGGCCGAGTGTCGCGGCGCGATCGGGGAACCGGCCTCCATCGGCCTCGTTCAGCAGGCGGCCAAGCGTCGCGGCAGCGGTCGCGTCGTCCGGGCAGGTCTCTCGGAGGCGGCGCTGTCGGCCGGTGACTGGGTCGGTTCCGGCGTAGACGTGCACACGGAAGGAACCGCTTGGTAGCTGCTCGATGTGGCCGCGGGCGGTGTTGGCCATAGCGGAACGATAACTAAGGCCGGGGTCATTCGTTCCACTACCCGTTCCACGGCTTCGAACGGGTAGTTCGAAAAAGCCTTATTAGCTGGAGCCGCCTATCGGAATCGAACCGATGACCTACGCATTACGAGGAGGATTACAGGCGTCCATTGCCGTCCATCGGGTCACTCCTGCCCTGCTCAACGGGCTCCTCGGTCCGCTCGTGTCCAAGGTCATCCAGGGCTGTCGTTAGCAGATGCGTTAGCACGGTCGCCAAGATCCACGGCTCCGGAGGCGGTAGATGCACACTGACACACTCGCCCTGCTGGGACCTTATACTGCCGAAATCTGGTGACGATTGAATCACAAGGTGTAGCGTTGCCGTTCCCGTTAGCCTAATCTAAGTCACTGTGCGTTTGTTCAAGCGTGTTCGTCCGGCTACTCCGCCAGCGTTGGTTCGTGAGCCTCTCCCCTCGCCTCCAGCTATCACCACCGTGTGGCTGCCTGGCCGGGTGGAAGTACCGGTCGTTGGAGAGACGTATCATGCTGATGCGATCAGGAAAGCTGAGCAGAGCACTGACCGTGAGCCGATCGCTGAGCTAATTCCCCAGCCGGACAACCCGCATGACCGTAACGCGGTAGCTGTTAACGTCAACGACTTCCACGTTGGCTACGTCTCACGCCAAATCGCCCGGGCCGTCCAACCTGCTCTGATTGCCTTCGCTGCCGCGAACAGCGGACGGCGTGTCTCATGCCCGGCACGGATCCTGTGGCACGATTTTGGCGACGAGGTCGTTGCCGAGGTCGTCCTGTTTCTGGACCCGGCACCGCTTGGCCTTCCGGCCAGCATGTTCGATCATTCTCCGGAACTGGACCAAGTGATCCAGCAGCAGCTTCCGGTCCTCGACCAGCCTGCCCCTGTTCTTACTGGAAGGAACCCCATCGCAAGGGAACTGCTCGCAGCTGCCGAAGAGCAGCGGGAAGCTGTCGAAGCCGACTACGACCGCGAACCCAATGCGTGGCCGACCGTCGAGAAGGCATTCCTGGAGGCTGCCCGGCTCTTGGAGACATCTCGGGACTCAGGTGTCTCAGGTGCCTGGGCCGGTGTCGCAGGGTCCCGGCGCTACCAGAAAGGCAAGCGCGACGGCCGGATCGAAGCCGCCCTAACGGCGATCTACTGGGACCGGGCCAACGAGGACGCCTGGTCCAATCTGTTCGACCTAGCCGCGGCTGCGCCCCACATCCCGACACTGCTCGAAATGTTCAAGCGCGTCCCATTTGAGACTAGGCCGCCGATCCTCAGCCAGCTTCTGGCCTTGTCCAGCGGACACGACCGGCTCGGCAAAATGCATGTAGAAGCAGGGGAGCGCCTGAGAGCTGGACTGCTGGCAGTCGCCGAGGAGGAAAGCGATAAAGCCAGCATCAGGAAACTTCGACGCTGGATCACCACCCACGCCCCAGGCCCACGAATAGCCAACCAGGCGAAAGGGCGGCTAGGTATCTGACCTGGTCTGCGGGACTTCGCTGACGGCATACCGTGCAAGTTCCAGCTGATGCTGTTGCTGGACTGCAGCTTTCCAGACCGCAGACAAAGCAGGGTTCGTATGGACCGTAGTTGTAGGCCCACGACTGCCCAGGCACGCTCGGCTCCGGCACGAATGTGGCACGGTCCGGCCCGGCTTGGCCTCTTCGTCCCGAAGCCAAGTCGCCATGCCGACTGCCAGGGCTGCGAGCTGCCCGACCTGGGAGTTACTGCCCGCCAGCGTCCGCGGACGTCCGCTGGTGAACGTGGCGATCGTTACTCACTTGGTTACTCGATCGCTCAGGACTGCGTCGCCTGGTTCCGGTGCCTCATCGACTGCCCCAACAGCCGGGCGCTGCCGTTGCTGGCGGCACCGCGTACGAGCACGATGCCCTGTCTCTACTTCCAGCGGAAGTAACTGGCCGCCTCCGCTGACCTGCGATGGCTGGCTGGCGCACCCCCTGACTTGCGAAGACTAGTCTCGCTGGTTCTCGTCATTTCACGCAGAGTCGCGTACTCATGTGCCCGCGATGTGCCCTGCCACCCCACCGATCGGCCGCACTCTTAGCGACAGCGAGTTCCCCTCCTCCGACCGTTCATCAGCCCACAATGGACGCAGCGCCATGCTACTTAGCGTGGTACCTCTGCGGCGTTATATGTCGGGTGAGAGTTGAAACGTGGATGCGTGCCGCCTTGCGGCCAATTGGGCAGGAAGTAGTCCATAGGCCACATGCCACCGGGTTAGTGGCAGTGAGAGAGCCGGTCATGTTTTGTGAGAAAGTTTTCCCCATTATCGTGGTTGGAGGAGTGGTGCAGGTGAAGTTGACCCCGGCATCTCCTGCCGTGTACGCACCGTAAGAAAAGACACCTGTAGTACCGGTGACCTTGGGGCAGCCGACTCCGATAGACAGGGAGACGGTATTACCGGGGTCAGTGCAATTGGCGCCGGTTGAGGTAGCGGGCCCCTGTTCCGATGAGAGAAACTGATAGGGCAAATACGGTTTTATGGAATAGGCTTGAACATAAAAACTATCGTAGTAGACCGGGAAGTCGATGGTGCTTAGCGCCCCGTTGCCGCTTCCGGAGATTGTTTGAGTACCTTTATTGCAAGTGATCGTGTCGGTTAGCTGCGCTGACCAGCTGCCTCCTGGAACAGGCTGCCAAACCCCGTTGCTATCGCTTACGTTGATCCCTGTTAGGCTGGCGCTCTGCTGAAATACACTAGAACCGCCTGTATATTTAATCTTGATGGTTGAGTTGATCGTAAGCGATCCTGAAAGGGCGTCTGCGCAGGTCGTACGCTGCGTCACGGTGTATGACCCGGTGATAGGTGCGGCAGACGGCCCGGATGAATTGTTGGCGAGTATCACATAGAACTGGCCGTTAAGAGGCCTGTTCTTCTTGATGGCATCGGCGTTCAGGCAGATTTTTGCGTGAGTGCCGGCAAGGTTGACCCGCTCCCACATTCCGTTATTAACTGCATAGCCGTTCTTCTGCCCGTCGGCGCCGAGCAAGGTCACCCACAGGGGGGCAGATGGCGACAAGCCGGAGAAGTCGAATTCGACCGCTCCCCCACCTCCAAAAAGAAGACCTGTGCTCGGCGGTATCAGAGAGACCTTGGTGTATTGCGCCGACAGTGGTGGCAGGTTGACGTTGGACACTGTCGTCGTGTAAGGATAAGAGGCCTGGCTAGGAGTAACGGCCTTGTCTGGTACTAGTTTCGGTTCAATCTGGGGAAAGGCAGGAGCACCCGGGTTCGAGCCAGCAGCGAAATCTGGGTAATCATCACCGAAGTTGACTGGCCACGCCGCTGCATTAGTAATAATATTTGATAGCTGATGGTCAAAGTTCTCGACCGCGAAATCAGGAAAGTACGTATGAAAAGACAGCTGCGCGTTAATGGCGGCGTTCAGCGCGCTACACCCGATCTGGCCCTGCATAGCCGTCCATGCGTTCGCAATCGGAGCCGGGCTGCCCGCAGCATTCTCCTGCATGAACAAAGGCCACATCCAGTCTTCATACGGGCTATGCTTTGCTGGGTTAGTCAACGAGACATCGGTCAGCGACACCCCCGGCTTGGCCAGGAAGCGCGAGACATAGGGATACACCATCGCGCCAGCGGTAGTCGGGGCAAACCACCACTCGGCCCATTTCGCCGAAGCGTCCAAAAACCAGAAGCCCGGACAGGACGCGGTAGTGTTATGAGCGTACTCCAGGACGTGGAAGAACTCGTGCGCCAATGTCGAATTGAAGGACAACCCGGCCGACAGCGACTCCGGTCTCAGCGCCACGATATAACCACTGGCGACGGTACCATTGATAGCATCCGCCTGGGTTGCGCCAAGGGCGTTACCGAGCTTGGCGAGATCGGTAGTACGCCCCTCGCGCTTCACCGTCTGGCCGGTGGTCACCAGGTAAACATCGATCCGCCCGTGCTCGCCGGTGACCTGGTTATCCGGCAGCGGAGGCCCCATCATGCTGGTCTCGGGAGTCCACAAGGCCTCTAGGTCAGACAGGGCCGTCTGCTCATCAAGCACGGCTGTCGGCCCATCGTCACACGCAAACACCCGAAAGTGAGTGTCCACCTTTGGCTTAGCCATGCCACTGGGGCAGGGCGACATCGTCACCCCGCCGCTCGCAGCCTGCAAGACCGCGTGTGCGGTTTGCCCACCCAGCGGGGGCAACCCGAGCAAAAGCAGCGCCGGGGCTACCATCAGCGCTCCAGTGCGCCACCACCTGACCGGCCTGCGGCGTCCAAACAGCCCCACCGATACCGTGAGCGGTTCTCTCCAGATGCCGGGGCCTTGGCGCGTCTTTCGGCTCATTGTCCCCCCTCACCGGGGCGCATCGTTTGAGGGCAGCCCGCTGCGGCCGCGGGAATAACCAGACAGCCAGAGAGAACTTGCCGGATGAACCTTTGACGCCTTGCCTCGCATGTTGCCCGGCCCAGGTGCTGACAGCTGCGCGGACCGCCAACCTCACTATCCTCTGGATCCCTACTATGAGCAATACGTTTATCGGCCACCCGGCGCGGTAACGTGCACCGGCATCGCCCAGCTGCACCTCATCCAGACAGAGATGAAACCGTCCCAGACGCGTCACGGTCGGCTCTACATGGTCCGATGGCCGCGTTTGCCAGCCTAAAAAGCGGAAGACCGACGGTTCGACCCCGCCCCTGACCACTCGCCTTGATCCGGCTACTTGCCTTCTCATCCGCGGTAACACCCTTTTGCCCTTCCTCAGCCGCCGCCCCCCGGTACCCGCCTAAGACCCTCAGGGACCGACTGCGGCAGTCCGTTGCTGCACGCGGACTGCACGGCCACGCTCCTGTCGACCGCTGCTTTCCGCGCGAGGCCGGTCGGCGCGTAACGGCGGGCCACCGCCGGCACGGGGGAGCGGGGAGGGCCTGCCAGGCGTCGGCTCGCCGCGCCCGCAGGGCCACCGCCCGGCAGGGCGCGGCCCTTGCCGACGCCCCGGCGCGAACCGTCCCCCGTCGTTTCCCCGCTGAGGCCGTCGCCCTGGTGATCACCGCCGCGCGCTTCGCGCCTGAACCACCGGCTTCCGGCACTCCCGCGCGGACGGAGCAGGGGGCTTGACAAGGGGCGGCGGCCCGTAAGCTGTCCGGCGCTCGGGCGGCCTCTGGCCTGCCCGCTCTAGCCCGATCTGGGCCGCCGTGAGGGTTCCCTTGTCAAGCGCCCTGCGGACTGCCGCCTGGCGCGCGGCAGCGCGCCCTTGATGAATGTGAAGAAACTCCTCACCGCAATCCCGGCAATCCCGCTCCTGTTCCGCACGGCCGACCTGGCCAGTCGAAGGTTGCCCAGGCGGTGCGGGTGGCGGTGTCGCCGTCGATGCCCCAGTCGGCAGCTAGCGCTCGGATGATATCGAGGCCATGGTGCCCGGAAGAGTTGATGATCGCTGGAGTCCAAGGGCCGCCGTTGTCTTGGACTTCGATACGGATGCAGTCGCCTCGGCTGATGATGATGCGGACGGTGAAGGTGCCGCCGGGCAGGCGGGAGTTGCTGTGGTTCACGGCGTTGGCGGCGAGCTCCGAGGCGCAGAGGATCACGTCGTCTGCGACGGGGCAGTCACGCAGTAAGGGGCGCAGGTCGGCTCTGACCGTGCTGATGTGCTCGGTCGCGCCTGGGTAGGTGGTCTCACGGGCGCGCAGGGCGAGCAGTTTGGATGCTGTGGGTCGCATGGCTCCTCGCTGGGTTGCGCCCGGTCGTGGGTTCACTGCCAGCACCGAGCGTACTCAGAATCACTAACACGTACAATAAATACGTGTAACCTGGTGTACTGGTGGCACACATTGAGTGCGAGCATGGCGTCACACGAGTTGGAGGAACCCGGATGTTCGGTCTGTTCGTGCGGTTCACGTGCAAGGACGAGACAAGCGCTGAGGCGTACGACCGGCTGGTCGCGGAGACCATCGAGGCCATCAAGGTCCACGAGCCGGGAACCCTGGTGTACGCCTCCCACCAGGTGAACGGTCAGCCGTTGCAGCGGATCTTCTATGAGCTGTACCGCGACAAGGCGGCGTTCGAGGCGCACGGCGCAGCCCCGCACACTCGCCGCTACCTGGCTGAGCGGGATCAGTACCTGGCCGGCACCGAAGTGGACTACTTGACCTTGCAGGCCGGGAAGGGCACCGGCGGGTGACCACTCCGGACTACCAGCACGCCCTCGGCCGGAAGATCGCCGCAGAGCGGCGCCGCCGCGGGCTGTCGCAACCGGAGCTGGCCCGGCTGATCGGCCGGTCGGTGGCATGGGTATCGCAGGTCGAGCGCGGCGTGCGCAAGGTCGACCGGATGTCGGTGCTGGAAACCGTCGCCGCCGCGCTGGACGTGCCGCTCGCGGAACTGGCTGCCGAGGCACCGGTGGTCGCCGCGGTGACCGAGGAACCACCCGGCGCGGGTGGGCTGCGGCTGGTGCTGTCGGGGGCTTACGCGCTGCGGGCCATGCTTGACGGGCGACGGCCGCCCGCAGTCAGCACGGTGCGGACTAAGACCCGGAAGGCGTGGGAGCTGACGCATGGCGGGCGGTATACCGAGCTGACCGATCTGCTGCGCGGCCTGGTGCCCGACCTGGAGACCGCCGCACGGGCACTGCCCGAGGCGCAGCGGGCTGAGGTGTTCGAGCTGATGGCCACCACTTATCAAGCCTGCTCGGCGGCGCTGGCCGAACTGGGTGAACCGGAAGCCGCGTGGATCGCGGCCGACCGGGCGATGGCTGCTGCTGAGAGGGCGGGTAACCCAATGCTGGTCGCGGCAGGAGCGCTGCGGCTGGTGCTTGTGTTCCTGGCCGCCCGGCATTACGGCCAAGCCGAGGAGACCTCCCGTACCGCCGCCGAGGCCTTGCAGGCAACAGCTGACCAGGATGATCCGCAGGCGATGTCCCTGTGGGGTGCCCTGACGTTGCAGCGTGCCGTGGTGGCCTCTCGCCTCAGCGATCCCGATGCTGCCTACGCCTACCTGGCGCAAGCCGCCCAGGTCGCCGGTCGGCTGGGCGAGGGACGCAACGACTACAACACCGAGTTCGGCCCGGCCAACGTTGGCCTGCATGAGATCGCGGTCGCCGTCGAACTCGGCGATGCTGGCCGCGCACTTCGGGTCGCTGCCGCAGTGGACACGCTCGGGCTCTCGGCCGAGCGCCAGGCCAGGATGCTGATCGACGTAGCCCGCGCGCATGCTCAGCGGCGCCAGGTCACCGAAGCTGTTGCCGCCCTGCGCCAGGCCGAGGACATCGCCCCGGAGCAGACGCGCGGTCATGAGCTGGTGCGCCAGCTCCTCTCGGACCTGCTCACCATGCAGGACCCGCCATCGGCGGAACTGCGCGAGCTGGCCACGTGGACAGGTGCAGCCCTGTTATCTGCCTAATACTTTTAGTACGTTTAGCAGACTCCAGGTACGGGTAGTATCGGAGCTAGCAAACCCTCCGCGTGAGGGATGACCGTGAAGTGCCGGGCTGGTGAAGTCACCGGGTGCCCGGTCACGGTGCCAACGCCACACACCAAAGGCCCTGAGCGGCAGGCAACCTGACCCAGGCCATTGCGGTACAGCACCGCTGATCACCGAACCCACACCATTCATCAGCCTGGCGGCAGGTCTGCCTCCGCTCGTCCCCGCCCGCAAGGGCACGACGAGAGGAGTACCACCTTTGCCCACCGATCCCCCCGCAGGCTCATCCCGGCATCCGGGTGGGTGCCTGCAACCGGTTCTGCTGCGCGGCCGCGTCGATCACATCGACGGAGCTACCGGCGAGCTGCTGCACCGTTACACCACTGTCCATGAGCCCGGCGGCGTCCTGCCGATCGCGTGCAAGACTCGCCGCGCGTCCCAGTGTCCGCCCTGTGCTGAGGTCTACCGGGCGGACACCTATCAGCTCATCCGCGCCGGGCTGAGCGGCGGCAAGGGCGTCCCGGAGAGCGTCGCCAGCCATCCGTGCGTCTTCGCCACGCTCACCGCCCCGTCGTTCGGCCCCGTCCACCTCTACCGGGAGAAGGACGGCCGAGTCCTGCGGTGTCGGCCCCGCCGACGCGGCCAGGTCTGCTCACACGGCAACCGTCTGTCCTGTCCCGAGAGACACAGCCGCGACGACGCCCGGCTCGGGGAACCCTTGTGCCCGGACTGCTACGACTACACCGGCGCCGTCCTGTTCAACGCCTACGCCCCCGAGTTGTGGCGACGGTTCACCATCACCTTGCGCCGGACCCTGGCCCGGCAAGCCGGGCTCACCAACAAAGCGCTCGCCGCCCAGGTCCGCATCTCCTTCGCCAAGGTGGCTGAATACCAGCGGCGCGGCGTCGTCCACTTCCACGCCATCGTCCGGCTTGACGGCCCGGCCGGACCCAGCACCACCCCGCCAGCCTGGGCCAACCTCGCTCTGCTCGCCGCCGCGATCGACCAGGCTGCCCGGGCCATCCACGTGGACACCCCGGATGCCCCTGGCCTGCCCACTAGCACACTGGCTTGGGGCCGGGAGATTGACACGCGGCCCATCACCGCGAATGGGGAACTGGCCGACAGCAAGGTCGCCGCCTACGTCGCCAAGTACGCCACCAAGGCCGCGGAATGCACCGGCACCCTCGACCGGCGCATCACACCCGCCGACCAGCTCGACGCCCTGCCGATCCGTGAGCACGCCCGTCGACATATCGCTGAATGCGTCCGGCTCAGCAAGCTCCCGGAGCTTGAAGACCTGCGCCTGGCGGCCTGGGCGCACATGCTGGGCTTCTCCGGTCACTTCGCCACCAAGAGCCGCGCTTACTCGACGACCCTTGGCGCGCTGCGCGCGGACCGCGCCGCCTACCAGCGCGAGCAAGCCATCGCCGCCGGGCTCCTTCCCGACGCAGGCGACGACACCACGATTGTCGTGACCAACTGGCACTTTGTTGGGCGCGAGTACGCGCCATCCCTGCCACTAACCGGAGGCGCGGCATGACCCGCCTCCTGCTCACCGTGCCCGAAGCCGCCCAAGCCATGGCTATCTCCCGCAGCAAGCTCTACGAGCTGCTGGCCAGCGGCACTGTCGCCTCGATCCGAATCGACGGGTCACGGCGCATCCCGCTCTCTGCCCTGGAGGAGTACGTCTCCAGGCTTCTCGCCGAAAGGAGAGCCGCGTAATGCCCTCCATCACCCCAACTGAATCCGCTGGCGAGCCAGGTCGCCGAAAGGCCAAGCGCAGGAACGCGACCAAACTCCGCGGCGGCGTCATGAAACGCGGAAGCACCTGGTCATACGTGATCCGCGTCAAGGACCCGGAGACGGGCGTCAGCAGGCCTCGATGGGTTGGCGGGTTCGCCAACGAGGAGGCCGCCAAGGCCGCTCGTGACCAGGCACGGGTCCAGGCCCACCGAGGGGAGTACATCGACCGCAACATGATCACCGTCACCGCGTACCTCTCTGACTGGATCGAGAGTCATGCGATGGAGATCAAGCGGCGCACCTTGGCCGACTACCGGTCTTGCATCCGGCTCTATGTCACGCCGCGCATTGGCAAGATGCCCATTCAGGCCGTGAGGCCGTCCACGATCACCAAGCTGTACCGGGACCTGATGACCAGCGGAGGCCATGACGGCAAACCGCTCGCCGTCTCGACTGTGACCCACCTGCACGCGGTGCTGCGCAAGGCGTTCCGTGATGCCGTCGTCGTTGACGAGCTGATCGCCAGTAACCCCGTCGAACGAGCCAAGCGGCCACGGACGCCTGCCCAGGAGCCGGGAACGGTCTGGACCGTCGCACAGCTCCGGGCGTTTCTCGGCACGGCCCGGCAGCATCGGTTGTTCGCGTTCTTCCATCTGGCGGCCTACACCGGCGCTCGGCGTGGCGAGCTGCTGAACCTGCAATGGTCCGCCGTCGACCTAGACGGCAAGAAGATCGCCATTACCGGATCGACCGCCGTGATCGGCGGCGAGCGGGTCAATGGCACCACCAAGAGCGGGCGGACCCGCGTGGTCTCCATTGACGAAGCCACCGTGGCCGTCCTTCGCCAGCACAGGGCGGATCAGGCCGCCGACCAGCTCCGGGCTGGAGACTCCTGGCGCGGCGCCAAGGACGCCTACATCTTCACTACCGGCTGGGGCGAGCCGATCTACCCCGACACCGTTACCTCGCTGATGACCAAGCTCATCCAGGCGCACAACAGGCCGGAGAACGGCAAGCGGCCGAGGAGCCAGCTACCACACGCACGGCTGCACGACCTCAGACACCTTCACGCCACGACGTTGCTGCTCTCAGGCGTTCCTGTTCACGTCGTCGCCGCCCGCTTGGGACACGCCGACCCCGCTATCACACTCCGCGTCTACGCTCACGTGATCCGCAGCGCCGAGGCTGCCGCTGCCGACATTTTCGCCCAGGCCGTGAACGCCGCGTAGGCCAGCGGCGGCAAGGCCAGCCACGAGACCCCGCCTGTTAGCACGAGCGTTAGCACGAAGGCCCCTTCCTTGACCGGGAGGGGCCTCTGACCTGCGAGCCGCCTATCGGAATCGAACCGATGACCTACGCATTACGAGTGCGTCGCTCTGACCGACTGAGCTAAGGCGGCGATGCCGCCCCGGCGGGACGGCAGCGGGACGAGTCTACCGGCCAGGGATGCGGGCTCGCCCACCTCCGCCGGGCATCCGGGGACCGGGCCGGCCCGCTACGGGCATATGGTGCCGCTGCGCGGGACGGCCAGGCTGATCAGGTACCTGTCCACGATCGAGTCCACGCACGAGCTGCTGACCATGTAGGCGGTGTGCCCGTCGCCGTTCCAGCCGAGCAGTACCCCGGAGGCGAGGTCGTGGGCGAGCGCCCGGGCCCAGCGGAACGGCGTGGCCGGGTCCCGCGTCGTGCCCACCACCAGGATTGGCGGTGCGCCCGTTCCGCGCAGGCGCTCCGGCGCCGCCGCGCGGACCGGCCAGTACGCGCAAGGCAGGCTGCCCCACATGAGCGGGGTGCCGAACATGGGGGCCGCCTTGGCGGCGGTGGCCGCCGCGGACCGCCAGGCGGCCAGCGACCGGGGCCACGGGCGGTCCAGGCAGTTCACGGCCGTCTCGGCCTCGGTGAGGTTCGCGTACTGCCCGTTCTGGTTGCGCTCCAAGAGCAGGTCGCCCAGCTCGACGAGTATCGAGGCGTTCCCGGCCAGCGCGGCCTTCAGCCCCTCCCGCAGGTAGGGCCAGTATGACTTGCTGTACAGGGCCGCCGCTATCCCGTTGAGCAGCAGCGGAGCGACCCCGGGCTGCCCGCCGATCTGGCTGATCATCGGGTGGCGCGCGGCCTGGTTCAGCAGCGCCTGTACCCGGGCGGTCGCGGCGGCCACGGTCCCGCCGTGCCCGAGCGGGCAGGCGGCCAGGTGCAGGCAGTTGCTCACGAAGGACGCAAGGGCGACCTGAAAGCCCTGCGCCTGGATGATATTCATGCTGAACGCGGGCTCGCTGGGATCAACCGCCCCGTCCAGGACCAGCGCCCGTACGTGGGAGGGGAAGAGCTGGGCGTACCACGTGCCCAGGTAGGTGCCGTAGGACTTGCCCAGGTAGGTGAGCTTGGCATCGCCGAGCGCGGCGCGGAGCACGTCCATGTCGCGGGCGGCGTTGGCGGTGCCGACGTAGGGCAGCAGCGCACCGGAGTGCTGCTGGCAGCCCCGGGCGAACAGCTTGCTCTGCGCGACCACGGTGGCCAGCTGGGCCGCGGTGACGGGCGTGTCGCTGGTCTCGAAGTACCGGTCGAGCTGGGGGCCGGTCAGACACCGGACGGCCGGGATGCTGCCGCCTACCCCGCGCGGGTCGAAGCCGACCACGTCGAACCTGGCCCGGACGGCGGCAGAGATCTGGGTCCGGGCGCCGAGCGCGTACTGGACCCCGGAACCGCCGGGGCCGCCGGGGTTGACCACCAGCGAGCCGATCCGGGCCCGCGGGCCGGTGGCGGGCAGCCGGATCACCGGCAGGGAAAACCGCCGCCACGCGGGGCGCTGGTAGTCGAACGGCACGAGCAGCCGGGCGCACTGGAAGCCGTTGTGACACGGGCTCCAGCGCAGCTTCTGGGCGTAGTAGCCGGCCAGCGTGTCCGGGACGGGCCCGGCCGGGTTGGCGGCTGTGGCACCCGGGGACCGGGACGTCCCATTGCCGCCGGGCCCCGGCGAGGACGTGGCCGAGCAGCCGGCGATCAGGAGGGCTGCGGCCGCCACGACAGCGGGCAGCGCCCGCCACGAGCGGGCCCGGGCGGGTTCCCTCACCCCGTTCCGCCGCCGGGCGGTGCGGGCGGGCCGGCCCCGGGACCGGATTGGCTCTCGGAATCCGATCCGCCGGGCACTGTGCGGGACTGGCCGGCCCCGGGCTCGGTCCCGCCTTCGTACCGCGCCTCGTACGCCTGGCGGGACCCGCACACGCTGGCCTTGGGGCAGGCGCACTTGCTCCCGTCGGCCGTCAGCTTCACCACGACCTTGTCCCCCGGCACGTTGTGCCCGGTCACCACGCCGGGTCCCTCCGGGGTGTCGACCGGCTCACCCACCCGCGGCGCGCTGGCGTGGAAGTCCTGGTAGAGCGGGTGTTCATACTTGAGGCAGCACATGAGCCGGCCACACGCCCCGGCGATCCGCAGCGGGTTCACCGGCAGGTCCTGGTCCTTGGCCATCCGCACCGAGACCGGCTCGAAGTCCTTGAGGAACGTCGCGCAGCACAGATCCCGGCCGCACGGCCCGATCCCGCCCTGGAGCCTGGCCTCGTCCCGCGGGCCGATCTGCCGCAGCTCCACCCGGCCGCCGAGGCGGCCGGCCAGGTCACGGACCAGCGCCCGGAAATCGACCCGGTGCGGGGCGCTGAAATACACGGTGAACACCGGCGGGGAATCGACGTAGTCGACGCCGATCACCTTCATGGGCAGTTCGTGCTCGCGGATCAGCCGACGGGCGGTAACCCGCGCCTGCGCGCGTCTTGCCCGGTTCTCCCCGTCCCTGGCGAGATGATCTTCGGTGGCGATTCCCTCGCACACCGGCAGCCCGCCGATGTCCTCGTCCACCCACTGCGGGGCCCACACGCACTCGGCCACCTCAGGACCGGAGTCGGTCGGCACCAGAACCTTCGCGCCCACGGCCGGCTGGAATTCGCCCGGATCGAGGTAATACAGCCTCCCGTACCGTTCGAAGCTCACCGCCATCATCATGCCCACCACCTCAGACTACGGTGTGGGCCCGTGGCGGGCACCTGGCCGGGCTATCCGGCCGGGTCGTGGGCGGTGAGCACCCGCTCTGTTCAGGAGCTGCCCCGGGCCAGGGCAAGGGTGAGTTCCTCCACGGCGAGCAGCGGCGCCACGTTCAGTTCCAGCCGCTCCCGGCACGCCATGACGGCCTCGATCCGGCGGACCGTCGCCTCCCGGGGCGCGGTCTCCGCCTGCCGCCTGACATCGGCCTCGTGACCGGCGCTGGCCAGGTCCACGGCCGCGCCCAGCTGGACCGCGAGCACGTCGCGGTAGAAGGCCGCCAGATCCAGCAGGGTTCGGTCGAGCGCGTCGCGCTTCAGCCGGGTCGCCCGCGACTTCTGCCGGTCCTCCAGGTCCTTCAGGGCACCGGCCGCGCCCCGGAGGGCCTTGGCCACCCCCTTGCCGGTCGAGCCCTCGCCAAACGCCTGGCGCAGAGCGTCCCGCTCGGGCTGGTCGAGCTCTGCGCTGATCGCGGCGGCCTCGGCCTCGGCGGCCTTCACCAGGGCCGCGGCCGCCGACAGGGCCGGCCCGACGCTGGTGAGCCGCGGCGGCACCGCGAGCACCTCGTCCCGCCGCTGCGCGGCCTCCGGGTCCGTGGCCAGGCGCCGGGCCCGGCCGATGTGCCCCTGCGCGGCCCGGGCCGCGGCGAGCGCGCGGCCGGCATCCACGCCCTCCCGGGTCAGGACATCGGCGATCGCCTCGGCGGGCGGGGTGCGCAGCACGACCAGCCGGCATCGCGAGCGGATCGTGGTGACCAGTTCCTCCGCCGACGGCGCGCACAGCAGCCACACCGTGCGGGGCGCGGGTTCCTCGATGGCCTTGAGCAGCGCGTTCGCCGCCTGTTCCGTGGCGCGGTCGGCGTCTTCGAACAGCACCACCTGCCACCGGCCACCCGACGGCGCCGCGGCCGCCCGCATGACGAGGCTGCGGGTCTGCCGGACCCCGTAGGACAGGCCGTCGGGACGCACCAGCATCAGGTCGGCGTGGGTTCCCGCGCGGACCTGGTGGCAGGACGGGCAGTGCCCGCAGCCGCCGTCCGGGCACAACAGCGCCGCGGCGAAGGCGCGGGCGGCCACCGACCGGCCGCTGCCCGGCGGGCCGGTGAACAGCCAGGCGTGCGTCATCCCGGTGGCGGGCTCGCCACGCAGGACCGCCGCGGCCGCTTCCGCGGCCCGGTTCAGCTCGGCGACGACGGCGTCCTGGCCGACCAGGTCGCCGAAGGTACTCATCTGCCTCCCTCGCGGGCGCTTCGCGTGGTCGTGCCGAAGGCGCGCCAGAAAGCGGAGCGCTGGCTTCGGGAGGCGGTCCCCTCGACGGTCATTCCACGATGGCCGGGAAACTCCCGGTCGAGTCCTCGGTGGCGGACGGCACCGGATCGGGCAGCAGGTCGCGGACCCGTTCCTTGATCTCGTCGCTGAGCTGCGCCGATGGCCGGGTGGCGTCGAGGACGAGGTACCGCTCCGGGGACTGCCTGGCCTGGGCCAGGAACCCCTCCCTGACCCGCTCGTGGAAGTCGGTGGGCTCGGCTTCGAGCCGGTCCGCGGACGCGGTGCGCCTGCTCAGGCCCTCCAAGGGCGGCAGGTCGAGCAGGATCGTCAGGTCCGGTTCCACCCCTCCGGTCGCCCACTTGTTGAGCCCCGCCACTTCACCGACCGGTTGGTTTCGCCCCCGCCCCTGGTATGCAATCGAAGAATCTACATAACGGTCCGTCACAACAACCGTGCCCCGTTCCAGAGCCGGGACGATCACTGACTCAACGTGCTCGGCCCGGTCCGCCGCATACATCAGCGTCTCGGCGCGCGGGGACAGGCCGGCGTGTGCCGTGTCGAGCAGCAGCGCACGCAGCCGCATCCCCACCTTGGTGGCGCCGGGCTCGTGCGTGGCGAGCACGTCGTAGCCCTGCTCGCGGAGCCAGATCGCGAGCAGCCGTGCCTGTGTGGTCTTGCCCGCGCCCTCGCCACCCTCGAACGCGATGAGTACCCCGCGGCGCGGCGGAGGGTGCGGCTGGGTGCCGTTGGGGTGCCCTGGCGCCTGGTCGAACGCCTCGCCGCGGAAGGTAGTGAGCAGGTCATTGCGGAGCGGCACCCCGCGGCGGTCATCCATCTGCTGGTAGGAGACGATGCCGAGCCACACCGCGATCACCGCGGACAGCAGCAGCACGAAGTTGTAGCCGATGGCGTCGTAGTCGATGTGCCCGATCCGCAGCGTGTTAGCGCCGGTGACGGCGTGGACGAGGGCGGTGAACCCGGTCGCGATAAAGGGCGAGACCGCGATCACCGTGAACAGGATGACTCGGATGCCCGACTGCAGGAACGCGAACGTCCGGCCTCGGGTCTCGTCGTCCACCTCGCTGCCCACGATGGTGTACCCGGTGACGTAGGCGATGCCGGCGAGCGCGCCGAGCACGACCACCAGGAAGACCACGATGACCAGATTGGGGATCAGCCCGATGAGCACGAGTGGAACGCCCGCGCCGACGATGCTCAGGCCGAACAGGCGGCGCCTGCTGAAGCCCCGGAGGATGCGCAGGCCCAGGAACATGCCCGCGGCGAGCCCGATGAAGATCGCGGAAAAGACGGCCCCCCATCCCGCGCTTCCGCCATGCAAGGTGTACTTGATATACGTGGGGCCCAGGCCCACTACCACCCCGCCGGCCGCGAAAGCGCCGACCATCCCGACCACAATCCCGCGCACCACGGCGGTCTGGCCGATGAATTTCCAGCCTTCCCAGATGGTCTTGGCGACCGAGGGGGCGGAGATCTGCGCGCTCATGCTGCGCTTGGGGATCTCTCTGAGCGCGTAGATGGTGAGCGCGGACACGGCGAAGGTCGCCGCGTTGAAGTACAGGGCGAGGTTCACCTGATCGGAGCCGAGAACCCGGCCGATCCCGGCGAGCAGGGCGAAGATGAGCCCGGCCACCGGTGCGGTGCCGAACGTGGTGAACAGGCTGTACTGGTTGGCCTGTTCCAGCTTGTCCGGCGGCACCAGGTTCGGTATCGAGGCGTCCTTGGCCGGGGTCCAGAACAGCGAGGCACAGGACGCCAGGAACCCGACCACATAGATCCAGGTGAGCTTGTTGACGATGCCAAGATGCAGGTCCAGCGGGATGGACAGGTACAACGCGCCACGGAACACATCGCCGATGATCATGTTCATCCGGCGATCGAACCGGTCCGCCACCGCGCCCGCCAGCGGGCCGAGCAGCAGGGCCGGCAGCAGTTGCGTCAGCCAGACCCCGCTGACCACCAAGGTCTGGGCCGCGACACCGCCCTTTGCCAGGACGGAGGCGAGCGACGTCAGTGCGAGCAGGCTCAGCCAGTCCCCCAGGCTGGACAGCGACGTGGCGATCCACAGGCGCCGGAACGGCCTGATGGACAGCACGCTGGCGCTCGCTGTCTGGCTGGGGAATCGGAAGGTCACGGCGTTAGGGTATCGATCAGAGTTAAGCCGCGCCGCTTACCTGGGGCGGAATGCACACCTTGCGTTGATCCGCGCGCGCTCGGTCACCCGGGATCCACGGTCGGTGCCGGGGAAGGGCGGGTCCGGGAGGCGTTCCCGCCGCGCCGCGCGGCCGCCGGGCCGGTCGAGGACCGGCCGCTGCGCGCGTTCGCCGCGGGACGGCGCCGCGGCGAGGACGAGCCCGCGGCGCGGCGCTCGGCCAGCAACTCGGCCGCCCGCTGGAGGGTGATCGACTCCACCTCGTCGCCGCGGCGCAGGGATGCGTTGGTCTCGCCGTCGGTGACGTACGGGCCGTACCTGCCTTCCTTGATCACGATGGGCTGGCTCGTGGCCGGGTCCGCGCCGAGTTCGCGGAGCGGCGGCGCCGCGGCCCGCCGGCCCCGGGCCTTGGGCTGGGAGAAGAGCTCCTTGGCCTCGTCGAGCGTGATCGTGAACAGCTGCTCTTCGCCCTCCAGGGACCGGCTGTCGGTGCCCTTCTTCACGTAAGGGCCGTACCTTCCGTTCTGCACCGTGACCGGCTCGCCGTCGAGCTCGCCGAGCGTCCTCGGGAGGGTGAGCAGCCGCACCGCGTCATCGAGCGTGACGGTGTCCAGCGCCATGGAGTTCAGCAGCGAGGAACTCCGGGGCTTGCCGGTGGCGCCCTCCGGCAGCACCTCGGTGACGTAGGCGCCGAAGCGGCCGGTCTTGGCGACGATCTCGTGACCGGTCTGCGGGTCGGTGCCGAGCGCGACGTCGCTGCTCGGGCGGTCGAACAGCTCGGCGGCCCGCTCCGGGGTCAGCTCATCCGGGGCGGTGTCGTCCGGCACGTTCACCCGCTGGCCATCCCGTTCCAGGTAGGGCCCGTACCGGCCGACCCGGACGACGATGTCGGTCCCGGGCAGCGGGAACGAGCTGACTTCCCGGGCGTCGATGTCGCCAATGTCGCTGACTAGCTCCTTCAGCCCCTCTTCTCCGTCGGCCCCGAAGTAGAACCGGCGCAGCCACGGAACCCTGGCCGCCTCGCCGCGGGCGATCTCGTCGAGCGCGTCCTCCATCCGCGCGGTGAAGTCGTAGTCCACCAGATGGGCGAAATGCTGCTCCAGCAGGGTCACCACGGCGAAGGCAAGGAACGAGGGGACCAGCGCCGTGCCCTTCTTGAACACGTAGCCCCGGTCGAGGATCGTGCCGATGATCGACGCGTACGTGGACGGGCGCCCGATCTCCCGGTCCTCCAGCTCCTTGACCAGGCTCGCCTCGGTGTAGCGGGCCGGCGGGCGGGTCACGTGGTCGGCCGGGTGCAGCTCCCCGGTCAGCGGGTCCCGTTCGGCCAGCGGCGGCAGGCGGCGCTCCCGGTCGTCCCGGTCGGCGTCGTCCTCGACGTCCTCCACGTAGGCCTTCAGGAACCCGTGGAAGTTGATGATCTTGCCGGTCGCGGTGAACTCGGCTTCCTCGCCCGCCGACGACGTGCCGGTGACCCGCACGCTGACCGACTCGCCGGTCGCGTCCTTCATCTGCGAGGCGACCGTTCGCTTCCAGATCAGCTCGTACAGCCGGAACTCGTCGCCCGACAGCCCGCTCTGCGCGGGGGTGCGGAACCGGTCCCCGGCGGGCCGGATCGCCTCGTGCGCCTCCTGGGCGTTCTTCACCTTGCTGGTGTAGACGCGGGGCTGGTCCGGGACGTACTCGGGACCGTACAGCTCGCGGGCCTGGGTGCGGGCGGCGCTGATCGCGGTCTGCGAGAGGGTCACCGAGTCGGTGCGCATATAGGTGATGTGGCCGTTCTCGTACAGCCGCTGCGCCGTGGACATCGTGTACTTGGCGGTGAAGCCGAGCTTCCTGGACGCCTCCTGCTGGAGCGTCGTGGTGCGGAACGGCGCGTACGGGGAACGCCGGTACGGCTTGCGTTCCACGCTGCTGACCGCGAAGTCGGCGCTTTCCAGTCGCTGCGCGAGCTCGCCCGCGCTCTGGCCGTCGAGCACCAGGGGGACGCCGTTCCGCCCGGCAGCCGGGCTGGCCTGCGCAGCCGCCTGGCCAGCCTCCGCCACCGCGCGGAGTGTGCCGTCGGAGGTGAAGTCACGTCCCTGCGCGATCCTGCGCCCGTCCAGCCCCGACAACCGTGCGGGGAACGATGATGGGTCACTCGCGCCAGCCGTTTTGCCGTGTTCTTCTTGCGCGGCGCCGGGCCGGTCAGCCTTTGCCGGGACCTTCGTGAAGATCGCCTCGAGGTCCCAGTACTCGGCCGGGCGGAACGCGATCCGTTCCCGCTCCCTGGCGACAATCAGCCGGGTGGCGACCGACTGCACGCGGCCCGCGGACAGCCGGGGCATGACCTTCTTCCACAGCACCGGCGAGACCTCGTACCCGTACAGGCGGTCGAGCACCCGCCGGGTCTGGTAGGCGTCGACCAGCCCGAGGTCAAGGTCACGCGGGTGCGCCACCGCCTCGGCGATCGCCTGCGGGGTGATCTCGTGGAAGACCATCCGGCGGGCGGGAACCTTGGGCTTGAGCTCCTCCAGCAGGTGCCAGGCGATCGCCTCGCCCTCGCGGTCCTCATCAGTGGCGAGCAGTAGTTCATCGGCGCCGGACAGCAGTTGCCGGAGCTTCGTCACCTGGGACTTCTTGTCGGCGTTGACCACGTACAGGGCTTCGAAGTCGTGGTCCACGTCTACACCGAGACGGGCCCATGGCTCCTTGCGGTACTTGACCGGGATTTCCGCGGCTTTGTCGGGCATGTCACGGATATGGCCGATGCTCGACTCCACTACGTACCCCTGGCCCAGGTACCCGGCGATCGTGCGGGCCTTGGCGGGAGACTCGACGATGACAAGCCGCCGCCCACTGCCGCGGGCAGCATTCTGCCGCCCGGCGGCCGTTCGCCGCCCGGCGCCTTCCTTCCCGCCCGCGGCCTGCTTGCCGGCGGCTTGTTTGCCTGCGGCTGGCTTAGCCACGGTCGGAGTTCTTGCTGGCACGCCTCTCACCCTCTAGCCCGGTACCCTTGCCCAGCATGTGTCATGCTGAACCAACTCACGGGTCCCTGCGTCCGTGTTTCCAACTCTCCTGCTCCCACCGGTGTTCCCGAAGGCACCCGGTGCCCAGGGCGGTAACCGCAGCGCTTCCCCCTGAGGAAGGAGCCACCGTGGCCAGTGCGCACAAAGGACACTAATGCCCGAGTATTCCTACCGTGTGGTCTACCTCCCCCGCGACGCGTCACGGGACGCGGCGCGACGCATCCTGACAGACCACGCCGAGCACGGGGACTGGGAGCTCGCCCGGCTCCGGCTGTACGCCGACGGAAGCAGGAAAGCCACCCTGAGGCGCCAGATCATACGCGCAGTGCGCACCGGTGATGTGCACGTCCGCCAAATCGGGAAACGTGCCGCGCGCTGACAGCGCCGGCGAAACTGCCAGCAGGCGAACCCGCTAGCAGCGGTCGAGGAAGTCGTCGAGGACCCGCACGCCGAACTTCAGCGCGTCCACGGGCACCCGCTCGTCCACACCGTGGAACATGCCGAAGAAGTCGAGTTCGGCGGGCAGGCGGAGCGGCGCGAACCCAAAGCACCGGATGCCGAGCCTGCTGAACGACTTCGCGTCGGTACCACCGGACAGGCAGTAAGGCACCACCCGGGCGCCGGGGTCGGCAGCCAGGATGGCGGAGGTCATCGCGTCGCACAGGGCACCGTCGAACCCGGTTTCGACCGCGATGTCGTGGTGGATGAACTCCCGTTGCACACCGGGCCCGAGCAGGCTGTCGATCTCCGCGAGGAACTCGTCCCCGTACCCGGGCACGAAGCGGCCGTCCACGTCCGCCGTGGCCACGCCGGGGATCACGTTCACCTTGTAACCGGCGTTGAGCCTGCTGGGGTTGGCTGTGTTGGAAACCGTTGCCCCGATCATCCGGGTCAGCGGCCCCAGCTTCGCCAGCACCTGGCGGGGCAGGTCGGGTCCCTGCTCGATGCCCAGCGCTTCGGCGGCGGCCGCGAGGAACTCCTGGGCGGCTGGGGTCAGCCGGGTCGGCCACTCGTGCCGCCCGATCCTGGCGACCGTCTCGGCCAGTTCGGTGACGACGTTGCCCGGGTGCAGCATCGACCCGTGCCCCGCCGAGCCGCGAAGCGTCAGCCGCAGCCAGGCGATGCCCTTCTCTGCCGTCTGCACGAGGTAGAGGCGCTGGCCACCGACGGTGGCGCTGAAGCCGCCGACCTCGCTGATCGCCTCGGTAACCCCCTCGAAGAGTTCCGGGTGATTCTCGGTCAGCCACCCCGCGCCCCAGACACCGCCCGCCTCCTCGTCGGCCAGGAAGGCGAGTACCACGTCGCGGGGCGGGCGCCGTCCCTCGCGCAGCCGCTGCCGGGCCACCGCCAGGATCATGGCGTCCATGTCCTTCATGTCCACCGCGCCGCGCCCCCAGATCTGGGGCCCGGTCAGGTCATCCGCGGTGATGTCCCCGGAGAAGGGATGCACGGCCCAGTCCGCCGGCTCGGCTGGCACCACGTCGAGATGACCGTGGATCAACAGCGCCGGGCGGCTGGAATCCTCGCCGGCGATCCTCGCGACCACGCTCGCCCGGCCAGGGTGGGACTCGAAGATCGTGGGCTCGAGGCCTACCTCTGCCAGCAAGGCGGCGGCGTGTTCGGCCGCCTGGCGCTCTCCTGGCCCTGAGTGGTCGCCACGGTTGCTCGTGTCGATCCTGATCAGGTCGCTGCATATGGTCGCGACCTCGTCTTCGGCGGTGACGGCGCGGCTTGCTGGGTTCTCGGTCACCAGGCCATCGTCGCACTTGGTTTGGCGTGGCCGGCCTCCTCCCCCGGGAAGGGGGTTTCGATCTGGGGGGCGGCGCGGGGGACGGGACGTTGTGCGGGGCGGGGCGGTCGGGGCTCGGCGCCTGGCCACGGCGGGGGTTCGGCGCGGCCTCCAACGCCTCGCCGTACCTGACGGGATTTGCTATCGTGATGCGGCCGACACGGCACCTGCCGTGCTCCGGCTGCGTCCGGGTGGCGGAATAGGCAGACGCGCTAGCTTGAGGTGCTAGTGCCCGTAAAGGGCATGGGGGTTCAAGTCCCCCCTCGGACACAGGTGATCATGCTCTGACCAGGCAATTCACTATAGGGCTCGGTCGAACCCCGGGTAAATCCGCAGGTCAGGGACATAGGGGTTCAACTCGGTGGAATCCCGGGACGTGGCCGACGCCCGGAATGCGGGTTCACTCGGCGTAGCGGTATGTGTAACCGGGTAGCGGTATGTGTAACCGGCCGGAGCCGCAAACCCAGCGACGCGCATGATGCTGGTGCATCGAACTGACCGGTCAGCCCGCAACCGAGAACTATACGCGCAGTGACGAGTCGAGCAGACCGCTTCGTACGCACTGGCGTCCGTCGTCGACACCACCGGCCTACTCTGCGCAGGGCTGACACTCACCGTTACCTTGTCGCTCCGCGGCTCACTCAGCCACGCAGCCACCTGGAACAGCTGTACCACGACCTCTCCACAGGAAGACCGGCAGCCGCCTCCGGTCCATCCCCACCCCCGCCCGGGCTCACGCCACCTGGGTCCAGCTGAGGCCGGGGCCGGTGTAGGTGCCGAGGTACCAGTTCTGGTCGTGGCGGGAGTAGAACAGGATCTGGGACTTGCCGGCGGCGGTGAAGTCCCCGACCCAGGTGGGATCGCCCAGGTCGTAGTGGAACGTGGTTTTGGAGGTGTCGCTGACCTCAGCCCAGTCGAATGCGAGTCTGGTGCCGTTGTAGGTGGCGAGCCACCAGTGCTGGTCGCCGGTGAAGCAGAACAGGACTTGCGACTTGCCGGCGCCGGTGAAGTCGGCGACCCAGGTGGGGTGGTTGCTCGGGTCGTAGCCGAAATTGGTGGTGTCGCTGACCTGTGCCCAGCCGAGGGCTGGTGCCGGTGACCAGACGTATTCGCCGCCGGTGAAGCTCCCGAGCCACCAGCTCTGCTTGGAGCAGAACAGGATCTGGGACTTGCCGGAGCCGGTGAAGTCGGCGACCCAGGTGGGATCGCTCGGGTCGTAGCGGCACGCGGTTGTGGCGGTGTCGCCGACGTGGGTCCAGTTGATCGTGGGCGGGATCGGGAGCCAGACGGCGCCGAGCCACCACCGCTGGCTGCCGGGGCTGCAGAACAGGATCTGGGACCAGCCGGAGCCGGTGAAGTCCGCCGCCCACGTGGGGTCGCTCTGGGCGTAGCCGGTGAGGCTCAACGGCGGGCTGTCCAACAGAAGTTCGTCGTTGGGGGCGTCGCCGGCGGGGCCGCCGGCGAGGCCGCCGCACCAGAACTGCCCGTTACCGGGGCTGTAGGCCAGCACCTGCGCGTACGGGTTGAAAAGGTCGGCGACCCAGGTGCGGCCGTTCTGGATGAGGACGTCTTCGGCCATCCGCCAGTGGATCTGGGTCCAGCTGATACTGGTGCCGGTGAAGGTGCCGAGCCGCCAGGTCCGGTCGCCGGGGGAGTAGGACATGATCTGGGCCCTGCCGTCGCCGGTGAAGTCACCGACCCATGTGACGATGCTCTGGGGACTGACGCCGGATGGTGCCGTGCCGGCCAGGGCCCAGCCGATGCTGGTGCCGGTGGCCGTGCCCAGCCCCAGGTTCTGCCCGGACGAGCAGCACAGCAGCTGTGAGCGGCCGGACCCGGTGAAGTCGCCGGTCCACGACGGGTAGCCGTCCAGCTGGACGGGGACCACCGTCACGTGCACCGGGGTGGCCGGGACCTGGCTGCCGTCGACCCAGGTCGCCACCAGGTTGTACGTCGTGTCGCTGGCGGGCGTCTCCACGCTGCTGGAGTTGGGGGTGTGGGTCACGTCCCGTCCCTGATAGCTGATCTTCATGGCGTGCTGGACGTCCCAGGACACGGTCGTCGACTGGTGGCTGGCCACGCCGGCGGGATGGGCCTCGAATTTGTTGATGACGATCGGGTTGAACGTGACTGTGAGCTGGAACGGGTCGGAGATCATCGGAATAGGGTTCTTGAAGCAATACAGCTCGTAGGTCGTCCCGTAGACCGGCGTCAGCTTGGCCGGGTGATCCGGGTCGGGCACGAGGCCCCCTAGATACCGCCTGTTGGCCTGATCGTGGTTGGTGACCAGGTAGACGCCGTCGCCACCGACCGCCCGCCAGTCGAGGGTGATCTCCTGGTTGTAGTCGATCTGGCTAGGGATCGTGGAGAAACTCAGAACCTGCATGCTGGCTCTCTTCATGATCGCCAGCGCCTTCGAGCCATCGTTGTAGCCGGGGACGTTGCGCCAGCTCAGGTAGGCGACGCTGATCGCATGATCCAGCCCCGCCGGCAGGGTGGCCTTGATGCCGGTGACCGCGAACTCGATGGCGGCGGCACCTTGCTGGCCGGTGCCGAGCACGGTGCCGCCGCCGTTGGGGTCGGGCCGCAGGATCCAGTAGGGGCTGGTGCTCTGCCCGTCACGTTCGGGCGGCTGCCAGACGTTGCCGTACTCGTCGAAGGGGTTGACGACGATGTTGGCGGCGTCCGCCACGCTGGTGAGCGCGCCGGCCTCGTCGCCGTAGACCAGGGTGAGCTGGAACTCCGGGGTAACCCCGTTCCAGAACGGCGTGCCGCCCGGCACCAGCGCCGTCTGCAGCGTGTTGATCAGGTGCAGGGTGAGTTGCTGCGGCTTCCCGGTGTACACCTCCGCCGGGTCGTCGAAGTTGATGTCCACGTCCACGTCAAGCGTCCGCTTGCCCGGCTGCGGCGGGTTCGCGACGTTGAGGTAGAGCTGCACCTGGCTTTGCAGCGGGGTGACGCCGGTGGCCCCGTTCAGCCAGATGCTTCCGTTGCCGCTGCCCGGCTTGCCGTGCGCCAGCACGACATGGCCGAGCTGGAAGGTGAGCGTATCGCCGGGCGGCAGCTTGACCTGTTTGTCCGGCGCGATGACCAGGTACTGCAGGCTGTCTGAGCCGGTGAACGTGCCCTTCGTCCAGCCCTTTGCGGTCAGCGGGATGACGGCGATGTCGGCGTTGTCGAGGAACCCGCCGAAATAGAAGTAGATCGCGGACTGCCCGGACGGCAGCCGCTCGTCGCACGCCGGCGTGCCTGCCGGGAACACGATGTCGTGGTCCTGCACGTTGCTGATCGTCACCGTCAGCGCGTTCACCGTGGGGTCTGTGGTGATGTAGATGTTCTGCGTGCCGTCCGCGTTCTTCAGTGCCGCAGTGACCGCAGCGGTCGCCACGTCAAGATCAGTCATGAGCGGAGCTCCTCCCTGGGTCGGGCCGGATGACGAGCCAGCCCTCGCTGATCCGCTGCGGCGTGTAGTCGAGGGCCGCGGCCGAGGGTGCGTCCGCGGTCGCGGCGGCCTGCCACTGCGGCAAGCCGCCGCCGACGGTGATCCACGACCATGTCCCGCTGGTCAGTTTCGGCAGCGCCAGCGCCATCGCGGTGGTGTTCGACGCCGACAGGACCGGGCGGGTGGCCAGGGCCAGCGACAGCAACGCGATGCTGGCGGCGTAGTGGTCGGGCGGGATGGTGATCTCCGCGGCGGGCAGCACGCCACTGGTGGCATGCACCGATCCGCGCGGGTCGAGCAGCAGGGTGACCACGACGTCGACGTCGCCGCTGGCCCGTGGGGTGAGCGTGACCGTGCCCTGGTCGTCCGCCGGCAGGTGGAAGTCCGGCCAGCTGGTGACGCCGTCCCGCTGCACCCAGAAACCGATCAGGCTGTCGTCGAGACGTTGCGGCCCGCCGAGACGCACCGGGAAGACCACCTTGGACAGGCCCGCGTCGGGCGGGATGGTGATGTCCGTGACGGGCAGAACGCGCGCCGCGAAGCTGTCCCACGACTGGCTGGCCGCGGTGCCGCCGGGCACCTCGAGGGTCAGGCCGGCCCTGGCGAGGGCGAGCGGCTGCCCGGCCAGCACCGCCGTCTCGGCGTTCTCGCGGAACTCGGCGGGCAGCGTGAAGTCGAGCGAGTGCTGGAGCGTGGCGAAGAACGGCGCGAGGAACGCGGGGTTGCCGTTGGCGTATGCGGCGACGGCGAAGTCACGCAGGTGCTGGTGCTGCCCGGCGAAGACGGTTTCGATGCTGGCCGCCGGCGGGAAGGGGCCGCCGGGCGCGGGCGTCCACAGCACCGACGTGTCGCCGATGCTGAGGGTGAGCTCACCCAGCGCGGTGCCGGCGGCGTTGTAGATGGCCAGCGCCCGGTCCAGCCAGTTCGGCACCAGCCAGCCGAAAACCGGGGTGGTGGCGGGGTGGCTGTTGGTCTCCACGTCGTCGTCGCTGGCCGCCAGCCAGCGGAACAGCAGCCGCGCGGGCTGGGTCAGCCGCGGCGGCAGGAACGCCGTGCCGGCGGGCAGGCCCAGGGCGGCGGGCGGCCGCAACGCCGACGAGAGCACCGGCGTGGCCGGGGTGTAATCCTTGACCCGGCCGAATACATCGATGAGGCGCAGCCTGGACACGGCGAGCGATCCGGTGCGCAGCGGGTTGAAGCTCGCCTGGGGGAGCGGCGCGGCGCTGTTCTCCTCCGCCACCGCCGTCGCGATCTCGGCGTTGAACCGCACCTGCGGCGGCGTGGCGAGCGGGTCGCTGACCGGCAGTTGCAGCACCAGCTCACGCATCAGCATCGCCGCCGACGCGCCGGTGAGCCGCTGGGCGAGCAGCGGCAGGTTCTGCAGTTGCGCCAGCACCCTGGCGAGCTCGGGGTCGGTGTTGCCGGTGTTGTCGAAGAAGCGCTGGATCTCCCCGGCCATGTCGGCGACCGCTCCGCCGGTGAGCAGGGTGCTGCCGGTGTAAAACTGCTGCCCCTGCGGCGTGCCGCTCGCATACTGCAGGTCGGCACCTCCCGGTGGCAGCTGGAAGGAACTGCTGACGAAGCCTGGCGGGTACACGCCGCCCGCTGGCCCGACGTAGTGCAGTGGGCTGAACTCCACCTCGTATTGCAGCAGCAGGGGCAGCCACGGCGGCGGCGTCTTCGCCCAGGTGTGCACCAGCACCGGGTCAGGCGCCGTACCCAGGTAGCTGACCCCGGCCGGGGTTTCTCCCTGCAGGTACTGCGCCGAGGCGAGCTGCAGTGCCGCGACGGTTGCCGCGAACCCAAGCACCGCGGGGTTGCCCGCGCCGCCCTGCGCCGCGCACGCCGCCGCGACCGCCAGCTGCAGCGACGGTGCTAGCAAGATGGCCTCGCGCATTAGCGCTTGAAGCACGACGCCGGGCGCGGCATCTGGCAACATGCTGAGCCCGGGCAGGGCGCCGGCGGAGACGGCATGCTGCGTGCTCCCCGGCACCAGGCCCTGGGCGAGCGTCACGCCGCTCACTATCTGGTCATCGAGCCGGCATTCCAGCCCGCTCGCCGGGCCGCGCCGCGTGGCGCGGTGCCGCATGGCCGGGGTCACATCTGAGCCGCTGAGCACGAGCACCGGCTCGGCAGGCTGGTAGTAAGGCGGCGCGGCCGCGTCGCTGCGTAGCGTCAGCGCCCCCGGGGGGAGCGCGCCGGGGATCGCCTCGGCCGCAGCGGTGATCTGGCCCTCCAGCGTGTCGAGGGTGCCGCCGGGATTGACGATGGCGCCGATGGCCTGCGCCTGCTGGTCCAGCAGGCCCGCAACGGCGGACACCGCATCGCGCAGCTCGGCAGGCACGTGGTCGGGCGTGTACAGGATCAGCAGGTACTTGTACCAGTCGGCGAACAGCTGCTGACGGCGCGCCTGCACGTCGCGGGCCAGGGCGTCAGCCCGCAGCTGCAGCACGTTCAGCGCGTTGAGCTGGCCCGCCAGCGCGTCGGGCAGCGTTACCTCGCCGCCCTCGGTCGAGCTGGGATCGCTGCCGGTTACGACGCTCCACACCGAGCCGCCGGTCAGCGCGCCGAAGCCGGCCCGGTGCATGGCCTCATCGAACGTCGGCTGCGAGTCGACCTGAGCGCTCTTCGACAGTAGGCCGAACTGCAGCGCGTTCAGCAGCCGCTCGATGTCCTCGGCGACACCGAGGGACGGCCCGGCCGCCGATGCGAGCAGCGCGGATAGCGCCTCCGCGGCGGTATCCGCGACCGCGACGGTCAGCGGCCGTGGCGGGTCATCGAGGTACGCGGTCGCCGGGTCCCAGCCGATGTCGTGCACGACGCCGCTGCACACGGTGGCGGTCGGCGGCGTCGCGCCGGTCCACGTCCAGCCGTACCGGTTGCTTCCCGGCGTGACGTCGCCGCCGCGCAGCGGGTCGCTCGTGCCGTTGCCGTACCAGCCGGCCACGTGATAGCTGACCGTGCTGGTGGCCGGCTGATAGCCGGCCAGGTCGGTGAGCGTGTCGAGGAACCCGAAGCTGGTCGCCGAGCTGGGGTAGAAGCCGGCGAAGGCCGGCTCGCCGTAGCCGACCGCGGTGAGCGGCGGGCTGAAGCGTTCCACCCCGGCGCCGGCCTCGTGCCACCCGGCCAGGTCGAAGAATGCGCCGAGGTAGCGGAAGTTCTGGCCGGGCACCGGTTTCATCGCCACGGTGGGCGGCCGCAGGCCGGCCCGGTCTGGGTTACCGACAGCCGGTCGCTTTCGATCACCCAGCTCCGGATGCGCGGCGGCGCCGGGCTGGCGGTGTCGACGACGATGCGTGTCACCAGCCAGCGTTCCGGCACCGGCGGGAAGTCCCGGCCGCCGCGCTCGCCCGCGATCGCGTGGCTGAGCCCGGCGGGCAGCGCCCAGTGCAGGTGGATGCCCTGGACCAGCGGCACGGTCCCGGCGAACGGGGTGGCCTCGGCCAGCACGGCCGCGCTCGTGTAGGGCCCGCGGTGGTACACCTGGCCGCCGGCCGCGTACGGCAGGACGGAGAAGTCGGCCAGCGGCGCCAGCGTCATCGCGATGCTGCTGGGGTCTTGCCCGGCCACGTCCGGCGCACCGACGCAGAGCGCGGCCACGTCGATCGGGACGATGAGGGCCGGCATGCTCAGCTCCCCACCTGGAAGCTGACCGCCTGCACGCCCTCGACCATCTCCAGCCCGAACTGCGCCGCGGTGAACTGATCCGGCGCTGGCAACCCGACCAGGGCCGACATGGCCTGTGCCAGCGGGCTGACGCGCAGCACGTTCGCCGCGCCGGGCCGCAGCGTCACCGGCTGCACCTGCCCGGGGATGAAGTGGCCGACGTTCCCGCTGGCGTAGCGGAGCTGCTTCTGCCACCCATTCGCCGCCGCGTCGACGCCGAAGTGCACGGCCTCGGGTGGCTCAAGCAGGTCGACGCGCTGCAGCACGCCGCCGGCCAGGCAGAGCAGCAGCGACGGCGCGACCCGCTCCAGCCGCAGCAACGGCAGTGGCTGTCCCGCCGCGGCATCGGCATATACCCGGGCCTCCATCCCCGGCCAGCCGCTCACCACCGCGGACCTCAACAAGAAGCCGCTGATCGCCTCCGGCGCCGCAGCAACCGCGGCGCCGCCGGTCAGCGCGGCGCGGACGCGCGGGAGGTGGGCGCGGATAACGGGCGCCGTGACGGCGCGGAGCGCCGCGCCGGCCAGGTCGGCGGCCTTGGCGGCGCCGATGCTGAACGCCCCGTCGATCAGCGCTTCCACCCAGGCGTTGTCGACCTGGAAGAACCGGATCGACTCGGCCGGCAGCATGCCGATGTCCGGCACCAGGTACGCGAACGGCACCCCGTGCAGCAGGTGCAGCTTGGTCAGCCAGGAGACCACCTGGTACTCGTCGCTGCCCGGCGGCGGGTCGCCGAGCGGCGGCAGCGCGGAAAGCCGCTCCGCGAGCGCGGCCAGGTCGACATAACGCCGCTGCCGGCCGCCGGCCGCCGCAGCGGGGGCGGCCGGGACCGCGGTCGCGAGCCGCCCGGCGGCTGGGCCGACGACGTCGCGGATGACGCGGGTCAGCCTGCGGTACATCTGCGGCAGGTCCTCATCCGCCGCCTGGCCGCCGGAAACGGGCGGCAGCAGCTGGTCGACGATGTCGTCCTCGAGCTGCGTGGCGGCCTGCTGGACGACGGTCAGCTTCCAGCGGAACAGCGCGGTGGCGTAGCCCCGGTCGTGCAGTGCCAGCAGCCGGCCGAGCTGCCACGCCGCTGCGTAGCTGACGTCGAACATGCCGCTGCCCGGGTCGTAGCGGAGCAGCTGGTCGGACGCCTGCGCGGGGGTTACCGGCGGTGAGGTCCCGCCAAGGGGCAGCAGCGGCCCCCGGTACCAGGAGACCGTGCCGCTGCCGTCGCGCAGCACGTGGTTCATCGCGGTGTACCCCATGCCGAACACATGGGAAACCGCCGCTGCCGACCTGACGGGCCGCACCGGAAGCTGCAGTGTCGCGGGGTCCATGTTGACCTGTTCCAGGATGTTCTGGAAGCTCTGCTTGAGCTGGATGGCGGAGAACGTCCAGCTGCGCAGCACCACGAGACGCACCGAGGTGGTCTGGGCAGGCAAGATGGCGGCCCCGGCGTCGAAGGGCAGGTACGGCCCGAAGCCCTCGAGCGAGACAAGGAACGCGGCGCTAGTGCGTCCCGGCGTGGGCAGCCGGCTGCCGAAGACGACCGCGAACTCCGCCGACGGCGCGGTGTCCCGGACGGTGGATTTCGCGCCGGGCTGGGCCAGCCTGGTGTGCGCCAGCCAGGCCAGGTCGGCGAGCGACGGGGTGATCTGCTGGTACTGCGAGGCCGGCACGTCGATCACGGTGACCGGGTCGGCGGGCTTCTCGCCGTGTTCGGCGGTGCGCGGCGGCACGAACACGCCGCCGGCGCTGGCCAGGTCGGCGATGGTCTTGAGCTGCGGCTGCGGCGGCGGGTCAAGCTCGTCGAACAGCAGCACCGCGAGCCAGCTCGTATCGGCCTGCCCTGGTGACCGCTGCCACGGCAGCGTCGGGTCGGTCAGTACCACGTGCGGGAGCACGTTGCCGAACTCGCCCTGCGCGCCGAGCGGCGGGAAGACGCTGTCCACGCCGCCGTCGTCGAGCTGGTAGCGGATTCCCTTGACGATGAACGCCTGCGTCGCCTGCAGCGTCTCCTGGTGCTGCCCGGCGACGGAGATGTCGTGTGTCGCGGTGAGCGTGTACTCGCCGCTTTCCAGCGCGGGCAGCAGGTGCTGCACGAAGCTGACCGAGGCGGGCGTTGTCATACGCGTTCTCCGAGCAGACGAAGCTGGGGTGGCGACGCCATCAGGCCGGGGGCCGCGGCGGCGAAGCCGGACACGTCGGCGGTGGCTGCCACGGTGAGGCCCTGCTGGCGCAGCGCGGCGAGCACGCCGTCGCGGACCCCGGCCGCCGAGGTGAGCGTCGCCTGCAGCTGCGCCATCGCGGTGTGCTGGTCGAAGCTGTCGCTGGCCGGGGGGACCATCGGCGACCAGCCGAAAGTACGCACCGGCATGTTGTCGGCGAGCAGCTCGGCGACCGGGACCCGCAGCGTGCTGCCGGCGGCCGGGGCGGCCGGCTGCAGGACGACACCGAGCAGCGCGTCGCTGACCGTGCCGTCGGTCTGCATCTGATTGGTGGTGCTGAGGTACACGCCCTTCGGGACGCCGCCGGTGCTTGCCGCCGCCTCCCACCGGTCCTGGTCGGGTGCGTTGCCGTGGTCGATCGTGATGGTGAGCGCCGCGTCCAGGCCGCCCGCGCCGGCGCCCATCGGTCCGACGCCGAGCTCGGTGGTCCAGCTTCCCGACGGCGTGATCGTGCTGGCTGTGACCACGCTGGCGGTGGTGGACGGCACCTGGGTTAGCACGGTGATCCGCAGCGCCGCCGGAGACACCAGCCAGACCGTCTCGGCGGTGCCGAGCAGGCCCTGCGCTGCGCTGAGCGTGATCAGGGTGTCGGTGACGGTCGGCGACGGGGCCGCGCCAGCGGCGGCGGCCAGCGGGGCACGCGGCGCGCCGGCGAGTTCGGCAGCGTTGGCCGCCGGCAGGAACGAATCGCGGAACTGGCTCCACCTCAGGTTTTCCGGCGGGGCGGGCGGCCCCGCGCCGAAGCCGATGGTGAACGAGATGATCGACAGGTCCACCCACGCGGTGCCGCCGAACGGCGGACCCCACAGCGTCAGGCTCACCCCGGCGTGCAAGGTGATCCGGATGGTGGTGACCACCAGGTTGAGGGTGAACGAGATACCGATCGACACCCCGACCTTCGCCAGGTACTGGAACGGCTTGAACCGGACCAGGAAGTCGGCCTGCGCGTCGAACCAGGCGCTCAGGTCGCCGCTTTGCCAGGTCGCCTTCAGGTACCCGCCGGCCATCAGCACCGACGGGGTAAGCGCGAAGTACAGGCCGCCAGTGACCGACAGCCCGCCGGGCAGCTGCCAGCTCAGCGCCAGCCTCGGCACCTGCTGCGGATAGTAAGCCGGCGGGGTGAAGTACGGGTTATAGCCGCCCAGCGTGACGACGAAGTCGCCGGGCTGGGCGCTAGGCGGGAACCACGCATAGAACGCGAAGCCGCCGGTGAGGTGCGCCGCCGGGTCGATCACGTACGACTTGGGGGTGAGCTGCGCGCAGACCGCGAGCTGGCCGTTGGCGGGCGCGATGTCGACCAGCACCACCATGTCGGCCTGGGCTACCGGCGTCACCGTCTCACCCTTGGCCGGCACGGGCACGCTGATCGTCGACTCGCCGAGCAGCGCGATCTCCACGTGGGCGCCGAACGCGACGGTGAGCAGGGCGAAGGACCGCACCATCTCGAACGAGGTGAAGCGCACGCCTGCGGCCAGCCAGTCCTGGTTCGGCGCCACGTGGATGAGGTCGTTCAGCTGTGACTCGGTCTGGTTGGCGTCAAGCGTGCCCATCGCACCGGCGACCAGCGGGTAGCTCTCCACGCCGGAGATGCCAGGGAGCTGCAGGCTGCGGTTGTAGCCGAAGCCGCCGGCCAGGCCGGTCACGAAGAAGAACGCCGGCCCGCCGAGCGGCGCGTCGAGGAACAGGAAGGCGAACAGCGAGGGCTGTCCGTCCGGCGTCGTGGTGTAGGAGCCGAACGCGGTGACGCCGAACTGCGCCAGCTGCACGGTCAGCTCGCCGGTGTACTCGGCCAGTGTCGCTCCTGGCACCTTCTCCAGCCCGCCGCTGATGACCACGCCGCCGCCGCTGAACTGCACCTGCAGCCCGGCCAGGTCGAAGCTGGGCTTGTATTCCGGGCGGATCGGCATCGACGCCTGGAGCCCGGTGAGCCCGACGGTGAGTCCGGCCAGCGACACCGCCGCGTCGAGCAGCACCGACAGCTCGCATTGCGACGTGATGGTGAAGCCGACCCGCTCGAAGTGCACCGGGCCGAAAGACCGCTGCACGTTGATCCACAGCGCCTGCGGCGCGGGGCTGGCGCCGCCCGGTGCCCGGACGGCGATCGCCGCCTGCGACGACGAGGTGTCCGCTGGCGGCCCGCCGCCGGTCCCGCCGAAGCGCACCGTCAGCGTCTGGTCGACGGCTGTCCCCACCTTCAGCTCGGCGGAGAGCATCAGCCCGCTGTTGACCACCGGCCCGATGACCGGCTGCGCGTCCGGCGGCACGACGGCGGGCAGTACGCCGCTGGCCCCCACGATCCGCAGGTTCGACAGCGAGATGATGTCGTCGCCGCTGGGCACCAGTTCGCCGATGACGGCGATGGTGGTGAGGTCGAGCGTCACCGCGACGTTGGGCAGCACGCCGAAGGCGAAGCCCCACTGGCCCGACGCGTCCCGGCCGGCGACGAACGCCGCTTTGCCGTACGTTACCGATTCCGCCTCCATGGCCAGGACCCTGGCGTTGGCGGCGAAGTCGTAGCTGAGCTCCGCTGACTTCAGGTTCAGGTCCAGATCCGGGGGGATCGGCGGCGCCGGGAGGCCGACCGACGCGGCCAGCCGGTCGATCCCCAGGTAGTCGTCGCGGAGTGCTTCCCATTTCCCGGTGACGGTCTTGTCGGCTCCCTTTAGGTCCACAGTGACACTGAAGGAGGAATCGCCGAGCAGCAGTCCGCCGATGAGCTGGTAACTGTCGGCGGCCGAATCCACGACAACCTGCAGGTCGCCGTCGATGTGCACGCCGAGGAACGGCAGCGTGGCCCCGGCCTCGACAGCGCCCCACAGCCTGTAGCTGGCCGACTTGTCGTCCTGTCTCTGCAATGCGGCGCCGAAGTCAGAGAACCAGATCTCCACGCCGTCGGGCAACGTGACCTGGCCATGGGACAGGCCGCGGACCACCTTGGAAAGCGGGATGTCGCCGGTAAAGCTCGCGGAGACGCTCAGCTCGTGGCTGTCCAGGTCATAGGTCGCCTCGACATCGAATTCGCCGTCGGTGACATCGGGGAACAGCCTCGCCTTGGCCTGAAACGACACCATCAGCGGCCCGGTGCCCAGCGGTGCCATGGCCGTCAGCTCGAGGCTGAGTTCCTCCAGGGTGAACTGACCGTAGTGCCACGGCCCTGAGGAGCCGATGCTGGCACTCACCCCGGTCAGTTCCATCGTGGGGTCCAGCGAGATCGTGGCCGCGAGCCCCTTCAGGGTGACCTGGCCGAAGTACGCGCTGAGCTGATCGGGTATCGAGTCCTGGTAGTTCACGTGAACCAGGGTCGCCATCGTGGCCGGGTCAAGCGGCCTGGCCGCCGGTCCGAGGGGCGACATGACGAAGGTGACCTCGGTGGCGCCGGAGCTGACGAGCACCGTGAAATCACACAGTGCAGCATTGTCGACACTGAGCGTGGTCGCGAGCGCTAGCCAGACGAGCAGCCCTGATTCCGGCGCGGGCGCGGTCGCGAGCTCGACGCGCGGTTTGTCGAGCGAGAAATATGGCACCTTGACGCTGCCGCCAAGCGGCGCGCTGAGGGCGAGCACGGGGATGCCGCGGCCCGGGGGTGCCAGGCCGGAGGGGTCGATCAGGCCGGTGAGCGGTGCCGGAGGCGGCGAGTCGACGGACAGCAACTTCGTGGCCACTTCCAGCGGCCCGTGCAGCGTGACCAGGCTCAGCAGCTGCGAACCCTGCACCAGCGGCTGGACGGTCCGGTTCCAGGTATAGCTGTCCTGCGGCAGGGTGGTCAGCACGTAACACGCGTCGGTCAGGATCAGCTCGCTGAACGGCTCCCTGGCCAGGGCGGGGAACGCCGTACCGAGCGTCCAGCCCGCGGGCAGCCCGACGGCGACCCGGACGTCCGCGGTGCCGCCCGCCTGTGCCAGGAACGTCACGGTCACCGCAGCGGCCGCGACTCCGAGCAGCGTCCCGGTTCCGGACAGGGTCAGTGAGTCGCCGACGGCGGCGGGAACCTCGCCGGTATAGCCGACGGTCAGATCAGCATCGCCGAGAACGAGGTGACCGCGCACGAGCACGTCGAGGCCGGCGCGCGGGGACAATCCGGCCTGAGCGAGAGTAGCCGCCGAAACAGTGATCGTGTGCCCCGCGTTCACCTGCGACTGCAGCAACCTGCGTAGATCGGCGAGACTCACAATGCCACCTGGCCCGGTTTAGACATCGAAGACGAGCGCGAGGTGATCGCTGGTGGTGCGGATCTTCCCGAAGTTTCCCCAGTCATTGAAATATTCGCCATCGGCCGCCGCAGGCGGGTCTACCCCCCGGGGTTGCGGGATACGATCGCCTTGCTGGAGCGTCGTCGGCTGGTCGTAGCCGCCGGTGAGCTCGGGACCCACACCGGGCGGGAGATCGTCGTTCAGCTTGTCATACGGCTTCCCCACGACCGTGTTGACAATCGTCACCTCAGGGTTCGGCCCTATCACGTTTGGTGGGTAGCGGACCAAGGCATTGTCGATCGAGCCGGTATCCGAAACACTAGCGCTAGTGCTTCCGCTCCCCATGTAACCAAAGCGCGGGTATACATTGTGCCGCGGATCGGTAGGCCCGTTATAACCATCGTTTTTATTAGCGTTATATGGTGTCGCTACGTATACGTCCTGCTCGTCTTCCCGGGTACGGTTCGGGAGCAGGTGGGTAAGGCAGAACGGGCGTCTGGCCCGATTCACCTTCCCCCCGGCATCCATCGGACTGAGCAGCATCCTGTACCCGGCATTAACAAGTGAATAATAAGGGTTTCCGCTGTAGGTGAGCCTATCGTGGCTGAACGAGTCCACATTGAAGTCGCCGACGATCACGGTCACCTGGCCGGCGGGCTCGGGCTTCTGGATGACCTCAGGGATACCGCCGATCGCACTGGTCCCCCCTGCTGCGGATCGACCGTTCGTGCCGGGCGTGGTATGAATGGCGTACACGTTGATAAGCCGACTCCCAGCAGCATCCCAAAATCGCGTGCAGAACGGCGGTCGGCAGCCCTTGTTAGGAAAGTAGATATCGCCGCCGTGACTATTCCAAAACCTCCATTGCCCGGCGCCCTGCCACTCATTGATGAGAGTGACTCCGTCCACGCTATACCACGTGCGGGTCAGCTGCAGCGCCGGTATGGCGTTACCCGGGTTGGGCAGACCAGTTAGCCAGGTATTGGCGCCGTAGTTTGCTAGGCTCGCCCGCGCGGCCTGAGTGTCCAGCATGCCCTTTGCGAGGCCGTCATTATCTATTGCATAGATAAAGGGCCCGGTGAACAGTAGCGAAGCGGCATTATAGAATACCGCCATTGATTCGCACTTCCCCTCTTCGCCGATTAGCAGCGGCGGAATCAGGCACCAGGTATTCGCCATGTCGCTGCGCATCTTGTTGAGCAGCTGGAACAAGCCCACTGCGGAAGATGTATCCGATGGCAGGACGACCCCATTCTTCGCGTTCCCCAGCTGGCGCGCGAAGACCTCGGCGACGATGATGATGTCGGGCGGGCGCCCGGGATGCACATTCGGTGAAAATACGTCCATTATGTACGCCATACGATCGGACGCCGCAGTCGCATCACTTATTCTATTTCTGGCACTGACTGTGCCGAGAGAGAAGTTCTGGATGTTCCAGAACAGGATACGCGTCATCGCCAGGCCGTCCCCCGCGCGGTCGGCCGCGCCGCGCCGTCCTTGCGGCCTTCACTTGCTGTCGGCAGGCAACGCGAACAACTACTAATCATAGAACCTTTGCCGCCTTTCGCCGGCCAGCGCTCCTGCGCGGGAAGGGCACCGGCTTCTTCGCGCGAATTCCCGCGTGCCTCGGGCCTTTTCGGCTTGACACCCGCGAGACGAGCCGACAAGAGGCGATTATTCATTCCATCCATTCGCAAGATCATCGGCATCAACGCCAACGGCTTGCCCCCGCCTTTTTCGCGGTGAGGTTCTCGAGATGCCAGTCCGACGTTTCCTTGTCGTGACTTTAGGCTAACATCGCGCGGGCCGGGCTATCAAGGGTTTCTAGTGCCGCGTCATGCAACGTTGGTCTGGTAACCGGTCCAGGTGCGGATGACTGACTTGGCGGCGAAGTTGGTCTTGGGCTGGGCGTGGGCGTTGTGCCAGCGCATGTACTGTCGATCATCTCGCCTTGCCAGGCGTGGGTGCGGTGGTCGGTGCCGGCCAGGGCGAAGTACCGCAGCGCGGTGAATTCCGATTCGATCCAGTTCAGCCAGGAGGAGTAGGTCGGCAAGAAGACCAGCTCCAACCTGGCGGCGGGGTTCCTGTTCGGGATCGGCAACCTGGCCCTGCTCGGCCTGGCCTCACGTGTGGGCACCGGCGTCGGCTTCACCATCGCCCAGCTCAGCCTGCTCGTCAACGCCAGCATCGGCATCTGGCTGTTCAAGGTCCCCCGCCGGGCTCGCGAGCAGCGAAACTCGCCACCGCCGGGATACTGAGCGCCGGCACCGGCGGCGCGCTCATCGGCGCATTGCGATAGCGGCCGTCGCCGAATGGCACTGATGCATTCTGGCCAGCCCAGACCACAACGAATCCTGCACCCTGCAGCCGCCGGGCTCATACTGGCCAGACGAGCCATGACCCCACACGGAACGCGGTCGGGTGAGTGCGTCAGCCGAGTGCGTGTGTGATGGACATCAATGTCGGCGGCTGTGGATGCTGGCTCTCGTGAACAGGAGCCCCAACGGTGACGGCGAGAGTCCCCACGCCGTTCCAGCTGTCTACCGCCGTCGCTCTCGGACTTGCCTGCTTGCCCCCTGCATGCTCGACGGCAGCGAGAAATCCATGGGGGGATCAAGGTCGGCCCAGCCGGTGCTAGACGTTTGCGGGCAGGTCCCCCGCCTTCTCGGTGGTGGCGGCCCAGCTGGCGAGCAGCTTGAGGCTGTCGGCGGTCGGCGTGCCTGCGGCGGCGGTGTAGGCGAGCAGGGTCAGTCCGGGGTGGGCGGGGAACTCCATAGCCTCGAAATCAAGATCGAGGACGCCGACGACCGGGTGGCGAATGCGCTTGTGGCCGGTGCGGTGGAACCGGACGTTGTGGGCTGCCCACCGGGTACGGAAGTCTTCGCTGCTGGTGGAGAGCTCACCGATCAGCTCGATGAGCTGTTTGTCGTGCGGGTTGCTGCCCGCCTCGGAGCGGAGCATGGCGGCGATGTCGTCGGCTGCACGTTCCCAGTCCGCGAAGAACTCGCGGGCTGCCGGGTCGAGGTAGATGAACCGGGCGTTGTTCGCCGGCCTGCGGGGGTCGGCAAGCACGGGAGCGTAGAGAGCGCGGGCGAGGCGGTTGGCGGCGAGCATGTCGTGCCGGGCGTTGCGGACCCAGGCGGGCGCGTCGGTGATGGCGTCGAGGAACTGCTGGATGCCGTCAGTGATGCCGGAGTTCTTTACTCGCCGCTGGCGGGGGCGGGATGGCTGGGCGGCGCGGGCGAGGTGGAAGAGGTGGGCGCGCTCGGCCTCGTCCAGCTGCAGCGCGCTGGCCACGCCGTCGAGGACAGCGTCGGAGGCGCCGGTAAGGTTGCCGCGTTCCATCCGGACGTAGTAGTCGATGCTGACGCCGGCGAGCAGCGCGACTTCCTCGCGCCTCAGGCCCTTGACCCGGCGGTTGTTGCCGCCGTAAGCGGGCAGGCCGGCCTGGGATGGCGAGATGCGCTCACGGCGCGAGATAAGGAACTCGCGGACCTGGGCTCGGTTATCCATGCTTTCCACGGTAGGCGGGCGCCCGGCTGGCTGGGAGGTACTGGCGTTACCTGGAAAAGCAGTCACTCCCAAAGCTACAGGTCAGCGCCTTAACTGGACCGCGTGACCTCCCTCAGCGACACCTCCGTCAAGCCCGTGAGCCAAGGCCCCCGGCACAGCCATTTCGGCCGGGCCCGGCAGAACGGCTCACCGAAACCGAGCTGGAAAGAAATGATCATCCATCTCGCGTTCTATGCCGGCTGGCCGCGCGCCATGTCACCGATCACCCTGGCCCGTGAGCTGTTCCCCGGTGGGGGCGACCAGTGAGCGGCGCCTGGACCGAACAGGAGCTGCGCCGCGTCGGCGAAGCCACCGAGCTGCAGATCGCCTCCCGCCGCCCCGGCGGGTCGCTGCGGCCCTACGTCACCATCTGGACCGTCCGGGGCAACGACGGCCTGTACGTGCGCTCGGCCTACGGCAGCGATAACCCGTGGTTCCGCCGGGCCGCCGTCAGCGGCTCCGGCCGCATCCGTGCGGGCGGCATCGAGCGCGACGTCACCTTCACCCAGGCCAGTGAGCTCGACCCCAGCACGATGACCGCTATCGACGCCGCCTACCACACCAAGTACGACCGTTACGGCCCGCAGATCGTCGGCACCGTCACCGGCCCGCATGCCGCCGCAGTGACCTTGCGCCTCGATCCCCGCGGCGCCGCCTGACCACAGCATTACCAGCGAAGGAGCACCGATGGAATACACGACGCTTGGAAGCTCGGGCCTGAAGATCAGCCGCATCGCGCTGGGCTGCATGAGCTTCGGCGACACCTCACGCGGCTTCAACCAGTGGGCGCTCGACGACGCTGCGGCCGAGCCGATCTTCCGGCAGGCCGTCGAACTCGGCATCACCTTCTGGGACACCGCCAACGCCTATGGCTACGGCACGTCCGAGGAGATCGTCGGCCGGGCCATCCGTAGCTACACCCGCCGCGAGGACATCGTTCTGGCGACCAAGGTGTTCTTCAAGATGCACAACGGGCCCGGCGGCTCGGGCCTGTCGCGGCGCGCGATCATCGAGCAGCTCGACGAGTCCCTGCGGCGGCTCGGCACCGACTACGTCGACCTTTACCAGATCCACCGCTTCGACCCGGTCAGCCCGGTCGAGGAAACCATGGAAGCCCTGCACGACATGGTCAAGGCCGGCAAGGTCCGCTACCTCGGCGCCTCGTCGATGTGGACCTGGCAGTTCTCCAAGATGCAGTACCTCGCCGACCTGCACGGCTGGACCAGGTTCGTGTCAATGCAGAACCAGTACAGCCTCATGCAGCGCGAGGAAGAACGCGAGATGTTCGGCCTGCTCGCCGACCAGGGCGTCGGGTCGGTCCCGTGGAGCCCGCTCGCCAAAGGACGCCTCGCACGCCCCTGGGGCCGGCAAACCGCGCGCAGCGACACCGACGACGTCGCCCGCTGGGTCCTGCCCAACGACGACAAGCTCATCGCCGACGCCGTCCAGCACGTCGCGGAGCAGCACGGCGTACCGATGGCCCAGATCGCCCTGGCCTGGGTCCTGCGCAACCCGGTAGTCAGCGCCCCCATCGTCGGCGCCACCAAGCAGCACCACCTCGCCGACGCCGACGCCGCGCTCGACGTCACCCTCAGCGACGACGACATCAAGGCCCTCGAAGAGCACTACACCCCCCGCCAGCCCACCGGCTACTGAGCCGGCCACCCGGAGGAGTTCATGCGAGCCACATTCATGTACGGAGCCGGTGACGTCCGCGTCATCGACGTTCCCGACCCCATCATCCAGCAGCCAACCGACGCCCTCGTCCGCGTCGTCCGAGCCTGCATCTGCGGATCCGACCTGCACCCCTACCACTCGATGCCCGTCACACCCGAAGGCACGTCGATGGGACACGAGTGCATCGGACTGGTCGAGGACATAGGCACCGACGTCACCTCGGTCAGCAAAGGCGACCTGGTCATCGTGCCCTTCGCCTGGTCCGACGGCACCTGCGACTACTGCCGTGAAGGCCTTCAAACCTCCTGCCGCCGAGGCGGATTCTGGAACGCCCACGGCACCGGAGGCGGCCAGGCCGAGGCCATCCGTGTCCCGCTCGCCGACGGCACACTCGTCGCCGCGCCCGTCGAGGAAGACTCCTCACTCATCCCGTCCCTGCTCACCCTCTCCGACGTCTACGGCACCGGCTACCACGCCGCCCGCAAGGCCAATGTGAGCCCAAGGACGTCGGTCACCGTCATCGGCGACGGAGCCGTCGGCCTCATGGCCGTCCTGTCTGCCCGGCAGCTCGGCGCCGAGCAAATCATCCTCATGGGGCGGCACACCACCCGAACCGACCTCGGCCGCGAGCTCGGTGCCACCGATGTCGTCGCCGAACGCGGCGACGAGGGCGTCGAGAAAGTCCGCGACCTGACCGGTCGGGACGGCACCCACGTCGTCCTCGAAGCCGTCGGCCACCTGCCTGCTTATGAGCAGGCAGTCGTGTCGTGCGCCCCGGTGGTGTGATCAGCCGCGTCGGCGTACCACAGTACGAGAACGCACCCATCGGGTTCGGCAGCCTCTTTGGCCGCAACATCACCCTCACCGGCGGGCCCGCACCGGCCCGCGCCTACATCCAGACCCTGATGCCCGGCATCCTCAGCGGGCAGGTCAACCCGGGCCGGGTCTTCGACAGCGAAGTCGCACTCGACGAAGTACCGCGGGGCTACAAGGACATGGACACCCGGCGCGCCCTCAAGGTCATCATCCGTCCCTAAGGAGGAGCACCGTGCAGCTCATAACGATCGCACCGACCGGCAAAGGCCCGGCAGACCGCTTCTCGGGTGATGTTTACCTGACGCCTATATCGTCGCCGGAAGCTCCGTCCTACCTTTCCGTAGCCGTCGTCCACTTCACACCCGGAGCGCGAACCAACTGGCACGTCCACCCCAACGGCCAGACACTCCACGTCCTCGAAGGAATAGCACTCGTCGGCACCCGCGATGGCACCGTCATCCGCGCCCGAGCAGGCGATACGGTCGCGTGCCCGCCCGGGATCGACCATTGGCACGGCGCGGCGCCCGACACCCTCGCTGTCCACATCGCCATAGTCGCGGCCAGCAGCGACCACGACGGAACCGACTGGCTCGAGCCCGTCACTGATGAGGCCTATCTGGCAACGCCCTAGCCTGGCGCACCGCTTGGCCGAGAACCCATGACCGGCCGCTAATCGCGAACTCCGCGGACAGGACTTGAGCATAGGCAGATGGTTCGACTCGCCCCTCGGACACAAGTCGTACGTCGCTGACCTGCGAGCTTGTCTTTTCTTGCTGGACTGGTCAACTAACATCCCAAGGTCACGGGCATGGGGGTTCAACTCGCCCTCGGACACTTCCGATTGGTACATGCTCACGGCATGGCGCGCAGCCGGAACTCGGTATTGGTGACGGCAGGCAGTGGTGGTGCCTGCCGGACGTCACTCGCAGGCACCGCCCAGCCACCGGCATCGCCGTCGCCCTGCGCTACCACGCCCACGTCACCAGCGGTGACACCAGGGATCTGCAGTAGCGTTACCCCAGCGGCCTGGGCGCGAGGGGGTGCGGCATGGCCGAATCCATCCGCCCGGCCACGGGCACCACGGGCCAAGACGCCAACGCCGTCTATGCGCTGGGCAGCAGTCTCGCGGAGAGCGCCCGGCTGCAACGCCAGGCCGAGGAACTGGCCGCCGACAGCGCGGCACTGCTGGACCGGGTTAGCCTGCGCCCCGGACAAGCTGCAATCGACCTCGGCTGCGGCCCGCGCGGGATCTTGGACTTGCTGGCCGGGCGAGTCGCACCAACAGGCCGGGTCGTCGGTCTGGACGCCGACCCCGCGCACGCCGCCATGGCAGCCGAGTTCGCCGCCACGCGAGGGCTGAGCGGTGTGAACATCATCACCGCCGACGCCAGCAGCACCGGGCTGCCGACGGGCTCGTTCGACCTGGTGCACGCCCGCACCCTGCTGGTCAACCTCCCCGACCCCGCCGGCGTGGCCGCCGAGATGATGCGGCTGGCTAAGCCCGGCGGCTGGGTCGTGTCCATGGAGCCCGACACCGAGCACACGCTCTGCTACCCGCCCCACCCAGCCTTCCGCCGGCTCTGCGACATCTTCACCGTGGCCTTCCGCCGCAACGGCGCCGACCCGTGGATCGGCCGCCGGGTCCCCGAACTCTTCCGCCAAGCCAGACTGGCAGATGTCGGGGTGGAGGCCAAAGTGCAGATGTACCCACCCGGTAACACCCGCCGCACCATCCGCCTCGACCTGGTGCGCAGCATGCGCCCGCAGGTGCTGGAGATGGGGCTGGCCAGCGTCGCCGAACTTGACGAACTGGACACCGCAGCCCGCGCGCACCTTGATGACCCCCACACGCTAGTGATGTTCGGCCTGCTCTTCCTCACCTGGGGCCGCAAACCGGGCCATGCACTGCCCGGGTACCCACAAAGTGCGTAAGTGCCGTTTGCAGTGCAAAACGACTTTGCCGAGACCCTGTGGCGGAGGGAACCGCCCGCCAGGAATCTGGCGCCCAAGACCCGGCCACCGCGTTTCGTTATCGACGGTGACAGGTCGACGGTGACGGCGGCATGTCCGGGGTTACCAGCGGGTAATACATTGATTTCAACAGGAATTGTCAGTGCTGGGCTACTATTCTGCTGGTGCCATCTGGTCCGGTTCTCCTTCGGTAGGTCAGTCGCCGGGTCCCGCGACCGCTGATCCGGGTGCGTGGTTCTGGGGCTGGCCAGCGGCCGTCCCACCGGGAACGCGCAGCACACACCGGAAGCCGATGTGGGTCGAGGATGTCTCCACGGCCTGCCCCTGGCGCGCGGCCGGCCGATAGCGCAGGCAGTAGTTCGGGGCGCACAAGTGGGAACCGCCCTTGACGACCCGCCTGGGAATGTGTGCATCGGGCCGTGGCAAGTCGTCGTGCGCCGGTGTCTGGACGTGCGGGTCCTGCGGGACGCAGCACGCCGTTGCGTCGCTGGCGTGCCGGGGGGTGAAGAAATCCGCAGTCCACTCCCAGACGTTGCCGGTCATCTCGAACAGGCCGTAGCCGTTCGGCGGGAACCGCCTGACCGGTGCGGTGCCCAGGTAGCCGTCGGTCATCAGGTTCTCCCAGGGAAAGCGGCCCTGCCAGGTGTTGGCCATCACCCGGCCGCCCGGCTGGAGGTCGTCCCCCCAGCTGTAGATGGCCCCCTCCAGCCCGCCCCTGGCGGCGCGCTCCCACTCAGCCTCCGACGGCAGGGCTTTGCCGGCCCAGGCGGCGTAGGCCGCTGCGTCTTCGTAGGCCACCTGCGTCACGGGGTGCCGGTTTCGGCCGTGCAGCGTGCTTCCCGGACCCTCCGGGTGCCGCCATTGCGCCCCCGGGACCCACGACCACCAGTTGCGCGGGTCGTTCAGGCTCACCGGCCCATCGGGCTGGTCGAACACCAGGGACCCGGGCACGAGGATCTCCGGCGCCGCCCCCGGGTACTGCGCCGGGTCCGGGGCCCGTTCGGCCACGGTCATATAGCCGGTCGCCTTGACGAACCCGCGGAACTCCGCGACCGTCACCGCGTGCTCATCCATCCAGAACCCGCTGACGCTGACGTGATGGACGGGGCGCTCCTCCGGATAGAAGCCATCCGAACCCATGAGAAAAGTTCCCCCAGGCACCCACACCATGTTTTCTGGCCGCTGATCCGGAGCCATTCCGATCTCCCTTCCGGCCCATTTCAGGAAAGACGTTGACGGATAGCGCCGAGACATCTGGTACCTGGATAGGCCATGGCAATACGGACTTTATGGCTCTCCCAGTCGCCGTGCATTCCTCCCAGTGTAAAGTGGGCCGGAGACATCGCACGACGGGGGATAAGAATGAAAGAAGAGAAAATCGGCCTGTCACGGCGGCGCTTCATCCAGGGCACCGGCGCAGCCGCGGCGACAGCTGGAATCGCCCAGCTCAGCCCCGAGCGGGCCGGGGCCGCGGCAGTCAGCCCGCTGCCCTTCAAGCCCAGGGGAAAGCTCCGTCGGCGCCCGAACATCCTGCTGGTCCTGAGTGACGAGTACCGTTACCCGGTCGTCTATGAGTCCAGCCAGCTGCAGGAATTTCGGTCCAACTACCTCACGGCCGAGGAATCACTGCGCGATCACGGCCTCGAATTCAACAACCACTACATCATGACGGCCGCCTGTGTGCCGAGCCGGACATCGATCTTCACCGGCCAGTACTCGTCGCTGCACGGCAACAGCCAGACACCGGGGGCGGCGAAGATCAACATTGAGAATGACATGTACTGGCTCGACCCGAATACGGTCCCCACGATGGGTAACTACTTCCGGGCCGGCGGCTACGAAACCTATTTCAAAGGCAAATGGCATGTCTCGGATGCCGACATACACATTCCGGGGACGTATAACTCGCTGCTGACCTTCAACAGCAAAGGCGAGCCAGATCCGGAGGCGGAGGATCTGTACTTGGCGGCGGAACGGCTCGGCCCCTACGGGTTCAGCGGCTGGATCGGCCCCGAGCCGCACGGCAGCAACCCGCTCAACTCCGGCTCCTCGGCGACCGGGGCCATCGGCCGGGACGAGAAGTTCGCCACCCAGGCGGTGAACCTGCTGGATGAGCTGGCCAGCCGGGGGAGTTCGGCGGCGCCGTGGCTGCTGGTCAACTCCTACGTCAACCCGCACGACGTCACCGTGTGGGGCGAGTTCACGCTGAAGCAGTCGAGCTGGAACCTGCGCGGCCAGCTCGACAACAGCAACGTCCCCTACGACCTCTTCGAGCCCGCCAAGTACTCGGCGACCTCGAATGAGAACCTCGCCGGGAAGCCGCACTGCCAGCCGGACTACATCAAGCAGTATCCGCAGGTCTTCCAGCCGACTCCCAACACGGTCGAGTTCCACCGGTTCTACTACCAGATGCAGCAAAACGTGAACGACCAGATCCAGCGGGTGATCGACGCGCTCAACTCCCACCCGGACATGGCCGAGAACACCATCGTGATCTTCACCTCCGACCATGGGGATCTGCTCGGAGCACACGGCGGGATGCAGCAGAAGTGGCACCAGGCCTATGAGGAAGGCACCCATGTGCCGTTCATCGTGCACAACCCGGCCCTGTTCTCAGGCCGCGAATCCCTCGACGAGATCACCAGCCACGCTGACCTGCTGCCCACGCTGCTCGGCCTAGCCGGGCTCGACGCCGCCAAGCTGCAGAACGAGCTGGCCAAGACCCACAACGAGGTACATCCCCTGGTCGGCCGGGACCTGTCGGGTGTCATCCTCGGTGAGACCCAGCCCAGCCAGATCAAAGGGCCCGTGTACTTCCTCACCGAGGACGAGGTCAGCCGCGGCACCGCCCAGGTCACCGTGCTGGGTTACGAATACCGGCCGGTGATCCAGCCAAACTCCGTCGAGACGGTCGTCACGTACCTGCCCACGGGGGACAACGGAGCCCAGGAGAAGTGGAAGTACTCCCAGTATTCCGACAATGAGCAGTTCTGGAGCGACCCGGCGCCGAACGCCGGCCCACCGCGGGATGTGATGACAGAGGTCAGCGGGAACACGAGCCTGCCTGGACACAAGGCGGCCGTCACGACGGTGAAAACGAAGCAGCTCGCCAACCAGACCGAGGCCTACAACCTGTCCAGGGACCCGATGGAGCTGGTGAACCTCGTCCACAGCGATAACTCATCGGTCCAGGCCACGATCAGCCAGCTGGAAACGCTGCTGCATCAGCAATGCGGGGCCAAGCGGCTCAAGCCGAACAGCGGCACAGTGCCTGGCCAGCCTGACTGCTGACATCCCGCTGAGCACGACCTCGCGCCAAGCCCCTCTGCGCGAACAGATCGTCCGACGGTCTACGAACAGATCGTCCGACGGTCTACTTGCTCGTGCTGGCAGGGTGCCAAGGTCCATCGCTGGGACGTGTCCAGCGTTTCCGCGACGGCGCGGGCCGGAGCGGCTGCCGCGGGTGACCACTGCTTGCCTCACGAACGGTTACATATAAGATACTGAACGTAATGTACCGGGCGGCCGCCACATGCACCGCCCACCTGGGCACGGGGGGCCACATGGAGGGACACGCTGGCAAGACGCGCAACATATGGCTGGTCTGGCTGGTCTGGCCACTGATCACGCTGGGGGTCTACTACTTCGTCTGGTATTACAAGATCAACCGTGAGGCACACGATTTCGACCCGCAGATCGAAGTGAAGCCCGGGCTCTCGGTGCTGGCCGTCACGCTCGGGGCGTTCATCATCGTGCCGCCGTTCGTGTCGATCTACCGCACCGGCGAGCGGATCGCGCAGATGCAGCGCACTGCCGGGCTGACTCCCACCTGCCAAGGCTGGCTCGGGCTGGTCCTGACGTTCGTGGCCAGCCTGCAGTCGCTGTACTACCAGTCTGAGCTGAACAAGATCTGGGCCCACTTCGGCTACCCGGAAGAGGGATCCCAGGTCACGCCCGCGGCGGCGGCGCAGACCTGAACTCCCATCACGGGGGCTGAATGCGCAAGGCGGTCCTGGCGGGGGCGGTGGTGCTTGCGTGCGCCGGCGCGCCGCTTGGCGCTGCCGGGCCGGCCGCGCAGGCAGCCGGCGGTCACCGGGCGGCCGCTCAGCTCTGCCGCTCCTGGACAGGCCACCAGGCGATCGCTGCCCGGATGTCGCGCGCGATCCAAGACGCCGTGCGGGACCGGCGCAACGAGACCCCGGTGGTGGCCGTGGTTGCGGACGACCCGTGGCTGGGCATTGCCTGCCCGCCTGCGCGAGCAGGTCCAGGCGTGGCTGCGGCTCTGGGCAGTAGCGATTGCTAACTAATTGTGATTTGATAACTACATCAAGTGACCAGGGATCTATCCGCTGAAACCTGCCGGGCTGGGCCAGAGCACCCCACTGGAGGCGCCTACGAAACCACCGCTACACCGGAGTTGCTTGTGTGCCTCCCATTTGGGCCCCGCGCACATGCTCCCTGCTGCCGCCGCTACACCCGCGGTGGGCGCTCGCGAAGCGCAAAATTGTTATGAATGGCCTCTCCGGCAATGGCCAACCCTCTAAACTCCCCATTCCGTCACCATTGGAAGGCCTCGTCATAATGGCGGGCCAAATCTTCGCTGCTCAAGAATGAGATGATGAACATGTACCGTTCATGGTATTCATTTGGTGCTTTCCTTTCCCTGGCAGCCTTGGCGATTACCGGCTGCGGGTCGGCGGTCCGCGCGTCCGCTCCACCAAAGGCATCAGTCCTGGTCAAGGAGGTGGGCGCAGCAATGCGAGACGCGAAGAGCGTCCACCTCAGCGGCACCGTGCAGCAAGGCGGCAAAGCCCTGGGACTGAACCTCAGCATGACCCGCTCGGGTGAGGTGTCCGGGCAGCTCTCCGTGGGCGGAGCGGCATTCACGGTGCTGTCAACGCAAGGTAGCAGCTACCTGAAACTCAGCGGCGCTTTCCTGAAATTCGAGCACCTGCCCGCCACCGCGTGCACCCTGTTCTGCGGCAAGTACTTGAAGGTCACAGCGACGCAGTCCGACAGCCTGCTCAACGGCTTGAACATGTCGGACTTCACGGCCTCCATGTCCAAGCCGTCGCCTCATGTCCGCAACGCGGGCTCGGGTACTGTCAACGGCCAGCCGGTGTGGTTGCTGCGTGACGCGGATGGAAGCATCGCGTACGTGGCGTCGCAGGGCAAGCCCTACATCCTCCGCATCGTTGCGTCACACGCGGCCCACAGCACGCTGAACCTCACTCAGTGGAACGCCGTGACCATTCCCGGTCCCCCACCCGCGAAGCAGGTCGTGAACCTGAGCGAACTGATGCACTGACGAGCCCACGCACCGATAAGAGCACCGCAGCGACGCCGGTGAGCGCTCGAGGCGAGGCGGAGGAGGGCTCGGCCCACCTCCGCTCGCTGCCGCCGGCCGCGGGTTCGCACCACGATATGCACCGAGGCCGCCCTGCTCGGCGATGACCAGCTCGATCGTTGAGGCCCGGGTGTCGACGGCGGCCGGCCCGGCTGCGGCTCATTATGCAATCCCTCCAGCCGCCGGGCGATGAACCGGGCCCGTCACCGCTCCACGGTCGACTCGGCCGGCGCTGGCCCCCAGCAGGACCCTAGTGGCTGTGCAGGGCGGCTGCAGCTGGTGGATCGAGCCGATCCTGGAGCTGTTCCGGGTGAGCCAGTCGCCGAGTTGCTGTTCGGGTCAGCGCGCCGAGTGTACCGGGCGGCCCCGCCGCTGCGCCGTGTCGACCAGGCGCTCGGCGAGCAGCTGCTCCAGCTCGGTGCGCGTGCGGCGCCGCAGCAGCAAGGCCATGCACCGGTCGCGCTGGGTCTGTCCGCTGCCGGGATCGGTGCTGCCGGCTGGCCGCGCGGGGGCCCCGCACCGGCATCCCCAGGTAGCGGGTGGTTCGATACCGGCCGCGAGCGCGACAGTGAACGCGTGCCCGCGGGCGCACTGATACGCCGCTTGCTGGCGGGGAATCGGCTGGGCGCCTGGCCGCTCGGCAATTCCAGTGCCCGGGCCTGGCATTGTCCGCCACCGCCGGGAAGTGATCATGAACTCACTCCTTCTGGCGCGCCGGTGGGCAGCGGGAAGTCCGCGGGGCCGCCGGACTGCCGCTTGTGCAGCCTGGACACCGGGGCGCCGGACTCGAGCGCCCCCCGGAAGACCGCCATCAGCCGACCGCCCCCTCCATTTGCAGCTCGATCAGCCGGTTGAGCTCGAGCGCGTACTCCATCGGCAGCTCACGGGCGATCGGCTCGACGAAGCCGCGGACGATCGTGGCTGCCGCCTCGTCCTCGGTCATGCCGCGGCTCATCAGGTAGAAGAGCTGGTCCTCGGAGATCTTGGAGACGCTGGCCTCGTGCCCCATCTCCACGTCGTCCTCGCGGACGTCCACGTAGGGGTAGGTGTCGGACCGGCTGACGGTGTCCACCAGCAACGCGTCGCACCTGACCGTGGACTTCGAGTGCGCCGCGCCCTCCTGGACCTGGACCAGGCCGCGGTAGGACGTCCGGCCGCCTGCTCTGGCCACCGACTTGGAGATGATCTGGGACGACGTATTCGGTGCGCAGTGCACCATCTTCGCGCCCGCGTCCTGGTGCTGGCCCGCCCCGGCGAACGCCACCGACAGCGTCTCCCCCTTGGCGTGCTCGCCCATCAGGTAGACCGCCGGGTACTTCATCGTGACCTTGGAGCCGATGTTGCCGTCGATCCACTCCATGCTCGCGCCGGCCTGCGCGACCGCGCGCTTGGTGACCAGGTTGTAGACGTTGTTCGACCAGTTCTGGATCGTGGTGTAGCGGCAGTGCGCGCCGGCCTTCACGATGATCTCGACGACCGCCGAATGCAGCGAGTCGGAGGAGTAGACCGGCGCGGTGCAGCCCTCGACATAGTGGACGCTGGCGCCCTCGTCGACGATGATCAGGGTCCGCTCGAACTGGCCCATGTTCTCGGTGTTGATCCGGAAGTAGGCCTGCAGCGGGATCTCCACGTGCACGCCCTTCGGCACGTAGATGAAGCTGCCGCCCGACCACACCGCGGTGTTCAGCGCGGCGAACTTGTTGTCGCCCACCGGGATCACCGAGGCGAAATACTCACCGAACAGCTCCGGGTGCTCCCGCAACGCGGTGTCAGTGTCCAGGAAGAGGACGCCCTTCTCCTCCAGGTCCTCGCGGATCTTGTGATACACCACCTCGGACTCGTACTGCGCGGCGACGCCGGCGATGAGCCGCTGCTTTTCCGCCTCGGGGATGCCGAGCTTGTCGTAGGTGCTCTTGATGTCCGCCGGCAGGTCGTCCCAGCTCGCGGCCTGCTTCTCGGTGGAGCGGACGAAGTACTTGATGTTCTCGAAGTCGATGCCCGTCAGGTCCGCGCCCCAGTCGGGCATCGGCTTGCGCCGGAACAGCTTCAGGCCTTTCAGCCGCAGGTCCAGCATCCATTCCGGCTCGTTCTTCTTGGCCGAGATGTCGCGCACGACCTCCTCGGACAGGCCGCGGCGCGCGGACTCGCCGGCTGCGTCGGAGTCGGCCCAGCCGAACTTGTATCGATCCAGCCCCTCAAGCTCGGGGTGCGCGATTGCTGTCATGGGGAGATGCCTCCGGACTCAGCTGTTGTTTCGGTGGCGGCGATGGCCTCAGGCAGGTTTCCTGTGGTCAGCTGTCTCCCGCGCTGGCGCCCGCGAGGAGAGCGAGGACTTCGCCGATGGCGAGTTGCTGACTGGTGGCTTCGTGCAGCGGGAGGTGGCCCCGGATCTGATAGCGGTTGCGGCGGCCGTCTTTCTGCTTGACGGCATAGCCGGCCGCGGTCAGTTCGCTGACGATGCTATAGGCGCTGCGCTCGGTTACGCCCACCGTGGCGGCGATGTCGCGCAGCCGCACGCCCGGGTCATGTGCGATGCACAGCAAGACCCAGCCGTGCTTGGTCAAGAAGCTCCAGCCCTCCATGTTTCAAAGACTACCACAGATTCTAGAAATATATTGCTAGTTATTTAGTTCTAATGTAGATTGAAGGCAGCCACTGGGAATCCGCCGCCGCCGGCGGCTAGCTCCCCCGGGGTCACCGGAAGGGGCGGCAGAACAACCACTTAGACACCGGCAGCGATCAGCGCGAGCAACGCGACGCAGACTATCGTGGTCCACCGGATCCACCGATCCGCCCCCGCGGTCATGACCGGCGGCCATGAGCTTCGGCGGCCTCGTCGCCGAAGCTTTCGAGGCCGAGAATGTCGCGCAGTTGCGGTTCGGCATGCGTGGCATCTTCGGCAACCCGCTGCGGCTCAACGCGGAGCCGAGCCTGCCGGAGGTCGCAGGCGCCACGAACACCTGGCGACGAACGCATGCGCATAGCACGGCTGAAACATCGCAGGAGCACACTGGGGCCATGGGCATGCGACGGGTGCGGGCGGGGTGCGAGTTCGTGTACGTGGCTGCCGTTGACACACCGGCCGTTTTCCAGATCGAGCCCCGGGACACGGCCCCGGTCAGTCTCGCGCGGCGGGTGTGGTCGACGGAGCCAGAGATGCGCATCCGTCACTACACCGACCTGTATGGCAACCGGTGTGCGCGGGCGACGCTGCCCGCCGGGCGTTCCACGCTGCGTTTCGGCTCCTTGGTGCTGGTGCCCGACGCGACCGAGGACGCCGATGAACAAATGCCGGAACTGCCGCCGGAAAGGCTGCCGGACGAGGTGCTCATCTATACGCTGCCCAGCCGCTACTGCTTGCCCGACATGCTCGGCGACGAAGCCTGGTCACTTTTCGGCGCCATGCCCGCTGGCTATTCCCGGGTGCAGGCCATCTGCGACTACGTCAACAGTCACCTGACGTTCGAGTACGGCCGGAGCGGCCCGTTGACCACGGCGGCGGATGTCAACGCCTCCGGGTTCGGTGTCTGCCGCGACTTCACTCACCTGGCGATCTCGTTCTGCCGGGCACTTAACATCCCGGCTCGGTATGTCTTCGGCTATCTCCCGGACATCGATGTCCCACCGGATCCGGCACCGATGGACTTCGCAGCGTGGATGGAGGTCTGGCTGGGCGATCGGTGGTGGACCTTCGATCCGCGCAACAACCGCCGGCGTAAGGGCCGGATTCTGATCGGATGCGGACGGGACGCGTCTGACGTGGCTATGGTTACCACCTTCGGCGCACCGCTGCTGGAGTCGATGACCGTGCAGGCGCAGGAGGAGCCGGAATGAATCTCCTCGCGCGCGGCTCGCTCAGCCGAGCCGGGTGACCTCGACCGTGACGGCAAAGTGCTCCGCCGCCGGGCCTGAGTAGATGCCGGACAGCGGACGCACGTCGGCGTAGTCGCGGCCGCGGGCCAGCAGCACGTGCCGGCTGCCTACCCGGGCGAGACTGGTCGGGTCGGCCGCGGTCCAGCCACCGGCCCAGAATTCCACCCAGGCGTGGCTCTCTCCAGTCATAGTCTCCCCGATCCCGGCTTCTGCGGCCGGGTGGAGGTAGCCGGAGACGTAGCGCGCAGGCAGCCCGGCGGCGCGCAGCAAAGCCAGCGTGACGTGCGCGAAGTCCTGGCACACGCCCCCGCCCGCGGCGCGTGCCTGGGCCGAGGAGGTGCGGACGTGCGTCGCACCCCGCTCATAGCGCAATGTCTCATGGGTCCACTCGGCAATGCGGAACCCGGCCTGCACGGGCGTGGACTCGGCGCGCAGGGACCTGCCGAGCTCGGTGAGCTCCGGCTCGGGCGTGACGTAGGACGAGGCGGTGAGATACTCGGCGAAGCGGTCCTGGACCGCGGGCTCGGCCAGCTCGGACCAGCTGACGCCGGACGGTACAGGCCGCGACTGGGCGGTCTCAACCGTCGACGTCGCCAGTACCACGAGCTCGGTGTGCGGCACGTGCACGTCGAACGAGTCCACCGCCGTGCCCCAGTAGTCAACGTAATGAAACGGCCGCACCTCGGGCGTAACCACGAGGGCGGCCTGCAGGAGGCGCTGACCGTCCACGCTGGGCGGGGTCAGCCTCGCTTCGTTGTACGACGCCCGCACCGGCTCGGCGTACTTGTAGCCGGTGCGGTGCCTGATTGCGATCCGCCAGCTCATGCCTGCGTCTCCTTCAGGCCCCACTGGGGCGGCGGCGACCCGGCGAAGAGCCGTTCGGTCACTTCCTCGCTGATCATCGACACCGCCCGCTGCAATCCGAGCAGCCGGTCCGGCAGTCCGTCAAGGAGCCTGGCGGTGGAAAGGAACTCCAGGTCGGTGCGCGCCCGGCCGATCGCCCGGTGGGCGGATTCATCCAGCCCGGAGCGCCCGGACACCGGGTCGAGCCGGGCCAGCGCTCGCTCCCCGGTCCGGAGCGCGTAGAAGACCGAGCGGGGGAAAAGCCGGTCCACCAGCAAGAATTCCACGACCCGGGTTTCGTCGACGCCCTGCTGGTAGGTACGCAGGTAGGCATCGTGAGCGGAGCAGGCCCGAAGGGTGGAGGTCCAGCCCTCGCTCGCGCGCTCGGAGCCGATCCGTGCCGCGAGCAGGCGCGCGGTCATGTCCACTCGCTCCAGACTGCGGCCCAGGACCAGCGCATCGTAACTCGTATCCCGGCTCATGCTCGCCTCGACGTAGCCCGCGACGTTCGCTGCGCGCTCGCGAACGTAGGAGAAGAACGGCGCCGGACCGAAGTCGCGGGCGGCGGCCACCCGGGTTTGCAGAGAGTTACGGGTGGAGTTCAGGCATTCCCAGACATCTGCAGACAGAGCCTCCCGGGCGCTGCGGGCGTTCTGCCAGGCGGCGGACAGCGCGCCGACGATCGAGCTTGACGAGTCCTCGTCGTAGCCGAGCAGCTCCAGGACGGCCCCGGAGTCGCGGTGCTTGTCGGCAGTGTCACCCGGGACGCCCATGACGGCCAGCAGGACGGCGGAGGCGTGGGCCTCGTCCACGCCCGGGTCTTCGAGCACTTCGTGGAAATGCACGTCAAGCAGCCGGGCGGTGTCCTCCGCCCGTTCGACATAACGGCCCACCCAGAAAAGCGCCTCAGCGACCCGGCTCAGCATCCCGGTCTCCTCACTGCTGCTGCTGGTCCTGGTGCGGACCGTGATCGGGCTCGGCGCCGCGTACCGCCTGCGGGGGGAACGCCGACGCCCGGCCGGCTTCCGCGTCCCAGCCCGGCGAGGAGGTCAGCACCCAGGTGTCCTTGGAACCGCCGCCCTGGCTGGAGTTGACGATCAGGCTTCCCTCCCGCAGCGCCACGCGGGTCAGTCCGCCGGGCAGCACCCTTACCTGCGCGCCGTCGTTGACCGCGAACGGCCGCAAGTCGACGTGCCTGGGCAGCAGCCGGTCGCCTAGCTGCGATGGCGAAGTTGACAGCAGCACCAACTCCTGCGCGATCCACCGCCGGGGCTCGGCCTGCACCTGCTCGCGCACGGCGGCCAGTTCGGCGTCGGAGGCCTGCGGCCCGACGACAATGCCGTGGCCACCTGACCCCTGCACCGGCTTGACCACCAGCTGGTCAAGCCGGGCCAGGCATTGCGAACGCACGTCCGGATCGTCGAGCCGGTAGGTCCTGACGTTCGGCAGCAGGGGGCGCTCGCCGAGGTAGTACTCGATGAGCGCGGGAAGGTAGGTATACGTCAGCTTGTCGTCGGCTACGCCGTTGCCGATCGCGTTGGCGATCGTGACGTTGCCGGCGCGGGCGGCGTTCAAGATCCCCGGGCATCCCACGACGGAGTCGGCCCTGAAATGGACCGGATCGAGAAAGTCGTCGTTGACGCGACGGTAGACGACATCCACCCGCCGCTGCCCTCCGACGCTGCGCATGTACAAGATATTGTCGCGGCAGAACAGGTCCCGGCCCTCGACAAGCTCGATGCCCATCTTGCGGGCCAGGAAGGCGTGCTCGAAGTAGGCCGGGTTGCCCACACCGGGGGTGAGCAGCACCACGACGGGCTCCTCGGCGCCGACCGGCGCCGACCGCCGCAACGCGTCGAGCAGCCACCCCGGATAGGCAGCAACCGGCCGCACCTGCTGCTCCAGGAACAGGCCGGGAAAGACGCGGGCCATGGTCCTGCGGTTCTCCACCACGTAGGACATGCCTGACGGTACTTGCAGGTTGTCCTCGAGTACCCGCAGGAGCCCCGCCTGGTCGCGGACGATATCGATCCCCGCGAGGTGGATCCGCACGCCGTTCGGCGGCTCGATGCCGTGCGCCGGCCGGCAAAACCCGGCCGAGGTGGCGAGCAGCGACCACGGCACCACCCTGTCCCGGACCACCTCGGCCGGCCCGTAGACGTCGGCGAGAAACGCCTCCAGCGCGCGTACTCGCTGCACGGCGCCCGCTTCGACCAGATCCCACTCGGTCGCGGGGATCAGCCGCGGGATCAGGTCGAGCGGGAAGACCCACTCTTCTCCGGCGTGCGAGAACACGACGCCTTGGTCGCGGAAGCTGCGGTCCCGGGCCTCCGCCCCCCGCGCCAGGTCGTCGCCTGTGAGCGTCTGCAGGGCGTCATACAGCGCCCGCATGTGCGGGTGCGGCAGGCCATCCGCCCCGAACATCTCATCGTAGGCTGGGCCGTGCGGGTACCTGTCGAGGAGTCCACCCATAAACGGATTCGTACCACTGGCCCGTTACCCCGTCACTCCGCCCCTCGTTACAGCTGCGAAACAAAGCTAGTTCACTATGCGGTAATGACAGCAGTCGCACCGCGGGTCCGGACGGAGTGCGAGTTTCAGCGCACTGCGGAAGCCGTGACCTTCGCGCCCGTGGTCCGGTGCTGCAGACAAGGCGGTTCCGGACCGAGGAGATGACATGACGGAGGCGGCCGGTGCGCTCCCGCCCACCCCGCTGCGGCGTGTGCCGCACCGTGAGCTGCCGGACCTAGGCCGGCTGACTTACGTGCTGCGGCAGCGTTTCAGCTACACCTACGACGCGCCGGTACGAGACCTGGACCACCGGCTCGTCGTGGTGCCGCCACGCCGGCATGGCGACCAGCGGCGGCGGCGGCACTCGATTACCGTCTCCGCCGCCGACGCCCGGACCACCCACCGGCGGGACGCCGCCGGCAATATAGTCACCAGGTCTCGCGTGCCACTGGTGCGGGACAGGGTCGAGTTCGTGGTGGACGCCGTCGTCGAGCGTGGCGGGCCGGGCACCGACGTGCTTGTGCCGGCCACCGCTCTCACCGACTCACGGCTGCTGCGCCCGACCCGGCTGACCGCCGCCGACGCGGCCATCCGGCGGCTGGCGGAGACGATGGCCGACCAGGACAGGCTAGCCACCGCCCATCGGTTCTGCGCGTACGTGCATGAGGCGCTCCGCTACGCATACGGGGTGACCTCGGTCGCCACCACCGCAGCCGAGGCACTCGCCGACGGACGAGGCGTCTGCCAGGACGCCGCGCATGTCATGATCGCGCTCTGCCGGGCGATCGGGCTGCCGGCGCGCTACGTCTCCGGACACCTGCTCGGCGAGGGCGGCACGCACGCCTGGGTGGAAGTTATCGTCGCCGTCGCCGACGCCGGCGCCGCGCGCGCCGTAGCGCTCGACCCCTGCAACGGCTGCCCCGCTGGCGCGAATTACCTGACCGTCGCCACCGGGCGTGACTACACCGAGGTAGCCCCAACCTCCGGCACTTACCTGGGCACCGCCCGCGGCAACCTGACCGCCACCAAGCAGGTTGACATCGCGCTGCCCTGATCTTCCCCAGGCCTATTACCACGGCCGCCAGCAAGTCCTGCTCCACGCTCGGAACAAGATTGCCCGATGCTCAGTACCCCCCAGGCGAGGTCACACTGGCCGAGAACCTCAGCAAGAACACCCGGCGCCAGTTCGCCGGCTGGTGCCAGCAGCAACTGCGCCTTTCCAGGCTCGCCGCGCCGGACATCGGGTGCTTCGCTCGTGACGTGGAAGCCCGCGGAGATGTTGCCTGCACGCGCGGAGCTCAGGCGCAGCCGCGGCGGACTTGGTCGCAGAGGCGGGCCACCTCCCGCTGCGCGGTAGCGGCATCGTCGGCGAGCACGGTGACCAAGACGGCGTCGTCGGCTAGCTGCTGGGCGACCGCCGTCGGGCGGGCGACGATCGTCTGCCCCCGGACGGCCCTGCCGGACAGCAAGGCCGAGGCCAGCACCCGCCGCCCGGCGAGCATGAAGGCGTCGCGGAACGACTCCGCGCTGGTCAGGTCGACGAGCTGACGCAGCAGCGGGGAACCCTCGCGGGTCACGTCCCAGCGCAGCGTCGCGGCCGGGCGGTCGGCCTCCCGTGGCGTCTGGCGAGCATCAAGGAAGATCAGCTCGTGCCACTCCACCTGCGCGTGCGCGCCCAGGTTGATCTCGACGTGAGCGGCGATCCGTGCTCCGGCGCGCACGATCAGTGCTCCGGGATCGGCCCGCAAGGCGGCGTCGGTGCCCAGGGCCGCCTGCAGCCGGAGCGACGATGCCGCGCCGCCGGCCCGGCCCTGGGCGATCGCCGCCCCGGCCGCCTGCAGGCTCGCGCTCGCCCCGGCGAGCACCTCTAGCTGCAGGGTGAGGTCGTCCCCGGGTAGCGGTCCCGCCGCCGTGCCGACCAGACACAGCGCACAGACACCCGGACGGACGGCAGCAATCTGCCGCAGCGTCAAGGGCGGCTGGCAGGCCAGCTCGATCAGCCTGCCGCCGGGCGCGGCGACGGCCCGGCTCCGGGCGATCATCCGCGGGCCGACGTCCCGGCCAGCTCGGCGACTGCCGCCCGGATCCAGTCGGCGACCGGGGCCGCGCCGCCGTCGGCCGCCAGGGAGGTAAACAACACAGGGCGCCCATCGCGGACACCCGCCGCATCCCGGTCCATGACCGCCAGATCGGCGCCGACCAGCGGCGCGAGGTCGGTCTTGTTGATGACCAGCAGGTCCGAGCGGGTGACGCCGGGCCCGCCCTTCCGCGGGACCTTGTCGCCGCCGGCCACGTCAATCACGAAAATCTGGCGGTGGATCAGCCCGTAGGAGAAGGTCGCGGTCAAGTTGTCGCCGCCGCTCTCGACGAGCACGAGATCCAGGCCGGGGAAGTCCGCCTCCAGCTGCTCGACGGCGTCCAGGTTCGAGCTGATGTCGTCCCGGATCGCGGTGTGCGGGCAGGCGCCGGTCTGCACCGCGCGGATCCGTTCCGCCGGCAGCACGCCCGCGCGACGCAGGAAGTCGGCGTCCTCGGTGGTGTAGATATCGTTCGTCACCACCCCGATCACCAGCTCTCCGCTCAGCGCCCGGCAAAGCGCGGCGACCAGTGCCGTCTTGCCGCTTCCGACCGGGCCGCCGATGCCGATCCGCGGCACTTGCCCGGCGGCCGCGCCGGACGGCTCTCCGGCGGCGCGGTGGACATGGTCGTGAAGGTCGGGCCCGGCGTGATCGTGCTGGTGACCGGCCGGCCCAGTGTCATCGTCAGGATGCAAACAGACGCACCTCCGAGCGGGCGTGGACGTCGGCGAGCAGCTCCAGCGCAGGCGCGGCTCCCGCGGGCAATTTCGCGTAACGGGCCAGCCCCCCGGACTCCGGCAAGCCGCGCCGGTCCGGCTCCCGGCCGCTCCCCGCGGCGAATTGCGCGCCGGCCCAGCCCGTCTCGTCGATCTCGGCGGCCAGGCCGGCCAGCACCCCTTGCACGGCGTACGGGTCCAGGCCGAGCAGCCGGACGGCGGCGCTGGCCGGCACCGTGCACGTGCCAAGGGCGGCGGCCAGCGCGGCGAGCCGAGCGTCACCCTCAGCGACGGCGACCGCCGCGCCGAGCACCAGCGGTTGATGCGGCGCGGGCCCGGGGACAAGCCGCCAGGGCGTGGCCAGGTCGGCCCCCGGCGCCATCGACCGGACGAGCCGGCGCAGTCCGCTGCCCAGCTGCCGGGACGCCGCCCGTGACGCTGGCGAGGCGACCCGCGCACCGAACTCGCCGTCCAGCTCCGCCCAACGCGCGGCCGCGTCGCTCCCGGGAGTATCACCGGGTCCCGCCCGCCACAGGTCGCAGGCCACCGCGGCGAACGCCGCCACGGCGGGCCCGGATGTTCGCAGCCGGAACCGGCAGAACCGCTCGACGTCTGCCACGTCTGCCACCAGGCCGGCCGTCACCGCCGACTCCATCCCGCCCGAATGCCCGTGCGCGCCGGCCGGCGCGCGGGAGTCCAGCAACAGCAGCAGGAGCGACGAGACCATAGCCCAGTCCTCAGAACAGGAAGTAACGCTGGGCCAGCGGCAGCTCCGCCGCCGGTGCTGGCTCGATCAGCTCGCCGTCCACGCGCACCGCGAAGCTCTCGCTGTCCACGTCGATCCGCGGCAGCGCGCCGTTCTCCGGCAGGTCCGCCTTGGACAGGCCCGACACGTTCCGCGTCGCCACCAGGGGCCGGTCGCTGTCCCAGTCCGTGCCGATCCCCTTGTCCTCGAAAGCGCCCGCTGACACGAAGTGCACGCCGAGCCGGGCCGGCAGCGTCCCGAACGCGCCGAACATCGGCCGCGGCAGCTGCACCTGCGGCGTCGGGATCGAGGCGTTGGCGTCGCCCATGTTGGCCCAGGCGATGACGCCCGACTTCAGCACGAGATGCGGCCGGACTGCGAAGAATGCCGGCTCCCACAGCACCAGGTCCGCCAGCTTCCCCGGCTCCACCGACCCGATCTCGCCGTCTAGCCCGTGGGTTACCGCCGGGCCGATCGTGTACTTCGCCACGTACCGGCGCGCCCGCAAATTGTCGGCCGGCGCCGTCGCCGGGCAGCGGCCCGCGGCGCTGCTTCGTTCACGTGCGCCGTCTGCCAGGTGCGGATGATCGTCTCGCCGATCCGCCCCATGGCCTGCGAATCCGAGCCGATCATCGAGATCGCGCCCAGGTCGTGCAGCACGTCCTCGGCGGCCATCGTGGTCGGCCGGATCCGTGACTCGGCGAAGGCCAGGTCCTCGGGGATGGTCGGGTTCAGGTGGTGGCAGACCATCAGCATGTCGAGATGCTCGTCGAGGGTGTTGACCGTGTAAGGGCGAGTCGGGTTCGTCGACGACGGCAGCACGTTGGCGTGCGAAGCTACCTTGATGATGTCCGGCGCGTGCCCGCCGCCGGCGCCCTCGGTGTGGTAGGTGTGGATCGGGCGGCCGCCGATCGCGGCGAGCGTCGATTCCAGGTAACCGGCCTCGTTTATCGTGTCCGTGTGGATGGCCACCTGCACGCCGGCCGCCTGCGCCACCGTCAGGCAGGCGTCGATCGCTGCGGGCGTTGTGCCCCAGTCCTCGTGCAGCTTGAACCCGGCGGCCCCGCCGCGCAGCTGCTCCCAGAGCCCCTCGGCCGAGACGGTGTTGCCTTTGCCCAGTAGCGCGATGTTTACCGGCCATGCGCTGAGCGAGTCCAGCATCGCGCGCAGCCAGAACGCGCCGGGTGAGACCGTTGTCGCCTTCGTGCCCTCGGCCGGCCCGGTGCCGCCGCCGATCAGCGTCGTTATCCCGGCGGCGATCGCGACCGGGATCTGCTGCGGCGCGATGAGGTGCACGTGACTATCGACGCCGCCCGCCGTGAGGATCAGCCCGTTGCCGGCAATCACCTCCGTCGAAGGCCCGATCACCAGCCCCGGTGTCACCCCGTCCATCGTGTCGGGGTTGCCCGCCTTGCCCAGCGCCGCGATCCGGCCGTCGCGCACCCCGATGTCGGCCTTGATCACGCCCCAGTGGTCCAGCACGACGGCGCCGGTGATCACCAGGTCCGGGGCGTCTTCCGCGCGGGTGGCCGTGCCCTGGCCCATCGACTCCCGGATCACCTTGCCGCCGCCGAACACCGCCTCGTCGCCGGCCAGCGGGCCTGGCCCGCCGCACCGGTCCTCGGTAACCTCGATCAGCAGGCTGGTGTCGGCCAGCCGCACCCGGTCGCCCGCCGTCGGCCCGTACAGAGCCGCGTACCGCGCCCGCGACAGCTCAGCCACGTGGCCCGCCTTCCGGTGCCCCAGGCTCCGGCGGGCGTCCGCCGGGCCCGTGCCGCCCGCCGGGCGGCCCGCGTCCACCGGCCCGGCCCATTCCGCCCGCAAGCCCGGCACCAGCCGGCGGCCGCCGATCGGCACCAGCGCAACGAGCTTGGACAGGCCCGGCTCGAACCGCACCGAGGTTCCTGCCGGGATGTCAAGCCGGCGCCCCCACGCCGCGTCCCGGTCGAACACCAGCGCCGGGTTGACCGCGGCGAAGTGATAGTGCGAGCCCACCTGGATCGGCCGGTCCCCCCCATTCTCAACCAGCAGCTCGACCTGGTCCCGGCCGGGGTTCAGCCCGATCGTCCCCGCGGCCGCGATGATCTCGCCCGGCAGTCCCGCCCCAGCCCCCTCGCGACCTGTCACTGAATCGGCCCGTGCACCGTGACCAGCTTGGTCCCGTCAGGGAACGTCGCCTCCACCTGTACCGGGCCGAGCATCTCCGCCACGCCCGCGGCCACATCGTCGCGGGTCAGGACGTGCCGCCCGCTCGCCATCAGGTCCGCCACCGACCTGCCCTCCCTCGCCCCTTCCAGCACGAATGAGGTGAGGATCGCGACCGCCTCGGGGTAGTTGAGCTTCAGTCCCCGGGCTCGCCGTCGCTCCGCGACGTCCGCAGCCACCGTGATGAGCAGCATCTCTTGCTCGCGTTGGGTGAGCCTCATGCCGGTACGTTAATCCCGGCGTGTTACCTGCCTGTTACGTGACATGCCGACCCAGGGGACCAGGCACTGTCGCGCTTGACACCGCAGGCTGGGCCGTCGATGCCCACCACGGTCTCGGCGGGGCGTGGCCACGGTGGGAGTTGGCCCTTTCCTCGCCGTGCATGTCCTTCACGTTACTGACCGATCTCGCCCTGCGGGAAGCCAGGTATCAACCCCGACTCCCCGATCCGCGGAGACGACATACCAGACGTGGTGTCAGCGCCATCCCCCCGGCGCGGTACCTCGAGCGCCACGAACAGCCGTCCGTGGCCGCTGTCTCCGGGTGCTGGTCAGGCAGGGCGGGGGGAGTTCCCGGCACGGGAACGACATCGGGGCGTAGCCGGGGCGACATGAAAGGCGGCGAGAGTGGAGCTCACGAGTCGGCGGCCGATCTCGAACCTGGAAGTTCGAAGGATTCCCTGTGGCCGATGGCCTGCCAGCGCCTGCCGGGCGGCGGATCGCGCTCATCGCGCACGACAGCAAGAAGCAGGACATGCTCGAGTGGGCCCGGTACAACCTTGCCCTGCTGGCCGGGCATCAGCTGTTCGCGACCGCGACGACCGGCCGCCTGCTGCATGATCACCTCGGCCTGCCCGTAACCTGCTTTCGCAGCGGACCGCTCGGCGGCGACCAGCAGATCGGCTTCCGCATCGCCGAGGGGCAGATCGACCTGCTGGTGCTAAACGGCAGTGCACAGCCGCACAAGAGCTAAGCGTGATTACCGTGTGGGGGCAGGGGCCGGAGGTTACCGATGGTTGACGGCTGCGTGGCTCGCTTCGCTCATGGTGGCAGCGCCTCGCCTGATAGCGCCCGGTTGAGGTTGCAGGCGGCGCTGATCAGGGCGAGGTGGGTGAATGCTTGTGGGAAGTTCCCCAGCGCCTCGCCGGCCGGGCCGATCTCCGCCGCGAACAGCATAGGCTCCTCGCACGCGATCACCAGCGGCCCCTCGGTAGGCGCGCAGAACATCCTGCTGATGGGCCGGCGCGCGGAGCGCTGGCCGTGCGGCAACTTCCTGGTCTAGGCCGCCCGCGACACCGGCCTGCCCGCCTGGACCGAGGCCGACCGGTCCATCGAGAACACTGACGTGGTGCTCTGGTACGTGTTCGGCCTGCCTCACATCACCTGGCCGGTGATGCCCGCGGACATCGTCTCGTTCTGGCTCAAAGCCGTGCGGTTTCTCCGGCCGCAACCCGTCGCACGACGTGCCGCCAGGCCGCCGCCACTAAGGGCGGGGAAGTAGCTCCGCCAGCTGTCCGGCTGACATCGACGGCGTGGCGCTGAGCGGGCCCAGTGTGCGCAGGCCTGCCAGGTGGATGTCGAGGAACCGCTGCCAGGTGCCGGGCGCGACCTCGCCAGTTGTCTCAGTCAGCCCGCGCATGCCCCAGACCAGTGCCATCACGTCGCCAACGGTCACGCCAGGGTTCAGCGTGCCCGCGGCCAGGGCACGGCTTGTGAGTTCCTGGACCGCAGCGCGGATCTCGCGAGCGGCGGGGCCGTCGGCGCTCCGCTCGAGCAGCAAGTGCGCGTACTTGGCGTGCGCGGCGAACAGCGCCCCGAGCCCGCGCAGGAACTGCTCGAGACCATCGCCGCCCGGGCACGCCAGAGCCTGCCTGGCCTCGGCCAGCGCCTCGCAAAGAGACAGCCGCACGAGCTCGTCGATCAGCGCGTCCTTGTTGGCGAACCGCCGGTACACGGTGCCCATGCCGACCCCGGCCCGGGCGGCGATCTCCTCCATGCTGGCATCGGCACCGGACTCGCCGAGCACCTCGCGGGCCGCATTGAGGACCCGGTGGTAGTTGCGGACCGCGTCGCGCCGCCCGGGCTGGGATGGGGGCCCCGCCCGGTCCGAGGGCTCGCTGGCCACCTGCACCCTCACTCGCCCAGCTCGCTCGCCACCGTCTCCCCGGCGGCGCTCTCGGCGGTCACCGCGTCCCCGGACATCGCCAGGGTACCGACGGCGGCCGCCTCGGTGGCCGCCGTGCCCGGCCGCCGTTGCGATGGGATCAACAGTGCGGCCAGCGCGGCCACCACCAGGACGGCGGCCATGACCCCGAACCCGGTCGTATAGCCGGACTCTGTGGGCAGGCCGGAAGGCTCCAGCTTCGCGGTGACGATGCTGGCCATCACGACGGCGCCAATGCTGCCGCCGATCGTGCGGATGTTCGCGTTCATGCCGGTAGCCACGCTGGTCTGCTCGGCCGGCACCGCGGACACAACATTCGCCGTCATCGCCGAGAAGGCCAGCCCGAAGCCGATGCCCAGCACGCCGGTGGCGACGTAGATCTCCCATTCCTGAGAGTGCGCGAAGGCGAACATCGCCATCGCCACGCTCCCGACGGCGCAGCCCGCAACCACCAGGACCTTGCCGCCGAGCCGCCGGGTGAGAGTCCCGACGAACAGGCCGGTCGCGAACATGGTGACCCCCGAGGGCAACAGCATCAGACCCGAACGGGTGATGCTGGCGCCGAACCCGTACCCGGCCGAGGACGGGGTCTGAACGAACTCGGGCAGGAACGCGAACATCGCGTACAGCCCGATGCCGATGAGCAGCGCGACCAGGTTGTTCGTCCAGACCCCGGGGCGCCGCATCATCTTCATGTCGATCAGCGGGGTGACCGCCCGCAGCTCGGACCAGACCCAGGCAGCGGCGAGGAGCACCGCCCCGGCCAGCAGCCCGATAACCGCCAGCGACCCCCAGCCCCAGTCCGACACCTCGCTCAGCGCCACCAGCAGCGCCACCAGCCAGCCGGACAGCAGCACCGCGGGCAGCCAGCTGATCGTGCCCGGGCTGCGGATCGGGGACTGGGGCACGAACAGCACCGCGCCGACCGCCGCGATCACCGTCGCGATGCCCGGCAGCCAGAACAGCCAGTGCCAGTTGAGCGCGTTCACGATCGGGCCGGCCAGCACGATGCCCAGGCTGCCGCCGACCGCGATCAGCGCCGCGAGGATGCCGACAGCGCCGGCCACCTTCTCCGCGGGGAATTCGTCGCGGATGATCCCGAACCCCAGCGGCAGCGTCCCGCCTCCCAGCCCCTGGATCACCCGGGCCACGATCAGCACCGCGAGGTTGGGCGCCACGGCCGCCAGCACCGATCCGACCGCGAGGGCGACCAGCGCGGCCACGAACACCCACTTCTTGCCGTAGATGTCACCGACCCGCCCCAGGATCGGTGTCATGACCGAGGCCGACAGCAGATAGGCCGTCAGTACCCACGTCACGGCGCTCTGCGAGGTGTGCAATTCCATCTGCACCGTGCTCAGCACCGGGATCACCAGCGACTGCAGCAGCGCGAACGCCCCGATGCCGACCGCGAGTATCCCGAACGTCACCTGATAGTGCGGCCGCGGCGCACTGTCCATGTCAGGCCCCTCCTGGAAGCGGAATCATCATTCCGGTGAAGCGTACCGTAGCGGAATGGACATTCCGCTACCGGCCGGCGGACCTGGCGCGGTGTGCCGTCAGAACGCACGCAGCGCCGCGACGGCAGCATCGTTGGCCTTGGCAACACCCAGCCTGTGCCAGCTACGGCAGCGAGGCTGCTGTGCGTGCCGGGCCGCCTGGGGCTACGCCAGGGTTAGGGGTCGGGCTTGCTGCGCTTACTGGCGCGGGCAAAGCGCCGTGGGTAACCGGCCGTGGCGGTCGCTGAGCAGACCTCGTGGCCATAAGGATCGGGACCTCTGGATGGAGAGCAGCAGCGCTGCCGCTATCAGCGGACAAGGTACCCGCGTAGGCTGCTCCCGGGAGCAATGTCCAATACTGCCCCCGCATCGGCCGATGCGGGGGGCAGGTGCACCCCGTTCGCTCCGGACCCTGGCGGCACGGCCCAGACTGCCCATCCAAGGACAAGGAGCTGCCACGATGTACCGGATACCTGGTGCTTTTTCCACAGCGGCCACAACGCCGGCACCGGCGGAGCGCCGGGTAGAGCCGACCCGCGGTCCCCCGCCGGGCAGCCCGCAAGCCCCCGGCGGCAGCGCCGCCGGCCCGGCCGAGACCATCTGCGCCCTGGCCGAAGACCACGAGCGGATCGCCCAGGGCCTCAACGACGTCGTGGCCGGCCCCCTGGCCACCGCAGGCCTAGATCTCCAGGCAGCGCTGGGGCTGATCGGTGATCACCCCGCGAGCAGCAAGATCAGCCACGCCGCGGCGGAACTGGACCAGGCCATCCAGGCCATCCAGGCCGTCCGGGACACCATCCCCGACCACCCCGCAGGCCAGCAGCCGCCCCCGTAGACCTCCACCAGCGCGAGCTGAGCCCCATCCACGCGGAAACGGTCGACGGCGCTCAGGCGCCGGCAGTCCAGGCGCGGTACGACCGCCGCAACGACTAATCTCGTCGCCACCCTCTGTGGGTCTTGACCTGGCCGAGCGCGCTGGATCCCGATGGATTTCAAACAGCGCCGCAGGTCTCACCGTCTCATCGAACGGCTGCCTTGCCGGCCTGGGTCCACGCCGCGGATGACGGCGGCGATGCTGGCCAAGCGTTCCGCGATGGTCTCGATCTTCTCGCTTGTCGCGCAGGTCGAATGACCGAGGGGCCGGGCGCGGAATAAATTCGTGAGGTTCCTCATTATGAGAGGCATCAACGTGATGCCCCTCATGATGGGGCCGTTCGCGTCGGTCGTGCCAGAGGGGAAGCCATGATCACGCCTGAGCAGGTAGGCGAGCGGTACCTGGCGGTCCATCACCGGATGTTCCGGGCCGTCAACGATCAGATGAGCGAATGCGGCCTGTCCATGGCCCGGACCAAGGTGCTGATGCGGCTTCGCGAGCAGGGACCCACGCGGCAGAGCGTGCTGGCGGCCGATCTCGGGTTGTCACCGCACTCCATCACCGACGTCGTCGACGCGCTGGAGCGCCTGGGCCTGGCCGAGCGCCGGCCGGACGCCACGGACCGCCGGGCCAAGCTCGTCGCCATCACCGACGCGGGCGAGAGCTCCCTGGACGTGGCGCGCTCCACGCGCGAGCGGCTGCTCAGGCAGATCTTTGGCGCCCTGGGCCAGGAGGACCGGGCGACCTTGCTCCGCCTGCTCGACGTCCTCGACGGCGCAACCCGGCCGCTGATCACCTCGCCGGCCGCGCCCGGCGCACCGGTGGTCCCGGCATGATCGCCGGGATCCGCGCGACCCGCGCCACCCGAACCAGTCACGCTTCTCACCCGGGGGTATAGCCCGTCATGTCATCCGTGTCTTCTGTCGCTGACAGCCACCGTGCCGCGCGCAGCGACCATCGCTGGCTCATCCTGGTGATCGTGGCTGTCGCCCAGCTCATGGTGGTGCTGGACGCCACCGTCGTGAACATCGCCCTGCCGTCGGCCCAGCACGCGCTGGGGTTTGCTAACAGCGACCGGCAGTGGGTGGTGACCGCCTACGCCCTGGCGTTCGGCAGCTTGCTGCTGGTCGGCGGCCGGCTCGGCGACATGTTCAGCCGCAAGTGGGTGTTCATCACCGGCCTGGCTGGGTTCGCCCTCGCCTCGGCATTGGGCGGCGCTGCCGTCTCGTTCGGGATGCTGGTGGCCGCCCGGACGCTGCAGGGCGCGTTCGGCGCCATTCTCGCGCCCGCCGCCCTGGGCACCCTGGTCAGCACGTTCCGCGAGCCGCGCGAGCGCGGCCGGGCGTTCGGCGTCTTCGGGTCGGTCGCCGTCGGCGGCGGCGCGGTGGGCCTGATCCTCGGCGGCGTCCTCACCGAGTATCTCTCCTGGCGCTGGTGCCTGTATGTCAACCTGATCTTCGCCGCGATCGCGATCGCCGGCGCCCTGGCCTACATGCGCAGCAACCGGCCCGACAGCCGCCCGCGGATGGACTGGATCGGAGCCGTGCTCGCCTCGGCCGGGCTGTTCCTCATCGTCTTCGGGTTCTCGCACGCCGAAGTGGCGGGCTGGACCGCCGCCCTGACCATCGGCTCGCTCGTCGCGGGCGTGACCCTGCTCGCGGCGTTCGCGTTCGCCGAGAGCAGGGTCAGCCACCCCCTGCTTCCGCTGCGGGTGATCCTGAACCGGGCCAGGGGCGGCTCCTACGTCGCGGTCGGGCTGACCGGGATCGCGATCTTCGGCGTGTTCCTGTTCCTCACCTACTACCTCCAGGAGGTCAAGGGCTACAGCCCGGTGGCCAGCGGACTGGCCTTCCTGCCGATGATCGCCTGCATCCTGATCAGCTCGAACACCTCCAGCATCGTGCTGCTGCCCCGGCTCGGGCCGCGGGCGCTGATCGCTACCGGCATGCTGATCGGCGGCGGTGGAATGGCCTACCTCACCCAGCTCACCGTGACCTCCGCCTACGCGGGCAGCGTGCTGCCGGCGCTGCTGGCCATGGGCCTGGGATTCGGCATGATCTTCTCGCCCGCCATCAACACCGCCACCTCCGGGGTGGCCCGGCGGGACTCCGGCGTGGCCTCGGCGCTGGTCAACACGATGCAGCAGGTCGGCGGGTCGATCGGCACCGCAGCGCTGAGCACAGTGGCGCTAACCGCCACGGCAACCTACCTGGCCGCACACCGCGCGGGCCCGCTGGCGCCGGCCACCGCCGCGGTGCACGGCTACATCATGGCGTTCACGGTGTCGGCGGCGCTGCTCGGCCTCGGCGCGCTGCTGACGGCCCTGCTGGTGCCGTCCAAGAGCCGACTGGAGGAACTACGGGGCGCGGCTGCGGCGGACGACGCCGCTGTGGCGCTCAGCCCGGCCCCGGCGGACGCCATGGCCACCCCGCCCGCTGACGCCAGGCGATGACCGGACGCCCGCGGGCGGACTACCGCGCGGGGTAGCGTTCGCGGCGGACGGTTGCCCTCCGGCCCTTGATGCTGGTCTGCCGTAGCGCCGCGACCACGTCGTCAGCGGCTGACTCGGGGACCTCGACGAGCGAGAATCGATCGGCGATCTCGATCGCCCCTATGTCCCTGCCGGAGAGGTACGACTCGCCGGTGATAGCGCCGACGAGATCCTGCGGCCGGACGCCGGAGGCACGCCCGGTCCCCACGAACAGGCGTGTGGTGCCCGCAGTTGCCGGACGACCACGCCGCTGGTCGCGTCCGGTGGCCTTGCGACGGCCGCGGCGGTCGTCCGGCGAGCGCAATTCGACCTCCGGGAGCTCTTCTTCATCGCCGGCGGTTCCGCTCGTCTCATGCGCCAGTTTGACCGCGGCGAGCGCCACCTCGAAGAGGTCGAACTCCTCACCAAGCGGCTCCACAACGGCCCGGAAGGTCTCAAGGTCGTCCTCGAGCAGGCTCTCCCGAAGAGCAGCGCGCGTCAGCTCCAGGCGCCTGGTGCGCAGGTCCGCGACGGTCGGCAGCTTCTCGACCGCGATCGGCTGTCCCGTCGCCCGTTCGATGGTCTTGAGCATCCTGTGCTCACGCGGCTCGACGAGGGTGATGGCGGTGCCTTCGCGGCCGGCCCGGCCGACGCGCCCGATGCGATGCACGTACAGCTCCGGCGCGCTGGGCACGTCGTAGTTCACCACGTGCGTGAGCTGCTCGATGTCGAGGCCGCGTGCGGCCACGTCGGTGGCCACGAGAAGCTCGATGCTCCCGCCGCGCAGCCGGCTCATGACCCGGTCGCGCTGTTGCTGGTCCATTCCGCCGTGCAGCGCCTCGGCGCGATAGCCCCGGCCGTTCAGGGTCTCGGTAAGCCGGTCCACCTCGTCCCTGGTGCGGCAGAAGACGACCGCTGCCGTCGGTGCCTCCAGGTCGAGCACACGTCCTAGAGCGGCGGGCTTGTGGCCGCGCGGCACGACGTAGGCACTCTGCTGCACCAGCAAGCCATCGGCTGGCGCCGACGCCTGGCCAAGCTCGGCGCGCACCGGGTCGCGCAGGTGGCGGCGCACCATGCCATTGATGCGCGGCGGCATGGTCGCCGAGAACAGCGCGGTCTGCCGGTTCTGCGGGGTGTTGCCGAGGATCGCCTCGATGTCCTCGGCGAAACCCATGTCGAGCATCTCGTCCGCTTCGTCGAGGACGACGATCTCAAGGCCACGCAGGCTCAGCGTTCCCCGGGTGATGTGGTCGAGCGCGCGCCCGGGCGTCGCCACCACGACGTCGGCGCCACGGTCAAGCGCCCGCAGCTGCCGGCCGATTGGCTGGCCGCCGTAGATCGGCACAACACGCGCGCCAATGTCACGCCCGTAGCGATGCATCGCCTCCGAGACCTGTACCGCGAGCTCGCGCGTCGGCACGAGCACTAGGGCGATCGGCTCTACCCGCCCGCCTTCCCGGAGGATCCGCTGGAGTACGGGAAGCGCGAAGGCGGCCGTCTTCCCCGTCCCAGTCGCGGCCTGCCCGACCAGATCACGGCCTTCCAGCAGTGGCGGGATGGCGGCCCGCTGTATCGGTGTCGGCTCCTCATAGCCGAGGCCGGAGACAGCGTGGCGCAGTTCCGGGGCCAGCGCCAGGTCGGCGAAGCCGCTCGACTCCTCGCCGGTGTTCTCGATCATGAACGATTACCTCGGTCCCAAAGCACGTTTTGACTTCCCCCGCAGGTTTCCGGCCTCGGCCACGTTACGACAGCCGACGCCGCCGGGCGGCTCATCCACGGCGACCCCGCCACTTGCCGTGCCGCAGCTACGGCACTGACCCCAAGCGCAGACGCCACCCCGGAGCCACCGCCGCGACGGACATGCCGTGGGCCGGCGCCAACAAGTGCGCCGGCCCACGGCTACCTATGCTCACTGAGCAGGCTTGGCCTGCCTTGGCTCAGGCGGCGCGGACGTGGGTGGCCTGCAGGCCTCTCGGGCCCTGGGTCACCTCGAACTCCACGTTCTGGTTCTCCTCGAGGCTGCGGAAGCCGTAGCCGTCGATCTCGGAGTAGTGCACGAAGACATCCGGGCCATCAGCGCGGGAGATGAAGCCGTAGCCCTTCTCCGCATTGAACCACTTGACGGTTCCCTGTGACATGTCGCTCCTAACAGGGGCTGGATATGGGTCCGCACGGTGCGGTACCCGGGCCGGTTCTCGACGCGACTGCCCCAGATCCCTGAAAGCGGCGCGCCCGCAACATCGTTCTCTGCGAGCGTGCAGGTGACACGAACACACAAGACAACTACGACCACGCACCACAACCGATCCGGCGCCCGGTTCATTCCCGCCCGGCAGAAGGGTCTCTCACCTCCGCTCGAATCATCAGCGCCTCACGACGCACGTGGATCGAGGCTTACAGGGCGTTAGACTCCCTGGCGTGCAGCGGCGGGACAGCCCCTACACGCCGCAGACCCGTCGTAAGCGGGGTGTGAGACCTAGCTAGTGGAGGTGCCGGATGGCCGAGCTCCCACCACCGCCAGAGGGAATTGTGTTGGCCCACTTCATCGTGTCGGACGATGTCGAGCGCTCTCGGCGCTTCTACACCGAAGTACTCGGCGGCAGGGTGGTCTTCTCCGGAGACGTGACCTACGTCGCACTGGCCAACAGCTGGATCATCATCAATGTCGGTGGAGGCCCAACCGACGACAAGCCGTCGGTCACCCTGGAGACGCCGCGCGATCCCGACCGGGTCAGCAGCTTCCTCAATATCCGGGTCAAAGACATCCACGCCGTGTATGCCGAGTGGAGCGCCCGGGGTGCTCAGTTCCTGACGCCGCCGAAACAGCACCAGTACGAGATCCGTTGCTACGTCCGCGATCCCGACGGTCATCTGATCGAAGTGGGGCAAACCACGGACCCGGAGGGGGACTGGTCGCCCGCTCACTGGCCGCCGAGTACGCGCGCCGGCGATTCCGAGTGAACGCCGAGGTCGTCGCCGCGTTCGCCGTCCACATCATGACCAATACAGCCGCCCTCATCCATGGCCCTTCCCGGTGGCCTGAGAAGTTCCGGCTCCAGGTGACACTAGACGACGACATCGGCAACCTGTGAGGTCGCCGAGCCGAGCGCGAGTTGGAGGCTGACGGTGACGGCCACGGATTCCACGGCGGAGCCGCCGGCAGCAGAAGCGTTCTACGACGCCCGGCGCGATATCTATTACACAAAGCCCGCGTTGCGGGGCTGGCTGCACCTGCTGTGGTTCGAGGTGTCGCTGGTGTCCGGGACTCTTCTACTGGCATGGGCGCATGGGGCCACGCGAATCATCGCCAGCGCCATCTATGCGACCAGCGTTAGCGCGATGTTCGGTATCAGCGCGCTGTACCACCGCGGCATCTGGAGTACCACCTGGCGCCAGCGCCTGCAGCGACTGGATCACGCGATGATCTTCTTCCTCATCGCTGGCACGGCAACACCAGCCTTCCTTCTCGCCGTCCGCGGCACTCTTGGGCTGGTCTGCCTGATCATTATGTGGGCGCTGACTGCTACGGCGGTCGCGGTCCGCATGGTGCGGATGAGCACACCCGAGTTGATAGCCGGCACCATGTTTGTCGCGCTGGGCTGGCTAGCCGGTCTTGCGCTGCCGGGGGTCTGGGCCCACGCCGGCGTGGGCCCAGCGCTGCTGCTGCTCGCCGGTGGCCTGCTCTACACAGCCGGAGCCCTGTCGTATCACCGTCGCTGGCCCGACCCTTTCCCATCAGTGTTCGGCTATCACGAGGTCTTTCACGCCTTCGTATGCGCCGCCGCCACATGCCAGTTCGTCGCGATCACGGTGTTCATCACCTGAGCCGCGGTGCCGGGTTTGCCACGGCGCGGCGGCCGCAGGCTGCGCCGTCGTTGCTAGGACTGCCCGTTGAAATCAGTGGCGCCAGGCGCAGGACGCCGGTGATGGTCAAATGCTGTGATCGTCTGATCGCGCCGGCGCGGGAGCTAGCTTGCCGACGGTATTGAGGTGCCGCAGGGTCTGGATGTAGGAGCCGGCCAGGCTGCTCTGGCAGTAGGGGATGCCCCGCTGCCGGCAGAACCCATCGACGATGGCCTGCGAGCGGCGAAGGTTGGGACTAGGCATCGACGGGAACAGGTGGTGCTCGATCTGGTAATTCAGACCGCCGAGCGCGAGGTCGGTCAGCCAGCCGCCGCAGACGTTGCGGGAAGTGAGCACCTGGCGGCGCAAGAAGTCACTGCGGTCGCCGGCGTCCAGGACGGGCATGCCCTTGTGGTTGGGGGCGAAGGAGCATCCCAGGTAGAGGCCGAACAGGCCCTGCTGCACGATCATGAACACCACGGCCTTCACCGGTGAGAGCACCAGGAACACCACCGTGAGGTAACTCACGGCATGGACGGCGATCAGTGCCCCCTCCCAGAAGCGGCAGCCGCCCGTCCGCCGGGTTAGCGCCTTGACGCTCGCAACGTGCAGGCTGACTGCTTCCATGAGCAGCATCGGGAGGAACAGGTAGGCCTGGTAACGAACAATCAGCCGGGCCGCGCCACGGCTCGCCCGCGCCTGGGCAGAGGTGAAGGCCAGCACGCTGATGGCGATATCGGGGTCGGCGCCCTCCTGGTTGGGATGCGCGTGATGCCGGTTGTGCTTGCCCACCCACCAGCCATAGCTCAATCCGATACCCAGGTTGCCGAGCAGAATGCCGGCCACGTAACTGGCCCGCCGGGTGCTGAATACCTGCCGGTGCCCGACGTCATGGCCCAGAAAAGCGATCTGGGTGAACGCCACCGCCAGCAACGCGGCCACCGCCAGCTGCCACCACGAGTTGCCCGCGACCACGAAAGCGATCCACCCGGCAGCCAGCATCCCGATGGTAACGGCGATCTTCCAGGCGTAGTACGCCGAGCGCGGCTCCAGCAGCCCGGCTTGCTTGACCTGCCGGGACAACTCTGCGTACTCGCTGCCGCGCCGCGGCGCGGACGCTGCCGGGGCTAGCCCGGTCGGCTGGGTCACGGCAAGCACCGCTTCGGAGGTGGCACTGAGACCTCCTTGGAGGCACGTCGCGGCAGTCAGCTAGCCGCCCGGGGTCCTGGAGACAGGAATACCGGCCCGAGACGACCAGAACAGGGCGGCCCGGGCACAGGCACGTGCACATTCAGCGAAGTTGTCGCCTGTTCCAAACGCGGCGTTAGGCGGCCCCATCGCTCCTGGCGGCCATTTGGCGGTGGCGATCGCACTGCCACTGGGCAGGCTGCCATCGCTGGCGCGGTGGGCGGGGCGCACCCGCCACCTGGCAAAGCCAGAAGAACCGGTCACCTTGAGGGAACAGGCTCACCGGTGTTTCCTGGGACAGGCAGGTTCCTTGCGGCAGACCGACAGGACTACCGGCCAAGTCGCATCCGCAGCGCCAGAGGAGAGGCGGTCATCCCGTGCGTTCCGACATCGTCCCCGGCGGCACCTTCCCCGACTATGCGCTGCCCGACCAGACCGGCACCGTCCGCACGCTGAGCGAACTCCAGGGCCGGGACCCGATGATCCTGACGCTCGCGCGGGGCAACTACTGCCCGAAGGAGCACCGGCAGCACCTGGAGCTGGCCGAGCACTACCCGGAGATCGCGGTGGCTTATACACAGGTGGCGACGATCGCCACCGACGACCATCACACGCTGCAGGAGTTCCGCGCGTCGGTGGGCGCCCAGTGGCCTTTCCTATCCGACCCCGAGCGGATTGTCCAAAGGGATCTGGACATCCAGGAGTACACCGATCCCGAGCACAACCCGATGATCCCGCACACCCTTGTGCTCAAGCCGGGACTGGTCGTCCACAGCGTCTACAACGGCTACTGGTTCTGGGGCCGGCCGTCGTTCTACGACCTGTGGCGCGACCTGCGCGCGGCCACTGCCGAGATCCGCCCGGACTGGGACCTAAGCACCCCGGGGCTACGCGAGGCCTGGGACGCCGGCGACCACTCGAAGTTTCACGGATGGGACCGGCGCTCTCCGCAGTCGACGCCGACTTCGTATGACGACGGGGCAGGCTCATGACCACACCGGTGTGTGAGTTGCTGGGGATTGAACGGCCAATCGTTCAGGCACCGATGGCTGCGGTTCCTGCTGGCCTGGTAGATGCCGATCCACGAGGAGTGGCTGGGCATCACGGCCGGCGGGTGCGGTTGCCCCAGACACTGGTGGGATTCACCCGGATGAAATGCGCGGCCACCCCGCCAATCCACGGCTCGAGCCCGGCATCTCTGAACGGCGCGCGTTCGGCCTCGGTGTCCAGATGATGCGCCGCCCCTCGGACCAGCACGATCCACCCTTCGCGCGCATCCACATCGATCTGGTCCGCCTCCACCGCGACCTGGTACTCGGCCTGCGCGATACCGGTACGCAGGTCCTCGTCAAAGAGGATGGGATCCCACGTCCCCAAGACGATCGACCGCCCGGCAATGATGTACACGATAGGCAGCGCCGTCAGCCCGTACCGGTTGTTGTAGACCAGGCGCCCGAGCCCTCCGGTGGCCAGCAGCTCCCAGCATTCAGCCTCACCCAAGAGCTCCACCACACGCTGGACACCCGCTCCCGGGCCGGGCGACGCAGCGTCGCCGGGGGAACTGAGGTCCGCTTCATTATCCGGCATAGCTCCACACCCTAGTGGGGATCACCCCGGTCGGCTCTTGCCGACAGGCTCGGGTCCGGAAGTGGTCAGCAGGTGAGCACCGTACACACCCCGGTCGTGGTTGGGGTTAGCGGTCGCCGACAGGCCTGGCGTGCGCCTGGCCGAGATGGCGGTCGCGTTCGTTATCTGCCGCCCGGGCGTGATCTCGGCGATCATAGGCCTGTGGGGTCACCCGCCAACCGCAGACCCGGCGACTAACTTAGGAGCGGCGCGTGACAGACGGCAAGCAGGACGGCCCGCCCGCCAGCGATCCCGGGCCGGTGGTGTTTGTTCTTTTCGGGGCAACCGGCGACCTGGCCAGGCGGATGGTGTTGCCGGCGCTGTACGAGCTAGCGTCCGATGGGCTGCTGCCTGAGCAGTGGCGGCTGGTGGGCAACGGCCGTGGCGACGTCACGCACGAGAGCTTCCGCGCCCATGTCCACGACGCGCTTGCCGAATTCGGCCCTAAACCGGAGCCACGGGAGTGGGATGCCTTCGCCACGCGGGTGTTTTTCGCCGGCGGCGGGTTCAGCGCCGACAATCCCGGCAGCCTGCTCGACATCCTGGGTGAGTCCCGAAGGGAACTGGGCGGCGATCCACAGCTCGTCTGCTACCTGGCGGTGCCGCCGGCCGCGTTTGCGGGGCTGACGAAGGCGCTGGGCCAGTACGGGCTCGCCCGGGGCGCCCGCGTGGTCTACGAGAAGCCGTTCGGCACCTCACGGGCGGCTTTCCGCGAGCTGGACCGGGTTTTTG
>CAVPFC010000060.1:0-165223 GCA_963703605.1 uncultured Actinomycetes bacterium
CGCTGACCACCGTGGCGTCGTCCCACGCCAGCCCGGCCCGGGCGAACGCCAGCGCCACGGACGACACGGCGGGCAGGACGGCGGGCTCCAGCCCGTATTCCCTCAGCACGCGTACCACCCCGAAGAACCCTGGATCGCCAGAAGCCAGCACCACCGCGTTGCCGTCATGCTCGCGCAGGGCCGTCAGCGCGGGCGCGAGCGGGCCCAGCACCACCGTCGCCGGGTCCCCGTCTCGCCCGGCCCCGTCTCGCCCGGCCCCGTCTCGCCCGGCCCCGTCCCGCGCGGCTCTGTCCCGCCCGGGCCCGCCCTTCCGCCGGGCGCCGCCCTCCCCTGCGCCGTCCGGCCCGGTCTCGCCGACCGCCGTTTCGAGGTGCCGTGTCGCGCCCACGATCAGCGTGGCGCCGGCGAGCGCCACCCGGGCCCGGGCCGCGAGCGGTGACCCGTCCATTCCGATGACCGTGATCACCGCGATGTCACCCATTCGGGCCTGCTGGCCGCGACCACCCGGTGACCGCTGAAGTCGACCATCGCGGCGTCGGCGGCCAGCTTCCCCTCTCCGGCCCGCAGCAGGACCGAGCGAACCCGCTGGCACAACTCGCCGCCGGCCGCGCGCAGCAGGCCCTCGCGCTCCCAGATCTCGTAGGCGTGGCGGCCGGTGTTGGCGGTGGCGACCTCACGCGTCACCTCAGCCGAGCCGCCGACGGCGGCGGTCAGCTCCCCGAGCCGTCCCAGGTCGACCTTCGAACGGGTGTAGTGGGTCATCAGCACGCCGGCCGCGAGCTTGGCGAGCTTGCCGGCCATCCCGACAAAGATCACCTGTGTCAGCCCCGCCTCCGCCGCCCGCCGCAGCGCGGCGCCGGTGAAGTCGCCGACTTCCACGAAGCACACGTCGGGCAGATCCGGCAGCATCGCCATCGCGCCGTGCTCGGTGCGCCCCCCGGTGCAAAGCACGGCGGTGCGCTGTCCCTGGGCGGCCATCACCGACACCGCCTGCTCCACGCTGGCCCGCCACGACGCGGTCGAGAACGGCCGGACGATTCCCGTGGTACCGAGAATGGAGATCCCGCCGAGGATGCCGAGCCGGGCGTTTGTCGTCTTGCGGGCCATCCGCTCGCCGCCTGGCACGGACAGGATCACCCGCACCCCGCGGGTGGCGGGATCGACCACCTCGGTCACCGCCGCCGCGATCATCGCGCGCGGCACGCTGGTGATCGCGGGTTCGCCGACATCGATGCCGAGGCCTGGCTTGGTGACGACACCAACCCCTTCGCCTCCCTCGAGGATCACGCCGGGGGGCGGGCACCAGGCGGCCGTGGCGGTGAGGTGCGCGCCGTGCGTGACGTCCGGGTCGTCGCCGGCATCCTTGATCACAACGGCGGTGGCCCGGCGGGCGTCGTATGTGCACGACGCGACCGGGAAGCTGACGCGCCGCCCGCTGGGCAGGGCGACGTTCACGGCGTGCTGCGGTGCCTGGTCGCGAAGCGACGTGGTCGCGGCTTTCGCGGCGGCGGACGCGCAGGTGCCGGTGGTCCACCCGGTGCGCAGGGCCCGAGGGCGTACCCTCGCGGTGCGCGGCAGGTCGGGTTCGCGCAGTTCCGGCGCCGAAACCGGTCCGCCGGGCCGCTCCCTCCGGGGCCGGCGGCGTCACGTCCCGCGCTCCTGGGCGAAGGCCGACGGCCGGCCCGCCACATTCCGCACCGGGTCGGGCGCCGTGTCAGCACCCCGCGCGGCCTGGTGACGGGCCTCGCGCAGCGATCGGCGCGCCTCCGGCTCCGCGCGCCGGAACCCGTGGAAGTGGCCGGGGTGATAGAGGCGGGAGCGGGTGCCGCGCGCCCCGAGGGCCGGGCCGACCAGGAACAGCGTGTGCTTCCAGAGCCGGTGCGCCCTGACGGTCTCGGCCAGCGAGCCCACGCTGCACTCGAGCACGAGCTGGTCGGGCCAGGTCGCGCGGTAGGCGAGCACGACCGGCGTGTCCGGCGGGTAACCCCCGGCCAGCAGTTCCTGCTGAAGCTGGCCCGAACGGGCGGCCGAACAGGAACAGCGCCATCGTGGTCTGGTGCGCCGCGAGGTCGCGGACGGCCTCTCCGGGCGGCATCGGGGTCTTGCCGCCGCCGAGCCGGGTGAGGATCACCGACTGGGCTACCTCGGGAACGGTGGCTTCCCGGCTGGCGAGCGCGGCGACGGCGGCGTAGGCGCTGACCCCCGGCACGGTCTCGTGCGGCAGCCGCAGCAGGTCGGCAGAGCTCGCGCTGTTCCTGCACCGCGCCCCACAGCGCCGGGTCGCCGGAGTGGATCCGGGCCACCACGAGGTCTTCGGCCAGCGCGCGCTCGTACAGCGCGCGCACCCCCTCCAGCGGCAGCGCCGCGGAGTCGATCACCTCGGCGCCGGCCCGCTCTCATGGTGATCACGCCGGTGCTGGTCGGCTTCGCCGGCGCCCGGGTGTTGTTGTGGTCTGAATCATTGCCGCTGCGCTTCGCGTTGGAAGTCGGCTATCGCGTGGTGTTGCTGGTTGCGGCGACGTCGCCCTGGCGGCCGGCCGCCGTGGCCGCTGGCACGCCTCGGCCTGGCTTGTGGCTTTGTGCCTGCTCGCGCTGCATCTTTCCTGGGCTCCCTTAACCGGGCAAGTTCCGGCGGTGGCGCTCTCGACCGCAACTGACATTGCTCTACCGATCACGATGTTGATGCTGGTACTCGGTGAAATGCGCGCCCGGTGGGCAAAGATCAGATCGAAGATCTGGGAGCGGGCGCTGGAAGCTGTGGGCGGGCGAGTGCAGGTTCCGGTAGGATCGGGCTCTGGGTCGTAGAGCTGGAATGGTTCGAAGACAGTCTAACCGCAGAGGACGCTGAGAAATTCGCAGAGAACGCGAAGAGAATCTGGGGCCAATAACCTTGCCGTCACGTTTTTCCTGAAACGGGACGATCAGTTGCCGGTACCCCTCCCCCCTCCCCCGGTCCTGTGGAATCAGAGATATAGGGGAAAATCTCCGAAAAAAATCTTGGGCACAATCACTTGCGGGCAAAATCTTGGTTTCAAATAACTTAGGTTCTCTGCTCCAAAACCTGGTTCCAGAATGGGACGGGATTCGCGGTCAGCGTACCGTTACCCCTCGACGATGGTCGCGAAATGGGTTGTGGAACACAAGGACAGATGTCACATCGGGGTATGGAGCTCATCAGGCCGTCGGCCTCGACTTTGAACCCGAACAGCTTCGGCAGCTGCCCGATCAGAATGGTCAGTGCCAGGCCGTTCATGTAGCCGATCATCGTTGGCTTGGAGATCAAGTCGGCGATGAAGCCGAGCTTCGCCACACTCGCCAGGATCATGATCGCCGCGACCATGATCGCGAGTATCGAGGCCAGTGCCACCGCCCGCTCCGGGTCGCCCTTGGCGGCGATGAGCGGCAGGATCGTCGCGGCGATCATCGGCCCCAGCGAGGAGTCCGGCCCCAGCACCAGGATCCGCGACGGGCCGAACACCGCATAGCCGAGCAGGCACATGATGGAGGTGTACAAGCCGGTGATCGGCGGCAGGCCCGCCAGCTCCGCATACGCCATCCCCTGCGGGACCAGCAGGGTGGTGAGCACCACCCCCGCAATGACGTCCTTGAGCAGCCACCGCCGGTGGTAGGACGAAATCACCTGCAGCCCCGGCACCAAACCGAACATGCACACCACACCCCGGCCGTGGTCGGACACCGCAACTGCAATCTCCCGCCTGGACACACACCCGCGCATCCCTCGCGCAGGGTGAAGGTCTCATGCCAGAGCAGGCGATCCTGGTGGAGTGACGACGCCGTGTCAGCGCTATTTGCCGCTGGCCTCGCCAACGGTGGTACCTGCCAGCAGCCTGCGGGTCTTGTGGCGGCGGTAATACCTTCTCGCGGGCATCCGGGCCGCCACTCCAGCGCGCCGACGTCATCTGCTGGCCCGCTCCACGGACCCTCAACCTCGCCCGGTCAAGACGTAGGCGCCGGCGGCAGGCTATACCTCAGCGGCCTGAGCCGAGCCTGACTGAACGGCTCATCCGCTCCGGGCATCTCGATGGGCCGATCCGCACCTTCGAAGCGACCTCGATCATTGGCGAGTCAACCCCGGGTGCCTACCTCGGCGCCGGGGGTATGGCTGGTCATGAGGCACGGCGGATGAGCCTGCGCTCGGGCACCGGGGGAATGGGTGGATCATCAGGCCCGCCTGCGGGGATGGCCAGACATGGCCCGTATCGGCGTGCGAGCGGGTCGGCGGTCAGGCCATGCGCGACCACGCTGAGCAGCACGGTGAAGGCGATCACTGAAACCACAGCACCGGCCGGCTTGCCCAGATCCTCCAGCGCCAGCAAGGCAAATACCACCGACGCCAGGCCACGGGGACCGAACCAGCCCACGAAGGCGACGGTAGGGCGGGCGAATCCTGTACCGGCCAGCGACAGCGCTACCGGCGCCATCCGGATCAGGGTCAGGCTGAGCACCGCATACGCCGCCGTCTGCCAGGTCAGGCCCTGCAAGGCCGGAACCACCGCGACAGCGCCGAACGCCAGCCAGACCAGCAGCGACACCAGGGCCCCCGTCTCCTCCACGTAGGGCACCAGCCGCTCGCCACGGCGCCCCCCGGACAGGCGGTAGGCCAGGCCGCCCACGAACGCCGCGATAAAACCATTCCCGTGCAGCGCTAGGGCGCAGGCATACGCGCAGACCGCCAGCGCCAGCACCGCCGAACCAGCGAAACCACCCTCGGCCCACCCGCGGCGCCGCGCCGCATTCACGACAAACCCGCCCGCGCCGCCCACGACGGCGCCAATGAGCACGCCAAGCGCCAGCTCCGCGACCGCCACGCCAGGACCGACACTGGCAGCGTGCTCGGCAGTTGCGGCCCCAGCTATCGCGACCAAGACCACCGGCGTGGCGATCCCGTCGTTGAGCCCGCTCTCGACGTTGAGATCGTCATCTGCGGGAGTGACCGCTAGGCAGGCGTGTTGCCGGCGCGCAGGAACCTGTCGTAGAGGGCGACGGCTATCGCGCCGCCGGCCAGTGGCGCCGCGAGGTATGCCCACCAGTCGGAGAACTCGCCCGCGAGGATCATCGGCCCGATCGCCCGGGCCGGGTTGACGCCCGCGCCGCTGACCGGTCCGGCGATCACGATGGCTACCGCGAGGGCCGCGCCGATGGCCATGGCAGCGATGCCACGCGGAACCCGGCTGTCGGTGGCCACCGCCACGACCACCAGGACCAGCACGAAGGTGACAACGGCTTCGGCCGCGAGCACCCGCCCCACCGAAACCCCGGCGGCCGGGACGGTGGCGCCAAGGCGGGCGATCGACCTGGCCTGATTCCCGTACAGGCCCCAGGTGACCGCGGCCGCGGCGATCGCGCCGACGAACTGGGCGATGAGGTAGCCAGGGGCGTAGGCCCAGGGGAAGTGCCTGTTGACGGCCAGCCCGAGCGTCACCGCCGGGTTGAGGTGGGCCCCGGAGACGTGGCCGACGCTGGCGACTCCGATGGCCAGCGCCAGGCCGCCGGCCACGGGGACCGCCAGGGACCCGTAGGGTGTCCCGGCCACCGGCCGGGACAAGGTGGCCGCGACGGCGGTGCTGGTGATGGCCAGGACCAGTACGAAGGTGCCGGCTGCCTCGGCGGTGACCGCGCGGGCCAGGTTGCGCTCAAGCTGGTGGCCATGCAGGAGCACGACCGCGTTGCCGCTGGCAGGCTGCTGCCCTGATCGAGGGCTGATGCTGGTTGCTTTCATAATCACCACTCCGCCGGTAGCCGGCTGAAGCCGGCCGGGACGATCTGTTCGTGGTCGCCGGCTCTGCGGGCCTGCGCGTTCAGGGCCGTATGCGACTGCGCTAAGGCGTTCCGCGGGACCGGTGTGCCGCGGTTGCGGTGGCCGGTATGCCGGTCGCGTGGCGCAGGAGGCTGAGGACTTCGGTGTCCAGCCGCTGGGCGACCTGGGAGGCCGCTGCGTCACCGTAGGGCGCGATCGCGCTGGCGACGGTGTCGTAGGCCACCTGGGTTCCGCCGCCTGCCAGTTCCTGGATGAGGATGGTGACCGGGGCGTAGGAGCCGGCCGCGGCCAGGTGGCGGGTCATCTGCCCCATGGTGACCGGGTTGCCGGCGATCAGGCGGACCAGGCGCCGCCCGGCCTGGTCCGTCTGCGGGTCGAGGGCCAGGACGTGGTCGTCGTCGAGGTGCAGGAACCGCATCAGGCCAGCGCTGCCCTGCGCGTGCCTGACCAGCGCGGTGAACTCCTCATAGGAGGTACTAGCCGCCAGCATGGCGAACAGCGCCCCGATGTCCGGCTGGCTGATGCCGTCGTAGATGCCGTCCAGGACAACCTGGAACGGCCGTTCGCTGGTCAGCACGTGGCGGCGCACGGGTATATCGAGCACCTGCTCGGATGCCACCGGTTTCTCCTTTGTGATCTTGCTCTTTCTGGGCTCCGCCCGTCCGGCCGGCGAGCAGGGCCCAGAAAGGGTGCTGGCTCAGATGGCTGCCGCGGCGGTACGGATGACGTCGAGGACGTTGTCGGGCTGGGACAGCATGGGGCAGTGGCTGCTGTCGAACTCGTAGGTGGTAGCGCCCATGCGCTTGGCGGCGGCCCGCTCGAGGTCGGGGTGGACGGCCTGGTCGTTTTTGCCCACGATGTACCAGCTCGGCTTGGTCCGCCACGCGACGCCGGGGACGTTGCTGCTAAACAGCTCGACGGACGGGGGCCAGGCGGTCGCCCAGACGACTTTCTGCTCTTCCTCGGGCAGGTCGCCGCAGAAGCAGGCAGCGCCGCCGGGCAGCATCCACACCCGCCCATCGGCGACCTCGATCTGGCCGAACGCCGGCGTCTTGGGGAATTTGTCCTGCTCGGCCTGGGATGTCTCGGTCTCGTCCGGGCCCAGAGCGTTGATGTAGACCAGCCCGGCCACGCGGTCGTCGGTGCCCGCGGCGGTAATGACGGCGCCGCCGTAGGAGTGGCCGACCAGCAGGATCCGGCTGTGGACCCGGTTGAAGGTGCGGATCGTCGCGGCGACGTCGGCCACGTTGGTGTCCAGGCCGTACTGCGCGCAGATCACCTCGTATCCCTCCGCCTGCAGCGGCGGGAGCAGCTTGTTGAAGCACGAACCGTCGGCCCAGATCCCGTGACAGAACACGATGCTCGGCTTGGTTGGCGTGGACATAGTTCCTCCTTATGAGGTTCCCCTGGCGCATTGATCCGCGAGTTGGCCACTGCAGATCCAGCCGTCAATGACAGGTCCATCGTCGCCGCGCCAACATCAGAGCAGTATCGGCATGTTGACTGAACCCAGCGCCCCGCCCGGGTGGTCTGGAGTACTGCCGCCCGCGCCTGGGGTATGACTCTCGGGTGGTGCGCTGCTATCCACCCGGTACTGGCATCGGCTGTGCTCACGGGCGGCTGTTCACAGCACTGTCCCGGCGGTAGCAGGGCGCGGATGGAGACGAGGAATGCATGGTTGACCTGAGGCCGAGCCTGAGGCATGACGTGGCCGACGTCCTAGAGGCAGGAGCCCGGGTCTGTACTCCATCTGGATCTCGGAGTCGTGCTCACCGATGGAGTGTTTCGTCAGTTTGTACAGAGGATCGCGGCCGTGAGGTATCCGCATGCTGACTGCACCCACGCGCCAGGCGATCAGGCCGTTCCTCCCGCGCGTGCTCGCTGTGTCCCGGCCCAGTCGGCGTGTCTATAGTGGGCCCGGAAACGGCGCGAGGAGTTGTGCGGATTGGCCACCGGCGGCAAGCTGATCGGCCGCGATCAGGAGCTGTCACGGCTGCGCCGACTCGTGGATCCGCCCCCAGCAGACAGCCAGGTCCTAGTCCTGCTGGGTGACGCGGGGATGGGCAAGACCGTCCTGCTGGCCGAGGTGGAACGGCAGGCCAGGTCGGCGGGCGTGCGGGTGCTGTCGGTGGCGGGCCGGGAGTCGGAGCAGCACCTGGCGTTCGCCGGACTGCATCAGCTGCTGCGGCCGGTGCTAGACCGGGTGGTGGAGCTGCCCGACCGGCAGGCGAAAGCACTGCTCGGCGCGTTTGCGCTCTCCGATGACCCGGTGCCGCCTGACGCGCTGGTGACCGGGTTGGCCGTGCTGACGCTCCTTTCGGATCTGTCGGAGGACCGCCCCCTGCTGGCGACGGCCGACGACGCCCAGTGGCTGGACCGCGGTTCACTGGACGCGCTGTCTTTCGCCGCAAGGCGGCTTGATTCCGAACGGCTGGCGTTGCTGCTGGCCGCGCGGGGAAACATCCCGCCGATAGGGTTTGACCGGGACTTCCCGGAGTTGCTGCTGGAGCCGCTGAGCACCGTGGACGCCGGGCGGTTGCTGGATGCCCAGCCGCGGCCGCCGCGCGGCCGGGCCCGGGAGCAGGTGCTGGCGCAGGCGGCCGGCAACCCTATGGCGCTGATCGAGCTGGCCCGGATCATCGCCGATGACCCGGCCGCGGGCCGCCGCTGGGCGGCCGAGCCGCTGCCGCCCACGGACCGGCTGGCCGCCATCGTCGCCGCCGAGTACGCCGCCCTGCCCGCGGCAACGCAGAACGCGCTGCTGCTGGCGGCGGTCAGTGACAGTCCGGACTTGACCGTAGCGGCAGTCCCCGGGCTGACGGCCGCCGCGCTGGCGCCGGCCGAGACGGCGGGGCTGATCAAGGTAGGCGGTTCGGGGCCGCAGTTCAATCACCCGCTGGTTCGTTCGGCGATCTACCATGCCGTTCCGTTCGCAGAACGGGCAGCGGCGCACCTGAAGATCGCCGACACGCTCCGCGGCCGGCCTGACCGGTATGCCTGGCATCTGGCGGCGGCCGCACTAGAACCGGATGAGCGGGTGGCAGCGCTGCTGGAGCGGACCGCCGCTGATGCACAGCGCCGGGGCGGCTCTTCAGTTGCTGCCCAGGCACTGGAGCGTGCTGCGGGACTTAGCCCCGCCCCAGACGCGCAAGCCCGGCGGCTGGTATCTGCCGCCGAGATCGCCGCGCCCACCGGGCAGACCGCATGGGTGGAGGACCTCACTACCCAGGCCCTTGCTTTGACCAGTGAACCAGAAGTGCGGCTTGTTGCCCGCCGGGTAGCTGGCTGGGCGCTGGCCTGGTCAAGCAAGCACGCTGCTGCGCTCTCGGTTTTGATTCCCGTGGCCCGTGAGGCGTCGGCCTACGACCCTCTAATGGCCTGGGACGCGCTGGCGTTCGCGGCTTCGGTCGCTTACCAGTCCGGGAAGCCGGAAGCGGTGCAAGAGGTCCGGGAGACCCTCACGCTTCTCGAAAACAGAGCACCCCCCTCAGACCGGGCCCAGTCGCCCGCGATCCAGGCTCTGCAGCTATGGATCCTGGCCTCCACCGCCCCCTACCGGGGCAACGCCGAGATCCTTGCCCGAGTCAAGCAGGTTGCCCAGACACCCCTCGGCGAGCACTACCTGTCCAGGGCGGGCGCGGCCGCGTGGGTCTTGAACCAGTCCGCCCTGGCGGTCGAACTGCTGCGCGCAGCAACGAAACTGCTTCACGAGCCGACCGTGCGCGCCGCGAGCGGTGGGTCACTGTCCCCGCTCGGCTGGGCCTGCCTGGACGCCGGGCAGTGGGACGACGCCCTGGAAACCGTCGCCGAGGCTAATGAACTGATCATGGGTCACCGGAATGGTGTCGTCTCGGCATCCGCCGACCTGATCACGGGCACCATCCTGGCCGCCCGTGGTGAGGGAGACGATGCACGGGCACGCGTCAGCAAGGCACTGGCCAGTGATCAGGAACAGAGCCGGTCGGTCACCGCCCGGGCACGGCATGCCCTGGGCCTGGCAGCTTTGGCCGAGAGCAACTACGGCATGGCCTATGGTCAGCTCCGCCGACTGTTCACCGATGACGGTGCGCCATGGCACTACCACATTTCCTACCTCGGGATAGCGGACCTAGCGGCGGCGGCTGTCCGGGCCGACCGCGGGTTTGAAGCCCGCGGGCTCGTCGAGGTTGTCCAGGCGAGCCTGCCCGGGACCGCATCGCCCCGGCTCGACCAGCTCTTCGGCCGGGCGCAGGGCCTGCTCGCCGACCCCAGCGGCCCGGACACCCATTTCCGTAAGACGCTGTCGGACCCTGCCGGGGAGCTGTGGCCCTTCGAGCGTGCGCGGCTGCGCCTCGACCACGGCGAGTGGCTGCGACGGCATCGCCGTATCAACGACGCCAAACCAGTCCTAGCGGCGGCGCTAGAAGGCTTTAGCAAACTGCGAGCTCGGCCCTGGATGAGGCGCGCTGAGGCGGAACTCCGCGCCTGCGGAGTCGCGAACCCCAACACCGCCGCCGCGCCCGGCGCCCTGTGGCAGCTGACCCCACAGCAGCGGCAGATCATTGCCTTGGCTGGCCATGGATACAGTAACCGCGAGATCGCCGACCGGCTTTTCCTGTCGCCCCGCACGGTCGCTTCGCACCTGTACCACTCTTATCCCAAGCTCGGCATATCCGGGCGCCATCAGGTCCAAGATCTGATCACCCGCGCAGGCATGGAACCGGACGCCGAATCCCGAGAGTGACCTGCCTTTAAACGGATTGTTCCAAACGGCGCGGGACCGAGATGACGGCATATGAGCATACGTGGGAGATCCGGGACGCCTACGGCTGCCAGGACTTCGCGGTCTGCGGTAGCGACGTCCCGCCGGCGCCGACGGTCCTTGAGGTGGAGGCCGCCAGGGGATCCGCAACCTGACTGCACCCTGGTCCGGGACCGGGTCACCTTGCAGGCCAGGAGTCGGGCGCCATACCGGTGCGGGGCGGTCACAAGGCACCGATGAAGTCGATCAGCGCCCGGTTTACCTCGTCGGCGTGCGTCCAGATGATCGCGTGCGGCCCATCTGGTATCACCACATGCCGGGCGTCGCCGAGCAGGCGCGGCGGCAGGTTCCCCAAGACCCCGGCGGGCGCGATCTTGTCCTGGTCGCCCTGCACGATCAGAACGGGGACGGTTATCCGTCCCAGGTCGCCGCTGAAGTCTTCCCGCCACGTGGCGGCGCAGCCCAGCACCGCAGCCGCGGAGGCTCGGAGGGCGACGTGGAAGCTGTTCTGCCAGGCCTGATCGCTGACCCGGATCCCCCCCAGCACGTCGACGTTGTAGGACCGGTCCAGGAAGGATTTGATGGCTGCCGGGCGGTCGGCACTCAGCTGGGCTATGAACTCGGCAAGGCCGCTGTGGCCATTGCCGTCGTAGTTGTCGTAGACGAGCGGAAAAAGCGCAAGGAATGGTGGCAGGGGCGCCAGCAGCACGGCGGCCCGTACCCGCCGGGGTCGGTAGGCACCTAGGTAGCGGATCACTTCGCAGGTGCCCGCGCAGAACCCGGCCAGCACCACCTGTAGCAGGTCCAAGTGCTCCAGCAGCGCGGCGAGATCGGCGGCCAGCGTGTCGAAGTCGTAGCCCGTGCTCGGCCGGCTGGAGGCGCCGAAGCCGCGCCGGTCATAGGTGATGACCCGGTACCCGGCGGCAAGCAGAGCCGCTTCCTGCTTTTCCCAGGAGTGCCCGTCTAGCAGGAACCCGTGCACCAAGACCACGGGCCTCCCCCGCCCGTGGTCTTCGTAATAGATGTCGATGGTGGCGGAGTTCTCGTGGCCCACGGTGACATACGTCATCACGACACACACCGCTGGGCGAAAAACACGTCATCCACGCCCTCACCTTCCGCCCGCGCGCCGGGGTGATGTATCGGCAACTTGACTGCACTTGCCTGCGAGCGCAGTCCTCGGCTCGCCGTGCCTATAGTGGGCGCGGGACCGCGGAAGGTCGTGCGCAGTGGCCACCAACAGCGAGCTGATCGGCCGGGATGGCGAGGTGGCCCGGCTGCGCGGGCTGGTGGATCCGCTCCCGGCCGACAGCCGGATCCTGGTGCTGCTGGGAGACCCCGGCACGGGCAAGACCGCCATGCTCGCTGACGTGGCGGTGCGCGCAAGGGCCGGAGACCTGCGGGTGTTGTCGGTGGCGGGCCGGGAGTCCGAGCGCGACCTCGCGTTCGCGGGGCTGCACCAACTGCTGCGGCCGGTGTTGGACCGGGTGGCCGCCCTGCCCGACCGGCAGGCCCAGGCGCTGTACGGGGCGTTCGCGCTGTCAGATGACCCGGTGCCGCCCGATCCCCTGCTCACCGGGATCGCCGTGCTGACGCTCCTGTCGAACCTGTCAGACGACCGTCCGCTGCTGGTCGAGGTGGACGACGCGCACTGGCTGGACCGCGGTTCACTGGACACACTCGCCTTCGCCGCCCGGCGGCTGGAATCCGAGCCGCTCGTACTACTCCTCGGCGCTCGTGGAAACATCCCGCCACCGGGTTTTGACCGCGACTTCCCGGAATTGATCCTGCAGCCGCTCAGCAGGCTGGACGCCGGCCACCTGCTCGACGCCCAACCCCACCCGCCCCACGGCCGGGCCCGAGAGCAGGTAATCGCCCAGGCGGCCGGGAACCCAATGGCGCTGATCGAGCTGTCGAAAATGATCGCGGCCGACCCGACCGCCGGACGGCGGTGGGCGAGTGAGCCGTTGCCGCCCACTGACCGGCTCACCGCCATTATGGCCGCTCAGTTCGCCGTCCTCCCCCCGCCAACCCGGGCCGCGCTGCTGCTCGCGGCGGTCGCCGACAACCCGGACCTGACGACCACGGCGGTGCCCGGGCTGACCGCCGCCGCGCTCAGGCCCGCCGAGACGGCGGGCCTGATCCGGGTGGGCGGGTCGGGACCGCAGTTCACCCACCCGCTGGTACGGTCTGCGATCTATCACACCGTCCCGTTCGCCGAGCTCGCCGCGGCCCACCTGAAGATGGCGGACACGCTCCACGGCCACCCCGACCGGTACGCCTGGCACATGGCGGCAGCCGCACTGAAACCCGACGAGCGCGTGGCCTCGCTGCTGGAGGAAACCGCCACTCAAGCGCAGCGGCGCGGCGGCGCCGCTGCCGCCGCGCGCGCTCTTGAGCGCGCTGCCGAACTCAGCCCGAACGAGCCCGATCAGGCGCGGCGGCTCCTGGCCGCCGCTGCACTCGCCCGCCACACCGGGCAGTCGGACTGGGTGCAGGAACTGGCAGCCCGGGCCCTCACGCTGACCAAGGACCCGGACCTACGCATCACCGCCCGCTACCTACTTGGCTGGGCACTCATCTGGTCCAACCGGCACGCCGACGCGCTCCCCACGCTTATCTCCGTCGCCGAGCAGGCATCGGACCAGATGCCGGTCATAGCCTGGAACGCTATCGACTTGGCCGCGACGGTCGCCTACCACTCCGGCACCCCGGCCGACCGCCAGGCGGTGCTCACCACCTTCGACCGCATGCACGAGCCGCCGCAGACAAGCGCGGACTGGCCAGCCGACCAGGCCGACATGATTCGCCTCTGGATCAGGGCAACCACGAACCCGTTCGGGAAAAGAGGAGAACTCATTGCCTCCCTGCTCCGAATGGCCAGCCGAACATTCAGCGAACCAGCCGACGTCGGCGCGGCGGCCTGGCTTCTGGACGAGACCGATCTCGCCGTCAGGTTCCTGCGGGAAGCCCTCGACCGACTCCGCGAACCCGGCGTGCGCGGCCGCAGCGGGCCCGTCCTATCAGCGCTGCTGTGGGCATACATCGACAGCGGACGATGGGACGAGACGCTCACCACCGCCCGCGAGACCGCCGACACCGCCGCCGCGTACAAAATGGACACCATCGCCGCCTCCGCCGACCTCGCCACGGCGACAGTGCTCGCCCTGCGCGGCAACCACGATCGGGTACAGCCGCTCATCACCAGCGCCCTCGCCAAGATCGACACCACAGCAGACCGCGCGACCGCCGCACGAGCCCGGCACGCCACCGGCATCGCCGCGCTGGCCGACGGCAGCTACACGACTGGCTACGCCCACCTCCGCAAGCTCTTCGACGCCGACGGCACACCGCTGCACAACCACATCTCCTACCTGGCCGTCGCCGACCTTGCCGCCGCCGCCGCTCGCACAGAGCGTCACCTAGAGGCGCGGACGCTAGTGGAACGCGCCCTGGCCAAAGTGGACCCGGCACCCGGGCCGCGGCTGCAACAACTCGCCGCCCGCGCCTGCGGCCTGCTCGCCGGGCCCATCGCCGCCGGGGCGCACCTCGCCCGGGGCCTGGCCGACCCCGCCGGGGATGCCTGGCCGTTCGAGCGGGCCCAACTCCAGCTCGACTACGGAGAATGGTTGCGCCGGCAGCGGTACATCAACGACGCCAAGTCGATACTCACGGCGGCCCTGCAAACCTTCCGCAGCCTGGGCGCCACGCCCTGGATCCGGCGCGCCGAGGCAGAACTACGAGCCTGCGGCGTCACCGCCCACGCGGCGACCACCGCGCCCAGTGCACTCGCGGAACTGACCCCACAGCAGCGCGAGATCGTCATTCTGGCTAGCCGTGGCCTGAGCAATGGCGACATCGCCGACCGCTTGTTTCTTTCCCCGCGCACCGTCGCCTCGCACCTGTACAACTCCTACCCCAAGCTCGGCATCGCAGGCCGCTACCAGCTCCGCCACCTAGTCGACCAGGCCACCGGCCGGCCAGCCGCCCCGCCAGCGGATAGACCGCAGACCGGGGCTAATCTCCCTACCAGCCGTGACGGGAAGGCTACCGACCTCCCTAGGTGGTGAATGATCCCTAACGCAACGTCGTGAGCGCCCTTTTCAGCCATCAGCCGCGATGCCGGATTGACCCCTTGCAATCCGGGCAAGAACCTCCCGCGAAATAGGTGCGATGGTGGGCGTTCCCGGCCGGTCGTCACGCTGTGTGACGGCAACGCCGAAGGCCGGCAAAGAGCATCCCGGCTGGTCAGGGTAGTAATGAGCCGCGAAGAGGCGCAGATCAGCGACCGGCCCCAGGAACGTTAGGCGAGGGCCGGGAGACAAGGCACCCAGTGACGCTCGCCCAACTGCTGTACTTTACTGCTGTACGAGCCACAATCCTGGGCTCAGGTTTTCGAATCTTGCCTCTGACCAGTGGAGCTAAGGGGACTCGAACCCCTGACCCCTTGCTTGCAAAGCAAGTGCTCTTCCAGCTGAGCTATAGCCCCGGGTGCTGACGGCTCTTAGGGTACCCGCGGGGCAGCGCGGGGCGCGCTTGCCTGGGGCGGCACATGGCCCGCCGCGCCCCGGCCCCCTGGCCCGGCGGCCGCGGCGCCACGTCCGGTTTCCCCGCGGCCGGCTTCCCCCTGGCCTGGCGCGGCTCGCCTGGTCGCGGCGTGCTCGGCCGCCTTGTGGGTTTCCGGGTCGCTGCCCGCCAGCAACGCGGGCAGTTCGGCGACCTCGCCGATGAGATGGGTGGCGCCAGCCCGCCGCAGCCGGTCGCGGGTGTGGCCGCCGGCGAGTACCCCGGCAACGATGCCCGCTCCAGCCCGCTTCGCGCACATAACCCCGCTGGCGCTGGTGCCCGCGTACGCGGCCTCCCTGACGTCCTCGACACCAAGCCGCAGCATCGCGGTCAGCATCATGTCCGGCCACGGGCAGCCCCGGGGCACATCCTCGGGAGCCAGCGCGAGGTCGATCCGCCGCCACCAGTCGAGGGTGTCGAGTACCACGGCGACGAGGCGGCGGGACAGCCCGCTGATCATGCAGATCCGCACGCCGGAAGCGCGCAGCTCGGCTATGGCGTCTTCCGCGCCGGGCACCGGCGACAGCCCGGTGCGCTCCACGGCAGAACGGAACGAGCGCTCGAAGGACACCGCGGCGGCTTCCGCGCGGCCGGGGCTGTTCGGGAACAAGCCGCGGAACACGTCAACGGCGGGCTGGCCCAGAGACTGGTGCACGGCGACCATGCAGTGGGCGTAGTCGGCGGTACCCGGGACGATCCCCTGGGTCGCGCACGCCTCAGCGAAGGCACGCTCCAGCATGCCGTCGTCCTGCGCGACGGTCCCGAGCAAGCCGCAGCAGGCCAGCGAGATCGGCTGCCCACCGCTCAACCCCGATCACCCCCGTCCACCGCTCAGGAGCTCTGGCTGCGGCTTTCAGTCGTCGCTGGTAGTGGCTTCCGTCCACAAGTCAAGCTCGGCCCGGTCGGCCTGGACCTTGCGCCAGACCGCGAAAGCGCCAAGCCCGACCAGCAGGAGCAGCAACAGCTTCTTCACGGTGCGGACCCCTTCACCTTTGCCGCGCGGAGCCGGCCCGCCACGGACGGCCGGCCTCCCTGGAACTCCTGAAGCCTAGCAAGGCCCAACGGTCAACCGGGCCGGGCGGCGCGAGTCTCCTCCCAGACCGGGGCGTCATATTCCTGGACATTTCCGTCCGCACGGAACACAAGGAACCTGTCGAACGACCGGGCGAACCAACGGTCGTGGGTCACCGCCAGCACCGTTCCCTGATACGACTCCAAGCCTTCCTGCAACGCCTCCGCGCTGGCCAGGTCCAGATTGTCGGTCGGCTCGTCGAGCAGGAGCAACGTCGAACCAGCCAGTTCCAGCAGCAGGATTTGCAATCTCGCTTGTTGTCCACCGGACAAGGTGCCATACGGCTGTCGCGCGCAACCCGCCATTTCATACCGCGCGAGTGCTGCCATGGCTTGACTGCGCGAAAGCGCGTGCTCGGTCGTGAGGATCTCCTCCGGCCAGCGGGTCATGAGGTCGGGGCGGGTGTGCGTCTGCACGAACAGCCCCGGCGCAACCCGTGCGCCAAGCCGGGCGACCCCGGTGTGCGGAATGTCCTCGCCGGACAGCAGGCGCAGGAACGTGGACTTGCCGGAGCCGTTGGCGCCGAGCACCGCGACCCGTTCGCCGTACCAGACCTCGGTGGCGAACGGACGGGTGAGCCCGGTCAGCTCCAGGTCCTCGCATCTCACGGCCCGCTTACCGGTCCGGCCGCCGCGCAGCCTCATCCGGACGTTCTGCTCGCGTGGCGCCAGCTCCGGCGGCCCGGCCTCCTCGAACCGGCGCAGCCGGGTCTCCGCCGCCTGGAGCCGGGACGCCATGGCGTCGTTGTAGGACGCCTTCTGGCGGTACATCCGGACGAGTTGCTTGATCTTCTCGTGTTCCTCGTCCCACCGGCGGCGCAACTCGTCCAGGCGCTCATTGCGTTCCTTGCGTGCCTGGTGGTAGCTCGCGAACCCGCCGCCGTGCACCCACACGCTGCCGTCTTCCACGGTGATGATCCGCCGCGCGCAGTTCGCGAGCAACTCCCGGTCGTGGCTGACCAGGAGCACCGTCTTGGCGGTGGACGCGAGTTGCTGCTCCAGCCACCGTTTGGCAGGGACGTCCAGGTAGTTGTCCGGCTCGTCGAGCAGCAGTACCTCGGCGGGCCCGCGCAGCAGGGCCTCGAGCACCAGCCGTTTCTGCTCGCCGCCCGACAGGGTGCCGACCGCGCGCCAGCGGCACTGTTCGTAGCCGGCCCCGAGCGCGGCCAGGCAACAGGCATCCCAGAGCACCTCGGCCTCGTACCCGCCCGCGTCCCCCCATTCGGCGAGAGCCGCCGCGTACCGCATCTGGGCCGGCTCGTCGTCGCGCTCCATCATGACGAGTTCCGCGGCATCCAGCCGGGCCCCCGCCTGCCGAACACGCGGCTGAGCCACCGACAGCAGCAGATCCCGCACCGCGGAATCCCCGGTGATCCGCCCGGTATCCGGCTGTCCCGAATCGGCCCCGTCGGGCGCCTCGGCCCGGATCGACCCCACGAACTGCCGCATCACCCCGAGCCCGCCGCTAAACGTGACCGACCCCGATTGCGGTTCGGTGTCCCCCGCGACAAGCCTGAGCAGTGTCGTCTTCCCCGCACCGTTGGGCCCGACGAGCGCGGCCGTCGTCCCTTCCCCGACCCGGAACGAGGCATCGTCGATCAGCGCCCTCCCATCGGGAAGGGCGTGGCCAACATGAGCCACCTCGACGTGTCCCATTCCGAACCCATTCCCCGCTCGACGCCCCGGCCAGCCCGCCGCCGGTTCCCGCCCCACCTAACCCGTCGCGGCCAGCTCAGGCAACGCATTAACCCGGACCGGAGCTATGGCCGGTCGCGGAGGGGACGGCCACCGGCGCCCGGACCGGGTGCGCGGCTCGTCGCGAGCGGTACTCGCGCCAGGTGAGCCAGACCAGGATTGCGTCGAAGACAGTCAGCGCGGTCAGCCCGGCCGGTCCGACGGGGTCAGCTGCGCCGCCCCGAGTGGGCCAGCGCGGCCGTCAGGTCATCGAGGGCGCTCAGCGAGTGCGCGCTCACGACGGCGTCGCAGTAGGGCCACGCGGCCGCCATGCCCCCGGCCAGCGGCTGGTACTCGGGACTTTGCGTGCGCGGGTTGACCCAGATGATCCGGTGCGCGACCCGGGACAACCGCTCCATCTCCCGGCGCAGGACGGCCGGGTCCCCGGTATCCCAGCCATCGGAGATGATGAGCACGACCGCCCCCCGCGCCATGCCCCGGCGCCCGTAAAGGTCGTTGAACTCGGCCAGCGACTCACCGATCCGGGTCCCGCCCAGCCAGTCCGGCGCCGTCTGGCCCGCCTGCTGGAGCGCAACCCCGGGCCGGGCGTGCGCCAGCGTGCCGGTCAGCCTGGTGAGCCGGGTCGCGAACGTGAACACCTCGGCTCGCGCACCGCCGGCCGCGCAGTACAGCAACTGGAGCATGGCCCGCGCGTAGGGCTCCATCGAGCCGGAGATGTCGCAGAGCACCACCAGCCGGCGGGGTTGGCGCACCGGCGCCTGCCGGGCCAGCCGCAGCGGATGGCCGCCGGTCCGCCGGGCCTGGCGCAGCGTGGCACGCAGGTCCGCCCGGCGCCCGTGCGGCGTGCGCCGTGGGCGGCGCGACCGGCGCAGCGGCACGGCCAGGGTCAGCTTGCGCATGAGCCCGGACAGCAGCAGCAGTTCGGCCGGAGTCAGCTCGGCGAAGTCGGTGCTGGCCAGCCGCTCGACGGCGCTGGCCAGCGTGTGCCGGGGCGCCTCCGCGTCCTCCTCTTCGGGGGCTTCCTCGTCCAGGGGCACCAGCCCGCTCCGGCCGGCCGGGGACTGTGGCTGGTCCGGTTCGCCGTCGTCCGGCTCCTGGGAGGCGTGGGTCCGGGCCGCATCGGCCGCCTGCCGCAGCAGGTCAGACACCTGCGATGTGCGGGGGTGACCGCCGGGCGGCCCCGCGGCCCGCGGCTCGCCCCCGGCCGGGTCCCTGGGGCCGCCGAAAAAGTCCAGGAAGACCCGGCGCAGCGTCTCGATGTGATCCTGGTTCGATGCCAGCGTGGCCAGCGCGCACAAGTACAAACTCCGCAGCGTGGCTGGCCGGGCCACGGTGACCGCCCGGGCGAACCGCTCGCACCGGCCGGGGTCGGCCGGCACCCCGGCGGCGCGCAGCGCCACGCCGAATCTGGCGGCCGCCAGCGCGAGGTCCTCCGCCGGGGCTGGCCCGCCGCGGATCCCGGTCTCGGGGGGGTCAGGGCTCACCGGCACCTTCCCAGCTCGCCCCGGGCGACGGCTCCGCCGCCGCCTGCCAACCCCATGACACCGGGTCATCAGGGCTCGTCGGCGGTGAGCGCCGCGAACCCGGTGGCGCGGACCGCGCGCAGGTCCTCGGAGTACTTCAGCACCGCACCGGCGGTCGCGTTCGCCGATGCGCCGTCCAGGCTGGGCGCGCCCAGCACGTTCAGCGCACCGGCCCAGCTGATGGCCTCCGCCACGCCGGGCGGTTTGGCCAGGTCAAGGTCGCGCAGCCGGGCCACCCCCAGCGCCACCTGGCCGGCCAGCATCTCGGTCGTGGCCGGCACCCGGCGGCGGATGATCGCGGCCACCCGGCCCGTGTCCGGGTAGTCGATCCAGTGGTACAGGCACCGCCGCTTCAGCGCGTCGTGCAGGTCACGGGTGCGGTTCGAGGTCAGCACGACGACCGGGCGGAACCGGGCCCGGCGGGTGCCGAGTTCCGGGATGGTCACCGCCGACTCGGCGAGCAGTTCGAACAGGAACGCCTCGAACTCGTCGTCGCCGCGGTCCACCTCGTCGATCAGCAGCACCGCGGGGCGCGGCCCGGGATGATCCAGCGCGGCGAGCAGCGGCCGGGCCAGCAGGTACTCCTCGCTGAACAGGTCGGCGTCGCGGAGCGCCTCGCCCCTGGACTCGGCCAGCCTGATCGCCAGCAACTGGCGCGGGTAGTTCCACTCGTACAGGGCCTCCGAGGAGGTCAGCCCCTCGTAACACTGCAGCCGGAGCAGCGGGGTGTCCAGCGCCTCGGCGAGGGCCTTGGCAGCCTCGGTCTTGCCGACGCCGGGTTCGCCTTCGAGCAGGATCGGCTGCCCCATCCGTGCGGCCAGGAACAACGCGGTGGCCAGCGCCTCGTCCGCGAGATACCCGGTGGAGTCGAGCGCACCCAGCAGCGCCACCGGATCGGGGATTCGCGCCGCAAGGTCGTAATGCATGCTGCCGGGGGTGTTAATGACGTCCTCACTCATGGGATTGCCAGGTCCGTTCGCACCGGGTTGCCCTGGATCGCGGACCAGACGTTGGCCGGAGTCAGCGGCATGTCGGCGTGCCGCACGCCGTACGGTGCCAGGGCGTCCATCACGGCGTTGACCACCGCTGCTGGGGATCCTACGGTGGCCGACTCACCGACCCCCTTCGCGCCTATGGGGTGGTGCGGGCACGGGGTTACCGTCTCGCTCAGCTCCCAGGACGGGCACTCCACGGACGTGGGCAGCAGGTAGTCCATGAAGGAGCCGCCCAGGCAGTTGCCGTCGGCGTCGAACGCGATCGCCTGCATCAGCGCCATGCCGATCCCGTCGCAGAGCCCGCGGTGAATCTGCCCCTCCACGATCATCGGGTTGATCCGCACACCACAATCGTCCACCGCGATGAACCGGCGTACCTTCACGACCCCGGTTCCGGGGTCGACGTCTGCCACGCAGATGTAGGCGCCATAGGGATAGGTGAGGTTGGGCGGGTTGTACACCGCGCCCGCGTCCAGGTGCCCCTGGACCCCGTCGGGCAGCTCGAGCGACGAGTGCGCGGCCATGGCGATCTCGGCGATGGTCCTGCCCTGCTCCGGGTCGCCGCGCACCTGCCACCTGCCGTTGGCCCACTCCAGGTCGTCCGCGGAGGCCTCCAGCATGGCCGCCGCCACGATCTTCGCCCGCTCCCGGACCATGCGCGCCGCGACCGCGGCCGCCGCGCCGGAGACCGGCGTCGAGCGGGAGCCATAGGTGCCCAGGCCGAACGGGGTCCGGTCGGTATCCCCGTGGACGACCTCGACGTCATCGGGGGAAAGGCCCAGCTCCTCGGCCACGATCTGGGCGAACGTGGTCTCGTGGCCCTGGCCCTGGGTCTGGCACGACACCCCGAGCACCGCCTTGCCGGTCGGGTGCACCCGCAGGTCGGCGCCGTCGGCCATGCCCAGGCCGAGGATGTCCATGATCTTGCGTGGCCCGGCCCCGACCGCCTCGGTGAAGAAGCTGATGCCGATGCCCATCAGCTCGCCGCGCTCGCGTTTTTCGGCCTGCTCGCGGCGCAGCGCGGGGTAGTCCGCGGCGTCGAGCGCCACCTGGAGCGTCTTGGCGTACTCGCCGGAGTCGTACTCCCAGCCGGTCGGCGAGGTATACGGGAACTGCTCGGGCCGCAGCAGGTTCTTCATCCGCAAGTCGGCCGGGTCGGCGCCGAGCTCGGCGGCCAGCAGGTCCATCATGCGCTCGACCAGGTACACCGCCTCGGTGACCCGGAACGAGCAGCTGTAGGCGACCCCGCCCGGGGCCTTGTTGGTGTAGACGCCCCTGACCTGGCAATGGGCAGCCTCCAGGTCGTAGGAACCGGTGAACACCCCGAAGAACCCGGCGGGGAACTTGGTCGGCTGCGCGGCCCCGTTGAACGCGCCGTGGTCGGCGAGGACGCTGACCCGCAGCCCGACAACCTTGCCATCGCGGGTCGCGGCGATCTCGCCGTGCATGTGGTAGTCGCGCGCGAACGCGGTGCTCATCAAGTTCTCCGACCGGTCCTCCATCCACTTGACGGGCCGTCCGGTGATCAGGGAGCCCACGATCGCGCATACGTAGCCGGGGTAGACCGGTGCCTTGCTGCCGAAGCCGCCGCCGATGTCGGGGGAGACGACCCGGATCTTGTGCTCGGGCAGCCCGGCGAACATCGCGTACAGGGTGCGGTGCGCGTGCGGCGCCTGCGACGTGCACCAGATCGTGAGCTTCCCGGTGACCTGGTCCATGTCGGCGATTGCGCCGCACGTCTCCAGCGGGGCCGGGTGGGACCGCGGGTAGAGCATGTCCTGCGCCAGCACGACGTCGGCCGCCGCGAACGCGGCATCGGTCGCGGCCCGGTCGCCGGCCTCCCACTCGAAGATGTGGTTGTCGGTCTTGCCCTTGATGTCGTCGCGGATCACCGGGGCACCGGGATCGAGGGCCCGCTCGGCGTCGATCACCGGCGGCAGCGGCTCGTACTCGACGTAGATCAGCTCGAGCGCGTCCCGGGCCGAGTACCGGTCCTGGGCGACGACGAACGCTACCTCCTGGCCCTGGAACCGCACCTTGTCGGTGGCGAGCACCGCCTGCACGTCGCGGGACAGCGTCGGCATCCAGGCGAGGCCGAGCCCGGCCAGGGTTTCGCCGGTGATGACGGCCTTGACCTTGGGGTGGGCCTCGGCGGCGGTGGTGTCGATGGCGGTGATCCTGGCGTGCGCGAGCGGGCTGCGCAGGACCGCGCCGTACAGCATCCCGGGCAGCCGGATGTCGTCCACGAAGGTGCCCCGGCCGCGGATGAAGCGCGCGTCCTCCTTGCGCCGCAGCGGACCGTAGGCCCCGTTCGGGCTGGGCACGAGCGGCGCGCTCACGACTCGCTCCCGGCCGCCCACAGCACGGAGCGGACGATGTTCTCGTAGCCGGTACAGCGGCAGACCTGGCCGGACAGTGCCTCGCGGACCTGCTCGGCGGTGGGGTCGGGGTTGTGGTCGAGCAGCCAGCGGGCGGTCATCATCATGCCCGGCGTGCAGAAGCCGCATTGCAGCCCGTGGCACCGGGCGAACCCCTCCTGGACCGGGTCGAGGCGGCCGTTCGATTCCAGGCCCTCCACGGTGCGGACCCGGTGCCCGTCGGCCATGGCCGCGAGCACGGTGCACGACTTCACCGGTATTTCGTCGAGCCACACCACGCAGGCGCCGCAGTTCGAGGTGTCACAGCCCCAGTGTGAGCCGGTGAGCTCCAGCTCATCGCGGAGGAAGTGAATCAGCAGCAGCCGCGGCTCCACCTCGCGGGTGTACGCGTCGCCGTTGACCAGCACCGTGATCTGCATCTCAGGCGTCCCCGCCCCGGGCCCGCTCCAGCGCGCGGCGCAGCGCGCGGGCGGTGAGCTCGCTGGCCAGGTGCCGCTTGTAGGCGGCCGGGCCGCGCTGGTCCGAGGTCGGCCGGCAGTGCTCGGCCGCGATCTCCCCGGCCCGGGCGAAGTTCTCCTCGCTGGGCGCCGCGCCGCGCAGGAACTCCTCGGCCTCGGCCGCGGCGAAGTGCTGCGCGCCGACGGCGGTCAGCCCGATCCCGGCGTCGGAGATGCGGTCACCGGCCAGCCACAGCGCCGCCCCGGCGGCGCCCACCGGCCAGTCGCCGACGCGGCGGCCGACCTTCTCGTAGGCGCTGCCGCCGCCGGGCCTGACCCGGATCCGGATCTCGGTGAGCAGCTCGGCGGGGCCGACGACGGTCTCGTAGGGCCCGGTGTGGAACTCCCGGGCCGGCACCGTCCTGGTGCCCTCCGGGTGGCAGATCACCATGATCGCCTTGAGCGCGGCGAACGTCGCGGACAGGTCCTCGGACGGGTCGGCCTGGCACAGCGAGCCGCCGATGGTGCCCCAGTTCCGCACCACGGGGTCGGCGATCACCTTTTCGGCGTCGTGCAGGATCGCGAAGTGCTCGCCGGCCTCCGCGGAGTCGAGGAGCTGCGCGTGCCTGGTCAGCGCGCCGATCCGCAGCTCGCCGTCCGCCATCTGGATGTAGGAGAGCTCGCTGAGCGCGTTGATGTCGATCAGGGTCTCCGGCTGGGCCAGGCGCAGCTTCATCATCGGGATGAGGCTGTGCCCGCCGGCCAGGATCCGGGCCTCGGGGCCGTACCTGGTGAGCAGGGCCAGGGCGTGCGCGACGCTGGTCGCCTTCTCGTACTCGACCTGCGCCGGAACCTGCATGCACCCGCTCCCGATCCTTGGCTCGCGTCCTGAGTGTATGAGGGCGCCATAATGACAGTGCCATGACGCTCACTCAGCTCAACGCGTTTGTGCTGGTTGCTCGCCTCGGCTCGGTGACTGCGGCGGCGAACGCACTCGGCGTCAGCGAGCCGGCCGTGTCCCAGGCCCTGTCGGCTCTCCGCCAGCATCTGGGCGACCAGCTGGTGACGCGCGGGCCCGCGGGCATGACGCTCACCGCGGGCGGCTCCAGGCTCCTGTCGGCCGCGTCCCAGATCGTCGTGCTCGGCGCCGAGGCGCACGCCGCGGTCCGCGCGGCGCAGGGCGCCCCGGAGCAGCTCCGGGTGGTGGCCACCTCCGCGATCGCCGAGTTCGTGGTCAGCCCGCTGATGGAGGCGTTCACCCGGCGGTACGCGGGCTCGGTTGAGGTGTCGGCGGGCGTGGCGGTGACCAAGGAGATGGGGGTCCTGGTCGCCAACCGGCTGGCCGACGTGGCGATCAGCTCCAGCATGACCCGCGACCCCGCGCTGGCCGTGGTGACCGAGCCGATCTTCCGGTACCGCCTGGTCGTGGTCGCCGCCAAGCAGGCCACGCTGCGGGGCAGCCCGCGCCAGTGGCGCTGGCTGGTGGACCCGTCCGGCACCGACCCCGGCAGCGACACCGGGCAGTTGCTGGCCGGGCTGGGGATACCGGAGAGCCAGATCGGCGTGTTCCCCAACCAGACCGCCGCCTGGGCCGCGGCGGCCGACGGCGCCGGGGTCGCTCCCGCGGTGGAGCACCTGGTCGCGCAGCAGCTCCGCCGGGGCGACCTGTCGCTGGCCGAACTGCCCGGGCCGCCCATGGAGGCCTGCTGGCACGTGACCGTGCTGGAGCGGCAGAACCGGAGCAACGCGGCGAGCGCGCTGCGCCGCTTCCTGAGCACGCCCGAGGCCATGCACCTGATGCGCTCCCCGGCCGCCGGAGTTCCCCCCTCCCGCTTCCGCCCCCCGGTGTATGTGACAATCTGGAGCTGATCTACCACAATCTGCTCGTGTGGTGCTGACCCTGACCCCGCCACCCCGCGCGGTGCTGACCCTGACCCCGCCCAGGCAGGCGCTCGGAGCCGGTTAAGCAACCACTTATTCGCGTGTTGCGGGGCCGACGGGCGGGGCAGATCATGTGGACAACAGCGGCGACGGTGCAGGGTGGGCTCCGTCCGACACCTGGAGCGGCGCTATGCGGATCGAGTCAGACGGGCACAGCCAGGGCAATCCGCGCCTGTATGAGCTCATCGAGCACGCACCGAAGACCGGGAAGAGCCCGACCGTCTGGGCCTGGCCCGAGCTGATCGACTACCTCAAGATCGCCGGGCAGCCGGTGGCCGGGCCGTGGCCGCCGCACCAGGAGCCCCGGCCGGACCCCGAATACGACTCCCTCCCCGTGGCCGTGCCCGACCCGGAAAGCCAGCGGCCCGCGCGCGGCGCCGGTCCCGGCCCGGAGGATACCCCGCAAGACCGCACCTGACCTGCGGGTACAGCTTTCTCACAAGGGCTGGAGGACTGTATGTATCCGTCTCGGTTCCGCTACGAGGCACCGCGCTCGCTCGCCGAGGCGATCGGGCTGCTGGCCGGCGGCGGGGGCGAAGCGAAGGTGCTGGCCGGCGGCCAGAGCCTGGTGCCGCTGATGAAGCTGCGCTTCGCCACCCCGGAACTGCTGGTCGACATCAACAACATCGGCGGCCTGGACTACCACCGCGAGGACCCCGACGGCACGCTGCGCATCGGCGCGCTGTGCCGCCACGCCGACCTGGAGCGCTCGGAACTGCTCAAGGCCAAGCAGCCGACGATGGCCGCGGCCGCCCCGCTGATCGCCGACCCGATCGTGCGCAACCGGGGCACGCTCGTCGGCTCGCTCTGCCATGCCGACCCGCAGGGCGACTGGGCCTCGGTGGTCACCGCGCTCGGCGGTTCGATCGTCGCCCAGGGCCCGGGCGGCAGGCGCAGCATCCCGGTGGCGGACTTCGTCACCGGCCCGTTCGAGAACGTGCTCGAACCGGACGAGATCGCGGTCGAGGCGGTCATCCCGCCGCACCGGGGCACCCGGGCCGGCGGCTATCTCAAGCTGGAGCGCCGGGTCGGTGACTTCGCCACGGTCGGCGTCGCGGTCGCGGTGGAGGCCTCCGGCGGGATCGTGACCCGGGCCGGGATCGCGCTGACCGGAGTCGGCGGCACCACGATCACGGCCACCGAGGCACAGCAGGCGCTGACCGGGCAGGCGCTCACCCCGCAGACGATCGAGCAGGCGGCCGAGCTTGCCGCGGGGGCAGCGCGGCCCAAGACCGACCACCGCGGCAGCGCCGAGTACAAGCGGCACATGGTGCGCACCTTCGTGGTCCGCATCCTGGCCCAGGCCAACGGCATGGGCGATGGGACGGCCGGCGGGACGGCGGAGAGGGCAGCCTGACATGACAATCGTTTACGACGACCTCGGCGACGACACCGCGACCGACGTCCCGATGCGCCGGATCAGGTTCACCATCAACGGCGCGAAGAAGGTGGCCGAGGTCGAGCCCCGGTTGCTGCTGGCCCACCTGATCCGCCGGGGCCTGGGGCTGACCGGCACGCACATGGGCTGCGACACGACGAACTGCGGCGCCTGCACGGTGCTGGTGGACGGCAGGGCGGTGAAGTCCTGCACGATGCTGGCCGTCCAGGCCGACGGGCACGAGGTCGAGACCGTGGAGGGCCTGGCCACCGCCAGCGAACTGCACCCGCTCCAGGAGGGCTTCAAGGAGGAGCACGGGCTCCAGTGCGGGTTCTGCACCCCGGGCATGATGATGGCCGCCAAGGCGCTGCTGGACAGCAACCCGGACCCGACCGAGGAAGACGTGCGCTGGGCGCTGTCGGGCAACCTGTGCCGCTGCACCGGCTACCAGAACATCGTGAAGTCGGTCCTGTGGGCCGCCGCCAAGCTCAGCCCGCCGGCCCCGGTCAGCGAAGAGCCGCCGGCCCCGGCCAACGGAGACGGGAGTCAGCAGTGACACAGGCGCTGGACGAGATAAAGATCGGCGGGCTCGGCGCGAGCCGCAAGCGCGTCGAGGACAACCGGTTCATCCGGGGCAAGGGCAACTACACCGACGACATCGTGCTGCCCGGCATGCTGCACATGGAGATCCTGCGCAGCCCGCTGGCGCACGCGCGGATCAAGTCGATCGACACCAGCCGGGCGTGGCAGATCCCCGGGGTGCACCTGGTGCTCACCGGGGAGATGATGGCCACCCGCAACCTGGCCTGGATGCCCACGCTGTCCTACGACACCCAGGCGGTGCTCGCCACCGACAAGGTGCGGTTCCAGGGCCAGGAGGTGGCCTGCGTCGTCGCGGACGACCCCTACATCGCCAAGGACGCGTGCGAGGCGATCGACGTCGAGTACGAGCCGCTGCCGGCGATCGTCAACCCGGACCAGGCCGTGGCCGAGGGCGCGCCGGTCATCCGCGACGACAAGGAGAACCAGGGCGACAACGTCATCTACCGCTGGGAGGTGGGTGACGCCGACGGCACCGAGCGCGCGTTCGCGCAGGCCGACAAGGTCTCCCGGCTGAAGCTGCACTACCCGCGCTCGCACCCGTCCCCGATCGAGTGCTGCGGCTCGATCGCCGACTTCAACCGGGCCACCTCCAAGCTCACCGTCTACATGACCACGCAGGCGCCGCACATCATCCGGGCCGCCGTCGCGCTGGTGGCCGAGCTGCCCGAGCACATGATCCGGATCGTTTCGCCGGACATCGGCGGCGGCTTCGGCAACAAGGTCCCGGTGTACCCGGGTTACGTCTGCTCGATCCTCGCCTCGATCCTGCTGGAACGCCCGGTGAAGTGGATCGAGGACAAGTCGGGGAACCTGATCTCCACCGGGTTCGCGCGCGACATCTACCTCGACGGCGAGGTCGCGATGCGCGACGACGGCAAGATCCTCGCCGTCCGGATGCACTGCGACGCGGACCACGGCGCGTTCTTCTCCGACGCCCAGCCGAGCAAGTTCAAGATCGGCCTGCTGCACTCGGCGTTCGCCGCCTACAACATCCCGGTCGGGCACATCTCGGCGCGCGGCACCTACTCCAACAAGGCCCCGGGCGGGGTCGCCTACCGGTGCTCGTTCCGGGTCACCGAGGCGATGTTCTTCCAGGAACGGATGATCCAGGCGGCCGCGCACGACCTGGGCATGGACCAGGCCGAGTTCCGCCGGGTCAACTTCGTCGCCGACGACCAGTTCCCGCACCGGACGCCGTTCGGCTTCCTGACCGACTCCGGGCAGTACGAAAAGTGCCTCGACGTCGGGCTGCGCGCGGTGGGCTACCAGGACTTCCTGCGGCAGAAGGCGGAGGCCAAGGCCAAGGGCCGGCTGCTCGGCATCGGCATCTCGACCATGACCGAGCCGCTCGGCGCGGGCAACAGCCGCGAGTACGACATCCTCGGCATCAAGATGTTCGACTCGGCCGATCTCAAGGTGCACATGACCGGCAAGGCCATCGTCCGGACCGGGGCGAAGACGCAGGGCCAGGGGCACGAGACGACGTGGGCGCAGATCGTCAGCCACGAACTCGGCATCCCCGCCGAGGACGTGGTGGTCGAGGAAGGCGACACCGACACGGCCCCGTTCGGCATGGGCACGTACGCCTCCCGCAGCACGCCGGTAGCGGGCGCCGCGGTGGCCATGGTGTCCCGCAAGATCCGGGCCAAGGCGCGCAAGCTGGCCGCGCACCTGCTGGAGGTGTCCGAGGAGGACGTCGACTGGGAGCTTGGCCGGTTCTACGTGCGCAGCGCGCCGAGCCGCGGCGTGACGATCCAGGAATGCGCGATGGCCGCGTACAGCAACATGCCGGACGGCATGGAACCGGGCCTGGAGAACACCGCCTACTACGACCCGCCGAACCTCACCTGGCCGTTCGCCGTCTACATCGTCACGGTCGAGGTGGACCCGCAGACCGGCGTCTGGGACGTGCTGAACATGGTCGCCGTGGACGACTGTGGCGTGCGCATCAACCCGATGATCGTCGAAGGGCAGATCATGGGCGGGCTGACCGAGGCCTACGCCATGGCCAACATGCAGTTCATCACGTTCGACGCCGAGGGCAACTGCGTCGGCTCGAACTACATGGACTACCTGCTGCCCACCGCCTGGGAGACGCCCGGGTTCGAGCTGCACAGCGAGGTCGTCACCCCCTGCCCGCACCACCCGATCGGGGCCAAGGGCATCGGCGAGTGCGCGGCGGTCGGCGGCCCGGCGGCGTTCGTCAACGCGGTGATGGACGCGATCTCCGACACCGGGGTCCGCAACATCGACATGCCGCTGCTGCCGGACCGGGTCTGGGAGGCGCTGACCTATCACCGCGACGTCTCCGGCGCCCCGCCGGTGCGCTCGGACGACTGAGGCGGCCACCATGGACGGCTGGGGTGTTCTGGAACAGGCCAGCGAGCTGGCCCGGCGCGGGGAGGCGTTCGCGCTGGCCACGGTGGTCTGGCGGCAGGGCCCCTCGTCCAGCCAGCAGGGCTCGCGCGCGATCATCACCGCCGACGGGCAGCTGCACGGCTGGATCGGCGGGGCCTGCGCGGAGCCCGTGGTCGTCCGCGAGGCCAGGCAGGTGATCGCCGAGGGCACCCCGCGCCTGCTGCTGCTCGGCACCCCCGATCAGTTCGGCGCCGCCGTGCCCGAAGGGATCGCCGTCGTGCCGATCTCCTGCCAGAGCGAGGGTGCGCTGGAGGTCTACATCGAGCCGGTGGTGCCCGCGCCGCACCTGGTGATCGTCGGCGGCTCGCCGATGGCGCACACGCTGGCCGACCTGGCCCGCGCGCTCGGCTGGCGCACCAAGCTGGTCGCCGGTGCGGACTTCCGCGCGGCGGACGCCGACGAGCGGTCCATGGTCATCGTGGCCACCCAGGGCCACGGTGACGAGGAGGCCGTCGAGCAGGCGGTGCTCGCCAGCCCCGCCTACCTGGGCCTGGTCGGCTCCCGCCGCCGCGGCACCGCGGTGCTCGGCTACCTCGCCGACCGCGGCCTGCCCGGCGACCAGCTCGGCCGGGTGCACGTGCCGGCCGGCCTGGACCTCGGGCACACCACCCACCAGGAGATCGCGGTCGCGATCCTGGCGGAGCTCGTCCAGTTGCGTGCGGCCGGGGCCCTGGCGGGGGCGGCCCCGGCCCCGGGCGGCTCGGCCGCGGCCGATCCGGCCCCGGGCTCCACGGCGGCAGCGATTTCGGGCCTTACGCAGGCGGCGTCGAGCCCTGGGGAGGCAACCGACCCGGTGTGCGGGATGACCGTCCCGGCGTCGGCCGCCAGCCGCCCGCTGGCCCACGACGGCGTGACCTATTACTTCTGCTGTGCCGGCTGCCGCCGGGAGTTCGAGAAGGACCCGGCTGCCTACGCGAAGAAGGAAACCCGATGCTGATCAAGAACGACTTCGAGGTTGCGGCCCCGGTCGACAAGGTCTGGCAGTTCTTCGAAGACATCCCGCAGGTGGCCGCCTGCCTGCCCGGCACGGAGCTGACCGACAACCTCGGCGACGACAAATACAAGGGCCGGGTGGCCGTCCGGATGGGACCGGTCCGGCTCCTGTTCGCCGGCGAGGCCGACATCACCGAACGGAACGAGGCGGCCAAGCGGGTGGTCGTCAACGCGACCGGCGCCGAGGAGAAGGGCCGGGGCCAGGCGAGCATGGTGGTGACCGCGGTCCTGGCCCAGGCCGGCCGGGGCACCAAGGTCAGCGTCACGCAGGACCTTCAGCTCTCCGGCGCCGCGGCGCAGTACGGCCGGGGCATGATCTCCGACGTGACCGCGGTGCTGATGCGCGACTTCTCGGTCAACCTGGCCAACCGCATCGACGCGGCCGGGCGCGGCGTGGCCGCCACCGGCCAGGCCGCCACCCCGGCGAGCGGCTTCACCCTCGGCATGCGCGCCGCGATGATGGCGCTGCGCCGGGTCTTCCGCCGGTTCTTCGTCCCTTACCACGCCGCGAGCTGAGGAGAAACGAACCATGGTTCTGTGGTGGATAGGCAACGCCATCCTGCTGCTGGTCGTCTTCCCCGTCGTCGTGTACCTGCTCAACCGGGTGCTCGCCGCGCTGGAGCGGGTCCGGGGCGCGACCGATGAGATCCTCGCCGGCGGCGTTGCCCTGGTCGGCGAGCTCAACGGGGTTCCCGAGGCGCTGGCCACGACCGACGCCACGATCAACGAGGTATCGGTCGGCGCGGTCCGTTACGCCGGCTCCGTCGCGAAGCTGCTCGGCTGAGCAGGACAGAAAGGAGAACGGCCATGCCAGCAGCCGCCTGGGCCACCCTGATCATCTCGGCGCTGATCATCGCCATCACCGCGATCGGCCTGCTCAGGGTGATCTTCCACCTGCGCGCGATCCGCAAGACGCTCGTCGCGACCACCGGCGGGGTACAGGCCGTCGCGCAGCTCACCAGCACGGTGCCGGAACGGCTCACCGCGGTCAACGCGAGCCTGAAGCCGGTCCGCGACTTCTGCGAAACGGTCTGAGGAGCCAGCCATGCAACCACACATCCTCGCCGCCGCGCACGTCGTGACCGACGGGACCTCCAACACCGGCTGGATCGTGGGCTACACGATCGGCATCGTGATCGTCCTGGTCGTCGTGGCGCTGGTCGTGCCGATCCTGCTGCTGGCCCGCTCGATCGGCAACGAGGCACCGAAGATCAACGACGCGCTGACCGAGGCGGTGCACAACACCGCGCCGCTGGGCGCGCTCCGCACGACGATCGAGTACGCCGTGACCATCATCGGCGGGCTGCAACGCGGCCGCGCCAGGCTGGGAGACGACAATGCGTGAGGTTGCCATGTCCGGGCACGAGCACGCCCTGTGGCTGACCGCGAACATCCTCGGCCTCGTCGTGATCGTGGCCGTGGCTGCCCTGCTGAGCCTGCTCATCCTGCTGATCAAGACCATCGACCGCCGCGTCGTCACGGTGCGCGACACGCTCAAGGCCGCGGCGGCGAACACCGCGGACACGGTGCTGATCCCGCAGGTCGCCGACGGTGTGGACCTGGTGCTCGGCGAAGGTCTCAAGCACCACCTGTTCCTCGGCCGCGTGCTAGGGAAGGTCAAGTCATGACCGGCATGGTCATTTTCACGGTCGTCGACGTCGTCCTGCTGATCGCCGGGCTGGCGTTCTACCTGTACTGGGCCGGCACGCTGCTGGCCGGGGTCGCCACGAACCTCGAGGAGTGCGCGGAAACCGTGCGCACGATCGTGGGTCACGCCAAGCTGATCGGGCCCGGGGTCGAGCACATCAACCAGACCGGCGGCGTGGTGGCCGGCGCGCTGCCGCTGCTGTACGGCATGGCCGAGGAGATCGTCGCCGACGTGACCCCGCGGCCCGAGCAGCCCGCGCAACCCGAGCCCGCCCGCCCCGCCTCCGGCCGCCGCCGCTCCCGCCTGCTCGACGCGGTCGGCTTCGCCCCCCGCCAGTAACCTGCACCGGCAGCTCGTCTGCCTGGCCGCGCGAGCCTCGCGTTAGTGATCGACAAGTCGCGATGATCGCGGTCGCGGGCCAGGGGGCTGGCGGGACACGCCCTAACGCGGCGGCGAGCCGTCCGGGCCGCGCCTGGCCACGGGACCTGTGGTCGGCGCCTGGTATTCCCCGATCCATTCGTCCCGCCACGCCTGGTCGTATTGCTGGCTGTTACACCGGGGCTGATAGATGGCGGTGAGCTCGCGGGCAATCTGCTCCCGGTGGGACCGGCCCCCGCCGGGCACCTCGTAGGTGCACACGTACACCTTCCACCGGGACCCGGCGCGGCGCACCCAGCAGTGCGCGCGCGGGTGCTGGAACGGGAAGCGCTCGGCGGCGAGGTCGTCGGAGTGATCCACGTAGATGACCGCGTAGCTGTCCGGCTTGGCGTCCGGGTCGGGTTTGTACATGATCGCGTAGACGGCCGCGCGGGACGGCGGCGTCCAGCCGCCGAGCAGCCGCGGGCCCTCGAACGGGTACCCGGCGAGCGAGCCGAGCCTGATCACCAGCCCCCGACCCCGTTCGCGGACTCGTGCTCGGTGACCGCCTCGACCCGGACGATCGGCGCAGCCGGCAGCCCGGCCTGGGCGACGGCCCTGGTGAACTCCTCCGTCGCCTTGGCCACCGCCTCGTCCCGGCCGTCGGCGTGCACCACCACCGTGACGCCGTACCGTGTCGACCCGATCCCCGACGCGATGCCGTCGCTCGCGGCGACCGCGTCGGCAAGCTCGACCACGTCCTCGCGGGACAGCACCCGGTCCCCTTCCGCCTCGATCCCCACGCTCCATCTGTGCATATGGCCTCCCTCGCGGGCGCTTCGCTGGCTTCGGGAGGCTGGCCCAAATAGCACCTCGCCCGCCTGCGCAGCAATCCATTACAGGGTAGGCAGCAGCGCCGCGAACTCTTCCAGGCTCCTCAGGTCGTGGCCGGACAGGATCAGGTCCACATGCGGGGCCACCACCATCATCCCGAGCGTGCTGGGCCGGAATCCCGCGTCGTCGCCCTTGTGCGGGTTCATCCACACCAGGCGGTGACACAGCCGGGACAGCCGCTCCGCCGCGGTGGCCAGCACGGCCGGGTCGCCCCGGTCAAGGCCGTCGGAGCAGACCACCACGACCCCGCCGCGGGCCACGCCGCGCCGCCCGTAGCCGCGGACGAAAGCGTCCAGGCTGGCACCGATCCGGGTGCCGCCCTCCCAGTCGAACACCGCCTGCGCGGCCCGCCCGAGCGCCTCGTCCGGGCGGCGGCTCTCCAGTTCCCTGGTGATGCGGGTGAGCCGGGTGCCGAAGCAGAACACCTCGACCTTGGCGGCCGCGCGCTTCGCGCAGTAGGCGAACTGGAGCAGGTTGCGCGAGTAGTCGGCCATCGAGCCGGAGATGTCCAGGATGAGGATCAGCGGCCGCAGCCGGACCCGGCGCTGCCGCCAGAACAGCTCCGCGGGCTCACCATGCAGCCGGAGCGACTCGCGAACGGTGCGCCGCAGGTCCGGGGCCCGCCCCGACCGCCCGGGCACGGTGCGCCGGGACCGCCGCCGCGGCGGGGTCAGCCGGATCCTGGCCATGATCCGCCGGACCGCCGCCAGTTCCTCGTCGGTGCACGCGGCGAACGCCTTGCGCTTGAGCGCTTCGACGTCGGAGGCCATCCAGCCGAGGACCGCCTCCTCCTCGTCCCCTTCCCCGGCGCGGTCCGGATCGGGCAGCGCAAGCGGCGCCTCGGCCTCCGCCGTGGCGTGGGCTTTGAGCGTCACCAGTTCCCGGACCGGATCGGCGGCGTCGAGGAAGAACCTGCGGAACACCTCGTCGTACACGGCGATGTCGTCGCGCCGGGTGACCAGCGTGGCCCGCCCGGCCCAGTACAGGTCCAGCAGGTCGGTGGGGTCCAGCGGGGCCATCGCGGCGCAGTAGGTGAGCACGTCGCCGGAGCCGACGGAGAGCCCCGCGCCGCGCAGTTCGTGACAGAAACCGACCAGCAGCCCGACGACGGGAGCCCGCTCTGCTTTCCCCGCCCCCGCGCTTCGCGCCCGCCCCCTCTCAGGCACCGGACGTGATCTCTTCCAGGTTTTCCCGGACCAGGTCGAGGTCGTCGCGCTCCTTCACCACGGCGCCGAGGGTGTCCTCGGCGAGCCGCGGGCCGAGATCGGTCCCGCCGAGCAGCTCAATGGTGCGGGCCCAGTCGATCGTCTCGGCGACCCCGGGCGGCTTGGCCAGGTCCAGCTCGCGCAGCCGGTGTACCGCGGCGACCACCTTGCGGGCCAGCGCCTGCGACACGCCCGGCTCCTTGATGAGCACGATCTCCACCTCGCGCTCGGCAGAGGGGTAGCCGATCCAGTGATACAGGCAGCGCCGCTTCAGCGCGTCGTGCAGCTCGCGGGTCCGGTTCGAGGTGAGCACGACCAGCGGCGGGCTGTCGGCCTTGATGGTGCCGATCTCGGGGATGCTGACCTGGAAGTCGGACAGGACCTCCAGGAGGAAGGCCTCGAACTCGTCGTCGGCGCGGTCCACCTCGTCGATCAGCAGCACCGCCCGGTCCCCGGCCCGAACCGCCTCCAGCAGCGGCCGTTCCAGCAGGAACTTCGGGCCGAACAGCTTGTCGACCGCCTCGTCGCCGGCGGCCTGCCGCTCAGACAGCGCCCTGATCTGAAGCATCTGCCGGGCGTAATCCCACTCGTACAGCGCCTGGTTCGTGTCGATGCCCTCGTAACACTGGAGCCTGATCAGCCTGCGGCCGAAGACCGACGCGAGCACCTTGGCCGCCTCGGTCTTGCCGACCCCGACCTCGCCTTCGAGCAGGATCGGCCGGGGCAGCGACATCGCCAGGTACAGCGCCGTGGCCAGGCCACGATCGGCGAGGTAACCGCCCTGGCGCAGCACGTCCGCCAGCTGACCGACGCTTCCGGGATGCTCGGTCAACCGCTCTCCTCGCCCTTGCCTCTGGCCTGTCGCGCCGCGGGCCGGCTACTGACCGGACTCGGCCGGGCTGAGCACCAGGTCGGCGAGGCTGGTCCCGGGGTTCAGCTTGCCCTCGCGCTCCAGCCGGGCCCGCCAGGCGGCGCGCACGTCCCCGTCGCCGCCGTCGATCTCGCCGAAGCCGACGCCGGCCATCCGCTTGCAGGACCGGGTACCGGCGTCGTCGAGGTCCGCGCTGGTCTGGCCCTGGGCACTCCAGATCCCGCGAAGCACCTCGAGGGTCTCATCCGGCTCGTGACTCATCGTGGGCACCTTCCAGCCGACGCCGCTGACCAGCCCGACTGTAGTTGCTGTCCCGGACCATGGCGAGCGGCGATTAAGGCTTTTCTTATCCGGCGCGCGCTGCGGCGGTGAAAGACTGCCCTGGTTACGGGCCCTTGGCGGCCGGGAAGGATTGCGGCGTTGGTCGAGACGTTCCAGGCTCTGTGGATCCTTTTACTCGCCCTTCTGCCCGGCGCGCTCTATGTCTGGGCCTTCGAGCGGGAGGCGGGCGGCTGGGGGCTCGGCGTCACCGACCGGCTGCTGCGTTTTGTCGGTGTTTCGGCGGTCTTCAACGCGCTGGTGGCCCCGCTTACCTACCTTGCCTATCAGCACTACGTGGTCACCGGCCGGTTCGCACACGGCGAGCCGCTTCCGGTCTGGCTCTGGCTCGTGCCGATCGGGTACGTCGCCATTCCGACGCTGACCGGGGCGCTCATCGGCAGCGCCACCGCCGACGGCAGGCGGTGGACCCGGTACATCGGGGGCCGTTCCCCGGCGCCCCGGGCCTGGGATCACCTGTTCTCCGCGCACGACCTGACCGGCTGGGTCCGGCTCAAGATGAAGGACAGCACCTGGATCGTGGGTGCCTACGCCCAGTCGGATAACCGCAGGCTGCGTTCCTACGCCGCCGGGTACCCGGGCGCCCAGGACCTGTACCTGGTCGAGACCGTGGAATGCGAGAGCGCGACCGGGGCGTTCGTAGTGGATGCGGATGGCAAGCCGATTCCGCGTGGAATGGGGGTACTCGTCCGCTGGGAGGAGGTGCTGTACCTTGAGTTCATCGACAGCCGCCTCAGCGGGTGATCGAGGGAGGGATCATGGCCAAGGACGCTAACGGCCTCAGCGACCCGGCGAAGCCGCCCGCCGAGAAGGGCGGGTACACCTCCGGCAGCCGTACCGTCTCCGAACTCCCGCCCCCGCCACGCTCTGTCGTCGTCCGTGCCGACCAGGCCAGGGCCCGCGCCACCTGACCAGCCCCGGGCGCCGGTTCGTGCCGCCGGTTTCCGGCCACCGGCAGAACGCATACCCGCCGTTGCCCCGCGGCACCGTGCGCGCCCTCCGGCGTCGCGGACCGGGACACCGCCCTAGTGCTTCTTGTTCTTCTTCTTCGTTGTGGTCGTCGCCGGGGGGTGGCGCGGCGAGCCATAGGCGGGCGGCGGGACGGTGCAGCCCAGGCACGGCGGCTTGCCGACGAAGTAGCGCGGAATCGTCGGGGAATCGGTCGGCGGATTGGTCGGCAGGAGAATTGGCCGGCGCGGCGGCTGGTTGAAGTTGAAGTCGTTGAGGAGATTGCCCAGGATCGGCGCGTTCTCACGCACGTCGGGCCTGCGATCGGGCCGGCCGTCGGTCTTCGGGTTGAGCCGCGAGGCGTTAAGAAAATCATCCTCGATGAACTTCAGATAGGCGTCGCTACTGAGGATCTGGTGGTCGACGTATCCTTTTTTCGCGTACGGCGAGATGACGATTCCCGGCACCCGCAGGCCATAGCCGTTCTCGTCAACGTTCGGCGGTGCGACGTTGTCGTAGAAACCGCCCCAGTCATCCCAGGTCAGGAAGATGGCCGTCGAGTTCCAGTCCGGGCTCTTCATGGCCGCGTTGATCACCGAGGTCACGTAGGCCTGGCCCTGGTGCACGCTGGCCGGCGGGTGCTCGCCGTCGGGCTGGGACGGGACGACCCAGGAGACCGCCGGCAGCGTTCCGGTTCGGGCCGCGTTGTAGTAGTTCGGCAGCGACTGGATGTTGTTCAGCTGGTGGTCTTGCTGCACGTCGCCGAACAGGGGGAGGGGGTTCCATATCCCCGGCGTCGAGGCACTCTGCCGGACCGGGGCGCACGTTTCGGCCGAGTCGTTGTCGCAGTCCGGCTGGGTGCCCGTCTGGATGTAGTAGCGCCAGCTCACGTGCCTGGCGTAGAGCAGCCAGGTGATGTCGGTCCAGGCCAGGTCGATGGAGGTGGTCCCGGTGGTCAGCTCCTGGTGCACGGCCTTGGAGAACGTCTTGACGCCGTACGGCCCGACGATGTCGTTGACGCAGCTCATCGGCGAACGGTTCTTGCACCGCGCCGACCAGGCCGACACCATGTACAGGTGCTCGGGCAGCGACCACGATTTGACCGCCTCGAACATGTGGTCCTGGAGGACGAAGTTCTTCGCGTAGGCCCAGTAGTTGGGGATCTCCGCCCCGGTGTGGTAGCCCATGACGTCGGGTGTGGCACCCATGTTGCACGCCGGGTCGAAAGCGACCTTGCAGGTGTCGCTGGCCCCGTAGCGCTCCCGGATGAAGCCGTCCATCTTGCCGCCATCGATGTCGGCCATCGCGTTGACGACGCCGTGCGGGCCGCCGCCATTGATGTCGGACGTGTCATGGTACGGGCGGGTACAGCCACCGCTGGGGTTGGGCACGCATACCGTCGGCACGCCGTTTTTCATCGGGATGCCGTCCGCGCCCGGATACGTCCCGAAATAACTGTCGAATGACCGGTTCTCCTGCATGATGATGATCACGTGCTTGATTTTGTGGATACCGGCCGCCGGGTCACGCACAATGTTCGAGCACGCAGCCAGCGACGCCGCCGCGACCACACAGACGGTCACAAGGCGGGCAAAACGGCCGGGAAACGCGGTCAACCAGGGTCACCAGGCCTTCGGCTGGGATGGGCGAAGCCATTTACACCGGGACCGTTGCGGGGACCGGCAAGCACATATCCTCCTGAACTACGAACCCCCGAGCAAAGTTCCAGCCTAGTGGGACGGCGGTAGATGCCAGGACATCGCCCAAGAGTCCGGTAACGGCCGTTCAGCCTAGCGGGTTGGCGGTTCGCCGGGAACCGTCGGCCCGGCCGCAGACGCGTGCGCCGGAGTGGGCCCGGTGCCGCGCGTCGAGCATGGCGGCCCGGCCACAGATGCGGTCGTGAGAGCGTCCCTGCTGCCGTGAGTCCAGCATGAGCGCACCGGCCACCATCAGGACCAGGTAGTAGACGATCAAGACCGTGATGAGCCACTTGAACAGCGAATCGTTGTCGGTGACGAAGGCCGCCACCAGCACGGTCGGCGCGATGCCCAGGGCCACGCACGCGGCCGCCCTGGCCGCCAGGCTGCGCTGCGGCGCGGCCCGGCTCCGGGCGGGCTTGCGCTCCCGCCCGGCTATCGCCAGCCCGTCCGGGATGTCGGCGGTGAGCGGGATCAGTTCGCCGTAGGTCCGCGAGGCCAGCGTCCGGCCGACCCGTTCGTCCAGTTCGTCCTTGGTCAGCCGGCCCTGCACGAACGCGGCCTTGAGCGTGGTGATCACGTGTTCGCGGTCGGCGTCCGTGGCCCGGAAGTGGCCGTGCCTTGCCACCGCCGTTGCCTTCCAGTTCCCCGGCCCTGCCGTCACCGGCGCCTCCCTGCCAAACACCACGCATGGACAGCGTAACCCCGCGGCCCCGGGCCGCCCAGCCAGCTTGTTGACCGTCTTGACCGAGCGTGTTAAGGAGTTCCCGCCCGTACTACCGGCAGGAAAACCGCGGACAGAGTACGCCATAGTTAGCGCGACCCGGCCCCGCACCCGGCCGGGCCCGTTCCTTGATCTGCCCAATCGTCCGAGGCGAAATCAGCCACGACGCACGAGGAGACACGATGCCGATGTACTCAGGCCAGCAAGGCCAGGCCGGCCCCGCGTGGGAGCCGGAGGCGGCCGATACCCGGCTCGCCACGACCGCGGGAGCCGACCCGTCCGGTGTGTTCACCTCTGACCTTTCGGTCTCCGAGTACGTGCTGCTCGGCGAGGCCGGGTTCGAGCCGCTGGGGTTCGTGGTCGGCTCCTCGATCTATCATGTCGGCCTGCAAATCGGGCGGTGGGGCCGCAATCAGGAGCTGACGATCCTCACCCAGGCCATGTACAACGCCCGGGAGTTCGCCATGGCCCGGATGCGCGCCGAGGCCGATCACCTGGACGCGGACGGGATCGTCGGCGTGCAGTTGCGGATGCAGATGTACGCGTGGGGCCAGTCGTGCCTGGAGTTCGTGGCGACCGGCACCGCGGTCCGCCACCTGGCCGGCCAGGGTTCGCACCGCGCGCCCGACGGCGGCGCGTTCACCTCGGACTTGTCCGCTCAGGACTTCTTCCGGCTGCTGGCGGCCGGTGCGGTGCCGGTTGCCTTTGTGCTCGGCACCTGCGTCTACCACGTCGCGCACCGGACCGTGATGCAGTCCTTGCGCCAGGCGTATCAGAATCAGGAGATGATGCAGTTCACCCAGGGGGTCTATGAGGCGCGCGAGCTGGCGCTGGGGCGGATGCAGGCCGAGGCCGCGCAGGTGGGTTCGTCCGGCATCGTCGGTGTGACGGTGGATGTCAAGAACCATGTGTGGGGGGAGCACGCGACCGAGTTCCTGGCCACCGGCACCGCGGTCCGCCGGCTCGCCGACGAGCACAAGCTGCCGGAGACCTCGCCCAAGCCGACGTTCACGCTCGGGCTGGACCAGTAGAGTGCCCGGCAGTCCTGTTGCTGGGTGCTCTGAGTCACTGGCCCACGGTGTGGGGGGCGCCGTACCCGGTGCCCGTGTCGTCCGCCTGGCCCTCTTCCGCGACGCCGTAGCGCGACAAGCCGAACAGGTAGGCGAGGCCCGCGACGCCGAGCACGATCACGAACGCCCACCAGACGGCGGCGCGGGTCGCGGTCGCGACCGTCACCCCGACAAAGGCGGCGAGCACCGCGGCCTTCCCGGTCAGGGCCCACGACCGCTGGCTGATGAGTTTCTGGCGCTCGTCGGGCCGGGAACCGGCCAGCGCACCCTCGTCGGTGTCCTGGCCGCCCCCGGCGTACAGGGCGATCGCCCGGACCAGCACGCCCACCTCGATCACGATCGACAGCCACCAGCTCGGGCCGCCCCGCACGACCCATGCCACGGCGAACAGGGTTCCGGCAATGAAGTAGCCCAGGGGCTTGCGCAGCCGCGGGGTGACGAAGGTCATCATTTTCCTGCCTCCTCATCCTCCGGGTCGAACATCTTCTCGACCGGCATCTCGAAGAACCGCGCGATCCGGAACGCCAGCGGCAGCGACGGCAGGTAACGCCCGCTCTCGATGGAGATCACCGTCTGGCGCGACACGCCTAGTGCCGACGCCACCTCGGCCTGAGAGAGCCCTCGCTGTGTTCGCTGTTCCCGAACCCGGTTCCGCATGATGTCAAGGTAGCTTTACCTCTCCGCCGATGTCAAGCGCCCTTGACATTACCGGTATGACCGGCCCGGCTGGCGCCGACCGGGGGCGGTGGAGCCCGACCGCCCGGTGCCCGGGCGGATCTGGACCTCCCGCGCCGCGTGCCGCCCAGCTTGACTTTGTGACACAAAGCGAGCTAGCTTTGCAGCACAAAGTTTGCAAAGGGAGCGGCCATGAGCGAGAAAGCCGGCAACCCGGACACCGGAGAAGTGGCGGACCTGGACGCGCAGGGTGCCGCCGTCATCATGCAGCAGGCTCGCGAACGGGCCGGGCGTGAGTTGCAGGTCAGGCGGCCGGTGCTGTTCCTGACCTGGGGACTGGTCACGCTCGTCAGCTACGGCGTGGTGTGGCTGTCGGTTCGCGGGCAGCGGCCGTTTCACGGGCCGACCGCGCCGGCCATCGTGACGGTGGTCGCGCTGATAGTGGTGGCCGCGTTGTTCACCGCGTGGGTCACCGACCGCGCGTCCACCGGCGTCGGCGGCCCGTCGGTGCTGCAACGGGGCACGTTTGTCATGGCCCTGGCCGCCGGGATCATCGTGCTGGAGATCGTGAAGCGCGCGCTGTCCAACGCCGGGGCCAGCCAGGCGGTGGCTGCCTTGTTCGGCGAGGCCGTACCGCTGGTCGTGGTGGGACTTGTCTTCGTCGCCAGTTCGGTCGTGACCGGCCGGGTGGACCGGCCCCGGCTTGCCCTGGGCCTGTGGCTGCTGGCCGTGGTGGTGAGCGGTTCGTGGACCGGCCCGGTAGACAACCTGGCGGTCTGCGCCCTGGCGGGCGGCGGCGGGATCCTGCTCATGGCCGTCCTCGAGCCATGGCCGCGCCGATCATGAGCGAGGACGGCCTCGACCCGGTGATCCACGTCCCCGCGCGGCTGCGGATCATGGTGACGCTGGCCAGCCTGGCCGAGGGCGACGACCTGTCCTTCACCAGGCTCCAGGACCTCATCGGGCTGACGCCCGGCAACCTGATCACCCACCTGCGCAAGCTAGAGGACGTCGGATACATCACCACGGAACGAACCGGCAACGGTGTCAACGGGCGGACCTCCGTCGCCCTGACCCACGGCGGCGAGGCCGCGCTCGACCGCTACACGACGGTGCTGCGGCAGCTACTGGATTCGGCCAGCCCACGCTGACAGCCGCCGCGCGGCGTGCAGCCCCTTCCGCCCCGTCAAGGCTACCTTGACGGGGCGGAACGTCAGGGATACCTTGACGCTATGACGGGCCGGCGCGCCGAGCGGGGCGATCTCCTCCGCTGCTCGTTCTGCAACAAGAGCCAAAAAGAGCTCAAGAAGATCATCGCTGGTCCCGGCGTCTACATCTGCGACGAGTGCGTTGAGCTCTGCAACGAGATCATCCTCGAGGAGCTGGGCCCAACGCCACCGCAAGCGCCGGTACCCAGGATCGACTCGCGGTGCGACTGGTCCGACGACGAACTGCTGAAGAGCCTGGCGCGAAGCCAGGCCGTGGTCCAGCAGGCCGATGCCGCCGTACACGACCATGTCGGCGTCCTGCGCAGCCGGGGCATCAGCTGGACCCGCATCGGCGAGGCACTCCGGGTCTCGAAACAGGCCGCGTGGGAGCGCTTCTCCGGCGAAGACTGAACGGTCCCGCGGCGCTGTCCGCGGGAACGCGATACTGTCCCACACGCTGGCCGGTCCCGCCACGAGCCAGGCAAGCACGGCGGGCAGTCAGCCCGCCCGATGACCGGCAGCAGGCTGCTCGCGGTCAGAAGACGTACGGGATGAGCATCTTCGTTGCGCGCTTGTAGGGCGGGTAGGCGGCGGGAAAGAGCTTGGCCATGTTGCGTTCCTCGACGACGGCGCTGTAGACGAAGTAGCCCGCGAGGATCGCGACCGCGATCAGCCAGTAGACGCTGACCGCTATCGCCGTGCCGACCATGCCGAGGATGATGCCGCTGTAGATGGGGTGGCGGACCTTCCGGTACGGGCCGGTCGTAACCAGCTCGGGATCGGCCTTCTGGGACATCGGCATGCCCCAGTTGCGGCCGAGGTACACCCTGGCCCAGACGGCGAGCGCCAGGCCGAGGACGAAGATCGCCAGGCCGATACCGAGCAGCCACGGATTGCTTGTAGCAGCCGCCGCGCCGTGGCTCTTGAGGACCCGTAGCCGAATGAGGAGCAGGACAATGAGGATGATTCCCACCCGGACCCCGGCGAACTGTGTCCACCGGGACCGCCCAGCCTTGGCGGTGCCGGCCATCACGAGCCAGTAGGCCCAGAAGGCGACCCAGCCGGCACCGATGATGATGTCGATCGCTTTCATCTGTGATCACTCACTCAGGCGCGAAGGGTTTTTCGGGTGCTCGCTGTCAGTCTCAACGCTAGGCGGCTGCCTGGGGCTGCCCCCGTGCGGCAGATCCTGTTCTGGGCGTGACGGATGTCATGACCTTAGCCGTGCATGCGCGATCCACGAGGCGATGAATCGCTGACAACCGGCATACCAGAGAATCCTCGATGGAATTCGTGAGGCGGCGTCGGACCGGGACGGAGGCCTTCGTAGCAGGGGTGAGAGGCCGCTCGTGAGGGCCCCCCGGTGGTGCTCGGCCAGGGCACGCGGCTATTCCCCGACACCGGCCCGGATATGGCGCTAGGCCTGGTCGAATCGCGAGCCGACTCGAAGGGCATAACGATCCAGGTATACCGGCCGGCCGGGCGCCCGCGGTACGCACCGGCCGTGCTGACCCCGAGCACGTGACGTAGGTGCCCCACCAGAGTGCGGCGCAACGCTGCGAAAGTCCTGAAAGACATCCGGGAGGCGGTGTCCGATCGGGGCAGAGGTGTTCGTAGTAGGGGTGAGTGGCCGCCCACGAGGGGCGCCCCGACCACAGGAGATGATCCGAGATGCAGTACCTGGTTTCCGTGATCGACGACACGGCCGGCCTCGCCACCCCGGACGAGATGGCGGCCATCGACGTGTTCAACGACCGGCTCAAGGCGGATGGTCAGTGGGTGTTCGCCGGTGGCCTCGGGACGCCCGACGCGGCGACCGTCGTCGACAACCGGGGCGAGGAGGCGATGTTCAGCGACGGGCCCTTCCTCGAGTCGAAGGAGCATCTCGCCGGCTTCTGGATTATCGAGGCCGCCGACCTCGACGTGGCGCTCAGGCTCGCCGCCGATGGCTCGAAGGCCTGCAACCGGAAGATCGAGGTGCGGCCGTTCCTGTGAACACGGTCGACATGCGGGAGGCGATCACCCGGGCCCACCACGAGGAGTGGGCGCGGGTGATCGCCTCCTTGACCAGGCGTTTCGGTGACCTTGACATCGCGGAGGAGGCCGCGGCCGAGGCGTTCGCGGCCGCCGTCGAGCGGTGGCCGGCCGACGGCGTGCCCCCCAACCCCGGCGCCTGGCTGACCACCACCGCCAACCGCAGGGCCATCGACCGGATCCGGCGCGAGAACAAGCGCGGCGACAAACAGCAGGAGGCTCAGCTGTTGTACGACGACGACCCGCCCGAGCCTCGCAGCGCCATCGACGACGAGCGGCTCCGGCTGATCTTCACCTGCTGTCACCCGGCGCTCGCGCTGGAGACGCGCGTGGCGCTGACGCTGCGCATGGTCGGTGGCCTGACCGTGCCCGAGATCGCCCGTGCCCTCCTGGTGCAGGAGACCACCGTGGCGCGGCGGATCACCCGTGCGAAGGCCAAGATCAAGGCGGCTCGCATCCCGTATCGGCTGCCGTCCGTGGAGGATCTCCCGGCACGGGTCTCCGGCGTACTCACCGTCCTCTTCCTCGTCTTCAACGAGGGCTACCTGGCGACCGGCCCCGACACCGATCCCGTACGACACGATCTGACCGCTGAGGCGATCCGGCTCGCTCGCCTGATCCGTGCCCTCATGCCGGACGACGGTGAGGTGGCCGGGCTGCTGGCGCTGATGCTCCTCACCGAGGCCCGCCGCACCGCCCGGGTCTCGGCAAGCGGCGAACTGGTCACCCTCGACGAGCAGGACCGTGGGGCCTGGGACGTGGCGCTGGTCGCCGAGGGTCACCGGCTAGTGCGCGAGCGCCTGGCCGCCGGTGTGGCTCCGGGTCGCTACCAGATCCTCGCGGCCATCAGCGCCGTGCACACCTCCGCCTGCGACGTACGCGACACCGACTGGTCGCAGGTCGTCGCCCTCTACGACCAGCTCGTCCGCCTCGATCCCTCGCCGATCATCGCCCTCAACCGCGCCATCGCGGTCGCCGAACTGGACGGCCCGGAGGTGGCACTGGCGGCCGTCGACCGGCTCGAAGACAAGCTGGCCGGCTATCACGCCTACCATGCGACCCGCGCCGACCTGCTGCGCCGGCTGGGCCGCAGTCAGAAGTCGCGCGCGGCGTACGACAAGGCCATCGAGCTGGCGGGCAACACCGCCGAGACTGCCTACCTGACCCGCCGCCGCGACCAACTGGGGTAGCGCCTAGGGCCAAAAATCAATAGGTCTTGCCGACGGTTTTGTCCGCGGGTTAAGCATCATGGTCTGGCGTCGAATGCGCTATATATCCACGAGCACAACTGGGCCGAGGGTGCGTATATGGCCAGCTCGCGCTCCAGCTCAGAGCGCTTACGGTCTGCGTCAGGGTTGGCAGGCACTAGCAGGGCGGACCCGAGGAACCAGATTCCGGGGAGGATAAGCGCGCCCCACGCGCCGCTGCGCAGTATGAGGCCAACCATCGTGAGCACCCCCCCGGCCAGCAGGGGCCGCCAGCGGGGGCGCGCGGCGCGTGCTAGCCGCCTCAGGCCGATAACCGTGAGCAGCGCGCCAGTACGGACAAACCCGTGGATCGGCCTAGTGCGTACGAGCCGTGCGCGATGTGCCCAGGTCGCCTCGTTCTGCAGATCCCTGGTGTGCTGTTCCGCCAGGACCCGCGAGATATAGGGATACATCACGACCTCCTCGATGCGGGCCCCTTTGCCCGCACCATCAAGGTTCGCGGTAAGGCCAGCGCCCCCGCATCGGGCAGAAGCCTTATCTCCTGGCCAGCGCAGGGCCTAAGACAAGGTCAGCCGGGGTCTGGCGGTGCTTATCCGGGCCGCACGTGGCCGTCGCTGGTTGCCCAGGGCGTTTCACCGCAGCGGCACGGCCTTTGACCTGGGTGGGGCTACGCGGTTGGTTACTCGCGTGCCTGATACCGTCGGCTGTAAGCGTAGGGAGCGAGCGTCTACAACAATTTCAACCCGCCTAACACACCTGATCAGCTGGTGGATGCGGCCAAGCTCCACGCCCAAGACGTGCAGCGCGGAAGGCAGCGCGCCCAGCCCGGCAAGTCCAGGAAGCCAGCCCGGGTACGGCTCATCCTGCGGCGAATCTTGGGCCGCGAGAATCGGCCCGCATCACCCTAGATGAGCTGCGCGAGATCATCCGTGACTATGAAGATGGTCAGGTCACCAGCGGTAACGGCTACAACGTCGCGCACGCTATCCGAGACCGGCTCCAATTCGGCTGCTCGGGCGGAGCGACGGCACTGTAACCAAGTGCACAATCTTGGCTAACACACACATCATCAGCCCAGGCCCCGGGAATGGCAGACAGATGCAGCTCATTGACCCTGCTTCCAACCGGCTCCGCTTCTACGAGCCTGCACCAGCCAGCTAAGGCTCCGCACCAGCACAGCGTGGGCGGCCCGGTCGCCTTGTCCGTGAGTACCCCAGGAGACCTACCCATCGGGCACATAGCGGGCACGGGACAGGGTGGGCGTACGCTTGAGGTCTGGACTGTGCCTGTGCGCTGACGTTGGCGGGCATCACGAGCCCGGGACCAGCAGGCGGAGCACAAGCGGCCAGCCTGGCTCGCCATGGCTCTTCCATGAAGTAAGGGAAGGTGAGAATGGTGAAGACCAGGCTTGCCCAGTGGCTTAGCCGGTGGCGTGAGCGCCGTCTGGCTCGCGAGCAGACAAAGCAGACATCGGCAGCACGTCAGGCAAATCGTGCCGCAGAAGGCAAGCGGTATCACTCCACGGGCCAATTCTAAGAGACGAGTCGAGATAAGCACGTCCTCCTGATACGCGCCGGATTTGCCGTGGAAGATCAGCTTCAAGGGTGGCGCTTGCGCCATCGCCGCAGGCGACGCGTCCTTGGGTGGTGGGGCTACGTGGACTTGAACCACGGACCTCTTCCTTATCAGGGAAGCGCTCTAACCGGCTGAGCTATAGCCCCTCTGGTCCGGCGGCGCTCACGGGCTGGGGCGCAAGGGCCCTGGGAGCACGCCGCCGGGCAAGGTTACCGCATGGGCGACTGAGATGCTTACTCGGTCTCCTTGAGGGTGATCTCGATTCCGCCACCGAGGTGCGTGACCAGGTTGTAGACCACGGCGCCGAGGGTGGACAGGGCGGTGATGAGCACCACGTCGACGGCGCCGATGAGCATCGTGTAGCCGAGGACGCGGGTGCCCGATGTCCACTTGGTGAGGTCGACGCCGGCCGATCCCTGGCTGGAGGTGACGCTGGCGAGGGTCTTCTGGAGCGAGGCGAAGACGCCGATGCTGGACAGGGCGTAGTAGAGCAACGCCACGGCGACGAACAGCACGATCCAGGCGACCAGGGAGATCAGGAAGCTGAACTTCATGACCGACCACGGCTCAAGACGCGCCACGACCAGGTTGGCGCGGCGGGGCCCCGTGGCGGCCTGGCGCCCCTTGGCCGACGGTGCGACGACCGGGGAACTCACCGGCGGGGTTGGCGGCGGGCTGACCGGCGGCGGCGGATACGCGTAGGTGGTGGTGCCGACGCGTGGCGCGCTCAGGCTGCCGGGCTCCGGGCCGGAGGCCGTGGGGGTTTCGGGGAACGGGGGAGGGTACGGCGCCGTGTAACTGTCGCCGCCGCCGCCCAGGCCGTTATCCGGCAGGCCCGCGCTCAGCACGCTGCTGCCGCTGAACCCGCCATCCGAGATGGCCGCGCCCGCCGCGCTGTCGCCGAACCTGCTTGGCGGCGGGTCGTCATCCGCGAGCTCGGTCTCCGGCTCGCTGCTGAACCCGGGCTCCGGCAGGCCCACCGTAACGCCGCTGCTGAACCTGCTGCCGGCCAGATCGTCGCCGGGTGGCGGCGGGGCCGGGGGCTGCTCGTAGCCGGCGCCGGGCAGATCGTGGAACGGGGGCTTCGTCGGCTCTTCGAACGGTCCCCGGGACTCGTAGGGCCCCTCCTGCGGGTAGGAGTCCTGCGCGTAAGAGTAGGAGTCGTCGCGGGTGTAGGCGTATGAGCCATCGCGCCCGTTGCCGTTGGAAAACTCCTCGGCGGTGCTGTCCGCCGGTGCTGTTTCGTCCTGAAGCGCGTGAGCGTCGTCCGACGCTGGGGCCTCATCGGCCTCGGGGTCTGCGGCTGGCGGTGCAGCCCCCTGAGGCAGCCACGATGGTGGCTCCACGCGGTGATCCACGCCGTCCTCCTTGGGGAAGCTCCTCAGTCGAGCTTATCCGGCCACACTACCGGCCCCCGTGCACACGACAGGCCGGTACTTCTATGACGTCTAGGACCCCGGTTCCGTTGCACCCGGGGCTCAGCCGTCTCCCTCCTCGGGCCGCGCGGGCCCGCCGTCTGTGTCCTGCCCCGCATCGGGGCTGCTATCCATGTCCGCCTCGGGAGCCGCCGGATCCTCCGGCCCGGCGTCGGTCTCGGCGTCCGTCTCGCCTTCGTCGGCCTCCGTGCCCGGCCCGGCCTCGGCGTTGCGGGCGACCGCCACGACGCTGTCGCCGGGCGCGAGGTTCATCAGCCGTACGCCCATCGTCTGCCTGCCGGAGATCTTCACCTCGGCGGCGGACGTCCTGATCACCCCGCCGGCGGACGTGATGGCGAACACCTCGTCCTCCGGCGCAACCATGAGCGCGCCGACCAGCTCGCCGCGGTCGTCGACGATCCGCGCCGTCACCACGCCCATGCCGCCGCGGCCCTTGACCGGGTACTGGTCGGCCGGGGTGCGCTTGGCGTAGCCGCCCGCGGTCGCGACGAGCACGTCCGCGCCGTCCCGGACCACGTACATGCCGAGCAGCTCGTCGCCGTCGGCGAACCGCATGCCGATGACACCGGAGGTGTCCCGGCCCATCGGCCGCAGCGCCTCGTCGGTCGCGTGGAACCGCAGCGCCTGCGCGTGCTTGCTGACCAGCAGGAGGTCCTGGTCGGGCGACACCAGCCGGGCCGCGATCACCTCGTCGTCCTCACGCAGGTTGATCGCGATGATCCCGCCGGTGCGGGGCGAGTCGAAGGCGGTGAGCCGCGACTTCTTCACCAGGCCGCCCTTGGTCGCCAGCACCAGGTACGGCGCGACCGTGTAGTCCCGCAGCGCGAGCACCTCGGCGATGCGCTCGTCCGGCTGGAACGCGAGCAAGTTCGCGACGTGCTGGCCGCGGGCGTCCCGCCCCGTGTCGGGCAGCTCGTAGCCCTTGGCCCGGTAGACCCGGCCCTTGTTGGTGAAGAACAGGATCCAGTCGTGCGTCGAGGTGACGAAGAAGTGGTCGACGATGTCGTCTGTGCGGAGCTGCGCACCGCGCACGCCCTTGCCGCCGCGGCGCTGCGCCCGGTACTCGGCGGTCTTCGTGCGCTTGGCGTAGCCGCCGCGGGTGATCGTGACGACCACGTCTTCCTCGGCGATGAGGTCGGCCTCGGACACCTCGCCGTCCCAGGCGATGAGCTCCGTGCGCCGCTCGTCACCGTACTTGCTGACGATCTCGCCAAGCTCGGTGCCGACGATTTCCCGCTGCCGCTCGGGCGAGGCCAGGATCGCCTGGTACTCGGCGATCTCCGCCATCCGCTCGTTGTACTCGTCCGTGAGCGCCTGCCGCTCCAGGGCGGCCAGCCTGCGCAGCTGCATGTCGAGGATCGCGCGGGCCTGGATCTCGTCGATCTCCAGCAGGTCCATCAGGCCCTGCTGCGCGTCCGCGGCCGAGGCGCTGGCCCTGATCAGCGCGATGACCTCGTCGATCCGGTCGATCGCCCGGAGCAGCGCGCGCAGGATGTGCGCCCGCTCCTCGGCCTTGCGCAGCAGGAAGCGGGTGCGCCGGACGATCACCTCGATCTGGTGGGTGACCCAGTGCCGGATGAGCTGGTCCAGCCGCAGCGTCCGCGGCACGCCGTCGACCAGGGCCAGCATGTTCGCGCCGAACGTCTCCTGGAGCTGGGTGTGCTTGTAGAGGTTGTTCAGCACCACCTTGGCGACCGCGTCCCGCTTCATCACGATCACCAGCCGCTGACCGGTCCGGTCGCTGGTCTCGTCCCTGACGTCGGAGATGCCGCCGACCCGGCCGTCCTTCGCCAGCTCGTCGATCTTCTTGGCCAGGTTCTGCGGGTTGACCTGGTAGGGCAGCTCGGTGACGACCAGGTTGGTCCGCCCCCGGGAGTCCTCCTCCACCTCGACCACGGCGCGCATCGTGATCGACCCGCGGCCGGTGCGGTAGGCCTCCTGAATGCCGCGGCGGCCGACGATCAGCCCGCGGGTGGGGAAGTCCGGTCCCTTGACGCGATCGATCAGCGCCTCGAGCAACTCTTCGTCGGAGGCATCGAAATTATCCAGGTACCACTGGACCCCGGCGGCCACCTCGCGCAGGTTGTGCGGCGGGATCTTGGTGGCCATGCCGACCGCGATCCCCTCGGAGCCGTTGATCAGCAGGTTGGGGAACCGGCTCGGCAGCACAACCGGCTCCGCGGACCGGCCGTCGTAGTTGGGCCGGAAATCGACGGTCTCCTTGTCGATGTCCCGCAGCATCTCCATGGCGAGCGGGGCGAGCCGGCACTCGGTGTAGCGCATCGCCGCCGGCGGGTCGTCGCCCGGGGAACCGAAGTTGCCCTGCGGGTCCACCAGCGGCATCCGCATCGCCCACGGCTGCGCGAGCCGGACCAGGGCGTCATAGATCGGGCTGTCGCCGTGCGGGTGGTAGGTGCCCATGATCTCGCCGACCGCGCGAGCACACTTCGAGTACCCGTTTTCCGGCCGGAACTGGCCGTCGTACATCGCGTACAGGATGCGGACGTGCACGGGCTTGAGGCCGTCCCTGACGTCGGGCAGGGCGCGGCCCACGATCACCGACATCGCGTAGTCGATGTAGCTGCGCTGCATCTCGACCTGGATGTCGACGGGCTCGGTGCGATCGTGCCCGCCGGGCGGGGCCGGGACGTTCACGTCGGTCACTATGGAATCTCGCTTCCGTGATCACGGAATAGCTGACTGCTGGGCCCCCGGTTCCGTGATCAGTTGTGCCGGGGGCCTCCGCCTAGATGTCGAGGAACCTGACGTCCCTGGCGTTGCGCTGGATGAACGCCCGCCTGGCCTCTACGTCCTCGCCCATGAGCACGCTGAACAGCTCGTCGGCCTGGGCGGCGTCGTCGAGCGTTACCTGGAGCAGCACCCGGTTGGCCGGGTCCATCGTGGTCTCCCACAGCTCGCCCGGGTTCATTTCGCCGAGGCCCTTGAACCGCTGCACGCCGTCCTGCGGCCGGGGGTCCCTGCGGCCCTCGGCGATGCCGGCCTCGATCACCGCGTCCCGTTCCCGGTCGGAGTAGGCGTACCCGGGCGGGACGCCGCGGCCGCTCCACTTGATCTTGTAGAGCGGGGGCTGGGCCAGGTACACGTGCCCGGCCTCGATCAGCGGCTTCATGAACCGGAACAGCAGCGTGAGCAGCAGCGTCCTGATGTGCTGGCCGTCCACGTCGGCGTCCGCCATCAGGATGATCTTGTAGTACCTGAGCTTGGAGATGTCGAACTCGTCGTGGATCCCGGTGCCCAGCGCCGTGATCATGGCCTGGACCTCGGTGTTCTTCAGCACCCGGTCGATCCTGGCCTTCTCAACGTTGAGGATCTTGCCGCGGATCGGCAGGATGGCCTGGAACTTGGGATCCCGGCCGCCCTTGGCCGAGCCGCCGGCCGAGTCGCCCTCGACGACGTAGATCTCGCACTGCGAGGGGTCCCCGGACTGGCAGTCGGAAAGCTTCCCGGGCAGCCCCGAGCTGCCGGACAGGCCCTTGCGGGTCAGGTCCCTGGCCTGGCGGGCGGCGATCCTCGCCCGGGCCGCCTGGGTGGCCTTGATGACGATGGTCTTGGCCTCGCCGGGGTTGCTGTCGAACCAGGCCCGCAGGTGGTCGTTGCAGACCTTCAGGACGAACGACCGGGCCTCGGTGTTGCCGAGCTTGGTCTTGGTCTGGCCCTCGAACTGCGGCTCGGCCAGCTTGACGTGCAGGATCGCGGTGAGGCCCTCGCGGACGTCCTCGCCGGTGAGGTTGTCGTCCTTCTCCCGCAGCAGGTTCTGCTCCCGGGCGTAACGGTTCACGATCGAGGTGAGCGCGGCCCGGAAGCCCTCCTCGTGCGTGCCGCCCTCGGCCGTGTTGATCGTGTTGGCGAACGTGTACACCGACTCGGCGTACGAGGAGTTCCACTGCATGGCGACCTCGGCCGAGATGCCGACGCCGTCCTCGCCGAACTCGATCACCGTCGCGTGGATCGGTTCCTTGGTCACGTTCAGGTAGCGCACGAAGTCGGCGAGGCCGCCGTCGTAGCAGTACGTCACGACGCGCGGCTCGCCGTTGATGTGCGCGGGCCGCAGGTCGGTCAGCTTGATCGCCAGACCACGGTTGAGGAACGCCATCTCCTGGAGCCGCCGGGACAGCGTCTCGAAGTTCCACTCGGTGCTCTCGAAGATGTCCCCGTCCGGCCAGAACGTGATGATCGTCCCGTGCTCACCGGTGGCCTCGCCCCGGACCAGCGGCCCCACCGGGTCGCCAAGCTCGTAGGACTGGCGCCAGGCGTAACCGTCGCGCAGCACCTCGACCTCGAGCAGCCTGGACAGCGCGTTGACCACAGAAACGCCGACGCCGTGCAGGCCGCCGGAGACGGCGTACGAGTCACCGCCGAACTTGCCGCCCGCGTGCAGGGTGGTGAGCACCACCTCTACCGCGGGCCGCTTCTCCACCGGGTGGTCGTCGACCGGGATGCCACGGCCGTTGTCGGCCACCCGCACCCCGCCGTCGGCCAGCAGGGTAACCTCGATGCGGTCGGCCTGACCGGCCAGCGCCTCGTCGACCGAGTTGTCCACAACCTCTTGGACGAGGTGGTGCAAACCACGCTCACCGGTCGAGCCGATGTACATACCCGGACGCTTGCGGACCGCTTCGAGGCCCTCGAGGACCGTGATTGAGCGCGCGTCGTAGGACAAGAACTAGCTCCTCCTGGAAGGGATGCGCCCGGGACATGCGCCGACCCCAGCGGCCTACCCGTCCCGGGCCGCGTCCCTTTTATTTTACCTGGTAAAGCCTTCTGGCTCAGCCGTAGTCGCCCTTATCGCCCGGCGTGCCGCGGACCCGCAGCGGGCCCATCCGGCGGGGCGGGGCCGGCCCGCGCACCACGACGCGGCTGACCGTGCCGTGACCAAGATCCTCGTTCAGCCTGCGCACCAACGTTGCGGCGAGCAGCCGCACCTGAGTGGCCCAGACGGCGGAGTCGGCGACGACGGTCAGCTCCCCGTCGGCGAACCGGTCCGGGCGGGTGTGCGCGGCCACCTCCGCCCCGACAAGCTGGTCCCAGGTGCCGAACACCGAGCCGACCTTGGCGGCCAGCCGCCAGCCCTGGTCGGCCAGCAGCCCGTCCAGGGCGCTGCTCAGCGGCTGCGGGTCGTCGCGCCGGGCCCGGCCACCGCGACGGGGCTGGCGCGGCCCGGCCCGGCCCGGCGAGCGGGTTTGTTCCCCGTCGTCCGGCCCCGGCCCGGCAGGCTGCCTCGGCATCGGGGCGCCCTTGGCCCGCGCGTCGGCCTTCGCGGCCGCCAGCGCGTCCGCGGCGAGCCGGGCCCGCCGCTGCCAGTCACTCTCGTCCGGCACGGCTCACCCTCCCGTCCGTCACCTCGAAGCGGGCGCCCGCGAGCAGGGACGGCACGTCGTCCGGCACGGCCGCGGTCACGAGCACCTGCTCGGCGCCCGCGGCCAGGGCGGCGAGCCGCTCCCGGCGCCCGGTGTCGAGCTCGGCGAACACATCGTCGAGCAGCAGCACCGGGTCGTCGCCACCATCGCGCAGCAGCTCGAACGCGGCCAGCCGCAGCGCGAGCGCCGCCGACCAGGACTCGCCGTGGCTGGCGTAGCCGCGCGCGGGCAGGTCGCCGATCCGCAGCTCGAGGTCGTCGCGGTGCGGCCCGGCCAGGCACACCCCGCGCTCGATTTCCTCCGCGCGGACGCTGGCGAGCGCGGCGCGCATCCAGTCGGCGAGCGCCGCACGGTCGGGCGCCGGTTCGGTCTGCTCGGCGGGCGGCTGGTTTGCTTTAGGTCCCTGTTTTTGATTGCCCAACGCCTGGCGGTAGCCGATCATGATCCCCCCCGCATCCCCTGCCACCTCGGTGTAGGACTTGGCGACCAGCGGGCGGAGCGCACGCGTCAGGCTGATCCTGGCGGCGAGCAGCTCGGCGCCGGTCGTGGCCAGGTGCTCGTCCCAGACGCTGAGCGTGCCCCCGGCCTGCCCGCTGTCCTCCGGCTGCCCGCTCTCGGACCGCTCGCCGGTGCCCGCGTAGAACCTGCTGCCCGGCCGCCCGCGCAGCGACTTGAGCAGCGCGGTCCGCTGCCGCAGCACCCGCTCGTAGTCCGCCCGCACCCCCGCGTACCGCGGCGCCGTGGCGACGAGAAGGTCGTCGAGATACCGCCGCCGCTGCTCCGGATCCCCCTTGACCAGGGCCAGGTCCTCCGGGGCGAACAGCACCGTGCGCAGCACCCCGAGGACCTGCCGCGGCCGCACTGGGGCCCGGTTCAGCCTGGCCCGGTTGGCGTGGCCGGGGTTGATCTCGATCTCCACCAGGCTGTCCCGGTCGGCCGAGGTCACCGCCGCCCGCAGGATGGCCCGGTCCGCACCGCGCCGTACCAGCGGGGCGTCGCCCGCCACCCGGTGGCTGCCCAGCGTCGCCACGTAGGCGGCCGCCTCCACCACGTTCGTCTTGCCCTGGCCGTTGGCGCCGAGCAGCGTGGTCACGCCCGGCGCCAGGTCCAGCTCCGCCGCGGCGTAGGACCGGAAATCGGTGAGCGCAAGGCGGGTGAGGTGCACATCTGGAGGTTACTCGCGCGGTTACCCCGCCGCGGTGATCGTCACGTTCACCGGCTTGGAGGCGAGCCCGTTCGCGACGACCGCGAGGGAAGCACGACGGGGATGCTCCTGGCCCGCCACGGATGACGGGGCGGGCGGGGGAGGCGGGTTGCGCCTCGCTGCGTTATGAATCCTGGCCCGGGCCCGCAGCGGTGACCGCGTGGCCGATCGCCGCCGGCGCGGTCCGCCGTTGGGTCAGGTGCCCAGGCGGATCGGCATCAGCAGGTAACGGTAGTCCGTCTCCCCGTCCGGGCCCGGCTTCCCGGTGATCAGCACGGCCTTGCCCGGCTTGGTGAACGAAAGCCGGGCGGTGTCGGAGTCGATGGCGGCCAGCCCGTCGAGCAGGTAGTGCGGGTTGAAGGCGGCCTCGAGCCCCTCCGGCCCGAACCTGACGCCGTCCGGCTGGTCGCCGGGCTCGTCCGGGTCGCCGAGGAACTCGTAGCTCGCGTCGAGCACCTCGACCGCCTGGGCCTCGTCGCCGGTGCCCGCCTCGAGCACCACCTGGCCCGGGGTGAACGACAGCCGCAGCGCGGTGTTGCGCTCGGCGACCAGGGCAACCCGCTTCACCGCCTCGCTGAACGGTGCCGTGGCCAGTTCGCCGACCGCGCTGGGCTGGCCGGGCAGCAGCGCCCGGTACGGCGGGAACTCGCCGCCGAGCAGCCGGGTCGTGGTCCGCCGGCCGCCGCCCTCGAAGCCGATCATCCCGTCCCCGGCCTGGCCGCCCTCACCGGGCAGCGCGAGCGCGATGAGCACCTCAGCCCCCGAGGTCAGCGACCGTGCGGTGTCGAGGAGGGCCCGGGCCGGGACCAGCACCGACGCGCTCAGGCCGGCGCGCGCCGGGTTCCAGCGAAGCTCGCGGACCGCCAGCCGGTACCGGTCGGTGGACACCAGGGTCAGCGCGTCGTCCTCGATCTCCATCCGGACGCCGGTGAGGCCCGGCAGGGTGTCGTCGCGCGCCGCGGCCGTCGCGGACTGGGTGACCGCCGAGGCGAACGCGTCGCTGCCGATGGAACCGGCCGCGGGGGGCATCCCGGGCAGCGAGGGGTAGTCCTCCGACGGCATGGTGAGCAGCGTGAACGTCGCGCTGCCACAGGTCAGCGTCGCCCGGGTGCCGTCCGAGGAGATCTGCACCGGGCGCGCGGGCAGGCTGCGGGTGATCTCGGCCAGGAGCCGGCCGGAGACCAGCGCCGTGCCTTCCTCTTCCGCCGCGACCGGGATGCTCGCCTGCGCGGACACGTCGTAGTCGAAGCTGGACAGCGTCAGTTCTTCGCCCGCGTGCAGGCGCATGCAGGCCAGTACCGGGATGGCCGGGCGGGCGGGCAGCGCGCGGGCCGTCCAGGCCACCGCGTCGGCGAGCGCATCACGATCCACCTGGATCTTCACCGGAAGCCGCCTCCTGTCAGGTGTTGATGAGCCGCCCGCCCGGCGCTGTACCGGACGGTCACGGTTAGCGGGCGCCGCCCCGGGGCATAAGCCGGGCAGGCCCGCGGCACACGCAGACCTCCAGTCTGCTACGCGTTCCGCCCTCCGGCCCCGCGTGTCGGCGCGCCCTCGCCACACACCTACTTGCGTTTGGTGTTGTGGTGAAAAACAAGTTAGTAGTCGTCGTAGGCACGGTGGATCCTGGGGACAGCGGGCTTCCGGGCAGTCCAGCGTGCCTTTTGCTGACCACAGGGCCTGTGCGTGGGCAATGGCCAGCCGGTGGCCGCGTGTGGACAGCCGTCCTTTCTCCACCGGACGCCCGCCGGTTACCCCCCGGATCCCCCGTGTTGTCCTCGTACTGTCCCAAGCGTGTCCACAGAGATATCCACAGCCTGTGTGTACCGATTGTGACGGACAGCACTGATACGTGGCGACTCACCCGGACCGTGCCTGCTGCTTGATTCGGTTGGTGAGCTCAGTGACCTGGTTGTAGATGGATCTCCGCTCGGCCATCAGGGAGCGGATCTTCCGTTCGGCATGCATGACGGTGGTATGGTCGCGGCCGCCGAATTGCTGCCCGATCTTCGGAAGGGACAGGTCGGTGAGCTCGCGGCAGAGGTACATCGCAATTTGCCGGGCCGTCACCAGAACCCGGGAACGGGACGTGCCGCACAAGTCGTCAATCGACATGCCGAAGTAAGAGGCGGTCTGGCCCATGATGGTCGAGGCCGTGATCTCCGGGCCCTGCGCCTCGGGGATCAGATCCTTGAGCACGATCTCGGCGAGCTGGAGGTCGACGGTCTGCCGGTTCAGGCTGGCGAACGCGGTCACCCGGATGAGGGCGCCTTCCAGTTCGCGGATGTTGGTGGAGATGCGGCTCGCTATGTACTCAAGCGCCTCCGGCGGCGCGTTGAGCCCTTCCTGGACCGCTTTCTTGCGCAGGATGGCGATGCGCGTTTCCAGTTCCGGCGGCTGAACGTCGGTGATCAGGCCCCACTCGAACCGGCTGCGGAGCCGGTCTTCGAGGGTCACCAGGCGCTTGGGGGCGCGGTCGCTGGAGATCACGATCTGCTTCTCGGCGTTGTGCAGCGTGTTGAAGGTGTGGAAGAACTCCTCCTGGGTTCCTTCCTTGTTCTCCAGGAACTGGATGTCGTCGACCAGCAGCACGTCCACGTCGCGGTAACGGCGCCGGAACCCGTCCTGCTTGCCGTCCCTGATCATGTTGATGAAGTCGTTGGTGAACTCCTCGGAGCTGACGTAGCGGACCCGCACCCCGTGGTAGAGGTTCTGCGTGTAGTGGCCGATGGCGTGCAGCAGGTGGGTCTTGCCGAGCCCGGAGTCGCCGTAGATGAACAGCGGGTTGTACGCCCGTGCGGGGGCCTCGGCCGCGGCCACGGCCGCGGCGTGCGCGAAGCGGTTGCTGGACCCGATGACGAACGTCTCGAAGGTGTACTTCGGGTTGAGCCGGGCCTGCGCCGGGCGGGGCAGGCCCCCGCCGGGCAAGCCGGGCAAGCCTGCCGGGCGGTGCGGCGGGCCGGCCGCGTGACCGAGGTCCCCGGCGGGCAGCGTTCCCATGCCGCGTGGTTCCCCGGCGCCGCCGGTCCGGTCGCCCGGCGCCAGCCCGCTGACCCGGTGCTCCAGCGGGGCGTGCCCGGTGTGCGGGGGATGCTCCAGGGAGGCGTGCGGCGCACCGGCCGCGTTGTCCCCCGGCTCGGCGGGGTGATGCTGCGGGTAGGACGGGGCGGGATAGCCGGGCGCGGGCGGATAGCCGCCCGGCTGCTCGGCGGGTGCCTGCCGCGGGCCGGGCCCAAGGTGCTGGGCCCCCGGCGGGGGCTCCGTGGTCAGGTCGTGACGGGCGGCCACCGGATCCGGCGCGGGGCTCCCCGGGCGGGCGGCCTCCCGCGGCGGGGGGACCCCGCCGGTCGCCGTCGCCGGGTCAACGGTCACCGCGAGCTGGATGTTGCGGCCGAACTCCCGGGACAGCGTGTGGGTGATCAGGGCGCGCAGCCGGGTCTCTAGTTGTTCCTTGACGAACTCGTTCGGGGTGGCGATGAGCGCGGTGTTCTCCACGAGGCCGAGCGGGCGGGTAAGCCGGAGCCAGGCCCGCTGATGCGGCTCAATCTGCAAATCGGAGAGCTCCTCAAGAGATCTCGCCCATACCTCCCCCAGGTCCGTCTGGCTCATCGGCTGCTCACCTTGCGCCCCCACATGCCAATTAACAGTCTTATCCACAGCCTGTGCACGCCACGCTCCAAGCAGTGCCCGGCGCGGCTGGCCCGCTATGCCGCCGGCCCGTGCCGCTCGGTGCTCTGCGGCCGGGCCGGTTGTCCACAGCCTAGGACTCGACCAGCCTGCGCGTTCGGCAAACGACCGGACCGGATCCCAGCCGTGCAGGTAGGAGGCGCCGGATGGATTCTCCGGGCCTGGCGCCGGCCCGGCCTGGCGCGCGGCCGGCAACGGTTCCCCCGCCCGTCAGCCCCGAGGGCCGTCGCTGCCCGCAGGCCCATAGCCCAGGTACGGTGCCGGTGCGGGCCCGCTGGTTTGACCGGTACTTGCTGGAGCGCGTACCGTAAACAGACTTAAGCTTTCCTGGCAGTCTTTCCCGGGCGGTTCGCCGCGTTTTCGCGTGCCCTGTGGCTGACTGCGGGTGTTGACACCGTATCTGGAGCCACCAGTGAGCAAGCGCACGTTCCAGCCGAACAATCGACGCCGCGCCAAGACGCACGGCTTCCGGTTGCGTATGCGGACCCGGGCAGGCCGGGCGGTCCTGGCCGCACGCCGCAGGAAGGGCCGGGCGCGGGTCAGCGTGTGACTCCGGCGCCCTGCTTCAGCGGGGGAGGTCGTGCGTGCTTCCCGCGGAATCCCGGATGCGGCGGCGGGCCGACTTCACGGTTACCGTGCGCCGCGGCAGCCGGGCCGGACGGACGCTGCTGACCGGTCACCTGCTGGTATGCGGCGATGAGCCGGACCAGCCGCCGCGGGTGGGCTTCGTGGTGAACCGGGCGGTTGGGAAGGCAGTGGTGCGGAACAAAGTGCGGCGGCGCCTGCGCTCGCTGGTGCGCGGTTACCTGCGATCGTTGCCGGGAGGTAGCCTGCTTGTGATACGGGCTCATCCGCAGGCTGCGTCCGCACGCCAGGCCGATCTCGCCGCCGAGCTGGATCTGGTGATGAGCACGCTCGTGCGGCGGCAGGTTGGGGCGCTGCGGTGACGGCAGAGTCGGGCAGGCAAGAGGCGGAGACAAAGCTCTCCGCCGGTGCCCGCGTGCTCACGATCGCGATCTCCGGGTACCGCCGGTTCATCAGCCCGCTGCTGGGGCCGCACTGCCGGTTCGCGCCCTCGTGCAGCGCTTATGCGCTCGAGGCGGTGCAAAGGCACGGGGCGCTGCGCGGCTCGTGGCTCGCCGTGTGCCGCCTGGCACGCTGTCATCCCTTCAACCCGGGCGGCTTCGACCCGGTACCGCCGGCGACCCGCCGCAGGCGCCTGTCCCGTCCCGAGGGAGTCAGCTCGTGACTTTGAGTTTCCTCAGCCCTCTGTATAACGCCGTCGCGTGGCTGATGGCGCAGATTCACACCGGACTGAGCCTGTTCATGCCCTCGACCAGCGGGCAGGCATGGTTCTTCACGATCGTCGTCCTCGTGGTCTTGATGCGACTGATCCTCGTGCCGCTGTTCGTCAAGCAGATGCACGCGATGCGCAAGATGTCCGCGCTCACGCCCCAGTTGCAGGAGCTGCGGAAGAAGTACAAGGGCGACAAGCAGACGCTCAACGAAGAGACCATGCGCCTCTACAAAGAGGCCGGGGTCAACCCGCTGGGTGGCTGCCTGCCGCTCCTGGCGCAGATGCCGGTGTTCTTCGCCCTGTTCAGCGTGCTCCGGCAGATCGCGGGCTGGCATTCCGGGCTCCCGCTGCCCGGTGGCTTCTCCGAGGCGACGGTGAAGAGCGCGCAGGACGCCAACATCCTGGGCGCGCACATCGCTGACAAGGTGCTCTTCACGCACAGCCTGGTCGTGCCGCTGCACGCCAAGATCGTGATCCTCTGCTTCGTCGCGGTCAGCGTGGCGACCACGTTCCTGACGGTGCGCCAGAGCACCAAGCGTGGCATGACGCCGCAGATGACCCCCGACAACCCGATGGCGTCGTCGCAGAAGTACATGGCCTACATCGTGCCGTTCTTCGCGCTGTCCGGGCTGTACTGGGCGTTCGGCCTGGTCCTGTACTGGGTGACCACGAACTTGTGGACGCTCGGCCAGCAGTACGTCCTGTTCAAGCGCTACCCGCCGACCGTACCGGCCGCCGCGGCCGCCGGCACTGGCCCGTCCCCGGTGGTGTCCGCCCGCCCGGCCACGGCGCGGCTCGTGCCCGGGCCGAAGCAGGTGTCCGGCCCCAAGCAGGTTTCCCCAAGGCAGGTAGGCAACAAGCCCGCCGCGGCCAAGCCAGCGGCGGCCAAGCCAGCGTCGGGCCAGCCGGTCGCCGACGGGAAGCGTCCCGCCGCGGCCAAGCCCGCGCCCGCCAGGCCCGGGGCCGCCAAGCCCGCGCCCGCCAAATCCACCGCGGCGCGTGCCGCCGGGGCTAAACCCGCGGCGGCCGCGAAGCCGGCCCGAAGCCGGCCGCGGCGTCGGGTAAGCCGGCTCCGGCGAGGCCAGCACCGGCGAAGCCGGCCGCCTCCTCGGGCCAGCAGGGCAAGAAGGCGCCGGGCCGGCCCGCCGCGAGCGGAACGGGGCAGCGGAAGCCGCAGGACCGCGCCGCCGCTGAGCAGTCTTCTGGCAACGGTTCGGGATCGGTATCCGGCATCCTGCGCCGCTTCGGCAAAGGCCGGGCGGAGACTGAGGAAGAGCCCGAGACGCCCGAGGTTAAGTTGGTCAGGCAGCAACGCGTCCGTCAGTCGCGCAGCAAGCGTTCCGGGAAGCGTTAGCGGCACACAGGCCAGGGCCTGGCCAGCCAAGGGCGGCTGGGCCGAGCCGGGCACCGGGATGGGCCCGGCAGATGACGACCAGGAGGAGAAAGTGGTTGCCGTGACCGGCGATGACAACTCGGGGGGCCTGACAACGACCGACGCCGGTACGGGCGAGGTCGCCACGGTGGGCCAGCAGCCTGGCGAGGAGTTGGCCGGCGCGGCGGATGCGGTGCATGACGAGGTGATCGCGGAGCGTGAGCCGGAATTGGCGGCCGATGACGAGTTGGCCGACGACGAGCCGTCCGATGAGGAGCCGGAGGAGTCGTCCGCGGAGGACCCGTCCGACGAAGCGGACGAACGCGGCGCGCCCGACCTGGAGCAGGAAAGCGAGATCGCGGCCGACTACATCGAAGGACTGCTCGACGTAGCCGATCTCGACGGCGACATCGACATGGACGTCGAGGGCGACCGGCCGGTCGTCTCCGTCGTCGGCGCGACCCTCGATGAACTGGTTGGGCCGCGCGGTGAGGTGCTGGAAGCGTTGCAGGAGCTTACCCGGCTGGCGGTGCACCGGCAGACGGGCTACCGCAGCCGGATCATGCTCGACGTTGGCGGCTACCGGGCGCGCCGCCGGGAGGAGCTTGCCGAGCTGGGCCGGCAGGCTGCCGACCAGGTCAGCAGGACCGGGGTTCCGCAGCGGTTGCAGGCGATGACGCCGTTCGAACGGAAGGTGATCCACGACGCGGTCGCCGAGGCGGGGCTGCGTAGTGAGTCCGAGGGCGAAGAGCCGGACCGCCGCGTTGTGGTGCTTCCCGCGGCCGACACCGTGGGCGCAGGGGTCGGCGAGCCAGCCGCCGGGCAGGGCACCGGAAGCTGAGGCCACGCCGGGTCTGCCCATGCTGTTCGTCGCCGTCCGGTCTGTTTCGCCGCGGGCCGTAGCCTCCCCCCAGGGATTCGGGCTCCCGTGCCCCCACGAGCCGGGTCCTGCTGCCTGGCCGCCTTTCGCCGCCTGCGCCGGAGGCCGCGGTGTTTACCCGGAGGCCGGGTCCCGGGAACTCCACGGTTCCCGGCTGAGCCCGGTGGTTCAGCCCCTGCTTGGAGTGGGCCGCGGCTCGGATACCGGTCCGCGGTCCGGCCTCGGCAGACAGTGGCCCGGCCCGTCGGCCGAACGCGGCCCGGGACGTTCGCCGCAAGCGGTCACCGTCGGCGGGGCCAGCCGCGGATGAAGGCACCGCCCATACCCGAGGTGGCGCGCGAGATCTTTGGGCCGGCCGCGCCGAAGGCGGAGAGTTACGCCGCTCTGCTGGCCGGCCCCGGCGTGGAGCGAGGGCTGATCGGCCCCAACGAGATCCCGCGGGTATGGGAACGCCATCTGCTCAATTGCGCGGTGGTCGCGAGCCTGGTCCCGGATCCGTGCGCGCTGGTGGACTTGGGCTCCGGTGCGGGCCTGCCGGGGATCGTGCTGGCCCTGCTGCTGCCTGACACGACGGTGACGCTGCTGGAACCGATGGCGAGGCGCGCGGCCTTTCTGGAAGAGTGCGTGAGCGACCTTGGCGTGGACAACGCCCAGGTGCTGCGGGCCGGGGCGGAGGAGGCCGCCGGGGCGCTCACTGCGGACGTGGTAACCGCGCGTGCGGTGGCGCCGTTGAATCGGCTGGCGGGGATGGCAGTGAGACTGGTGAGGCCTGGCGGGATCGTGCTGGCGATCAAGGGAGCGAGGGCCGCCCAGGAGGTGGAGGCGGCGCGAGAGGCGCTGAACCGGCTCGGCGTGCAACGGGTGGAGGTTCTGCTCGCTGGGAGCGGTAAGGTCGATCCGGCTGCGACAGTGATCCGGCTGACTGCGGGTCAATGACGGCGGCGGGGCGCGCTGGCGACACGCCAAAGCGGGGGCCCCGCGCATAACGAGGAGCGCGCGGTGATGGCTTCCCAAGACGGCGTGGGATGGCCGGACGAGTCCACGGGATTCTCCCTCGCGTCAGCCCAAGATGAATCGAGGCTGGTGGCCGAGGGACTCGGCTGGCCGCATCGGGCCGGGAAGAGCCGCTCGCAGCGGCGCGGTCAGCGGGAGCAGGAACAGCAGCGAGAACGGCAGTGGGAGCAGGAACGGCATCCGGGGCAGGGCGCCGGAGCGGGCGAATCGGAGCCACCGGCCCGGGTAAGGCAGGCGCTGTCGGCGGTTTCACGTGAAACTAGCCGGGGTGGCCCGTCCGCCGGAGGAGACGGTACCGGAGGAGCCCGGGCCGACGGAGCCGTGGCCGAAGGAACCGGCGCCGGAGCAGTTGCCGCAGGACACGGATTCGCCGCGCCGGGAGCCCCGATACCGGCGGCCCCGATGCCGGGAACTGCCGGACCGGGAGTCCCCGGGCCGGGAGTCCCCGGACCGGGGGTCGCGGAGCGAGACACTCTGGGGCAACAGGTCGCGGGGCAAGGTATCGGCGGCCGTGCAGTTGCGGGCCAGGCGGTTGCAGGAGAAGAGGCACAGGGGAGTGGCACGGTGAGGATGCGGGGAAGGGCAGCGGACCGGGCGGCGGCACCCTCGGGCAGCGGGGGACCGGGCGCCGCCCCGGTCTCCATGGCGGCGGTGCCGGGTGATGTCCCAGAACACGTGGCCGCCGTGCCTGCGGGCGCCATGTCCGCGGCAGCCGTGCCCGCCGCACGGGCCGGTGACGCGCTGGCTGGCCCGGCGGTGGCCGGGCAGCAGGAGGCGGCCACCGACTGGCGCGGCGCCGCTTCGCGGAACTACGCCGCCGTGCCCGGGCCTGGCGTGCCGGGTGACGCTGGCGTTGCCGCGGAGCCTGGCCCCGGTCCGGCAGAAGGCATGGGGAGCGCGACCGCCGCCGCGGTGAGCCCGGCGCAGGCCGCACTGGCTGCCCTGGGCGGGACGGAGCGCGAATGGCCAGCCCCGGCCTCCTGCCGGGTGATGACGATCGCGAACCAGAAGGGCGGCGTCGGCAAGACCACCACCGCGGTCAACCTGGCTGCCTGCCTGGCCCTGCACGGCAGGCAGGTGCTCGTGGTCGACCTGGACCCGCAGGGGAACGCATCGACCGCCCTCGACGTCGACCACCGGGCCGGGACGCCGTCGGTCTACAACGTGCTCGTCGAGGACCAGCCGCTGGCGAGCATCGTTCAGCCGGTGGCCGCGATTCCCGGGCTGTATTGCGCACCGGCCACCATTGACTTGGCCGGGGCGGAGATCGAGCTGGTGCCGCTCGTCGCCCGGGAGGGGCGGCTGAACCGGGCGCTCGCCGGCTACGACACATCAGGCCTGGACTACATCCTCATCGACTGCCCGCCGTCGCTCGGGCTGCTCACGGTCAACGCCCTGGTCGCCGCGACCGAGGTGCTGATCCCCATCCAGTGCGAGTACTACGCGCTGGAGGGGCTAGAGCAGCTCCTGCGCACCGTGGAACTGGTCCGTGGCCACCTGAACCCGGAACTGTTCATCTCCACGATTCTGCTGACCATGTACGACGGGCGGACCCGGCTCGCCTCCCAGGTCGCCGAGGAGGTCCGCGAGCACTTCGGGGACGTCGTGCTCTCCGCCGTCATCCCGCGCAGCGTCCGGGTCTCTGAGGCGCCCAGCTACGGCCAATCGGTCATCACCTACGACCCCGGGTCCAGCGGAGCGCAGGCCTATCTGGATGCCGCGCGGGAGGTGGCCTACCGAGCCGCCACCCTCGGTCAACCCGGCTAGCGGCCAGCCCTCGATCTCGTCCCCTCGGCCTCCCGAGGACCGGCGATGGCCCCCCGGGTTACGGCGGGCTGGCATGACACGCTCAACGCACCCCGGCGTCGGCCCGAGACGCGTGTCATAGGTGGCGGGCGACAGGCAACGCTACGCCCGCTCTTCACCCCAAGGGCCATCGCTACGCCAGGCGTCGGCCCGGCCCGCACCCGCCTGTCAGTTCGACGGCCACGGGTTGCTGCCTCTTCTTGAAGCACGAAACACGGTCCCCGGCGGCACGTATGGCCCAGGCTGGGATGAGCCGCAGCCAGCGCCGCCGAGGGCCACCCGCCCGCCTAGCCAGGCCAGCCCGGCTCCCAGTCAGCGCGGGACCTGGCCGTACCCGATCTCGTTGCCGTCGGGGTCAACGTAGGTGGTCTTGCGTACGCCGTTCGGGTACGTCTCCCGCTCCGCCGGCTCCAGTCCCCGCTGAGCTATCTCGGCCATCAAGGTGTCAAGGTCATCGACGATCAACGTGCACAAGGCGTGGCCGGCGTGTTCCGGTCGCTGAACGATGTACATCAGCCGGTGCTCGGCGAGCTCCCATACGGCCTCCGTCTCGAGGGGAAACGACGACGGCGGCGAGCCGAGCAACCTCTCATACCACGGCAGAGCCGCGGCGAAGTCGCTGACAGCGATCCCCGCGAACAGATAGACGCTCACGCCGCCATGCTAGGGCCACCGGTCTTCCGCGTCCCCAGCGGTCCGTAGCCGGGGTAACCCGGGGCCGGTCCGCGCCGGGTGACCCGAAGGCCATCGCCAGTCGCGCCAGCGACCGGCGATGGCCTTCCGACGTGGGTGTAGGCCGGGACCCGAGGCCTTGGGTAGCGATGGCCCTGGGGGTGAAGAGCGGGCGTAGCGTTGCGGTCGCCAGCCGCCTGAATCACGCGTCTCGGGCCGACGGCGGGGAACCGTTGAGCGTGTCATGCCAGCCCGCCGTAACCCGGGGGGCCATCGCCGGTCCGTCCGATGCCGCGGAACCGAAAGAGACGGTTCGCCTGTCAGCGGGCGCTCACACCCTCGGGGCCATCGTCCACGCAGCGGGCGCCGTTTTCGGGAAGATGGGACGCGGAACACGGCGAGGGCAGTGGAGATGGGATGCTCTACTGGGAGCGGGCACCGGCCGCCGCACAAGGTCGGCGTCCGAGGGCACCGAACACCGATCGTGGCAGGCGGACGGGCTTCGCGGCGGAAGCCGGGCGGCGCGAGGAGATGAGGATGGCTCAGCAGAAGCGGGGACTCGGCAAGGGGCTTGGGGCGCTGATACCCGCCGCACCCGCATCGGTCGGGCATGGGAGCCACGGCACCGCCCACCGGGAGGCCTCGGCGCACGTCCTGGGGGCCCCGGCGGAGGACTTGGCCGACATCGGCGAGGCCTACTTCCAGGAGATCGCGATCGGCGCGATAACCCCCAACCCCCGCCAGCCGCGCCAGCACTTCGACGACGATGCGCTCGACGAGCTTGCCTCCTCGATCCGCGAGGTCGGCCTGCTTCAGCCGGTAGTCGTCCGGCCGGTGATGCCGGGCCGGTTCGAACTGGTCATGGGCGAGCGGCGGTGGCGGGCATGCCAGCGTGCCGGGCTGGACCATGTGCCCGCGATCGTCCGCGGCACCGCGGACGACGACCTGCTGCGTGAAGCGCTCATGGAGAACCTGCACCGCGAGCAGCTCAACCCGCTTGAAGAGGCTGCCGCCTACCAGCAGTTGCTGGACGACTTCGAGGCGACCCACGACGAACTGGCCCGCAAGATAGGCCGCTCGCGGCCACACATCTCGAACACGATCAGGCTGCTTCAGCTACCACCGGCGGTGCAGCGCCGGGTCGCCGCGGGTGTGCTGAGCGCGGGCCACGCCAGGGCGTTGCTGACGCTGGCCGACCCGCAGGAGCAGGATCATCTGGCCCACCGGATCGTCGCCGAGGGGCTGTCCGTGCGCGCGGTCGAAGAGATCGTCGCGATGGGCGGGCAGCACCAGGCCAAGCAGCGGCGGCCGTCGGCCCGCCAACCGCTGGCGCCCGCACTTAACGAACTGGCGGACCGGCTTTCGGACGCGCTCGACACCCGGGTCAAGGTGGAACAGGGCCAGCGCAAGGGCAAGATCGTGGTGGAGTTCGCGTCCCTGGAGGACCTTCAGCGAATCGTCGCCACCATGTCGCCGGAGTGGGCGCAGAGCCTGACCGCCTGACCGCGGTTTGGCGGCGCCCCCGCCGGCTCGTTTCACGTGAAACGGCGGACGCTCGGGGCGGGAACTCGCCGCGGCTCCGCGTGGCGCACCGCGGGCAGGTTCACCCGTGTTCCGCCGTAAGCCGGATGCCGTCGATGAACGCGTCCACGTCGGCTTCCGTCGTGTCGAAGGCCGTCATCAACCGGACCAGATGGGCCGCGGGGTCCCAGAGGTAGAAACGCCACAAGTCCTGGAGCCGCGCGATATGGGCCGGATGCATGGTCGCGAAGACCATGTTGGCCTCCACCGCCTGACGCAACTCCACGCCCGGCACGTCCCGGATCCCGTCGGCCAGCCGGCGGGCCATGGCGTTCGCCTGCCTGGCGTTGTGCAGCCAGAGGTCATCCTCCAGCAGGCCCAGGAACTGCGCCGACAGGTAGCGCATCTTCGATGCCAGCTGGGTCTGCTGCTTGCGGAGGAACGGCGCGGCGGTCACCCGATCCTCGTCCATCACCACGACGGCCTCGGCGCCGATGGCGCCGTTCTTCGTCCCGCCGAAGCTCAGCACGTCCGCCTGAGCGGCCAGGTCGGCCAGCGTACAGCCGAGGTGGGCGGCCGCGTTGGCCAGCCGTGCCCCGTCCACGTACAGCAGCAGGCCCTCGCCGCGGCAAAACTCGCCCAGCACCTTCAGTTCGTCGAGGGTGTAACAGGTGCCGCGTTCTGTGGCTTGTGAGATCGCCACGACGCGCGCCTGGATCCGGTGCTGATCACCCCGGTCGACCAGGCTGGGGGCGATCAGGCTGGGGGTCAGCTTGCCAGGCCGGCGTGGCCACCGTGAGCAGCTTGCCGCCCAGGATCCGCTCGATGGCGCCGCACTCGTCCACGTGCAGGTGCGCGCTCTCCGGGCAGATCACGGCCTCATAAGGCCGCAGCAGAAGGCTCAGCCCAAGGATGTTGGCGGCCGTCCCGGTAAAAACGAAGAAGACGCCACCCCGGGCGCCGAAGGCCGTCTGGAGCGCGGCGCTGGCCCGTTCGGTCCATGCGTCGTCGCCATAAGACGTGGCGTCTCCGGTATTTGCCTCCGCCAGCGCGCGGATAACCGATTCGTGCGCGCCCGCGTGGTTGTCACTGACGAAGCTTCTGCGAGAGTCCACGGCCAGAGCTTAGGGCCCGGGAGGCGGGCACCAAACGGCCGGGCCACCGGCTGGACTGGCAGCGCCCGAAGGCGCCGCCATTTCCGGTGACCCGGCCGCGGTGATCGCGCCTGGCGTCAGGCCTGGGTGATCTTCTGCGCCGGGGTGAGCTTGTAGGCGGCGGTGAAGTTCACCTTGTCGCCGTTGGCGATTACCGGGCAGGTGTCGTTGTAAATGGTCAGGTTGCTGCCGGTGCTGAGCACCGTCAGCTTGTCCTTGTTATTGCTGAACGTGGCGCTGACCGTTCCGTTGTGAGCCGTCGCCGACGTGCCATCGACCGTGGCGCTGCAACTGAGGCTCGGGACGGATATGGTGCCGTGAATCTTCGTGATCGTCATGCTGACGGTCTTGCTGGACTTGTGGTAAGTCACGGCGTTGAGCGCCATCTTGCCCTTGATCGTCGCCGACACGCTCTGTCCGAGAACCGTGCAGCCCTTGAAGCTGATCGAGGTGACGGTGCCGATCCCCTTGCCGGACAGGCCGGTGCCGGTCTTCAGCGTGCCCTTTGTGGCCGAGCTGGTGCACGTCAGCGACTGGCCGGCGGTGACGTCATTTATCGTCGCCGAGCTGGCCTTTCCAGCGGTCGCCCCGCCGGGGCTGACCGACCAGTTGCTTGCCGCGAAAGCCGGCGCGGCGGCCAGGCCAACCACAGCCGCCGTTGCGGCACTCATGACCAGAACCCTTCCCATACCTCTGAGAATCGCCCTCACTCCCTTTCCTGCCGATTCGCCCGGCGCCGAGCAGCGGCCAGGCAGCCTTCTAGGCAGCTCACCGCCGCGTCGGCCCCGGGCGGCGGTAGCTGTACATACCTGGCCTTAAGGTACATGTCCGGCAGCCGCCTGACCATACCCGCAAGTAAGGGTGGCAGGAAGTTCGCTTTACGTTCCGCGCGCGGCAGCCAGGCAGAGCAGGTCGCGGCAGACGGTGCCCAGGCTGTGGCCCGCCGACTCCAGCGCCATCGGCAGGGTGCTCGTCTCGGTCAGCCCGGGTGCGACGTTGACCTCGAGGAAGTGGGCCTGGCCTGCGGAGACGATGAGGTCGGTGCGGGACACGTCGCGCAGGCCCAGCGCGCGGTGGGCGGTGACGGCCGCTTCGGCGGCGGCCTTGGCCTCCGCCGCGGGCAACCGCGCCGGGACGTGGAACTCGGTCTGCCCGGGTGTGTACCGCGCCGCGTAGTCGTAGCTGCCGGCCAGTGGCCGGATCTCCACCGCGGGCAACGCCTCGGGCCCGTTCCCCAGGTCGACGACGCCGACGGCTACCTCGGTACCCGGCACGCACTTCTCGATGAGCGCGGTGTCGCCGTAGGCGAAGCAGCCGATCATCGCCCCGGGCAGTTCCTCGGCCGTGTTCACCCGGGTGGCCCCGAGCGCCGAGCCGCCCCTGGCCGGCTTGACGAACAGGGGCAGGCCGAGCGTGGCCGCGATCCGGTCCAGGACGGCCGCGGCGCCGAGATCGTGGAAGATCTCCCGGGGCAGGGTCACCGACGGCGGCGTGGCCAGCCCGGCCGAACGCGCGATCGCCTTGGCCACCGGCTTGTCAAACGCGAACCGGCAGGCGTCCGGGGGCGCGCCGACGTAGGGGACACCGAGCAGCGTCAGTACTTCCTGGATCGAGCCGTCCTCCCCGGACGCACCGTGGATGGCCGGGAACACCGCGCTGGGCGGGTCGGCGATGATCGCCGGGATGAGGGCGGCGTCCGCGTCCGCGGTGTCGGCGTCGACCCCGGCCTCGCGCAGCGCGTCCCGCAGCCTTGCCCCCGAGCGGAGCGACACCTCCCGCTCCGGCGAGAGCCCGCCGGCCAGGATCAGCACGTGCCCCAGATCGCTCATGGTTGCGTCGTGCCGCCTGGCCGGGCCGGTGAGGTCGGCCGGGCTGGCGCCGCCGGCCGGCCGGGACACCGCGCCGAACGTCGCGCAGATCTCGGTCTCCGCGCCGATCACCTCGGCGAGACGGCGGATGCCTTCCCTGATGCGGTCGGGCTCGGGGAAGCAGTAGGAGAGCCGCAGGTGCCCCGCCCCGCCGCCGTCGGCGTAGAACCCGGTGCCGGGCACGTAGGCGACCCGGGACGAGATCGCCCGCGGCAGCATCGACTTGGAATCCAGGCCGGGCGGAAGCTGTAGCCAGACGTAGAACCCACCGGCGGGGCGGGTCCACCGGCACCCTCCCGGCATCACCGCGCCGAGCGCCTCCAGCATGGCGTCCCTGCGCTCGCGGTAAAGCTCGCGGAACACCTTGACCTGCTCACGCCACGGCTGATTGGCGAGATACTCGCCGATCATGAGCTGGGCCAGGCTGGAGTTGCACAACACCGCCGCCTCGGCGGCCAGCACCAGCTTGTCCCGGATCCCGGCCGGGGCCACCGCCCAGCCCACCCGCAGCCCCGGCGCGATCGTCTTGGAGAACGAGCCGAGGTACACCACGCCGTGCGAGTCGTCGGCGTGCAGCGCCCGCTGCGGTTCGCCGTCGAAACCGAGCAGGCCGTAGGGGTTGTCCTCGACAACAAGCAGGCCGGCCCGCTGGCAGATCCGGAGCACCTCGGCCCGCCGCCCGGCGCTGAGCGTGACCCCGGCCGGGTTGTGGAACGAGGGCACCGTGTAGAGGAACTTCACCCGCTGGCTCTGCCCGGCGAGCCGGGCGATGATCTCGTCAAGCGCCGCCGGGATCAGCCCGTCGTCGTCCATCGGCACGTGGACGACGCGCGCCTGGTACGAGGCGAACGTGCCGAGCGCCCCCACGTAGGACGGCCCCTCGGCCAGGATCACGTCCCCGGGGTCGACGAAGATGCGGGTGATCAGGTCGAGCGCCTGCTGCGAGCCGGCCGTGACGACGACCTCGTCGGGGTGGGCGCGGATGCCCTCCAGCGCCATGACCTCGCAGATCCCCTCGCGCAGCGAGGGATCACCCTGCGCCGACCCGTATTGCAGGGCGACCGGGCCACGCTGGGCGACCAGCTGGCCGGCCATGTCCCCGACGGCGTCCAGCGGCAGGGCGCTGATGTAGGGCATCCCCCCGGCCAGCGACACGATCTCCGGCCTGGCGGCCACCGCGAACAGCGCCCTGATCTCCGAGGCGACCATGTCCCTGGCCCGCGCGGCGTAGCGGCCCGCATGCGCGTCCACCAGCGACCCGTGCGAGACGGGAGCCTGCTCGGCCTCTGCTGGCCCGGCACGGTCACGGCCAGGGCGCGCGGATTCGGTGGGCACGGTCCCTCCTCCGGGTGGATGGGTACCATGTCAGGGTACGGGGCTGGCGGGGATCCGCCCGTACGATCCGGCATTTGCCGGGCGGCTTTCGCAGCTCCGGAGCGTTCTGAAGACCCGCTGCCAGAACCGAAGGGGTGCAAGTGCCGCGCCGTCTCGCCAGCATCACCCTGGACAACCTTGACGACCTGCCGCACAAGTGCCGCCGGTGCGTCTTCTGGGAGCTGGACCCGGTGAGCCACGCCCGGGCCCAGGAGGTCGGCGACCCGGCCCTGGAGAAGGAGGCGTGGGTCTCGGGGATGCTGCTCGAGTGGGGCAGCTGCGGGAAGATCGCCTACGTCGACGGGGTGCCCGCCGGGTACGTCCTGTACGCCCCGCCGTTGTACGTGCCGCGGTCCGTCGCCTTCCCGACGAGCCCGGTCAGCGCCGACGCGGTGCTGCTGATGACGGCCAACGTCCTCGCCGAGTTCCAGGGCGGCGGGCTGGGCCGGATGCTGGTGCAGGGTGTCGCCAAAGACCTGACCCGGCGGGGCGTCAAGGCCATCGAGGCGTTCGGGGACCTGCGCGGCGAGGGCCGGGGCGAGGGCCTCACGTGCATGCTGCCCGCGGACTACCTGCTGGCGGTCGGGTTCAAGACGGTCCGGCCGCATCACCACTTCCCGCGGCTGCGGCTGGAGCTCAAGACGACCGTCTCCTGGCGCGAGGACGTCGAGGTCGCGCTCGAACGCCTGCTTGGCTCCATGACCCCCGAACGAGCCCTCCGCCTCGCCTAGCAGGTCCGTCCATCCGTTTTGCATGCATTACGGCCGTTGCGTCCCATTCGTATCCCAGCCCGTGGTCTTTTACGGGGTGAATCGCTGCCGCTGCGGCCCTGCACGGTCCGGCGCCGGCCCCCCGGGCGACCGCGGGCTGGCAGGACGCCGTTGCGCCTCCTGCCGTCGGCCCGAGACGCGCCGATCACGTGGCGGGCGCCGTAACGCTACGCCCGCTCTTCGCCCCAAGGGCCGTCGCTGCGACGGGTTGGCGGCCCGCCCCGGCACCCCGCCACCGTTCTATGCCGCCCGCTGGCCCGGGTGGCCTGGGGGCCGGGTTACAGGAAGTCGGCCAGTTCGCGGAGGAGGGCGGACTTGGAGCGGGCGCCGACCAGTTCACGCACGACCTCGCCGCCGGAGAACACGCCCAGCGTCGGGATGTTCAGGATGTTGTACTTCTGCGTGACCTGGGGGTTGTCGTCGACGTTGAGCTTGACGATGTCGAGCTTGTCCCCGTGCTCCTCGGCGATCGCCTCCAGAATGGGCGCGATCATCTTGCACGGGCCGCACCACTCGGCCCAATAATCCACCAGAACCGTCTTCGGGGACTGCAAGACCTCGGTCTCGAAGGTCTCATCGGTCACCGGCTTGGTCGCGCCCATCCGTGGTCTCCCTTTCAGTTTCCGCGTTGGTCAGTATGTGTCTCGGGGGTTCGTCCCGCCCGCGAGGAACCGCTCGGCATCCAGGGCCGCGGTACAGCCGCTGCCCGCCGCCGTGACGGCCTGCCGGTAGGTGTGGTCCACCACGTCGCCGCTGGCGAACACGCCCGGGATCGCGGTCCGCGTGGAGGGCTCGTCGACCAGCAGGTAGCCCTCGTCGTCGGTGGCAAGCTGCCCGGTGAAAAGCTCGCTGCGGGGGTCGTGGCCGATCGCAATGAACAGCCCGCCCACCTCCAGCGTGCTCTCCTCCCCGGTCACCGTGTCGCGCAGCCGCAGGGCCATGATCTTCTTGTCCCCGAGGATCTCGGTCACCTCGCTGTTCCAGCGGAACTTGATCTTAGGGTTGGCGAGCGCCCGCTCCTGCATGATCTTCGAGGCGCGCAGCGAGTCGCGGCGGTGGATGACCGTCACCGAGCGGCCGAACCGGGTCAGGAACGTGGCTTCCTCCATGGCCGAGTCGCCACCGCCGACGACGGCGATGTCCTGGTCGCGGAAGAAGAACCCGTCACAGGTCGCGCACCAGGACACACCGTGCCCGCCGAGGCGCTTCTCACCAGGCACGCCCAGCTCACGGTAGCCGGAACCGGTCGCGATGATCACGGCCCGGGCCAGGTAGGTTTCCCCCTCGACGATGACGCGCTTGGGGTCGGCCTTGAGGTCCACCTCGGTCACGTCCTCGGCCACCAGCGTGGCGCCGAAGCGCTCGGCCTGCTTGCGCATGGCATCCATCAGGTCGGGACCCATGATCGCGTCCGGGAAGCCGGGGTAGTTCTCCACCTCGGTGGTGTTCATGAGCGCGCCGCCAGCGGTCACCGATCCCTCGAAGACGAGCGGCTTGAGCTGGGCACGCGCGGCGTACAGCGCGGCCGTGTACCCGGCGGGCCCGGATCCGATGATGATGACGTCGTGAATGGCGGTCACGGTCTGGTTGCCTTTCGCTTGACTGGCACCGGCGTCAACCGATCCTAGGGCCAGGAGATTCCCGGTCGCCGGGCCGGCGCGGCGCTCAGGGCCGGACCGGAACAGTCGTGCTGGCCAGCAGGTCGGTCGCCGTGGCGGAGCAGTCGGGGCCGGCCACCAGCACCCGCAAGGTGTCCGGGTGGGTACCCGGCAGCACGATGACCGTGGCCGGCTTGCCCTCGTAGCGGGCATGGTCCACCAGCAGCGGGCGCCGGCCGCCCGTGACGTGGGCCACGCACCCGGTCACGGTGCTGCCGAAGGCGGGCGTCGGCTGGGTCGTGGCGGGCGGGGCCTCCGGGGAGTTCGCGTGCGCCAGCACCTTGTTGACCTGGGTCGTCAGCTGACCGGCCTGGTAGTTGGTGCCGCTGGCGACCACATGCTCGGTCGGCGCGCTGGAGATGGCCGAGTGCTCACCGCCGGAGCGCGCCGTGCCGCTCCGTTGCGCCGGGAGGTGCGCGGAGGGTGCGGCAGCGGCATTAGACCGGACGCCGGACGAGGCAGTTGCCGGGGCCGCCGGCCCGGTTGACGAGACCAGCCGGAACACCCCGTAGCCGCCGGCCCCGACGATGGCGACCGCCGCGGTGGCGGCGGCGATCCGCAACGTCAGCCGGGAACGGTCGCGAGCGGGCGGCCTGCTGTGGCGCCCGCGGCCGGAACCCCCCGCATCGCCGGCTCCGGCCGGCGCGGCGGCTCCGGCTGCGGCCAGTTCGGCACCGGCCGCTCCCGCCGGGGAGGAGGCGGAACGCGCGGCAGCCTCGGCGGCCAGGGCGGCCGTGATCCGGGCGGTGAGCACGTCGGGCATCGCCGGCGCGGGGGCGCCGGCGAGCAGGGCGGGAAGACCGGCCAGTTGCGCGTCGAGCCCGGCGCACTGCGCGCAGCGCGCCAGGTGCGCGGCGACCCGCCTCGCCTTGCGGCGGGGCAGCAGTTCCTCGCGGAACGTGGCCAGGGTCTCCGTGGAGACATGCCCGCTCACAGCCGTGGTTCACCTCCTCCTTCCGCAGGTGAGACGCGCCCGGTGACCGCCTGGTTCCCCCGTTCGGGGGTGCTTTGGCCCGGAGCGGGCGTGCGGGGGGCGCCCGGCCCGCCCGCCTGGGCGTCGCCGCGCAGGTGAGCCAGCCGGGGCAGCAGCCGCGCCCGCCCGCGCGCGCAGCGGCTTTTCACCGTGCCGGGCGAGATGCCAAGCACCTCTGCCGCGTCCGCGACCGGGTAGCCCAGCATGTCCACGAGCACGAGCGCGGCCCGCTGGTCGGGTGGCAGCGCCCGCAGCGCGGCCATGACGTCGAGGGCGGTGTCGGCGCTGGCACCCTCATCGCCGCCCGGCTGCGGCGCGGGTGCCAGGGCGTCCATCACGTCCTCGTCCAGCCCGGTGACGGCCGGCCGGGCCGCCCGCCGCCGGAGCCGGTCGAGGCAGGCGTTGACGACGATGCGGTGCAGCCAGGTGGTAACCGCCGAGTCACCGCGGAACCCGGCGGCCTGGCGGAACGCGGAGATCATCGCATCTTGCAGCGCGTCCGCCGCCTCGTCGGTATCTCCCAGGGTGCGCACCGCCACCGCCCAGAGCCGGTCCTTGTGCCTGAGGAACAGCATGCCGAACGCATCGGCATCGCCGTTCACATGCCGCCGGAGCAACTCGGCATCGGGCGGCTGGTCGCCGGTAGCGGGCGTCAGGACGATCCCCGCACGGCAACGTTGAAAACGTCCGCCTGGTAGTGCCCGGACTGGCCCTGCTGCGGGGCCAGTTTGGTGAACCAGATGAACACGTACCGGCCGGTTACGGGGCTGTCGGCGGTGAACTTGAGCGTGCCGGCCGCGTCGCCGCTGCGGCCCAGCGTGGTGGCCCCGCTGGGCGACGTGCCCGAAGCGTTGTTACCGACCTCGATCCGCACGTGCGAACCGGGCACCGACCCGAAGGTGACCGTCACCGACGAGACGCTGACCTTCTTCCCCATGTCCACCACCAGGCCGGTGGCGCCGTACAGGTTCCCGAAGTAGGGCGACGCCTGGTACGAGTCGGTGTACCAGTCCGTGGTCGGGCTGTTGTCGATCGCGTACCGGGCCTGCTGCGCGTTGTCGCCCCCGTTGGGGCCGAACGCCGCCGCGCCGGCCGGCTTCAGCACGCTCACCTGCGGCGGCGGGGGCGAGGGGTGGTTGCTGTGGGTGCCGCCCGCGTGCGGGGTGCCGCCATTATGGCCGAGCATCCACACTCCGATTCCCACGGCGGCGGCGACGAGGACCACCGCGATGCTGGCCATGACCCGGCCGGCGACCGGCTGTCTGCCGCCCATCGTGCCGCGCCCGCGGGAACCGTGCCGGGATGGGCCGTCGGTCCACGTCCGGTACTCCGGGCCCGGCGCGCGCCCGGGCACATCCAGGCCGACCGTGTAACCGCGGGGCGAGGTGATCGGCGGCGGCGCGGCCGGCGCGGGGATCACCCGGTTCAGCGCCACCGCGAGCGCGGCCGGGGTGGTCAGCGGCGGCTTGCCGTGACCGTCGGGCAGCAGTACCTGGCAGCACACGTCGTCGATGCCGGCGGGCACGCCGGCCCGCACCTGCCGCGGGCTGCGGGGGTGCCCGTCCACTTCGGGGGCGGCGGGCAGCGACGGCCAGTCCCCGCCGGGCCAGTGCGCGGTGAGCGAGGCGTACAGCAGCCTGCCCAGGCTCTGCGTGTCGGCCAGGGCCGGGTCGTCGGCGGTCACCCCGGCCAGGGCGGCGTCGATGCCAAGGCCCACGATCTTCACGCCGCCGCCCGCCGTCCAGTGCAGCGAGGACGGCGTCAGGCACAGATGGGCCACCCCGGCAGCGTGCGCCACGGCCAGGGCCTCGGCGCCCTGGGCGATGATCTCGGCGCCCTGGGCCGGATCGAGCGGCCCGTCGGCCAGCAGATCATCCAGCGAGTCGCCGCCGACCCACTCCATCACCACGTATGCGTGGTCCCAGTCCTCTTCGACGTCGAACACCTGCGCAAGCCGGGCGTCGGTGAGCCTGCTCGCCGCGCGTGCGGCCGTCACCGTGTCGGTGATGCGAGGGAATCCCTGGGCGAACGTCAGCACGCCGACCGCCCTGGCCAGGGTCTCGTCGATCGCCTTCCAGGCCGCCCACCCGCCGCTTGCGCCGATCCGGTCCTCAAGCCGGTACCGCCCGCCAAGGCGGGTGCCGGGTTCGGAGGTGAAGGTGCTCATAGGCGTGCAGTCAAGAGCGGCGCAGGCCCTCGACCCTCCTTCCGCGCCCCCGGGGTGACCAGCAACAGACGGAAATGACCATGCTGCCGAACACCATGGTAGGCCGCCCGGAGCCGGGGGCCGTAGCCAGTGCTGTCCGGCCACGCAAACCGTTACCTGCCGGTGACTCCGGACAGGCCATTACTTCCGCCGCGGCCCCCGGCCGCGTCACCGGCCGAGCCTGCTTCGCAGCCCGGCGGTCAGTTCATCAAGCTCGGTGACTCCCAGCGCCTTGGCGAACAGCACATACAGCAGCAGCGCGCCACTCCCGCCGAAGATGAGCGTGATGATGCCGAACGCAGGCCCGGACGGGATGATCACACGGACCGCGAATGTGATCGCCAGGGCGAAGACAGCGGCGGGAACGGCCGCGATGTGCATCCGGATCAGGCTGCGCGCGATCGTGTGGCCTGCCAGGCCGTGCATCCGGCGGCTGAGGATCAGCCACGCGACGATCGTGCCGACCAGGTTGGCGATCCCGAACGCGGCGGCCAGGCCCTCTACGACATGGCCGGTGGACAGCATGTTGAGCGAGAGCAGGCTGATGGCGATGTTGGTGATCATGACGGCAACCCCGATGTACATGGGGGTGCGGCTGTCGTGCATCGCGTAGAAGACGCGGAGCATGAGCTGGAACATCATGTACGGCACCAGGCCGAGAGAGAAGATGCCGAACACCAGGCCGGTGTACCTCGCGTCAGCGGCCGACATCTCACCGTAGCCCAGCACCGCCTCGGCGAGCGGGGCGCCCAGCACCAGCAGGATCAGCGCGGCGGGGACGACGATCACCGAGGACAGCCGGACCCCGCCGGAAAAGTCCTGTTTGACGTCGCCGAACCTGCGTTCGGCGGCGTGCGCGCTCATCCGCGGCAACAGGGCCGTGATCACCGAGATGCCCACGATCGCGTACGGCAGCTGGAACAGCTGCCAGGCGTAGCTGTAGGTGGAGAACCCGTCGTAGGAGGCGTGCTGATAGGCCGCGTTGGCCACGTTCTGCACCACCAGGAATGAGACCTGGGTGGTGAGGATGTAGCCGAACAGCGGCGCGGCCATCCGCACGATCTCGGCCACCTCGGCTCGGCGGAAATCGAAGCGGGGATGCCAGCGGAACCCCACCCGGCGCAGGAACGGGATCAGCGCCACCGTCTGTGCCACGATGCCGAGCGTCGTGCCGAGCCCGAGAAGCTGCACCTGGCTGCCGGTGATCGCGGTTGCCGAAGACGCGGTGCCGCCGATGGCGACGTACATCAGCAGGACAGCTATGACGACGATGTTGTTGATGATCGGGGTCCACATGGGTGCCGCAAAATGTCCCCGGGCGTTCAGCACTCCGCCAGCCAGCGAGCACACACCGTAGAAGAAGATCTGCGGGATGAAGAAGAACGCGAAGATTACCGTCAGGTGGTGTTCAGCTGGGGTCAGGTCGTGCGCGTACAGCTCCACCAGTAGGGCGGCCGCCAGCGTGGCGACCAGCGTCAGCACGGCTAGCGCCATGGTGGCCAGCGTGAACATGCGCTGGTCGTAGGCCTCGCCACCGTCGGCGTCCCGTTTCGCGGCATTGACCAGCAACGGCACGACGACGCTAGTCAGAATGCCGCCGAGCATCAGGTCGTACACCGCGTTCGGCAGCGTGTTGGCGTTGTTGTAGGCCAGGGAGACCTGGGAAGTACTGCCCAGCACGTAGACGAGGACCAGCGTGCGCAGGAAGCCGGTGCCGCGGGATGCGAGGGTGCCCAGCGCCATGATGCCGCTGGAGCGGACCACGCTGGTGTCCTCGGGGCGGGTGCCGTGGCCGGATCCGTTGCGGCCTGGCTGCCTGCCAGCCGGGTACTCGGGGGTGGCGTGCCGGCCGGCGCCGGTTCGCGGTCCGGCTGCTGCCAGGTTCCGTCAGCTCCGGTCTGCCGTGCCCGGGGCGCTGGCGTGCTCATCGGCCTCCTTCGCTGGCTGGCGATCCTCCGCTCCCCTGGATACGACGCTATCGGTTTCGCCATCCGCAGAGGCTGGATCGCGCGTGCTGGGCATTTCGTCCAGTTCTTCCGCCTCGGCGGCGGAGCCGCCGTCCTGCGGCCCGCCGCGGCGGATCGCCCGGGCGGCGGCGGTCAGCACGAAGACCACAAGGGCGATGCTGATGATCACGATGGCGAGGGTCCCGAAGTGCGTGGCGACCACCTCCAGGCTGGCGGGCCTCTCCGGCAGCCACATGTTGCCGGTGGTCTCCAGCCGCAGCGTGAGCACGGTCGAGCCCGCCTGGGCCGCCGTTACCGAGACCTTGATCGGCCGCTGCGTGTGGCCCTGCACGGTGATGACATCGGTGAACACGTTGCTGGACTTGCCAATGGTCACATGGTCCGCGGCCGGCGCGCTGGCCACCAGCTTGACGGTGACCGGCTGGGCGAGGCCGTTGCTCACCGACACCGGTATGACGCCGTTCTGGCCGCCCAGGGTGACGTGGCCGGAAACGAGGATCTTGACCTGGTGCAGCCGCCCGACAACATAGGCCGAGTCCCGGCGCACCAGGCGCTCCGCATAGCGCTGCTTCGCACTTCCTCCCCGCCACGCCGACGACTCCGCGGTGTCCACGGCCGTGCTGAGGTAGCCGTGCCCTGACCTGGTGAGGATGCCGTCGAGCAACTGGATCTGCTGGCTCAGCTTCCGCACCTGCGCGAGCAGCGACCCGCTGAGTTCGCCATGGGTGACCCGTTTCTCCCCGGGGAGCTTGGGGCTCACCCGGCCGGTCGCGGAATGCGCGCCGGCCAGGCTGGCCAGCGTGGCCGGCTGGAGCCAGGGGGAGGTGACGGTGTCGGCCAGCAGCGCGCCGGGCATGCCCGGCAGCGGGTTCCAGCGGCGCGGCGGGGCGACGATCACGGCACGCCCGGCGGCGGGCGCCGTGGCGGCGATCATGGCGGTCTCCGCGCGGAACCATTGCTCCTTGGCGAACGCGGCAGCTTCGCGCGCTCCGGCACGCGCGCTACGCGGCGTGGCGTAGTCGTTCGGCAGCAGGCCGGGAATCCCGTCCCGCCGGGTGGAGAGGATCTTCGTCAGCGTGCTGTTGGCGAGCAGGACGTTGAGCTTGCCGCCCTGCCCGTCGTACAGCTCGGTGACCGAGGCCGGGGTGTGGATCAGGCTGCTGGACAGGATGACGGTCCCGATCTTGTTCTTGGCTGCCAGCGCCTCCAGGACGCCGTAGCTGGCGATGCCGCCCGCGGGCCACGCGATCGGGCCGACCGCGGCCGGGCTGACCCGCTGCGGCTGACCGAGGATCTTCTTCGGCGTGCCGGGGACCTCCGCCTGGCTCGCGGCCCGGCTGCCGTCGGCGAAGGCTGCCGCGAGCTCGCTGTCGAGGCCACCGTGGGCCAGGGCCAGCGCCGCCACGTCCACGTCGGCGTACGGGGTGGTGAAGAAGTCCTGCCGGGCGGCGACCCGCTGGACGTCGGCCAGCCACGTCTTGGCCGCGGCGTCGGCCGGCGCCAGCTTTCCGGCCGAGCAGCTACCGGTGCCGGTGACTCGGTGCTGTCCGCTCATCATCTCCAGGTCGCTGAGCAACGCCGGGTCGATGGCCCAGGTGAGCTGCGCCTGGCGGCCGAGCGGGGTCAGTCCCGGCGCGAGCAGCGAGTTCAGCCGCCCGCCGCTGGCCACGCTCCCGGCGAGCTCGCCGCTGGTCAGCGTTCCGCACACGGTCTGCTGCGGGATGTCGATGAGCGGCCAGACCCAGGCGATGCTCACCTTCTTCTTGGCCGCCGGCTTTCCCGGCCAGAACGGCAGGAACGTGCTGGCGTAGTCGGTCGGCCTGACGGTGCCCAGCGCCGGGTCGGTGACGCTGAGCTGCACGGTGACCGGGTAAACGCCGAATGTCGTCATGCCGAGCTGGTGCGCGGTCAGCGTTATCGTCCACGGCTCGGTGCCGCGCGCGGGCACCGCCGTGGGCAGGTTGTGCTGCGTCCCGAGGATGGGCTGCTCGGTGCCGGTGGACTGCGGCGCGCCGAGGTACCTGGCCATTTGCTGACTGGTCAGCGGCGCAAGCGTGGAGAGGATCTCGAACGAGGCGCCCCGCAGCGGCGAGCCGCCCGGGTTGGTCACGAAGCCGGAGACCCTCACCTTGCCGGTGGGCTGCGCGTACCCGGGCGACACCGACGTGATCGCGATCCACGGCCGCGGCCGGGCCGGGCTGTGCCGGGCGGCCGCGGCCGGGCCCGCCGTCAGCGCCGCGGCGGGCACCGTCATGATCCCGGCGGCCCCCACGGAGACCGCCAGCGCGGCGAGCCGGAGGTACCCCCTAGGGCGTGTCCCGCAAACCCCTAGCCCGCTCTGCTTTCCCCGCCCCCGCGCTTCGCGCCCGCCCCCGCTCTGGCGGCGCCCGGGGGTGGCTCGCTGCGCAGCCCCACCCCAACGAAAACGCTGGCGCGTTTTCGCCGGGGGCCCCGGGATCGTCGTCGCCCATAGAACCACTATGGGCTCCTCCTCCGCCTTGCGATCCGATCCCCCCGGGACCGCCGCTCGCGACGGCAAAGATCTACGGGACACGCCCTAGCACCCCGCCGCCGCTGACACGCCATGCCGGAAATGCTATTGCGGTTTGTCGGCTGGCGTTCACACGCCGCTATCGCCGGGTCCGTAGCGCCCGGTCACCGGGCGGCCGGGCCGGGCCGGGGCGGGGCCGCGGCACAAGCCGGTTTCCCCAGGGGGGCCCGAAGCCATACGCTCGATGCCCGTGCCGGATTCCTCTGATCTCACCCCGGGCCAGCGGCGCGCTGCCGCAGCCCTGCTCCGCGGGCCCGCCACCGCCGTGGCGGGCCTGGTGGACCTGTTCACCCGGCAGGGCCACGAGCTTTCGCTGGTGGGCGGTTCGGTCCGGGACGTCTTCCTCGGCCGCGACCCCGGTGACCTCGACCTGGCCACCGACGCCCGGCCCGAGGAGGTCAAGAAGATCGCGGCGGGCTGGGCGGACAAGATCTGGGAGACCGGGATCGAGTTCGGCACGATCGGCCTGCGCCGGGGCGGCACGGTCTGCGAGATCACGACTTACCGCAGCGAGCAGTACCAGCCGGACTCACGCAAGCCCGAGGTGAAGTACGGCCGGTTGCTGGAGGCGGACCTGTCCCGGCGCGACTTCACGGTCAACGCCATGGCGGCACGCCTGCCCTCGCTGGAGATCGTGGATCCTTATCACGGCATGCGCGACCTGAGGGACAAGGTGCTGCGCACACCGGGCACGCCGGAAGACTCGTTCAACGACGACGCGCTGCGGATACTCCGCGCGGCCCGCTTCACCGCGCAACTCGGGTTTTCCGTGGCACCCGGGGTACAAGCGGCCATGACCGCCATGGCGGGGCGGCTGGCGGTGGTCTCCGCCGAACGGATCAGTGCCGAGCTGACCAAGCTCATCCGCGCCCCGGGCCCCGACGGGCCGGTGCGTGGGATCGCCGTGCTCGTCGACACCGGCGTGGCCGACCAGATCCTGCCGGAGGTGCCCAAGCTGCGGCTGGAGGTCGACGAGCATTTCCGGCACAAGGACGTCTACCAGCACTCGCTGACCGTCCTGGCCCGGGCCATCATCCTCGAGCCCGGCTACGGCCTGGAGCGCGACCTGGTGGTCCGGCTGGCCGCGTTGCTGCACGACATCGGCAAGCCGCGGACCCGCCGCCTGCTGCCGGACGGCCGGGTCGCCTTCCATCATCACGAGGTGGTCGGGGCCGCCATGGCCCGGGACCGGCTCAAGGCGCTGCGCTTCCCCGCGGCCGTGGTCGCGGACGTCGCCGAGCTGATCGCGCTGCACCTGCGGTTCCACGGCTACGGGGAGGGGGAGTGGACCGATTCGGCGGTCCGGCGGTACGTGCGCGACGCGGGGCCGTTGCTGACCCGGCTGCACGTGCTCACGCGGGCCGACTGCACCACGCGGAACATCCGCAAGGCGCAGCGCCTGGAGCGCGCCTACGACGACCTGGAGGAGCGGATCGCGGTCCTGGCCGCCCGGGAGGAACTGGACAAGATCCGGCCGGATCTGAACGGCGACGAGGTCATGGAGATCCTTGGCCTCAAGCCCGGCCCCCTGGTGGGCAAGGCGCTGACGTACCTGTATGGGTTGCGCCTGGAACACGGCCCGCTGGGCCGGCAGCGGGCCATTCATGAGCTGCTGCGCTGGGCCGAGGCGGAAGGCCTGGAACCTCCCGGCCCGCCGGACCCCCCGGGCCCGCCGGGCCCGGGGGCGCAGGCTGACGGCTGAGCAGCCAGTAGCCGGCCGCAGCAACGGCGTACCCCACCGCGACCACGCCGACGATCGCCGGTGACTTGCCGTTGAGCGGCATGAAGAGGGCGCTCAGCAGGGCCCCGAGGGCGAGCGAGACGTTGAACATCACGTCGTAGAAGGCGAACAGCCGACCGCGGTAAGCGTCGTCGACCTCCTCCTGCAACACCGTGGTCACGCAGATGGCCACGCCCTGCGAGCACAGGTAGATGAAGAACCCGAAGGCCAGGTAGGCGATCTCATTGAAGGTCTCACCGAGCGCGCCGGTCACCACCGCGCTGCCGGCCAGCAGCAGCGCGATCACGGTCGGCTTGGCCAGCCGCCGGGTTGCCGGCGGGACCACCAGCGCGGCGCAGCCGTAGCCGATCGCGGACACCGTGGCCAGCACCACGACGTGGCCCTCGGCCACCGGCGCGCTGGAGGGGTAGAAGTAGTTCCGGTACAGCAGGATCGACAGCACCGACAAGATCCCGAACAGGAACTTGCCGGCGCCGGTGGCGCCGAGCGCGGTCGCCGGGCCGCGGTGCGAGACCGCGTACCGCGCGGCGGCCCACAGCTCGGCCGCGACCGCGTCCAGGTCGCTGAGCAGCCGCCGCGACGGCGCGCCCGGGTCGCGGTCCGGGCCGAGCAGGTCCCGGCGCATGGTGGCGGCCACCGCGCTGGCGGCGATGTAGCAGCAGCCCGCCACCACCAGGGTGATGGCGGCGCCGCGTTCGGTGTCGCCGGTGGCCGCGTTCAGGCCGAGGGCGATGATGCCCCCTATCGCGCCGACGATCCCGCCCGCGGTCGGCGACACCGCGTTGGCCATCACCAGCTTGTCCTCGGCAACCACGTGCGGCAGCGCCGCGGACAGCGAGGCCAGGAAGAACCGGTTCACGCCCAGTACCAGCAGGACGGCCACGTAGAGCGGCACGCCACGGTCACCGATCGCCATGACGGCCGCGGTCGCCGCCACGAACACCGACCGGATCAGCGCCGACAGGACCAGGATCTGGCGCCGCGACCAGCGGTCGATGAACACCCCGGCGAACGGGCCGATGAGCGAGTACGGCACGTACAGGACGGTGAACGCCGACGCCGCGGCCGCCGGGCTCGGGAACGTGCTCGCGTTGAAGAACACATAGGTGCCGACTCCGGCGGTGACGATGCCGTCCCCGGCCTGGGAGATCAGCCGGACGGTGAACAGCCGCCGGAAGTCCCGCTCCGCCAGGACACTACGCAGGTCGGCCAGCAGAGACGAGCGGGGCACGCGCACAGCCTAACGGGTAGACCCGGTCCGCCCCGGATCCCGGGGACCCGGGGCATACCCCGCAGATCATCCATGCCGCTGCCCGCCTGCCGGGCGGTCACGGGGCACGCCGGTCCGGCTTCCGCTCGGCGAGTTGTGCCTCCTTGCGTAAGGCCCGAATGATCCTCACCACGGCCGGGCCCTAACGGTCGACCTCGCCGCGGATGAACCGCTCGACCGCGTCGCGCGCGTCGTCGTCGCCATACTGCTCGGGCGGGGACTTCATGAAGTAGCTGGCCGCGGACAGCAGCGGGCCGCCGATGCCGCGGTCGAGGGCGATCTTCGCCGCGCGGATCGCGTCGATGATCACGCCGGCCGAGTTCGGGGAGTCCCAGACCTCCAGCTTGTACTCCAGGGTGAGCGGGACGTCGCCGAAGGCCCTGCCCTCCAGCCGGACGAACGCCAGCTTCCTGTCATCGAGCCACGGCACGTGGTCGGACGGGCCGATGTGTACGGCGGCCCGCTCCATCTCGTGCGGGATCTGCGAGGTGACCGACTGGGTCTTGGAGATCTTCTTGGACCGGAGCCTGCTGCGCTCCAGCATGTTCATGAAGTCCATGTTGCCGCCGACGTTGAGCTGGTAGGTGCGCAGCAGTTCCACGCCCCTGTCCTCGAACAACTTGGCCAGCACCCGGTGGGTGATGGTGGCGCCAACCTGCGACTTGATGTCGTCGCCGATGATCGGCACACCCGCCTCGGTGAACTTGGCGGCCCACTCGGGATCCGAGGCGATGAACACGGGCAGCGCGTTGACGAACGCCACCCCGGCCTTGAGCGCGCACTCCGCGTAGTAGCGGTCCGCCTGCTCGGAACCGACAGGCAGGTAGGACACCAGCACGTCGGCCCGGGCGTCGCGGAGCGCCTGGACGACGTCGGCGACCGGGTCGTCCGACTCGGTGATCAGCTCGCGGTAGTACTCGCCCAGGCCATCAAGCGTCGGCCCGCGCTGCACGGTCACCCCGACCGGCGGCACGTCACAGATCTTGATGGTGTTGTTCTCGCTGGCGCCGATCGCCTCGGCCAGGTCCCGCCCGACCTTCTTGGCGTCCACGTCGAAGGCGGCGACGAACTCCACGTCGCTCACGTGGTAAGGACCGAACTGCACGTGCATGAGGCCCGGCACCCGGCTCGCCGGGTCGGCGTCCTTGTAGTACTCCACCCCTTGGACGAGGGAACTTGCACAGTTGCCCACACCCACGATGGCTACCCGTACCGAACCCATCAGGATTGCTCCTATTCTTTCGCCACATGCGCCGCGGGGGGCGGCACAGGCCAGTCAGCTCGCGGAATCGCCCGCTGACGTTTCGTTGTCTGGTCGCATCGCTTGCCGCGGCGGTGCTTCGCCCGGCCCCGCCTGGGGTGCCGGGGCGCCCGGCCGCCGCGCTGCTGTTGCCGCCCCCGCGCTCTGCTGTTCCCGCCCCCGCGCTTCGGCGCCGGACTCGCGTTCCGACGCGATCAGCTCGTTCAGCCAGCGGACCTCCCGCTCGACCGACTCCAGGCCATGCCGGTGCAGCTCAAGGGTGTAGCTGTCCAGCCGTTCCCTGGTCCGGGCCATTGCCGCCCGGACGCCGTCCAGCCGCTCCTCCAGCCGGGTCCGGCGGCCTTCCAGAATCCGCAGCCGGATGTCCGCGCGGGTCTGGCCGAAGAAGGCGAACCGGACGCCGAACCCGTCGTCCTCCCACGCGGCCGGGCCGGGCTCGGCCAGGAGCTGCTGTAGCCGCTCCTTGCCCTCCGCGGTCAGCCGGTAGACGATTTTGGAGCGGCGGCCGCCCAGCGGCGGCTTGCCGACGACGCTGGGCTGCTCCTCGACGATCAGTCCCCGGGCGAGAAGATCTTTCAGGCATGGGTAGAGCGAGCCGTACCCGAACGCGCGGAACGCCCCGAGCAGGGCGTTCAGGCGCTTGCGCAGCTCGTAGCCGTGCATCGGGGTGTCATGCAGCAGCCCGAGCACCGCCAGTTCGAGCACTCCTGACCGGGGACCGCCCACTACCGCGCGCACCTCCGCCCGCATGGCCGGCGGCCGTGGTTGCCGCCGCCGGTATCACAATGCCTCGAATCGATGTATCGAACCGATACATCACAAAGATATGTGCGGATGCCGGCGGTTGCAACCTGGCGTTCGGCTGCCGTTCGCCCGCGCTCTGCTGGTTCTGACCCCACCACCCCGCCCCATCAGCACCTCCAGCACCGGTCTCGGCGCGCGATCGAATGCGTCGTAGTCTGTCGGTGATGGCACCACGGAGATGCGTAGTCGATTACGCGCTTGCCCGCCGGGCGACGCTGGCCTCGGTGCTGGCTGGCCACACCACGGTCGCGGACGTCTGCGACGCGCATCCCTACCTGCTTCGTGCCGCGAAGTTCCACGGCGAGGCGACCCAGACCGGCTGCCCGATTTGCCGCCGGGTGAAGCTCACCCACGTTACCTACGTATATGGGGATGAACTGGGGCGCTACGAGGGCCGGGTAAAGCAGGCCCCAGAACTTGCCGAGATGGCTGCCGAATATGGTGAGTTCCGAGCGTATGTCGTCGAGGTCTGTCAGAGTTGTGGCTGGAACCACCTCGCCACGTCCTATGTTCTCGGCACGGGCGAGCCGCGCACCCGGCGCGGACGCCCCCGGGCCAGGGCGAGCGAGTAGCAGAGCCAAGCCCCGGCGGATGCCAGGGCGCAGCCTTCCAGGCAGGTAGCAGGGCCACAGGGCAAGTGGCGAACAGGCAGGACGCGGTGCCCCACCGGCACGGTGGTCCGCGGTGGGTTGGCTACCCCCGCCCGCGACTGGTTCACCTAACCAGCGAGGAAGTGTGAGTAACCAAGACTTTCCCGCACCATACCGGCCGGACGGGCGCTGGGACGGCCCCTCCGGTGGAGCCCAGGGCCGGGGGGACGTCCCGCGGCCGCGTACCGCCGCGGGCGGTTATACCAACGCTTCGGGCTCGACCGGCCGGGGCGTCGACGAAGTGGGTGGCTACGGCCGCGGCTCCGGCGGGAACGGCCGGGGCGGCCACCACGCACAGGGCCGGTCCGCGCGCGGCAGCGCCCGCGACGGCGGTCAGGGATCCTCCGGGCGGGGCACGGCGGACGCGCCCGCCAACGGCGGGTACCGGCCACGGCGGGCGGCACCCGGGCCCGACTCCGGGCCGGGCCGGCGCAACGGGTGGCCGCCGTCGGGCCGGTCAGGCGGAGACGGCCGGGAGCGCCCAGGGGCCGAGCGGAACGGCCGCTCCGCCGGCCGCGGCGCTGCCCAGTTCGGCAACGGCCGCCGCGACGTCCGGGACGACCTCAGGGACCGGCTGCGCAGGAACGGAATCGGCACTGACGGGGGAAGCGGCGGCGGGTGGGGGGACCCGCGGCAGCGGCCGGGCCGGAACGGCACGCGCGGCGATGGCTGGGACGACAGCATGGCCGGCCGCCTGCGCGGCCGGCTGAGCAGGCACGGGGCCGGCGGCGCCGACGACTTGACCGAGGACCGCCCGGGCCGGCGGTCCGGCAAGAAGGGGGCTGGCGGGGGCGACTGGGGGGATGGGCCCGGTGGCCGTCCGCCGCGCCGCAAGGGCAGCTGGTGGCGCCACTGGACCTGGAAGAAGGTCCTGGGCGTGGTCGCGGCCTGCTTCGGCGCGGTGGTGATCGTGGCCGCGGCGGGCGTCGCGTACGCCTATTCCAAGACCAAGATCCCCGATGTCCAGACGGCCGTCTTCCAGCAGAAGTCCAGCGTCTACTTCAGCGACGGAAAGACCCTCATCGGCCAGTACGGCACCACGAACCGGGTGCTGCTGAACTACAACCAGATCCCGCCGGTGCTGATCAACGCCGTCGTCGCGGCCGAGGACAAGAACTTCTGGCACGAGGGCGGCATCTCACCGAGCGGCATCATCCGGGCCGCTTACTACGACCTGACCAGCTCCGGCGGGAACCTCCAGGGCGCGTCGACCATCACTCAGCAACTCGTCCGGAACTACTACGACAACATCGGTACCGCGCAGACCTTCAGCCGGAAAATCAAGGAGATCTTCGTCGCGGAGAAGCTGGCCCAGGCCAAGTCCAAGGACTGGATCCTCCAGCAGTACCTGAACACGATCTACCTTGGCGACAACGGGGTGTCAGGCGATGGGGCCTACGGCGTCGCCGCCGCGGCGAACGTCTACTTCGGGCTGCCCGCCAACAAGCTCAACAAGATCACCGTCGCGCAGGCCGCGATGATCGCCGCGCTGATCCAGAGCCCCGGCTACTACAGCCCCGACCCCAAGGCGGGCGTGGCCTACGGGGCCCTGGTGAATCGCTGGCACTACGTGATCAACACCATGGTCTCGATGGGCAAGCTGTCTTCGCAGCAGGCCGCCCAGCTGAAGTTCCCCACTGTGGTCAAGCCGGTGAACAACAACTGGTCCGGCTACAAGGGCTACATCATGCAGGCCGTGCTCTACGAGTTGCAGAACACCTACCACTACTCGATGAGCACGATCAACAACGGTGGTCTGCGCGTCGTCACCACGTTCAACAAGGGCCTCATGAACGCGCTGTACACCACGGTCCGCAAGGACGAGAAGGTGATGCGGAGCTGCCAGATCCCAGCCATCCTGTCCAGCGCCGCGCCAGCGACGTCGTGCAAGGGTTTCCCCAAGTGGGCCCACGTCGGCGCGGTGCTCGAGCAGCCGGGGACCGGCGCGATCCTGGCCATGTACAGCGGCCCGAACTACCAGAAGGACCAGTACGACAACGCGTTGCAGTCGCGCAACCAGGTCGGCTCCTCGTTCAAGCCGTACGTGCTGGCCACCGCAGTGTCGGAGGGGATGAACGTCCAGACGAGCAAGCTCGACGGGGACTCGCCGCTCTGGATACCGCCGGACTCGCAGCCGACGACGTACGCAAAGACGGGCAGCACGTCCCCGGGGCCGTCCTGGTACGAGGTCTCCAACGACGAGAGCGGCAACAACAACTTCCCCGGGGTGTCCGTCAAGAGCGCCACCGCTATCTCGCTCAACACCGCCTACACCGACCTGTGGCACCGGGTCGCGTTCGACCCGGCGACCGGTAAGCACCCCGTCGTCAACATGGCGGCCTCGTTCGGCGTCGACACCAAGCTAAGCAGCCTCCAGACGATGCAGGACGAGGCCGGTACCGCACTCGGCCAGGCGTCGCTCACCGTGGAGGAGCAGGCGAACACGATCGCGACGCTCGCGTACCACGGCGAATACTCCACCCCGCACGTCATCCAGCAGATCACCAACGCGAGCAACCAGGTCAGCCAGGCCCGGATCGGGCATCACCAGGTGCTCACCCCGGACCAGGCCGCCGACGTCGACTGGGCGATGAACGCCGACACCCAGCCCGGCGGCACCGCGGCGGGCCTCGGGCTGAACAACGGGCAGCCGGTCATCGCCAAGACCGGCACCACGAACCTGGCGCAGTCGGCGTTCTTCATGGGCGCCACACCGAAGTACGCGATGGCGGTCGGCATGTTCGTCAGCAAGCCGACCTGCCCCAAGAGGTTGCAGGCCCAGTGCAGCAACGTCGGATCCCTGGCCTTCCAGCCGCCGCCGGGCATCCAGACGCTGTTCGGCGTCGGTGACCTGTCCGGCTACGGCGGGCAGTACCCGGCGCTCATCTGGCACGACTTCATGAACCTGAAGTTCGGCAACCTGCCGATCACGCAGTTCCCTCCGGTGAACAACGACGGCGCCGCGTGGAACCTGATGGGAAAGATCGTCAAGCCGAAGCCGGACCACCACCAGCACCAGGGCGGCGGTGGCCAGGGCTGCCACCATCACGGCCAGGGGCAGGGGCAGGGCGGACCGTGCGGTCACCAGCCGCCACCGACGCCGCCGCCCACCCCCACGCCGACCGCGAGCGCCACGCCGACCGCGACCGCCACGCCCACCGGGCCGCCGGGAGGTGGCTTCGCCGCCAAGAAGGGCTCCTCGGGCGGGGCCGGGCCGGGTGCCCTGGCACTGGCCGCGGTGGTCATTGCCGGGCCCGCGCTGTCTCTGGTAGGCAAGCTGCGTGAGCGGCGGCGGAGGAAGGCAGCGCACCGAGAACAGCCACCGGTCTAGCCGGAGCCAGCGGCGCCGATGACGGGGCGACAGGGCGCGAGCGCGCCTGCCGGGCTGCCCGGCGAGGGCGCGGACGGCGAGCCCCCCGGTGCCGGCGGCCCCTGGCAACGGGCCGCGCTGTTCGCGGGTTCGACCGCGGCGCTGGTGACGGCCAGCCTCGCGGGCAGCGCGCTGGGCTTCCTCAACAAGGCGGCGTGCCGGAGCGGGGACTGGAACGTCTACCTCAAGCAGTTCCAGGCGCACTGCTACACCGACATCTATCCGCTGTATTTCGGTGAGCAACTGTCCGCGGGAAAGGTTCCCTACGTCGGTCACCCGGTCGAGTACCCGGTGCTGATCGGCGGCGCGATGCAGGCGGTGGCCTGGCTGGTCCGGCCGATCTCCGACCCGTTCGTCAGGGGGCGGGAGTTCTTCGACGTCACCGTGGTGCTGCTGGCGCTGTTCTCGCTCGCCGCGACGCTGGCCACGGCGTACCTGGCGGGCCGCTCGCGCCGCTGGACCGCGCTGGGCGTCGCGCTGGCCCCCGGGCTGATCCTTGCCGCGTTCATCAACTGGGACCTGATCGCCGTGGGCCTGGTCGCGCTCGGGATGGCCGCGTGGGCCGGGCGGCGGACCGTCCTGGCCGGGGTTTTGCTCGGGCTGGCCGTGGCTACCAAGTTCTACCCGGTGTTCTTCTTCGGCCCGCTGCTGCTGCTCTGCCTGCGGGCGGGCCGGCTGCGCGCGTTCGCGGTGACCACCGTCTCCGCTGCAGCCGCGTGGCTGGCGGTCAACCTGCCGGTCGCGCTGGCCGCGCCGGCCGGCTGGGAGCGCTTCTACTCGCTGAGCACCACCCGCGCGGCGGACTGGGGATCCATCTGGTACTACTTCGAGACCGAGCACTGGCCGGTCGTCGGCTCACTGTCCGAGAAGGGGCTGAACACGCTGTCGGCGCTGCTGTTCATCGCCGGTTGCGTGCTGATCGCCGCGCTCATCCTCGCCGCCCCGCGCCGGCCCCGCGTTCCCCAGGTGTTCTTTCTGGTACTTGCCGTGTTCCTGCTTGTGAACAAGGTGTGGTCGCCGCAGTACGTCGTCTGGCTGGTCCCGCTGGTCGTGCTCGCCCGGCCCCGGCTGTGGGCGTACCTGACCTGGCAGGCGGCCGAGGTGGCCTACTTCTTCGCCATCTGGGCCTACCTGATCACCGTGGCCACCGGGGCGCCGGTCGAGGGCGGTATCGGCACCGGGGTCTATTTCGCCGCCCTGCTCGCCAGGTTCGCTACGGTCGTGCTGCTGTGCGCGCTTGTGGTCCGGGACATCCTGCGCCCGGATGCCGACCTGGTGCGGGCCGACGGCGAGGACGACCCGGCCGGCGGCGTGCTCGCGGACGCACCCGATCGTCTCGTCATCCGGGTGACCCCTAAAACGCGACCAGGGCTGGCTTTTGATCGTAGGTAACTAGCTGCCGCGCGCAGCGTGCCGCGCTGCTACTGCGCCAGGTGCTGGCGGAGCCAGCGGATGTCGGCGGCTGGGTCGGGGGTCTCGGAGACCGTGGGTGCGTCGGCGGCGCGGACCACCTCGAGGAGCAGCGCCGGGTCGATCGTGCCCGATTCGATCGGGGCGTGGCGGTCCCGCCCCGAGCCGAACCCGTCGCGCGAGTTGTTGCAGTGGACCAGGTCGATCCGGCCGGTTATCGCGGTGACCCGTGCCACCATCGTCGCCAGGTCATCGCCGCCCGCATGCGTATGGCATGTATCAAGGCAAAAACCGATGGGACTGTTGCCGTCGCCCGCATCGGTGAAGTCGCCGATCGCGTCCCATAGGCGGCCGATCGCATCCAGGCCGCGGGCCATCGCGTGGTCGCCGCCGGCGGTGTTCTCGATCAGCAGCGGCACGGGCCGCTCTATCCGTTCCACCGCTTTGCGCCAGTTGTCGTAGCCCTCGCGCTCGTCCACCCCGCCGGTCACGTGCCCGCCGTGCACCACAAGGCCCTTGGCCCCTACCTCGGCGGCGGCGGCGAGCTGCTGGCCGAGCAGCTTGCGGCTCGGAATCCGGATCCGGTTGTTCGCGCTGGCCACGTTGATGCCGTAGGGGGCGTGAATGAACACCTCCAGGCCGGCCTCGCTCAGGGCGGCGCGAAGCTTGGCCGCGTCGCCGCCGGGAAAAGTCGGTGCGTCCCAGCCCTGCGGGTCACCGAGAAAGAACTGGATGACCTCGGCTCCGGTGGCGCTCGCCACCGCCAGCGGGTCGCCTTCGCGTTCGTGCGCTCCGATGCGGACCATGACCCGAGCGTAGACAATCCGCCGCCCGGCCGCGGCCCGTGCCCGCCCTGGGTTAGCTGCCGGGCCGGCCGGTCAGGGGAGAAGCCGCCGTGCGCGATGCCGAGCGCGGCTCCGACGAAGGCGGCGACCAGCCCGGTAACGATGACCATCCGTTCCAGCCGGGTCGCCGAGATCAGCTGCGCGTAGAGTCCCACCACGAGGCTGGCGATCCCCGTGGTCGAGGCGACCATGTGGAGCCTGACCACCCACCCCGTCGCGAACGCGATGAGGCCGGTGACCAGTGTGAAGATGGCTAGGCTGTCCTGCAACGGGTGCCGCTCGCCGTCTCTGCTCAGCGTGAGGCGTGGCCCGCGGGCGCGGGTGCTGGTGGCTTCCGGCATGACGGCCACCCTTCCTTGATCCTCAGTCCGGAATGGTTCCCGCAATCCTCAGCCGGGATTGTTCCCGCGCGCCGCCGGAAGAACCCTGGCCGGCCGAACGGCGCGGCTCCGCACGCCGCGGTACGGCTCGCGAAGGCGCCCGGGGAACCGCGGCGTGGCTGGTAGCCTGGACTGTCTGCACCGGGCGGTAATGTGTCTGACCGGTAAGTGCAGTTCCTCCTGTCACGGAGAGACCGTGACCGCGCCAGTCCAGAGGAGGCAGTTCCGTATATGCGCCACTACGAAATGATGATCATTCTCGATGCCGGTCTCGAGGAAGGCACCGTCCAGCCGTCGCTGGAGCAGTTTCTGACTGTGGTGACCGCCGGAGGCGGGAGCGTGGACAAGGTCGACGTGTGGGGCCGACGGCGTCTCGCCTACGAGATCGACAAGAGGTCCGAGGGCATCTACGCCGTCATCGACATGATGGCCATGCCGGAATCCGTCGCCGAACTCGACCGTCAGCTCGGCCTGAACGAGGCGGTCCTGCGGACCAAGGTCATGCGCATGGAGCAGCACTGACCCGCGGCACACCCGTGGTCGCGACCGACTAGACCCAAGGACCCGGAGTTCCCGATGGCAGCAGGCGACACCCAGATCACGATCATTGGCAACCTGGTAGACGACCCAGAATTGCGCTACACCCCGACCGGCCAGGCGGTGGCCAAGTTCCGCGTGGCCTCCACGCCCCGGTTCCGCGACAACCAGAGCGGGGAGTGGAAGGACGGGGACAGCCTGTTCCTCACCTGCAACGTGTGGCGGCAGGCAGCCGAGAACACCGCCGAGAGCCTGCAGCGCGGCATGCGGGTGATCGTCAGCGGCAGGCTGCGCCAGCGGTCCTACGAGACCAGGGAGGGCGAGAAGCGCACCGTGTACGAGGTCGAGGTCGATGACGTCGGCCCCTCGCTGCGCAACGCGTCCGCCAAGGTCGTCAAGTCCAACCGCTCCGGCGGTAACTTCGGCGGCGGCCCCGGCGGTTCCGGCGGCGGTTCCGGCGGTCCCGGCGGCGGTTCCGGCGGTTCCGGCGGCGGCGCATCGGGCCAGCGCCCGGCGGCCGAGGACCCGTGGAGCGCCGACCCCGCCGACGGCTTCGGGGGCGCCGATGGCACGCCCGACGAGCCGCCCTTCTAACCCTGACCGATCACCATCCCCGCGGCAAGCGGGGCTCCAAGGAGCACCACGATGGCGAAAGCACCTATTCGCAAGCCACGAAAGAAAGTCTGCCTGTTCTGCCAGGAGAAGATCGCTTACGTCGACTACAAGGACACTCCGCTGCTGCGGAAGTTCATCTCCGATCGCGGCAAGATCAGGGCCAGGCGGGTAACCGGCAACTGCACCCAGCATCAGCGCGACGTCGCCACGGCCATCAAGAACGCGCGTGAGATGGCGATGCTGCCGTACACCAGCACGCCCAGGTAAGGCCGAAGGAGACAGCATCCGATGAGTCGCACGCCGATGAAGCTGATCCTCACCCAGGAGGTCTCCGGCCTCGGGGAAGCCGGGGATGTCGTGGAGGTGGCCGGCGGCTACGGCCGCAACTACCTGGTCCCGCGCGGCCTTGCCATGCGCTGGACGCGAGGCGCGGAGAAGCAGGTCGGGCTGATCAAGCGGGCCCGGTCCGTACGGGACATCCGGGGCCTGGACGACGCCAAGGAGACCGCGGCCCGGCTCGCCGGGCTGACGGTGAGGCTGCCCACCAGGGCGGGTGCCTCGGGCCGGCTGTTCGGCTCGGTCGGGCCCGCCGACATCGCCAACGCGGTCCGCGCGGCGGGCGGGCCGGAACTCGACCGGCGGCGGATCGAGGTCCCCAACCCGATCAAGACCATCGGGGCCCACCAGGTCCGGGTCCGCCTGCACCCCGAAGTCACTGCCACGATCGACATCGAGATAGTCGGCGGTTAGCTGGGCTAAGTATGCTCGGCGGCCTCCGGCCGCCTTCGCCGTAGGCTAGCCGCCATGTCTACCCGGGGGCCGAGCCCCCGGACCCCCACGCGCCCGCTACCGGTCGGCTGTCCGGTACCGGTTCGTTTACGGCTGAGGGCTGGCCAGGCGGTCGGCCTGATCGCGGTGCTGGGCGGCCTCTAGCTGCCTTCGGTTATCTGGTGTCCGGGAAGTAGCTGCGGAGCCTTGCGGCCAGGGCCGGGTCCAGTTCGGCGATCATGGCCCAGATGCCCGCGAGCCGGGCCGCTAGCTCGGTCACGTCGGCATGCCCCGCGGCCTCCGCACGTGTGGCCGCGGCGAGATCGTCGATGGCCGCGCCGATCATGGCGATCCGGGCTTCCCGCGTCGAACACATGAGCGAATCCTAGGGCGGCCCGGCCATGATCGTGACGGCTTTCGGCCGCCTGCCGCGCGCCAGTTCACGCTGGGCCGCGGAGCCATCGAGTGGCTGGAACGGCGTTGATCATCGGTGCCGTTGGCTGCCGGAGATCAGGTGGCTGGCGCAACGTTCACTTAACGCAAGCCGCCGAACCCGGAGAGGTTGCTCACGGGCTTTCCGGGGCCGGGCGATAGCCCCGTAGCGGGCCATCGGCGCATTCCGCCTGTGGACAAACGCGCGCTGCGTGTGGACGTCGTAGCGGTCCGAAGTTTTTTCTCCGCACACCCGGTGGACGACGTCGTGCCTGGCAGCGCGATTGCCACGGGATCAGCGTTAAGTATTGTCCCCAGGACCATCCCCAGCCCGCACACAGGGTGAGCGGCGTGTCTGCACAAGCTGTCCACAGACCTGTGCACAGAGCGATTGGACGTCCGTCGCGGCCCGCCGGCAGACTGTCCGAGTCACACGCTACAACTGAGTTCGAAGGCAGGCCGCTGGAGCGCCTTCAGGTGTTCACCGGGGAGGTGGGCTGCGTGAGCGTAACCGAACTCACCCCTCGGGGCGGGGAGTTCGAGCGCACCCCACCGCACGATCTGGGCGCAGAGCAGTGTGTCCTCGGCGGCATGCTGATGTCCAAGGACGCCATCTCCGACGTGATGGAGGTCCTCCGCCCGTTCGACCACTACCGCCCCGCGCACCAGCTCGTGCACGAGGCGATTCTCGAGCTCTACGGCCGGGGTGAGCCCGCCGACCCGGTGACCGTCAGCGACCTGCTGGCCAAGCGCGGCGAGCTGGCCCGCATCGGCGGCGGCGCCTACCTGCACACGCTGCTGGCCTCGGTCCCCACCGCGGCCAACGCCGGGTACTACGCCAGGATCGTGCGGGAGCGCGCCATCCTGCGCCGCCTGGTCGAGGCCGGCACCCGGATCGTGCAGCTCGGGTACACCGGCGACGGCGACGCCGACGAGCTGGTGGACCGCGCCGAGGCGGAGATCTACGGGGTCACCGAGCGCCGCGTCAGCGAGGACTTCCTGCAGCTGTCCGAGATCATGCCCGGCGCCCTGGACGAGATCGAGGCGATCGGCTCGCGCGGCGGGGTGATGACCGGCGTGCCAACCGGGTTCAGCAGCCTCGACTCGCTCACCAACGGCCTGCACCCCGGCCAGATGGTCGTCATAGCGGCAAGACCCGCCATCGGCAAAAGTACCCTGGCTTTGGATCTTGCTCGGGCGGCGGCGGTGAAGCACGGGCAGGCCACGGTCATGTTCAGCCTGGAGATGAGCCGCAATGAGATCACCATGCGGCTGCTGTCGGCCGAAGCCCGGGTGGCGCTGCACCACATGCGGACCGGCCAGCTCGGCGAGGACGACTGGACCAGGCTGGCCCGCCGGATGAGCGAGGTGGTCGACGCGCCGCTGTTCATCGACGACTCGCCGAACATGTCGATGATGGAGATCCGTGCCAAGTGCCGGCGGCTCAAGCAGCGGCACAGCCTGCGCCTCGTGATCATCGACTACTTGCAGCTCATGAGCTCGCAGCGGCGGGTGGAGAACCGGCAGCAGGAAGTCTCGGAGATGTCCCGCTCGCTGAAGCTCCTCGCCAAGGAACTGGACGTCCCCGTGGTGGCGGTATCCCAGCTCAACCGCGGCCCGGAACAGCGCAACGATAAACGCCCATTGTTGTCAGACCTTCGTGAGTCGGGATGCCTGACCGCCGAGACTCGCATCTTGCGGGCCGACACCGGTGCCGAGGTCACGCTGGGGTCCTTGCTGGCGACGGGCGAGCGTGACATCCCCGTCTGGTCGCTCGATGAACGGTTGCGGCTGGTTCCCCGGACCATGTCCCACGTCTTCCCGAGCGGCGTGCGGGAAGTCTTCCGTGTTCGCTTTTCTTCTGGGCGTGAAGTGCACGCCACAGGAAACCATCCATTCCTCACCTACGACGGCTGGCACCCGCTCCGGGAGATCCCGGTGGGTGCCAGAGTGGGTGTGCCGCGGCATGTGCCAGGCCCGCTATCGATCCGGGATCTGCCAGACCCAGAGGTCATCATGCTCGCGCACCTTCTAGGAGACGGGTCCTTCGTCAAGAACCAGCCAATCCGGTACGCCAGCACCGACGAGGCGAATCTGGCCGCCGTGACCGTCGCTGCCAGGCACTTCGGAATAACAGGAATCCGCGACGACCACCCGGCGGCCCGTTGCACCTCCCTGCGGCTTCCAGCACCGCACCACCTCACCCACGGTAAGCGCAACCCCATCGCCGCCTGGCTCGACTCAATGGGGCTGTTCGGCCTGCGAAGCCACGAGAAGTTCATCCCGGACGCAGTCTTCGCCGTCTCAAAGCGTCAGCTCGCGCTGTTCCTGCATCACCTGTGGGCTACCGATGGCTGTGTCTGGTGGGACGAGAAAGTGGGGCAGGCGCGCATCTACTACGCTTCAACCAGCCGTCGCCTGATCGACAACGTCGCGCAGTTGCTGATGCGGTTCAACGTCATGACCCGCGTCAAGGAGATCAGGAAGGGCACCTACCGCCCGTGCTATCACCTCCTGATCTACGGAGCCGAAAACCAGCTGCGCTTCCTGGAGAGCATCGGTGTGCACGGGGCGCGCTCGGCCATGGCCGGACAAGGCTCGCCAGAAGCTGGAGACCATCAAGGCGAACACCAACCTGGACACCATCCCGCGCGAAGTCTGGGACCGGGTTCGCGGCGTGCTGGCCGAGCGGCAGATGTCGCACCGGCAGTTCGCGGCGGCAATGGGCACGCAGTTCAATGGCAGCACGCTGTGGAAGCGCGCGCCAAGCCGGGAACGGCTCGCCCGCGTCGCCGCCGTCCTGGACGACGCCGAACTGGAGATGGTCGCGACCAACGACATCTTCTGGGACCAGGTCTCTTCGGTGGAGAGCCTCGGGGAGAGGCCGGTGTACGACGCCACGGTGGCGGGCACGCACAATTTCGTCGCGAATGGCATTAGCGTCCATAACAGCATTGAGCAGGACTCGGACGTGGTGATCTTGCTGCACCGGGAGGACGCTTACGAGCCGGAGTCGCCCCGGGCCGGGGAGGCGGACCTCATCGTCGCGAAGCACAGGAACGGGCCGACGGCCGTGGTGACCGTCGCGTTCCAGGGCCATTACAGCCGCTTCGTAGACATGGCCCCAGGCTGATCCGGCGCACTGTAGGGTCTCACGCCGCGTGACGTAATCTCACGGTTGGTGGCGCCTGGCAGCGGCTGAACCGGTTCGCCGCCGCCATCGGCTACCAGACACTGAGCGAGGCCGCCGAACATCTCGGCGTTGCGCAGTCGACACTGGTTATCCAGATCAACCGCCTGGAACTTGACATCGGCGGCTCCCTACCCGAACGCGCCGAACGCGGACGACCCATGACTCCGACTGCACTCGGCGAGCAGGTCCTCGCTGCCTTTCATCGAGCCAGCCAGCCTGCTGGATAGTGCTTTCTCGGCGTCATTGCGGCGAGCCAGCGCAGCCGCCTGGTGCGGTCAGTGCGGTGCCGAGACCAGGCCGGCCTCGTAGGCGGTGATGACGAGCTGGACCCGGTCCCTGGCGTCCAGCTTGGTCAGCAGCCGGGCCACGTGTGTCTTGGCGGTGCCCGCGGTGATGTACAGGGCGGCGGCGATCTCGGCGTTGGACATGCCCTGGCCGACCAGCCTGAGCACCTCGCGCTCGCGGTCGGTGATCCCGGTCAGTTCCCGGGGCTTGCGGCCAGGGCAGGGCTGGCGGGCGAATTGCGCGATCAGGCGGCGGGTGACGCCGGGCGCGATGATGGCGTCGCCGGCTGCGACCACGCGGATCGCGGTCAGGATGTCCTCCAGTGCCATGTCCTTGACCAGGAACCCGCTGGCACCGGCGCGCAGCGCGCCGTAGACGTAGTCATCGTCGTCGAACGTGGTGAGCATGAGCACGCGGGTGGACGTGTCGCCGGAAGTGATCATCTGGGTTGCCTCGATGCCGTCCATGCCCGGCATGCGGATATCCATCACCACTACGTCAGGGTCGGCGTCCCTGACCAGCTGTACCGCCTCGGCGCCGGTTCCGGCCTCGCCGGCTACGTCGATGTCTGGTTCCTGGTCGATCAGCCTGCGCAGGCCCGCACGGACCAGTGGCTGGTCGTCGGCCAGGATGACCTGGACGGTCATCGGGCCGACGCGAGGACTGGCAGCCGGACGGCGACGCGGAAGCCGCCGCCGGGGCGCGGGCCGGCCGAGAAGTCTCCGCCGAGCAGCGCCGCGCGCTCGCGCATGCCGGTGATCCCGTAGCCGGTCCCGGCGGCGCTGGTGCCGTGCCCGCTGTCGGTGACCTCGAGGGACAACTGCCCATCCTGCTGGTCGATGCAGACCTGGCACTGGCTGGTGCCGGCGTGGCGGACCACGTTGGTGACCGCCTCCTGGATGATGCGGAACGCCGACAGGTCAATGTCGGCCGGGAGCGGCTCCCGGCTGCCGCGCCAGTCCACGTCGACCCGCACGCCCGCGTCCAGGGCCGTCGCGGCCAGCCGCTCGATACCGGCCAGGCCGGCCGCCGGGCCCAGCGGCGCCTGCCCCGGCCCGGGTGCCGGCTCGGCACGCCGCAGCCCGGTCACCATCCGCCGCAGTCCGGACAGCGTCTCCCTGCTGGTGGCCTCGATGACGGCCAGGGCGTCGCGCGCCTCGTCGGGACGGGCGTCGAAGACGCTACGGCCCGAACCTGCCTGGATCGCGATGATGCCGATGCTGTGCGCCACGATGTCGTGCAGCTCGCGCGCGATCCGCAGCCGCTCCGCCATCGCGGCCTGCCCGGCCGCCTGGGTCCGCCGCAGCTCGGCCTGGGCCTGTGCCTGCCGGATCGAATTACCGATAAGCCAGGCAATGATCATGACAAGGGTTACGGCGATCGTGACACCGGAGACGGTCGCCCCCTCACTCCGATCCCGGAGCGGGCCCGCAGACGGCCCTGCTAGGAGCGGAATCACCAGGCCGGCGCTGGCCATGACTACCCCAGTTACCGAGACTCTGCGGGGGCGTGTCGCCGCCAGGTAGCAGATCTCAAGGCCCGCTGCGCAGACGACCACGACCAGCCCGGCGCTCACCGGTATCGTTGGCTGCGCCATGCTGGCCACTGACCCGGCAAGCGTCACGGCCAAGGCCAACAGTGGCCTGCGGCGCAGCAGGAGAGCGGAAGCCACCAGGGCGCAGATAAGCGCCGGGAATCCCCACATGATCATGGGCGCCTCCAGCCCGCCGGGTCATGCTTACGGCGATCGTATCCGCCTGGCGATTGCCGGGTCGTCTGCCTGCGGGCATACGCCTGCGGGCAGACTGTGGCGGCGTGCGGATGTGCCCGTGGGCAGATGCGGCGCGTGCCCGGACTGCGGCATCTTCTGTCCATGAACGCGACTATCGAGATCGACGGGCTGCGCAAGCGGTTCGGCTCGGCGCAGGCGCTGGACGGGATGACGTTCACGGTCCAGCCCGGCATCATCCGGGCCGTCCGGTGTCGCGGGCGGCCGCGTGCCCTGCGGATCGCGGCGATCTCCGCCGTCCTGACCGTGATGGCCTTCGCGGTCGTGGCGTGCTCGAGTTCCAGCCCGGGCAGCACCCCGGACGCGGGATCATCCCCGGTTACCACGGCCCAGCTGGTGGAGTTCGCGCAATGCATGCGCAGCCACGGCATCAAGAACTTCCCGGATCCCGTCAACGGAGCATTCAGCTTCTCCGGCGTCGGCCCTGACAGTGTCGATCCCAGCTCCCCCGCGTTCCAGGCCGCGAAAGCGGCGTGCATCCACCTAGTGCCGGGCGAGGCTCAGCGACTCACGGTGACGGCTCAGGACCTGGCCGCGGGCGACAAGCTCGCCGCCTGCATGCGCTCTCATGGCTTCCCGGCCTTCCCCGACCCCACCAGCCAGAACGTGTTCGACCTACCGACCAGCATCAACACCAACGCGTCCAGCTACCAGTCTGCGTTCAATACCTGCCAGTCGCAGGCGCACGACAACAACGCGGGATTCCACGGGGCGGCGAAGAGCGGGCAGGGGTCGTGATGGCGGACCAGGAATGCGGCGAGCCGGCACGGATAGGGGGGCTGACCGTGAGCGAGATGGTTTCGCCAGGCCCGCCTGTCCCCACTCAGGCGCTCTGGTCCCTGTGACCGATAGCCGGGATCTGGCCGCCCGTATGTCTCATGCCACATGGCGGATTCTCACGGCGAATCATCTCGCATGCGGTCGCGCGGGTGAGGAAATGCCACGACTTTGAGACTGATCATGGTGCAATCGTCGGCGCCGAATGGGCCGCCGATCATCTACGAGCACACCGCCTGCGGCAGCGAGATCCATGAGCAGATCCGCTGCGCCGCGTGCGAAGAAGAGCTCCGCAATACCGACATTGGGGTACGGCCCGAGCCGGGCCTGCTGGCCCCGTCCAGCCGGGCGGCCCGGCCGTAGGCCACCGCTGAACGCACCGTGCTGCAGCGGTCGCGGGTACCGGGCCCCGTGGTGGGGTCCGGCACCCGCGGCGCAGCCTCATTGCTCGCGAGGCCCGACAGCGGCCGGCTGGCGGAGCGGCCCGGCCGAGGTCAGCTCGGCGGGCTCCACGTGGAGGCGGGGCAGGATCCTGTCCAGCCAGGCGGGCAGCCACCAGTTGGCGCGCCCGAGCATGTGCATCACGGCCGGAAGCAGGACCGTGCGGGCGATGTAGGCGTCGACGAGGATGGCGGCGGCGAAACCGAGGCCTATCTGCTGGACGGCCACCCCTAGGCCACCGAAGACGAACGCCATGAACACCAGGATCATGATCAGCGAGGCGGCGGTGATGACCCGGCCGGTCTCGGCCTGGCCCCGGACCACCGCGCGCTTGTTGTCGCCGGTCAGCGTCCACTCTTCGTGCATACGGCTGACGAGGAAGACCTCGTAGTCAGTAGACAGGCCGAAGAGGATGGCGAACAAAATCGCCGGAATCCACGCCTCGGTCGGCGCTGCCTGGCTGAACCCGAGCACCGACTTGCCCCAGCCGAACTGGAACGCGGCCGTCATGACGCCCAGCGCCACGCCGAAGGACAGCAGGTTCAGGATCGATGCCACCAGCGGGATGAGCAGGCTGCGGAACACGAGCAGGAGCAGAATAAAGGACAGCCCGATGACCACGCCCAGGAACAGGGGCAGGCTGCCGCTCAATGCCTGGGTGTAGTCCTCGTTTTCTGCCGTGGTGCCGCCGATGTGGATCGCCAGCGTGCTGCCCGCCTCGGCTTGGGGAACGCGCGCTCGCAGCCGGTCGAGCGTGGTGGTGGTCGGGGCGTCTTGTGGTCCGGTGGTCGGGAACACCTCGGCGACCTCGGCCTTGCCGTTCGGGCTGAGCACTGGCGCAGTGATCCCGGCTACGCCCGGCTGGCTGCGGGCTGAGGCGACGAATGCCGCGAAGCGTGCCTGGTCGGCGGGGCTGGTGACCTGGCCGACCACGTCGAGGGGCCCGTTGAAACCGGGGCCGAACCCCTTGGCCAGCAGCTGGTAGGCCTGGTAGGTGGTCGATGATGCCGGGTCGGTGCTGGAGTCCTGTATCGCGGTACGGAAGCTGAGGACCGGTAGGGCGAGGATCACGATCACCGCCAGCGCGAGGATGGCGGGGATCAGCGGCCGGCGGGCGAGCCCCTCGGCCCAGCGCAGCCAGAAGGCTCCTGTCTGCTCGACCTGGCGCCCGTCTTGGGCGAGCCTTGTGCGCTCGGCACGCGGCAGCACCTTCAGGCCCAGGAAGCCCAGCATGGCCGGCAGCAGGGTCAGCGACGCCACCATGGTCAGGACGACCACGAGCGAGATTGTCACGGCCACGCCTTGCAGGGTGGGGTCCGGCAGGACGAGCAACCCCAGCAGCGCGGCGCATACGGTCAGCCCGGCCAGCAGCACGGCGCGGCCGGAGGTGTTGAGCGCGGTGACGGCAGCGTCCTCGGGACTCTGCCCGGCGAGCAGTCCGTTGCGGTGCCGGCTGACGACGAACAGCGCGTAGTCCACACCCACGCCGAGCGCCACGATGAAGGCGACCGTGGGCACCCAGTTCGCGATCGAGACGGAGTGCGTGAGGACGTTGACGACCGAGGTGCCTACTCCGATCGCCACCAGCGCCGAGATCAGCGGCAGGAGCGCCGCGTACACCGAGCGCCGGAACGCGAAGAACAACACGATCAGCGCGAGCAAGACCCCCAGTAGAGCGCTGGTGTAATCGGCGTTCGGCGTCACGGCGGACTCGATCCCATCACCGCCGAGCTGGACGTTCAGCAGCGGGCTGTCCGCGGACTTGGCGGTGGAGATCAGCTTGTTGACGACCGAGGCCGGGACGTTGCCCGCCTGGGCGTTAAGGTTCACCGTGGCAAGGCCGATCGTGCCGTCCCTGCTGATCTGGCCGCGCTGACTGTAGAGAGAGGTCACCGATGCCACGCCGGGAAGCTTTGCGACCCGGGCGAGCATGGACGTGACCGCGGTCTCGGCGGCCGGCGACCGGAGCGTCCCGTGCCTGGCTTGTACGACGATCTGGTCGCTGTCGCCGGCCTGGGCCGGGAAGTTCGTCGTCAGCACCTGCTGGGCCTTCGCCGAGTCGGTGCCGGTCACCGAGTTGCTGTTCGAGTACGCCGACCCGGTAATCCGGCTGATTGCGAAGAAACCGATCAGGGCTATCAGCCATATGGCCAGCACGGCTTTTCGGTGCACGAAGCACCAACGGGCGAATTTAGCCATCGCCTTGTCCTTTCTGGGTGTTTCAGCTCATGGACACGTACGTGCTTGCCATGCTGGGCGATCGCCGCAGAGATGGCGTCGGGCCAGCATCGGCTTCCGGCCTACGTCAGCGGACGTAGCCAGGCGGCAGCAGCTACGCAGAACGCGCAGGCGGGGATGTGTCACCGGCGCGATGCGCCTGGCCAGGCCGCTCGTTACGCTCGAACTGAGATGAGAGACCCCGATGCTGCCCTCGCCGGATGGGCGTCCCGCGCGCCGGTCTGGCTGCGGACGCTGAGCTTGCGCCGGGATCTCGCGCTGCCGCTCGTGCTGCTCGTGGTGCAGCTCACCTGGGCCGCGATCGACCCCGGTACCTGGCACCTGTTCAGTCCGGGGCGCCCTTTCGGGCCGGTGGACTGGGTGCTGCTCGTGGTCGGCCCGGTGGCCCTAATCGCGCGGCGCCGCCATCCGGTGCCGGTGCTGTGGGTCACCTTCGCCGCGACGTTCACGCCGTCGGGCACCGGCTTGACCCATCTGAGCTTCCTCGTCGCGTTCTTCGTGGCGGCCACCGCCGGGAAGCGCTACGTTGCCTGGCTGGCGCTGGCCCTGTCCTTCGTCTGGACGATCTGGCTCGCCCCGCTCGCTTACGGGTACGCGGTCCCGCCGGCCAACGACGCGCTGGCGCTCGCCGGGTGGCTGATGGCGGTGGCGATCGCGGCCGAGGCGACCCGGATCCGGGCCGAGCGGACGGCCGCGACCAGAGCAAGCCGTCAGATCGAGCAGCGCCGCCACCAGAGCGAGGAACGGCTGCGGGTCACCAGGGACCTGCACGACGTGATCGGCCACAACATCTCGCTCATCAACGTCCAGGCCAGCATGGGCCTTGACCTCATCGACAGCCAGCCCGAACAGGCGCGCGCGGCGCTGAGCGCGATCAAGTCGGCGTCAAAGGAAGCACTCGAGGAGCTGCGCACGATGCTGACGACGCTGCGCCATGACGATGACGTCGCGCCCCGCTCGCCCGCCCCCGGGCTCGACCGCCTCCCCGAGCTCATCGAGCTCACCAGGGCCGCCGGGCTCAGCGTTGAGGTCGAGGCCGCCGGGAAGGCGCCGCCGTTGCCCGCCGCCGTGCACCTGGCCGCGTACCGCATCATCCAGGAGTCCCTGACCAACGTGGCCCGCCACGCCGGGCGGGCCCGGGTCACGGTGCGCGTGACCTACGGCGACGCGGAGGTGCACGTCCAGATCGACGACGACGGAACGGCCCCCGCCGGTGGGGCCGCCGCGGCCGGGACGGGCAGCGGGATCATCGGCATGCGAGAACGTGCCACCGCCCTCGGGGGCGACCTGTCCGCCGGGTCCCGCCCGGGCGGCGGGTTCCGGGTCAGCGCCCGCCTTCCGGTCCGGCCCACGCCGTGATCCGCGTCCTGATCGCCGACGACCAAGGCCTGGTCCGCGCCGGTTTCCGGGCGCTGCTCGATGCCCGCGACGACATCGAGGTCGCCGGTGAGGCGTCCGACGGGGCCGGCGCGGTGGACCTGGCCAGAACGCTCCGGCCCGACGTGATCCTCATGGACATTCGCATGCCAGGACTCGACGGGCTCGAAGCCACCCGCCAGATCGCCGCCGACCCGGAACTCGCTGACGTGCGCATCGTGATACTCACCACGTTCGGGCTCGACGAGTACCTCTTCGACGCCCTGCGCTTCGGCGCGAGCGGCTTTCTCCTGAAAGACACCGAGCCGGCCGACCTCGCGACGGCGGTCCGGGTGGTGGCGCGAGGTGACTCGCTCATCTCCCCGAGCATGACCCGCAGGCTCGTCGCCGAGTTCGCCAGCCGGGCCAAGGAACCCCACCCGGCGGCCGAACTCGATGCGATCACCCAGCGGGAACGTGAGGTGATGGCGCTCGTCGCCGATGGCCTCACCAACGACGAGATCGCCCAGAAGCTGTACATGAGCCCGGCCACCGTGCGCACCCACGTGAGCCGGGCCATGACCAAGCTCGGCGTGCGGGACCGAGCGCAGCTTGTCGTCTTGGCGTACGAGACGGGCCTGGTGCGGCCCAACTGGCTTACCTGATCCACCAGGTAACGGAACGAGCCCATGACTCAGTCCTGGTAATACTCCATCCCCAGGTGGGTGATCTGCTCCTCGCCCATCAGCCAGCGAAGCGTGTTCTTCAGCTTGGTCTGCTGGATGAACAGGTCGTGCTCGGGATAGACGCTGAGAGCGTGCTGCGGGTTCTTGAAATAGAACGACAGCCACTCTTGCACGCCCTTGAGCCCCGCCCGCTGCGCCAGGTCCGTGAAGAGCACCAGGTCAAGTACCAGGGGCGCCGCCAGGATCGAGTCACGGCACAGGAAGTCGACCTTGATTTGCATCGGATAGCCGAGCCAGCCGAAGATGTCGATGTTGTCCCAGCCCTCCTTGCTGTCACCGCGGGGCGGGTAGTACTCGATGCGCACCTTGTGGCAGACGTCGCCGTAGAGCTGGGGATAGAGGCCCGGCTGGAGGATGTAGTCGAGCACGCCGAGCTTGGACTCCTCCTTGGTGCGGAAGCTGTCCGGGTCGTCCAGCACCTCGCCGTCGCGGTTACCGAGGATGTTGGTCGAGTACCAGCCCTGAAGCCCCAGCATGCGGGCCTTCAACATCGGCGCCAGCACGGTCTTCAAGAGGGTCTGCCCTGACTTGAAGTCCTTGCCACCGATCGGCACGCCGGCCGTGTCGGCGAGTTCCACCATCGCCGGCACGTCGAGGGTGAGGTTGGGCGCTCCGTTGATGAAGGGCACGCCCTCCTTGAGAGCCGCGTACGCATAGAGCATCGAGGGCGGGACGCTCTTGTCGTTCGCCTCCATCGCGGCTTCGAACGCGGCCAGGTCCTGGTGGGCTGCGCCGGGCTCGAGGTAGATCTCGGTGGATGCGCACCAGATCACCACCATCCGGTCGCAGGAGTGCGCCGCCTTGAAGTCGCGGATGTCCTTGCGGATGGCCTCGGCAAGGTCCCGCTTGCTCGCTTTGGACTTGACGTTGGAGCCGTCGAGCCGCCGCACGTAGCTCTGGTCGAAGACGGCCGGCATGGGCTCGATCTCCCGCAGTTCATCCGCGATCGGTTCGATATGGGCGAGCCGGTCGAGCACGCCGCAGTTCAGCGCGGCTTCGTAGGCCGTGTCCGCGATCGGATCCCAGGCGCCGAAGACCAGCTGGTCAATGCCAGCCAGCGGCACGAAGTCGCGAATGAGCGGTACTCGGCCCTCGGTCCGCTTGCCGAGGCGGATGGTGCCCATCTGGGTGAGCGAGCCGATGGGCTCAGCGAGGCCGCGCCTGACCAGCTCCACGCCGGCGACAACGGCCGACGCCACGGCGCCGAGCCCCACTGTCAGGACGCCCAACCTGCCGTCAGCGGGCTCGATGCGGTGCCTGGATGTCTCCACGAGATACCTGCCTCCGGATGATGCCGCGCTGACGCGCCGGCGCCAGCGGAGCGGCTGTATCGGGTCGATGTATCGCTTCGATACATCGAAAAGATATGCCTTTGCCGCGGCGCTGCGCAAGGTTGCCCGAGTAAGGGGCTGGTCGCTGATCTTCGGCCGGCCGGTAGCACCTTGGTGTGACGGCCCGCCGTGCCGCGACATTCCACCCGGCTGGCACCTTTGGGTGACGCCCCACGGCGGCCGGGATTCGTACCGTTCCCGAAGAGCCGGCCAAGACGGCCGGGCTGCCCGGCCTCGGCCCCACAGGATTGGTGGCTGACCGGGGATGTGGGAAAAGGGGCAACGATGGACATCGTCTACTTCGGCGGTAGCGCAGCCGCTGGAATTATCGGCTGGGGGACGATCTTCGCCACAATTATCTGGCCGAAGATGAAACAGCAACCGAGGGTACAGCAACTCAAGACTCTCACGGCGATCCACTTCTTCCGCTACTTCGCCACCACGCTTTTGATTGCCGGGCTCGTGTTTCGCAAGCTGCCTTCCGGATTTGCGGAGCCGGCGGCCTTCGGCGACCTGATCAGCCTTGGGCTCGCGTACATTGCCTATATCGGGCTGCAGCGCGCCAAGGCCGGCAAGCCGCCGCTGCTTCGGGCGTGGATCTTCAACATCGTCGGGGCAGCCGACCTGCTCCTGGCGATTGTCTTGGGGCCCTTGCTCGTTCACGACCCTGGGGACCTCGGCGTTGGCTACGTCATCCCGACCGTGTATGTGCCACTCCTGCTGGTAGCCCACTTCTATGCCATGAAGGTACTTAGCCAGCGTTCGAGCGAGAAGAGCGCAGCTATTAGCCAGTCGAGCGACGGCGACGGCTGGAGAATCCAACCGTCACGGGCGGGCCGCTGGTAACCGGTTCATTAGTCACCAAGAGGAGAAGGTCATGGTTAGTCGCATCACGGAAGTGGCCGAGGGAGTTCATCGGCTGACCAACGGGGTCGCGAACTTCTACCTGATCCAGGAGTCGGGCAAGCTGGTGCTGGTGGATGCGGGCGCGCCAAAAGACTGGGCGCTATTCATCCAGGCAGCCCTGAGCCTGGGGAAGGCCGCTGGCGATCTGGACGCGGTATTGCTGACCCACGCGCACACCGACCACACCGGGTTCGCCGAACAAGCCCGCACCACCACCGGGGCCCGGGTGTGGATCCACCAGCACGACGTGCAGGCGGCCCGCGCCGGGAAGGTCGGGCCGCGGGACGGCAAGACCAGCGCCTACCTCCTGCGCGGTGCGTTCTGGAGGACCGCGCTCGTGCTGAGCATGCGCGGAGGCACAAGGCTCATCCCGATCAAGGAGATCTCGGGGTTCGGCGACGGCGAAGTGCTGGATATGCCTGGCTCGCCCCGGGTGGTGCACGCACCGGGCCACACGGACGGCAGCGCCGCGATCCTGCTGGAGGACCGGTCGGTCTTGTTCACCGGCGACGTCCTGTGCACGCACAACGCGTACACCGGCCGGGCCGGCCCGCAGATCATGCCGTCCGGGCTGAACGCTGATACCCCGCAGGCGCTCGCGTCCTTGGCCAACCTGGACGCGATCAAGGCCGACCTGCTGCTGCCCGGCCACGGCGAACCATGGACCGAAGGCGTCGAAGAGGCGATCCGGCAGGCCCGGTCGGCCGGGCCCTCGTGATGTGGCGCCGGAGCGAGATGGACAGCATCAGCGCGGAATACACCGTCGACCCGGCGGCCGCCGGGTCGGCCGAGCCGGAGCCGGTGGCCAGCGTGCGTGGCCTGGTCAAGCGCTACGGCAGCCACGAGGCGGTCGCCGGCATCGATCTCGAGGTGCGACAGGGAGAGATCTTCGCGTTCCTCGGCCCGAACGGCGCGGGGAAAACGACGACGGTGGAGATCCTCGAAGGCTTCCTCCAGCGCACAGCGGGACAGGTTTCCGTCCTGGGACAGGACCCGGCCGCGGCGGGCGGCGCCTGGCGGGACCGCGTGGGCGTGGTGTTGCAGGAGCCCCAGCCCGAGCCCGGCCTGTCCGTCCGGGAGTGCCTGGCCATGTACGCCGGGTTCTATCGCGCGCCGCGGGACATCGACGAGACCATCGCCTTGGTGGGTCTGGCCGGGAAGGCGGGCGTGCTCGGCACCAGCTTGTCGGGCGGCCAGCGGCGCCGGCTCGATTTCGCCCTCGCCCTGATCGGCGACCCGGAGCTCATCTTCCTGGACGAGCCGACCACCGGCTTCGACCCGTCCGCCCGCCGCGCCGCCTGGGAGGTCGTTGCCGGGCTGCGGCAGCTCGGCAAGACCGTCTTCCTCACCACCCATTACATGGACGAGGCGGAACACCTGGCCGACCGGATCATGGTGCTTTCCGCCGGGCGCGTCGTGGCTGAGGGCACGCCGCAGACGCTGGGCGGGCGCGACCACATGACCAGCGTGATCAGCTTCACCCTCCCGGGCCACGTGCGGGCGGGTGACCTGCCACCCGGGCTGAGCGCGCTGGCCGGGCCGGGGCCGGGCGGCTCGACGGTCCTGCACAGCCACAGCCCGCTCGCCGACCTGCGGGCGCTCGCAAACTGGGCGCTCGGCTGTGGCTTCGACCTTCCCGATCTCGGCGTCCACCGCCCGGCCCTGGAGGAGGTCTACCTATCCCTGACCGGGCCCGCGAGCAAGAAGGAGCAGCGATGATCAGGATGGCCCTGCACCTGTGCGGCTACGACCTGCGCGTCTTTGTCCGCAACCGCCAGTACCAGTTCTTCACCCTGGCCCTGCCGGTGCTGTTCCTGGTGATCTTCGCGTCGGTGTTCGGTGGCGCCGGGAACACCACCGCCGTCGCCGGTGGCCGGATCAGCACCTCGGTGTACTACGTGCCGGGCATCATCGCCCTCGGCGTCATCGCGGCGTGCTTCGGCAACCTGGTGGCCTCGGTGACGGCGCAGCGCGAACGCCGCGTGCTGAAGCGCCGCCGCGCCACCCCCGTGCCGGCCGCCGCCGTCATCGCCGGGCGCGTGCTCACCGCGGTGGTCATGACCGGCGTGCTGCTCGGCATCGGGTGGGCCGCCTACGGCGCCCACGTCCCCGGCCGCACCGCCCTCGCCCTCGCGGTCACCGTGGTGATCGGCGCCGCCTCCTTCTGCTGCCTTGGTTACGCGCTCACCTCGTTCATCCGCACCGAGGACGCCGCGCTGCCCACCGCCACGGCGATCACGCTGCCGCTCTACTTCATCTCCGGGGTGTTCGTCGCCGTCACACTGCTGCCGCACTGGCTGGCGTACGTGGGAGAGGTCTTCCCGGTCCGGCACTTGGCCAACGCGCTGCTCGTCGCCTATAACCCGCACACCACCGGGCTGGGGTTCGCCGGCCGGGACCTGCTGATCGTGGCGGCCTGGGGAGCCGCGGGCCTTCTCCTCGCTCTCCGCAAGTTCAGCTGGCTGCCGCTCGGGCGTTAGCCCGGACAACCATCCACCGTCACAGGAGGAATACCAAATGGCCAAGGAAGTGCAGACCCAAACGGGACGATGCGCCACACACGGAAGGGTCGAGGCGACGCGCGAGGTCCCCAAAATGGGATTCCCCTTCGTCGTCTACGCCATCGCGCGGGCCGTCGCCCAGCGCCGCCCGTTTCTCTGCCCAGAATGCGGCACAGCCGTCCAGGCGTACTGAGCCTGGCCGGAGCCCTTCAGGCCCTGGTGGGCTGGCAGCCGTGTGCCGGCGGGTTCCGGGGCTGGTGCTGCGCGCACGGCCGGGCCGCCGGGCGGTCACGGCTCAGTCGCGGGCCAGGCCGAGCCGGTAGCCGCCGCCGAGAACGGTCTGGATGATCTGTGGCTGCCCCGGATCCGCCTCGATCTTGCGGCGCAGGTTCTTCACGTGCGAGTCGACGGTGCGCTCGTAACCCTCGAACTCATAGCCGCGCACCCGGTTGATCAGCTCGAACCGTGAGTAGACCCGGCCCGGCACGGTCGCCAGCGCCACCAGGACGCCCCACTCGGTGGGCGTAAGCTCGGTCTCGGCGCCGCGGACGGTGACCCGCCGCCGCGGCTCGTCGATGACCAGGGTTCCTTCGCCGTAGCTGGCGACGCCCTGCAGGGCCGCCGTCGCGCTGCGGCGCAGGATCGCCTGGACCCGCAGCACCAGTTCCCGCGGGCTGAACGGCTTGGTCACGTAGTCGTCGGCGCCGAGTTCTAGCCCCGCGATCCGGTCCTCCTCGGTGCTCTTGGCGGTCAGCATCAAGATCGGAATGGGGCCGGTGGCGCGCAACTCCCGGGCGACGGTCTCGCCGGGTACGTCGGGCAGCCTGAGATCGAGCACCACCAGGTCCGGGGCGGCCGCGCCGGCCAGCGTGATCGCCTCGGCACCGGAGCCGGTGGACAGCACGGTGAGCCCGGCCCGCTCCAGGTAGGACCGGACCAGCTCGCGCAGCTTGTGTTCGTCCTCGACAAGCAGCACGGTGGCCGTCATCGCCCTCGCCCGCCTTTCCTGTCTCAGCTAACCGGCCGCGGCGGGCGCCAGCGGCAGGGTCAGCGTGAACGTTGACCCGCTGCCGGGCTTGCTGGCGACCTCGATCGTGCCCTGGTGCGCGCGCACGAGCTCGGCGGCGACGGCCAGCCCGATACCGCTGCCGCTGGTTTGCGCCGCCCCGGCGGCACGCCACAACCGGTCGAACACGTGCTCCTGGTCCTCGGGCGCGATGCCAGCCCCGGTGTCGCTGACCTCGAGACGGGCCTGCCCGTCCAGCGCCGACAGGTCCATCCGCACGTCCCCGCCGGACGGCGTGAACTTCAGCGCGTTGCCGAGCAGGTTGTCGATTACCTGGTGCAGCCGGCCCGGGTCGGCCAGCACCGGCGCGGGGTCGAGCCGCCGGGTGAAGCAGACCCCGGCGGCGGCGAAACTCGCCTCCCAGTCCTCGGCCGCGGACGCGGCGACCCCGGCCAGGTCGCACGGCTGCCGGCTGAGCTGCCCGGCGGCGGCCTCGGCCGCGGCGAGGGTTTGCAGGTCGCCGACCATCCGGCCCAGCCGCAGCACCTCCTCGTGCAACGACGCGGTCTGCTCGGGCGTGTGGGCCACCAGGCCGTCGAGCAGCGCCTCGGTGTTGGCCTGGAGCACCGCCACCGGCGTCCGCAGCTCGTGGGCGACGTCGGCGACCAGGTCGCGCCGCAGCTGTTCCTGGGCCGTGAGGGTGTCGGCCATCTGGTCGAAGGTCACCGCCAGTTCCTGGAGCTCGGCCGGTGCGCCGGGAACCTCGCCCACCCGGGCACCCCGATCGCCGCGGCCCATCGCCCGGGCCGATTCGATCAGCCTGCTCACCGGCCGGGTGATCCGCCGGGAGACCAGCACCGCCACCCCCAGCGCCAGCACCGCAGCCAGCCCGGCCGCACCGATCACGGCCCGCACCAGCAAGGAGCGCAGGTCGTTCGCCTCGGCGGCCAGGCCCTGGCCGGTGAACCGGACCAGCAACGTGCCGATCCGCCTGTTCCCCATGGTCAGCGGGCGGCGGACGAGCCCGGCGGCGGCAGGCGGCACGGTCAGCGTGGAATCGACGATCTTGCCTTGGGTGTCGAGCACCGCTGCCTGTGCGCCGTCGCTGGCCGCTAGCTCCAGCGCCGGGGCGAGGTCGACGTCGTACCACCCGGGCCGGCCCGTGTTGTAGGTCGAGACCGCGTCGGTCGCCAGCGAGGTGGTCAGGTCGTTGCGGCGCTGGGCCACCAGCACCGTGAGGTCCTTGTCGGTGAACACCACCGCCAGCACCGCGGCCAGCGCCACCGCCAGCAGCGCCACCGCGATGAACGCCAGCGCCAGCCGGAGCCCCACCGGCCCCTGGCCGCGGCTAGACACAGGCCACGCTCCCGTGGCCGCGGCGTCCGCGCAGGTTGCCCACCGCCAGCACCCGCCTTCCCGGTCCCGGCATCAGCCGCGTACGTGGCTGGCCCCGCTCCGGGCACCGGCCGCGTACTTGGCTGGTCTGACCACCTTAAACGCCCCGGGCCAGGCCGCGCGGCTCCCGCCGGGGCCCCGGCACCGGCGATGAGCTTTCTCCACATGGTCACCACACCGGCTGCACCCTGCTGCCGTCTCAAGCCGGTCTGATGGGGCTGCGGATCCCCGTAGCGGCTGGAGGGACGTTGAGCGGCGGCGACCTGATCATCGTGGCGCCGTGGCTGGTCTTCGCCGGGGGCCTGACTGCGATCGGCTGGCGGCTGGCGACCGCCCGCGAGCACCGGCCACGGCGCCGGGCGAAGCGGCCGGGCACACGCACCCCGCCTGGCCCGGACCGGCCCGGCTCACGGCCAGCTCCCCCCGGGATCGGCGCGGCGGGACCGGACGGCAGCGAGTTACCTACCGGGGGCGCCCGCCCGGCGATTCGCCACCGGCGGCGTGTCAGGGCCCCGGCAACGCCCGATCCCGGCGGCCGCCTCCATCTGATCTCCACATGCGGCACGCACCGCGGCCATAACCGCGCAGTAACAACAGGTGCGTGGCCAGCGACCGGGCCCGGAAGCCCAAGCCGGCCACGACGATCCCGGCCCGCGGAAGGAGGCGAAACATGCCTGCTGTCTCCCGTGTCATCGCGGGCGTGAGCGGGTCGCCGCGGTGCCTGCCCGCGCTGCGTTACGCCGCGGCGCTGGCCCGCGACCACGGTGCCGCGCTGATCCCGCTGCTCGTCTGGACCCCGCCCGGCGGGGCGCTCGCCGACCAGCGGTGCCCGTGCAGTTTCCTGCGGCAGGTGTGGGAAGCCGACGCCCACAAGCGCCTGGAGGATGCCATGCTCGCGGCGCTCGGCGGCGTGCCCGACGGGGTGCCCACCGCGCCTGCGGTTGTTCGCGGCGAGGCGGGCTGGGTCCTGGTCCACGCGGCCAGCCGCCCCGCGGACATGCTGGTCATCGGGACCGGCAGGCACGCCGGCGTCGGCCGGATGGCCCGCGCGCAGGTCAGCAGGTACTGCCTGGCCCACGCGAGCTGCCCGGTGCTCGCCATCCCACCGTCGCCGCTGGAACTGGACGCCGGGCACCGGCTGCACGGCTGGGCGCTGCGGCATCGCGGGCTGAACGACACCGAGCTGGCCGCCCTGGCCAGCGGCGACTCCGCGGGCGCTAAGCACCACGAACGCGGCCCACAACGCTACCGACCTGAGCCACCCCGGCCCTGGCCGCCGCCCCGAAGCGCCTGACCCGGCCCGAGCCAGCGGCGACTCCGCAGGCCACCGCCAACTCCCGCGGCCGGCGGATGTGACAAGGAGCGCTTCGTGACCCGTCGGGACAGCCCGGGTCCGGGGTTACCCGGCCTCGATGATGCCCCGCACGTACATGGCCGTACCGGCGTGCTGGAGATCGTCGGAGAGGACGCTGACCAGGCGGACCGCGAGCGTGACCGGCGGGTCCCAGGACTCGTCCACGATCCGGGGCAGGTCGGCGTCGGTGAGGGCCTCCAAGAACCTGAGGGTCCGCTCGTGCACGGCGTCGTAGTACGCGACGAGCACCTCCGAGGACTCGACCACGATCGTCGCGACCTCGCTGGACGAATGCCCGTATCCGGTGTCGGCCGAGCCCTCCGGCAGCCCGAACCGCGGCGCCCAGTCTCCGGACGTCCACACCTGCTCGGCGTGCGTGACGCCCGCGATGTGGTGGTCCTGGGTCCGGGCGAGGTGCCAGACCAGCCAGGCAATCGAGTTCGCTTCGGGCGCGGGCCGGTAGGTGAGTTGCTCGGGCGTAAGCCCCATGACCGCTTCGACGACAGTCTCACGAACCCTGCCAAACGCGTCGAGAAGCAGCTCGGCACTGGTCATGCTGGCTCCCTTCGGGGTGCGGGCAGACCACCCGGGGCAGGGTGATCTCAACGCTCACCGGTATCACGACCGGGACGACGGCCTCGCGGCGGGGTAGCCCAGTTGCGAGACAACCCGCCACCGGCAATTCTTTACCGGCCTTCGACGGGGGTGCCCGGGAGGCGGCCCCACTCGGCCCAGGATCCGTCGTAGACCCGGACCCGGTCGCGGCCGATCAGATACGTGAGCACGAACCAGGCGGTGGCGGCGCGGCCACCGATGGTGCAGTAGGTGATCAGTTCCCCGCCATCCAGAACGGTAGGCGCGAACAAGTCGCGCAGCTCCGCAGCGGACCGGAACGCCCCGTCTTCGCGGTAGATGCCATCGATGGGCTGATGGACGGCCGAAGGCACGTGCCCGGCGCGGCCGCCTGGTTCCATGCCGCCCGACGGCCAGAAGCACTCTCCCCGGTATTCGGCCGCTGAGCGCACATCCACCAGCGTGATTCCTGGCTGGCCGATGGCCTCGTCCACCGCCGCCCGGTCGGCCCGGATGCGAGAGTCCTCCTCGCCGAGACGGAAGCTGGCCGCTCGTGGCTCGCTCGTGGCTGTACTCCACGGGTAGCCTCCGGCCCGCCAGGTGTCCCGTGAGCAGTCCAGGATGCGCACGTCGGGGTGCCCGTAGAGCTTCATCAGCCACACGCCCAGGGCGGGCGCGTACCCGTAGAACACCACCGTGGAGCCGGGGTCGATCCCAGAGCTTGCGACTAGCCGTTCCAGCTCGGCGGCGCCCTTCAGGCGGTAATCGCCGTCCTTCAGGTCAGCGTAAATGTTCCACAACACCGCGCCGTCAATGTGCCAGTCGTCGTAGGCGGCCGTGCTGACGTCGACTTCGATCACTCGCACCCGTGGGTCAGACAGGTGAGCTTGCAGCCATTCGGGATCCACCAGCGCGCTGTCGCTGGTGCCCGGGCTCCGGCTGGGTGCGGTCCTCGCTGACGTGGTCTTCATCTGAATCTCCCTGTGTTCCGGTTCCTTTGGGCACAGGTCTACGACGGCGCTGTTGCGCCAACGTTGCTGCGGCGTTGGCGAAACCTTGGCGGTGGCGCGCAAGTGGCTGCGGGGCGGTAACCGTCGCCGTTCAGGTTGTGGCGAGGAGGCGTTCGTGAAGCTCGCGGGTGGCCGGGCTCGGTGAGACGCCGAGCTGGTCCCGCAGGCATTCGCTCAGCTCGCCGTAAACGCCGAGAGCTTCAGCTAGGTTGCCCTGGGCGGCGAGAGCTTGCATGAGGTAGCGGTAGCCGCTTTCCCGCAGCGGAGCCAGGCGGGTGAGCTGCCGGCCGGCCCGGACCGCGGCAGCGAGCTCGGTCCCGCCGATGCCCAGCCCGGCTGCCGCGTAGCACTCCAGGGCGCGCAGGCGCACCTCCGTGAGCTGGTGGCGGATCTCGTCGATCCAGGGTGCGTCCTCGCCGGGCAGGAAGTCCCGCTCGGCCACGAACAGCGCGGTGAGCGCCGGTCCCCACGCTCGCGGCCAGTCCTGCTGGGCGACTGAGGATTCGGCCCGGTGGATGGCCTCGGCGGCGGCTTCCAGGTCGACCCATGCCGGGCGCAGGCACAGCCGGAGGGTGGAGCGCCCGTCCACAGCATCGGCGCCGAAGACCCGGCGCAGCTTCGACAGCAGCGGGTTCAGCCGGGCGTCGACGGCAGCGGGATCGGGTTCACGCCATAGCGCCCCGGCCAGCTCATCCCGGGAGATGTGACGGTGACGGTTGACCACCAGGTAGGTGAACAGCAGTCGGCCCTGGCGCCCGGGCAGATGGGCATCCAGCCGCTGGCCGTCACGCTCGACGGCCAGCGCCCCGCAGATCTGGATGCGCACCAGGTGTGAGGACGCCAAGGTCACGCCAACATCCTGGCATTACGCTGAGGCAGGCAGCCAGGTCAGGAGGTGCGAGGGTGAAGCTGATCCGGTGCGAATGTGGGTTCGTCGCCCGAGGCGACAGCGATGACCAGGTGATCGGGATGATCCGGGGACACCTGACTACCGACCATCCGGCCCTACTGGAAACGATCAGCCAGGAGGACCTGGTCAGCTGGATCCAGGCAGAATAAAGCCCTGGACCAGTTCGCGGGCTCGGCCGCACGCTCTACCACCCGTGTGCTGGCTCCCACGTGCCCCGAGCGCCCCTTCGTGACTGTTCCGGCTGCCGTATACTGCGGGGAATCGTGCGCTCGTAGCTCAACGGATAGAGCATCTGACTACGGATCGTTTTGCCCGTCCCGCTGTGCTGACCAGGGAAAACGCAGGTAACGTCCGACCGGTGTGCGCCGAATCAGAGGCTCTATCTCGGGTGGCTTTCGAGGGTCTTTGGCTGAGTTGTCTCCCAACTTCGCGCACTGGAGACGACCATGATCCAATCTCGCAAGCGCATCGATCCGCCGCCCCGCCCCGTCACGCTCAAGGCGGCGGAAGGCCTCGGCGCGTTCGAGCTGGCCGAGTTGTGGGCCGACCGCATGGCCTGGCCCCTCAATGAGCGGACCCAGTACGACGAACTGGCCGAGCTTGCCGTCATGTCCGCGCTCGCCAGATGGCTGCAGCGCTGGCAGCCGATCGCCATTCACAGCGCCATGCTCGCCGGGGCCCGGCCGGACGCCGTTGCCGGCGCACTCGGCGAAAGCATCGACGTGGCGTACCAGCGCTGGCACGGGTGGGCCACCCGGCAACGAGACTTCGTCGCGGGCGGGAAGCTCGGCATAACGCAGGATGAGTACAACGCTGTCGCCGAGCGCTTCGCCGCAGTCGGCGTTGACTTGTCCTGTCTGTGAGGCAGAAGCAGGTTGACACGCGGAAGCCCCCGGCCCGTGCGGGCCGGGGGCTTCGTCACCTTAGGCAGGGCTCAGCCCGCCTTTGGGCGCGTGCTCGTGGCCCTCTTGGCGAGACGAAGCATGTACGCGCGTAACGCGTGCTCGGCGCGGCGCTGGCGCTCGTCTGGCGACAGTTCGCTATGGGGGTCTACCTCTTGCTCGAATCGTCTCAGGAACGCTTGGCGGGCTGGTCGCGTGCGGGCGCTCCTGTCGGCGGTGCGGCTCCAGGAGATTTCAGCCGCGATTCGCCGGTTGATGTCCTTGGTGGCTATGTGGCATCACCTCCGTCATCACGATGGGAGGCGACCGGCTGGAGCTGACCGTCCATTGTCACCAACTTCAAGCGAGCGAATCAGCAGCCTGTCGGAAGCTCTCACCTGCTGGAATGAGATCGCTACTTAAGTTATGCCAACAAGCAGCCATTTATGTCAAACGATGAGAGGCTGACGTCGGCAATCACTCGAAGTCGATAAGGTTTAAACGCGATTGTTCGCTGCCATGCAATGACGAAAAATACTCAGGGAACTTCTGCATGCAAGCCCATTTAGAGCGGGGCTGGCCGGCCCTCACGGTGTCCAGATGGGCGAGACCTGGACAGCAGGCGACGGTTACTCGTTCTTGATCCGACGAACAAAGACCTGCCAGTCATGGCAGGAGACCGCCAGCGCGGGCCCCTGGGGATCCTTTGAGTCGCGGACAGCGACGGCGCCGGTCATGTCGGTGGCAACCTCCACGCAGTTGCCGTCCTGGCTGCTGTAGCTGCTCTTGTGCCACTCGGCGCGGGACAGGTCGATCTCGTTCATCCCGCGCACCTCCTCTGGTCCTGCGTTAGGTCATGGTGCCCGCCGCTTCCTGTACCAGGCGCACCGAGTCGTCGGGGTGCAGGGCGGCGGCGAGCAGCCGGGCAAATGCAAGCGTATAGCGGTCCACGTCAGTAGGCGCTTCGAGGTAGATGTCCCCGGCCAGCGTCTCGACGTACACCACATCGGGGTCTGTCGTTTCTGGGAAGCCCAGGACGACGAAGGGCCCGGTCGTTCCGGCGTGTGCACCTGCACCGAACGGCACGACCTGCAGCGTGGTCTTGCCTTGCTCGGCGCAGTCGATGAGGTGCCGGAGTTGCTCGCGCATTACTTCTGGGCCACCCACTGTGCGGCGGATGACCGCCTCGTCGAGGACCGCCCACAGACGCGGCCGGTCCTCGCGCGTCAGGATGCGCTGGCGTTCCATGCGGACCTGCACCCGGCGCTCGATGTCATCCCGATCCAGTTCACGCGGGCCGTTTCGGAACGTCTGTCGTGCGTACTCCTCGGTCTGGAGCAGGCCCGGGACAACGATGGGCTCGAAGTTGCGGATGGAGGTAGCTCCGGATTCCAGGCCGATGTAGACCTCGTACGGGTTGGGCAGGATGTCCCGGAAGGAGTGCCACCAGCCGGGCTGGCGGGCTTCACGGCTCAGCCGGATCAGGCCGTCGCGTTCGGGCCCGGTGACCCCGTAGAGCTCGAGCAGGACCCGGACGTTGCCTGGCTGTGGGCGGCTGCGGCCGGTCTCGATGCGGAAGATCGTCGAGGTCGACCATTCGAGCTGGCGGGCGACTTCCTCGCGGGTGAGTCCGGCTGCTTCACGGCGGCGCAGTAATTCGAGCGCTAGCCGGCGGCCTCGCAGGGTCGGGTTCTGATCTGGGTTGCTGCTCCGGGTCATACTTGTATGCGTCCTTAAGCACGAATCTAGTTGCACTATTGCATCTAACTGAGTGTTGGTGCATGCTAGCGCTGATGCTGCCACCTGGCACCGGCGCGGAGGCGCCGAACGCCACATCCCGAAGGCGGTGACCCGGACGTGGGGACGCGGGTGAGGGCTACAGCGCGAGGGGACCGGCGGAGATGACCGTCCCGTCCATGAGCCGCAGGGCCGGCGCTGTGCCCAGATCACGATCAGCCTGGGATCCCGAACCAAGCGCCGGCCCTGCACCGGGCGAACGCAGGCCGAGCGCGCGGACAGCCTCCTACCCGCACCGGAGTCACCTGATGCTGGGGGCGCTGCCTGGCGCGGTCCCACGCGCTCGGCTTCACGCCAGGCTCGTACTCGTCGAGTGGGGCCTGAAGGCGCTGGCAGAGTCAACGGAACTGGTCGTCAGCGAATTGATCACCAACGCCGTCCGCACCTCCGCTGGTTTACCAGAGGCCCAGCACAGCCTGCCGATCGTGCGAATGTGGCTCAGCGCCGACCACGAGCGCGTCCTGGTGCAGGTCTGGGACGCCGATCACCAGTTGCCGGTGCCGCAGCAGCCAGATCCCGACGCCGACCACGGGCGCGGCCTGCTCCTCGTCGAATCACTCAGCGAGGCCTGGGGCGCCTACCGGCCACAACAATCCATCGGCAAGATCACCTGGGCCATCCTGCACTGAGGCGAGCTACCCGGTGCAGCTTCATTACGGTGCCGGCCCGGCCCTTCGGCCCGGCCGAGGCTGCTGACGCGACCGGGAACGCGCAGGCTCCGCAGATCCAGCCGTCGGCTGAGGCTGCCCCATTCTGGCAGGGAAGTCCTGGCCTGCAAGCTTCGCAGCGTCGGCTGCCGGGGTAGGCCCGCGTGAGCGGGCATGACCGAAGCCGGCTGCCCGCGGCCGGGACTGATTAACAGCCGCATGCAGATGAGCGGCGGCGGCGTGGGCTGCCTGTGCCTGCGCGGCCAGTCGTTGCGCCTGGCGAAGCTCCGCGACAGCGGCGGCCAGCGCGACGAGCTGGGCCACCAGCGCTATGGCCGTCAGCGTCACGTCACCGGTCAGGTTCCCGGCCAGCGCGATCATCCGGGCGGCGCGGCGCAGCTGATCGCCGTCGTGGCTGCGCCGGGGCAACCGCCCGTACTGGGCGCGGGCGGCACGGTCGTAGGAGTCGGCCGCACAGCGCAGATGCGGGTTGCGCAGTGCTCGCGCCGCGACGTGCAGCGTGTCCGCTGCGGCCCAGGCGGCGTCGGCCGCTGCGGCCGGATCGCTCATGGCGCAGTGACGGATATGTTCCGCAGCAGCCCTGGCCTGACGGGCCGCATGCCGGTAGACCTCGTCCCGTTCCGGAGCGGTGAACTGCGGCGCTCCGGAACGCTCCGCGCTTCCGCCAGGTGCCCGGTTCCAGCGGTCCCGCAGCCGGGGCAGAGTGAGCCCAGCGGCCAGCCGTCCGCCCCCGTGCCAAACCGGTATTCCGTCCGGCCCGGTGTGGCCGGGCAGGGTGACGGAATATCCGGTGACCTGTCCCGGATCGGTATCGCTGAACCGCTCTCTTACCAGGACCCCGGCCTCGCGCAACTGGGCGAAGAACCCGGTCGCATCCGTTGCCTGTTCTGCCGCCCGGGTGACCAAGGTGCGGAGTGTTCCGCGTACCGCCGTCGGCGGAACACCCGCGCCGTTCCACGGAACATGCCCCGGGCCTGCGCTTACCCAGCGGGCCCGCAGTCTGGGCAGGGTCAGGTCAGCGGCGAGCTTCCCGCCGCCGTACCAGACCACCCCGCCGTCTTGGGCCGCGTGGTGTTCCGGCATGCCGACCGCATACCCAGTGACCTCGCCGGGATCAACCGTGCTGTGCCGTACACGGATCAGCACCCCAGCAGCCCGCAGCCGAGTGAAGAACTCTTGCTCCGAGCCCGCTGCGGCGGCCGCGGTGCACACCTCGCGGCGCAGCGTCACCCGGGCCGGTTCGGCCCAGCCGCGCCGGGCTGCCTGCTCCGTCTCCGCCCGGGTGGCGCGCCGTGCGGCGGTGCGATCCGCCGGAGCAGTCGACCGCAGCCCAAGCCGGCGCTCCGCCTCCTGGCAGGCCTCGCGCACCCGGTAGTAGTCATTCCAGGTCTTGGGCCGGGTGCCGTCCTGGCGGGCCAGGGTGGCCACAATGTGGATGTGGTCTGCGGCATGCCGCACCGCCACCCACCGCACCCCCAGGTCATCGTCGGTCGGGTCGAGCCCGGTCCGGTGCATCACCCGTTCCGCGACCAGCGCCCACTCCGCATCCGACAACATCGGATCCTCCGGGGCGGCGCGGACCGCGCAATGCCACACCGGCTTGTCGTAGCCAGGCCCGGCGAGTGCGGCCAGTGGTTGTTCCAGCAGCCCGGCGAGCCGGCGGAAGTCCCGCGTTCCGTCCGGGCGGCGTTCCGGCTCCAATTCCGCCGGATCACCAAACCCGGCGACCAGGTGCGGATCGGCATGCTCATTCGCTTGTCCCGGCCCGTACAGGTAGTACAGCAGGCGGTGCACGTTCCGGCCGCGGAGCACTTTCCCAATCATCGGAACACTCCTGCCCCGGTCACGGAACATTCCGGCGCACATGTTCCGCCGCCTCATCCAGCCGCCGGATCACTGGCATTCGTGGCCGGTGGTTGCCGCTCGCCCTGTGCAGCGCCGGGTGGAGCGGGCCGATGAAAGATTCCTTCTTCTGATGTAAGCGACGGAGGGTGACCGGGATGGGCCGTGACGGGCTGGTGCCGAGTCAGCGGGGCTGCAGCTGGCGGCGGGCCCAGCAACCGGCCCGCAACTTGCGTTGTGAGCCGCATGACGCACGTCTCTGGCGTCCTGCGGCGTCCCCAAAGATGCGCCGCGTGCCAGGCTGGCGGGGACGCATCGGCGACTGCACAACATGCATCTATCTGGTCGAAGGTCCACCGGGCTGTCCGCGAGTGACCGTGACACTCCCTGGCTGACCACCTGACCAGGTACGCGGTGGGCACGGATTCCAGCGACCTTCTACGCCGCTCGGTCCTCCTGCCCGTCCTCTGGCCGTCGCTGGAGGCCGCGCCTGACCGCTCCGACGATGACTCTGATCCCGAGCCCTAGGACGATGAGATCGGTGATCATCTGGCAGGTGACTACAAGCCGCGCCGCCTCGGTTTTGGCGGTGATGTCGCCGAACCCGACCGTGGTGAACACGGTGACGGTGAAGTACAGCGCGTCGGTGCGGGTCAGCGGCTGGGTGAAGTTGCTGGCCGACATCGTGGTCAGCACCACATAGGTGCTGGCGAACAGCAGCAGGAACAGCGGGACGCTGGTGGCGAGGGCTGCCAGTGCCCGCAGGCCCGGGAACGGTGAGGCGATGATTGCGCGGACCTGATAGGCGACCAGTGCGATTAGCACCAGCAGCCCGATGGTCAGCATCGTGACGGCGGTACCGGTTGAGGAGTGGTTGAGGGGGAGCAGGTAGTAGATCACCACCAGCGCGGTGGTGGACGCCACAGCCTGCAGCAGCGCCCGCACGATCATGCGGCGCGGAGGCCCTGCCACACGCGAGGCGTCAGGCTGCCTCCCTGGGCCATCAGTCATGGGGAAAGGCTAGCGGTGGCGTTCTGCAGGACGCCGCTGGCACGGCGGGCCGTCCGTGAGCGGCCGTGAGAGAGACCAGTCTCCGCCGGGGTCGGTGACACGCTAAGTAGTGGCATGACGATCTTTGGTTCTGGGCGTGGCTGACAGCCTTCCGACCGTCCGGAGGAGATCGATGTTAGCGGGGCAGAAAGTCGAGCAGCAGTGTGCTCTCCTCAGAGAACTGCCTATGCCCAAGCGCCTGCTGGCCCCGCTGGACATACCAGCAAGTGCACCGCTGCTCCTGCCTGGGAGCATCACCCCCGAGGGTAAGCTGCACCGGCCGTCATGCTCGGGCCGGGCGGCATATACGCCGCTGATTGAGAGCGGCCGTGCGCACCGGCAGCGGCCGCGGCCGGGCGGGCCCTCGTGCCTAGTGCGGGACTGGCCCGATGACGCCGACCGAGGCCAGGCCGTCGAGGACCAACTGCACGGCGATCGCCGCGATCAGGAAGCCGAAGACCTTCTCGGTGACCAGCATGCGGCTCTCGTCAAGCTTGTCGCTGACCCGGTTCGCCCAGCGGAACACCACCACGTCGATGAGCAGGACGAACACGAGGATGCCGAATTCGAGGGCGAAAACGCTGAGCGACTTGGCCTCGGCGGAGATCGTCATCAGGCCGACGATGCCCACCGGGTTGAGCAGGTAGGGCACGGCCAGCGGGTACTGGGCAAGTTGCATCGGGTCTTTGTCAGCGTCGCGGTGGCTGCTGCTGGCGGGTGGCGCGAGCACCATCCACACCGCAATCACGAGCAAGATCACGCCACCTGCGATCGACAAAGACCCGATCGTGAAGTGCAGCAAGATGCGCAACAGCTCGCCCAGCACCATGAGTATCACTGCCACCGCCGCCGCCGTGGTCAGCATCTTGCGGAGCACCCGCTGCTTGGCGGCCGGGTCCAGGGACGCGGTGATTTCCAGGAACGGAACCAGGGCGATCTTCGGCCCGATACCGATCAGCAGCACCAGGAACGTGTCGATCGCACCGGCCGCGGTGATCGATGTCTGATCCATCCCCCCAGTGTGGCGGAGGCCGGCCTCCGCCGCCTGGCCTAAACGGTTGGCGTCCCTTGGCACCTTGGCACGTGCGGGCTTTCGCGACTGTTCAACCCGCGTACAGGGGCCGCGCCTTGTTCTGCCCAGATCAACGCTCCCGCCCGGACGTCCTGATGGAGGTATATCAGGACGTCCGGCTCGTGGCGAGCCATCGCGCCAGGCGCGGACGCGGCTGGATCTCGTTCGCTATTTCGGAGTCACGTACTCGACGTGGACCAGCTCGATGGTGCCGTTGAACGCGAACGGTGCCTTGTCGTAGTAGTCGAGTGAGACCGGCGATCCGAGTGCGACGCCGATGTCGAGGCACTCGTTCGCGGAGAACGCTATCGGGCAAGTGACCGGTGCCGTCCCGCCGGCGACCGGTTCGCCGTTCACTGTCATCGTGATGTTAAGCGGACCGCGCGGCATGAAATCAGGGTGGTTCGTCTCGATCTCGATCTGTACTTGGCCGGTCGGCAGCGGCGTCTGCGCCCGGATCTTTGTCCGCTGGATCTCGAACAAGTTGTACTCGTAGCACAGGATGCCGTTCTCGACGAAGCACGTGACGCCGCCAGGGAACCCGCCGAGCTTGTAGAGCACGCCGTTGGCCTGCTCGGGGATGACCGCGTCGATGGTGACCACGTTTGGTCTGCTGCCCAAGGCGGGGGCGGAGAACTCGGGCACGCGGACGGTGTCGCCGAAGAAGGTCCACTCCGTGTACGGAGGAGCGGGGCGAAGCTCGGGGTGGAACAGTGGAATCCACAGCCCGCCGCCGATGGGGAACGCGCCGGCCTTCGTCGCCTCGATGAGGAAGAGCTCCTTCATCCGGGCCAGCTTTTCTGGCATCTGCGCGGCGAGGTCGTGGGCCTGGCTCCAGTCTTCTTCCAGGTTGTACAGCTCCCACGTGTCCTTGTCCGGGGTCCAGTCGTGGATCCCGGGGGGCAAGCCCCGCACCCACGGCACTCGCGGGCCGAAGGTCGACGCCATCCACCCCTTGTGGTAGATGCCGCGGCACCCCAGGATTTCGAAGTACTGAGTGTCGAGCCGGCCCTCGGCTGTGGGGTCGCCGAAGGCATAGGCGAAGCTCACGCCGTCGAGTGAGTCCTGCTGGACGCCGTTCACCACCAGCGGCGGCGTGATGCCGAGAATCTCATAGATCGTCGGCACGACGTCGTTGCAGTGATGGAACTGCGGACGTGGCGTAGGGTCGGCCGTGATCCGCGCCGGCCACCGGATCGCCATCGGGTTACGGGTGCCGCCGAAGTACCCGGCCAAGATCATGGTGCCCTTGTACGGGGTGCTGCCCGCCCAGGCCCACCCCGAGTGGTAGATGGGGTCGCTCTTGGGGCCGCCGAGAACATCCAGACCGCCCAGTTCCTCCAGCGCCTGCAGCTGCTGTTCGATCGTGGTGACGATGCCGTTGTGGGCAACCAGCTCGCTGATGGTGCCTTCCTGGCCCTGCGCCGAGGTGCCGTTGTCGCCCCAGATGTAAAAGATCAGCGTGTTGTCGCCGTACCCGAGCGCCTCGATCTCGTCGATGATCCGCCCGGCCTGCACGTCGGCGTGCTCGCCGTAAGCGGCGCACACCTCCATCAGCCGGCTCTGGAACGGCCGCTCGCTCTCGGGGATGCTCTCCCACGACGCCATCAACTCGTGCCGCGGGGTGAGCTGCGTGTCGGCGGGGATCCAGCCTTTCTCCTTGGCCCGCTCGCACACCCGCTCCCGGTAGGCGTCCCAGCCGTCGTCGAACTTGCCCCGGTACTTGTCGATGTACTCCTTCGGCGCATGGTGGGGGCCGTGAATGGCGCCGCTGGCCCAGTACATGAAGAACGGCTTGTCGGGGGCCAACGACTTGTGCTTGTGCAGCCACCCGATAGCGTCATCGGCCAGATCCTCGTTCAGGTGGTAACCCTCGCCGGGGGTCTTCGACGGCAACACGAACGTCGTGTTCCGAACCAGATTCGGCTCGAACTGCGACGACTCACCCGCCAAAAACCCGTAGAAGTACTCGAACCCCGAATTCGTCGGCCAGTACTCGAACGGGCCGGCCGGGCCCGCCTCGATGGCCGGTGTGTTGTGCCACTTGCCCCAGGCACCTGTGGCGTAGCCATAATCCTTAAGCACTTCTGCACCCAGTGCACAACTCTTCGGAATGCGTCCCGAAAACGCGTCCCAATCGTTGGAGAACTCCGTGATCACCCCAGTGCACACCTTGTGATGATTGCGCCCGGTCAGCAACGACGCCCGGGTCGGGGAGCATAGCGCGGTGGTGTGGAACCGGTTGAACCCGATCCCTTCACCGAGGACGCGATCCAACGTCGGCGTGCTGATCTCACCGCCGAACGTCGATGGCTGGCCCGGGCCCGCGTCGTCCATCAAGATGATCAGAATGTTCGGGGCATCGGCCGGAAGCCGACGCGGCGTCACACGCTGCTCGTAGACCGACTCCTGCATCGTAAGGCTGGCCTTGCCAGCCATCGGTGTCGGCGGGAACGGAAGCGAGTCCTGCTTCCCCAGACGGCCACTTGAATCTGTCATGCGACTCCCTCTCCTCAGGACACTCACCGCCAAGCACACGACGGGTTAAGTCTGCGAACCTCGCGTCGGCTCGCCATCCCCCTGATTGGGTGATACCGAGGGTGATGCCCACGGCAGTCACAAGGTCAGTGTCTAGGTCGGTCAGCACGTGGCGTTTGTAGCCGTCGAACAAGACCGAGCGGGACTTGCGCCCATGGCGCATCTGGCCGTCCTCGATGCTGATCCGCCGGTCCCTGGCAACCCCGCGGCGCAGCGCCGGCGCTGGCCCAGAGCAATCCACGTCCTGGTCGCGGACCTGGCGGGCGACCGCCACCACCTCGGCTGCTGCCTCACCACCGGCCTGGCCAGCCGCGAACGCCTCGACCCGGTCCAGGAAACCCAGCACCCCCGCCAGGGCCATCAGCAGCACCAGCGCCGCCAGGAAGATGCCGGGCAGCTCGGCTGGCAGCGCCACCCCGCTTGCCTTGAAGCCATCCGCGGGCGAGTGACCGCCCCGGCCGGGCAGGTACCTGATCGTCAGCCCGACAATCACCCCGGCCACCGCCAGCGGCAACAATGCCCACCACGGCGGCGCGCCATGGAAGCCCAGGCCCTTCGGCAGGTCGATGTACACCCAGCCTTGCACGTCGGCGACCAGCTTGAGGAACCAGTAGGCTCCCCGCCGGGACCACCACACCCAGCACCGCCGCGAAGACCAGCAGCACCACATATTGCCTGGTACGTATGACAGCGAAGGGATCGGATGGCGTAGACATCGACGTTTCCTCCCTAATGAGAGTTAGCGAGTCGCCATCCGGCGGACTCGGTGCCTGGTAGCCGCCGGCAGGTGAGCACTTTTCCTTTCCGGGTCTTGAGCCCTGACGAAAGATCGTGCCCCTGCCGGCTGGCCGGGAGAGTTGATCGCTGCTGGGATGTCGTGCGCGCCCGCTGGGGCGTGAGCACTGTTTCATTAGGGCGCTGATGGTTCTCCCGCAGGCTGCTGACGGAATTCGGCATCGTGGACGGGAGAGCACATGCGGGTGTTCGCCGGGGATGACTGGGCTGAGGACCATCACGACGTGGAGCTGATGGACGCCGCGGGCCGGGTGCTGGCCCGCAAGCGGCTGCCCGAGGGGGTGGCCGGGATGGCCCGGCTGCATGAGCTGATCGGGCAGCAGCTGGGCCAGGACGCGGACGGCGCGGAGGTGGTGACCGGGACCGGGACCGACCGCGGCCCGTGGGTGGCCGCACTGGTCGCGGCCGGGTACACCGTGTACGCGGTCAACCCGCTGCAGGCCTCCCGCCACCGGGAACGCCACGGCGTGTCCGGGGCCAAGAGTGATCGCGGCGACGCGCACATGCTGACCGACATGGTGCGCACCGACTCCCACCAGCTGCGCACCGTGGCGGGTGACAGCCCCGGGGCGGAGGCGGTCAAGGTGGTGGCACGCACCCATAAGACGCTGATCTGGGAACGCACCCGGCAGATGCAGCGGCTGCGCCACCAGCTGCGGGACTACTTCCCCGCCGCGCTGGCAGCCTTCGAGGACCTGGACGCGCCCGACGCGCTGGAGCTGCTGGCCAGGGCGCCGGATCCGGCGCGGGCCGCGAAGCTGACCCGCGCGCAGGTCAGTGCGGCGCTCAAGCGCGCCCGCCGCCGCGACATCACCGCCAAAGGCCACCGCGGTCCTGGCGGCGCTGCACAGCGCCCAGCTGGGCCAGCCGCCGGCCGTCACCGCCGCCTACGCCGCCACCGCCCGGTCCCTGATCGCGGTGATCACCACCCTGAATGAGCAGGTCAAGGCCCTGCAAGGGCAGGTGGAGGCGGATTTTGGCCGCCACCCGGACGCTGAGATATACCTGTCCCAGCCCGGCCTGGGACCCATCCTCGGCGCCCGGGTCCTCGGCGAGTTCGGCGACGGCCCGCACCGGTACTCCACCGGCAAGGCCCGCAAGAACTACGCCGCCGCCTCCCCGATCACCCGCGCCTCGGGCAAGAAGAAGGTCGTCGCCGCCCGGTTCATCCGCAACGACCGGCTCACCGACGCGCTGATGGCCCAGGCCTTCGCCGCCCTGACCGCCTCGCCCGGCGCCCGCGCCCTCTACGACGCCCAGCGCGCCAGCGGCGCCGAGCACAACCCTGCCCTCCGCAAGCTCGCCAACCGGCTCGTCGGCATCCTGCACGGATGCCTGAAGACCCGCACCCTCTACGCCGAGGCCACCGCCTGGCCGCACGAGGAAAAAGGCCCCTCAAACCGACCTCGCAGCTTGACATCTAAGCTCCTGGGATGTCTATCGTGGCGCGGCACGCCGCTCGGGGCGCTGGCCCGGGGCTTTCAGCTGGTCATGGTGAGGGCTGGCGGGGGACCATGTGCCGTTGAGTGCCGGTTCTAGCGGCCAGAAGAGGGCAAGACGAGTATGAACCCACCTGAGGGGCGCCTTTGAAAGAACTTCCTGGCTCGCCAGGTCTTTCGGTGTAGCAACCCGCTACTGGTGGGGCGATATGGCGCCACCGTCTTGGGGCCGCCGTTGCCGGCCACGCGTGACCGCGCCCACTATGACGCTGACCCGAGTCCAAGAATGATGAGATCTGATCGTCTGCCCGGTGACCACAAGCCGCGCCGCCTCGGTCTTGGGTGTTATGTCGACGAAGCCGGCGGTTGCGAACACGGCGACAGTGAAATACAGCGCATTGGTGCGGTCATGGGCTGGCTGAACTTGCGGGCGGCGATCGTGGCCATGACGACATAGGTGCTCGCGAACAGCAGCAGGAACAGCGCAACGCTGGTGGCAAGGGCTGCCAGTGCCCGCAGGTCCGGGACCGTGAGGCGATGATCGAGCGGGCCCGAAAGGTGACCAAGCCGATGAGTACCACCAGCCGTCAGGTGGCGGTGCGCGCACGACATGGCCCACCTGTTCCCGCTCCTCCGAAGGCGCCCCTCACCCGGCGCTGCCCACGGCTGGGCTGGTGGTGTCCGCTTCATGCTGGGGCCGCCCGATCGGCTTGACGGGGATCAGCCCGGTGAAGAACATGGCGACAACGGCCAAGAGCGCGACGACCCACAATGAGGTGCGCAACGCGGCAAGGCGGGCGTCGCTGTTGGCCTTGACCAATGCGTCGGCCTGGGCGGGCGGCACTTTGGCCTTCTGGAGCTGGGCTTTGAGGTCGCTGTCGGAGATGAACGGGACGCCCGCGGCGAACTGCGTGGTGGCCTGCGTCTTCACGTCCGGCGGGATGGCCGAGCTGGCTTGCACGCCGTTGACGAGGCCGGTGGTCAAGCTGGCGATGAGCACGGCACCGACCAGGGCGGTGCCCAGCGAGGCGCCCAGGTTGGTCACGGTGTTCTGCAGCCCGCCCACCTCGGCGCTTTCCCGGTCGGGGACGGCGGAGACGGTGACCGCGCCGAGCTGGGAGGCCAGCGCGCCGATGCCCAGGCCCATCAGCAGCATGGGGATGGTGACGATTCCGGCGCCCGCGCCCGGGCTGATCCCGCCGATGAGCACCAGCGTCCCGGCGGTCATGGACAACAGGCCCAGGCGGACGATCAGCCGAGGCCGCGCTGCGGGTGCGAGCCGGGGGACGCCTATCGCCGTGGCCAGCAGGGCGACCGACAGCGGCAGCAGGCGCACGCCGGTCTGCAGCGCGGACAGCTCGAGCACCACCGACAAGAACAGCGGGATGGTGAAGAACACCCCGGCCTGGATGAAGAACTGGAAGAAGAACATGGACAGGCCCCCGGCCAGCTGGGAGTTGCGCAGCATGGCCGGGCGGATCAGCGGTTCGCCGCCCCGGTGCGCGAGGTGCGCCTCCCACAGGAAGAAGCCGTAGATGACCAGCAGCCCGCCGGTGACCAGCCAGACCACCGGCGAAGTGCCCAGGAGGTGCGGCTGCCCGGGCTTGGCTTTCACAAAGCCCCAGGTGCCCGATTGCAAGACGCCGAACACCAGCAGGGACAGCCCGGCAATCGACAGCAATGCGCCGATCACGTCGAAATGAACCCGGCCGGCGGGCGGCGCATCGCTGACCTTGCGCAGCGCCGCGAAGATGACGGTCACGATCACCACTTCGCCGACGAAGACCCACCGCCACGACGCGAACGTGGTGACCGCCCCGCCGATCAGCGGGCCGGCCGCCACCGCGATCGCGCCCGCCGCGGCGATCATCCCGTAGGCCGCCGCCCGGCGCTCCGCCGGGAAGTTGCCCGCGACCAGGGCCACGATCGCGGGCATGATCAGCGCGGCGCCGATGCCCTCCAGCACCGACCAGCCCACCAGCAGCACCCCCAGGTTCGGGGCCAGCGCCGTGGTGAGCGACCCGGCACCATAGATGACAAGCCCGATCGAGAAAGCCCGCCGCCGGCCGACGATCGCCCCGATCTTGCCTCCGGTGATCATCAGCGACGCCATCACCAGCGTGTACAAGGTGATCGCGGTTTGGATGCCGGTGACCGTCGTCCCGACGTCGGCAGCCACCTGCCGGATCGAAACGTTCATCACCGAGCTGTCCAGGGTCATCAAGAACTGGCCGGAGGCAAGCACCGACAAGACAAAGCCACTCCCGGCCGCCACCCGCCCGGCCTTCCCCGTGTTCGCCACTCACCACTCCAGTCATCCCGGCCGACACCGACACGATCTCATCGCGGCCAGCCACCGACACTGGCGGCCACCCGGCCGGGGAGGGTGATCTGTCTTCTCGCCGAGGCGCCAGCAGACCCAAGGTTTCCTGAAACGCCGTTGCAGGTCCAGTCCCGTTGTCTGGACAGCAGCATGCGGGCGACGCCGGCCATCAGTTGCCGGGCGTGTAGCTCGCGCAACACGCCACCGCCAGCCCGCCCAGCCTGATTGTCGCCAACCCTCCTTGATCAACTGGGAGGAATTTGGGAGATCATCTACCCGGTGATCCTGTCCGGACCACTCCCAACTTTGCTGAAGGGGAGCCGCTGACCTGGTCTTCTACCAGTCAGCCTGGTCGGCGCGCGGAGCGGGGCTCTGTTCCCAAAGTGTTCAAAGTCGCAGGCAGGGGCCAGGGACGGGAGCCAATGTTCCTGGTCAGTAAGAAGTAGAGAGACTAGATTCGGTCGCCGGGGCTGAGACGCGCATGCGCATCGCGAGCACGGGCGATGCCGCGGGCCTCTGTGTACTCGCGCACCATGTCGTAGGTCTTCCAGCCGGTGATATGCATGAGGTCGTCCGTGGAGCCGCCGGCTGCGAGCCATTTGTCTGCGAAGGAGCGTCGGAAGCGGTGCGGGTGAACGTTCTGGATACCGGCCCGCTTACCTCGTCGGCCGAGCATTACGCGAATCCCGGAGTCAGTCATGTGCGCGCGATTGTGGCCTTGGTGGCCGAGCCACAGCCACGGGGAAGATGCCTCCGGATGGCGAGCGCGGGCGCGCAGGTACCGGTCCAGCGCCGAAGCAGCCTTCTTCCCGATCGGAACCCATGTCTCGTCCCCGCCCTTGAGCCGGATGCGCAGCCTCCGCTGGGTCAAGAACACGTCATTACGGGCGTCCGTGCCGGGGTCGTAGCGCAGGTTCGCCAGCCCGGAGACGCGCATCCCGGTGTCAATCAGTATGCGCATGATCGCGGTGTCGCGGCGGTCCTGGAAGCTCGCCCCTTCGCTCGTCTTGAGCAGGGCGGCAAGCTCCTCGTCCTCGAAGAACGGCTTGGCCTGCTTGGTGACCTTTGGCCGGTCGACGCGGTCCATGGGGTTCGGGTTCGTCCGCTCACCCTCGCGGGCCAGCCAGCCGAAGAACACACGCAGGTTGCGGAAGTGCACGGCGGCCGAAGGGGCGGACGTGCGGCGCTCCTCGGCCAGAAGGAACGCCCGGAGGTGCTCGGTGTCGACCTTCTCGACATCGGCGGTCATGCCTTGCTCCACGAGGAACTTCTGCAGGGCTCTCACCGAGTCGGTGTAGGAGCGGACGGTCCTCGGGCTCTTGCCGGCCGCTTCGAGCGCAAGCTGCCATGAGGTGACGAACGCGGCCAGGTCCACGCCGGCGGCTGCGGCGGTGCGGCGTCCCCGGCTGCGCCGGGCTTCCTGCATGCTGGTGACGGACATGGGTGACCTCCCGCCGACCGGTGCAGCAACCTCCCGGGTGCCCTACCCTTGAGGGGTGCGTCAGGGCATCTCTGGAGACGGAATCAGATGCTCTATCGCCGCTGTGCTTCTGTGGTATCGTAGCACGTGCCTGCAAAATCGCAGGTAGACAACTTAATCCGAGCGCTCGTAGCTCAACGGATAGAGCATCTGACTACGGATCAGAAGGTTGGGGGTTCGAGTCCCTCCGAGCGCGCCACCGTCTCCCCAGGTCACAGAGTTGACCCTTTAGCAGGCGAATCGTCGTCCAGGTCATCTGGCCGCATTTTGGCCGCATCAGCCGTCTGCGCAGCGTTGTGCGATCCCGGTTGATCATGGACATCTGAGTTCCGGTTCCCGTGTGACAGTGTGCGGACGCGGTTCCGGTAGGTGGGCGACAGTAATTTCGGTACCTTCGCGACACTCCGCGAGAGCGAGCTCGGCGCTGGGGGTGGTGGTGTAGCCGGTTCCGGCGTAGGTCCAGTTCTCAAGGATCAGCACCACGGACTCACCAGGGGGCGACCCCACGGGTCGTGCTCGCCACGCGGGTGCCGCTGGGCTTTGCGGTGTTCGGTGCGGTCGCGGCGCAGGCGGCCGAAGGTGGTGGAGTAGCGGCGGGACTTGGTGAGGAAGTGACCGCCGTGGCCGAGCATGTGCGCCCATTTGCACAGCCGCGACCGGGCCGGGACGAGCTTGCCGCCGCGCAGTTCGTAGGCGGTGCCGCGCAGGCGGGCGGGGATGTGGGTGCGGCCGCCGAGTTCCCACGCAGTGGTGATCATCTGCTTGTAGTGGCGGTGGCAGCGCAGGTCCGCGAGGTCGCGGGCGGTACGTAGTGGCCGGTCGGGCAGGCCGGGGGCGTCGAGGGCTTTGGTGGCGTACTTGGCGATGTAGTTGCCGACCGCCTGGACAGAGAGCTTCCGGCCGGTGCCGGGCAGGTCGTCGCCGTGGCGGATGGGCTTGCGGTCCACTTGGGTGCTGAACCGTAGCGTCAGTGCGGGCCAGGCTGGGTTGGCGTTGGTGTCGACGGGGACGGTGACGGCGGCGGCGGCCTGGGCGATGGCGTCGCACAGTAGGTCGGTGGTGAAGGCGGCTGGGGGTGGCTGGTAGTCGTCGCGCGTGGCGTCGAGGCGGATCACGGCGTGGAAGTGGACGACGCCGCGTTCCTGATATTCGGCGACCTTGACGTAGCGGACCCGGCACAGCGAGCGGAGTTGCTTTTGGGTGAGCCCGGCGAGGCGGGCCAGGTGGCGGGGCAGGTAGGTGGTGAACCGGCGCCACAGCTTGCCCGCGTGGGCGTTGAACAGCACGGCGGCGGTGTAGTCGTAGCAATCCGGGCAGAGCGCCCGGCCGAGCCGCGGATCGTGCTCGCCGTGACGGACCGGGCAGGAGATGTCCCGGCCGTGCGGGCAGCGGCGGGTCTTGGCGTCGCGGCGCGGGCGGCAGGGCAGCACGGTCTTGCCGCGCAGCCGCCGGGCGTGCACCGGGCCGAACGAGGGTGCGGTGAAGGTGGCGAACACGCACGGGTGCGCGGCGATCGTGTCGGGCACACCTTTGCCACCGGTCAGCCCGGCGCGGACGAGCTGGCGGGCGTCGCGCTTGTACACCTGCGAGCAGGGCGGGCAGACAGACTCGCGGCGGTTGCCGCAGGGGGTGAGCAGCACGCCGTCGGGTTCGGTGGCGGTGTCGTAGACCGGGCGCAGTTCGCCGGTGGCCAGGTCGATGGCGTCGATACGCCCGCGCAGCGGGACCGGGTGATGGCACTGGTCGTGCCAGGGGGTGTCGTCGGCGGACTCCCAGGCCCCCGGACCTTGCGGGCCGGGGGTGAGGGGGACCGTCGCGGCGGTCAGGATGGCTGGGCTCCCCAGCGTTGCTGGGCGGCTTGGCGGGTGATGCCGAGCCGGGCGCCGATCTCGGCCCAGGAGTAGCCACGAGCGCGCAGGCCAGTGACAGCCTGAGCGATGGCGGTGTCGATGTCGTCGGCCAGGGCAGTGATGAGGGACAGGGCGTCGATGTCGCCGGTGGCGATGCGGCGGGCGTAGGCGGTCAGGATGCGGTGGGCGAACGCGGCGTAGGCGTCGTTCCGACCACCGGTCGCGCCCGTTTGGGTGTCAATGAGCGCTTGACGGTGTTCGTGCCCGCAGGTGGGTACTGTGGCCTAGTGATTCCCGCACTGATGAGGGCGGTTGCGCGGTTCATGCAGCGCTCCGGTGACCGCGCAGGCTGGCGGCGTAGGCGGCCAGGTCGGCGATATCGGCGTCGGTAAGGAAGGCGGTCTTGATCCGCCGGGGGACGCCGGTTTCGGACAGCAGCCAGCCGACGCCGCGGGCGAGGGGGTCGATGGCGGCGGCGGTGTAATTCTGTGCGGCCCAGCCCTGGCCGAGCACCACGTCAGATGAACTGTCGGTGGTGCAGCGGAAGGCCAGCCGGTAGGCGAACAGGTCCCGCAGGGATGGGTCGATGATCTGGTGGGAGGGGCGCTGGGTGGCCAGGATCATGATGACTCCGGCGGCGCGGCCCCGGCAGCATGTCGCCGGCATCCGGCCAGTCGATGAGAGGCCAGGTCATGACGATCTACCAGCACATACGCCACCCGCACATCGCCGCACGGCGGGCCGACCGCCCGGTAAAGGTGGCTGATCAGCTCCCCCAGGGCTCGGCGGTCGACCGGTTCAACACGAAGGTCGCAATTGTGATCACGACGGCGGTTGGCAGCATGTGGTGCGCCTACGCGTTCGCGCTGTTCGACCTGATCAGCCTCCCGGACGCGATCCGCGGCGGCGCGGCGACGATCGTCTCCTGGGTGGCGCAGACCTTCCTGCAGCTGGTGCTGCTGTCGATCATCATGGTGGGGCAGAACGTGCAGGCCGCCGCTGCGGACAAGCTCGCGGAGGCGACCTTCCATGACGCGAGCGCGACCTTGCACGAGGTAGCGCACGTCCAGGGCCACCTCGCCGCTCAGGACGAGTTGCTGACCCGGATCGCCGCGAAAATCGGCCTCGACCCGGTGCCTGTCATCGACAATCCGGAGCTCGATGAGACGGCCAACCCGGACCCGGGATGCTGACGAGCAGGCAGGCCTTTCGTGCCGTCACAGCTCGCCTGCGATGGGGTCGGCAGATGTCTGCAACCTTGCCAAGCGGGCCATTAGCCAGGTTCGCTCAGGTCATGAGCCAGTTCTGCTAACGGATTTGCTAACGAGACCGGGGGAGACGGGGGAGACGTAATCACCCGTGGGAGATGGACACTGGGCTCGGGTCCTGGTCAGCGAGACAGGCAGGCACAACGGAGACGTGCAAGACGGGCGTCGTGTGGCTCATAACCCAGCGACGACAGGTCGGACGCTGACAGCAACGGTGACAGCAACAGGGCCTTACAACCACTCGATCAGGCTCACCGTCACTGCCCGCCTACGCCCGCCGTAGGTGAGCCTCTCAAAGTCAGGCTGCTGAAGAAACGCTTACCACGGTCCTGACCAGTCACCGGCTGCTGACGCGGTCAGCTTCGTGCTGGCCCCTGCCGCGATGTCGCGCTCCGCTGCTGATGAGCCTGGTTGATCCCGATCAGCACGGCAGTTGGCCTGGCGTTGCCACTTGACTTCAAGCGCTTGAGGTTTGTTTTGCTGCTTGCATGACAGGCCTCACCATTCAAGATGTATCCCGGCGCAGCGGTCTCAGCGAGCCGACGCTGCGCTACTACGAGCAGGTCGGGCTGATAGGCCCGGTCGAGCGGGACGAGAGCAGCGGGCACCGCCGCTACCGCGAGGACGACGTCGATACGTTGCAGGCCTTGGCGTGCCTGCGCGCGATGGGCGTGGGCGTCGAGGACATGCGCACGTACCAGGCCAACCGCGCGCGTGGGCATGAGGCGGCGGGTGCGCAGCGCGACCTGCTGTTGCGTCACGCCGAGCGGATCGAAGCCCAGATCGCGACGCTGCACATTCACCTTGACTACCTCCGCGCGAAGGCAGCCCTGTGGGATGCCCGCGACAACGGTGATCCCGGCGCGGAGGCCGCAGCGAACCTGCGAGTGCAGGAGATGTATCCCCGCCTGGAGGAGATGGTGCTGCGATGAGCCCAGTGCTGGTGACCGGCGGGTCTGGCTACCTGGGCACGCAGTTGATCGCGGCGCTGCTGCGAGACGGACGCCAGGTGCGCGCGACGGTGCGCTCCCCAGACCGCGAGGACGAGGTGCGGACAGCGATGTGTCGCGGCGCAGCCGATGACAGCGGGCTGAAGGTCGTCGTCGCCGGGCTGACCGCCGACGCGGGCTGGGCCGCCGCGGTCGCCGGCTGCGACGAGGTCCACCACACCGCCTCGCCAATGATCCAGTCCGACGATCCCGATGAGGTGATCGTTCCCGCCCGTGACGGAACGCTGCGTGTCCTGCGGGCCGCGCGCGACGCGGGTGTCCGGCGTGTCGTGCTGACCTCGTCGTTCGCGGCGGTCGGATACTCACCAAAACCGGGCTGCGGAGTACACCGAGGCCGACTGGACCGACCCCGAAACGCCGGGCCTGCCGGCCTACCCGCGGTCGAAGGCGATCGCCGAGCGGACCGCGTGGGACTTCATCGAACATGAGGGTGGCGACACCGAGCTGGTCGTGGTCAACCCGACGTTCATCCTCGGCCCGACATTGACCACGCAAGCGCGGTCATCGTTGCAGCTGACCAAGGCGATGCTCGACGGGACGATGCCCGTCGTGCGACGCCAGCGATTCGGCGTCGCCGACGTGCGCGACGTGGCCGATCTGCACATCCGCGCGATGGCCTCGCCCGGGGCGGCCGGCAGGCGCTTCCTGGCGCTGGCCGACGGGCCGACCATCACCTTCCTTCAGATGGCCCAGATCCTGCGCGAGCGGCTCGGCCCGCTGGCAGAGCGAGCACCAACCGAAGAGGCGCCAGGGCCAGAGCCACCCCGCCTGGTCATCCACAACGACCGCGCCAAGCAGGAACTCGGCTGGCGCCCGCGCCCAGCCGAGACCACGATCGTTGAAACCGCCGAGAGCCTGCGTGACCTCGGCCTGCTGGCGAAACGATGACGGCCAACGGTGACCGCAGGACAGCAGGGGCGTGCCGTCTCAGGAATCACTGACCTAAGCTGCGGTCAGTGGACAACTGGTCGACGATCGCCTCGCTCGCGACCGCTGGCGGCACCCTGGTGCTTGCGGTGGCGACCTTCGCCTCCATCCGGTCGGCGAACCGCTCGGCGCGGACCGCGGAGCGCGCCGCCCGTACGGCAGAACGGTCGCTGCTCGCGGGCCAGCGCCCGCTGCTTGTGGCCTCGCGACTAGGGGATCCCAAACAGAAGATCCAATACCCCGAAGGACTCTGGCTGACGGTCGACGGCGGCACGGCCGCGCTGGAGGTCGCCGACGACGTGGTGTACATGGGGATGTCGATCCGGAACGTCGGAACCGGCCTGGCTGTCCTGCACGGCTGGCATGTGATGGTGGGCCTGCGGACCGACCGGACCCATCCCCCGCTTGAGGAGTTCACAGGCCAGAACCTGGACATCTACGTGGCGGCCGGCGACAACGGGCTATGGCTGAGCGCCCTGCGCGACCCGGCGGCCGACATCTTCCAAGCGGTGACCGACGCGATCAAGGCGAGCGAATCACTGGTGATCAGCCTGCTCTATGGGGACTTCGAGGGCGGACAACGGGTCATCACCCAGTTTTCGCTGCGCGCCGCGAACGAGCGCTGGCTCGCGCAGGCGACCAGGCACTTCAACGTGGACCGGCCCGATCCCCGGTGGGGCGACAACCAGTCGCGCGGCGCAGCGGCCCCGAGCACGTCAGATACAGGCTAGGCGGGCACGACCGGGGCGGGAAAGCCGAGGGTGCGATGGGCATCTGTCGGATGTTCAAGGGTCGCCGACTGGCCGTTGGCGATGAGGCGCTCGTAGCCGTCCTGCCAGTCCGGTATGTCCCCGCTGGCTTGCTCCCAGTCGACGAAGGTCGCCTCATCGCACCAGTCACTTATGCGGTCCATGGTGTGCAGATGAGGTTCGCTGCCGACGAACGCGCCCATCGCGCCGCGGTCTTGCCAGGCGGTGCGCGTCCAGTAGGTGTTGTTCGCCTCGGCCAGCACATCCGCGCCGAGGTTGCCTTCGGATTTTTGTGCCTGTTCCGTCACTGCCACGGCGCTGGTGAAGAACTCATCGAACAACGCAGGGTCTTTGAGCCGGAGCCTGGTAACCACGATGACTGGCATCTCTGCCTCCCTGGCCCGGTGCCCATTCCTGGGGTCAGCCGGTGCCGACAAGGGTTCCGTCAGCAGCAGTATGGCCGGCACACGGACTCCGGCTGGCACTGAACCAGGGCCGCCCCGCTGCCTCACTTCCAGGCGGTGCCGTTCCAGTGCAGCAGGATCAGCGAAACGAGCTGGTCGCCAACCGCCCAGGCGTTATGGGTGGAGGTGGCGGCCACGCCGAGCAGCTCGCTGTTCGATCCGGGGGTCGGGCTCGGCACCTGCTTCCAGGCGGTGCCGTTCCACCGCAGGATCAACGTTTTGCCGCTGCTGCGCGTGTAGCCGACCGCCCAGGCGTCGTGGGCCGAGGTGGCGGTCACGGCGGTCAGCACGCTGTTGCTCGCCGGGCTCGGGCTGGGCACGGACTTCCACGCGGTGCCGTTCCAGTGCACGATCATGGTGGCGGTCGTGGCCATCGGGCCGAAGCAGTGGCCGGCGCAGCCGACCGCCCAGGCGTTGCTGGCGGAGGTGGCGGCCACCCCGTTGAGCGCCCCGATCTTGGCCGGCGCCGGGCTGGGCGCCTGCTTCCAGACCGTTCCGTTCCACCGCAAGAGCACCGTGTGCGGGCTGGCGGACGACAGGAAACACAGCGCGGTGCAGCCGACCGCCCACGCGCTGTGCGCGGAGACGGCGGCCACGCTGCTGAGCGCCGCGTCCGTTGCGGGGCTCGGGCTTGGCACCTGCTTCCAGGCGGTGCCGTTCCAGTGCAGGATCAGGGTCTTGATGCCGCCGAAGCCCTGGAAGCAGTTCCCGGTGCAGCCGACCGCCCAGGCGTTGCTGGCGGAGGTGGCGGCCACACCGAACAGGGCGCCGCCGCCCTTCGGGGTCGGGCTGGGCACCCGCTTCCAGGCAGTCCCGTTCCAGTGCGCGATCTCCGTCGTACCCGGCGGGCCGTCGCTCGCGCCGACCGCCCAGGCGTTGCTGGCGGAGGTGGCAGCCACACCGTAAAAGGCGCCGCCGCCCTTCGGGGTCGGGCTGGGCACCCGCTTCCAGGCAGTCCCGTTCCAGTGCAGGATGATCGTCTTGGCGCTGTTAATGGCCTGGCCGACCGCCCAGGCGTTGCTGGCGGAGGTGGCGGCCACGGAGAAGAGCTGCCCGCTGGGCAGGACCGCCGTCGGCGCCGGCGTCCCGGTCCCGGCCGTGGCCGAGCCGGAAAGCCACACCGCACCGACGGCGGTGACGACAGCCAGCAGGCCCGCCGGCAGAACGGCCCTGGTGCGCGTGAATCTCATCGATGACTCCCCTCGGAAACAAGATCCCCATATCCAGAGCAGGATCCACCTGGTCAGATACCACGCCACCGGGTAGACCCGGATGTCACGAGCGCACGGCTGGCCGCGAGCGCATTGCTGGCAGTGCGCCGGGCGGAACCAGCGCGCTGCGCAACAGCGCTACCTAAGCCCCGTCCTGGTCCTCAGCCAGCGCGTCAAGCCACTCCCGCCCACGAAGCAAGCACGCCAGTCCCAGTTCCGCCCGGCCCATTGTTTACGCATTACGCAAGCGGCGTGGCACCCCAATCCCACGCAGCCCCGGGAGTCCGCGCAACACCCGCCGCGCTGCAACGCCGGCCGTGCCCCGCACCCGGCACCGCGGTCCGGCGTTCGTTACCCGGTCCGGGGCCGGGTCTTGCGCGCGCCGCTGGCCGCGATCGCCTCCTCCGCCTGGGCGGCGAGGGCGGCGACGAGGTCGGCAGCCGGTCTCAGGTCGTTGATCAGGTCGATGGCCTCGCTGGCCCACACCGGCTCGGGCGGCAGGTCGCCCCGCGCCACCGCGTCCCGGTAGGCCTGCCGGGCACCGGCGTCGGCGGCAAGTTCGTCGTCCCGGCCGCGCCACTGGTCCAGGAACGGGTGCGGCAGCGTGCGGGCCGGGTACCTGGACGGCCACGGGGCGCCCCTGGCGATGTCGAGCACCGTGCTGCGCTCGGTGTCCTCGCCGCATCCCTCGATGATCGCCTTGGTGTGGGCGGGGTCGATCAGCGCTTCCGGGCTGGCCAGGAACCGGGTCCCGATAAGCGCCCCGGCCGCGCCGAGGACCAGGGCCGCCGCGACGCCCCGCCCGTCGGCTATCCCGCCAGCGGCCAGCACCGGAGTCGGAGCGGCCAGATCGGTGACCACCGGCACGAACGGCAGCGTCGACCGGCCCCGGCCGCCGCTGTGCCCGCCGGCCTCGGTGCCCTGCGCCACGATGATGTCGGCACCGACGTCCAGCGCCTGCCTGGCCTCGTCCAGGTCGGTGACCTGAATGATCAGCGCCGCGGCCGCCCCGCGGATCGGCTCGATGAACGGCCGGGGGTCGCCGAACGACAGCATGACGGCCGTCGGCCGGTAGGCCAGCGCCCGCTCCACCGTGCCCACATCGATCGCCCAGCTCAAGAACCCGACGCCCCACGGACCGCTGGTGCCCTCGGCGGCGATCGCCAGTTCGCGGTCCAGCCAGGCCTGATCGCTCCGGCCGCCGCCGACCAGTCCCAGGCCGCCACCGTTGGAGACCGCCGCCGCCAGGGCGCCCCCGGCATACCCGCCCATCGGGGCCAGGGCGATCGGGTGGCGCAACGAGAAGTACTCGGTAAAGGGCGTGCGCAACGTCATGACCCTCATCCTGCACCCGCGGAACGACCGGCCGTCCCGCCAGGGCTTGGTGACGGCGAACGCCTCGCCCCGGTGCCCGCCGCCCCTGCGGGCCTTCACCGCCGCGTTGCTTCCCGGTCCACGCAATGGCTCCCAATAACCATCCAATATCAACGCCGCCGTCAGGAAGTTCCCATACCAGGCGGCACCGGGACACGGTAACTTAAGCGGGTCCCGACTCAGGCCGTGCCGGGCCCTTGCGGTCTTGGACAGGGCTCTCGGGGTATGCCGGCGGGATCAACGGGCACCACACCGCGGTCGACAAGGAGAAGAACACACTCATGGCTGCCACGCTTCAGGAGATCCTGCTCGCGCCGGATGTCCGGCCACACGTGTGCGATGACCTCAACGACATGATCAAGCAAGAGGTCTCGGACAAGTCGGGGGTCTCCGGGACGGCGCTCAAGCTGGCCTACAAGACGGCGACCACCTTCGCCCAGGGGCACGTCCGTCACATGATCGAGACCCTGCTGCCGAACATGGCGATCAACCTTCAGCCGTTCTGGGCCGACTTCAACACCTCGGGCGGCTCCGAGTTCGGCGACTACCTGGTCAAGCACGGCGATGAGGTGGCGGAGGCCATGCTCGCGGTGAGCGACGCCCGCGCGGCGGCATCCCGCCGGCCCGTGATCGTCAGGGCGTACCGCTCCGTCCGCGGCGGCGCGAGCAAGCACATCGTGGCGGCGCTGCCGCGCGTTGGCGACCTGGTGATGAAGTACGCGCGCTGACCGCGCTCGTTGGTACTCCCCGGCGCGGCGCGTTTGGCCGGCCCGCGCGGCCGCCCGGGCATAACGCGAGATCCGGGCCGGGCGCCCAACACCCGTCAGCCGGGGCGTGACGAGCGCGCGGGACCGGGCAAGAATGCTGCTTGTGCTGCGTTCCCGGGTGTTCCTGGGCGGGCAGGCCGTATCGATGCTCGGCGACGGGCTGGCGATCCTGGCCATACCGCTGCTGGTCCTCCAGGTGACGCGCAGCCCGGTGGCCGCCGTCCTCGCCTCGCTGCCCGGCAGCGTGGGCTACCTTGCCGCCGGCCTGCCCGCCGGGGTGCTGGTGGACCGGCTCGATCCGTGGCTGGTCCTGATCAGCGGCGATATCATCCGGGCGCTGATCTTTCTCGGGCTGTTCCTGCTGACCGGGTCGCCGGCCGTCTCCGCGTGGCTGATCCTGTCGCTGGCGTTCGCGGCCGGCGCGGTGACGGTGTTCTCCGACACCGCGCTCACCATCGCCGTGCGGGACGTGTTCGCCGGCCAGCGCCTGGTATCGGCGAACTCGTGGCTGGAGTCGGCCAACCAGACCGGTCAGATCATCGGGCCCAGCGTCGCCGGGCTGCTCGCCGCGGCCGGGCTGCTGCACGTCTCGATGCTCATCGACGCGGCAACCTTCCTGGTCTCGCTGGCCTCGCTGGCGGGCGTCCGCCGCCGCTACCGCCGAACGCCGCAAGCGGGCCGGCCGGCCGCGACGTGGCGGGCGCTGCGCCATGAGCTGGCCGAGGGAATCAGGTACCTGGCCGCCACCCGGCTGCTGTTCACGCTGCTGGTGTTCATGCTGGTGCTGAACCTGTGCCTGGGCGCCGACAAGCTCCTCATCTTCTTCGCGAAGAACACCCTGCACCTGCCGCCGGGCCAGGTCGGCCTCATCGTCACGGCCGGGGGACTCGGCGGGCTGCTCGGCGCGGTGGGCACCAGCCCGCTGTGCCGGTGGCTCGGGCCGCTCGGCGTCATCACGCTGTGCGCGGCCGCCTCGGGCGTCGCGCTCATCCTGATCGGCGCGGCCACGTCGATGCCCGTTGCGCTGGCCGGGAACCTGGTCTACACCTGGGCGATCATCGCGGCGAGCGTGACCATGCGGTCGTTGCGGCAGGTCCTCGTGCCAAGAGAACTGCTCGGCCGGGTAACGGCGTCCTGGCGGCTCGGCGGCCAGGCGGTCACCCTCGGCGGGGCCGTGCTCGCCGGCGCCACGGCCGGGCTCCTGGGCGACGACCCGCGGCCGGTGTTCGCCGCGGCGGGCGCCCTCACGCTCTGCACCGCCGGCGCGGCGTGGTACGCCGGGCTAAGGAAGGCGCGGCCGGCCGAGGTCGCGAAGCTGCTCCGGGCCGGCGGCACCGCGGCCGGCTAACGCCCCGGCTGCCCGCGCGCTATGAGTACAGTTCGGCCAGGGCGGTGTCGCCGTCGTAGAACCCGACGGCCATGCAGCTCACCGAGACGGAGAAGCAGGACACGCTGGACAGGGTGGTCTGGCTTCCGGCGACCGGCGGCGGCTGGGTTGTCTCTATCTTCCAGCTCTTGCCGTCCCAGCGTTCGGCCAGCGGAAGGCTCCCCGAGGCCTTGGTGACGAACCCGGTCGCGACGCAGCCGCTGAGGGGCTTGGTGATGGGACAGGACACGCCGCCAAATTCGCTTATCGACCCGCGGGGGACCGCGGCGGCCTGCACCTTCCAGCTCTTCCCGTTCCACATCTCGGCCAGTGGGACCACCTTCTTGCCGTTGAAGTAGTCGCCCGCCGCGATGCACGTCTTCGCCGCCACGCAGGACACCCCGCCGAGGAAGGCGTTCCGGCCGCCGCTCGGCGTGGGCGTGTTCTTGATCGCCCAGGTCTTGCCGTTCCAGGACTCTGCCCAGGTCAGGTTCTGGCCGGAGCCCACGGCCATGCACGCAGTCGCGGAGGTACACGAGACGGCGTTGAGCTGGTCCAGGTTGGACCCGCTGGGGGCGGGCGTCTTCTCGATCTTCCAGGTCGTGCCGTTCCACTGCTCCGCCAGCAGGGCCTGCTTCCCATGGGAGTTCGCGTACCACCCCACCGCGACGCACGCCTTCGAGGACGGGCACGACACACTGATCAGGAAGCTGCGGCTCGCGTGCGCCGGGCTGGGCGTGGTCTGCGCGGCCCAGCTTGTGCCGTTCCAGCGTTCGGCGAGCGTCTGTATCTTCCCGCCGTTGTCGACGTCGCCCACGGCGGTGCACTGTTTGGCGCTGGTGCACGACACGCCGTTCAGGCTGATGTTCGCCGCGTTTGGCGTGGTCAGGAGCGTCCAGGTCTGGGTGCTGTTGTCCCAGGTCTCGGTGAACGCGTCGAATTCGCCGCCGCCGGTGACCTCGTCGCCCCCGATCCCCATGCAGAAGTTCTGGGTCGGGCACGACACCCCCGACATGTCGCTCGCCTCCGCATTGGACGGGACGGCCGGCTGCTGAAGCTGCCACTGCAACGCCCAGTGCTCCGCCAGGGCGCGGTCGCCGTCCACCGGGTCGTGGTAGAAGCCCACGGCGGCGCAGTTCGTCGACTTCGTGCAGGACACGTCGCTGAAGCCGGCCTCGTCGAACGACGTCGATATGGGCGTGGCCCGGACCGCCCACTTGGTGCCGTTCCATTGCTCGGCTACCTGGTTGAGGATCCCCTCATGGAAGAAGCCGCCGACGGCCATGCACTGGTTCGCGCCGGTGCACGACACGCGGCCCAGGTTGTCGCGGGTGTGGGCGATCTTCTGCACTGCCCAGCCGGTCCCGTTCCAGCGTTCCGAGAAGCCGTTGCCGACCGCCATGCACGCCGTGCTGGCCGGGCACGAGACGCCGTTCAGTTCCTCGAACGACCCGCTGGGGTCGGGAATGGTCTGGTTGGCCCAGGTGCTGCCGTTCCAGACCTCCGCCAGCGCGACCGTGGTGCCGCCGCTTTCGGAGTCGCCCACCGCCTCGCACCTTCCCGCGGCGGGACAGGAGACGCCGTTCAGCACCGTGCTGGTCGCGCCGCTGGGGTTGGGTGTGGTTTGCCGCGCCCAGCTGCTGCCGTTCCAGACCTCCGCCAGGGTTTCCGTCGTGGCGCCGTTGACCCACTGGCCCACGGCCTCGCACCGGCTGGCGGACGTGCAGGACACGTCGCTTAGCTGGCTGCTGGTCGCGCCGCTGGGGTTGGGGGTGCTCTGCACGCTCCAGCTGCTGCCGTTCCAGACCTCCGCCAGGGTTTCCGTCGTGGCGCCGTTGACCCACTGGCCGACCGCTTCGCACGCGGAAGCGGACGTGCAGTCGATGCCGGTGAGCTGCCCGGCCCCCGGGTCGGGGATGGTCACGACCGACCACGTGCTGCCGCTGAGCCTCTCGGCGAGCAGATGCCCGCCGGAGTTGTCGTCGAAGTTCCCCACGGCCATGCACGAGAACGGGACGTTGCAGGACACGGCGTTGAAGCTCCAGGTCGACGCGCCCGTCGGCATGGCCGTGAACTGCTCCTGCCAGCTCGCCAGCGCTGGCTGCGCCACCAGGAGAACCGCCGACGTCACGAGAGCCGCCGTGACCGCGAACCGTTTCATCGCAACCATCACTCCCCCGGGTTTCCCCTCGTCGCAAGCCCAGGCACCGGCCGGGCAGGGATCACAACTGTGAAGGCAGGGACCCTGGCAGCCCGGCGGCGGCTCACCGCGCGCCCGCGCCCCCGAGACGCGGACACAACATGCGTAAGCATCGCATTTGGTAAATATCAGTTTCCCTGACCACGAGGTAAGAATCGCCTTACCTGCCGGGCGGGCCCTGAAGCCAGCCCGTGCCGGGTGGCGATGCGGGGCTCCCGGTGGCCCGGGGGTCCTGACCAGCCAGCGAAGGCCGGGACAAGCTGTGGCAAAGAGCGTTCGGGGCGGCCGGATCCGTGTGGCAACCTAGGGCCATGGCTACAGGTCAGGCGCGGTGGGACCGGCCCGGGACCCCGGTCGGTTACGCGGCGAGCAAGGTCCCGTTGATCACGGCCTACTTCTGGATCATCAAGCTGCTCAGCACCGCGATGGGCGAGGCCACCTCGGACTACATGGTCCGGGTCATCAACCCGGTCATCGCGGTGCTGTTCGGCGCGGCCGCCTGGGCGGTCGCGATGGTCCTCCAGTTCCGCGCGAAGCGGTACAACGCCTGGATCTACTGGCTGGCCGTCGTCATGGTCGCCGTGTTCGGCACGATGTGCGCCGACGTGCTGCACATCAAGTTCCACGTTCCATACGTGGCGTCAACCGCGTTCTACGCGATCGTGCTCGCGGTGATCTTCGTCCTCTGGTACCGGAGCGAGGGGACGCTATCCATCCACAGCATCCGCACCCCCCGGCGGGAGTTCTTCTACTGGGCCACGGTCCTGGCCACGTTCGCCCTCGGCACCGCGACCGGCGACCTGACCGCCAAGACGCTGAACCTGGGCTACCTCGCCTCGGGCATCTGGTTCTCGCTCGCGTTCGCGGCGGTCGCGGTGGCGCACTGGAAGTTCGGCCTGAACTCGATCCTGGCCTTCTGGATCGCCTACGTGCTGACCCGGCCGGTCGGCGCCTCGTTCGCGGACTACGTCGCGTTCCCGCGCTCCGTTGGCGGCCTTGACCAGGGCCACGCAGAGGTCGCCCTGGTCCTGACGTTCTTCATCGTCTGCCTGGTCGGCTACATGGCGGTGACCCGCAAGGACGTCGAGGAGGCGCCCGAGGCGCCCTATTCGAGGGCGGCTCCGTCCCGGCACCGGCGCGAGCCCTCTCCGTATGAGCCACGGCCGTATGAGCAGTGGCCGCGTGAGCCGGGGTCCTATGAGCCCGGGTCGCGTGGCTCGCGGCCGTACGAGGCATCGCCGTATGACCCGCGGTCCCGTGAGCCGGGGGCGTACGAGCCTCCGCCGTACGAGCCGCGGTCGTACGAGCCGCCGCCGGATGAGCCGCGGCCCCAGCAGTCCGGGCCGTATGACCCGCGGCCGCAGCAATCCGGGCATTATGAGCCGCGGCCCCAGGAACCCCGGCGGTATGAGCCGCGATCCCCCGAGCCCCGGTCCGTACGAGCCACGGTCCTATGAGCCGCGGCCGTACGACCCGTCGCCGCACGACCCGCAGCCCCCGCGATCCGGGCCGTATGACCCGCGGTCCCAGGAACCCCCGCAGTACGACCCGCGCCCGTACGACCCTCCGTCTCATGACTCCCGGTCGTATGACTCCTTGTATAGGGCCCGCCCCACGGAGCGCCCGCCCGCCGATCGTCGGCAGGCCGCGTCCCGGCGATGGCCGGACGACGTGGACCCCGGCGAGGAGGCGGAACAGACCCGGGAGGGCTTCTTCATGTGGGACGACCAGTAGCCAGCCGCTTGCCAGACGTAGCCGAGGCCCGCGGCCAAGGGGATTGTCGTAGGCCCGTCCTAAAATGAGGCCCGCTATGACCAGTCATTCTGAAGTCTCCACACTGCCCCGCGACCTGCCGGGCGATCTCGAGCTCTACCGGCGCGAGCTGACCGGGTACTGCTACCGGATGCTCGGCTCCGGCTTCGAGGCAGAGGACGCCGTGCAGGACACGATGCTCCGTGCCTGGCGCTCGGCCGACCGGTTCGAGGGCCGGTCCAGCATGCGCTCGTGGCTGTACCGCATCGCCACGAACGTATGCGTGGACATGCTCAGGGGCCGCAAGCGCCGGGCCCGCCCGATGGACATCGGGCCGTCGTCCCCGCCCGACGAGTCGCACCTGGGGGACCTGCTTCCCGAGCACCTGTGGATCTCGCCGATCGCGGACGAGCGGGTCATTCCGGAGGAGGGGGACCCGGCCGACATCGCGATCGCCCGGGACAGCATCCGCCTGGCGTTCATCACCGCGCTCCAGCATCTGCCCCCCCGGCAGCGTGCGGCGCTCATCCTCTGCGAGGTGCTGCGCTGGCAGGCAGCCGAGGCCGCCGACCTGCTCGGCACCAGCGTGGCAGCGGTCAACAGCGCGCTCCAGCGGGCCCGCGCGACGCTGGCCGCGCTGCCGGATACCTCCCGCCCGCGCGCGGTGGCCGCAAGCCAGGCCGCGCTGCTGGACCGGTACCTGACCGCTTTCGAGCGCTACGACGTGCCGAGCCTGGTCAGGCTGCTTCACGAGGACGCGGTCCAGTCGATGCCGCCGTTCGCGATGTGGATCCAGGGCGCCCAGGAGATCGGCACCTGGATGGTCCAGCCGGGCCCTAGCGAGTGCCGCGGCTCCCGGCTGATCCCGGCCAGGGCCAACGGGACCGCCGCGTTCGGCCAGTACCGCCCGGATCCCGACGGCGGGCACAAGGCGTGGGGGCTCCAGGTCATCGAGATCTCGGGCGACCTCGTCAGCGAGATTTACGTCTTCCTCGACGCCGAGGCGCTGTTCCCCGCCTTTGGCCTCCCCGCACACCTGCCGGGCTAGCCGGTTGGACGCCGCCCGCCGCGTGGCCGTGAAGCCCCGTTTCGTGCCCGCGGCCCGGCCGCGCGCCTGCGGGGCGGGCCGGTGAACGTCGCCGCCTGCCAGCTCGGCCTGAGCGTGGGGGACCCGGCGGCCAACGGCGCGGCCGTGGCCGCGGCGGTCGCCGAGGCCGCGGGGCAGGGGGCGGACCTCGTGGTGCTGCCGGAACTGTGCGACTCCGGCTACGTGTTCTCCGGCGCCGACGAGGCGCGTGCGCTCGCGGCGCCCGCCGCGGACAGCCCCACGCTCCGCGACTGGCGCACGCTTTCCGCGCGGTACTCCACCGCGATCGCCGGCGGCTACTGCGAGCTGGGCGAGGACGGTCACCTCTATAACAGCGCCGCCCTGGTCAGCGGGGACGCCGTGCTGGCGGTCTACCGCAAGGCGCACCTCTGGGACGCCGAGAAGCTGGTCTTCACCCCCGGCGGCGGGCCACCCCCGGTGGTGGACCTGCCGTTCGGCCGGGTTGGCCTGATGATCTGCTACGACCTGGAGTTCCCCGAGTGGGTGCGTCTCGCGGCACTGGGCGGCGCGGATCTCATCGCGGCCCCGGTGAACTGGCCGGCCATGCCGGTGCCCCCGGGTGAGCGGCCCGCGGATGTCGTCCGGGTGCAGGCGCAGGCGTGCATGAACAGGGTGTTCATCGCCGTCGCGGACCGGTGCCAGGCCGAGCGCGGCGTCTCGTGGGTAAGCGGCACGGTGATCATCGGCCCGGACGGTTACCCGCTCGCCGGGCCGGTCCTGGCGGACCGCCCGTCCGTCATCACCGCGCCCATCGACCCTGCCCAGGCCAGGGACAAGCGGCTCGGCACGCGCAATGACGTGCTGACCGACCGCCGCCCCACACTGTACGGGCCGGTCGCCGGCTAGCCGGCCAGGCTGCGGGCGCCCGGGGCCGGGCGGGCTATGGGCACTGGGGGAGCGTCTGGCCCGCCCCCGGCGCGCCGGGGATGCGCAAACACCAATATGCAGATTCTAAAGTAATGGTGACATCGCGGGCGTAATGCTGAATGGTGAGTCAAGAAACTGACGTTCGGTGGTCCGCTGGACACCCGCGCGGAACTCATGTCACGATAACTATCGGCAGGCTCGGTAGCCAGTATTACTAGGGTCAGCAGTACTAGTGCCATTAGTATTTTTAGGCTGCCGGGGACGGGAGGAGGCACCCGCCGCCCTCTTCCGGGGGAGAACTGGCCGCGTAAATGCGGCCCAGCCGTTCTGGGTGCGGTCTTGGCGTATGCGCGAGATCCGGCCGCGAACGGCGATGGCAAGGGGGAGGGACATGGGGTGTGTGTGGCAGTCTGAATACGCCCCGGAGCCGAGGTTTGGCGATGTTAGGGTGCATCATCGCGCCTCGGCACGGCATCGCAAGCCGCCTAGGTGGCGGCGGGCGACGGCGGCATTCGGGCCACTGCTGGTGCTGACGGCCATCCGTTACCGCGTTCGCTGGGACCCGGGCAGGCTCGTTCCGCTGGCCCGCTGGCGGTGACCGGCCCGCAGGCGGTGCCGGCCGGCCAGCTTTTCACCGGGTAACTGCTACTTCCACCGGAAATGTACGAAAAGCCGTCCGTGGTTCTTGGAATCTTTTTCGACCCGGTGGTACAAGGCTTTTATGTCTTTCTGGTCCAGGAACCTGAGCACGTGTTTCTTTAGCTGGCCGGAACCTTTGCCGGGAATGATCTCGACCACCGGCGCCTTCTTCGCCACCGCTTCGTCGATGATGGCGTGCAGCGCCCGGTCGATGTCGTGTCCTCGGTTGTAGACGTCGTGCAGATCCAGCTTCAGTTTCATCGCGCCATCTTTCGTCCTGGCCCACCCCAGCGTAACCGGTGATCCAATGACCCCGCCGGTCCAGAGGCGAACCGGCAGCGCACGGCGGGCTGGCTAACTGGGCGCCAGGTGCAGGCGGTCGATGACGTCGTCCGCGGTACGAGCGGGCGGGCCGTGGACGGGGATGACGAGGGTGGGCTCGCCGGGTGAGGGCAGTTCCAGCGCGGCGATCTGGCTTGCCAGCAGCCGGGCCGGGAAGAAGTGCCCACGGCGGGCTGTCAGGCGCGCCATCAGCAGGGCCGCGTCCACCTCCAGAATCACGATCTCGACCGTCGGCCGGTCCTGGCGCAGGAAGTCGCGGTAGGACCGCTTGAGAGCCGAACACGCCACCACCGCGGACTCGCCCGCCGCGATGCGCTGGTCGATCCACGCGGCCACCGAGTGCAGCCACGGCCAGCGGTCGGCGTCGGTGAGGGGCACGCCGGCCGCCATCTTGGCGATCTGCGCCGCCGTGTGCAGCGCGTCGCTGTCCTCGTATACCCAGCCCAGCCGCCTGGCCATGATGGCGCCGACGGTCGACTTACCACTGCCGGAGACACCGCCCAAGATCACGATCATGGCGTTGCAGCCCTACCCATCTGGCCCTCGGCAACCCGCCGGGCAACTGTTAGCCTCTAGATGCGCCCTCCCTCGGGGGAGTGCCTGGGTCCATTCTTAGGGAGAGGCCATGCGACTGCCCCGGGCGATCTGTGCCACCGCAGGATCGTGCGGGCTGGCCCTGGGCGCGATCGGAGCCGCCGGGCCGGTGATCGCCAGCCCGGCGCCGTCGCCGGCCACCGTGCTGATCGCGCCGGACATCGTGCGCGTGGACAGCCCCGCCGCCACCGGGATGCCGCCCAGCACCGCAGGCTGCGAGCACCAGTTTCACATCGCGTGCTACTCACCCCAGCAGATAGAGCAGGCCTACGGCATACCCGAACTGCTCGCGCACGGGGTCAACGGCAAGGGGCAGACGATCGTGATCGTCGACTCGTTCGGCTCGCCGACGATCCAGCAGGACCTCACGATGTTCGACGCTACCTATCACCTGCCCGCGCCGCCCCGCCTCACCGTCATCCAGCCGGCGGGCAAGGTTCCGCCGTACCGGGCGACGTCGGACCGGGAGGGCTGGGCCGGGGAAACCAGCCTGGACGTCGAGTACGCGCACGCCATGGCCCCGGGCGCGAACATTCTCCTGGTCGAGACCCCGACCTCGGAGAACGAGGGAACGACCGGGTTCCCGCAGATCGTCAAGGCCGAGGAGTACGTGATCGATCACCACCTCGGCGGCGTGATCAGCCAGAGCTTCAGCGCCACCGAGGAGACGTTCCCATCGAGGCAGTCGATACTCGCCCTGCGCGGCGCCTACACCGACGCGTGGCGCAACCACGTGACCGTGCTCGCCGCGTCCGGTGACAGCGGCGCGGCGGACGTGCGCTACGACGGGTCCACCTACTACCTCAAGCCGGTGACGTCCTGGCCCGGCAGCGACCCGCTGGTCACCGGCGTAGGGGGCACCCAGCTTCAGCTGAGCGCGGCCGGCCAGCACACGGCGCCGGATCAGGTGTGGAACGACACCTACAGCGGGCCGGCCAACCAGTTCATCTTCGGGAACAAGGGGCCCAACCCGCTGGCCGGGGGCGGCGGCAGGTCGGTCTTCTTCACCCGCCCGCAGTACCAGAACGGGGTGCAGGCGATCGTGGGCCGCAGCCGCGGGGTCCCGGACATCGCGATGAGCGGCGCCTGCAACGGCGCCGTCAACGTGTACCAGAGCTTCAAGGGCAACAAGCCCGGCTGGTACCAGGTCTGCGGCACCAGCGAGGCGACGCCGCTGTTCGCCGGCGTGGTGTCCCTCGCCGACCAGGTGGCCGGCCACCCGCTTGGGCTGATCAACCCGCGGCTGTACCAGCTCCTGGCGCAGGGCGCCCCGGGCCTGGTGGACATCCGCAAGGGCAACAACACCGTGACGTTCACGCAGGGCGGGACGACCAGCACCGTCCACGGGTTCGCCGCGGGGCCCGGGTATGACCTCGCATCCGGCGTCGGCACGGTCAACGCCCCGGTGTTCGTCCACGAACTGGCCGGCCGGTAGCCCACACCGCTCGCCGCCTGGCTCGCCGGTTACGGGGTTCAGAGGAAGCGCAGAAGCTGCGCCAACGGCGATGAGAACCCGGCCTGGTTTGCTCGGGAGCATCGGAAATCCGGCAGATCGGCTGCCGGCCGGAGCTGAGGAGCAACACCATGACCGCCGTTGTCTGGGCCAACGTTTTGCTGGCCATTCCGTTCCTGATCGCCTTCATCGGGATCCCGCTGTGGATGACGTTCCGGCGCCGGCACACCGGTCCCGACCACACCCACGCGCGCACCTACCTGCGGGCCAAGGCGGCGCTTGCCACCGCGCACACCCCGGTGCCGGCGTCCAGCCGCTTCACCAGTGGCGCCTACAGCCACCGCGCCGCGGCGTAAGGCAGTGCCCGCCACTGGCGCGGCAGCGGGCGCCCGGATGGGCGCCCGCCGCGTCATCCGGCGTCGTCGGTGGCGCGGGCCCATTTGGTCACTTGTGGCAGTTTCTGCTACTTCATTGCGAGGCGGGCGGCCGAGCCAATACGATCCATTCACCTGACTCTCTGTGTTCGGTGTGTGGCTGGGCTGTTTGCCGCCTGATGGGAGCCATGATGCGGGTTCGCATGCTCGTCGCGGCCATCGCCGCCACGGTCGGTCTGCTTGTCGCGGCCGTGGCCGCCCAGGCGCAGGCCGTCCGGCATCCACGGCCCGTCACGGTCGCGATCATGCACCGCGGCTAGCGGATGTTGGGATCCCGGCAGCCCGGCTACCCGGGCGTCGCTCATTAGCCGCGCGCAGATCACACATTGTGGGCACATCACTCACCGGCCAGCCCCGGCGGCAGATTGAGCTGGTTCGTGTGCATAACTGCCGTCAGCGTTAAGCCTGGTCTGACCAATCGCTTTGCCATCCGAGGAGAATAAATGAGCGATCAGCCCGTAGCGCTAACGCCCGGTCATGCCCCGGTGATGTTCGTCAGGCTCTGCCGGACCGACTCGGTGAGCGGGTCGCCGGGTGGCAGGACCCGCTCACAGCGTGCGAGGGTGTCGCGGAGCAGGTCTGTCGCGTCGGTCACCCGGCCGACCGTGTAGTAGGCCTGGGCCAGGTTGGCGCAGCGGGACAGCGTGTCCGGATGATCGGGCCCGAGGGCCCGCTGGTATCCCTCGCGGGTCTGCTCGTAGAACTGAAGCGCGGAGGCCATCCGCCCGGCCGCGTGGTGGGCCGACCCGAGGGCGCCGCGGACCGCGATCGTGTCCAGATGGTCCGGGCCGAGAACGCGCTCCCGGTCGGCGAGGACGCGCTTGTACCCCGACAGTGCGTTCTTCACCTTGCCGTCGGCCAGGTAGGTGTCGGCCAGCTTCTGCCGGGTGGTCATCACGTCGGGATGCTGCGGTCCCTGAACCCGCTCGCGCTGGGAGAGCGTGCTCCGGTACAGCCGGATCGCGTCCGTGAACTGCCCCGCGGCCCGGTAGGCCGCACCGAGTTCCTCCTGCGCGGCGAACGTCTCGAGCTGGTCGGGTCCGCGGGTGCGCACGTAGTCGGCGACGACCCCGTCCAGGACGGTGACCGCGTCGCTGAGCTGGTTCGCGGCGATGAGGGCCTGACCGAGGTTATGCCGGGCCATGATCGTGCTTGGGTGGTCCGGCCCGAGCACGCGGGTCTGCTCGGCCAGCACCCACCGGAACCATGAGACGGCCTCCGGGGCCCGCCCGGCGGCCAGGTACGCCTCGGCCAGGTGCTGGCCGGCCACCAGGGTGTCCGGGTGGCCCCGGCCGAGAACCCGGTCGCAGGCCGCGGCGAGGTCCCGCCAGTGCGCGACGGCCGGGCCGGTCAGCCGGGCGCTGTCCAGGCTGCGCCCGGCCCGCAGCAGCACCGGATGACACCCACCCGCCCACAGCAGGTCCCTGGCGGCCCGTTGCAGGCTGATCACGCAGGCCCGCAGGCTCTCCGCGAGCCAGGCCGGCTGCTCGTCCTCGGGCCACGCCTCCACCAGGGCGTCCGCCGCCACGCGCGCGGCACGGTCCAGCATCCCCGGCGGGATCGCCGCGCGCAGCGCCGCCTGGACCACCGAGTTCACCCGGACCATCGGCGCGGCGCCCGCCAGGTCCGTGGTCAGCAGGCCGGTCCGCTCCGCGAGGAGCATCGCGCCCTGGACGCGCTCGCCGTCGGCCGGGCCCGCGGCACCGCTCCCGGCGAGGTACCCGCGGGCGGCGGGCGTATTGAAGACGATAGCCGGGATGCCGTGGCCGTCGAGGAGCGCGCCGAGCGCCAGCAGGGCCTGGGTGGTGCCGCCCGGTGACAGCCGCTCCGCCTGCTCGACCGATATCGCCCAGGTGACCGAGGAGGCCGGGGGCTCGCTGTCGGCCATCTCGGTGAGCTCGTCCCGCCGGCGCACGAAGTAGTCCCGGTAGTCGCGGCAGGACAGCGCCGAACTCGCGATGACGGCGCTGGCCTGGGCGAGCGCCATCGGCTCGCAGCCAAGGTCCTGGACGAGGTCGATCGCTCCCATGCGCTGATCCGGGTCCGCGGTGAGCCGGCCCATCAGGTAGCTGAGCGCCTCGCGCGGGCTGAACGCCCCGACCGGCCGGATCAGCTCGCCCCGCTCGCCGGAGAAGGCGGCCGGGTTCGCCGTCGTGATCAGGACCCGGCCGGCCCGGCCGGCCAGAGCCCTTCCAGGTTGGCCAGGTCGGATACGTCGTCGAGGACCACGAGCCACGGCCTGCCGGTTTCGGAGAGCCAGCTCAGGAAGCGTGCCGCAGCCGACTCGGCGTCGCCCGCCGGATCCGTTCCCGTCGCGTCCACCGCCGCCTCGACGTAGCTGGACAGCACCGATGCGCGGCTGGTGGCGACGACCCAGACCAGCAGCTCAACCCTGCTCGACCGCCAGAGCGACTCGGCGACGCAGACCGCGAGCTGGGTCTTGCCGCACGCCTCCACCCAGCCCAGCGACCCCTGGGGGGCCACCTGGCCGGGCACGAGCACCATCGTGCCCCCCGGAGCCAGCGCCGCCGCGAGTCCTGCCGCGGTCTCCAGCCTGGCGTTGAAGCCGTCGGCCAGCGACGGCACCGCGCCCGACCGGATCGCCCGCGCCCGCTCGCGCGGCGCCCCGGCCGGTTCCTGGGCAAGTCCCCAGCTATCGACGGTCACCACCCCGGCCGCATCCCTCAGGCCTGCCGGGTGGGTGAGGGCCGCCAGCCGGAGGCCCTGCTGGCCAGGACGTGCTCAACCAGCGTGATCAGGACCTGCCGGACCGAGTCGAGCTGGCGGGCGTCGCAGAGCACCGTCGGAACGGTGGGATCGAGATCGAGCGCGATGCGCACGTCCCGCGGGTCGTGGTGCGGCGCGTCTTCGAAACAGTTGATGGCCACCACGAAGGGCACCTGGCGCCGCTCGAAGTAGTCCACGGACGGGAAGCAGTCGACGAGGCGCCTGGTGTCGGCCAGGACCACCGCACCGAGGGCGCCGTAGGACAGCTCGTCCCACATGAACCAGAAGCGCTCCTGGCCGGGCGTGCCGAACAGGTACAGCACGAGGTGCTTGCCGATGGTGATCCGGCCGAAGTCCATCGCGACGGTCGTCGTGGTCTTGCCGCCGACGCCGGAAAGGTCGTCGTGCCCGACGCTGACGCTGGTCAGGGCCTCCTCGGTGTGCAGCGGCCGGACCTCGCTGATCGCGCCGACCAGCGTGGTCTTGCCCACCCCGAATCCGCCCGCAACGAGAATCTTGAATACGGCGAGCGGGTCCCCGGCAGGGCCGTCAAAGGGCGCGGAGCCCATGCAGTACCTCCCTCAGCAAGTCCGCGCGAGGCGCTTCGCCGGCATGTTGCTGTTGCAGCACGGTGATCCGCCCTTGCAGTATCAGGTCCGCGAGCAGGACGCGGACGACGCCGAGGGGCAGCCCGGTGTCGGACGCGATGTCGGCCACCGTGGCAGGCTTCCGGCACAGGCCAAGGATCCTGCGGTGCTCGGGGCTGAGCGCCCGGACATCGCCCGCATCCGCGGCCCGGCCGGATGCCACCACGATCGCGATCAGGTCGAGCACCTCACCGTCGGCAGGCTCCGTCCGGCCACCGGTCACCGCGTACGGGCGTACGACCGGACCGGTGTCCTTGGCATCCCACTTGCCGCCCGCGTTCATGTCCAGGCTCAATCCATCGCGATCTGGGCGGCCGGGAACCTCGGGTGCGCCGCCAGGTGCGGCCCGGCCCGCTTCACCAGCATCGCCATCTCGTAGGCGACGAGGCCGGCGTCGGCGTTGGCGGCGCAGAGCGCGGCCAGGCAACTGCCGTGGCCGGCCGCCGTGACGAACAGGAGTGCCTGTTCCAGCTCGATGATGGTCTGGCGTACCTCGCCGACCCCGAAGCGCTCTCCCGCCCCCCTGGCCAGGCTTTGCAGGGCCGCGGCCAGCGCGCTCAGGTGCTCCGCGTCTTCCCGGCTCAGGTCCCTGGAGGCGGCCACGACAAGCCCGTCGCGGGAGAGGATTACGGCTTTCCTGAAGTCCTCCACGCGATCGGCGAGATCGTCGAGCAGCCAGGCAAGATCTCGCCCGGTCCCGCTGTGGGTGTTCATTACGCCTCCTCGCCCTGCGGCGCCTCGGAGTCCGGTGGCCTTGCCGGCCTTGCCGCCTGCGCGTCGCGCTCAGGCTGGGTGTCCGGTGGATCTGTCTGGCGACCGCGCTGCCACCCGCTCTGCAAGGAGGCCGCGAGATCCCGTGCCTGCTCCGGCTCGCGGGCGCTGGGCTGCGCCGTGACGGGCTCGGCCCCCGGCGGGCTGGCGGCTTCCTGCGAACCTTCGCGCAGGTGCGGGGACAAACTTGCCTGGCGGGTGCGGCGGGGGAGGCCGCGGTAGGTGCCGGGGCCGGCTGGGTGGCGCGGACCGGGAGGGCCTGCGTAGTCTCCGGCTGCGGGGCTGCCGGAGCGGAACGCTTCGGCAGGCTTTGGCCGGCCGTCAGGGCCAGCGCCTCCGCGGGCCGCAGGTCCAGCGCGGCCGGCCTGCCCAGCGGCTCACCGGTCAGCTCCAGGCCAGCGTCCGGCTCGGGGGGCACGACGACGATGCTGCCTGGCAGCAGCACGATGGCGGTGGTGCCGCCGAAGGGTGACGGGCGCAGCGACACCCGGACGCTGTGCCGCGCGGCGAGCCGGCCCGCCACGAACAGGCCGAGCCGGTCCGCGTTGGCAAGGTCGAAGTCGGGCGGCTCGGCGAGCTGCCGGTTCATCTCGGTGAGCTGGTCGGGCCCGATGCCCAGGCCCCGGTCGTCGATCTCGATGGCGAAGCCGTTCGCGACCCGCTCGGCCCTGACCTCGACCCGCGAGGTCGACGGGGAGAACAGGGTCGCGTTCTCGATCAGCTCGGCCAGCAGGTGGATCATGTCCGCGACCGCGGGCCCGGTCACCGCCTCCTCGGCGATGGTGAAGACCGTCACCCGCTTGTAGTCCTCCACCTCCGCCACGGCGCCGCGGATGATGTCGATGACTGGCACGGGCTCGCTCCAGATACGGCCGGGGGCCGCGCCGGACAAGATGGTCAGGCTCTCGGCGTGCCGGCGCATCCGGGTGGTGAGGTGGTCCAGGGTGAACAGGTCCGCCAGCGCCGCCGGGCTCGATGCCTTCTGCTCCAGCGCGTCGATAAGGCGCAACTGCCGTTGCAGCAGCGACTGGTTCCGCCGGCCCAGGCTCACGAAGACCTGCCGGAGCCCGTCGCGCAGGCCGGCCTCGGCGGCCGCGGCCGCGACGGCGGTGCTCTGGAGGCTGGCGATGGCCTCGACGGCCCTGGCGACCTCGGTGGTTTTCGGGGGATCCGCGGCAAGCCCGTCGCGCTGGCCGGCCTGCTCCACCGGCTGGACCTCGCCGGCCCGGAGCCGCTCCATGAGCTGCGGCAGCGGCTCGTCTGCCAGACGCTGGGCGGTCACCGCCAGGCCGGTGATGTCCCGGGATAGCCGGCGCGCGAACGATCCGGTCAGGATCAGCGCGGCGATGACGACCACCAGGCCCGCGGCCACGATCAGGACGATTCCCACCAGTTCCTTGTGGTTCCGGGAGAAGACGCCGTGGCCGGTCAGCGACGTGGCGAGCACGAACCCCACCGCGATCGCCCAGAGCAGCACCATGCAAACGGTTGGCACCGCCACCATCGACAAGAACATGAACCGGACCGTGCGGCGGGCAGGGCGCGGCCGTGCAGGCCCAACCGAGCTTGATGCGCCCATGGTGGTCACTCCTGGATCGATCCCCGGCGAACCAGTCACTGTACGCCGAACCGGGCACTACGGTCAGTGTTACTATCCTTGTCCACCGCGCCCTTATTGTCCCCGGACTTCATCGAATCGCTGGGCTGTTATTTCGGTAAACAGAGGATTTCTCGCGGGTTGCCGCATAGTACGCAGACTCCCTGTCCGCAAAGTGGCCCGGAGCGCGGTGGGGGGAGGCCGCGCCCCGGGCCGTCACTGGGCCCACTCACTGGGCCGCGGAAGAATCGGGTCATGCGGTGCTGGGATGAGGCCAGGCTTTCCGTCAGCCGCCGATGGGCTGCAGCCGGAACGCGGAGACGCCCTTGAAGATCTCCTCGTTGAGGATGAAGGCGAAGAACAGGATGTAGAGCGCCCACAGCGGCGCGAACGTCGCGTGGACCACCCAGCGCTGTCCTGCGTCCTGCTTGCCCTTGACCCAGCGCCGCACCGGCCCCAGACGCAACAGGAACAGCGGCAGGCTGCAGGCGGCGAGTTCGTACACCCGCTGGTGGAACACGTTGAACGGGAATGGATCGAACCCGCTACTCGGCCCGTTCGTCCCATTCTGTGGGCCGAACCCCTCCAGCAGGATGAGATGCAGGAACAGCAGGCCCCACACGACGTAGGTGAGCTTCTGGAGACTGCGCCAGTACTTACCGAGCCACTTCTGGCAGCGGTTGTTCGAGATCAGCATGAGCGGGAACAGGATCGACACCATGACCAGGCCGACCAGCAGGAAAGTGTGGCCGGTGAGCCGCCCGACCACCCCGCCCCTGAACTGGTTGACGATGGACGCGGTGACCCCGTCGGTGGTGGCGTTGAATGCCAGCACGATGCCGTACCACTTGCGGAGCGGGACGAACCACCGCTGCCTGGACACGATCGTCAGCGGCGTGACCGTCAGGGTGAGGATCAGCAGCAGCAGGGACCCGGTGCCGAACACGTCGGCCTCCAGCGCCTGCAAGGTGTTCTGGTTCTGTTCGATGATCGCGCGGGACATGAAAAACATGGGCAGCGGCCCGGGGATGCCCATCAGGATGAGCGCGATGGTCTTCCGCTTGATCTGTGAGCCACCGAACTTGTAGGTGTGCTCCATCCAGTTGTCGATCCGGTTGCGGTATGGGCCCGCTCGGTGTTCGGCGCGTTCCAGCTTGGCGGCCCGGTCTGCGGCCAACTGCTCCTGATCCCGAGCCGGGGCTTGCCTCCGCTCGCGCACGGCGGCGCCTGTCCGGCCCCGTGCGGACGGCCTGCCGCGGTCGGGGCCGGGCGCATAACCCGGCTCGGCCCAGTCGGCGGCGTCCTCGGGCCACTCGTTGAGGTGGGCCTCCTCCTGGTCCCATTCGGGCACATAGTCCGGCTGCCCTCTGCCCGGAGCGGGGTCTCCCTGACCACGTCCGTGGACGACTGGTCGTGTCATGACTCCTCCAATGAGAGTTGGGCGTCGGCTACCGCTTCGAGGAAGGTGAGGGTGAGGGGCTCCCGTGCTTGCTCCCGCCCGACAGGGTCAACGGTGGCGATGGTGGTGGCGAAGATGATGGATGGACCCGGGACTTGGGTTTGAGCTGGGAGTGCCGTGCCGGGGCGCGTGGTGGTGGGTGGGCGCAGGGGAGCCCAAGGCGCCGTTGTTGCCCTGCTGCTGCGTCGCTCCTGTTCCAGGGGACCGGAACGCGAAGAGGCCGAAGCCGTGGGTGACTATTTCACCGGCCGCGGACAGGATCCCTATGGTGATCGGCACGGCCATGGCTGCCGCCGACAGGCGCATGGCATTGCGCTGACGCCCCTTGGTCGCAGGGGCGGTCTTCTCCGGGCGGGCTGGCCTGTCCGGGCGGACCGGCCGCTCTGGCCGCGTCGGGCGGACAGGCGCCTGCGGGGTGGCGACGGCGTCGTCGGCCTCGGCCGACGCTGCGCCCATACCAGCCTCGGAACGGGTACGTGAGCCGACGTGGGACGGTGCACGCGCTGCGGGGTGGGACGCCCCATCAGGTACGGTTCCTGGCCGGGTGTCCGGCGGGTGGGCTGTCTGTCTGGGCGCCCGGAGGCTCTCGGCGAGGCGGTTGAGTTCGGAGGTCATCCCCGTTAGCGTGTCCCGCAGTTCGGCGGCTTCCTGCTCCGCGGCCTGGCGTAGCGCAGCGGCCTGATCCACCGCCTGCTGCCGCAGCTGGGCCACTTCATGCTCGACCGCTTCGCGGATCGCGGCGACTTGGGCGGCGGCCTGCCGCTTGATCTCCGCGGCTTCGCGCTCGGCAGCCTCGCGGATCGGGGCGGCCTGCCGCCCGATCTCGGCGGCTTCCTGCTCTGCCGCTTTGCGGATGGCAACGGCCTGGGAGGAGGCCTCCTGCCGGATGGCGGCCGCCTGCTGGTCGGCGTCGGCCAGGATCCGCTCCGTAAGGCGGACCGAGTCGGCGCGGGCGTGCTCCCCGGTGTCCCAGGAAACGTGCCCCGGCGCGGGCAACTGGAGCATGTCGCTGCCGCGGGCACTGGGGTCCGCGGCTGGCGTCTCGGTGAGCATGACCTGGAGCGCGGCCGTCGCCGAAGTCCAGGTCGTAGTAGGTCTGCGCCGTGTCTTCCGCTCTGGCAAACTGCGCGGACCATTGCCGTCCCTTGGCATGGGCGCCTCTGGGCGGCCTGATCTGGTACGCCGCCTGGTGGTGGCCCGGCCCGGGGCTGGCCGGGCCACCGTGCGCGGGGCCACCACGGGGGAGGCCGCCGTTTGGGGGGCCGCCTGCCAGCGCTGATCGTGGTGCAGGCCCGGTGGGTCCCCTCGTGGCCAGGCGGGCCCGCTGGCCGCTGAGGCCCGCCCGGTGCCGGGGTCGCCCCCGGGCCAGCTCGGGTAGTCGGTGCCGGGATAGGGCCAGCTCGCCTCCACGGCGTCCGTGGGCCAGCTCGGCTGGTCGGTGCCCGCTTGCCAACCGGGGTATCCGGCGTCCCGCTGGCCCAGGGCCGGGCCGGCGTCGGCTGCGGGCCAGCTGGGGTGGTCGGTACCGTACTGGGCCCAGCCGGGGCTGGCGTCGGCTGCGGGCCAGCTGGGGTGGTCGGTACCGTACTGGGCCCAGCCGGGGCTGGCGTCGGTCGCGGGCCAGCTGGGGTGGTCGGCACCACGATCCGCCCAGCCAGGGCTGGTGTCAGCAGCGGGCCAGCTCGGATGGTCGGCGCCTGCGTCCCATCCTTCGTGGCCGCCGTCCGTGCTCCAGCCGGGGCGGTCGGCGTCCGCGCGCCAGGCCGAGTGGCCGCCGTTCGCGCTCCCGCCGGGCTGACCGGCGTCCGGGGCCCGGTCGGCCCAGCCGCCGTCCCCGTCCCAGCCCGCGTGCCCGCCGCGTCTGCCCCAGTCGGCTTGATCGCCGTCCGCCCCCCAACCGGGCCGGCCGGAGCGGGGGGTCGGCCGGCCCGGAGCTGTGGGAGCGGATCCTGTTCGTGCCTGGGTGGCTCTAGGGGCTGGTGCCATGGCGTGCGCTGCCGTTGGCCGGGCGTTGGCGCCATCCGGGCGCCGGGAGACCATCGCCCCGCCCTATCGGGCTGCACTCAGCGGTATCAGGACGGCCGCCATCAGCGGCCTTGTCTCGGACCTCTGGTGCTTCGCGACCACGGGGCCTCCATCCGGGCGAGGGGTGAACCGGGACCAAGTGCTGGCACGGGTGGGGTGAGCGCCGACCGTGATCCTCACCCCGGGCGGCAGACTAGGCCACTGGGCCAGACCCGGATAGCGACGAATACCCCTCAGGGGACGGAAAACCCTTGGGGGGCCCAATCGATCCCGGCGTTCCCGGCGGGGGCCTGATCGATCGGTATAGGATCGCGTGCCCCAACGGATGGCCATCATTTCGGCGGGCGTGATCATGAACCTGATCTTCGCGGTGATCTTCGCGATGCTGGCCTATCGCTGGGGGGTGGCCCGCCCTCGTGATCGGTGCCGCCGTGCCGGGCAATCCGGCCTGGGCCGCGGGAATCCGCTCGGGGGACAAGATCGTCGAACTCGACGACGAGCCCCCCAACGAACATTTGCGTTTCGACAACGATCTGCTCCGCGAGGTGTTCAGCACGGGAACGGAACACAACCTGAACGTCTGGGTTCGCCGCTTCAACGCGAACAAAATCGACAAGCTCACGGTTCGGCCCACGCTGCCTGAAAAGTCGGAGAACGACCTGCCCATTATCGGCGTCATCTCCGCCGGCACCGAGACCGAACTGGCCACCGAAGTGCCCAATGACCAGCCCACCCACGCCGCCCTTCCTCGGCCCGCCAAGCGGACCCCCCATTCAAGCCGGCCGATCGGATCGTCGCCGCCGAGATCGACGGCACCCGGCATCCCATCGAAAATTTCTTCCAACTCCAGGCGCTGTTGGCCCAACATCCCGACCAGACGATCGATTTCAGATCAGACGCATCGTCGTCGCCTTCTTTGGATGCACCCAAGATAAAATGTGAGGGTGGCACTTCGAGCGCGTTGCGGTTCTTAACCATAGGGACGAGTTTGACGTAGTCCTTCGTGTCGCCTATCATCATGCCGCCAAGGAGATACTTGCCGTCGAGAGTGAAGAGGTATTTCTTGTAGACGGCCCGGAAAGGGTCTTTGTAGGTGAGAGCCTTGACAGGAGAGGGCGGAGGTCCATTGGTGATAGCCTTGACTTTATCTTCACCATCCACGATGCCCTCGTTCTTTGCTCCGCTGCCGTGTTTGCGCACAGGTAGGTCTTTGGGTCCGTCGCGATCGGCGAAGAAATCACCGAAGCTGGCAACTTCGACACCGAGCAGCTTAAGCTTGGTGCTGAGGTCGGGCCTCTTGAATGTCCTTGGCGAATGAACTTTGGCTTGAGTGAGATTGAAAGAGAGGACATCAGCCTGCTCGATACCAGGGGCAATCAGGCCGAAGGTCTGGTTCTCCCAACTGGCACATTCGCCAATGGCGTAAATGTTGGGATCGCTGGTTCGTAAATCATTGTCGATGGTGATACCACCACCTCGGTCAGCACATTTGATGCCAGCTTTTCGAGCAAGCTCGTCTCGAGCTTTGATGCCAATTGCGAACATGATGCACGTGCAATCCATCTGCTCTCCGTCCTTACCGTTATCACCAAAACATTCATTTTTACCATAAATTAAATAATTATTACAGTTACTTTGTTCTAAATTATATTGTTCATATTCATCTAATATTGATAGGTAATTATCATCAGTAAATTCATTAAAAGTTTGCTCTAATTTTAATTATAGTAAAATCTTTATCTAATGCATTTTCGTACTCTGCAGAACCTAATAGTATCTTCATTTAATTTATTAATTTTTTTACCTGACTGAGATAAAAAAAAAAAAAAAAAAAAAAAAAAAAAAAAAAAAAAAAAAAAAAAAAAAAAAAAAAAAAAAAAAAAAAAAAAAAAAAAAAAAAAAAAAAAAAAAAAAAAAAAAAAAAAAAAAAAAAAAAAAAAAAAAAAAAAAAAAAAAAAAAAAGTGAGGCGACAGAGCTACGCTGATTTGATCAGCCTGGAAATTACAGAGAATTTGAAACAGGAGGTCCAAAGGAACAAGAAGTCCAATCAAAAATAAGGTTTAGCATGAGATAATTCGTAAGATTT
>CAVPFC010000061.1:0-91144 GCA_963703605.1 uncultured Actinomycetes bacterium
AGCACTAAGTCCTGATGATCATGGAAGTACCGCACCTGGAGCAACAGCGATTCCATGATCACGAGTGTTGTTACGCGCCGTGCGGGGCGATCACGCCGCCGACCTGGCCCGCGCCGTGGTCGAGCTGATAGTCGAGGTTGACCGCGGCGCTGATCAGGGCGAGGTGGCTGAACGCCTGCGGGAAGTTGCCGAGCTGCTCGCCGGTGCTGCCGATCTCCTCGGAGAACAGGCCGAGGTGGTTGGCGTAGGTGAACATCTTCTCGAAGACCAGCCTGGCCTCCTCCAGCCGCCCGGCGCGGGCGAGCGCGTCCACGTACCAGAACGTGCACAGCGAGAACGTGCCCTCGTCGCCGGCCAGCCCGTCCGGCGAGGCGCTGGGGTTATACCGGTAGACCAGGCTGTCGGATACCAGCTCGCGGTCCATCGCCGCCAGGGTGGACAGCCACGCCGGGTCGTGCGGGGAGATGAAGCCCTGCAACGGCATCATCAGCAGCGAGGAGTCCAGCACTTCGGTGGTGTAGTGCTGGGTGAACGCGCCGACCTTCGGGTTCCAGCCGCGTTCGAAGATCTGGTTGTAGACGCGGTCGCGCTCGGTGGTCCACCGGGTCAGGTTGGCCGGACGGCCGCGGCGCTGGGCGATCTTGATGGAGCGGTCGAGGGCGACCCAGGTCTGGAGCCGGCCGTAGGTGAAGTCCCGCTGGCCGCCGCGGGTCTCCCAGATGCCCTCGTCGGGCTGGTCCCAGTGCTCGCACAGCCAGTCGATGATTCTTGCCAGCGCGGTCCAGCCCTGCTGGGTGATCTGCATCCCGCGGGTGTCCCCGAGGAAGATCGAGTCCGCGGCCTCGCCGTAGATGTCGAGCTGGAGCTGGTCCGCGGCGCCGTTCCCGATCCGGACCGGGCGGGAGCCGCGCCAGCCCTCGAAGTGATCGAGGGTCTCCTCGACCAGGTCGGAGCTGCCGTCGACCCGGTACATGATCTTCAGCGGGCGGCCCTCGCCGGTGTACTCGGCGGCGCGGTCGCGCAGCCAGTTGGCGAAGGCCGCGGCCTCCTCGGCGTAGCCGAGACTCAGCAGCGCGTAGACCGAGAACGACCCGTCCCGGATCCAGGTGTAGCGGTAGTCCCAGTTGCGCTCGCCGCCCACCTGCTCGGGCAGGCCGGCGGTCGGCGCGGCGACCGGCGCGCCGGTCGGCGCGTAGGTCATCAGCTTGAGCGTCATCGCCGAGCGGGTCACCATCTCCCGCCACCGTCCGGTGTAGCTGGACCGGTGCAGCCAGGAACGCCAGAACTGGGCGGTGTCGTCGGCCAGTTGCTGCGCCTCGTCCGGCGTCACGCGCTTGGGCGCGCCGCCCATCCACTCCAGCACCACGCCGCCGACCTGGCCCTCGCTCAGCGTCCGCGTCCACCGCACCCCGTCGCCGTCGCGCTCCAGGGAGACCCCCGCGTCCCGGAGGGATACCTCGTACGGCGCGATGGCGTGCGATATCAGTTGCATGCCGTCGGCCTGGAAGACGATTCCTTCGTCGGTCAGCTCCACCTTGTGCCCGGCCCGGCCGTAGTCGAAGCGCGGCTGGATCTCGATCGCGAACCGCATCGTCCCCCGGACGACCCGGATGTTGCGCACCAGCCGGTGCCGGTCGGTGGCCTGCGCGCCGGCGACGGGCATGAAGTCGTGCACCTCACCGACCCCGTCCGGGGTCATGAACCGGGTGACCAGGATCGCGGTGTCCGGCAGGTAAAGCTGCCTGCTCACGTAGTCGTCCCGGTCGGGCCGGATCCGTGTAGTAACCGCCGCGGTCGGCGTCCAGCAGCGAGGCGAACACGCTGGGCGAGTCGAACCGGGGACAGCAGAACCAGTCCACCGTGCCGTCCTTGGTGACCAGCGCGGCCGTTTGCAGGTCGCCGATGAGGCCGTGGTCGCTGATGTCGGGATACCGGGCCATCGCCTTCTCCTCCGGAGCCGTTCGCGTGCCGGCGGGGCGCGGGCCGCACGCGCATGGGGCGCGCTGGTAGGCCCGCCGTCACCCGCCCATGGCCTCAGCCTGCCGCGCCGCGGCAGCGCCGTCGTCACCCTTGGTGGGGGGGATTACCCGGCATGCGCGGCGCGCCTGCGCTCGCGTGGGGGAGTGGCTCACCTGGCGGGCGACGCGGCCGCGATCGCGGCCGGGGCCTTGCGGGTGAGCATGAAGCTGAGCCCGCCCATGATCACCGCGGCGGCCGCGGCGGTGCCGAACAGCGTGGACAGGCTCACGCCGGCGTCCACCAGCGGCCCGGTCCCGAACGCCGCGATGCCGTAGCCGACCTGGTAGAAGGCGATCACGCTGCCGGCCGCCGAGGCGCCCATCGTGAGCAGTTGCTCCTCGCCGAAGCTGATCGTCAGCGGCAGCAGGGCGGAGCAGCCGAAACCGGCCAGCGCGAATGCCACGATCCCTGCCGCCGGGGACCCGGACGGCAGCGCCGCGATCACGACGAAGATGACGGCCAGGCCGAAGGGCAGCACGCGGTAGGTCAGGTGCGGCGGGAACCGGCGCCGGACCACGGCGAACAGGACGCGCCCGACGGTGACCATGCCCCAGAACGCGGTGAGGGCGAACGATGCCTGGGTGGCGGACGCGTGCAGGTCCTTGGTCATGTCGAGCTGGGACCAGTTCCCGTTCATCGTCTCGCAGATGCCGTACAGGACGGCGAAGGCGGCGAAAACCCAGAACAGCCGCGGGACCGCGGCCCGGCTGTCCCGGCCGGCCTGCCCCCGCACGCCCGCGTGCAGCGGCATGCCCATGCTGACGGCCAGCAGCACCGCCAGCAGCGCCGACGACATGACCGGCAGCCCCCACCAGGCCCCCAGGCCGACGAAGATCGCCACGAACACCGGTGCCAATGCGGTGCCCAGCCCCAGCAGCGCGTTCAGTACGAGCACGGAAGCATCGACGCGGTCCGGGTGAAACGCGGCGGTGAGCGCGTTGATCGCCGGCACGGTCAGGCCGAAGCCGGCGCCCAGGCACGCCGTGGCCGCCAGCAGCAGCCCGTAGGCCACCGGCTGGTTGGCGGTGAAGCCGGAGCTGACGATCAGCAGCGCCATCGAGGCCAGGTCCGCCACCAGGCCGGCCAGGAACACGCGCTTTGTCCCGAACCGCCGCGACAGCGTCCCGCCCAGCAGAGAGCTTGTCACGGCGGTGACAACCTGCGGCAGGAACATCGTCCCGTACTGGGTGCTGGACAGGCCGTACTGGCTGGGGCTGGTGAAGATCGTGCTCGCCGCGGGGAACGTGACCAGCGCGATGCCCTGGATCAGCCCGGCCGCGTAAACGGCGTTCGTCTCGCCCCTGGTCGCCATCGGCCCCGTACCGGCTCAGGTCGCGATGCGCTGCGTGGATGTGCTCGCCGACCCTGATCGCGTTGGCCATCGCGGTCAGCGCGGGGTTCACCGCGCCGATGCTCGGGAAGAAGCTGGTGTCCACGACGTACAGGTTGTCCACTTCGTGGGCCTTGCAGTTGGTGTCGAGCACGGAGGTGGCCGGGTCCGCGCCGAACCGACAGGTGCCGGCCTGGTGGGCGCAGCCCGCGAGCGGGATGCTCATGTCCATGTAGAAGTTCTTGCCCAGGACGTGGTGCTCGGCCATGCCGGTGTGGTTCATGATCTTCTTCAGCTCGTGGTAGAGCCGGGCGACCTCGGAGTTGTTGGTCGGCTGGTAGGCCAGGTGGACTTGGCCGTCGCCGTCGACCGTCACCCGGTTCGAGGACACCGGCAGGTCCTCGGTGGTCAGCCAGAAGTCCACGGCGTGCTCCGCGACGTCCGACAGGGACCATTCGGGGGCGAACTTGGTCAGCTTCGGCTTTTCGCCGCGCATCGCCTCGGCGTTGGACTTGCCGATCATCTGGATGTTGCCGGCCGGGTACTCGTAGTCCTCGGTGGCGAAGTAGAAGTCGTTGATGCCCAGCGTCTTCTGGAAGACGGTGTCGTTCTTCTCCTTGGACAGGGCCACCACGGCCAGGCAGTTGTGGAACATGTAGTTGCGGCCGACCTGGTCTGAGCCGTTGGCCAGCCCGTTCGGGTGAGCGTCGCTGGCGGAGTTGAGCAGGATCTTGGCGCTGTTCGCGGCGCCGGCGCAGACGGCCACGATGTCCCCCGTGTAGACCTCGCGGTCGCCGTTCCGGGAGACCACGACCCCGGTGACCGTCCGCCCGGAGCCGTCCGTCTCCAGCTTGGTCACCTCGGCGCCGGTGACCAGGGTGACGTTGTCCCGGCCGAGCGCCGGGCGGACCGCGATGATATCGGCGTCGGACTTGGCGTGGACCAGGCACGGGTACCCGTCGCACCAGGTGCACCGGATGCAGGTGCTGCGGGGCCGGTCGGCCTCGTCGAGCAGGATCCCGCAGGGCGCGTGGAACGGGTGGTACCCGCCCTTGGCCAGGTCGTCGGAGATGTGCTGGATCCGGGGCTCGTGGGAGACCGCGGGCCAGGGATAGGGGGCGGACCGGTGCCCCTCGGTGGGGTCCTCGCCGCCGTTGCCGTGCACCTGATACAGCTGCTCGGCCTTGGTGTACCAGGGCTCGAAGTCGTCGTAGGACAGCGGCCAGGCCGGGGAGATCCCGTCGGCGTGCTGGAGTTCGGCGAAGTCCCCGGGGCGCAGCCGGTACAGGGCCGCGCCGTAGAGCTTGGTGGCCCCGCCGACGAAGTAGTGCACCTGCGGCTGGAACGGCTTGCCGTCGGCGCCGAACCAGGTGTCCTTGGAGATGTACCGCCCGTCCACGAACACCGGGCGGGGATCCCAGTTCTGTAGCTCCCGGGGCAGGAAGTCGCCGCGGTCCAGCAGCAGGATCCGCTTGCCCGAGCCGGCCAGGGTATGCGCGAGCGTTCCGCCGCCGGCCCCCGTCCCGATGATGATCACGTCGTAGTGCTCGGCCATTGGTCCCTCCTTCTGCCGTGTGCGCGCCGCGCGGCGCGGTTCCCGGCGCCCACCCGCAACACCCTCGTCCATCCATGCTTGTGGTTCCGTCCCCGGCGCGGCACACCCGCACCGGAGGACTTCGGGCCGGCCCGGTGAGCTCGTCCGGGACGCCGAACACCGCACGAGTCCATCTCACCAGGGGCGGTCCGCGGCGCGGCGGCGAGGGCCGGCAACCGCGGCCCGCGCGGGACCCACCCAGGCGGGAGGTTGTGCCCTGCCCGCCAACTGAGGTACAAGAGCCCGCTCGCCGGCCCGGCCGGCAAGCTCACCCATGGCGGGCGATGCCACCGGAGGGGCGCTGGGGGTCGGATCGGAAGCAGCAGCCAAGCAGGGCAGGAGTTGGATCATGTCAGACCGGGTCGATGCACTAGTGATCTTCGGGGCGACCGGCGATCTGGCCAAGCTGGAAACGTTCCCGGCCCTGGTGGGGCTCGTCGAGCGGGACGTGCTCAACGTCCCGGTGATCGGGGTGTCCAAACAGGGGTGGGATCTGGCGCAGTTCCGCGACTACGCGGTGGCGTCGCTCAAGCTCAACAACATGGACCCGGGCAGCCCGGCGGCGGTGAAGATGCTGGGCCTGCTGCGCTACGTCGACGGCGACCTCGGCGAGGACACCACATACCACGCCATGTCGGATGCGATCGGCCCGGGCGGGCAGGTGCTGTACTACCTGGAGGTGCCGCCGTTCTTGTTCGGGCGGATCGCCCAGGGCATCGCCACGGCCGGCCGCGCCGCCGGCGCCCGGGTGATGGTGGAAAAGCCGTTCGGCACCGACCTGGCCAGCTCGCTGAAGCTCAACGACACCATGCACCAGTACTTCACCGAGGAAGCCATCTTCCGGGTCGATGACTGGCTGGCTTTCGAGCCGGTGGAGAACGTGCTGTTCGGCCGGTTCGCCAACGCGGTGGTCGAGCCGCTCTTGAACCGGACCTACGTGGAGTCGATCCAGATCACCATGGCCGAGGCGTTCGACGTGTCCGACCGGGGCTCGTTCTACGACAAGACCGGCGCCATCCGGGACGTGGTCCAGAACCACATGCTCCAGGTGCTGGCCACGGTGATGGCCGACCCGCCGGAGGGGCAGGGCCTGGCGAACTGGCGGGACGCCAAACACCGGCTGGTGGCGTCGCTGACCCCGCTGACCCCGGAGTACTGTGTCCGCGGCCAGTACGACGGCTACCACGACGTGGCGGGTGTCGCGCGCGACTCCACGGTGGAGACGTTTGTCGCGATCCGGCTGATGTCGGATTCGTGGCGGTGGGCGGATGTGCCGATTTTGATCCGGGCGGGCAAGTGCCTGGCGGTCACAGCGACCGAGGTCGCGGTGAAGTTCCGCCACCCGCCCCGCGACATCTTTGGCCTGGCGCCGCTGCCGCACCGTAACGAGCTGCGGTTCCGGGTCTGGCCGGAGACCGGGGTCACCCTTACGCTCGCCGGTAAGAAACCGGGTGCCGGGTGGGAGCCGCAGACCGAAGAACTGAGCTTCGCCCAGCAGCCCGGGTCCGACCAGCGGCCCTACGACCGGCTGATCGGCGCCGCGCTCGACAACGAGCGGTGGCTGTTCGCCCGGCAAGACACCGTCGAGGCCGCCTGGAAGATCGTGGACCCGGTGCTCGGCGACGTCACCCCCGTGCACCCCTACGCCAGGGGCAGCTGGGGGCCCAAGGAAGCCGACCGGCTGCTGCCGGACCGGGATATGTGGCACGACCCGGCGGGCTGAGGGCGCGGCCCTGATCCCGCAAGACACCTGATCAGACGAAAGGCCGGGTGAGTCATGGCCGCGACAGCCGGCCCACGCCGGGTGGTGATCGTGGGCGGCGGGTTCGGCGGGCTGTTCGCCGCCCGGATGCTGGCGCGCGCGCCGGTCCAGGTGACGCTGCTCGACCGCGCGGAGCATCACCTGTTCCAGCCGCTGCTCTACCAGTGCGCGACCGGCATCCTGTCCGAGGGGAAGATCGCCGCACCCCTGCGTGAGCTGCTCAAACGCCACCGCAACATCGAATTTCAGCTCGCCGAGGTGACCGGCCTCGACACCGAGGGGCGGCGGGTGCTGGCGCGGCGCCCGCTCGGCGAAAATATCGAGTTCGGCTACGACTACTTGATCCTCGCCGCGGGCGTCCGGCAGTCCTACTTCGGTCACGACGAGTACGCCGCCTTCGCGCCCGGCATGAAGTCCATCGAGGACGCCATGAAGATCCGCCGGCGGGTCTTCGGCGCGTTCGAGCTGGCCGAGTCCGCCACCGACCCGGCGGAACGCCAGCGCTGGCTGACCTTCGCGCTGGTCGGCGCGGGGCCGACCGGGGTGGAACTGGCCGGGCAGATCCGTGAGGTGGCCACCAAGACGCTGCGCAGCGAGTACCGGCGGATCAAGCCCGAAGACGCCCGGGTGCTGCTGTTCGACGGGGGGACCGCCCCGCTGGCCACGTTCGGCCCGAAACTGTCCGCGCTGGCCGCCCGCGACCTGGGCAAGCTCGGGGTCGAGTTGCACATGGGCTCGATCGTCACCCAGGTGGATCCCCGGGGGCTCGAGGTAAAGGGTCATGACGGGAACGTGACCAGGTACGAGACCGGCAACGTCCTGTGGACCGCGGGCGTCGAGGCCCCCCCGCTGGCCGGGGCCGTGGCCAAGGCCACCGGCGCGGAGCAGGACCGGGCCGGGCGGCTCGTGCCCGGCGCCGATCTGTCCCTGCCCGGCCACCCGGAGATCCTGGTCACCGGGGACATGATGTGCCTGGACAAGCTGCCCGGCGTCGCCGAGGTCGCCATGCAGAGCGGGCTCTACGCCGGGCGCAAGGTCGCCCATCTGGCCCGGGGGGAGGCCTTCGACAAGCCGTTCCGCTATCGCGACCTGGGCTCGGCCGCGTACATCTCCCGCGGGCGTGCCGTCGTGTCCGCGTTCGGGCTGAACTTCGGCGGGTTCCTGGGCTGGTGGGTGTGGCTGTTCATCCATATCGGCTTCCTGACCGGCTACCGCAACCGCGTCGGGGCGGTGCTCGGCTGGTGGTTCGCCTTCACCCGGGACCTGCGGCGGGAACGTACGTTCACGATCGACGACGTCCCGCGGGAGGTGGCCCGCGCCTACCGCGAACCAGACGGTCCCACGGGCGCCGCCCCGGGTGACGCCGCACCCCGGAGGGATGGATGACGAGCCTCGATCTGGCGCGGATCCAGTTCGCCTTCACCTCGATCAATCACTTCCTGTTCGTCCCGGTGACGATCGGGCTGGCGTTCCTGACCGCGCTGCTGCAGACGGCGTGGTATTACAGCAAGCGGCCGGAGTACCTACGGCTGACCCGGTTTTTCGGCACGCTGCTGGTCATTAACGTGGCGATCGGCGTGGTGACCGGCCTGGTGCAGGAGTTCCAGTTCGGGATGAACTGGTCGGCGTACTCGCGGCTGGTCGGCAACATCTTCGGCGCCCCGCTGGCGATGGAGGGGCTGGGCGCGTTCTTCCTGGAGTCGACGTTCCTCGGGCTGTGGCTGTTCGGCTGGGACAAACTGCCACGACGGATTCACCTGCTGACCATCTGGGCCGTCGCGTTCGGCAGCATGCTGTCAGCGGCGTTCATCCTGGCGGCCAACTCGTGGATGCAGCATCCGGTCGGCTACCAGATGGTCAACGGCAAGCCTCAGCTCAACGACATCTGGGCGCTGTTCACCAACCCGGTGTTCGTCTGGGGATACGCGAAGGTCGTGCTGGCCTCGCTGGTCACCGGGGCGGCCGTGATGCTGGCCGTGTCCGCGTGGCAGTTGCGCCGCGGCGGGGACAAGGACGTGTTTATCCGCTCCGCCCGGCTGGCGCTGATCGTGCTGGTTCCGGCGATCTTGTTCACCATGCTGGTGGGCGACGAGCTTGGCGTGATCGAGGCCCGGTACCAGCCGATGAAGATCGCCGCGGCCGAGGCGCAGTGGACCACCTGCCAGCCGTGCTCGTTCTCGCTGTTCCAGATCGGCGGCGGCAACAACGACCACACCCCGACCCAGATCATCGAGATCCCGCACCTGCTGTCGCTGCTGGCCACCAACCACTGGAACGGCAAGGTCATCGGCATGACGCCGCTGCAGAACCAGTACGCGGCCAAGTACGGGCCCGGCAACTACGTGCCGAACGTGTTCATCCAGTACTGGGGCATGCGGGTGATGGCCTACCTGGCTCTGCTGACCACCATCATCGGCCTGTGGGGGCTGTGGCTGATCCGGCGCCACAAGCTCACCACCTCCCGGGTGTTCCTGTGGGTGGCTACCTGGGGCGCCGTGCTGCCCTTCCTGATGAACACCGCCGGGTGGTTCCTGACCGAGAGCGGCCGGCAGCCGTGGATCGTGCAGGGCATCATGCTGACCAAAAACGGGCTGTCGCTGTCGGTGTCCACCGGGTGGGTGGTGACCAGCCTGGTCATCTTCGTGCTGCTGTACGGGACGCTGGGCACCGTCGACCTGCTGCTGATGCTGCGCTACTCCCGCAAGGAACTCGCCCCCGCGCCCGAGCAAACCGAGGCCGGCGCGACCGCGCCCGTGCCGGCCGTCCAGTACTAGGGGCCCGCGATGTCACTCGTCCCGTTCTGGTTCATCGTCATCACGATCTTGTGGACCGGGTTCTTCGTCCTGGAGGGGTTCGACTTCGGCGTCGGCATGCTGCACAGCCTCGTGGGCAGGGACGACGCGGAGCGGCGGGCGGCCATCAACACGATCGGGCCGCTGTGGGACGGCAACGAGGTCTGGCTGATCGTCGCCGGGGCCGCGATGTTCGCCGCGTTCCCCGGGTGGTATGCGACCATGTTCTCCGGGTTCTACCTCGCGTTCGTCCTGATCCTGGTCGCGCTGATCGTCCGCGGCGTGTCGTTCGAGTACCGGGGCAAACGCGACGCGGCCCAGTGGCGCCGCACCTGGGACGGGCTGATGATCGCGGGCAGCGTCGCGGCTCCGCTGCTGATCGGCGTCGGCCTCGGCGACCTGCTCGCCGGGACGCCGATCAACTCATCGCAGAACTTCACCGGCACGTTCTGGTCTTTGCTCCAGCCGTACGCGCTGCTCACCGGGATCACCTTGGTACTGATCTGCGTAATGCACGGTGCGACGTTCCTGACGCTGAAGACCACCGGACAGATCCGCGAGCGCGCGGCCGTTATTGCCCGCCGGGTGGCGCCAGCCACCGGCGCGGCGGTCGTGGCGTTCACCATCTGGACCCACGTCACCCACACCAGCGCGTTCTTCCTCAACCCGGTCGAACTGCTCACGATCCTCGCCGTGCTCTCCGCCGTCTGGCTCGTCTACGAGAAGCGGTTTGGCTTCGCGTTCGCCGCGACCACGGTCACGATCGCGTCAGCAATCGTGTCGATCTTCGTCGGCCTGTACCCGAACGTGATGGTGTCCTCCACCAGCGCCGCCAACAACCTCACCGTGCACAACACCGCGTCCGGCGGCTACTCGCTCAAGGCGATGACCGTCGTCGTGGTCATCTTCCTTCCGCTCGTGCTCGCCTACCAGGCGTGGAGCTACTACATCTTCCGGCGCCGCGTGTCCGCCGCGGACTTCCAGCGACCGGCCGGGCCGGCCGCGGGCACGCCGCCCACCGCGCCGGCGCCCACCGCGGCCGGGCAGGGTCAGCCGGGGGCGACGTAGTCGGCGCGGCGTACCAGGCCGGTGAGCGGCTCGCCGCGCAGGTAGCGGCGGACGTTCTCGGCGGCCATCCGGGCCGCCGTCTGGAGCACGCCCGCCACGATGCCGGAGTTGTGCGGGGAGCCGATCACGTTGGGCATGCTGAGGAACGGGTAGTCGATACGGAAGCCCGAGTGCGGGCCCGGCTCGTGCCACCACGCGTCGATCCCGGCGCAGAACTCCGGGTTGGCGCTCAGGTGCTCGTACAGGGCGCGCTCGTCCACGATCGCCCCCCTGGCCACGTTCACCAAGATCGCGTCCGGCTTCATCAGCGCCAGTTCCCGCGCCCCGATCAGGCCCCGGGTGGCCAGCGTCAGCGGCAGCGAGATGACCGTCACGTCCGCGGCGGCGAGCACCCGGTCCAGGTCGGCCACCGTGCCGGTGAACTCGGTCGGCTCCTCGGTGTGCCCGGAGGAGTTGACCGCGTAGATGCGCGCGCCGAACGCCCGCATCAGGTCGGCGGTGGCCTTGCCGATCCCGCCGAAGCCGAGGATCGCGCAGACCGCGCCGTCCAGCGTGTGCAGTGGGTGCTGCTGGTCGAAGTCGCCGGCGGCCATGGCCGCCTGCCGTTGCGGCAGCCGCCGGGCCAGGGCGAGCGTCATCGCCATGACGTGCTCGGCGATGGGCTTGGCGTACGCGCCGACGTTGCTGGCGATCACCAGCCGCTCCGGGATGGCCGCGAAGTCGACTCCGTCGGCGCCGGCCGGCATGAGCTGGATGAACTCCAGCCGGGGCGCGCCGGCCAGCGCCCCGTCGGGCAGTTCCCGGCTCAGCCGGAGCCCGATCAGCGCGTCGGCCCGGCCCAGTGCCCGGAGGCGCTCGGTGTCGCCGAGTTCCGCCAGGAAGGCGACCTCGGCGTCGGCGCTCACCACGCGGGTGTTGATGTCTTTGAACTCGCCGTCTACCGGGTAGCTGACGGCCACCAGCCGATCGCCGGCCATGCGGGCCCCTCCTGTGCGAGGCGGATCCTCATCGCCCCTATTTGATCAGGTGGCGCCGCCGGACGAGGGGGCGCGCTGCCAGATCGCGCGCTGCGCGCGCAGGCCGGCCGCGCCCACCACGATGAGCAGCACCACGTTCAGCAGCAGCTGCACCAGCGAGCCGCGCGCCTCGGACCAGCTTCCGTAGGCGACCGACACCCCGATCGAGGCCGCCGCGGGGATCGTGGTGACCGAGATGAACACGCCAATCAGCGCGTTGGCGCGGGACTGGGTCAGCGACACCACGCCGACGATGCCGGCCAGGACCGCGACCACGACCGAGAACAGGTTCGGCGAGTTGATGAGGTTCGCGACCGGCCTGATGCCGTGCAGGAAGGCCGAAGCGGGCGGCACGCCGGCGATCCGGATTCCGGCGCTGAACGCGAAGGTCACCACCACCGCCGCGAGGAACCCCCAGAGCAGGGCGAGCAGGCCGGCCCGCACGGCGCGGCGGTCCCGCTGGGTGATGCCGAGCGCCACGGCGATGATCGCGTTGTACTCGGGGCCCACCACCATCGCGCCCACGATGAGGATCTGCGAGTTGGTGAGGATGCCGACGGCGCCGATCAGCCCCGCGATCGTGAGCAGCACGTAGAAGCTCGGCGGGTACGCGGCGCCGGCGCGGATGTTGGCCTCCACCAGCTCCCACACCGGGGCGACCTCCGGCGCGAGGTACCCGGTCCGCCTGGCCGGGGCGGTGCCGCCGAGGGACGCGTCGACCCGGTGCACGGCGACCCGGCCGTCGCTGGCGAGGCCCAGGTCGTGCAGGGCCCGGAACACGGGGTTGGCGGCGCCGTCCCGGACGTCGAACTGCACCGCGTCGCCCTCGGGCCGGCGTGCCCCGCCGGTAAGCACCACCAGGTTCTGCACGCCGGGCATCGTGGACAGCGTCTGCACGAGCTGGCCGGTGCGGCCGGCCGGGCTGACCACGCGGACGTGCAGCATTTAGGGTGCCCGGCCGGCGGCCTTGGTGTCTGTGGTGTCTGTGGTGTCTGTGGCGTCTTTGGCGGCGGGTGGGGGCGCGACGGCCTCGCCAGTTGCCGGCTCGGCGGGCGGGGCCAGCCTGGCCGCCGTCACGTGCGCCACCACCACCGCCACGATCACCAGCGGCATGACGACGATCGCGTCCGAGGCCAGCAGCAGGCTCGCCAGCAGGACGGAGGTCAGCGGAAGGGTGAGCATCACCACCGACAGCGCGCCGATGCCCATGGCGACCCCGGCGACCAGCGGCAGCCCCGGCAGGTGCGACATCGCGATGCCGCCGGCCGCGCCGATGAACATCCCCGGGAAGACCGGGCCGCCGCGGAAGCTGCCCAGGGAGACCCCGTAGGCAAGCCCCTTGCAGACCATCAACAGCAGCAGGGCCCCGAGGGCGTAGCCGGAGGCGTGATCGATCAGGTGCGGGAGCGCGGACTGCCCGGAGAACAGCACGTCGGTGCTGGCCTGGCCGGTGGCCTCCGCGTAAACGACCGCGAGGCCCCCGATGGCCAGGCCCGCCACCGGGAGGAGCCACAACGTCCAGCGTTCGGCGTAGTCATGCAGCCAGCCGTCCCAGCCATCGGATCCCCGCGCCAACCGGCGCGGCAGCCACCCCGATGACCAGCGCCCAGCCGAACTCGGCCACGGTGAGCGAGCCGAGGTGCGGCAGCCCGGGAACCGAGAGGGAGAACGTGCCCAGCCCGGTCCAGTTGTGCAGGCCGATGAAGATCAGCGTGCCGATGCCCGCCGACAGCAGGCCCTGGGAGCAGCGTCAGCACGAGCATCGGCCCGCCCAGCCCGGACGCTTCCATCAGCAGGAAGGCGCCCACCAGTGGGTTCCCCAGCAGGGCGTTGATCCCGGCGAAGCTTCCCGACGCGGCGAGCACCCTGGTGGCCTGGTCCGGCAGGTTCCGCCGGGACAGGCGGATGACGAGCACGACCAGGCCGCCGCCGATGAGGATCGACGGCATCTCCGGCCCGAGGACCACGCCGAAGGCCAGGGTGGTCAGGGCCGCGAGGATGATGCCGGGAAGCTGCTGCGGCGTGGGCGGGCCGTGCATCTTGAAGCCGCCGGCGGGCGACGGGCCGCCCCGGCCGGGTAGGTACTGGATGGTCAGCGCCGCCAGCACCCCGGCCACGCCGAGCACCGGGAGCGGCCACCACAACGGCTCCGTGTGGAAACCCAGTCCGTGCGGAAGGTGGATGTAGATCTCTTGTTGCAGGTAGCTGGCGAGTGCCAGGAAGCCGTAGACGGCCGCGGAGACCGGCACGCCCAGGATCGCGGCAAAGGCAAGCAACTGCAGGTAGGCCCGGCTGCGCAGCAGCGCGGCGGGATCCGCAGGCGTGGTCACCGGCCCATGATGACTCGGGATATCGCGCGGCGACCCACTCCCCGCGGGTGACCCGGATCCGGGCTGGCCGCTGCCCCTTCCTATTCATCCCGCGGGGAGGATGTCGCCGCGGCGCGGGGGAGGTGGGATCGGCAGCATAGAGGAGAGCACTCAGCCCGGCACCCAGCCGGCCGGGGCGGCCGCCGCGCCGCCGGGCCGGTTCGGCGTGCTGCTGCTCGTGCTGATCGTGACCTACGTGATGTCCGCGCTGAGCAAGGGCCGGCTGATCGATGGATTCCAGATCGTGCTGTTCACCGGTGCGGCGTTGCTGGCGCTGCGAAACTGGTCGGCCTCCCGCGCGATGGTGCGCCTGATCGTCGTCGTCGCGATCGCCGGTACGGCGGTCGCGCTGGGCCTGTCGGTCAGTACGGCAACCGGCAGCACGGGTAGCGGGATCGCCAACCTCTGGGCCGGCTTGGTCCTGCTCTTCGCGGCCGTGGTGATCGTGCGCCGCGTGCTGTCCTTCGGCACGGTCACCATCCAGAGCATCTACGGCGTGCTCAGCGCCTACCTCATGATCGGGCTGATGTTCGCCGCCTTCTACGCGGCCATCGATCACCTGACCGGGCATGCCTTCTTCACCAATGGCCAGGACAGTACGCAGACGTACCAGTACTTCAGCTTCACCACGCTGACCACGCTGGGCTACGGGGACTTCGTTGCGGCGCAGAACGGAGGCAGGGCCATCGCGGTTCTGGAGGCGCTCACCGGGCAGATCTTCCTGGCCACCTTGGTGGCCCGCCTGGTCGCCGCGTACCGGTCCCCTGGCGGACGGGAGCGATGACCTGCCCGCCCGGTGCTCCCCGATCACTTGAGAATGTTGATCGCCCGGACGATGATGCCCGTGCCACGGTGGCGAGGGACTTTGCATGGTGGGTAGGTGAACTGTGGGCGTCTTGAAGCTGTCCGGTTCGCGGTGCTCAGATAGCCGGAGGGGTTCAGATGACTAGTCAGCCGAGCGGGTTGCCTCCCCAGGAGAAGCTTGATCCGGGTGCGGTCGGTCATGCCCGGGTGGCCTTGCGGTCCATGGGGGAGCCCAACTCGATAGCCCATGAGTTCGACTTCTGGGATAACCGCTACGAGGGGCGCCGGCTGTTCTCGGAGCTACTGGGGACGTTCTTCCTGGTCCTTGTCGCGGTCGGCGGCGGCATGGTCAACGCCCGGTTCGGGGGCGGTGCGGTCCCCTATGGTGCGCGCGTGGTAGCGCCCGCGCTGATGGTGGCCGCGATCATCCTGTTCATGGGGGCGGTCTCCGGGGCGCACCTCAACCCGGCGGTGAGCATTTCCTTCGCCCTGCGCGGCGACTTCCCGTGGAAGCGGGTCCCCGCCTACATCGTCGCCCAGTTCGCCGGCGCGATCCTCGCCACGCTGCTGCTGTGGGCACTGATCGGAAAGCAGGGCAGCGCGGGATTGACCCTGCCGGGCAGCGGCATTTCGGCAACCACGGCGATGCTGTGGGAACTCGTGCTGACCACCGGGCTGGTGAGCACGATTCTGGGCACCGCGTCAGGCGCCCAGCAGATCGGGCCGCTTGCTGCCATCGGCGTGGGCAGTTACATCGCGCTGGCCGGACTGTGGGGAGCGCCGGTCAGCGGCGCGTCGATGAACCCGGCGCGATCGCTTGGGCCGGCCCTGGTGCTGGGCAACTGGGCCGCGTGGTGGGCGTATCTCGTCGGGCCGGTGGCGGGCGGGACCATCGCAGTGGGCATTGCGTTCGTCCTGCGCGGACAGGGCGGCGGGACCAGTGGGGTCCGGGCGGCACAGGGGATACTGGGCCTGCGCGGGCGCCCCGGCTCGTCAAGCAGGGCCTGAGGCGCGCGAATAGGCCGCTCAGGACCGCCCGGCGGCCTGACCACCGGGCGGGCCACCGAACCCAGCTCCGGCCCGCTGCTGATCCTGCTCGCCGCCTGTTTCTGGCCCCGGCCAGCCCGGCGCGGCGGTGGTCCATGGGCACATCGAAGTGTGAAAGCATCGAAGTGTGAAAGGTGGTGGCTGGCATGCCGTGCTGGCCAGACCGAAGGCTGACGAAGCCCGGTACGAGGCCCTGTTCGCTTCCGCGCTCCAGCGGTCGGACGCGCCCGGGCCCGACGCGATCGCCGATGCGATCAGGCAGACCACGCGAAAGTTCGGCACCCGCGGCTGCGCCTGCCGGATGGCCCAGGAGTTCGGCGACCACCCCGAGGCGGCCGCCGAGCGCATGCGCTGGGTCCGCCAGCTGATAGCCCAAAACCCGGCCCCGGCCGGCTTCAGCGGGTTAGCGGCCCGTGCCGCCGGCGAGCTTGTAGGTTCCGGCCGACGTGACCGTGGCCAGGCAGGTGAAGCTGCCGCGTCAACGATCAGCCGGAGCCGGGCACGTGCGCAACCCCTTGCCTGTCCCCGGACCCTGGTCACCAAGCGCTAGCCGTTTGGCCTGAATAAACTCCGGATCCCGTGTCATGAGCCCGGCCTCCATACAGGTCCAGACGGCATATCACGAGCGGCCGGCCTGGCCGCCGCGGCGCCGCGCCCTGCTAGTTGAGGGTGAGGATGATGCGCTCGTGGACCTTGCCGCTTTCCAGCTGGCGGTGGGCCTCGGCGGCCTGCTGCATCGGCATGGATTTGTGTGCGCGCAGCCGGAGCCGGCCATCGGCCAGCAGGGCGATCGTCTCATCCAGGGCATCCCCAGCGCGGTCGGGCATGGCCTCCGACAGCGTGACGCCAAAGTCAGCGGCGGCCGGGTCCGACAAGGTGATGACCCGCGCGGGGCCGCCGGCCAGGGCGATCGCGTCGGCCAGCACACCCGTGCCGGCCGCGTCGAACACGGCGTCCACCGTGCCCAGGGCGCGGACCCGGTCGGCCACGCCCGCCCCGTACCGCACCGGGGTCGCTCCCAGTTCGCGGGCGAGCGTTTCGTCGTGCTCGCCGACCGCGCTGATCACCGTGACCCCTTGGGCGACCGCGAGTTGCGTCGCGATGATGCCGGCGGATCCGCCGCCGCCGAAAAGCAGCAGCGTCTCACCGCTGGTGACGTTGAGCTGCCGGAGCACACGGGCGGCCGCCTCGGCCGAGCTGGGCAGCGCGGCGGCATCGAGCCACGGCACGTCGTCTGGCTTGCGGGTCCAGATCGACGCCACCGCGTACTCGGCGTAACCACCCAGGCCGAGCAGCAGGGCCGTGACGTCATCCCCGATGGACGTGCCGGTGACACCGGGCCCCACCGCGTCGACGGTGCCCGCTGCCTCGAAGCCGAGCACGGCGTTGGGCGGCAGCGGGAAGGCCTTGAGATAGCCGGCGCGCAGGGGGAGATCGGTCGGGCTGATGCCGGCGGCCTCGACCTTGATCCTGATCTGCCCCGCGCCCGGTTCGGCCAGCGGGACCTCAGCCCACTTCAGCACCTCAGGTGGCCCGTATCCGGTCATCACAACCGCGTTGGGCATAGCAGCTCCTTCCTGATGGCGGCCGTCGGTATGGCCGCGAACGGCAACGTCAGCGTGTTCGCCGCGCTGTTTCCGGCCGGTCACTTCTGCCTCGCAACATACGTGATATGTCACGTAACGGTCAAGATGAGATGTCACGTAATTATCAATGGGGGAGGCCGCGGGTGGGCGGGACCGAGAGCCCGGCCAGCAACGGTGGTCTTGGCGGCTGGCGCGCCCCGCGCCGGTTCCCCGGCGCGGCGGCTGCCTTGCCGGCGCAGGACTGGGGCGGCAAGGCGGAGCTTCGTCAGTCCCCTGCCGGGTGCCAGTCGACCGGCGGCGGGAGCGTGCCTTGTTTGATGATGTTGGCGTAAACGCCTTCCAGTGCCTCGCTGAGCGGCCTCTCCAGGCCGGCCGGCAGCCCCCCGAAGAACAGGCGCCGGACAAGATCCACATGCCCGGGCGCCGCCTCCTGCTGAGCCTGCCATCCGCGGGCGGTCAGGGTCACCTCGGTGACCCGCCTGTCCGCGGCGGACGGGCCGCACGTCACCAGGCCCCGGGCGCTCATCCGCCGCACGTGGTGGGACACCCTGCTGCGCTCCCAGCCGATCTGGGCGGCGAGCACCGTGATCGGCATCCGCCCTCCCTCAGCGACGCTCAGCCCCGTCAGCACGTCGTAATCGGGCAACGACATGCCGCTGTCGGCGAGGAGCTGGCGGTTCATCTCGTACGCCAGGCGCAACTGGACCCGGACATAGGCCAGCCACGCCCGCTGCTGGTCCCCGTCGAGCCATCCGCCGGCAGGCTCCAGGCCCGCCCTACGGTTAGGTGACATATCACCTGAGCTTACTGGTCCCGGCGGCGCCGGATGCTGCCTATCCGCCGGCGACCAGCGCTGGCTGGCGGCTAACCAGTGCCGGATGCGCCCGGGCTGGGCGGAGCTACGCAGGTGCCGGTGTAGGGCCCGAGGTAGCTGGTCAGGAACTTGACGGTGGGACAGAAGGCCTTGGGGGTGTAGGCGTTGGAGTGGGCATGACCGGGGATCTCGGTGGCCTTGAAGGGGATGCCCGCGGCTGCGAGGGCGGTCTTCATGTCCTGCCACTGGGTAATGGGGACAAGCTCGGCACTGGAATTCCACAGGGACATGGGCGGCGTGGTGGCGCTCACGTTGAGCGCGGCTGATCCTTCCCGGGCCCTGCTCTGGCAGGACGGCGACTTGTTGGTCTGCGGATCACAGCCGAGAAAGGCGAAGCGATCCTTTTCATTCTGCGCGTTGCCACCCCGGAAATCGAGGAAGTCGTACCCACCAGACCAGCCGACCATGGCGGCGACCGCCGTGGTGCCGGTGTCCCCCAGTGTCACCCCGACCTCGGCCGCCAGGGTGGCACCCGCCGATCCGCCCCAGACGGCGACCCGGCTGGGATCGACGTCGACGCGCCCGCCGTCAAACCCGGGCTTGCTCAGGGCGCGCACGGCGTCCACGACATCGCGAACCTGCACCGGAAAGCCGGCCACCTTTGCCGTGGGGTCAGCCAGGCAGTAGTCGATGTTGTAGGTGACGTAGCCCAAGGTGGCAAGTTCCTCGGCTATGACCTCGTTATCTGAGGCGGTGCGAACCCCGCCGATGAACGCGCCGCCGTGGACGTACACCACGACGGGCAGCGGCCCGGGCGGCGGGTTGGCCGGGCGGTACACGTCACCGGCCGTGTCACTGCCCGTTTTCGACACGGCGCAGGCCGGGGCCTGGTAGGCGACGCCGACGTCCTCTACCCAAGCTTTCCCACCAACCGCCGCAGCCGGCGAGGCGCTCATCAGCCCAAGCCCGGCGACCGCCGCGGCGCACACCACGGCCACTGGCGAGCGCGGCGACGTGGGACGCGTCCTAAAGCGCAGCGGTACCTGCCTTCCCGGCTCCTCACCATTGGCGCGGAAAGTCTAACGGCAGCGCGTATCCCGGAACATCGGCGGACGGCGCAGCAGCCCTTGGCTGTGATGTCCCTTCAGCCTGGCTGCGCCGCTGGCCGGTGCCATCCGTGCGCGCCACTGAACCGCCACGCAACGGCAAGGAACGCGAAGCGCCAGGCCTCCTCCCTGGCCGGGCCCTCGCTGGCCGGCCCTGTCCGGGCGCCTTGCCCCAGAAACGGACATCTGAGTGCCAGGAAGCCCAGCCGCCGTCGGCGGCCGGGCTTCTGACCTGCGGTTTTCAGTGGGGTGAGCGAGGGGATTCGAACCCCCGACACCCAGGACCACAACCTGGTGCTCTAACCAACTGAGCTACGCCCACCATCGCCATTCGGCTGGATGCAGCATAGCGGGGCCGGGACACTATGCCGAACCGGTTCCCCCCGGGGCCTCCGTCGCGGCCCGCACGGCCCGGCCGGCTCCGCTGCGGGCCGGCTCCTCGTCGGGGAAGGGCCCGCCCGGGCCGCCGAAGCGCGCGGCGATCTGGCGGGCCGTGGCCGTATCGGGACCCGGCGCCGGAACGAACACCGTCTCCCGGTAGTAGCGCAGCTCCTGGATGCTTTCGGTGATGTCGGCCAGGGCGCGGTGCCCGCCCCGCTTGAGCGGGCTGGCGAAGTAGGTCCGCGGGTACCAGCGCCGGGCAAGCTCCTTGATGCTGGAGACGTCGACCATCCGGTAGTGCAGGAACGCGTCGAGCTCGGGCATGTCACGGGCGATGAAGGCGCGGTCGGTGGCGATGGAGTTGCCGGCCAGCGGGACCCGCCGCGGCTCACGAATGTACCTGCGGACGTAGGCCAGCACCTGGTCCTGCGCTTCCGCGAGGGTGACGCCCGCCGCCAGCTCGGAAAGCAGCCCCGAGGCGGTGTGCATCTGCCTGACCACGTCCTCCATCTGGTCGAGTGCCTCGGCCGGGGGTTTGATGATCAGGTCAAGGCCCTCGTCGAGCACGACGAGCTCACCGTCGGAGACCAGGCAGGCGATCTCGATCAAGGCATCCCGCTCTAGGTCCAGCCCGGTCATTTCACAGTCGATCCACACCAGCCGGTCGGTCATCCCCACAGCTTAGGCGTTGTCCGCCGGCTATCGGGCCTGCTCGCAGCCGCTAAATGCCTTGGTTCGGCCGGAGCACGAGATATTTCTGCCCAACGCCTAGCGGCCGCGCATCCCCGCCCGGACGCGAATGTGTTCCGGGGCGTCGATTCCGGCTGGCAGCCCGGGATCGGGTACCGGGGCGCCGAAGGTTGTCGTCGCTGGCAGCACGCCCGCCCAGATACCGGCGCCGAGGTCTTCCGGCTCGTCCTTGGGGGGCCCGGTGCGGACCTTCACGGACGCCTCGGCCAGCGGGACCGCGAGCACCGAAGTGGCGGCGAGTTCCTTGCGGTTGGGCGCCCGCACGGCGTCCCAGCGGCCGGGGATCAGGTGCTCGGTAACCGCCCGCAAACCCGCCAGGCGTTCATCTTGATCTGTGACTATGCGCGCGGTGCCGAAAACCACCGCGCTGCGGTAGTTGACCGAATGGGTGAACGCGGCCCTGGCGCAGACCAGCCCGTCGAAAAGGGTGACCGTGACGCAGATCTCCTGCCCGTCGGCCGCGAACAGGCTCCGGTTGGCGGAGGATCCGTGCAGATACAGCGTGTCGCCGATGCGCCCGTACGCGGTGGGCAGCACCACCGGCGAGCCGTCCATGACGACCCCCAGGTGGCAGATCATCCCGGCGTCGAGTACCGCATACAGATCTTCGCGCTCGGTCTGCGCGCGCTCGGAGTGACGGCGCACGCGGGTGCGCTCGGTCGGGGACAGGGTCTGGTTCAGCGTCGTCATGACGACTAGGTTAGCGGTGAAGTGGCTATTCGATTAGAGCCACTTCACGGCTACTTCTAAGGACCACTATGGCTCGTGGCGGGCAAGGCTGCTTGCCGCCTACGGCCGGCTTCGCCGCAGCCCGTAGTGCTAACCCGGGGAGGCGGCCCCCCGGACCCCCCGGTGGAACCGTGGAACTGTCGCTGACGGCCGACCGGGCAGCCGGGGAAGCGCTGACGTCCCAGATCGTGGCGCAGCTCCGCGAGGCGCTGCTCGATGGCCGGCTGGCCACCGGCGAGCGCCTGCCGTCCACCCGGGCGCTCGCGAGTCTCCTCGGGGTGAGCCGGACCGTCGTCACCGGCGCGTACGCGCAACTGTTCGCCGAAGGGTGGCTCGAGGGACGGCACGGATCCGGCACGTACGTCGCGGGCGGCGCCCAGAGCGGGCCGGCCGCTCCCGGGCCCACCACGCCGGGGCAGGGCCCGCCGGGGGCGCCGCAGGCGGAGCGCGAGGCGGGGGCCGGGATGTGGGGCTGGCTGCCGCCCCTGGGCATGACGTCGCTGATCGAGCTGCGGCCCGGCATCGCGTGGGCCGAGGGCATTGACCGGGCCGCGTGGCGGCGCGCCTGGCGGAGCGTGGGCGCGCAGCCCCCGGTCGGGGCGGCCGACCCGCAGGGGGACGCCGGCCTGCGCGCCGCGCTCACCGGCTACCTGCGGCGCAGCCGGGGCGTCCACTGCTCCGCGGGCCAGATCCTGGTGACCCGTGGCGTGGCAGGCAGCCTGGGCCTGCTGGCCACCGCCCTGCTGCGGCCGGGGGACCTGGCCGGGGTGGAGGAACCCGGGTACCCGACCGCGCGGACGGTGTTCGCCGCGCACGGGGTGCGCCCCGTGCCGTGCCCGGTGGACGAGGGCGGCCTGATCGTGGACGCGCTCCCCGACGGCCTGCGCCTCGTCTACACCACCCCGGCGCACCAGTACCCGCTCGGTGGCCGGCTCACGGTTCCGCGCCGGCAGGCCCTGGTCGCCTGGGCGCGGGCCACCGGGGCGCTCATCGTCGAGGACGACTACGACGGCGAGTTCCGTTACGACGTCGCGCCGCTGCCGGCCCTGTTCGGCCTGGATCCCGACGTCGTGATCTACCTGGGGACCACCACGAAGACGCTCACGCCCGCGCTGCGCGTCGGCTGGCTGGTGGCGCGGCCCGGCCTGGCGGAGCGGCTGGCCGGCGCCACCGCGAGCCTGGGGGAGTGGGCCGCCGGGCCGGCCCAGCGGGCGGTGCTCACGCTGATCGCGGGCGGCGACCTGGAACGGCACATCAGGCGGATGCGGCACGAGTACGCCCGGCGCCGCGCGGTGCTGGCCGCGGCGTTCGGCGGCGGCACAACGGGGCGGCTGTCCGGCGACGATGCGGGGATGCACATGGTCCTGGAGACCAGCGAGCCCGCCGCCGATCTGGTCGCGGCCGCCCGGGAGCGGGGGGTGGCGCTGGCGACCCTGGAGCGGTACTACGCGGGCCCGGTCACCAGGAACGGCCTGGTACTCGGCTACGGCGGCGCGGCGCTGCCGGACGTGGTGCGCGGCTGCGAGGTGCTGGCCGGGATCCTGGCCCGGCCGGCCATGTCCTGATCGCCCGGCGCGCCGGGCAACAGGCGGCTGCCGTCCGGTCAGGCTTACCATCGCTTACCGGAAGGTAACGGATCACGCAGGGAGTGGTATGGGCAGCGTGGGTGTGCCGGGAGTCGAGGACGTGGCCGGGCTGGCGGGCTGGCTGGCCAGCAGCGGCCTGCCCGGCGGGGGAGAGGACCTGGTGGTCGAGCTGATCGCCGGCGGCCGGTCGAACCTGACCTACCGGGTCGGGTGGCGCGCCTCCGGGGAACCCGGCGCGCCCCCGGTCACCCGGCTGGTCCTGCGCCGCCCGCCGCTCGGTCACGTGCTGCCCACCGCGCACGACATGTCCCGGGAGTACCGCGTGCTGTCCGCGCTGCACGGCACGTCAGTCCCGGTGCCGCGGCCGGTCGCGCTGTGCTCGGACACCGCGGTCATCGGCGCCCCGTTCTACCTGATGGAGTGGGTGGACGGGACCGTCTTCAGGTCCAGCGAGGATGCCAAGATCCTGACGGCCGACCAGGCCAGGCTGATGTCGGAACAGTTCGCGGAGATGCTCGCCACCATCCACGGGCTGGACGTGGCGGAGGTCGGCCTGGCCGGGTTCGGCAGGCCGGCCGGGTACATGACCCGTCAGCTTGCCCGGTGGCAGCGGCAGTGGGAGCTGTCGGTCACGCGCGAGATGCCTGGCTACGCCGACCTGGTCGACCGGCTGGCCGCCGGGCTGCCGGCCGAGAGCGGGCCGGAGGACGGCGCGGGCGCCGCTGCCGGGACCCTGGTACACGGGGACTTCCGGATCGACAACATGCTGATCGACCCGGCCCCGCGACCGCGGATCGCGGCGGTGGTCGACTGGGAGATGTCCACGCTCGGTGACCCGCTGGCTGACCTGGGCCTGTCCTTGGTCTATTGGACGCAGGCCGGCGAGGAGGATCTGCTCCCGCCCAGCGGGGGCGCCACGGTGACGACGGCCCCCGGCTTCCTGACCCGGGACGAGGTCGCGGCGCGTTACGCCAGCCTGACCGGCCGGGACCTGTCCCGGCTCGATTACTACATGGCGTTCGGCTGCTTCAAGCTCGCGGTGGTGCTCGAGGGCATCAACGCGCGGTTCCTCCAGCACAAGACGGTGGGCGAGGGATTCGAACGGGAAGGGCAGGCGGTCCCCACGCTGATCGAGCGGGCGCACCGCCTGCTCGACTCGAGCACCTGACGGCGCCGCGGGCGCTGCCCGGCCCGCCGCGAAATAAGCGAGCCCACGCCGGAACGTGGGTTCCGTCGTGGGCTCCGTGGAAAGCATCGAGGCCCGGCTCCCCGCTCTAGCCGGGCCCCAATCCTGTTTGAGGCCCGGCACCCCGCTCTCGCCGGGCCTCAAATCTGTCTGGGACCCAGCGCCCCGCTCTCGCTGGGCCCCAACTCTGTTTGAGGCCCGGCACCCCGCTCTCGCCGGGCCTCAACCCTGTTTGAGGCCCAGCGCCCCGCTCTCGCTAGGCCTCAAATCTGCTGGGGACCCGGCACCCCGCTCTTGCCGGGCCCCAACTCTGTTTGAGGCCCGGCACCCCGCTCTCGCCGGGCCTCAAGTCCGTACGAGGCCCGGCGCCCCGCTCTCGCCGGGCCTCACAGAGAAGACGCGCTGCGCCGGAGCTTGGTTCACACGGTGTGGCGAAGTTTCCCTGAGTTCTTTTCCGGGGCCCCGCCGGCGGCTCCCGCGTGGGCGTCGGCGAGCCGGCTCTGCCGTGGCTACTTGTGGCAACGAGGCTGGCAGATGCGCCGCCCGAAGGCCCGGTAGAAGATCTGCGGGACCTCGGCCGGGCTGGTGACCGGCCAGACCTTCCCGTTGGTCACGTGCACGATCCGCTGCAACTGGGGGTAGGTGCCTGGGCGGCCGAGGACGAGCATCAGGATCTCGACCGGCCGGTGCGGCACGGCCGCCGCCCTGAGGTCGTGGATGAGCGTGTTCGCCGAGATGTCCCCGCGGGCGTTCTCCATCCCGGCGGTCAGCACGATGATGTCGTTGACGTACTGCGGCTGATAGCTGGCGACCATCTGCTTGTAGGCGGCCAGCAGCGTGCCGTACAGGGCGGACGGGGCATGCGGCACGGCCCGCCCGGACTTGGCCAGTTGCTGTATCGCCTGCCTGCGGGTGACCACGCCGACCTGTGCGGGCAACGGGCCCATCGGCACGAGCTGCCGGTAGGGAAGGCCGCCGGTGAGGTGGCTGGCGAACACCCAGAGGCCCATCTGCGTACTGTCGGGGAACCGGGTCATGCCCGCCGCCGACGTGCTGCCGAGCACCTGTTCCAGGGTGGGGCCGCCGGGGCTGACCCGGACGTTCATCGCCCCGGAGACGTCGTTGACTGCGAGGAAGCGGGAACCGAGGCCGAGAACGTGCCAGGCGTGCAGCGCAGACAGGATCCGGCCCGGTCCTGGCTGCGGCAGCAGGTGCGGCTCGGCGCTGGCCAGGCCGTAGAAGCTGGGCCAGGCCGGGCCCGCCCCGGTGCCGGAGCGGAAGCCTTCGTAGCGCACGTAGGCGGTGGCGTAGGACGACGTCAGCACGCTCCCGAAGGCCCGCGCCGCGGCTGCGGCGAGCCGGTTCGTGGTGGTGATCACGTAGGGGAACGAGAGCTGATAGGTGCCGTCGGCCGGGTAACGCACGGCGAGCGGCTGGGTTGGGTGCGCCCGGTCGAACTGGACCACCGCCTGCTCGGAGGTGATCGTGACCGGGGCGGGGGCCTTCGCCGCGAAGGGCGGTGCCTTTCCCGCGCCGGCCGCCCGGGGCGGCGGGGCGAAGGCGGCCAGCGACGGCAGCGACCCGTCACCGGGGGCCGGCGGCACGACCTGGACGTTGAGGGCGAACGTGGCCAGCGCCGCCCGGGCCGCCCGGCCGAAGCCGACCATCCTCTTGAGCTGGATCAGCCCGGCGAGCCCCGCCGCGCTCTGGGGCGGGTTGGGGAACTGCACGTCGAGGGCGGCCGATGCGGCGGGCCCCCCCGCGGCCGCCGGCAGCAGGAAATTCCAGCCGACGGCGCTGCCGAACGCGGGGGTGTGCGCGGCCGCGAGCCGGGGCATGGCGATGAGCAGGGGCGACTCGGCGACGGTGATCCCGGTGGGCCGTACGAACCTGGCGGTGCCCGGACCGGCCAGCGCGATCTTGACCCAGTCCGGCGAGTCGGGGATCCAGGCGCCGGCGGGGGGCTGGGCGCGCCCGGAAGACCCGTGGGCAAGCTCGGCGGCGACCGCGGCCGCGGGCGCCGGGCGGACCGAAACCACCGCGCAGTGCCCGTCCACCTGGCGGTGCTGGCGGTTGAAGTACCCGGCAACGTGCGTGATCACCGGCTCGATCTCGCCGGAGACCACGATGTGCACCTCGGCGGGCGCACCGTTGCACGTCGCGCGGGCTATCACGGCCCTCGCGCCGAGCACGACGAGCAGCGTGGCCGCGACCACGGCGGCCAGCACGGTGAGCAAAGCTGTGTTGACCCGGCGCTTGCGGCCAGGCCGGTACCGGCCGTGCCCGCCGGTGCGTCCAGTACTCACTGAATCCTTACCTCACCGGGCCGCAACCTCGCTCGGTGAATCCCCATTCACCAAGCCACTCACGACAGCGAAGCCGCGGCGTCCCGCGGTGATCCGCTGTGACGTTCCCACCCGTACCGGCTGCCCGGTGAGCGTCGGGCACGACTGTAGTGGACGGCATGGCACCGGGGGCGTAGCTTGCCCCGTTTTGTAGGTGACAGTTCTTCCGGCTCGTTGTTCGCCCGGTTACCGGGCGGCCAGCAGGTAGCACGCGATCGCGGCGGCCGCTCCCAGGTTCAGCGAATCCACCCCCCTGCTCATCGGGATCCGCACCGCCTGATCGGCCGCCGCCAGCCAGCGGGCCGACAGCCCATCCCCCTCCGCGCCGATGAGCAGCGCCAGCTTTCCGTCCGCCACGACGTCGCCGATGGCGATCGCCGCCGGGTCCGGTGTCATCGCCAGGACCTGGAATCCCTGCGCCCGCAGCTCCCCGACCGCGTCGCGCCAGCCGGCGAGCCGGCCATACGGGACCGCGAACACCGCGCCCATGGAGACCTTGATCGCCCTGCGGTACAGCGGGTCGGCGCACCGTGGCGAGAGCAGCACCGCGTCGAACCCCAGCGCCGCCACGCAGCGGAACACCGCACCCACGTTCGTGTGATCGACGATGTCCTCGAGCACGACCACGCGGCGCGCGCCCGCCAGCACGTCCACCGCGGGCGGGAGCGGCAGCCGCTGCATCGACGCCAGCGCGCCGCGGTGCACCCGGTACCCGGTGATCCGTTCGGCCACCGGCGCCGGAACCACATACAGCGGAGCCGGGCAGCCGGCCGCCACGTCCGCGATCGTGGCGAGCTTGTCCTCGGCGACCAGCAGCGACCGGACCGGGTACCCCGCGGCGATGGCCCGCCTGATGACCTTCTCGCCCTCGGCGATGAACAGGCCCTGCGCCGCCTCCAGGCTCCGCCGCAGATGCACGTCGGTCAGGCGGATGTAGTCGCCCACGCGGGCATCGCTGGCGTCGTCGATCCGAACCTGCTCAGCCATAGCACCCAGTCTCGCGCCACGGCTAGCGGGCTGACCGCGCATTTGATGTGACCAGTTTTTGTCCGCACATTTCCCGGTCGCGTAGGCCGGCCGCTGGAGAACATCCGAGAAAAGCTTGGTAAAGCCGGGCTCGCCTCGTACCACGATAGACGTAAGTTTCGCACGAAATCGCGCCAAACCTATTGAATAAAGCAGCCCCCGGTCTGGATTGGCCCCGGGCCGGGGGCGCCCGAGCAAGGACCTGGTTAGGAGGCCCTGCCTTATGAGGAAGAAGCGTAGCCTGCGGCGGGCGCTGCTGGTGGGCGCGGCCGCGTTGACACCCCTGGTGTTGCTGGCGCTCGTCAGCCCAGACGGGACCGGCCACGCCCCGGTCACCGGCGCCGGGCGGGTTACCGTCAGGACCGTGGCCGCCCAGCGCCCCGGCTCGCCCATCGAGCACGTTGTGGTGCTGTACCTGGAAAACCACAGCTTCGACAGCCTGCTGGGGTTCTGGTGTGACGACAACCCCGGCAGATGCCCGGCCGGCGGGATGCCGCGGCAGGTCAGGCTCTCCAACGGGGCGGTCGTGACGCCCTCGGTCGACCCCGACGTGGTGCCGGACGTCGACCACGGTGTCGGGTCCCAGCAAAAGGCGATGAACTGTCCCCCCGGGGCGGCACCTGCCAGATGAACGGCTGGCAGAACATGGGCCACCACAGCTGTGACGGCTTCCACGGGTACCGGTGCATCTCCGGTTACCTGCCGTCGCAGGAACCGAACATGACGTCCCTGGCCAGCCGGTTCGCGGTCGAGGACCGGTTCTTCAGCCAGGAGGACAACTGGTCCTTCGTGGCGCACATCTACGCCGTCGCGGGGAGCGCGGACGGTTTCACCGCCACCAAGGCCATGCGGAAGGTGCGGCCCGGTCAGGGGTGGGGGTGCGACTCGGGCAGGATCATCCCCTGGGCGGGGAACGGCCCGAGCCAAGACGTGCCGTCGTGCGTCCCCGACCCCGCGCTCACCTACCATGGCCGCCCGCTGCCCAACGGGGGGGCCTTCCGCCCGACCCCCGTGCCGTACGCTCCGACGATCATGGACGAGCTGACCTCGGCCGGCCGGTCGTGGAAGATCTACGGCGCCGCCTGCCTGTCCGCCCAGGTCGCCGGCAACGGGCTGAAGACCTGCATGAAGGCGCACTACGGTTACCACTGGGCGATCTGCCCGACGTTCGCCGAATGCCTCTACACCCACGGCAACGATCCCAGCAACGCGCAGTTCTTCACCGACGCGAGGCAGGGCACGCTGCCGTCGTTCTCGATCCTGACGCCGGGGAACGCCGCCGACAGCGAGCACAACGGGTTCTCGATGACCACGGGCGACAACTGGCTGGGCAAGGTGGCCAGCGCGGTCATGAACAGCCCGGAGTGGTTCTCGACCGCGCTGTTTATCACCTGGGACGACTGCGGCTGCTTCTACGACCAGGTTTCCCCGTCGCGCAACCCCGACGGGACCATGCAGGGGCCGCGGGTGCCGCTGCTGGTCGTCTCCCCCTGGACGCGCCCGGGGTACACCGACGACACCCCGGCCACGTTCGCGTCGATCCTCGCCTTCACCGAGCACACGTACGGGCTGTCGCCGCTGACGGCCAACGACGCGCGCGCGTACGACTTTTCCCACGCGTTCAACTTCCACCAGCACCCGGTTGCCCGGGTGCCGATGGTCACCCGGTCCAGGCCGCCCGGCGACCATATCCAGTGGTCGCAGGCCCGGGAGGACACCTGACGGCTCGTGGGCTCCGGTGAGCTAGCGGACCTTCGGTGCCTTGAAGAACGCGGTCGACTCGGCGCGCCACAGCATCACGATCGCGCCCAGCCCGATCAGCCAGATGAGCAGGCCGACCAGCCTGCTGGCCAACGGCTCGGGGCGGGCGAAGCCGGCCAGCAGAGACAGGGTGTTCAGCCCGAAGAACACCGTGGCGGTGATCCGCGCCCAGTTCCCGCCGCGCTTGTTCGCCACGGCCATCCAGAGCCACAGCCCAATGCCGATCAGCCCGAAGATCACAATGAAGACAACGGTCGCCACCTCGACGGTGTGCACCTGGCTCGTCGTGTAGCTGGGGTAGGCGTTCCGCAACTGCGTGCGCAGGCTGCCTACCGTGGCCAGGCCGACGATCAGGCTGAGCGCGCTTACCACCGCGCCGGCGTACATGAGCTTGACCGCCGTCAGCACGGAATCCGGCGGCTCTGACCGCACCGGCTCCGGCATCTGGCCGGAAGACGGGTAAGGCTGATACATGTTGGCTCCCTCAACCAAGCTCTGTGAGCACATGGAACGAATGGAACGCGGCCCTTTAGGACGTCGGGCGCCCTGAGCCTAGCCGTGCCACCAGTCCCTGACTAGCTAGATACCCATGCTCCGCGGCGTCACGGCAGCGATGTGCTCGGCGTCAGCGCAGCAATGCCCAGACGACTTTGCCGCCCTCGTCGAGCAGGTGCCAGCCCCAGCGCACGCAGCAGGCTTCGACCACGGTCAGGCCCCGGCCGCTCTCCGCGGCGGGATCCGCGTCCCGGAGCACCGGGATGGCCCGCTCGGGGTCGGTAACCATGCACATGACGAACGGCGCCTGGGCCAGCAGCCGGAGCCGCACGACCTGCTGCTCGCCGAGCTTGCGGACGGCCGGGATGCCGTGCCGCAGGGCGTTCGTCACCAGTTCGGAGACCACCAGCTCGGCCAGGTCGGCGAGCGCGCTCATACCCCAGTCGCCAAGCGTGGCCCGGGTGAAGTCACGGCCCGTCTTCACCGATTCGGGACTGGGGGGCAGCGTGCATGTCGCCGCGGGCTGCACAGGTGCGGAGACCGAATCGGTCAGCAGCGGCACTGCCAGCAGGCCGCTGGCGGAAGGCAAGATGTCGGGCCTGCTCGCCGTGAGGAGATCCTCCTCAGACACGTCGTTGACCTCCGTTGTCCTTGGCGAGGCGGGCCAGTGCCAGATGATGGGAGTCCCATCGATGCCGCTTGGTCCGTAAGTCGTGTCCGTGCGGCACAAGCGCTATCATCCCCTCTATACCTTGCAAACGCAAGGCCGGATGCACGTGCAGATGTAAGCGCGCGGTGCACGTGCGGCGGGCGGGGAGGTCCCAACGAAGACGGCACTCATCGACCACCGGGGCGACCCCAGGGAGCGGACGTGATAACGGCACAGCCGGGCAGCGGCCCGACAGTGCTGCGCATCCTCCTGGGCTCTCAGCTCCGGAGGTTGCGTGAGGCCAAGGGAGTGACCCGGGACGATGCCGGATACACCATCCGGGCTTCCGGGTCGAAGATCAGCCGGATGGAACTGGGGCGGGTCAGCTTCAAGGAGCGGGACGTAGAGGACTTGCTCGACCTCTACGGGGTGGATGAGGAAGAGGCCGCGGCGCTGGTGGCGCTCGCCAAGGAGGCCAACTCGCCAGGATGGTGGCACAAGTACGGTGACGTGCTGCCGGACTGGTTCCAGGTCTACGTGGGCCTGGAGGAGGCGGCGTCGCTGATCCGGCTGTACGAGGTGCAGTTCGTACCTGGACTGCTCCAGACAGCCGACTACGCGCGGGCTGTTATCAGGTCCGCCAGGCCATCGACGTCGCCCGAAGAGGTCGAACGCCGGGTGGGCCTGCGCATGGCCAGGCAGGAAGTGCTCACCAAGCCGGGCGGCCCCCGGCTGTGGGCGGTCGTGGACGAGGCGGCGCTGAGCCGCCCGATTGGCGGCGGGGAGGTGATGCGTGCACAGTTCACACGACTTATCGAAGCCGCGAGCGAGAACAACATCACGCTTCAGGTGGTCCCCTTCGCAGCCGGCGGCCACGCGGCCGAAGCCGGAGCGTTCACCATCATGCGGTTCCCGGAGGTCGACCTACCGGACGTGGTGTATCTCGAGCAGCTCACCAGCGCCCTCTACCTTGACAAGCGCGAGGACGTCGAAAAGTACACAGAAGTAATGGAGCGCCTCAGCGTCGAGGGCGAATCACCAGAACACACAATCGACATCTTGAGCGGGATGCTTGAGGAAGCCATAGAAGAATGAAAACGTACAACGGAATGCCAGCGACGGAGCTTCCCTTCGCTGGCTGGCGCAAGGCCAGTGCCAGCAACTCGCAGGGTGCCTGCGTTGAGCTGGCCAAACTGGGCGGCGGTGAGTTCGCCGTCCGGAATTCGCGCAATCCGGACGGCCCGGCGCTCATTTGCACTCGGGCCGAGATCGCCGCGCTCATCGAAGGTGTCAAGATGGGCGAGTTCGACGATCTGCTGGGTGGGCACGTCAGCTAGGTAATGTTCCCGGCGGCCGGCCATTCGCGCCCGCGCCGCCAGGGAGAAAGGCTGGCCGCCGCGTTCGCGCAAGGACGCGGCGGCCGGCGCGTCTCCGGCACCGCCGCCGGCCCGTGGTGCGCAGGGGGCGTTCGGCGGACTTCCAGGAAACGCTAAGCGGGACTTCCAGCTGGAGCGGTTAGAGTCCTGGGGTGAATTCCCCGGTCCCGGCCACGCTCCCGGCGCTGACCAGGCGAATGCTTGGCTGGGAGATCATCATCGTCTTCGCGGTGTCGCTTGGCGGCAGCGCGCTGTTCGCCGTCATCAACCTCATCGGCTCGCTGACCGCCCGGAAGGCGCTGGCCAGCCAGTCGGCGGTGCTTGTCGGGTCGCTCGCGCCCGGCCGCCCGCTGCTCGACCTGACCCTGCAACTGGCCAGCATCCTGACCACGCTCGCGCCGGTCGCGCTGGTGTTCTACCTGCTGGCCCGGGAGGGCGAGGGGCCCTCGGCGCTGGGCCTGGACCTCACCCGGCCGGCCAGCGACATCGCCCGCGGCGCGGTGCTCGCCGCGGTCATCGGCGGATCCGGGCTGGCCCTCTACATCGCGGCCTTCCACCTCGGGATCAGCCTGAACGTCGTGCCGGAGTCGCTGCCCAGCGTGTGGTGGCGCATCCCGGTGCTCGTCCTCGACGCCGCGCAGAACGGGATACTCGAGGAGGTCCTGGTCCTCGGCTACCTGCTGCGCCGCCTGGACCAGCTCGGCTGGTCACCGGCGAAGGCGATCGCGCTGGCCGCCGTGGTGCGCGGCTCGTATCACCTGTACCAGGGGTTCGGCGGGTTCATCGGCAACGCGATCCTGGGCGTGATCTTCGGCGTGCTGTACAAGCGCTGGGGCCGGATCACCCCGATGGTCATCGCGCACACGCTGATCGACACGGGCGCGTTCGTCGGCTACGTGGCGCTGCACGGCCACGTGTCCTGGCTCCCCTGACCGGCGCCCCCGGGCCAGCCCCGGTACCACGCCGGCTCAGCGGGCGAGGCCCTCGATCACCTTCGCTCCGGGCAGGCTGGCCAGCATCTTCCCGGGCAGGATCAGCTTGGAGCGCCGCACGCCGCTGCCGATCACCACGGCGGGCGTGTCGATCACGAGCGCGTCCACCAGCACCGGCCAGCTCGCCGGCAGGCCCACCGGGGTGATGCCGCCGTACTCCATCCCGGTGTGCTCGACCGCGTCGTCCATCGCGGCGAACGACGCCTTGCGGACGTCGAGCTCGCGCCGGGCCACGTTGTTCACGTCGGCCCGGGTGGTGGCGAGTATCACGCAGGCGGCGTATCTGGCCACGCCGTCGCGGCGGCCGGTGATCACCACGCAGTTGGCCGACTCCGCCGGGCTCACCCCGTAACGCTCGCAGAACTGCGCCGTGTCGGCGGCCGACGGATCGATTTCGGCCACGCCCACCGCCGCGGCGGCGGTCTCGTCCAGCGCGGCCAGCGCCGCCGCCACGGGCGCGGCCAGCAGGTCGGGCCTGCCCAGCGCGGGCACGGCCTTGAGGGAGCCAATGGATGCGTTCACGCCGTTATTCTCCTACCATGTCGCAGCCCGCCATCCCCAGCGAGACGATCGGCGGGACGGGGCTCGACCCCGACACCGCGACGATCGCGGCGCTCCGCCAGGCCCTGGCCACCGGCGCGATCACCGCGCAGGACCTGACAGCTTTCTACTCCAGCCGGATCGAGCGGCTCAACCCGGTCCTGCACGCGGTCATCAGCGTCAACCCGCACGCGGCCGGGGATGCCAAGGCCACCGACGAGGCGCGGGCCCGCGGCGCGGCGCCCCGCCCGCTGGACGGCATCCCGGTTCTGGTCAAGGACAACATCGCGGCGGGCGGGATGCCCACCACCGCCGGTTCGCCCGCGCTGGCCGAGGCCGACCACGACGAGGCGTTCTGCGTGCGCCGGCTCCGCGAGGCCGGCGCGGTGATCCTCGGCAAGGCCAACATGTCGGAGTGGGCGAACTTCCGCTCGACGCACTCCACCAGCGGATGGAGCACGCTCGGCGGGCAGGCCGCCAACCCGCACGCGCTGACCCGCAACCCGTCCGGCTCCAGCTCCGGGTCGGCGGCCGCGGTCGCCGCCGCCCTGGCCCCGGTCGCGGTGGGCACCGAGACCGACGGCAGCATCGTCTGCCCGGCCAGCGCGTGCGGGATCGTCGGCATCAAGCCGACGCTGGGCCTGGTCAGCCGCAGCGGGATCGTCCCGGTCTCGCTGGCACAGGACACCGCGGGGCCGCTGGCCCGCTCGGTCGCGGACGCCGCCGTGCTGCTGTCCGTGCTGGCGGGGACCGACCCGGCCGACCCGGCCACCACCGCCGGGGGCCGGCCGCCCGTTGACTACACGGCCTTCCTCGACTCCGCCGCGCTGGCCGGGGCCCGTATCGGGGTGTGGCGGGACGGCTCGGCGAAGGCGGACGCCGCCACGGCGGCCGTGCTCGACGGGGCGCTGGCCCGGCTGGCCGAGGCGGGCGCGCAGCTCATCGACCCGGTGGAGCTGCCCGGGGCGGCCGAGCTGACGGAGCCGGAGTTCGCGGCGCTGACCTGCGAGTTCAACCATGACCTCAACGCCTACCTGGCCGGGCTGCGCGGCGCGCGCCCCGGCACCCTGGCGGAGCTCATCAACTACAACGTGCATTACGCCAGCACGGTCCAGCCCTACTTCGGCCAGGAACTGTTCGAGCGGGCCGAGGCCACCGGCGGTGACCTGGGCGAGCCCGGGTATCTGGCGGCGCGGTCGGCCGCGCGGGACGCCGCGCGCGGGGCCCTCGACGGCGCGCTTGCCGCACACCAGCTCGACGCCATCGTCGCGCTGACCGCGAATCCCGCCTGGCTGACCGACTACGTGCTGGGCGATCACGACGTTTTCCACACATCAGGGCCAGCGGCGGTGGCAGGGTACCCCGCCGTCAGCGTAATGGCAGGAAGTGTCGCTGGCCTGCCTGTCGGCCTTTCCTTCCTGGGCCCGGCGTGGAGCGAACCGGTGCTGATCGCGCTCGGCTACGCCTTCGAACAGGCGTCGCCGCCGCGGCTGGTCCCCGCGCACGGGCCCGGGCCCGCATGAGAACCGCACCGGGGTGCGCTCACTCGGCGGGCCGGCGAGGGTCCCGCTGACCAGCGATAGCCTGCGCACATGGACTCCTGGCGTGCCGCGACCCTCCCCTCCCTGCCCGGGACCGGCCCGGAACCGTACCTGACCAACACGGCGACCGGGCAGCTGACCCTGGCCGCGGCCGGGCCGGCGGCGTCGCTGTACGCGTGCGGGATCACCCCCTACGACGCGACACACGTCGGGCACGCGGCGACCTACCTCGCCTGGGACCTGCTGGTCCGGGGCTGGCTGGACGCCGGCCACGACGTGGTTTACGTGCAGAACGTGACCGACGTGGACGACCCGCTGCTCGAGCGCGCCGACCGCGACGGCGAGGACTGGCGGGAGCTGGCGGCCCGGGAGATCGCGCGGTACCGCTCGGACATGACGGCGCTGCGCATCCTGCCGCCCACCCACCTGGTCGGCGCGGTGGAGGCGCTGCCGCTGATCGAGCGGTTCAACCAGGCGCTGGCCGACCGGGGGGCGCTGTACGAGCTGGAGCGCGACCTCTACTTCTCCCGCGCGGCCGACCCCGCGTTCGGGACCGTGTCGCACCTGGACCCGGCGACGATGCTGGAGCTGTCCGCCGAGCGGGGCGGCGACCCGGCCAGGCCGGGGAAGAAGGATCCGCTCGACCCGCTGGTCTGGCTAGCGGCGCGGCCGGGGGAGCCGTCCTGGGAGTCCCCGTTCGGGCCCGGGCGGCCGGGCTGGCACGTGGAGTGCGCGGCGATCGCGACGTCCTATCTGGGGCCGGTCTTCGACGTCCAGGCCGGCGGGTCCGACCTGGTCTACCCGCATCACGAGTTCAGCGCCTCGCACGCGAGGGTGGCGTTCGCCAACCCCCCCAGGGTCGGGGACAGGGAGCGCGAAGCGTGGGGGGCGGGGAAAGCCCGGGGGCGGGAGCGCCGGCCGGGGGCGGGAGCGCGAAGCGCGGGGGGCGGGGAAAGCAGAGCGTGGGGGGCGGGGAAGGCAGAGCGCGGGGGCCGGGAAAGCAGAGCTTTCGCGCGCGTGTACGTGCACTCGGGCATGGTGCGGCTGGACGGCGAGAAGATGTCCAAGTCGCTGGGGAACCTGGTCTTCGTGTCCCGCCTGGTGGCCGACGGCGCCGACCCGATGGCCATCCGGCTGGCGATCATGAGCCACCGGTACCGGATGGACTGGGACTGGACCGCAGCCGGGCTGGCCTCCGCGCAGGACCGGTTGGACCGCTGGCGGGCCGCGGTGACCCGCGCGCTGTCCGGCGGAGAGCCGGCCGGGCCGGGTTCCGCCGCAGGCGGTGGCTTCGTGGCAGCCTTGGCCGGTGCGGTGGGGTCGGGGCCAGCAGAGCGTGGGGCGGCGGGGCCGGGGCCAGCAGAGCGCGGGACGGCGGGGCCGGGGCTGGCACTGCCGCCGGCGGAGAGCGTGCTCGCCGCGGTCCGGGAGCGGATCGCCGACGACCTCGACGCACCGGGTGCGCTGGCCGCCGTGGACGCCTGGGCCACAGCGGTCCTCGGCGCACCCATGCTGCCGCCGGGCCTGGCCGGGCCGGCCGGACTGGTCCGGGACACCGTGGACGCCCTCCTTGGCGTCACCCTCTGACGGCGCTCCCGCGGCTGGGCTACTGCGTTTCGGGCGTGCCTGTCCGGCCGAGCCTGGGCCGGAGCTTGAGGTACGCCACGATGACGATGGCGAGGTAGCCGACGTACATCAGCAGTTGCAGCGCGGTGGGGGCGTCGCTGTAGCCGAAGAAGCTGTGCAGGACGTCGCCGAACGAGCTGGCTTCGGACAGGAACCTGGTCGTGTGCCACAGCGGCGAGTTCAGCATCGGCAGCCAGCCGAGCTGCTGCATGTTCTCCACCGCGTCGGCGACCAGGCCGGCGGCGAAGATCATGAGCAGCACGCCGATGATCGTGAAGAACCTGGACAGCTTGATCTGGTGCCCCAGCCGGTAGATCACGAAGGCGACGCACAGCGCACCGGCCAGCCCGATCGCCGCACCGGCCAGCGCGCCGCTGGTGGAGGTGGAGAAGACGATGGCGAGCGTGAACACCACGGTCTCCAGGCCCTCGCGCCCGACCGCCTGGAACGCCAGCAGCGCCAGGCCCCACCTGGCCCGCCCGTCGAGCGCCGCGTCGGCGCGGGACCGCAGCTCCTTGGACAGGCTCCGGGCGTGGTTGCGCATCCAGAAGGTCATGTACGTCAGGACCGCCGCCGCCACCAGGTAGGTACAGGTCTCGAAGATGATCTGCGCCCGGGAGCCGTCGTAGCTGCGGATCGTCTCGTACGCCACCACTCCGCCCGCCCCGGCCAGGATCAGCGCGGCGCCCACCCCGAGGAAGATGTCGCGGAAGTGGTCGCGGCGGCCGATGCGGTTGAGGTAGGCCAGCAAGATCGCGACGATCATGCTGGCCTCGACGCCCTCCCGCAGGAAGATGACGAACGTCGCTAGCAAAGCACCTGGCTCCCATGGTGTGAGGTAAGGCTTACCTTAGTATGCCCGTTCCCGGTGCTGTCAGCCGATCCGGGTTGAACCATAGATGAAGGTTCGCCCCGTTCGCACGCCGCGGTCCCGGCACACCCTGGCCTGGTAGCCCGATGGCCACGCCTTGTCAAGAGCCTCTTGGCCAGCCGTGGACGGCCGCGCGCAACGTGCGCGGTTATCCACAGAACGCGCCGCGGCCCTCGTCCGGCGCGCCCGGGCGAACCAGCCTGGACGCATGGAAACCGAACAGCCATCAGGCAATCCCGTTCCCCGCGCCGATGCCGGGCCCGGCTCATCCACGCCCGGCCAGGCTACCTCCCCGCTCCGGGCGTCCCGGCCCCGCCGGGCCGTACCCGCTCGCGCCCCGGCGCGGAGTTCCCGGATCCCCCCGCCCGCCTGGGGCGAACCAGGCTCGCGGCCGGAGCCCGAAGGGGTGAAGCCCCGGGTCCGGGTCAGCTCGCCGGCCGACGTCCTGGCGGTCGTGCCGCACCTGCTTGGCTTCCATCCCGCGCAGAGCTTCGTGGTGCTCGGTGCCGGGGGCCCACGGCGGCAGGTGGAACTCGGCTTCCGGTATGACCTGCCCGACCCGCCGGACGCGGCGACGGCGGCGGATATCGCCAGCCACGCCGTGGCGGTGCTCACCGAGCGGCGGGCCGGCACGGTGATCGGCATCGGCTACGGCCCGGGGCCGCTGGTCACGCCCGTCGCTGACGCGCTGGCGGCCGCGGTGCGGCGCAGCCGCCTGCGGCTGTGGGAGCTGCTGCGGGTCTCCGGCGGCCGCTACTGGTCGTATTTATGCCGCAACCCGGACTGCTGCCCGGCGGACGGCACCCCCTTCGACTACCCCACCCACCCGGTGGCGGCGGCCATGACCGTGGCCGGGCTCGCCGCCTACCCGGACCGGCAGGCGCTCGCGCGGACCCTCGCCCCGCTGGGCGGGACGGCCGCGCAGGCGATGGACCAGGCCATCGAGCGCGCGGCCGCGGCGGCGCAGGCCACGGTGGACCGGGCGCGGCGGGACCGGGCCGGCAACCCGCTGCGGCCCGCGATCGACGCGGGCCGCCGCGCGGTGCGGGACGCGATCGGCCTCTACCGCGGCGGCGGCGCGATCACCGACGCCGACCGGTTCGCCACGCTCGCGGTCGCCCTGGTGCACCTGCCCGTGCGGGACGACGCGTGGGCCCGGATGGTGCCCGAGCACCGCGAGGCGCACCTGAGGCTGTGGGCCGACATCGTGCGCCGGGCGAGCGGCCCGTGGCTGCCCGCGCCCGCCTCGCTGCTCGCCTTCACCGCCTGGCAGGCCGGTGACGGGACGCTCGCCAACGTGGCGCTGGACCGGGCGCTCGCCGCCGATCCGGACTACTCCATGGCCCGGCTGCTGCGCGACATTCTCGCCGCGGGAGTGCCGCCCTCGCAGGCCCGGCTGCCGATGACCCCGGAGGAGGTCGAGCAGAGCTACGACCGGGACTAGCGCAAGTTACCGCAGGGTAGACTCGCTCAGCCCCGCCTTGGCCGATCTGGAGCTTGCCGTGCTGGGCCAGGCCCGGTCATCCTCAATGCAGGCACCATCGATGCGGGGCCAGGCCGCGGACGGAGAAAGGGTTGACGTGACGGGTATCGCGATGGGCGGAGGACGTCCCGAACCGGCCGGTCCGGGCACGGCAGCGCCGCGCCGTCCCGCTGCCGGCGGCGGTGGCCGCGGAGCACCAGGCCGCGGTGGAGGCGCTCCGCCGGTCCTATGCGGCCCTGCCGCCCGGCGCCCCGGTCCGGCTGGCCAAGCGCACCTCCAACCTGTTCCGGTTCCGCGACCCGGTGCCGGGCGCGGCCGCGCGCGGGCCCGCCGCGGCACCAGGGCTCGACGTGTCCGCGTTCCACACCGTGCTGCACGTGGACCCGGCAGCGCGGCAGGCCGTGGTCGGCGGCATGACCACCTACGAGGACCTGGCCGACGCGACCCTGCGCCACGGCCTCATGCCGCTGGTGGTGCCGCAGCTCAAGACGATCACGCTGGGCGGCGCGGTGACCGGCCTCGGCATCGAATCGACCTCGCTGCGCAACGGGCTGCCGCACGAGTCGGTCACCGCGATGGAGATCCTCACCGGCGACGGGCGGGTGGTGACCGCGGCCCCCGACGGCGAGCACGCCGACCTGTACCGCGGCTTCCCGAACTCCTACGGCACGCTGGGCTACGCCCTGTCGCTCACCATCGAACTGGAGCCGGTGGCACCGTTCGTGCACCTGCGCCACTTCGCCTTCACCAGCCCAGAGGCGTGCATGGACGCGGTCGGCCAGATCGCCGCGGACGGCAGCCTGGACGGCCACCGCGCCGACTTCGTGGACGGCACCGCGTTCGGCCTCGACGAGATCTACCTGACGGTGGGCGCGTACAGCGACGTCGCGCCCTGGCGCAGCGACTACACCGGCCAGCACATCTACTACCAGTCGGTGCGCGGCCCGCGGGAGGACTTCCTCACCATCCGCGACTACCTGTGGCGCTGGGACACCGACTGGTTCTGGTGCTCGCGGGCGTTCGGCGTGCAGCACCCGGCGATCCGCAGGCTCTGGCCGCGCCGGTACCGGCGTTCCGACGTCTACCGGGCCCTGGTCGCCTTCGACCGCCGTCACCGGCCTGTACGACACGCTCAACGCCAACCGCGGCCGCCCGCCGCGCGAGTCGGTGATCCAGGACGTGGAGATCCCGCTCGATCGGTGCGCGGAGTTCCACCGTTTCTTCGCGGCCGAGGTCGGCATGAGCCCGGTGTGGCTGTGCCCGCTGCGGCTGCGCAGCGGCAGTTCGTGGCCGCTGTACCCGCTGAAGCCGGGTGGGGTGTACGTGAACTTCGGCTTCTGGGGGACCGTGGCGCTGCCCGCCGGGGCAGCGGGACGGCTACCACAACCGCCTGGTCGAGGCGGAGGTGGCCGCGCTTGGCGGCTCCAAGGGGCTGTATTCGACGTCGTTCTACTCCGAGGAGGAGTTCTGGGCCGCGTACAACGGCCCGGCCTACGCCCGGCTCAAGGCCGCCTACGACGGCGGCGGGAAGCTGGCCGGGCTGTATGACAAGTGCGTGCGTGGCCGGTAGCACCGCACCGCAGGGACCGCAGGGAAGGATGGCAGGCATGGCGCTGGCCGATGTGTTCGAGAGGATCGCCGGGCCGGACGCGCCGGTGGAGTTCCGCGCCTACGACGGAAGCTCGTCCGGCCCCCCCGGGGCGCCGGTACGGATCACGATCAGGTCCCCGGTCGCCACCTCCTACCTCGCCCAGGCCCCGGGATCGCTCGGCCTGGCCCGCGCCTACGTGTCCGGCCACATCGACGTGGACGGCGACATGTACACCGCGCTCGCCCGGATGGCCCAGGCGCAGGAGGTGCACCTGGACGTGGGCGAGCGGCTGCGCCTGCTGGGTGAGCTCGGCGGGCCCAAGCTGCTGTTCCCGCGGGTGCCCCCGCCGCCGCAGGAGGTGCGGATCCGGCGCCGCTGGACGGGCGGGCAGCGGCACTCCAAGGGCCGGGACGCCAGCGCCATCTCGCACCACTACGACGTGTCCAACACCTTCTACGAGTGGGTGCTCGGGCCGTCGATGGCCTACACCTGCGCTTGCTACTCCCGCGAGGACGCGTCGCTGGAGGAGGCGCAGGACTACAAGCACGACCTGGTCGCCAGGAAGCTGGCGCTCAAGCCCGGGATGCGGCTCCTGGACGTCGGCTGCGGCTGGGGCGGCATGGTGCGGCACGCCGCCCGCGAGTACGGCGTCAAGGCGCTCGGGGTCACCCTGTCGGCGCAGCAGGCGGCGTGGGGGCAGCAGGCGATCGAGCGGCAGGGGCTGTCCGGGCTGGCCGAGGTGCGCCACCTCGACTACCGGGACGTGTCCGGAGACCGCCTTCGACGCGGTGAGCTCGATCGGGCTGACCGAGCACATCGGCAAGGCCAAGCTGCCCGGGTTACTTCGGGTTCCTGTTCGGCAAGCTGAAGCCCGGCGGCCGGCTGCTCAACCACTGCATCACCCGGCCGGACGACGCCGGGCCGGCCCGCGTGGCGGGCGGGTTCATCAACCGGTACGTGTTCCCCGACGGCGAGCTGGAAGGGCCCGGCCACCTGGTGTCGGTGATGAACAGCGCCGGCTTCGAGATCCGGCACGAGGAGAACCTGCGCGAGCACTACGCCATGACGCTGGCCGCCTGGTGCGCGAACCTGGACGCCCACTGGGACGAGGCGGTCGCCGAGGTGGGCCAGGGCACCGCCCGGGTCTGGCGGCTGTACATGGCCGGCTCGCGGCTCGGCTTCGACCGCAACGTGATCGAGCTCCACCAGATCCTGGGCGTCAAGCTCGCCGCCGACGGCACCTCCGGCATGCCGCTGCGCCCCGACTGGGAGGCGGCGGTCGCCCGCGTCGGGTAGCTGTCGCACCTTGGCCTGGCCGCGGTAGACCCGGTCCGCCGGGCACATGGCGCAGGCCCATCGACGCGGAGGCAGGAACCGGGCGCCACGAACGTGGGCAAGACCGGGACCGCCACCCGGTAAGGGGGCGTGGAGGGGGCGACGCATGCCCTTGACCGCAACGGGAGAATGGCTTGGTGGAATCCTCGCGCTCTCGGCCGACGCGACGTCGTCCTGCTCGGCTCGACCGGTTCCATCGGGACCCAGGCCGCCGACGTCGATCCGGCGCAACCCCGGCCGGTTCCGGGTGGTCGGGCTGGCCGCCGGGCGGCGGCAACCCCGGCCTGCTGGCGGCCCAGGCGCTGGAGTTCGGCGCCGCGGTGGTGGCCGTGGACCGGGAATCGGCCGCCGGTGAGGTGCGGGACGCACTGGCGGCGCTCGCCGGGCAGGCCGGCCAGCGGGCAGGCAGCCGGGCCGCTGCCGCACGGTGCTGGCGGGCCCGGACGCCGTGGCCGAGGTCGCGGCCTGGCCCGCCGACGTGGTGCTGAACGCGGTGACCGGGTTCGGCGGCCTCGACCGCCACGCTCGCCGCGCTCCGGACGCGGGCCGGATGCTCGCGCTGGCCAACAAGGAATCCCTGATCGTCGGCGGGCCGCTGGTCGCCGGGCTGGCCGCGCCCGGCCAGATCGTTCCCGTCGACTCCGAGCACTCCGCGATCGCGCAGTGCCTGCGCGGCGGCAGCGCCGGGCGAGGTGGCGCGGCTCGTGCTGACCGCCAGCGGCGGCCCGTTCCGCGGCCGCAGCCGCGCGGAACTGGACGGCGTCACCCCGGAGCAGGCGCTGGCCCATCCCACCTGGAACATGGGCCCGGTCATCACGATCAACTCCGCCACGCTGGTCAACAAGGGGCTCGAGGTCATCGAGGCGCACCTGCTGTTCGGGCTCGGGTTCGACAGGATCGCGGTGGTCGTCCACCCGCAGTCGGTCATCCACTCGATGGTCGAGTTCACCGACGGGTCGACGATCGCCCAGGCCAGCCCGCCCGACATGCGGATCCCGATCGCGCTCGCGCTGGGCTGGCCGGACCGGGTGGCCGGGGCCGCGCCGGCCATCGACTGGTCGACCGCGCACACCTGGACCTTCGAGCCGCTCGACGAGGAGGCGTTTCCCGCGGTCGCGCTCGCCCGCGCCGCCGGGCAGGCGGGCGGGACCGCGCCCGCCGTGTACAACGCCGCCAACGAGGTGTGCGTGGCCGCCTTCATGTCCGGCACGCTCCCGTTCGCCGGGATCGTGGACACCGTGGCGCGGGTAGTCTCGGAAGCCGATAGCGCGCGGGGGACGCGGTGACCCTGGCCGACGTGCGTGCCGCCGACAGACTGGGCGCGGGCCCGGGCCGCAGAACTGGCTGCCACCTGGGGGCACCGCGCGCATTACGTGGTGGGCGCGGCATCGAAGAGGGGAGGGTCGCCCGGATGAGCTTCTTGCTGGGCGTCGTCATCTTCATCGTGGCGCTGCTCGTCTCGGTCATGCTGCACGAGGGCGGGCACTTCGTCACGGCCAAGATGTTCGGCATGAAGGTCACCCAGTTCTTCGTCGGCTTCGGGCCGACGATCTGGTCCACGCAAAGGGGCGAGACCGAATACGGCATCAAGGCGATCCCGGCCGGTGGGTTCAACAAGATCGTCGGAATGACCGAGCTCGAGGACGTGGATCCGGCCGACGAGCCGCGGTCGTTCCGCAGGCAAGCTGGGTGGAAGCGCATCATCGTGCTCGCCGCCGGGTCGTTCATGCACTTCGTTCTCGCGCTGTTCCTGCTGTTCGTGGTCGCCTCCGGGATCGGCCTGGAGACCGTCAGCAGCACGACCGCGGTCGGCGCGGTCGAGCCCTGCGTGCCCAAGAACGTGGACTCCTCCTGTGTCTCGGGCGATCCCTCGTCCCCGGCCAAGAAGGCGGGCCTGCACGCTGGCGACAAGATCGTCAGCGTCGGCGGGCATCCCCGTGCACAACTGGACCGAGATGGGCAAGGCCATCCAGAGCCAGACGCCCGGCCACCCGGTTGCGGTCGTGGTGGAACGGCACGGGCAGCGGGTGACGCTGCACCCGTCGCTGGCCAGGCTCAAGGGCAAAGGGACCACCCTGGGGATCTACGCGAAGACCGTGTTCCAGCGGAGCGGCCCGGTATCCGCGATCTCCTACGCGGGCCACGAGTGGTGGACGATGCTGAGCGGGTCGGCCCAGGTCGCGGCCAGCCTGCCCCGGGCCATCTTCCACGCGGGTGACCTGTTCACCAAGAACCGCGCCCGCGTCCCCGGCGGGCAGGTCACCAGCGTGGTCGGCGCGGGAGACGTGACGGGGCAGGTGCTCGCGGCCAAGATCAGCTGGCAGCCCAAGGTCGACCTGGTGCTGCTGATCATCGCGTCGCTGAACATCTTCGTGGGCGCTTTCAACCTGCTCCCGCTGCTTCCCATGGATGGCGGGCACATCGCCGTGGTGATCTACGAGCGGGTCCGTGCCTGGCTCGCTAGGCTGCGCGGGAAGCCCGACCCCGGCCCGGCCGACTACCGGCGGCTCATCCCGGTGAGCGTTGGGGTGTTTGCTTTGCTGGTCGGTGTCGGACTGCTTTTGGTCTTGGCTGACATCTTCAATCCCCTCCACATCCAGTGAGGCAATAACCACATGACGACAGACCTAGGCATGCCAGGGCTGCCGGCGCAGCCGGTTGCCGAGCGCCGCAAGTCACGCCAGATCGTGGTGGGCAAGGGCAAGCACGCGGTGCCGGTGGGCGGTGGCGCACCCGTGTCGGTCCAGTCGATGACCACCACGCTGACCGCCGACGTCAACGCCACCCTCCAGCAGATCGCCGAGCTGACCGCGACCGGCTGCGAGATCGTCCGCGTGGCCGTGCCGTCCCAGGACGACGCGGCCGCGCTGCCCGAGATAGCCCGCAAGTCCCAGATCCCGGTCATCGCCGACATCCACTTCCAGCCGAGATACGTCTTTGCCGCGATCGACGCCGGCTGCGCCGCGGTCCGGGTGAACCCGGGCAACATCAAGGCGTTCGACGACAAGGTCGCCGAGATCGCGAAGGCCGCGTCCGCGGCCAACGTGCCGATCAGGATCGGCGTCAACGCGGGCTCGCTGGACAAGCGGCTGCTGGCCAAGTACGGCCGCGCCACCGCCGAGGCGCTCGTGGAGTCCGCCCTGTGGGAGTGCTCGCTGTTCGAGGAGCACGGCTTCACCGACATCAAGATCTCGGTCAAGCACCACGACCCGGTGGTGATGATCAACGCCTACCGTCAGCTCGCGCAGGCGTGTGACTACCCGCTGCACCTCGGTGTCACCGAGGCCGGGCCGGCCTTCCAGGGCACGGTCAAGTCGGCGGTCGCGTTCGGCGCCCTGCTCGCGGAGGGGATCGGCGACACGATCCGCGTGTCGCTGTCGGCTCCCCCGGTGGAGGAGGTCAAGGTCGGCATCGCGATCCTGGAGTCGCTAGGCCTGCGGGAGCGGGGCCTGGAGATCGTGTCCTGCCCCTCGTGCGGGCGGGCCCAGGTCGACGTCTACACGCTCGCCGACCGGGTGACCGCCGGGCTGGAGGGGCTGGAGGTGCCGCTCCGGGTCGCGGTGATGGGCTGCGTCGTCAACGGCCCCGGCGAGGCCAGGGAGGCCGACCTCGGCGTGGCCTCGGGCAACGGCAAGGGCCAGATCTTCGTCAAGGGCGAGGTCGTCAAGACGGTGCCCGAGTCCCAGATCGTCGAGACCTTGATCGAAGAGGCGATGAAGCTCGCCGAGGCCGCGGGCGGCACGGAGACCGGGCCGCCCGCGGTGGTCGTCTCCTAGCCAGCCTGGTCCGCAGGAGCCAGGCCGGTGAAGCGTGCCACCAGGGCCAGCAGCGCCTCGGGGGTTTCGATCTGCGGCAGGTGCCCGGTTCCCGGCAGGATGTGGAACTCGGCGCCGGGGATGGCGGCGGCGAACTCCTTGCCGTAGGCCGGGGTCACCATCCGGTCGGCCGCACCCCAGACCACGAGGGTCGGAACCGTGATGCCCGCCAGCCGCGGGGCCAGCCCCGGATCGGCCATCGACCGGCCGGCGTAGGTCAGCAGCGCCGCCCGGTTGCCCGCGGCGATGGCCTTCTGCGGGTCGGTGAGCGAGGAGACATCGATCCGGTAGGCGTCGGGATTGGCGTAGCTGAGGTCGAAGACCTGGTCGAGCGTCAGCGAGAAGAAGTCCGCGACGGGGTGCTCGGCGCTGTCCAGGCCGGCCGGGTCGACCAGGATGAGCCTGCTGATGCGGTCGCTGCCGGTGAGCGCGAGTTCCGCCGCGGCCCAGCCGCCGATCGAGCTGCCCAGCACGGTCACGCCGGTCAGTTCGAGCCGGTCGAGCAGGTGCCGGTAGACGTCGGCCAGCTTGCGGACCGAGTCAAGCTCGGCGGGCCGCGGGGTGCCGCCGAATCCCGGGCTGACCGGGGTCAGCGCCCGGACCGGGTACCGCTCGGCCAGCAGGCCGGCGAACCCGGCGACCGAGTCGGGGCCGGCGCCGCCGTGCAGCAGCAGGATGGGGGTGCCCTGCCCGCATTCGGTGACGGTGACGGGCACCTCGCCGAAGGGCGTGCGCAGCGGGTACGTGGCTGTGGGCATGACAGGCTCCTTAACCGGCATAGTCGGTGGCGACCTCGGTGGCGTACCGGCTCATGACCTGTCCGGTCGTCTCCGGGGTCAGGGTCCCGCCCTGCTCGATCGCCTCCCGCAGGTCACGGAAGTACTGGACGTACAGATCGGGGGTGAAGGTGTTGAGGATCACCACCGGCTCGCCGGTGGGGTTGGCGAAGCTGTGCGGGGCGCCGGGCGGGATCATCGCCAGGGTGCCGGCCGGGGCGTCGTATGTCGTGGTCCCGACGGTGAACCGGGCGGTGCCGGAGACGACGTAGAAGCCCTCGTCGTGCCGGGCGTGCCGGTGCTGGGGCGGGCCGCTGCTGTGCGGGGCCAGGGTGATCTCGCCGATGCCGAGGCGGTGGCCGGTGGTGCTGCCGTCCTCCATGATCCGCATGGTGATGGGCCCCAGGTGCACGACCTCGCCGTCCCGGGGGCCGACGATCGAAGCCTTGGTCATCGTGGCTCTCTTTCATTCTCGTGAGAGTTAACTATCATGACGATAGCTGACTCGCTTATTTGATGCAAGTATGGTCTCATGAGGAGGTATCACCCTCACGACGAGAGGTCGCTGCGATGGCCCTCGAAGCCGCCACCGGGCGCACGAACCAGAAGGCCCGGACGCGCAAGGCCCTTCTCGACGCCTGCCGGGAGCTGACCCGCTCCGGCGCCGGGATAACGATGCCGGAGGTCGCGCGGGTGGCGCTGGTCTCCGAGGCCACCGCGTACCGCTACTTCCCCGATCTGGTCTCGCTGCTCCAGGAGGCCCTGGCCGGCCTCTGGCCGGACGCGGCGCAGGCCCTCGCGCCGGTCGCCGGATCGGCCGACCCCGCGGAACGGGTCGCCTACGCGTGCGAGTACCTGATGCGCGGCGTGCATGCCTACCAAGGCTCCGTGCGCGCGATGATCGCCCATACGATCACCGCGCCCGAGCGCGCGCGGGCCAGGCCGGGCGTCCGGTTCGACCTGATCGACTACGCCCTGGCCCCGTTCCAGGAGCCGGGCGGCCCGGCGTTCCTCCCGCCAGCCGGGATGGCCCGGCTGAAGCAGGGCCTGGCGGTCGTAGTCAGCGCCGAGGCGCTGTTCGTGCTGACCGACCTGTGTGGTCTTTCGCCCGCCGACGCGATCGCGAGCGCGGCCGCCGCGGCGGCCACCCTCACCAAGGCCGCCTTCGCCACGCCCTAGTTGGCTTCGGGGCCATCCGCGATGACGAGCTGGCCGACCCGGTCGACGAGCAGCCCGCGCGCCTCGCCCGGCAGGCCGGAGTCGGAGATCAGCGTGTCCACCTCGTCGAGCTCGGCGAACGAGCTCAGGCCGACGATGCCCCACTTGGTGTGGTCGGCGACCACGGTGATCTTCCGCGCCGCCTTCACGAAGGCGCGGTTGGTCTCCGCCTCGGCCAGGTTGGGCGTGGTTAGGCCCGCCACCGGATCGATGCCGTGGCAGCCGAGGAACAGCGTGTCCAGGTGCAGCGACCGGATGGTGAGATCGGCGACCGGGCCCACCAGCGCGTCGGACGGTGTCCTGGCACCCCCGGTGAGCACGACCGACAGCTCCCGGACCCGGGGATCGACGGCCGGCCCGTCCGCGAAAAGGTTCATCACCCGGACCGAGTTGGTGACGATCGTCAGGTCCGGGATGCCGAGCAGCCGCTCGGCCAGCGCGAAGGTGGTGGTCCCGGCGGACAGCCCGATCGCGCTGCCCGGCGTGACCAGGCTGGCCGCGGCGGCCGCGATGGCCGCCTTGGCGGGCTGCTCCAGGCTCGACTTGGCCTCGAAGCCCGGCTCGTGGCTCCGGGGTGCGCCGGGCAGCACGGCACCACCGTGCACCTTCTCGACCAGCCCGGAGCGTGCGAGCACCTCCAGGTCCCGGCGGATGGTCATGTCCGATACGCCGAGGCGCTGGGTCAGATCGCTCACCCGCGCGCTGCCCATACGCCGGATGTCCTCAAGGATCAGTGACTGCCGGTGCCTGGCGAGCATCCGTGCGCCTTCCTGTGTCCCGGGCGGGCCACATTCGCCGATCCGCAACCGCACCACAGCTGCCCTGGCAGTGTTTCGATTGCGTTCCCAATCTGTTATCAATCAGTGACTTGTTAGCGTGAACATGTTTGGATGTGTTCGGATAACCCTAGCACGCGCGGGGGATTTTCATGATCATCGTAGACGGCCGGTCGCGCGGGCCTGGGGCGCGAGCACCCAGCGCGCCGCGCGAAACGGGCGAGCGGGCGCCCGGCGTGCGGCATGGGCGGCGGGCGCATGACAGGCCGTGTGGGCCGGCGGTGCGGGCACCCGGGGGGCACGCCGCGCCCGGCGGCGCGGTTGCGCTCCGGCCCGTACCGGGGAACGGCGCTGTGGCCTGCGGCCACAGCCTGATGCCGGGATCTGCGCGTCGTCTTGACATGCGATCATGAGCCGTCCTAACGTCAGGCCGCGATGCGGGGGGTCAGCAGAAGGCCGGGATATTAACCGGGGAACGTGGCGGCTGCCAGCCCTGAAACGGGAGCGGGCAGTGGGCCGGTGGTACCGGGGGCCAGCTGGCCGGTGCGGTATCCCGCTATTCCCGCCATTTCGGTGCGTAAGCCGTAATTCGGTGCCCACCACGACAGATGTGGCGCCCGAAATGCACAGGATCACCGTTTCCTGTGCTGGCCCCCAGGGGATGATGCTGGCGCAGCCCGCCAGTTCGCCCCCCGTTCGGATGCACCTCGTGGGGCAGAGCCCTGCCTCACGCAACTCTTCTGGAGGATCGCGATGAGAGAAGTCGACCCGAAGGTCGAAGAAGCGATCGATTCGCTGAACATGAAGGACGGGCCGACGCGGCGGAGGCTGCTGGCCGGCACCGGGCTGTTCAGCGCTTCCGCCGCTGCCTCGGCCCTGATCACGGCCTGCGGGGGGTCAAGCACCACCGCGAGCGCAGCCAAGAACACGGTGGGGAACTTCCCGAAGACCCCGGCGTGGCAGTTCTGGTTCGTCAACCACGTCACCACGAACCTGTTCTTCGTTCCCACGATCAACGGGACGAAGGACGCCTCCGCGCTGCTGGGCCTCCCCACCCCGAAGTGGGGCGGATCGGCGAACTCCATCCCGGCGGAGATGGTCTCCTACATGAAGACCGCGATCGCCGCGAAGGCCAACGGCATCGCCACCACGGTGATCAACTCTTCGGCCACCGACACCACCTTCACCACCCCGGTGGGGCAGGCCATGAGCGCCGGCATCCCCGTGGTGAGCTACAACGCCGACGGCCCCATCCTCAAGGGCGTGCCGACGCCCGGGACCAACCGGCTCTGCTACGTCGGCCAGGCGCTCTACCTGTCCGGGCAGCAGATGGGCGAGCGGATCAAGTCCCTGGCCAAGCCGGGGCTCGTCGTCATCTTCATCGCCACCCCGGGTTCCGCCAACATCCAGCCGCGCTATGACGGCGCCGCGTCGGTCCTCACCCCGGCCGGCTACACGGTGAAGATGGTGGCGACCGGCGCCTCGACGTCGGGCGAGGGCACGGCCGAGAAGGCGTTCCTGATCGGCAACAAGTCCAATCTCAAGGGCGCGTTCGCGGTGGACGCGGGCTCGACCGAGCTGCTCGGCCCGCAGCTGGCCGGCGTCGGCCTGGCCGGCAAGATCCCGGCCGGCGGGTTCGACCTCACCCCCGGCACGCTGACCGCGATCAACAGCGGCCAGCTCGACTTCACCATCAACCAGGACCCGTACCTGCAGGGCTTCCTGCCCACGCTGTACCTGTACCTGTTCAACCTGACCGGCGGCCTGGTGCTGCCGCCGGACACCGACACCGGCCTGACCTTCGTGACCAAGTCCAACGTGGGCCCGTACCTCAACACGAAGACCAGCTACGAAGGTTCCGCCGCGAGCCCCAGCCTGGTGCCGCGGTCCGGCCCGATCCAGAACCCGATCGCCACGACGAGTACCTGACGGGCACAGGTTCGAACCCCTCCATTGGGTTGAGCGCGCCGGCGTCGGATACTGGCCTAGTGACCGCAGGCCGGTTCTCCGGCGCCGGCGTGCTACGCGAGCACACGGAAGGAAGTGGCCGAGGTGAGTGACACGGCCCAGCGCAGTCCCGAGGTCGCGGGAGGCCCCTCTGGTGAGCCGGCCGCGAACGGCGGCTGGGGCAGCCTGCGGAAGGCCGGGCTATTTCTCGTACGGCAGCGTGAGGCGACCGTGCTCGTGGTCGTGGTGCTGCTGATCGTTTACTTCGGCTTCATCAACTCGATCGGCCGGTCCACCTTCTTTAGCAAGCTCGACCTGATCAACCTGAGCCAGATCGCGGCGCCGATCATCATCATCGCGCTCGGCGAGGTGCTGCTGCTGATCTGCGGGGAGATCGACCTGTCGGTCGGGTTCGTGTACGCGTTCGTGCCGTTCCTCATGCACTTCTTCATCGACTTCTACGGCTTCCCCGGCATCCTGGGCATCATCGTCGCGCTGCTCTGCGCGCTGGCGATCGGCTGGGTGAACGGGTTCCTCACGGTGACCATCGGGCTGCCGTCGTTCGTCACGACCCTGGGCACCGGGTTCGTCCTGGGCGGCCTCATCCTGACCATGGGTCATGGCGAGCAGGCGGCCGTCCCGCAGCAGGTGCTGGGCATCGGCCACTGGATCGGCACCTTTGCCTGGTCCGAGATCACCTGGGCGGTCATCCTCCTCGTCATCTTCCACATCCTGCTCCGGCGGACCCGGTGGGGGCTGCACACGATCGCGGTCGGCGGCAACCGGCTGGGCGCGGCGGAAGCCGGCGTCAACGTGGCCCGGATCAGGTACGGGAACTTCATGCTGTGCAGCCTGCTCGGCGGGTTCGTCGGCATCCAGATCGCGTTCCAGACCAACATCATCGACCCGTTCGCCGGCGGCTCCGCCTACCAGGCGATGTTCTATGGGGTCGCCGCCGCGGTGATCGGCGGTACCGCGATGCTCGGCGGCTCCGGCACCATGATCGGCGCGTTCCTCGGCGCACTGGTGCTCGCGGTCCTCATCGACGGCTTCTCCGTGATCGGTGTCAGCGCGTACCCGCTCCAGATCTTCTTCGGCGGCGCCATCCTGCTCGCCATGATCGCCAACGTCCAGTTCGCCCGGCTGCGGGGCGCGGGAAGGGTGAAGGTGAAATGACCGCGGAAGTGGCACAGGCGCAATCCGGCGACGCGCTGCGAGTCGAGCACATCTCCAAGCACTTCGGCGCGGTGACCGCGCTGCGGGACGTGAACCTGCACCTTGTCCACGGGGAGGTGCTGGGCCTGCTCGGCGACAACGGCGCCGGCAAGTCCACGCTGGTGAAGATCATCTGCGGCTTCCATCAGCCCGATTCCGGCCGGATCGTGCTCAACGGCCAGGAAGTAAGCCTCAAGTCGGTCGACCAGGCCCGCTCGCTCGGCATCGACGCCGTATACCAGGACCTCGCGCTGGTGAACCAGCTCAGCGTCTACCACAACATGTTCCTCAACCGGGAGCGGACCCGCGGGTTCCTGCTGGCCAACCGGGAGATGCGCCGGCTGGCCCGGGAGTACCTGGACCAGATGGGAGTGGACATCCCGTCCGTCGACGCCGACGTCGCCGCGCTGTCCGGCGGCCAGCGCCAGGCCATCGCGGTGGCCCGGTCGGTGTTCACCAACGCCAAGGTCCTGCTGCTCGACGAGCCGCTGGCGGCGATGGGCGCCAAGGAGGCGGCGCTCATCCTGGACCAGATCCGGGAGCTCAAGGAAAAGGGCGACATCTCGATCATCATGATCGTCCACAACTACGGCCAGGCGCTGGAGATCTGCGACCGGGTGAACCTGCTCCAGCACGGCGAGATCACCTTCGACAAGCTGACCAAGGACACCTCGCTCCAGGAACTGAACGACATCGTGGTCGAGGAATACCGCCGCGCCCTGGCCGAACGGCACCGGGCCGCTTCCGCCTGAGCGCTGGGCTCGCCGGCCGGGACGGCCCGGTCGGCGCACCCCGCCTGGTGCGGCAAGATGGCTGTCATGCCGTTGCCCCGTGGGGCCTCCAGGGCGCTCCGACGGCCGGGCGCCACGCTGGTCACCCTTGCCTTGTCGTGCGCTGCCGCGCTGGTGGCGGCGGGCTGCACGGCCAGCTCGTCGCCCGCCCCGGCTCCGTCACACTCGGGAGTTATCCACGCGGCGGCCCAGCCGCTGATACCGGCGCCGCACTGGCATGGGTGCACGGTGTCCGGGGTCACCATGCAGTGCGCGAGCCTGCGGGTGCCGCTGGACTACAGCCACCCGGCGGGCCGGAAGATCACCCTGGCGCTGTCCATGATCCCGGCCAGCGCGCCAGCGGCCCAGCGCCAAGGTGACCTGCTGGTCAACCCCGGCGGCCCGGGAGCCAGTGGCCGCTACCTCGCCGCGGCGGTCGCGTTCGGCCTCCAGCACCAGGTGGCCTCGGAGTACAACATCATCGGCTTCGACCCGCGCGGCGTCGGCGCCAGCGTCCCCGCGCTGCACTGCGACCCGTCCTTCTTCGCCGGCGTGCGCCCCGACTACATCCCGGCCAGCCGGGCCGGCGAGCGGGTCCTCATCGGCCGGGCCAGGATGTACGCGGCCGACTGCGAGAAGCGTTTCGGCTGGCTGCTGCCGTACATGACCACGGTGGACGCCGCGAAGGACATGGACTCGATCCGGGCCGCGCTCGGGCAGAACAAGATCAGCTACTTCGGCTACTCCTACGGCACCTACCTGGGCCAGGTGTACGCCACGCTGTTCCCGCACCGGGTGCGGCGGATGGCCCTGGACAGCACGGTCGACCCGGCCGGCGCCTGGTACGCCGACAACATCGACCAGGACTACGCGTTCGAGGCCCGGATGCGGGCGTTCTTCTCGTGGGTGGCCGGCAACCACGCCACGTTCCGCCTCGGCACCACCCGGGCGCAGGTGCAGGCCGCGTGGTACCGGGCCCGCGCGGATCTCGCCGCCCATCCGATCCGCGGGGCGCACGGCCCGATGATCGGCCCGGACGAGTTCGACGACACGTTCCTGCAAGGTGGCTACGACAACGGGCTGTGGCCCGGCCTGGCGATCGCGCTCGCCGCCTACCTCCAGAACTCCTCCACCGAGCGGATCGTCAGCGAATACCGGACGCTCGGCGTGCAGAACGAGAACGAGTTCGCCGTCTACAACGCGGTGGAGTGCAGCGACGTCAGCTGGCCCCGCAACTGGGCGAAATGGAACGCCGACACACGGCGCGTCTACCGCACCGCGCCGTTCGAGGCATGGGACAACGCCTGGTTCAACGCCGCCTGCGCGTTCTGGCGGGTGCACGGCCCGGCGCGGCCGCTGCAGATCAAGGGCACCGGGCTGCCCGGCATCCTGATGATCCAGGGCACGCTGGACGCCGCCACGCCGTACCCGGGCGCGCAGGTCGCGCACCGGCTGCTGCCCAGCGCGCGGATGGTGGTCGTCGAGGGCGGCGGCAACCACGGGCAGTCCCTGGCCCAGCCGCCCAACGACTGCGTGGACCACTACCTGAACGCCTACCTCGCGACCGGCGCGCTGCCCGGCCGCCCCGGCCGCTCCGGCCCCGTGAGCGCCACCTGCCCGGCCCTGCCCGCCCCGTCGGCGCAGGGTTAGGGCACACCGGTAGGTGCCGCGGCGGCGGCGCCCGCTCACGTGAGAGCACTGGCGCCGGCGAGCCTGGCGGTCCTGTCGCCGGGTGCCCGATGGGTCCCGATACGCTGGATGAGTGCTGCGCACCAAGGCGTGGCGATCCTCGGCACTACGCCTGCTCGATGATCGCGATCGCGATGAGGTCATCGCACTGTGCGACCGTGACCCGGTGGTCAACGTTTTCGTGAGTTCCCGGGTGCAGGAGGCCGGCCTCGACCCGGCCCGGCTCGGCGGGCAGGTGTGGGGCTTCCACGGCGCCGGGCAGCTCACCTCCGTCTGCTACGTGGGCGCCAACCTGGTCCCCGTCAACGCCTCCCCCGCGGCGGTCACGGCCTACGCCGGCCGGGCCAGGCTGCTCGGCCGGCGCTGCTCGTCGATCGTGGGGCTCGCGCCCGCCGTGCTGGGCATGTGGGACCTGCTGAAGCCGTCCTGGGGCCCGGCGCGGGAGGTCAGGGCCAGCCAGCCGGTCATGGCGATCTCCGGCGAGCCGGCCGTCGCGCCCGATCCGCTGGTCCGCCGGGTCCGGCCGGACGAGCTCGACATCCTGCTGCCGGCGTCGGTGGCGATGTTCACCGAGGAGGTGGGCGTCTCACCGATCGGCGCGGACGGCGGCGCGGCCTACCGGGCCCGGGTGCGCGAGCTGATCGTCGCCGGGCGTGCCTTCGCCAGGATCGAGGACGGCCGGGTGATCTTCAAGGCGGAGGTCGGCTCGGTGACCTCGCACGCCTGCCAGGTGCAGGGCGTCTGGGTGCGCCCGGAACTGCGCGGCCGCGGCCTGGCCGAGACCGGCATGGCGGCCGTGGTGGTCGAGGCTGCGCGCAGCATCGCACCGGTGGTCTCGCTGTACGTCAACGACTACAACTTCCCGGCCCGCGCCGCCTACCGCCGGGTCGGCTTCACCGAGACCGCGACCTTCGCGTCGGTGCTGTTCTGAGGCCGCGCGCCCGGGCCGGGCACTCTAAGCTCGTGCTCGTGTCTGACGTCGCAGCCGAGGTGACCGCCTGCGGTGAGGCCGCCAGGGCCGCCGCCCGGAACCTCACCGCCGCCCCGGACCCGGCCATCGACGCGGCGCTGCGCGGGATGGCCGCGCTGCTCGGCGAGGCGGCCGCCAAGGTCCTCGACGCCAACGCCGCCGACCTGGCCGCCGGAGAGGCGGCCGGGCTGGGCCGCGGCCTGCTGGACCGGCTCAGGCTCGACGAGGCGCGGATCGGCGAGATGGCCCGGCAGATCTCGCTGCTCGCCGCGGCCCCCTTCCCGCCCGCGCAGCAAGGCATCCGTGAGCTGCCCGGCGGCTTTTTCCTTTCCGAACGCCGGGTGCCGGTCGGTGTGATCGGCGCGAATTACGAGGCCCGTCCCAACGTCACCGTCGACGTGGCATCGCAGCTGCTGAAGTCCCGCAACGCCGGCGTGCTCCGCACCGGCGCGGCCGCGCTGCGGTCTGCCGCCGCGCTGTTCGATCACGTCATCACCCCGGCGCTGGCGGGTGCCGGGCTCGACCCGGGCGCGTTGCAGCTCATCCGCTCCGCCGACCGGCAGGCCGCGACCGAGCTGGTCCGCCGCCCCGGCCTGATCCCGCTGGTGATCCTGCGGGGGAGCGGGGAGAGCACCCGCAGCCTGGCCGCGGAGGCGGCCAGGCACGGAGTCCGCACGCTGGCCCACGCCGACGGCGGCGGCGTGCTTTACTTGGACCGCGCGGCGGACCCCGGGCTGGTGGCCGAGGTCATCACCGCCAGCCTCGACCGGCTGGGGGTGTGCAACCGGCTGAACCTGCTGCTCGTGCAGGCCGCGAGCTGGGATGCCCTGCTCGGCGTGGCGGAGGCGGCGTTCGCCGCCCGCGGTGTCGCGGCATCCCTGCCACCTCATGATCATCCGCTCGGTCATGAGTGGGCGCTGGACACCGGTCACGAAGCAACGGTGACCGTGGCCCCCGTGGGCGGCCCAGAGGAGGCCGCCCACGTCGCGAACGAGCAGACCTCCGGCCTGGCGGCCGGCGTGGTGACCGCCGACCCGGGCGCCGCCCAGGCGTTCCTGGCCGCTTACACCGGGACGGGCGCGTTCTGGAACGCGAGCACCCGGCTGCTCGACGGGTTCAAGCTGCGTGGCGTCCCCGAGACGGGCATCAACGTCGACCACGTCCCCGGCCCCCGCGGCCCCGTAACCTTCACCGACCTCTGCCTCCGCCAGTACGTGGTCACCCCGGCGGACACGTAGCCGCGCAACCCTCCTGATGATCATGGGGTTGCTGGGGCCAGGGGAGCATCTTGCCCATGATCATGGGCCGGCGGCAACGGCTGGGGGCTGGGGGTTTGGCCGGGGGCGGGGGCGGAAAAACCAGGTGAGGTTTGGCGTAAGCGCGGGTAAACTTTTCGGCTCTTGTGCCCGCCCCCGAACCCATCGAGGTGATGACGCATGCCCTCGCCCAGCGGGACAGACGCAGCGCCCGCCAGGCCCGGCCCGCCGCACGCAACAGGCGGGCCCCCGGACCCCGTTCTCACCGCCGAACGCGACTACCTCCGTCAGGCCCGCGAGGACCTGCGGCTCATGCGGGAGAACGTCCTCGCGCTCCGCGCGATGGGGGGCGACCCCGTCTCCGAGGAGTACCTCAAGGCAGACCTCTACCGCCGGGCGGAGGTTCTGCGCGATATCCCCGACGCACCGCTCTTCTTCGGCAGGCTCGACTACCCCGCCGGCAGCGTTTGGAGTGAAGAGGGAGAGCAAGCCGAACCGGGCGAATGGCTGGATACGGCGCCCAGCGGGGCTACCAGCGACCGCTTCCACATCGGCCGGCGGCACGTCCACGACCCGGACGGGCACCCGGTGGTGATCGACTGGCGGGCGCCGGTGTCGCGGGCGTTCTACCGGGCCAGCCAGACCGACCCGATGGACCTGGAGCGCCGCCGCAGGTTCGGGTTCTCCGGCGGGGACCTCACCGCGTACGAGGACGAGCGGTTCGGCGGGGCCGGGACGCGGCCGGCCGGGCAGCAGGCCAGCCGGATCATGCTGGATGAGATCGAGCGGCCAAGATCCGGGCCGATGCGCGACATCGTGGCGACCATCCAGCCCGACCAGGACGACATCGTCCGCGCCGGCGCCGACGCGACAGTCTGCGTGCAGGGCGCGCCGGGCACCGGGAAGACCGCGGTCGGCCTGCACCGGGTCGCCTACCTGCTCTACGCCTACGCCAACCGGATGAAGCGCGGCGGCGTGCTCGTGGTCGGGCCGAACCGGGCCTTCCTCGCCTACATCCGCAACGTGCTGCCCGCGCTCGGCGAGGTGGGCGTCGACCAGGTCACGGTCGCCGACCTGGTCGGCACCGTCGCGGTGCGGGCCACCGACTCCGAGCGCGCGGCCCGGGTCAAGGGGGACGCCCGGATGGCGGAGGTGCTGCGCCGGGCGTTGTGGGCCGGGGTTACCGAGCCGGCCGAGGGCCTGATGCTCGCCCGCGGATCCCGGCGGTGGCGGGTCTCCCGGGACGAGATCACCGGGCTGATCACCGGGCTGCGGGAGCGCGGCGTACGGCACGGGGCCGGGCGGGGCATGCTCGGCCACCGCATCGCGCACGTGGTGCTGACCCGGATGGAGGCGGCGGGGGAGGCGACCGACGACCGCACCCACGACGCCGTGCGCCGGACCCGTGAGGTGCGCGCCGTGGTGGATGCGGTGTGGCCGGCCGTGGACCCGGCCCGGCTCGTGCTGCGGCTGCTGTCCGACTCTGGCCTGCTCGCCCGGGCCGCCGACGGCGTGCTCGACCCCGGCGAGCAGCGGGAGATCCAGTGGGCCTCGCCGCCGCGCGGGCCCGGCTCGGCGCGCTGGTCGGCGGCGGACGCGGTGCTCGTGGACGAGGCGCGCGACCTGATCGAGCGGATTCCCAGCCTGGCGCACGTGGTGGTGGACGAGGCGCAGGACCTGTCGCCGATGGAGTGCCGCGCGGTCGGGCGGCGCTGCGCAACCGGCTCGGCCACCGTGCTCGGCGACCTCGCCCAGGCGACCACGCCGGCCGCCGTCGCGGACTGGCCGCAACTGCTCGCGCACCTGGGCAAGCCCGGCGCCGGGCTGCGGCTGCTCGAGACCGGTTACCGGGTGCCCAGGCAGATCCTCGACTATGCCAGCAGGCTGCTGCCGGTGATCGCGCCCGGGGTGCCCGCGGCGCGGTCGTTCCGCCAGGACCCGGGGGCACTGACGATCACCGGCGCCACACCTCGCACGCTGCCCGCCGCGCTGGCCCGGGCGTGCGCCGACGCCCTGGACCGGCCCGGCTCCGCCGCGGTGATCGCCGCCGACGACCAGCTCTCCGCCCTGGCCAAGATGCTGAGCCGGGCCGGGGTCGCGCACGGGACCCTCGACGGCGATGGCCCGGGTGCCCGGCTGGCCCTGGTCCCGGTGACGCTCGCCAAGGGGCTTGAGTTCGACCACGTGATCGTGGCGGAACCGGCCCGGATCGCGGCCGCGCACTCGCGCGGGCTGCACCAGCTCTACGTCGCGCTGACCCGCGCGGTCTCCCGGCTCACCGTGCTGCACACCGAGCCGCTCCCCGGGCCGCTGCGCTGATTTGCCTGCCTGGCGGGCCATCGCGCCGGAGGCGCACAGGACAGGCAAGCCGGACGTTAAAGCAACCGCAATCAGGAATGAAAGGACACTTAATGCCGGTGGCCGACCCTGGAAGGAAGCAGTCAGGGTGCGGACGCGGGGGGGACGGTGGCCCGGGGCCCGGGGGATCGCGATGGCGCGGGGGGCCTCCGGGCCGCGGTATGGCGATGAGCCGCGGGGGGAGCATGAGGGCCGGCGATGACGCGGAGGGACACACGGCGGGCAAAAGGGGGAGCGGTGAACGGGTGAGCCGAAAAAAGCTCACCGGATGGTGCAACCTCCCCCGCTGCGGGTATTTCCGCCGTAGTATTACTCCGCGTTGTTTGTTCGTTACTAAGGATTACCTCGATGGCATCGATAACGCGGCCGAAGCGGGACGTTCCCGGTCTTCGTGACGCAAATCTTCACCAACTCGAGCACCTGGCCGCGGAGCTTTGGCAGCACGGGCTCGAGGCGAGCATTGTCGCTCCGCCGGGCCGTGTCCCCCGGCTGGAGGTCACGCATCCGGCCGGTACGGCCGAGGACGTCTACGTGGGGCGGTGCCAGGACGGTACCTGGTGGTTCTGGTGGCCCTGGGCCGAGCGGATCGCCAGCACGGACGACCCTGGCGCGGCCGCGGCCCGGATCGGCCAGGTCCTGCGCGGGCACCCAAGCGACTGACCGGCGCAACCGGAGGCCGGCAGGCACTCCGGGGCGCCGCCGCTAGGACGCCGGGCTCGCCGTCGCGCCGCGCGCCGGGGCGGCGGAGCGGCCCGCGGTCTTCCCGGCCCCGCGGGGTCCCGGCGCCTGGAGCCCGGGGAAGGCCAGGGTGCTGCCCCGCCACCTGGCTGCCCGCAGCGCCGCTGTGCGCACCGCCGCCGCGCCGAACGCTCGCAGCGCCGGATCGCCGAGCGCGACCAGGCCCAGGTACACCACGGCGAGCCGGTCCTCCATGAACGCGGCGAGCGAGACCGCCCCGGAGGCGTTGCGCACGGGGAACGGCAACTGGTACGCGGCGGCCGCGGCCACCGGCGCGCCGCCCCGGGCGGTCAGCATGCCGGTGAGGGCGTCCCGCGCGTTCTCGTGCGCGACCCAGTCGCGCAGCGCCGCCGCCCGGTCGGCGCCGGACAGGTGGGCACCGGCCACCCCGTAGCCGTACACCGCGGAATCCTCCGCCGCCAGCGCGGCCTGGAGCGCCCGGACCGCGGCCGGCCCGGCCGGGCCGGGGAGGGGCTCACCGGAGCCGTCCGTGGGCGGACAGGAGCAGCGCGTGGGTCGCTTCCGAGGCAGAGATGCTGGCCAGCAGCTGGGCCAGCGACGGGGCCGCCCGCTGCAGGTGGGCCAGCATCGCGGTGGCCGCGGCGTTCTCGGCGTCGCGCAGGTAGCCGAGCGCGGCCCCGGCGGTGCCCGGCACCGGCGGCACGCGGGGGGTGGGCTTCGGCGACGGCGTCGGCGGGCCGCCCCGCGGGATGATCAGCCGGGCCCGCAGCCGGGCCAGGTGCTCGTGGTGCTGGGCAAGCAGCGGGCGCAGTTCGCCGGCCAGGCCGGGCACCGCGGCGAGAACCGCGCCGTAGCGCGCGATCAGGTAGCTCTCCCCCGCGATCGCGTCCCGGACCACGGCCACGTCGGCCGCGGGCTTCGGCGGCGTGCCGAGCGCGCCGACGCCCTTACAGCCCGCCGCCAGCAGCGGCAGCGCGGCCGCCCCGGCGGTGAGCACGCGGCGGCGTGTTGTCTCCTGCGCCACCCGTGCCTCCCGCGTCCTTCGTGCCCGCCGTCGCCGCCACGGTAGCCGGGTCACGGGACGCAGCGTAGCGACGGGGACCCTCAGCATGCCACGCCCCGGTGCCGGTTTCTGGCAGGCTCGTGGTAAGCCCGGCGCCGCCGGGCCGCCGGCCCGGGCCGGGCGATCCGACCAGTGGGCGGCCCAGCCACCCGCGCGGCCAGGTCAAGCCGGCCCCTGCTGCGGCTACGCTAGTAGGTGTCGGACAACAGCACAGGTCGCGGGCGAGGAGGTCGTGATGCGCGGTGACTCCCGTCACGCACCGTCACGCGCCCGGCGCGCCGACGCCCGGGACGCGACCGGCGGCGCCCCCGCCCGCGAGCGGCAGGCGGCCCCGGCGCCCGACCCGGACGAACTGGCCCGGCTGCTGGAACCGGTGATCCACGCGTCGGGCATGGACCTGGAGACGGTCCGGGTCAGCCCGGCCGGGCGGCGCAGGCTGCTCCGGCTGGTGGTCGACGCCGACGGTGGCGTGGGCCTGGACCAGATCGCCGAGGTCAGCCGCGAGTTGTCCGCGCGCCTGGACGCCAGCGGCGCCATGGGTGAGGTCCCCTACACGCTGGAAGTTTCCTCCCCGGGCGTGGACCGGCCGCTGACGCAGCCGCGGCATTGGCGCCGCGCCCAGGGCCGCCTGGTCAGCGTCTCGCTGGCCCCCGCGGACGGCAACGCTTCTTCATCCCAAACGGCTGGCGCGCGGCGCACGCCCACCATTGAGGGCAGGGTGCTCGTGGCCGGTGAGACCGCGGTGACCCTGGAGGTAGACGGAGAGCGCTTGGAGCTGGACTACGCCGAACTCGGCCCGGGCCGGGTGCAGGTGGAGTTCGGCCGGGCAGCGGACGCCCCCGCCGCAGAGGGCGCCAGCCAAGGGGCTGACCGCGCCCGGTCAGGGAACGGGGGGAGCCGGGATGGACATTGACCTGAACGTCCTGCGCGGCCTGGAGAGCGAGAAGGACATCTCGATGGAGCTGGCCATCAAGGCCATCGAGGATGCGCTGCTCGTCGCCTATCACCGGTCCGGCGGCTCGGCCGTCACCGCGCGCGTCGAGGTGGACCGCGGCAGCGGCCACGTCACCGTCTGGGCGGCCGAGACCGGCCCCGAAGGCGAGGTGCTGCGCGAGTACGACGACACGCCTGCCGGTTTCGGGCGGATCGCGGCCACCACCGCCCGCCAGGTCATCTTGCAGCGGCTGCGCGACGCGGAGGACGAGCTGACCTTCGGCGAGTACGCGGGCCGGGAGGGCGACATCGTCGCCGGGGTGATCCAGCAGGGCAAGGACCCGCGCGCGGTCCTGGTCGACCTGGGCAAGGTGGAGGCCATCCTGCCGCCCACCGAGCAGGTGCCCGGCGAGCGGTACCTGCACGGTGAGCGGCTGCGCTCCTTCGTGCTGCGGGTGCACAAGGGGTACCGGGGCCCGTCGATCACGCTGTCCCGCACCCACCCCGGCCTGGTGAAGAAGCTGTTCGCGCTGGAGGTTCCCGAGATCGCCTCGGGCGCGGTGGAGATCGTCGCGATCGCCCGCGAGGCGGGGCACCGTACGAAGATCGCGGTGGCGTCGCATCAGCCGGGCGTGAACGCCAAGGGCGCCTGCATCGGGCCCATGGGCAGCCGGGTCAGGAACGTGATGACCGAGCTGCACGGGGAGAAGATCGACATCGTCGACTACTCCGACGACTCGGCCGAGTTCGTGGCGAACGCGCTGTCCCCGGCCCGGGTCACCCGCGTCATCATCGTGGACGCCGAGGCCCGGCTGGCGCAGGTGATCGTGCCGGACTACCAGCTTTCCCTGGCCATCGGCAAGGAGGGCCAGAACGCCCGGCTTGCGCACAAGCTGACCGGCTGGAAGATCGACATCCATCCGGACACGGACGCGGGCGAGACCGGCCCGTCGCGCCCGGCCCCCGGCGGCGACCGCGGCGCGGCGCACCGCGGTGACGCAGGCGCACCGGCCCGTGACGGCGGGCCGGCCGGTGACCGCGATGCCGCGCCCGGCGGTGACGATGACCCGGGGCCCGGCGCTGCTGCGGGCGGGCAGGGCTCCCGCCGCGGCACCACCAACGCGCGGGCGCGGTAAGCTTACGTCCGGAATGGCCAGGCGGTCCCTGCATGCCCAGCAACCCGAGCCTCCGGTCCGGACTTGCGTAGGATGCAGAGTTCGCGCGGCCAAGTCTGACTTGCTGCGCGTGGTGGGCCGGGAGAACGACGTTCTGCCCGACCCGCAGGCGCGGTTGCCTGGTCGGGGCGCCTATGTGCATCCGAGCCAGACTTGCTTCGAGCAAGCGCAACGCCGCCGGGCCTTCGCCCGGGCGCTGCGCCTGCCGGGAGCGGCCGGCACGGCCGTTCTCGGGCAATATCTGGCCCAGCTACACGAGGAATCCCACCAGTAACCGTCCGGGGCAGCCCGGGCGGCCGGAGGTCGGCATTACCGCCGGGAAAGCAGGAACCGATTGTGATGAGCGCCCGATGAGAACGCGGCGATGAACAGCAGAATCTAACGCCGGCCGGAGCTCGAGACCGAGCCCCAGCCGGCCCCGATGGTCCGGTCGGTCCGGACCGAGTGAGGGAGCGCAGTGGCGAAGGTCCGGGTGTACGAGCTCGCAAAGGAGTTCGGCGTAGAGAGCAAGGCCGTGATGGCCAAGCTCCAGGAGATGGGCGAGTTCGTAAGGTCGGCGTCCTCGACGATCGAGGCGCCGGTCGTCCGCAGACTCAAGGAAGCGTTCGCGACACAGGGCCCGAAGCCCGCTGCCGCGCGGAAGGCCGACGGGCAGGTTGCGACGGCGCCTGCCCCGTCCCCGGGTGGCCCCGACGGGCGCGGCGCGCCCGTGCCGGGCAGGCAGGGCGGCGCCCCGCGGCCCCAGGCGCCACGGCCGGCTGCCGCGCAGCCGGCCGCGCCTGTCCGCGCGGAGGCCGATGTCGCCGCCAACGGGGCGGCCGCCGCGGCTGCCGCGCCGCAGGCCCCGGCGGCACCGGCACCGCCGGCCCCGCGCCGGCCCCGGCACCCGCGCAGCAGGCCGGGCCGGCCACCCCGGCACCGCAGGTCCCGTTCTCGCCGCCGCCCGCGCGGCCAGGCCCGCCCCAGCCGCAGCGCGGCGCGCCCGCGCAGCCGGGCCCGCGGCCGAGGCCGGCGGCGCCGGGCGGCCAGGGCGCACCCCGGCCGGGCCCGCGTGGCGCGCCCCGCCCCGGCAACAACCCCTACGGCCAGACGACCGGCATGGGCCGGCCGCCGCGCCCGGCCCCGCCGCGGAGCGGCCAGCCCGCGCCTGGGCCCGGAGCGCCGGCCGGGCAGGGCGGCCCGCGGCCGGGTGGCGGCGGGCAAGGGCGCCCGTCCCCCGCGGACGTGGCACGCCCCGGCGGCCCGCGTCCCGGCGGGCCGCGGCCCAGCCCGAGCAACATGCCGCCGCGCCCGGTGGGTGGGCGTGGCGGTCCCGGCGGTGGCCCCGGCCGCGGCGGTCCCGGCGGTGGCCCGGGCCGCGGTGGTCCCGGTGGCCCCGGCCGTGGCGGTCCCGGCGGCCCGGGGCGTGGTGGTCCCGGCGGCGCCGGCGCGGGTACCCGGACCGGCGGCGCGCCGCGTCCCGGCGGCGTGGGCGCTGGCGGCGGTGGGCGGCCCGGTGGTGGCGGCCCCGGTGGCCGCGGCCGCAGTGGCACGCAGGGCGCGTTCGGGCGCCCCGGCGGGCGCCCCGGCCGTAACCGCAAGTCGCGCAAGCAGCGGCGCCAGGAGTTCGACAACATGCAGGCGCCGGCGATCGGCGGCGTGCAGGTCCCGCGCGGCAACGGCCAGGTCATCCGGCTGTCCCGGGGAGCGTCGCTGAGCGACTTCGCCGACAAGATCGGGGTGAACCCCGCATCGCTGGTCCAGGTGCTGTTCCACCTCGGCGAGATGGTCACCGCGACGCAGTCGGTGAACGACGAGACCTTGCAGCTGCTCGGCGCCGAGCTGAACTACAACGTGCAGGTCGTGTCGCCGGAAGAGGAGGACAAGGAGCTGCTGGAGTCGTTCCACATCGAGTTCGGTGAGGACGAGGGCTCCGAGGACGACCTGCAGGCGCGCCCGCCGGTGGTCACCGTCATGGGTCACGTCGACCACGGCAAGACCAAGCTGCTGGACGCGATCAGGCACACCAACGTGGTGGCCCGTGAGGCCGGCGGCATCACCCAGCACATCGGCGCCTACCAGGTCGCCACCAAGGTGGATGGCCAGGACCGCAAGATCACCTTCATCGACACCCCGGGCCACGAGGCGTTCACCGCCATGCGGGCGCGCGGTGCCGAGACCACCGACCTGGTCGTGCTCGTGGTGGCCGCGGACGACGGCGTGAAGCCGCAGACGACCGAGGCGCTCAACCACGCCCAGGCGGCCGGGGTGCCGGTGGTCGTCGCGGTCAACAAGATCGACAAGGAGGGCGCGGACCCGCAGCGGGTGCGGGCCCAGCTCACCGAGTACGGCCTGGTGGCCGAGGAGTTCGGCGGTACGACGCTGTTCGTCGACGTCTCCGCGCGGGAGCGCATCGGCATCGACGACCTGCTCGAGGCGATCATCCTGACCGCCGACGCCGAGCTCGACCTGCGGGCCAACCCCGACCAGGACGCCCAGGGCGTGGCGATCGAGGCGCACCTCGACCGCGGCCGTGGCCCGGTGGCCACCGTGCTGGTGCAGCGGGGCACGCTCACGGTCGGTGACTCGATCGTGGCCGGCGAGGCGTTCGGCCGGGTCCGGGCGCTGCTCGACGAGAACGGCGAGACCGTGGCCGACGCGCCGCCGTCGCGGCCGGTCATGGTGCTCGGCCTCACCGCGGTGCCGGACGCGGGCGACAGCTTCCTGGTCGTGTCCGACGACCGGGTCGCGCGGCAGATCGCCGACCGCCGCGAGGCGCGTGAGCGCAGCGCCCAGTTCGCCCAGCGCAGGCCCAGGGTCACCCTGGAGGACCTGGAGTCCGCGCTCAAGTCGGGCGAGCGGCAGGAACTGCTGCTCATCATCAAGGGCGACGTGTCCGGGTCCGTCGAGGCCCTGGAGGACGCGCTGCTCAAGATCGATGTGGGCGAGGACGTGGTGCTCCGGGTCATCGGCCGCGGCGTCGGCGCGATCACCCAGGACGATGTCAACCTGGCCATCGCTTCGGAAGCCGTGATCGTGGGCTTCAACGTGCGGCCGGCCGGCCGGGCGGGCGAGCTTGCCCAGCGCCAGGGCGTCGACATCCGCTACTACACGGTCATCTACCAGGCGATCGACGAGATCGAGGCCGCGCTCAAGGGCATGCTCAAGCCCGAGTTCGAGGAGGTGCAGCTCGGTACCGCCGAGATCAGGGAGATCTTCCGCGTGCCGCGGATCGGCAACATCGCCGGCTGCATCGTGCGGTCCGGCACGATCAACCGCGGCAGCAGGGCGCGCCTGGTCCGCGACGGCGTCGTGGTGCAGGAGAGCCTCACGGTCGATTCGCTGCGCCGGTTCAAGGAGGACGTCACCGAGGTCCGCGAGGGCTACGAGTGCGGTATCGGCGTCGGCTACAGCGACATCAAGGTCGAGGACGTGATCGAGACCTACGAGATGCGGGAGAAGCCACGGGACTAGGGCGTGCCTCGTGGATCTATGCCGTCGCGAGCGGCGGTCCCGGGGGGATCGGATCGCAAGGCGGAGGAGGAGCCCATAGCGGAGCTATGGGCGACGACGACAACGCAGCGAGACACCCCCCGGGTGCCGCGCAGCCGGCTGGATGATCCATGAGGTATGCCCTTAACACGGCTGTTAGTACTGGACGGCTGTTAGTGCTGGGACGGTAGGCCGGGCATGTACGTGGGTGCCCTGACCCTGGACGTGCTGCTCGGCGACATACGGTCGCTGAAGCAGAAGCGTTCGGTGGTGCGGTCGATCATCGCGGAGGTGAACCGGCGCTATCCCGGCCTTGCGGTGGCCGAGAGCGGGAACCTGGACCAGCACCGCCGGGCGGAGATCGGCGTGGCGGTGGTGTCGTCCACCGCCGCGCACGCGACCGAGGTGCTCACCGCCTGCGAGCGCCTGGTCGCGGCGCGGCCGGACATCGAGCTGCTTTCCGCCCGGTTCCGCCTGATGAGCGACGAGGAGGAGTGAGAGGGTCATGGACGAAGGGCGGGCAGGCAGGCTAGCCGACCGGATTGCCCAGATCGTGGCCGAGATGCTGGAGCGCGGGGTGAAGGACCCCCGGCTGGGCTTCGTGACGGTCACCGACGCGCGGATCACCGGCGACCTGCGCGAGGCGACGGTCTACTACACGGTCTACGGCTCGGCCGAGGAGGAGGCCAGCACCGCGGCCGCGCTGAAGAGCGCGACCGGGCTGATCCGGTCCGAGGTCGGCCGGCAGACCGGGCTGCGGCACACCCCGTCGCTGGCGTTCGTCCGCGACACCCTGCCCGAGGGCGCGCAGCACATCGAGGACCTGGTCGCCCGGGCCCACGCCGCGGACGAGGCGCTCGCCGTGATCAGGGAGGGTGCGGAGCGCCGGCGACCCCAACCCGTACCGCGTCCCGGCCGGCCCCGATGACGAGTACGACGAGGACGAGGACGGCGCCGATGACGAGCCCGACGGCTGACGGGCTGCTCATCATCGACAAGCCCGCCGGGTGGACCTCCCACGACGTGGTCGCGAAGCTGCGCCGCCTGACCGGGACCAAACGGGTCGGCCACGCCGGCACGCTCGACCCGCTGGCCACGGGCGTGCTGGTGGTCGGCGTGGGGAAGGCGACCCGGCTGCTCGGGCACCTGGCCCTCACGGAGAAGGAGTACCTGGCCACGATTCTGCTGGGCCAGGCCACCGACACGTGCGACGCGGACGGCACGGTCATCGGCGGCGCCCCGGCCACGGAGGTGACCCTCGCCGCGGTCCGCGCCGAGGCCGCGAAGCTGACCGGCGAGATCCAGCAAATCCCGCCCGCCGTCAGCGCCATCAAGGTCGACGGGACCAGGGCGCACCGGCTGGCCAGGGCCGGAGCCACGCCGGCTCTCGCCGCCAGGGCCGTGACCGTCAGGTCGTTCAGCATAATTTCGGAGCGCCGCAGCGCGGACCTGCTAGCCGTCGACGTTGCGGTGACCTGCTCCAGCGGCACCTATATCCGGGCGCTGGCCCGCGACCTGGGGGAGGCGCTTGGCGTGGGCGGGCACGTGAGCGTGCTGCGCCGCACCAGGGCCGGGGCCTACGACATCGGCATGGCGCGCGGCCTGGACGGGCTCGACCCGGCGGAGGTGCTGATCCCGCTGCCGCGGGCGGCCGCGGACGCGTTCCCGTCGCGCCGGCTCACCGAAGACGAGGCCCGCTGGCTGTCGCACGGCGGCCGGTTGCCCGGCAGCGGCGCCGCGCCGGGGCCGGTGGCGGCGTTCGGCCCCGACGGGACCTTGATCGCGCTGGTCGAGGAGGAGGGCGATCACATCAAGCCGCTCGCGGTGTTCGTCCCCTAGCAAGCGGCCGCCCGGCGGAATACGTAACCGGGCCGCGGCGGGGCCGGCGCCCGGTGAGCCGCGCCGGGTGAGCCGCGGAGGTGGCGGACGTGGCAGGCTTGATCCGGGCGTGACGGCGCCCGACCGGATCGGCCCGCGCGGCCGCAGAGCAGGCGCGCGGCGCGAGAGCTAAAGGAGCGCACGCTTGCAGCGCTGGCAGGGCCTGGGTGAGGTGCCCGGGGACTGGGGTTCGTCCGCGGTGACGATCGGCGTGTTCGACGGTGTCCATCGCGGGCACCAGCGCATCGTGGCGCGGGCCGCCGAGGCCGCCGCGGCGCACGGGCTGCCCCTCGTCGTGGTCACCTTTGACCCGCACCCGGACGAGGTCGTGCGTCCCGGCTCGCACCCGCCACTGTTGTGCACGGTCCGGCGCCGGGCGCAGCTGATGGCCGAGCTGGGCGCCGACGCGGTCTGCGTGCTGCCGTTCACGCTGGACTTCTCCCGGCTCGGGCCCGACGAGTTCGTCCGGGTGGTGCTGGCCGAGCGGCTGCACGCGCGGTGGGTCGTGGTCGGCGAGAACTTCCGCTTCGGCCACCGCGCCGCCGGCGACGTTGCCCTGCTGACGGAGCTGGGGGACAAGTACGACTTCACCGCCGAGGGCGTGCCGCTGCTCACCGAGGACGGCGTCAGGATCTCGTCCAGCCTGATCAGGGAGCGGCTGGCCGCCGGGGACGTGGCCGGCGCCGCCCGCGCACTTGGCCGGCCGCACCGGGTCGAGGGCGTGGTGGTGCGCGGCGCGCAGCGGGGCCGGACCCTCGGCATCCCCACCGCGAATCTGGAGACGGCACCGCACACGGCGATCCCCGCCGACGGCGTGTATGCGGGGTGGCTGGCCAGCCTGGATGAGGGCGGGCTGGAAACCGAACGCTGGCCCGCGGCCATCTCCGTCGGGACCAACCCCACCTTCGACGGGCAGCACCGGGTCGTGGAGGCGTACGCGCTGGACCGCGACGACCTCGACCTGTACGGGGTGCACGTCGCCGTGGACTTCGCGGCCAGGCTGCGCGGCATGGACAAGTTCGACTCGGTCGACGCGCTCATCGCCCAGATGCACCTCGACATCGCCGAGGCGCGGGCGCTGCTGGTCCCCAGCGACCCTGGATAGCGGCCTCGCCCCAGGGCGTGTCCCGCAAACCCCCTGCCCGCTGCGCGGCGCCCGGGGGGTGTCTCGCTGCGTTGTCGTCGTCGCCCATAGCTCCGCTATGAGCTCCTCCTCCGCCTTGCGAATACGATCCCCCCGGGATCGCCGCTCGCGACGGCAAAGGTCTACGGGACACGCCCTAGCGGGCCAGCCCCAGCCGCTGCCAGTCCGCGGTGATCACCACCGCCAGCTCGCGCAGCGTGCGCTGCCAGCTCGGCGGGGCGTCGCGCCAGTTAAAGCTGCCAATGGCCAGCCTGGCCGCCGCGGGGATCTCGTCGGGCACCACGACCAGGCCCCGCGCGGCCGGGATGTACTGGCTCAGCCGGACGAGATCCAGCCCCGTCCCGCGCGCCGGCATCCGGTTGACCACGACGGACATCGGCCGGCCCGAATGGAGCAGCAGGCTCGCGGACTCCGCGACGAGGCTGGCCGTGGCCGGCTGCGCGTCGGTGACCAGCACGACGTGGTCGGCGGCGGCGATGGCCGCGGCCGACGCCGGATCCTGGAGCCCGGTGCCGCAGTCCAGCAGGATCACGCTGAAGAAGTCCTTCAGCCTGCTGATGACCTGGCGGTAGGCCCCCTCGTCCAGCGCCGCCATCCGGACCGGGTCGGTAGGCGCCGGCACCACCAGCAGGCCGTGGACCGCGCGTCCCAGCCGGGATTCGAGCGCGGTGAGCGACAGCTCGTCGTGCTCGGCCACCAGCCGGGCCAGGTCATCGACGTACCACGACTGGTCCGGGGTGAGCACGCGGCCCAGCGAGCCGAAGTCCGGGTTGGTGTCCACGGCCACGACGGGATCCCGGCGCAGCAGCGCGAACAGGGTCCCGAGCAGCGCCACGACCGTCGTCTTGCCGACCCCGCCCTTGGGCGAGACGACCGCGATCGTGGCGCACCGGTGCAGCCGCGGCTTGGCGATGCGGGTGTCGAGCTGGCCGAGATGGTCCATGTCCCGCCACACCGCCCTGACCCGCTCGGTACGGGTGGGCGCCGCGGCCACGGTGAGATCGGTCGGGATGAGGTGCAGCGGGCCGGCCGGTTCTGCCGCGTCGGGCACCTCCTGGGCGACCATCTCGTCCGGCCACCCCGCGCGGCCCGGCGGAGGCGGTGCGGCAGGCCCGGTTCCTGGGCCGACCGCGATCACGCCCTCGGGCGGCAGCGGGCGCTTGAGCAGCATCTCCGCCGCGACGAGCAGCCGGCGGGTGCGCGGGACGGGGCTGGGCAGCACGGCTTCGGTGCGCTCCAGCGGGCTGAGGCCGTCGTCGTCCGGCAGCGGCGTCGGCGGCGGGACCGGGGCCCGGTTCGGCCACTGGGGCTGGTCCGGCCCCGGGGCAGGACCGGCGGCCGGGCTGGCGGTGCCGCGCCCGGCCGTTGCGGGAGGCACCCGGCCCGGCCTGGACGGCCGCGCCGCCCGGCCCCGCGCGGCCCGGTGCCCACCCCGGGTTCCCGCGGCCCGGCCTCCGCCGCCGTGGTACCCACCGGCCTGATGCCCACCCGCCTGGTACCCGTCGCCCGATTGACCGCCAGCCTGGTACCCGCCGCCTTGGGCGCCGCCGTGGTTGCCGCTGCCGTGCGGGCCGGCAGGCGCGTATCCGGCGGGCGGATGTCCGGCGGCTTGCTGCTCGCCAGACTGGTCCCAGCCGGCCGGATAGCCGCCGGTCTGCGGCCCCGCCCTGGGGACCCCCGGGCGGGTAGCCGCCGTCCTGGTTCCCGTCGGCCTGGTGTCCGGCGTCTTGAGCGCTGCTGGGTGCGCCGCCGGGCTGGTATCGGTCGGCCTGCTGGCCCCCGGCCTGGTTGCCGCCGGCCTGCTGTCCGCCGCCTTGGGCGCCGCTGCCCGGTGGGCCGCTGGCCTGGTAGCCGCCGGCCTGCTGGCCCCAGGTTTGGTAGCCGTCGGCTTGGTTCCCGCCGGACTGCTGTGGGCCGGTCTGGTATCCGTCGGCTTGGGCACTGCCCGACGTGCTGCTGGGCCGGTATCCCTCGGCCTGCTGGCCCCCGGGCAGGTAGTCGTCGGCCTGGTTCCCACTGGTCTGGTGCGGGCCGGCCTGATATCCGCCGCCGTAGGCGGCGCTCGGGGCGTTCGAGCCCGGAGCGCTCCCGCCCGGTGTGCCGCTGGGCTGGTGTCCGCTGGGATGCTGCCCGCCAGCCTGGCTGCCTGTGTCCGGGTGAGCGCCGGGCCCGGTTCTCGCTGGCCCGTGCGCCGCCCCGCAGCCAGAGCACGGCGCCGGGCGGAATCCCCTGGGCGGGCAGGTTCGCTTCGCCCGCGAGCACCCGCCCGTCGGCCGCCTGAAGCCGCCAGCCGCCGCCCGCCTGCCCGTCCTGACGTGGGTACAGGCCCACCCCCGCCAGCAGATCGGGCAGGAAGTCGGCTACCGGAAGGTCGGCGGGCAGGTCGACCTGATGTCGCCCGAACGGGCTCACCACGATGACGCGCTGCCGCAGGTGCGGACCCGCCCCCTGGTCAGGCGGCGCGCTCCCGGCGCCGGTGCGCGCACCGTGCTCGCCGGGGTCCCCGGCGCCGCGCGGCGCTGTGCCGCCCGGCGTCGCGGTGGTGCCGGGCTGCCCGAAGCCGTCCGGTGGCGTCCCCCGGGCGCCGAATCCCATGTCTGGCCCGGCCGGTCCGGTGGCGGTCATGCCGGCCCGGCCGCGACGACGGCCACCTCACCGTGGGCCGCGTAACCCGCCAGCGCCGTTGCCCTGCTGGCCGGGACGACCACCGACACCGACGTGGTTCCCGACGAATCGGGCCCGTGGCTGTACCACACGGCGGCGGTGAGGAACGGGATCGGCCGCAGCGCCGCACCCGCGGGCGTCGTGCGCACCAGCACCACCAGCACCCGCTGCCCGTCGGCCAGCCCGCCCGCGGGAACCGTGCCGGGCTTGAGGGCGAGGCCGACCAGCGCCTGGCCGACGCCGGGGACGGCCCCGCCGGCGGCGAGCAGGGACCGTTCGAGGAAGGTTCCGGGCGGCAGGGCGGCCCTGGTGACGAGGCCGACCAGCCCGGCGGCGGCGGCCGGGCCTATCGCGCCGCCGGGTTCGCCCGCGCCGGGGTGCACCGTGACCGTGCGCAGGTCCGCTGCGGTGATCCGGGCCCCGGCGGGCAGCGCGGTGCCGGTCACGACGAGCTTGGACAGGTGGGGCGGCGGCGTGGCCGGCGGCAGGAACCGCCCGGCGGCGTAACCACCCCCGGCCAGCGCGAGGCCCCCGGCGATGAGCAGGATCAGCCGCCACCGGCCGCGCTCGCGGCCGTCCGGGGAGCCCGGCTCGGTGTGCAACGCCTCCGGCGGGCCCTGCCGTGGCCGGGCACCGGGCGTCGCCGCCCCGAAACGCCCGTTCCGGGCGTGCTCGTCAATGCCGGTCATCTGGCCTCGTTTCATCCTCACGGGCACCCGCGTCCCCGGCTGCCGGGCCGTCGGGGGCCGGGCCGCTGCCCCAGTCATCCCGCGGAAGCGCCGGCCCCGGCCCGTGCTCGGGGGCGCCCTGGCGCGGCGTCGGCTCCCCTTCCTCGAGCCCCGGCCGGGGTGCGATGCCGGGCGTGTTGCCCCGCAACGGCTGCTCTGCCTGCGACGGAACCGCCCGGAGCCAGACGCTCGCCGCCCGGTCAGGCCCTGCCGCGGCTGGGTGGTCGGCGGTTGGCCTCGCCATCGTCGGCCCGGCGGCCCGCGGCGGGGCGGGCGGGAACCGGCCGGCCGGTGCGGTCGGATCGGCCGGGGGCGCTGGGGTGGCCAGCGGTGGCGGGACGGGTTGTGTCGGGGCGGTGGCTTGGCCCGCCGTGGCTGGGCCGGTGGTCGGCGGCGGGGCGGGCGGGAACCGGCCGGCCGGTGCCGTTGGGTCGGCCGGGGACGGGGGTGTCGCCTGGAACGCCGAGGCGGCCAGCGGTGGCGGGACGGGTTGCGTCGGGGCTGCCGCATCCGGTGGCGGAGTGGCGCTCGGTGGGGCGGCCCGGGCTGGCGGGTCGGCTCGCGATGGCGCGGGGGGTGGGGGAGCGGGGCGGGATGGCGGTGCGGCCGGCGAGCCTCCGGCCTGGGCAGGCCGCGTGCCGTGCATTCGGGCGGGATGGGCCGCTGGGAGCGGGTCTCGCATGGTTCCGGGCGGCGGCGGCGTTGGCGAGGGGCTCCACGCTTGGGATGTGTCGTGTGGCGGGGCGGGCCGGGCTAGCGGGCCGGCGCGCGGCGGCGGGGCGGCCAGGAGGGGTGGCGGGGCCGGTGGCAGGGCTCCGGCCTGGCCCGGGTGGGCGCCGTGCATTGGGGCGGGATGCGCGGCTGGAAGCGGGTCTCGCATTGCGCTGGGCGGCGGCGCCGCTGGCAGGCCCGTGGCGTCCTCGGGCCTGCGGAACAGGAGCAGGTCGCCATCGGCTACCCCCGCGGCCGCCAGCGAGGTGCCCAGGCTCAGCAGCGCCCGTTCGCCGAGCCGGGAACCCGGCCGGGGCGGCGAACGGTGCTCGGCCACGGGCCGGGCCGGGCCCACCCCGAGCATGTCCCCCAGGGAGGCGGCGAGCTCCGCGGGCGTGGCGTCGGAGCGCACGCCGATGTCCATCTGGCCGGCCCGGCCACGGTCAGCAAGATCACTCGCGCGGCGCTCACCTCACCGCCCCCTTCCCGGCCGCAGGTCGCATGAATGTGAGTCCGCTGTCGCTCTGTCAACACCAGACTCACATCCACGGCCCGTGTGGAAGGCGTGAACGTGATTTTGGTGCCCTGCGGGGGGTGGCTGGGGCCGGGCGATGGGCGGGGGCGGCGGGCGCGGGCTGGGGGATGGGCGGGTCATGCGGGCGGCCACTCGGTGGGGGCACCGTGACCGGCGTCGGCGGGGGCTGCGTCGGCGGGGGCTGCGTCGGCAGGGAGGGCGCCGGCGGGGGCGGCGCCGGGCCGGAAGGGCCAGGGGGACTCCTCGTCGGGCAGGCAGCACTGGAGGAGCTGGGGGCGCGCCCGGCCCGGAACGAGGATTCCGCGGCCCGGCGGCCAGGAGCGCGCGCTGACCCCGGCGGCCAGCGGGCCTTCGTCCGGCGACCCGGACAGGATCAGGATGTGGCTGGCCACCTCCCGCAATCGCTGCCCGAACGGCTCGAAGGCGGTGCGCTGGCTGCCCGCGACCCGGCGGGCGAGTACGACACCGAGGCCGATGTCGCCGCCCTGGGCGAGCAGGTCGGCCAGGGCGCCGAACGGCCCGCCCATCGGCCCGACCAGCAGGTCGTAGTCGTCCACGACGAGCAGGTGACGCGGGCCCGACCACCAGCGCCCCTGCCGCAGTTCGGCCACGCCCGCGCTCTCCGGAGGGACCCGGGCCGCCAGTTCGGCGGCGAGGCCGGTGGCGAGTTTCTCGGCGGCGGCCGCGCTTGCGGCGTAGCCGGCCATGCCCGGCCCGTCGGCCAGGTCGAGCAGCCCCCTGGCCGGGTCCACCAGGTCGATGACCAGTTCCTCATCGCGGCTGGCCCGTTGCAGGAAGGCCAGGACGCGCCGGAGCACCGTGGTGCGCCCCGAACCGCCGTCGCCGTAGACAAGCAGGCTCGCCCCGGCCCGGGTCACGTCGACGTGCACGGGCCGGCTGCGGAACTCGCTCACCGCCAGCAGGAAGCCGTCCTCCGGCGTGGGTGGCGGTGAGCCGGCCGCCCGCGCCAGGACGGTTACGTCGGCGGAGCTGACCCGGGGCGGCAGCGGGGCGATGGTCGGCGCGCGGGCGTGCCCGGCCCGGCTCGCCAGCGCCGACACCGCTTCGGCGAGACCACCGGGCGCCGGCTCGGTGGACAGCGCGGGCAGGGCCGCCTGGAACAGGTGCCCGTCCCGGGTGAGCCCGCGGCCGGGCAGGCCCGCCCCGACCCGGGCGGCGGCGGCCCGCCCGGACAGTGACTCCGCCGGGTCGGCCAGGTGGAACTCCCACCGGGTGCCCAGGGCGTCGAGCAGCTGCGGCCGGATGTCCAGCCAGCGGTTCGCGGCCAGCAGCACGTGCAGGCCGAACGGGAGACCCGCGGTGGCCAGCTCGGCCAGATCGAACTCCAGGTCGGGGGCGGTCTGGCGGAGCTGCCCGGCATTATCGACCACCAGGAAGACCTCGGGCCAGGCACTTTCGTCCGCCCGGGCCCGGCGCAGGCTGGCCCGCTCGTCGAGCAGCGCGCGCAGGTCGCGGAGCAGCCGGGCCGCGGCCTCTACCTCGCCGCGCCCGACCACGGCCCCCACGTGCGGCAGAGCGGCCAGCTCGAACAGCCCGCCGCCACCCAGGTCCAGGCAGTAGAACTGGCGCAGGCCGGCCCCGGCCTCGGCGGCCAGGGCCAGCACCAGCGCCTGGAGGAACGTGGACTTGCCCGACCGGGGCGCCCCGGCCAGCCCCAGGTTCCCGCCGGCCCCGGCCGGGTCGTAGCGGACCGCCTGCTGGCCCTGCCGTTCGGGCAGGTCGGCGAGGCCGACCGCGACCCCACGCTGGCCATCGCCGGTGCGGTCCGCCCAGCCGCGCAACGCGCCCAGCGTCAGCGCGGCCGGCAGTGGCTCGACCCACACCTGGCGGGCCCGGCCCGGCCCGGCCTCGATTGCCCGCTGGACCAGCACCTGCAACTCGTTGCTGCGGGGCTGCCCGGCGCGGGCCCGGCCGTCGGCGGGAACGGGACCGGACAGGCTCAGCGGGCGCAGCAGAGCGCTCAGCGGCCGCTCGATGCCCGCCCCGAACTCGCCGGCGCCGGCGAGATCCCCGGGCTGCTGCACAAGCCCGCACAGCGCCGCCTTGAACCGCGCCCGGTCGCTGTCCACCGCGAGGTAGCCCAGCCCGGGAATCGGGGGCAGCTCGTAGGCGTCCGCCGAACCAAGCACCGCGCGGGACTCGGTCGCGGTGAAGGTGCGCAGGCAGATCCGGTAGCGCAGGTGCGGTTCCAGGCCCCGGATGCGCCCCTCGTCCAGGCGCTGGGTCGCCAGCAGCAGATGCACGCCGAGCGAGCGGCCCAGCCGGGCCACGGTGAGGAACGTGTCGAGGAACTCGGGCTTGGCGGCCAGCAGCTCGCCGAACTCGTCGACGACGACCAGCAGGTACGGGAGCGGTTCCAGGGGCATCCCGCGGGCCCGGGCGGCCTGGTACTCGGCGATCGACGCCAGGTTTCCGGCCAGGCGGAGCGCCTCCTGCCTGCGGGCCATCTCGCCGGTCAGGGCAAGCTGCATCCGGTCCACCAGGCTGAGGTCGTCGGCGAGGTTGGTGACCAGCCCCGCGACGTGCGGCAGCGCCGCCAGCTCGGCGAACGCCGCCCCGCCCTTGAAGTCGATCAGCAGCAGGTTCACCAGGGTTGGATCGTGCCGCGCCGCGACACCGGCGGTGAAGGAGCGCAGCAGCTCGCTCTTGCCGGAGCCGGTCGCCCCGACCAGCATGCCGTGCGGGCCCATCCCGCCCGCGGCGGCCTCCTTCAAGTCGAGCAGCAGCGGCGTGCCGTCGTCCTTGCGCCCGATCGGCAGCGCGAGGAACCCCGGCGGCAGGCCGTCGGCGAGGGAGTCGAGCCTCATCCAGGTGGACCTCAGGTCGAGCTGGCCGGCGTCGTCGGCGCCGAGCAGCTCGACCAGCCGGACCGGGTCGGCCAGGTCGGCACCCGCCTCGCCGGAGCGCAACGCGAGCGGGGCCAGCGTCCGGGCCAGCTGCGTCGCGTGGGGCGCGTCCAGCCGGTCGGCGACCACGCCCGCCTCCACCCGGCCGCCCGGGCCTGACTCGACGTACCGGACGGTCGCCGGGTCTGACCAGTCGATGCGGGCACCGCAGACCGCGGGAACCATCGCGTGGTTCGGCACCAGCACCACGACCGTGACGCTCACCGCGGCGGCCGGGCCAAGCAGCGCCTCCAGCGCGGGCGGCCCCTCGCCGGGGCGGTAACCGTCCACCACGACGACCACGTGCTCGGTCTCCCCGTCGGTACCCAGGCTGGGCGCCAGCGGGGACTCCTCGGTCTGCCGCCGCAGCCGTTCGAGGCGCTGCCGGGCCAGCGATTCCACCGCGGCCTCGAAGGCCGTGACATCCGAGGTCACCGCCCGGCGGACCCGGCCCAGGCCCTCGCCGGCCTCGGGATCGCGGGTGTGCGGCAGCCACTTCAGCCAGTCCCAGGCCCGGACGGCCGCCAGCGGCACCAGGCCCATGATCCGCAGCTCGCCGGGGGCGTGGAAGGTGGCCAGCCCGGCCAGCCAGGCGCCCACCAGCTCCCTGGCGGCCTCCGGCTGGCCCACCACGGCGACGCAGCCGAGGCGTCCCAGCGGAATCACCACAGGCGCCCCGGGGAGCGCCGCGGTCTCCGCGATCAGCCGTTCGGCCGCATCGGACAGCACCGGATCGGCTTCGGCGAGAGGCCCCTCGTCGCGGGCCAGCACGACCGGCCGGAACGCCCGGACCGCGCCCCGGCCAAGGCGCACCGCGGCGAAGTCCTCGTCGCCGGGCCGGCGTTCCCAGATCCCGTCGCCGTTCTCGGCCACGCCGCGGAGCGCTTCGGGGGCGGGGAAGCACGCCTCCGCAGCGTCCCGCTGGGCCGCGGCCGCCGCGGTGGCCCGGGCCCGCACCACCTCGACGTGGGCCAGATACCGCTCCTTGACCCTGGCCCACCGGCGTGACCGGCCCCGGCGCTGGACGAGCGTGGTGGCGAGCCCGGCGCCGACCATGGCCAGCACCATCGACCCGAGCACGATCAGGTAGAGCAGCGAGTGGACGAGGAACGCGAACGCCACGATGGACAGGCTGCCCAGGACCGGCAGCAGCGCCGTCCACATCCCACCGCCGCCATCCGGCTCGCTGGGCGGGGCGGCCAGTTCGATCGGCGCCGGCTGCGGCGGATGCGGCCAGGCCCGGGAAGGCCGGTGGATGCGCAGCTCCTCGGCCCGCCCCGGCGGCCCGGCCGGCTGGCCCGGGACGCCGGCCGTGGCGACGGTCAGTTCTTCGGCCAACGATCGGATCCTTGGTGGTCGTCATGCCTGGCAGGCACAGCCCGCCCTGACGTACCCCGCGCGCGGCCCGCCGGTCCCAGTCCCATACTGGCCGTTATCCCGGCCGGAGGGTGATTGTTGCCGGAATCTCCCGGTCTTCCCCGGGCGGTAACCGGACAGACGCTACAATCCCACAGGCACCGCGGCCCGTCCCATGCACCACCATGCGTTACCCGCAACGGCAGGAAGAGTGCAAGGAGAAACGATGGCAGGGCTTATTCGCGTTACCCCCGAGCAGCTCGCAGGCGTGTCCGCCCAGCTCAACGGCGGCGCTGCCAGCATCGAGTCGACCCTGGCCCAGCTTGGTGGCCAGGTGGCCCCGCTGGGGTCGGACTGGGCAGGCGCCGGGCAGGCGCGCTTCCTCGCGCTCTGGCAGCAGTGGCAGACCTCCTCCCGGCAGCTGCACCAGGCGCTGGCCGACATCAGCGTGCTCATGCGCCAGGCGTCGGTCGCCTACGAAGCGAACGACACGCAGGTGGGCGCGAGCTTCAGGTAGGAAGCGCGATGCTCGCCGAGGCAGGCGGTGGCGGCGGCTCCATCTCCGTGGCGCCGGCCGCCCTGGACGCGATGGCAGGCCAGATCGCGGGCGTGGCCGGCAGCGCCTCCGCCACCAGGGGAAACCTGGGTGGGGCGGCGTCTGCCGCGGCCGGGTGTGCCGAACCCGCGGCCGGCTCGTTCGCGCGGCTCCAGGAGCTGCTGGCGGGAGGGCTTTCCTTCCTCGCCGACTATTCGGACGCCCTGGGCCGGGACACCTCGGGTGCGGCCCAGGCGTACGTCGCCACCGACAACGGTCAGATGTAGCCGCCCATATCCGTGTTGAGCTGCCTGGCAGCTCTCTAGCCGCATCGGGAGCGGTTCCGTGCTTCCCAGTGATGGCGGCACCGGAGGGATGTTCCTGAGCCCGGTGCCCATACCCCCCGGCGACCCCGCCGCGCTCGCCAGCGGCGCGGCAACCTACACGGCCGCCCAGGGCGAGATCGAGCGAAGCCGCGCCACGCTGGCCAGCGTGGCCGGCCAGGCCGGCGGCCCGGCCTGGACCGGCGCGGGCGCCTCCGGTTTCGTCACCTCGACCAGCACGCTGGCCGGCGCCTACGCGGTCACCTCGGGTGCCCTGGCCCAGGGGGCCACCGCGCTCAGGGCGTACTCGGCCGACCTGGCCGCCGCGCAGGAGACGGCCCGCCAGGCCAACGCCGCGGTGGCCCAGGTCAACGCCACCGCGTCCGCGCTGCTCACCGCCCAGAGCGACGCTCAGGTCGCGCAGGCCAGTGCCAACGACGCGGCGTCGGCATCGGCGACCGCCGACGTCCACGCCACCGCGAACCCGCACTCGCCCGGCGCCCAGGTCGCCGCGACCAGCGCGCGCACGGCCGCGTCCGACGCCTCGTCCGCGGCGAGCGGGGCCTGGCAGAAGGTCACGGCGCTGACCGGCACCTACGATGCGCAGCGGTCGCACGCCCTGTCCCTGAGCGCCCATGCGACGTCCCAGGCCGCGCAGGCCGCGGCCAGGGCCGCCGCCGGATTCAGCGCGGCCGCGGCCAGCCTGACCACGGGCAAGGGCAAACCGGGGCAGCCCAGCGTGTGGCAGAAGATCGTCAACGGCATCCCGGTCTGGAACGACCACGCCGGCTGGGGGCTCAACGCCTGGGGCGCCTTCGGTGCCGCCGTCGTCGGCAAGGCGGAGGTCAACTACCTCAGCGCCGAGTCCACCCTGAGCGGCGCCCGGGCCACGGAAGACGAGGCGTTCTGGAACTGGTACGAGGGAGACGGCGGCTGGTTCGACTGGAACCCGGCCAGGCTTGCCTACAACGCCGCCGCCAGCAACGCGTCAGCGGCCGCGGAGGACCTGCGCGGCGCCATCGCCCCGGCCGCGAGCGACTGGGGTGCGATGGCCGTTCTCGGCCGGGTGGGCCTCGGCCTCGGCATGGCCTCGGACGTGGTGACGCTCTGGCAGCCGTCCGCATCGTTCGGCCCCGGCGGGCTGCTCGGCGGCAACACCGACCGGGTGATGGCGGGGCTGAACTTCGCCGCGTCCGGCGTGGCGCTTGGCAGCAGCTTCGGGATGACCGCGGCCGCCGGGCTCATGGCGATCCCCGGCGTCGACGTGGTCGTCGGCGGCGTGGTGATCGGCACCGCGGCATACTTCGCGGGCGAGTTTGTGTACCAGCACTGGGGCGATATCACTGGTGGAATCGAGGCGGCCGGGTCGTGGCTGGGGAACGAGGCAACCAGCCTCGGGAACAGCATCGGCAGCGGCCTCAGCTCGGCGGGCTCGTGGGTCGGGCACGAGGCGGGCGGCCTCGGCAACGACATAGGCAGCGTCGGCAGCGACATAGGCAAGGCATTCTCGTGGCTGTGAGCAGCGGTTGATCGACGCCCAGGTGGTGGGCGACAACCTGGAGATCACCCTCTCCGGGGGCGATGCCTGGCTGTTCACCCTCCGGCCGCGGTGGAGCGTGTCGGTGCCGCTCGGCGGCGTGCTCCAGGCCAGCGCCGGGGCGGCCATCGGGCGGGGCACCCGCCGCCACGTGAACGAGCGCCGGAACGAGCGGCTCAAGGTGAACGGCCGGCTGATCTGCGCCCACGCCGGGGCCACGACGCTCCGGATCGAACTGGGCGAGGGCCCCTACCGCCGGATGGTGCTGTCCGTCCCGGACCCGGCGGGCACCGCCAGGGTCATCCAGGACGCCATCGCGGCGCGGCCGCGGTGACGGGCGCCGGGAAGCCGGGCGCCCGGTGATCTGGCGGGGGAAGCGAACCGGGCGCGGCCCGGTGGGGATGCTGGATCGCTGGCAGCAGGTGTACCGGGCCGGCGAGGTCGTGCTGGACCCGTTCAGCCCGGCCGAGCTTGACGCGGTCACCCTCGATGCCGAGGCGCTGCCCGCCGCCGAGCGCGGGCCGTTTCTCCAGGCGGTCACGCCGCTGATGACCGGCCAGGGGGCCCCCGCCGACCCGGCGGCCGAGGGCTGGGGCCCCGCCGTGGCGCGGACCGGCCCGGAGATGGAGGGCTCGGCGGCCGCCGCCCGGGCCGAGGCGGCGGCCAGCCTGGAACGCCGCGGCTTCGTGCGCCCCGGCCCGCCCGAGCCCCCACCCGCCTCCCCATCCCCCTCCACTCACCCACCCACCGGCGAACTTGCCGGGTGGGCGGCCGTCCCGGGCGGGGACACCGGCGCCCGCAGGCAGGTGACGCTGCTCGGCGACCTGGCGGTCATCACCCGGATCCGGGCCCAGCCGGTCTGGGTGGCCGAGGCGGCCGTCTCGCCCGAGCCGGCCCGGCCGGATTCGGCGGCCACCGAGTGGCGGCTGGTCGGCCGGGTGTACGCGCCCTACCGTCCGCCGGCCGGGCTCGTCGAGTTGCCCGCCGGGGCCGGGGGCAGCGTTCCCCCCTACGTCCTGGTCCGCGACGACCGGGCGGTTCAGGTGCTGGCCGGCTGGTGCGGCGCGGACCTGGCGGCGTACGCGAAAGGGCGGGCGGGCGGCGCGGCACCCCCCGGCGGCACCGCGCCCGCGGCGATCATGCCGACGGCGGAGCTGGCCGGGGAGTTCGCCACCCTGGTGCTGCTGCGGGTCGCGCTCGCCGAGGGGCAGCGCGTGCTGGTGCGTACCCTGGTCGTGGCCACCACCGGCGAGGGGCGCCACTGGCTGCTCGACGGGGAGTGGTGGGAGCGGTCGCTCCCCGCCTCGGTCGACGATCTGGGGCAGCGGATCGCCGCCATGCTTAGAGTGCCCGGTAGTGGGGCGCTGGGATAGTGAGCGGCGGTCCCAGGCAATCCCTGGCAAGGCCCGAGGAGGGAGGCAGCCCGGAGGGCTGTTGACCGACGAGAACGCAGCCAGGGGAAGCCTGGGCGCCGCGAGCCCAGCAGGTCCGCTGCCGGGTGCTCTTCAGCTGCCCGGCATGGCGGGCGGCTAGCTGCCCGAACGCGGCGGGCCGCTGGCGTGGCCGGCCCGTGATACCCTGCATGGTGGCCGGCATCGTCGGCTGTGTCGGCTGCACCCTCAAGCGGCCGGCTCGGGGCACCTCGCGATGGGATGACTTTCCGGCTACCCGCGCGGGCCCGGAAAGCGCGCTGGTGCCTCCCGGAATCACGAACAAGATTGGAACACACGTGCCGCTGGACACAGCCGTCAAGACGGAGATCATCGCCGGGAACGCGACCAATGAGGGTGACACCGGTTCACCGGAAGTCCAGGTCGCGCTGCTGACGCGGCGGATCAACGATCTCACCGAGCACCTCAAGGTGCACAAGCACGACCATCACAGCCGCCGTGGCCTGCTGCTTCTGGTGGGCCGGCGCAGGCGGCTGCTGAAGTACCTGTACAACGAGGACATCACGCGTTACCGTGCCCTGATCCAGAAACTGGGCCTGCGCAGGTAGGCTCGAAGCAGAGTACGGGCTGCAACACAAGAAGAGAACTACAATCCCGCGGCCCCGGAACCGGAGCGCGGAAGGCGCCAGGGCCGGTCCTCGGTAGTGGTTCTCGGGTCGGGTGGGGAAGCGGCTGAGCCCAGCCACACCCGGGCCGAGAGCTTCGATCGAAGACCGGCCGGCGGTCAGCGCCGGGCTAGCGATGGCCTGGAGCGCCACCGGCGTAAGGGCGGGACGCGGGACCTCAGTCAAGGAGGTCTCACCCGTGGAGGGTGTGCATACCGCCGAAGCCGTCATCGATAACGGGCTGTTCGGCACCGTCACAATCAGGTTCGAGGCCGGGCGCCTCGCCCAGCAAGCCGCCGGATCCGCCGTCGTCTACCTCGACGGCGAAACCATGGTCCTGTCCGCCACCACGGCGTCCAAGCACCCCAAGGAAGGGCTGGACTTCTTCCCGCTCACCGTGGACGTGGAGGAGCGGATGTACGCGGTGGGCCGGATCCCCGGCTCGTTCTTCCGCCGGGAGGGCCGGCCGTCCGAGGACGCCATCCTCACCTGCCGGCTCATCGACCGGCCGCTGCGCCCCTCGTTCGTGAAGGGCCTGCGCAACGAGGTCCAGGTCGTCGAGACGATCATGGCCCTGAACCCCGAGCACCTGTACGACGTGGTGGCGATCAACGCCGCCTCGCTGTCCACCCAGCTCGCCGGGCTCCCGTTCTCCGGGCCGATCGGCGGCGTGCGGGTCGCCCTCATCAAGGGCCAGTGGGTCGCGTTCCCCACCCACACCCAGCTGGCAGACGCGACCTTCGACATGGTGGTCGCGGGCCGGGTGCTCGAGGACGGTGACGTCGCCATCATGATGGTGGAGGCCGAGTCCACGCCGCGCACGCTCGGGCTGCTCGCGGACCCGGCGAGCGGCGCGGTGGGCCCCACCGAAGAGGTCGTCGCCCAGGGCCTGGACGCCGCGAAGCCGTTCATCAAGGTGCTCTGCGACGCACAGCACCGGATCGCCGTGGCCGCCGCCAAGCCGGTAGCCGAGTACCCGGTGTTCGGCGAGTACGAGGCCGACACCTACGACGCGGTCGCCGCCGCGGCCGGCGAGGACCTGAAGAAGGCGCTGGCGATCGCGGGCAAGCTGGAGCGCGAGACCGAGACCGACCGGGTCAAGGCGCTGACCGTGGAGAAGCTGGCCAGTCAGTTCGAGGGCCGGGAGAAGGAGATCAGCGCGGCCTTCCGCGCGGTCACCAAGAAGCTGGTCCGGGAGCGGATCATCAGCGACGGCGTGCGCATGGACGGGCGCGGCCTGGCCGACATCAGGCGGCTGTCCGCGGAGGCCCACGTGCTGCCCCGGGTGCACGGCTCGGCCCTGTTCGAGCGGGGCGAGACGCAGGTCCTCGGGGTCACCACGCTGAACATGCTGCGCATGGAGCAGACGATCGACACGCTCAACCCGGAGCGGACCAAGCGGTACATGCACAACTACAACATGCCGCCGTACTCCACCGGCGAGACCGGCCGGGTGGGCTCGCCCAAGCGGCGCGAGATCGGCCACGGCGCGCTGGCCGAGCGGGCGCTGCTCCCGGTGCTTCCCGCCAGGGAGGAGTTCCCCTACGCGATCCGGCAGGTGTCGGAGGCGATCGGGTCCAACGGCTCCACGTCGATGGGGTCGGTCTGCGCGTCCACCATGTCGCTGCTGGACGCGGGCGTCCCGCTCAAGGACATGGTGTCCGGCATCGCCATGGGCCTGATCCACGAGGGCGGCCAGTTCGTCACGCTCACCGACATCCTCGGCGCCGAGGACGCGTTCGGCGACATGGACTTCAAGGTGGCCGGCACCAAGGACGTGATCACCGCCCTCCAGCTCGACACCAAGCTCGACGGCATCCCGGCGTCGGTGCTTGCCGCGGCGCTCACCCAGGCGCGGGCGGCCAGGCTGACCATCCTCGACGTGATGCGCGAGGCCATTGACGCGCCGGGTGAGATGAGCCCCTACGCGCCGCGGATCATCACGATCAAGGTGCCGGTGGACAAGATCGGCGAGGTGATCGGGCCCAAGGGCAAGATGATCAACTCCATCCAGGAGGACACCGGCGCCGAGATCACCATCGAGGACGACGGCACCATCTACATCGGCGCCACCGACGGGCCCTCGGCCGAGGCCGCCCGGACCGCCATCAACGCGATCGCCAACCCGCACATCCCGGAGGTCGGCGAGCGCTTCCTCGGCACGGTGGTGAAGACGACCACGTTCGGCGCGTTCGTCTCGCTGCTGCCCGGCAAGGACGGCCTGCTGCACATCACCCAGATCCGCAAGCTGCACGGCGGCGCCAGGATCGAGAACGTCGACGACGTGATCAAGGTCGGCGACAAGATCCAGGTGGAGATCCGCGAGGTCGACGACCGCGGCAAGCTGTCGCTGGTCCCGGTCGAAGTCGTCGAGCGGGAAGCCGCTGGCGAGAACCTCGGCGGCGCCCCGGACGGCGGCCGCGACCACGGGGACGGCCCCCGTGGTGATCGCGGCGACCGCGACGGGCATCGCGGCAGTGGTGATCGCGGCAGTGGTGACGGGGCAAGCCACCGCACCCGCCACCGCGAGCGGCGGCACCGCGACTCATGACGGCAACCGGCAAGCCCTTTGACGACGAAGCCGCGGTAAGCCGCACAGTCCTGCCCGGTGGGTTGCGGGTGGTCACCGAGTCCCTGCCCACGGTCCGCTCGGCCGCGTTCGGCATCTGGGCCGGCGTGGGTTCCCGGGACGAGGGGCCCGACCACATCGGCGCCACCCACTACCTGGAGCACCTGCTGTTCAAGGGCACCGGGCGGCGCACCGCGCTGGAGATCTCCGCGGCCATGGACGCGGTGGGCGGCGAGCTCAACGCGTTCACCGGCAAGGAGTACACCTGCTACTACGCCCGGGTGCTCGACGCCGACCTGCCGCTGGCCATCGACGTGCTGTCCGACATGGTGGCCAGCTCGCTGCTCGAGCCGAAGGACGTGGACGCCGAGCGCGGCGTGATCCTCGAAGAGATCGCCATGAACGACGACGATCCCTCGGACACCGCCCACGAGGCGTTCGCGGCCCAGCTCTACGGCGACACCCCGCTCGGCCGGCCGATCCTCGGCACCGTGGACTCGATCAACGCGATCACCCGGGACCAGATCGCCGAGCACTACAAGGCCAAGTACACGCCGCCGGACCTGGTCGTCGCGGTGGCCGGCAACGTCGAGCACGCGGCCGTGGTCGAGCACGTGCGGCAGGCGTTCGGGCACGTCCTGGTCCAGGACGCTGCGCCGCGCCCGCCGCGCCTGCCCGGCCCGCAGACCCCGGCACCGGCCGGCACCGGCGTGCGGCTGGTGCCGCGCGGCATCGAGCAGGCCAACCTGGTGCTCGGCTGCGCCGGGCTGTCACGCACCGACGAGCAGCGGTACGCGCTGGGGGTGCTCAACGCGGCCCTGGGCGGCGGCATGTCGTCGCGGCTGTTCCAGGAGATCAGGGAGAAGCGCGGGCTGGCCTACTCGGTGTACAGCTTCGCCTCGCAGCACTCCGACAGCGGGCTGTGGGCCACCTACATCGGCTGCCTCCCGGCCAAGGCCGACGAGGTGCTCGCGATCTGCCAGGAGGAGATCGTCAAGGTCATCTCCGGCGGCCTGACCGACGCCGAGCTGGACCGGGGCAAGGGCCAGCTGCGCGGCTCCCTGGTCCTCGGCCTGGAGGAGCCGTCCTCGCGGATGAGCCGGATCGGCAAGGCGGAGCTGGTCTACCCCGGCCTCGAGCCGGTGGCGGACATCCTCGCCGCGATCGAGTCCGTCACCCATGACGACGTCCGCCGGGTCGCCGCCGAGGTGCTCGACCGGCCCAAGGTGCTCGCCGTGGTGGGCCCCTTCGACGACGACGCCCCGTTCGCGGCGGCGCTGGCGTAAAGCACCATGATCAGAGTTGGCGTGCTGGGGGCCCGCGGCCGGATGGGCACGCAGGTGTGCCGTGCCGTCGCGGACGCCGAGGGCATGGAGGTCGGCGCCGAGGTCGATGAGGGTGACCCCAGGGAGCCGCTGGCCGGCTGCGACGTCGTGGTGGACTTCACCCACCCCGGCGCGGTCATGGACAACCTGCGCTGGTGCATTGGCGCGGGCCTGGACACGGTCGTCGGCACGTCCGGGTTCGGCGAGGACAGGCTCGCGCTGGTCAGGGACTGGCTGGCGGACGCGCCGAAGGTGCGGGTGCTGGTCGTGCCCAACTTCTCGATCGGCGCGGTGCTGATGATGCGGTTCGCCAGCCAGGCGGCCCGGTTCTTCACCTCCGCCGAGGTGATCGAATTGCACCACGCCGGCAAGGCCGACGCCCCGTCGGGCACCGCGGCCCGCACGGCGGCGCTGATCGCCGAGGCGCGCGCGGCGGCCGGGCTCGGCGCCCCGCCCGACGCCACCGTCACGGCGCTGGACGGAGCCCGGGGCGCGGTGCTCGACGGCGGGGTGCACGTCCACTCGGTCCGGCTGGCCGGCCTGGTGGCGCACCAGGAGGTCCTGTTCGGCGGCACCGGCGAGATCCTCACGATCAGGCATGACTCGCTGGACCGGGCCTCGTTCATGCCCGGCGTGCTGACCGGGATCCGCGGGGTGGCCTCGCTGCCCGAGGGCCTGACCGTCGGCCTGGACCCGCTGCTCTGAGCCTTCGGCCTCCCTCGCGGGCGGTCGGCCGGGGCCTCCCTGGCTTCGGGAGGCTGGTCCTCGGCGCCGGGACACCGCAACGGCCCCTGGGGGGCCTTACGCGGCGTTGAGCCCGGCGCCTGCGGCTTGGTGCAGCCGTCAGCGCCGACCGTCTACTGTGGTCGGGTGGTCTCCACTGGTCAGGTTCTCGGGTTCGCGGTCGCCTGCTTCATCATCATCGCCATCCCCGGTCCCAGCGTGCTGTTCGTGATCGGGCGGGCGCTGGCGCACGGCCGCCGCACCGCCCTGGCATCGGTGGCCGGCAACGTGGCGGGCGTCCAGGTGGTCGGGCTGAGCGTGGCGCTGGGCATCGGAACGCTGGTGCAGCGCTCGGACACGGTGTTCACGGTGGTGAAGCTGGGTGGCGCCGCCTACCTGGTCTGGCTCGGCGTCCAGGCGGTCAGGCACCGCCGCTCGCTGGCGGCCGCGCTGGAGGTCGCGGGGGCGCCGCGCGGCACCTGGAAGGCGGCGAGCGAGGGCTTCCTGGTGGGCGTGGCCAACCCGAAGGCGTACATCCTGTACGCGGCCGTGCTGCCGCAGTTCGCCAACCAGGCCGCCGGGCACGTCACGTCGCAGATGGTCATCTTGAGCCTGGTGTCGCTGCCCATCGGGCTGATCAGCGACGGCACCTGGGGGCTTGCCGCCAGCGGGGTGCGGTCCTGGTTTGCCCGCTCGCCCCGGCGGCTGGAACTGGTCGGCGGCCTCGGCGGGCTGGCGATCATCGGCCTGGGCGTCACGCTGGCCTTCGCCGGGCGTAAGGACTGATTCTCCAGGGGGCACGGTGCGGACCGTTCTGAACATCATCTGGCTGGTGCTGTGCGGCTTTTGGATGGCACTCGCCTACGTGCTGGCCGGGCTGATCTGTTTTGCCCTTTTCGTCTTTCTCATCACGATCCCGTTCGGCATCGCCGCGTTCCGGATCGCGGGCTACGTGCTGTGGCCGTTCGGGCGCACCATCGAGATCAAGCCGACCGCCGGGGTGGGCTCGGCCGTGGGGAACATCATCTGGATCATCCTGTTCGGCTGGTGGCTCGCGCTCAGCCACCTGGTCACCGGCGCCCTGCTCTGCCTCACGATCATCGGCATCCCGCTGGGCCTGGCCAACTTCAAGATCATCCCGATTTCGCTGATGCCCCTGGGGGTGCGCATCGTGCCCAGCGACCGGATGTTCGGCACGTAACCCCGCGCCGCGGCGGCGCTAAGAGCGCCCGGCGAGTGGTGTCACTTGAGGCGTTTGGTGGTCGGGCGGGTGTCCCAGCGGTAGCGGTTGCGAGCGCGCTGGATGAGTGCGCGCACAGTGACGAACGCGGCGGCGAGGTAGAGGTAGAAGTCGACGATGGTGGCGTCGCGGTCGGTCATGCGGCGGAGCTTGCCGTAGCCGTTCATCCAGGAGTGGGTGCGCTCCACTGGCCAGCGCCGGCCGGCCTGGATCGGGGCAGGAGCGCCCTTGTGCGCGATCTGCACGGAAAAGCCCTGGTTATCGAGTAGATGGCGGGTGGGCTGGCTGTCGTAGCCGGCGTCCAGGTGGCAGGTGCGGACGTCAGGCAGCGCGCCGTCCAGCTGGTTCGCGGCGGCTTGCAAGGTGGGGGCCAGCAGCGGGGAGTCGTGCCGGTTCGCGCCGGCCGAGGCGATCCCCAGCGGGATGCCATAGTCCTCGGTGGCCACCGAACGTTTCAGGCCGCCCTTGCGCCGGTCCACCGGGGAAGGCCCGGCCCGCTCCCCGCCGCAGGGCGCCTTGGTGATGCACCCGTCCACCGCCACATCGCCCAGATCCAGGCCGATCATCTGGTCATAGGCGCGCAGCGCCAGGGCATGCACCTGCTCGCCGGTACCCAGCGCCGCCCAGGCCTTCAGCCGCCGCCGGATCGTCCGGTCCGAACACCCCGGGCTGGCGATCCGCTCATACCCGCTGCCGTGCACTAAAGCAGCAACAACGTGCTCAAACACCACCCGGTCCGGGATACGCCGGCGGTGGCAGCCCAGCGGGTGAGCCGGGTCAAAGCCCGGGCGCTCACCGCCGAGCAAGGCCTGGAACTCGACCCAGATCGGCTCCAGCAGGCATGATGGCACGACAGGCACGGGACACCTCGATGATCATGGACTGTGGTAAGCCAATGATCATCAGATCCCGTGCCTGTGCACTGTTACGACACGCCCCGGCACATCACTATTGCCGGGCGCTCTAAGCCGGTTAGCCTTAGCCTGTTCGAGCTGAGCCAGGAGTGCGCGTATGCCCTTCGCGTTCTTGTGGATATTCGTTCCCGGAAAGGCCGAGACAATCCACAGCCGCGTCAGCTCACTGCACCGGGCATAGCCGCGCTTCCCGGCCACTCTGGTGAGAGACATACGGACCTGATCACGTGTGGAAACTACCTCGGCGGCCCCGGTGCGGCCCCCTGGGTAGAGGATCTTCAGGTCATACTCGCTGGTCCCAGCCCGGTCGTCATGCTGGATTACGGGCTCTTCGAAGTTAGCCGGGACGCTGTTACTGTCCGGTGACTTCGGGTGAGGTGCCGGTGCTGCCGGATGTTGGGCGGACGGCGCCGCCGGGTTCGCGTGGCCGGTGATGTTACGGGCGTGGTAATCGTGATCGGGAAGCCCTGCGGCTCCTGGGATCTTGGGTCATGCGAGAGACTTCAGGATCACCAGGAAGCCGTTGTGGATCGCGGTCCGGCCCTGCAAGTTGGGCAGGCCTTAGGGTGCGCAGATTATTAACACGCTGGCTTGGCTTTCGGGGTGAGGTCGATCCCGTGTGCGGAGGCGTAGCGGGTTAGGTCGTGCAGGGTCTTGATCGGCGTGGCGGCCGGTTCGGCGTCATGCCCGGCCAGGGTGAGTAGCGGCCGGACCTGGTGTTCGGCCTTGGCGATGGTGCCTGTGACGACCCCGAAGAGTTCGCTGAGCGCGTGCTGTGGGGTGCGGAAGCGGATCCGCAGAATGGTGACCAGGACCTGCTCGGCGAGGCTGAGCGCGGGCGGGTGCCCGCCGGATGGCTTGCGGGTGGGTGGCCCGCCCCGGGTGAGGTGCAGGGCAGCGTCGCGCTGGGCCTGGTAGGGCACCTGCAGGCCGCGGATCAGCTGATCCCACTGGGCGGTGGTCAGGCCGGTCAGGGCCGGGTGCGCCCAGCCGGCGCGCTCGGGCTCGCGGGCGGGAGGCCGGGGCGGGGGCGGGGGGCCGGGAGGCTCGGGGCGCAGGGTGTAGTTCCAGTCGCCGTGCCAGTCGTGGCGGTCCAGCGGCAGCGCGGCCAGTTGCTCCTCGGTGACCTTGGCCCCCTGGGGGTAGCTGCCGGGGTCGAGCCCGGCGCGCACCGTTAACCCGGTGGCCGTGGTGGTGGCGGCGATGGTGTTGACGATGACTTCGTGGCTGGTCAGCGGCCGGCCGCGCCAGTTGAGGGTGATGGCCGAGAACAGCCGGTGCTCGATCTTGTTCCACTTGGAGGTGCCGGGCGGGAAGTGGCAGACAGTGACCGCCAGCCCCGCCTCCAGGGCGAAGCCGGCCAGTTCGGCCTTCCAGGCGCGGGTGCGGTAGCTGTTGGACCCGCCGGCGTCGGCGGTGATCAGCAGCCGCCGGGCGGCCGGGTAGGCGGCCTGGCCGATCGCCGTCCACCAGCGGCGGATCGACTCCACCGCGAACGCCGCGGTGTCGTGGTCGGTGCCCACGTTCACCCAGCCGGCGTTGGCCGTCACGTCATAGACCCCATACGGGATCGCCTTGCCCAGGTCCTTGTCCATGAAGTCGTGCGTGCGCACCGGCACCGGGCTGCCCTTGGGCCGGTACTGTTTCCCGCCATTGGCGAACTCCCCGACCAGCTCCTTCTTCTTGGTGTCCACGCTGATCACCGGGTCCCCCGCGTCCTGGTGGGCCCGGGCCTGCTCGCTGATATAGCGGAACTGCGCGTCCCGGTCGGGGTGCTGGGCGCCCTCAATGGTCTTGGCGTTGCCCTGCAGACTGAACCCCTCGGCCCGCAGCAGGTCACCGACGGTGTCCGCGCCGACCTTGTGGCCCTGGGCGGTCAGCTCGGCCGCCAGCGTGCGGGTCGACTTCGCCGTCCACCGCAGCGGGGACACCGGATCCCCCCGCTCCGCGGGCTCGATGAGGGCCAGCAGCGCCGGGACCAGCCCCGGATCGGTGTCGGCTGCCCGCTTGCGGCCCCCACCGGCCGGCGCACCCGGCCCAGCGGCGCTTCCCCGGCCTCCAGCTCGTACACGCCCGACGACACGGTGGCCTCCCGCACCCCAGCGGCCCGGGCCACCAGCCGGATCCCCCCGTGACCCAGCGCGCGGGCCTCAGCGCCCATCAGCAGCCGCCGCTGCCGCTCATCCAGGTGCGGGAAAACCGACCCGAACTTCGCCGCCAGCATCTCCTGAGTAACCTCCATCGCGCCCATAGCACACAAGGATGCCCGGCCCCAGGAACCTACGTGTTATTTTTCTGC
>CAVPFC010000062.1:0-101596 GCA_963703605.1 uncultured Actinomycetes bacterium
GCCGCCCCCGATGAGGAGCCCTTGGTTGCTGAGCGTGCCGTCCAGATAGAGCGTTCCGAGGCCGAAGGCGACCGGCACCTGCTGAATCCGGACCGACAGGGGGTACTGCTTGATCCACCCCAGCAACGGGTGGCCGACGTCGGTGACCAGGAGTGGATCAGGGCCGCCTGGACCACGGCCACGACGGCGACCGCGATCAGGACGCGCCGGCTCCGGAGAGCCGCAGCAGCCAGACCGCCTCGGTGCGACGACGAACGTCCGGCGAAGAAGTGCGTCAGCAGCGCCAGCGAAGAGCACGCCGCCCACCACCCGACGTTCCGGGTCGTTGGCTCTCGCAGCGCCTTCACGAAGAACAGGAACGAGAGGCCGCAGAGAAGCCCCAGCAGCGTGTAGGCGCGCGCCTCCTGCGAGTACCAGATCAGGAACGGGCTGAGGGCTGTGAAAGCCGCGGCCAGCAGGCCCGTGGCCCTCGAGACCAGGTCGCGAGCAACATAGTACGCCCCACCGGGATCGTCCCCACTCCGGCAAGCGCCGATAACGAGCGGAGTCCCGCCTCCCCGGTGCCGAACGCCTTCGCCCACACCCACGCCAGCACGTAATAGAGCGGAGGGGTCGACTCGCGGTGGGCGACCGCGTGCAGCAGCCCGCCGAACGACATGTGGAGCTCGCGAACGGTGGTCGCCTCGTCGTACCAGTAGCTCTGACTGGCGATCGTGGCGAACCGCAGGGCGGCGCCCGCGAGCACGATCGCGGCTGAGTATTCCCACACCTCGACCGGGATGCCCCCTGCTCGCGGCGCGGGCTCGACCCCGCTTTCCGCAGCGGCGTCCGTGCGGACTGGCGCCAGCATCCGGCGAGAGTCTAGAGCCGTACCGCTATTCCCTTGCTCGAACACGTGCGATCCACCATGCCCACGGCGGGTTTGCGGTTGCTCAGCCTTAGCGGTGATCGCCGCGGCGATCGGTGACCGGCTCGCGGATCGCAAGCCTCCCCCCTGCCGGGCGCGATCTCGCGCCCGGGGCCGGAGTCGATCTTCGAGCCGAAGGCGCCGCTGTTCACCGATCCGGCAGGCACGCTCGATCTGATGCGCCGTCTGGGCGTCGACCGGGGGCCAAGCTGTTCGTGTCGTGGAATTCGCTCGCGCCCTCGGCATCTTCGGCGCGTCCGGCCCCGGTTCAACGGCAGCGATCCGGCGGCCTATCCGGCGAGCGGCATGGACGACCTACAGCGACAGCGCCACCGCCTCGCGGATCGCCAGCCGGGTCACCGGGCTGCCGCCCAGGAACGTACCGGCCCGGCCCTGGCCCTCGAACACCCAGCCGTCCGGCCCGCACACCACCACGGCGTGCTGGCGGGACACCGTCGGATCGCTGATCACCACGTCGTTGTCGGAACTGCGCCCGATCCGGACGGTCTGGCCCGGCGCGAAGCTGAACTGCCGCCCCTCGTAGCTGACCTTGAGCTCGTTCACCCGTTCGCCTTCCCGGGCGGGCCCGCCGCGGCGGGCCCACCGCTAACTGCCGAGGATCCGCCCCCTGGCGGAGCCGAAATCGATCGTCATCGCGCGGACGGCCAGCCTCCTGCCCGGTTCCACCGTCTTGGCGCTCTCACCGTCGGGCCGCATGGTCCAGGCCCGGGTACCCACGTTGCGCAGCACGACCTGGCCGGGGCTGGCCGGGTGCGCCTCGACGACCGCGACGACGGTGCCGTAGTCACGGTCGCGGCGCAGGTGGTGCCCGGTGATGGTGGCGCCCTCGGAGAGCACGACGCTGCCTCCCGGCAGCTCGAGCACCGGCGGCTTCGGCGGGAGGTTGCCGCAGTTCCAGCACGCGGCCGGCGGCTCACCGGGGTCGTAGAACACCGAGGCCTTGCAGGTGCAGGCCGCCACGCAGTCGCCCAGCCGGAGCAGCGCCCGCCGCCACACCCCCTCGCTCACCCGCGCGGTGCCGGTGGCATCGAGCAGCCCCGTGGTGAAGGCCTCCTCGAACACCGCACGGAAGAACAGTGGATAGATCGGCCACCAGGTGCGCATCGGGTCGCCGGGCAGCGGGCGGTTGGTGTCGTTGCGGGGGTCGAAGACGAACACCGGCTCGGTACCGAAGTAGCGGACCGCGAGCTCGTTGTCCGACTCCCGCTGCGCCGAGGCCCAGGAGAAGGTGGCCTCGGTCCGGATCCCCTCCAGCGGGTGCCCGTGCACGAACAGGTAGAACAGGAACACGGCCAGCGAGTACAGGTCGGTGACGCTGGAGGGGTACCCGTCGCGCCGGACCACCTCCGGGGCCATGAAGCGCAGTGTGCCCCAGACGAACACGTCGCCCCCGTCCAGGCCGACGTTGTCGTTGTCGATGATGGCCACCTCGCCCCGCTCGGGGTCCACCCACAGGTTGCCGAAGCTGATGTCCCGGTAGCACAGCCCGGTCGCGTGCAGTGCCTCGAACGCTTCGACAAGGTGCCGGCCGATCGTGATCATCGCCCGGAACGGCGACTGCTCGGTACGGCCGAGGAGCTGGGCGAAGGAGATGAACCCGGGTTCGAGCCGGGGCATGACGTACCCGAACCCCGGCTGGTCGTCGCTCACCACGACGTCTATCGGCCAGATGAACGCCCGGTGGGGGCGGCCGCGTTCGGCCAGAGCCGCGATCGACCGGCGCAGTTCCACCGGCCGGGGCACGGCGCGATACCACTTGACGGCGCAGGGGAACCCGCCGAGGGTCGCCTCGTGCACCACGCCCTGGGCGCCCTCCCCCAGGCGCGCGCCGACCGACACGACCGTGCCGGTCTGGACCATGCGCAGCGAACGGCCCTCGAGAGCCAGCCGGGAATCGGTCATTGCGCCGCCGCCCCGGGCGCGGTGCCGGTCCTCGCGGCCGCCGGCGCGAGCAGCAGCGCGACGGTCGTGTCGTCGGCGCTGCCGTCCAGCGACGCACACCGCGCCGCCCACGCCGGCAGCTGGCTGGCCAGCCAGTCCGCCGGGCGGGCGGCGATCAGGCCGGCCAGGTCCGCGCTGACCGCGGCCTCCCAGTCGCGGGCCACCTGCGCGTTCCCGTACCCGTCGGTGGCCAGCAGGACCCCGAGCAGCCCGGTGCGGGAGGTGTCCACGGAGCCGACGCGGAACGAGCGCTCCGCCGCGGGCGTGCACAGGCTCGTGGTGTGGCGGCCGTCGAGCTGCGGGTCCCCGGGCACCGGCAGCAGGGCGGTGCCGTCCGGGCGGATGCCCACGATGTCACCGTCGCCGATCTGGGTCAGCAGCAGCCACTCCCCCCACGCGATCGCCAGCAGCAGGGTGGTTCCGTAGGCGATGGTGGCATCGTCGCGGCCGCGCGCGGCATCCTCCCCCGTGCTGAACGGTTCCGCGGCGACGTCGGCGTGCACCGCGTCGCGCCACAGCGCCACGATGCCGGGCACCAGGACGCCGCGCATCTCGTCCTCGGCCTGGGCGGGCCCGGTCAGGCCGCCAAGCCGCGCGGCCAGGTCATGCGCGGCGCGGCAGGCCACCGTCACCGCCAGCAGCGCGCCCCGGGCGCTGCGGAAATGGCGGCTGTGCCCGTGCCCGTCCGCGACCGCCGCCACCGCGCCACACGGCCCGATCGGGAAGGTCGCGACCGCGTCCTGGTTGGGCACCCCCGCCGCGCGGTGCGCGGCGCCGCGCTCGGTCGCGGTGAGGACCTGCCAGGAGGCGGGCTGGTCCCGGGCCGGCTCCGGGTCCCTCCCGGCCATGGCGGTCACAGAATCGAGTCGTCGAGGGGGCCCGGTCCCGGGCCCGCGGGCGGCTGCATGAGGGTCTGGGCCAGCGCCTCCCGGTCGGCCCCCTCCTCGGACATGCGGGAAACCGCGATCGAGGCGGCCACCAGCCGGTCCACGATCTCGTCGGTGCTGTCGGCCACCAGGATGGGCGCGTCCGGGCTGCGGAACCGGTTGAGCGGCTCGGAGTTGGCGTCGCGCCCGATGGCCACCGCCACGCGCAGCGAGGCACGGCCCGCCGCCGAGCTGGTCAGGTCGGCGAGGCCCGCCTCGAATCCCCCGCCCGGATCGGTGGGCAGCCCGTCGGTGATGAGCAGGATCGCCGGCCGCAGCGCCCTGCGCTCCAGCTTGTCCGGCCCTAGCACGCGGCCCACCTCGCGAAACGCCGCGCCCATGTTGGTCCGGCCCTGGTGCACGTACGCCAGGTTTTGCCAGCTCGCGATCAGGTCCGCCACCGGCAGTGGCTCGGCGACGTGCCACTGCGGCACCGTCGCGAACCCCAGGATCCGGACCAGCAGCTCGGCCTGGAGCTGGTCACGCTCCCACGCGACGAGATGGGGCAGCATCGAGCGCAGGGCGTAGTTGAGCGCCTGCATCTTCTCGCCCTTCATCGAGCCGGAGCAGTCCGCCATGACGATGAAGTGCAACGGCCGCCGGGCCACCCCGCCCCCCGGCATCAGGGTCTCGGTCATCGGCCCGGGACCGCCGCGCTGGCCATGCGCGGGGCGGTTCGCCCGCTCACCCGTAGTTCAGCCCCGCCCACCATCTCTCCAGATCCGCGAAGGTCGCTCCGGTGCCGTTGTCGTTCGCGACCAGGATCACCCGCTGGGTCGGCATCGTCCACACGTAGAGCAGAAACTCCGAGCGGCTGAACTTGTAGCACTCCAGGAGCTGGCCCGCGCGCTGCCGGAATCTGGCGTTGACGTTGCTGTGCCACAGCGTCTGCCCGTCGGGGTCGCTCCCGGCAGGCGGGCAGCCTGTCCCCGCAGCGGACGGGTTCCACCCGGTGAGGGTGTTCAGCCTGCCGAGCCCGGCGGTGTACGCCGCGGCGGTGGCGAACTGGTAGGCGTCGAGCCCGATGCTGTGCACGCTGGTCTGGCAGAACTCCCGGTGCGTGAGCCCGGTCAGGCCCAGCGTCACCGTCGACTTGCAGCCATGCACGTCCGGCTGGATGATCTTGCTGAGCGGCTCGATCGCCGTGCCGGAGTTGCCGGAGCCGCCGGAGCCGCCGGAGCTGCTCGCCAGCGCCGCGATCACGCCGATCAGGGCCACGATCACCACGGCCCCGGTGACGATCATCCACGCCTTCGGGGCGCGCCGCCCCGGCTTCGGCATCCCGCCCTGGCCCGGCGCGGCGAACGGGCCCGCACCAGGAGCGGTGGGCGGCGGGTAGGCATAGCCGGCGCCCGGGGCCGCGGCCGGTGCCTGAGCCGGGGCCGCCGGCGGCGGGTAAACGTATCCCGCGGGTGGCGGCGGGGCCGCCGGGGGCGGCGGGTACTGGCCCGCGCCAGCCCCGGGATAGCCGTATCCGGGGCCCGGGCCGGCCGGGCCGCCGGCCGGGGCCTGGCCAGGGCCGCCCGGCTGGCCCGTACCGTAGCCGTAACCGGGGGCCGCGGGCCGGCCGGGGAGCAGGGTCTCGGCCGTGTCGCCCGCCGCCCGGGCTGCCGGGGGAAGGTTCTGCGCCGCCGGGCCCGCGGCCTGCTGGCCGGGATCCACCATTGTCTCGCCCGCCGGGGCCGGCTGATCCGGTGCCAGGCCGAGCGCCACGGCGAGCTCGGCCACGGCCCAGTTGCAGGCGTCGGCGGTGAACGGGGTGCGCGCCGCGAACGCCGACGCGGTCAGCGACGACGCCGTCGCGAGATCCATGCCCTGGCCCACGCGGTCTTGCAGGGTCTGGGCGAGCCCGGCCTCGGCCGCGGCAACGAGCACGCTCGTTTCCCTGGGGGCGTCCGGCAGCAGGTCCTTGAGCAGGTTCGACATCGTCTGCGCGCTGGACAGCGCCGCGACCCCGAGCTGGGGATCGGAGACGATGGTTCGCAGCGCGTCCCTGACCTCGCGCTGGTGCTCCCACGACGTGCTGGTCACCCGACCCCCTCGCACACGGCGCCACGGCAGCCGCTCGCGCGAACGTGACAACCGCCCCGGGCGCCGAGCCCTCCCTGGGGCTGTGGGCGAACCCCGGGGAAGCCTGCGCTGGCGGAGCCGGGTGGGGGCCGCGGCAAACAACAACGTGCGCAAGCGGTAGTGCGGGTACTTTACCGGACCAGCCAGATCGTGTCACGCAAGCGGTCACGAGCCGCATGACCTGCGGGGATCAGACAAAACGCAGGTCAGGCGGCGGGCCCGGACGCGGCCACCTCGCCGCGGGGCCGCGCCGGCCGGCCCGGCGGATCCGTCCCGGTTGGTGGCCGTTCACCTGCCGGCCTTTTCCTGGCTCCCGGCGTCTGGCACGCTCTGTCGCGATGGAATTCGTCCCGGCTGGGAGGCATCGTGAGCGAAAAGCAGAGCACCCCTGGTAACGGCGAGGAGGCCCAGACGGATGGGCGCTCGTCCGGGCCGAGCAGGCGGGGGCTGCTGAAGGCCGGCGTTATCGCCGGCGCCGTCGCGGGCACCGGGGCGTGGCGCGCATCCGCCGGCCCGGCGGACGTGCTGGGGCGGCACCGTCACCTGCGCAAGCCGGGCTCGCTGCCGCACCCGCACCTGCCGATGGGCACCGACACGATCCCGCAGATCGAGCACATCGTCGTGGCGATGCAGGAGAACCACTCCTACGACAACAGGCTGGGCATGCTGAACCGCCCCGGCGCCGACGGGTTCCGCCTGGGGCCGGACGGCCTGCCCACCGCCACGAACCCGTACGCCAACGGGGACCTCCAGCACGCCTTCCGCATGCCGACCACCTGCCAGCCAGGCGGGCCCAGCCAGGAGTGGAAGTCCAGCCACATCCAGTTCGCCGGCGGCCGCAACGACGGCTTCGTGATCTCGCCGAGCGGGCCGGTCTCGATGGGCTACTGGGAACAGGCCGACCAGCCGTTCTACTACTCGCTGGCGCAGATCTTCCCGATCGCCGACCGGTACTTCTGCTCCGTGCTCGGCCAGACGTATCCCAACCGGCGGTACCTGATGGCGGCGACGTCGCTCGGGATCGTCGACGACACGATCAACGACAGCTATCCAAAGAACGGGACCATCTTCGACAAGCTGCTGGCGGCGGGGCTCACCTGGCGGGACTACTACACCACGCTGCCGTCGGCCTTGCTGTACCCGAAGCTGTACACGACCTACCGCAAGTACATCGTCCCGATCACGCAGTTCTTCACCGACGCGGCCGCCGGCAAGCTGCCCAGCTACAGTCTGGTCGAGCCGAACTACGGGAACCAGTCCGAGGAGAACCCGCAGAACGTCGCCGCCGGGGAGGCGTTCGTCGCGCAGGTGATCAACGCGGTCATGACCGGCCCGCTCTGGCACAAGACGCTGCTGATCTGGACCTACGACGAGCACGGCGGCTACTACGACCACGTGCCGCCGCCGCCGGCCCTCGCGCCCGACAACATCCCGCCCGCGGTCCCCCCGGGCGAGCTCGCCTACAACGGCTTCAAGCAGTACGGGTTCCGGGTGCCGTGCGCCGTCGTCTCGCCCTGGGCACGGCCCAACTACGTCTCCCACCAGGTCTTCGACCACACCAGCATCTGCGCGCTGGTGGAGTCCAAGTGGAACCTGCCGGCGATGACCTACCGGGACGCCAACGCCAACGCGATGCTGGACATGCTGGACCTGAAGGCACCGGCGTTCCTGACGCCGCCGACGCTGGCCGCGCCGCTGCTGAGCACCGACCCGAACGCGCTGGCGTGCGACACCTCCGGGCCGGGCACGATCCCGCCGCCGGGCTCGATCACTCCGCCACACTGATCTCGGCGGGGCCCTCGCCGGGGCACATCAGCGCCGCCAGGCGCAGCAGGGTGGCGTCGCCGTGCACCGGCCCGGCGAGCCCGGCGCCGAACCGCTGCCCGCTGCGCACGTGATGGACCGGGATCACCAGTTGCGGGCAGCCGGTCATGCTGCTGGCCGCGGTGAACCTGATGGTCTCGGCCCGGAAGGCCGACAGGTCCTCCGGGCTCGCGTCCCGCCGCGGCGGAAGGCCCGGCATGACCGGGAGCACCATTACCGCGCCGGCCGTCGCGAACCGGTCATAGCTGGCCCGGCAGGCCTGCCTGGCCCGCTCGTCGGCGTGCTGCTGGCCCGCCGGGCCGGCGCTCAGCGCCCGCGCGCGGTCGAGCCGGGCCCGCACGTCGGCGGCCAGCGCCGCGCCATGCTCGCTGGCCCACCGCGCGTGGACCCGCCAGACCTCTCTCGCCTGCAAGCGGGTGAACACCCCGGCCGTCTCCCGGCTGGTGAACTCGCCGAAGTCGCACTCCACCAGCGGGCAGCCGAGGCGCCCGGCGAGCAGCCTGGCGGCGCCGTGCACCGCTTCGGCGGCGGGCCGGCTGACCGCGCGCAGGCAGTCCGCCGCCACCCGGACCTCGGTCACCTCCGCCGGCCGCGCAGGCGCCGGCGTGGCCAGTACGCCGAAGGCCCTGGCCAGGGCCGCCGCGTCCCGGGCCATGATGCCCACGACGTCGAACGACGGGGCCAGCGGCAGCACGCCCTCGGTATCGATGACGCCGTGGGTCGGGCGCAGGCCGAACAGGCCGCAGGATGCGGCCGGGACCCGGACCGAGCCGGCCGTGTCGGTGCCGATGCCGATATCGGCGAGCCCGGCCGCCACCGCCGCGGCCGACCCGGACGACGATCCGCAGGTGAACCGGTCCGGGTAGAGCGCGTTGCGCGGCGGGGTGCCCTCACCGGCGTTGCCGATCAGCGAGTAGGCGAGCTGGTCCAGCTTGGCCAGCCCGGCAATGGATGCGCCGGCGCTCAGCAGGCGGGCCACGACCGGGGCCGTCCGGGTGCTCGGCGGGTGCGTGGCGCGCCAGCGCGGATGCCCGAACGAGGACGTGTGCCCGGCGATGGACATCAGGTCCTTGACCGCGGCGGCCGTCCCGGTCAGCGGCCCGTCCCCGGTGGGCGGGAGGCTGAACGAGTCAGGCACCCAGCAGTTGACCGCCATGTCTGCCTCACCCACGCTGCCGCTCCTCGGTGTCGCCGGGCTGGTTCCGCGGGGCGACGGCTCGGCCGCGGGTCACCCCGGGCGCTCCCCGCCGCCGGAGTCCCTGAGCCGCGCGGCCGCCTCCCGCGGGTCGACGGGGTCGAAGAAGACGCCCGCGCCCAGCTCCGCCGAGGCCAGGTGGCGGACCACGCCGGGCGCGCGCAGCACCGGCGCCAGGTGCAGGTGCAGGTGGGCTGCGGGCCAGTCTCCCGGGGCCGCCGGCCGCTGATGTATCCACAGCATGTAGGGAGCGCCAGGCCCCAGCACCCGGTCCACCCGCGCCAGGCAGTCCACCAGGATGCCGGCGCAGCCCGGCCCGCAGCCGCGGGCCCGCCGACGGCAGGTCGGGAACGTGGCCGCGCGGGGAGATGACCATCTCGTATGGCCAGGAGGGGGCCCAGGGCACCTGGGCCACCCATTCCCCATGGTGGGCGACCGCCATATCGCCGCCCGGGTCATTGCACAGGTCGCAATAGCCCTTCGCCAGCTCCGCCATGGCCAGCGGGGGAATCGCGGCAAACGCCATGATCTGGCTGTGCGGGTGGTCGATCGTGGCGCCGGTCGCCCGCCCCCGGTTCTCGAACACGAAGACGTAGCCGACGTCCGCACGAGACCCGAGCGCGGCGGTGCGCGCCGACCACATCTCCACCACCCGGGCCGTCCCGTCCGCGCCCAGGGACTGGAAACTGCGGTGATGGCCGGGGCTGTGCAGGATCACCTCGTGACGCTCCCCCGGGAGGGCCGGCCAGCGGTTCTGGATGCACCTCACCTCGTACGGCCCGGGCGCCTCGAGGCCGCCGGGGCAGAACGGGCACGAGCCTTCGGGCAGCTTCGGCCGGTGCTGGCGCCACGGGGTGACCACGACGTGGGCACCGGTCAGCGAGTCCACGCGCAGGCCAGGTTCGGTCATGAGCCGTCCAGGGATGAGAAGCCGGGGGTGGGAGCGGCCGCGGTCGGCGGGTCGCTGCCGCCAGCACTCGCCACGCTGGTCTTCATGGTGGCACAGTGTGAACCAGCCGCTTATCCCTGCCGTTCCAGGGGTAACCCGGCACGGGCGGCAATGACGGAGGAGACGGCAGTGAGCGCAAGATTCCTGGGCTTGAGGGCGGCCGCCAATCCACCGGCCAATCCCGGCGCGCAGCGGACCGGCCCGGCTTGCGGCGTGATCCCCGCACCATCCCTGGATCGGACGAAAGCGTCGGTCTGCTCAGGTAATACCATTAACCTGAACGAACTGAGCGGAGTCAGCACGCTGTCCGCCAGTAGCGCCTTGGGCTCAAGGAGCGAGGGCAAGCCGTGGGCCCACGAGACATCCCAGGGCAGCGCTGCTGCGTACCCTGGGCTTGAAGACCCACGCCCGGCTGAAGCTGTTTCCCCCCCCACAGCGGCCGCCGGGCGGGGTGAGGTCACCGGGTTCGCCCTCGTGGCGGGCCCGGTGGCCCAAATCCGGCGCCGGCCTGAGCCAGCTGGCTGACCACCGGGTCCTGGCCGGCGACCGGGGCGGGACCGGCTAGCCGATCTCCTCCGCGGCCTCCGCGTCGGCTTCGGCCTCGGCCTCGAGCGCTGCCTCGATCACGAACCCCAGCCCCTCGGCGAGCCTGATGACCGCCGAGCCCACCCGCGGCGCGCCGACGATGGGGGCCACCGCGACCAGGATGTCCTGGACGTCGTCGAGGGTTACCCCGGAATCGGCCGCCACCTCGACGTTGAGCGCGTAGGACGCGGCCGGGGCGTCCACCGCGATCAGCGCGGCGATCCGGGCGATCATGTGTTCGCGCGCGGACAGGTCGCTGTTCTCGATCGATGCTTCTGTCATCGCGGCAAGCGTGTCACGTACGGGTGCGTCACTCTCGGACATGGACCTCTCCCTGGAGCTGGGCAGCCTGCTATGCGGCGGCCTGATCGCGGTGGCTCTTGTCCAGCGGTGATTCCGCCGGGAGCGCTGACCCCCGCAGTGTCCGCCGGGGCGGCCCCGGCACGCATCACCCGTTGCGGGGGAACTCAGCTTTCTGCCTCCCTCGCGGGCGCTCGGCCGGGGCCTCGCTGGCTTCGGGAGGCTGGTCCTCGGCGCCGGGACACCGCAACGGCGCCTGGGGCGCCTTTTGCGGCGTTGGGCCCGGCGCCTGCGGCGTGCCCCTTACCACCTGCAAAGTCTGGCGGGACGCTCACTCTGCCTCCCTCGCGGGCCATCGCGCCGGAGGCGCACAGGCTGCGGCGTCGTGCCGGAGGCGCGCCAGAGGGCGTCTACAAGGTCAGGTCGGGCCAGGGGAAGAAGGCGAGGTGGAACATCAGGACGATCAGCCAGGCCACGATCATCATGGCGGCCGGGCGCCAGCGGTGGTCGAGATCGGCGATCGTGCGGAAGAACGTGGGGAACGGCACCTCCGCGGCGAACCAGTACGCCAGCAGGTTCGGGACTATCACGCAGAAGACCGCGAACAGGCCGTAGAGCACGTACCCGAGGACGTAGGTGTCGCTGCTGGCGAAGGCGGCGATGAGGCTGCCCACGGCCACCACCGCGAGCGCCAGCGGAATGTAGACCAGCGCCGGGACGGGGCTGACGGCGCCCGGGGACCTGGTGAGCCCGGCCGTTGCCGGTGCGGGCCCGCGGCGGCTCGCCCGCACGGGCGGGGAACTGGCCGGTGTGCCCGGGCGGGAACCTGACGCAGCTGTACGCGATGAGGGCGATCAGCACCACCACGACGACGCGGGTGCCCGGCCACAACCGCTCGAGGTGGGCGATCGTGTCCGACAGCGTGGGCCAGGGCGGGTTGGCCGCGCCCGCCCAGCTCTCCGGCAGGCCGAAGACCAGGCCGAAGAACAGCCAGGTGCCGTAGCCCCATACCTCCCGTGCGGTGATCCGGCGGGTGTTGATGCCCCAGAAGCTCGCCACCGGTTGTTCAGCGGGGGCGGTGCGCCGGGAACGACACCACCTGCTGGAAGGTGGGCCGGTTCTGCCAGGGGATGCTGGGCTGGCCGACGATGCCGAGCGCCCGGAAGCCGATGGCGTCGTACTGCGGCATGGTCAGCCCGGCCGCGACGGTGTTGGCGTCCGCCGTCCACGAAGCAACCTTGGCGGACTTGTTGGCCTTGACCATGGCCTGGTAGGTGGCCGCCAGCGCGGCGTCGAGCGCGGGCCCGCAGTGGGCCAGGCCGCCGGTGCCGCACAGCTTGGCGGTGACGCCGCTGCTGAACGGCTGGGCCACCTTTTGCCCGGTGAACTGGTCCAGGGCCTTGACGGTGTACCCCTCCCAGCCGCCGTCGTAGGCGCTGCCGAGGTGCGAGCCGCCGTTGTACGGCTCGTTCACGAAGCCCATCGGGAACACGTCGTAGCCGCCGGAGCCAACGCCGCCGGCCGCGAACACCGGATTGAAGATGGCCTCGGTGACGGCCGGGACGAGCTGGTCCATGATGGCGACGGCGTCGGCCTGCTCGTACTGCTTGGCGCTGGGCGAGGCCAGGACCCGGTGCGCGCCCGTCGCGAGCCAGGCCTTCAGCGCCGTCACCATCTGCTGGACCCCGGCCGGCTCGTGCCGTCCCTGGACCGCCCGGAGCAGCGCGGGGCCGATCGTGAGGCCGTCCAGATCCTGGCTGGCCCCGGTCTCCATCGCCTGGACCAGGTTCGCCCGGGTGATCTTCCCGTGGTGGATGGCGAACTGGTGCCGGATCTGGGTGGTGAGCATCTGCACCCGGTACACCGGCCCGTAACCGTACTGGCCGTCGGAGGCGGAGAACAGCGGGGCCGGCTTGTTGTTCCAGCTGTCGAAGAAGCCCTGCGGCGGGTTGATCTGGTGCACGTGCTGCGACATGGGCAGGAAGCCGCGCCACTCGGCGCCGCCGGTACCCCAGGTCGGGAGGTTCGGATCCACGAACGACGGGCGCACCGGGTCGAGCCCGCTGACGTAGTACGCGATGTTCTTGTTGTCGACGTAGAACCAGTTGAAGGTGTAGTCGACCTCGCTGGCGCCCACCATCCACGACTGGGGGCTGTGGGTGAGGGCGGGCTCCCCGAAGTGGAGGAAGCCGATCACCGAGTCCACGTCGTGGTTGTAGGTGGAGCGCTGGTTGACCACCGCGACCGGCTTGCCGTGCAGCGCCGTGGTCCAGCCCTGGACTACGCCGTGCACCGTCAGGTGGATCGCGTGGTTGAGCAGCAGCCCGCTCACCGTCTTCTCGGGGAAGTGCTCGTTGACCATCGAGATGCACTTGCCGTGGAACATGTAGAAGGTCCCGGTCGGCGACACCTTGCCGCCGTGCGGGTTACAGATCAGTTCCAGGCGCTGGTCGGTGAGGTCGCTGCCCGCGGACGTGGCGGACCAGGCGTAGTCGACGCCGCGGCCCAGCTCGACGAAGCCGGTGCCGGGGAAGGACGCCCCCTCGGCGTCGTAGCTGGGCGAGTGCAGGTCCTCCTGCATGAGGATCTGCGGGGCGAAGTAGGAGACCTGGGGGCCGAAGACCGCCAGCGGGTGCCCGTCCGCCGAGTGGCTGGCCCCGACCACCAGCGCGTTGCTCATGTGCGAAGGGAACTCGAGCAGCGACTCGATGACGGACAGCCCGGCCTTGCTGGCCGGCGTGCCGGTGCAGCCGGGCGTGGTGTCGACGGGCCCGCCCTTCAGCGCCGCGCCGGGGTGGTCGGGGATGGCGATCGTCGCGGGGTTGACGCGCTTGGGTATCTCGTACGGGAAGGACTTGTTCACGACGGTCGTCGGGGCGGCCGGGTCGTTCTGCTCCTTGAAGTCGGTGAACGCGGTCGAGCCCGCCGACTTGCCGAGCTGGCCCTGGAGGTACTCCAGCAGCTGGGCGTTGCGGATCTCCCCGCCGCCCCCGTCGCCGAAGATGCCGCCGATGAGGCCGGCCACCGCCACGACGTCGGCGGGCGTCCACGGCTTGGGCAGGCCGAACAGGGTGTACTCGACGGGCAGGAGCTTCGGGTCGGTCAGCGCCTTGGCGATGTAGGCGTTGATCCCCTGCACGTAGCTGTGGATCATGGACACCGCGAGCTTGCCCTGCGCGCCGTACTCCTTCGGCAGCGCGTTGATCTGGGCGTTCGCCTGGGCCGTCGTGTAGGGCGCGAGCAGCAGCTCGTCGTGGTCCATCTGCTCGTCGGCGCAGGACGGGCCGAGCAACGAGGTGAGCGTCCCCGCCCCGTAGTGGCGCAGCACGTCCATGAGGAACAGCCGGTCCTCGGCCTGCGCGTACCCGGCGCCGAACGCCAGCGCGGCGTTCGTCTTCCCGTAGATGTGCGGGATGTCGTGCCCGTCCCGGTAGATGACGACCGGCACCTTCGGCGAGGGGTGCTCGGTGCGGGTGATCTGGCCGGGCGTCACCCCGAACGAGTCGTCGAGGTAGTACTTGCCGATCGTGGCGTCGGTCAGCGACCGGTAGCCGAACTCCAGGTTCTCGTAGGGCGCGAGCTGGTCCTGGCTGTGCGGCGGGCGCTGGCCCGTCTTTTCGAACTTGGCGAACTGGGTGGCGTTGACCAGCCCGTTCTCGCCGGCGGGCAGGATGAAACTGGCCCTGCCGTGAGCGTAGTCATCGAACCGGTACGTCGGCCGCAGCGAGAACCCGCCCGGTCCGGTGGCCCCCACCGCCGGCGTGCCGGCGGTGGTGACAGCGAGTGCGACCGCGGTCGCAACGGCCCACCAAGAACGTCGCCCCTTGAGCATGGCTCGCATCCTAACTCCCGGGTCCTAAACCGGAGCGGACTTGTACCAACACCCACAAGGCGGGCGCCACGCCCGTGGCGGTGCAAGGATGGTGCGGCGCCGGCGCCAGAGTGGAACACTTCAGCGGATTTCCGGCCAGTACCTTTTTGCCTTCTTTACTGTGGTCCCCGCGGCCGGCTGTGGCCGCGGTTGGCGACTTACCAGAGGGGGACCATGAAATCCCTGGCAGCACCACTACTCCGGCACGCCCGCGCGCTGTTGCCGGCCGCCGCCCTGCTGGCGGTGCTTGGCGGCACCACAGCGGCCGCCGCACCGGCCCAGGCCGGCCCGGCACCGGCCCGGGCGCACGGCGCGCCCGCCGCGGCGGCCACGCTCACCTGGCACTCGCTCACGCTGGTCAACGGGTGGCAGTCGGCCAGCGCGCCGAAGCTCGTCACCGGGAAGCCCGCGTGGGCCGTCCAGAACGGAGTGGTGTACCTGCGCGGCGCCGTCAAGCAGACGACGTCCGGTGGCAGCGCCACGTTCGCCACGATGCCCGCGGCCGAGCGGCCCAAGCACAACCTGTACATCCAGATCTACACGAACGCCGACGTGCCAGGAATCCTGTACGTCGGCTCCAACGGCGCCATGGAGGCCTACGACGGCAACGCCGACACGTTCGCGTCGCTGTCCGCGGTCTCCTACCCGGCCGCGGTCAAGTCCCACGACCTCGCGCTGAAGAACGGCTGGGTGTCCAGCCAGCCGAACTTCGAGACCGGCAACCCCGCCTACGCGGTCAGCAAGGGCGTGGTGTACCTGTCCGGGTCGATGCACACGACGGGCACCATGACGCTCGCCTTCGTGCTGCCCAAGGCCGCCCGCCCCGGCCACGACCTGTACATCTCGGTGTACACGTTCGACGGCAGCACAGGCTTCCTGGAGATCCTGCCGTCCGGCCAGGTCTACGTGCAGGGCGCGCAGTCCAGCGAGTTCACCTCACTCGCCGCCGTCTCGTTCCCCGTCGCCAGCACGACGTGGCACGACTTCAAGCTGGAGGCCGGCTGGAAGTCCGACGCCAAGACCTACAGCACCGGCTCTCCGGCGTACGCCGTCATCAACGGCGTCGTCTACCTGAACGGCTCCATGGACCAGCCCACCAGCGGCACCGGCCTGTGGACCGATCTGCCCGCCGCCGCCCGGACCAAGGCCGACGTGCTGGAGATCGAGGTGTACACGGTGGACGGGACCACCGGTTCGATCGCCATCACGAACAGCCTGGGGCTCGTCAGCAGCATGCCGTTCACCGACGCCGAGGACTTCACCTCGCTGGCCGGCGTCGCCTACCCGCAGAAGTCGTAACGCGCGGCCGACCGCGGCCCCGCTGACCGGGGCTGGCCGACCCCGCCGGGGCCGGCGCAGCCCCCTGTCGCGCGGGCGGGATCCGGCTGAGACGCAGCGAGCGTAAAGCATGATCTTTGGCTGCCGCGCCCTGCCTGGCCGGCGCCCATAGTGCCTTACGCGATTGCGGACAGCCCGCCGGCCGCCGCGCGGTCATGATCCGGGGCCGGGCCGCCGCGAGCCGACGCCCTGAGCCCGTCAGCCTCGGTCCTGGCGTCCCGCCCAAAGGCCGCGGGTGTGGCCGATGTGCGCCCGCATGAGGTTCTCCGCCGCCTGGACGTCCTGCGCCCTGAGCGTGCCCAGCAGCGCCCGGTGTTCCCGCGCGGACGCCATCAGCCTGCCGGACTTGGCGAGATCCTTGAGCCCGAACAGGCGGGCCTGCCGGCGCAACCGGTCCACCAGGTCGGTGAGCCGCGCATTGCCGATGGCCGAGATCAGCTCGACGTGGAACCGGCGGTCGGCGTCGAGGTAGCGCAGGACATCGCCGTCCGCCGCGGCCCGTTCGATGGCCCCGGCCGCCACGGCAAGGTCGTCGAACCGGGCCGGGGTGAGCAGCGAGGCGATCTGCGGAATGGTCGGAACCTCGATGAGCAGGCGGATCTGGGCGATGTTGTCCAGGTCCTCGTCCGACATCTCCACCACGCGGAACCCGCGGTTCCTGAGCGGCTCCACGAATCCCTCTTTGACCAGGTCGAGCATGGCCTCCCGGACCGGCGTCGCCGAGACGCCGAACCGTTCGGCGAGCCCGGGCGCGGAGTAGATCACGCCCGGTTCCAGCTCGCCGGCCACGATGGCCGCCTCGACGGCCCGGGTGACCTGCTCCCGGAGGCTGTCGGAGCGCAGCATCGTGATCTGGGGCACGGCTCCCTCGGCGCTCGTCACAGGGTGCTCTCCGGCAGGACCTGGCCGCCGTCGATGATCAGCGTCTGGCCGGTGATGTACCCCGCTTCGCGGGACGCCAGGAACCGGACCGCCCAGCCGACATCCTCCGGCTCGCCGAACCTGTTCGCCGGGATCGCCGCCAGCATGCGCCGCTCGTGCTCGGCGCCGAGATCCGCGAATCCCTGGGTGCGGATGTTGCCGGGCAGCACCGCGTTGACCGTGATTCCCGCGGCCACGACTTCGAGCGCGGCGGAACGCATGAGGCCGAGCATCGCGGCCTTCGAGGCGCCGTAGTGCGTGTACCCGGGCTGGCCCACGACCGAACCGGTGATCGACGAGGTGAGCACGATACGGCCGTAGCCCTGCTCGGTCATCCGGGGCACGCACGCCTGGATGGCCAGCACCGCGCCGGTCACGTTGATCGCCATCACCCGGTTCCAGTCGGCGACGCCGAGTTCGGCCAGCGGAATGTGCGGGTAGATGCCCGCGTTCGCGGCCAGGATGTCGATCCGTCCCCACCGGCGGACCGCCTCGGCGGCCATGTTGCCGACATCGGTCTGCGCGGTCACGTCGGTTTGGACCGCAAGCGTGTGCTCTCCGGTGTCGCACAGTTGCGCCGCGGCCCGGGCCGCCGCCGCCCCGTCGATGTCGGCGATCACCACGTCCGCCCCCTCGGCCCGCAGGACCGTGGCGATGCCAAACCCGATGCCCTGTGCCCCTCCCGTGACGATGGCGACCTGCCCGTCGAGCCGTTCCATCCGCTGCGCTCTCCTTCCTTCAGACTTCGCTGGCGCTCCGCCGCCGGCTTCGCTATCCGTCGGCCGGCCGCGGTGGCAGCAGGCTGAGCGAGATCGAGCACTGGGCGGTGTGCAGCGCGTTGCTCACCTGGCAGACGCCGCAGTGGGCGCCGATGCCCATCACGCACGGCGGCGTCATCGGAGGTCAGGCCGAACTCGTCCGCCAGCCATGCCTTGAGTTCGGCGAACGCGGTGCGGCAGGCGTCGGCGAGGCTGATGCCGGACACCACGGTGGTCAGCCGCGCCGGGGTCCGCACCCGGGGCGCATGCATCGCGGCGGGCCTGGGCACCGGCGTGGCGGAGGCGACGATCCGGGTCGCGACCTCCGGCGCCGCCGTGATCTCGCCGTCCCCCATCGCGGCCTTGCAGTCGCCGAAGTAGAGGAAGGCGCCGGGCGTTTCGACCGGCAGGACGACGGTCGCCCCGCTGGTGATCTCGTTGCAGTCCATGTTGCCGCCGTAGGAGCCCTCGCGGCGGCTCAGGATCGCCTCCCGGCCCGGCGCCGTGGCCAGGCAGCCGATCAGCGGGCGCACCGGTACCGTCCAGTCGTCCCTGAGCCGGATCCGCCCGTCTTCGACCGGGAGCGAGACGGCGCGGTACTCCTCGTGCCACCAGTCGGCGGGGGACAGCGCCTCGCACCTGCTGACGACGAGGCTTCCCGGCGAGGTGACGGTGACCGACTCGATGTGGATCTCGATGGCGTCGCCGGGCTTGGCGCCCGCCACGCTGATCGGCCCCGTGACGCAGTTGAGGTTCTCCTCCACCCACGCCGCGGTCTCCGGGCTGAAGTTCGCCGGATCCCGGTACAGCCCGGTGAAGCAGTCCTGGGTGTCCACCGTGAACCGCTCTCCCGGCTGCACCGTCCCGACCGGCTCATGCCAGGGGCTGTACACGTACTTCAGGTCCTCCGCGGGGAACGTCTGCATGGTCACCGCCCGGGCACGCGCAGCGGGGGCAGGCCGGAGGACTCGGTTATCGGCCCGTAGCCCTCGAACTCGCCGTGCTCGCGGTAGACCTCCTCGTAGAACCGCACGGCGTCCTGGTCGAGCTCGATGCCCAGGCCGGGGCCGGTGGGCACCGGGATCGCCCCGTCAACGAACTCGACCGGGGCCGTCAGCAGGTCGTGCTCCAGGATCGTCAGGTACTGCTGGTGGCCAAGCTGGGGCGACGCGAGCGTGGCGAGCACGTGGGTGGCGGCGATGGTGGTGATCGCCAGGTCCCCGAACGCGTGCTTGATGACGGGCACGTTCGCCACCTCGCACATGGCCGCGGCGTCCCGGAACGGAACGAGCCCGCCGAGCTGGTGCTGGTCGGTGACGATGACATCGCCGGCCCGCCGCGCCAGGACCTCGGGCACCTGCCACGGCTGCCAGACGGACTGGTTGGCGCCGATGCGGGTCCGCGACTTGGTCCGCAGGTCCACCATGCCGGTGATGTCGTGCATGTCGATCGGCTGCTCGAGGAACTCGACCCCGACGTCCTCGAAGCGCTGGAGCGCGTCGATCGCCTCGAACGGGGTCCAGGCCTCGTTCGCGTCCACCCGCACCGCGATGTCCTCACCGACCTCCTCCTTGATGGCCCGGGCGAGCGCGAGGTCGTTCTTCAGATCGAAGCCGATCTTGATGTACATGGTCTTGAACCCGCGCGCCACGCCCTCGGCCGCCTGCTGCCGCGCGGTTTCGGGCTGGCGGTCCTGCACCCAGATGTACCAGTAGAACGGGACGTTCTCGGTGTCCAGCCCGCCGAAGAACTGGTACACGGGGCAGCCGAGCGCCTTGCCGCAGATGTCCCAGAGGGCCATCTCGATTCCGGCCGACGCCGCGTTGCCGATGTAGGGATAGTGGTGCCAGCCGCGGTCCGCCGCCCGGCGCAGGAACTGCCTGACCTTCATCGGGTCCTCGCCGATGATCCACGCGCTGGTGGCCTTGAGCGCGTCGCGGACCATGCCGATGAGCGGGCTGCCCGGGACCTCGCCGATCCCGGTGATGCCCGCGTCCGTGTGCACCTCGACGATGGCGTTGGTCAGCCCCCACAGCCGCCCGAAGCGCCACGTCTCGGGGTGGGTGAACGGGACCGAGACGACGCGGACGTCGACGCTGGTAACCCTCATGAGATCCTCCTCCGGCGACCGGGGCGGCGGGTGGAAGTACGGCGTTGCCCTGCGATTATGCCGACGGAGATTACTGGAGCGCGGGCGTGCCGGCCAGCCGGCGGAGCGCCGTGACGGCCGCTGCCACGCGCGCCGCCTCGGTGGCGGTGAGCGGGAGGCGGGGCGGCCGGCAAGGCCCGCCGTAGCGGCCGGTCTCATCCAGCGCCGCCTTGAAGTACTGCACCAGCTTCGGCTCCATGTCCAGCCTGGCCAGCGGCAGCAGATACCGGTAGATCTGCCTCGCCCGGTCGAACCTCCCGCCGATGCAGGCCTCAAACAGGGCGGCGCTCTCCACGGGAGCGACCACGCCGCAGCCGGTAACCCATCCCGTGGCGCCCGCCGCCACCCCCTCCAGGGCCCAGTCGTCGCCGCCGACGAGGACCTCCATGACCCCGTCGGTGAGGTCGAGGATCTCCGCGATGCGGCGGCAGTCCCCCGACGTTTCCTTGACGGCCCATACGGTGTCCACCCCGCCGAGCTCGGCGATCAGCCGCGGCGGCATGTCGTTGTGGGTAACCGACGGGTTGTTGTACACCATCAGCGGCAGGTCGGTCGCCGCCGCCACCGCGGTGTAGAAGGCGGCGATCTCCCGCTCGTCCGCGCGGTAGCTGGGCGGCGGCGTGCACATCAGCCCGCGCGCCCCGGCCCGCTGCGCCGCGCGTGCCAGCCGCCCCGCGCGATCGGCGGTGTCCGAGGACACGCCCACGATGACCGGCACGCGCCCGGCGGCGGCGCCCACCACGAGCTCGGCGACGTGCTCGCGCTCCGCCTCCGACAGCGAGCTGGCCTCCCCCATCGTGCCGGTCGCGACCAGGCCGCTGGCGCCCGTGCCGATCAGCCAGTCGACGCTCCCGGCCAGTTCGCTGTCGTCGATGGTGAGATCGGCGCCGAACGGTGTCATGACGGCGGGCAGCATGCCCGCGAAGAGGCTGGACATCAGCTCGGGTCCGCGCCGAAGTGCGAGACGGCTTCGGCCGTCTCGGCCGTCTCGATCCTGGCCTTGAAGATGGGTGCCCGGTAGACCCTGGCCGCGACGACCATCATGATCACTCCGAGCACGGCTATGACGATCAGGGCGTTCTTCTCCCCCTGGTTCAGCGCCTGGGTCCCCTTCACGGTCACCCAGATGAGCAGCGCCGCGCCGGCGAGCGGCAGCAGCCCGAGCATGATCGCGTTCTTCGCCGACTGGAACAGCAGCCTGCGGTAGTACCAGGCCGCGGCTATGCCGGTGACGGCGTAGAAGATCGAGTACAGCACGCCGCTCGTGTTGATGATCGTCGTCATGGCCGAGCTGACCGAGGTCGCGAAGACGTCGATGATGGCCAGCACGATCGTCGCGCCGCCCAGCACGAGGGTGGCGAAGGCGGGGGTCCGGTAGCTGGGGCTGATGCTGCCGAGGCGCCGCGGCAGCACCCGGTCCCGGGCCATCGAGTACGCGACCCGTGACGTGCCGATGATGGCCACCTGGGTTGTGGCGAGGACCGAGATCACCACGGCGAACGACATGATCCTGTCGCCGGCCGTGCCCGCCAGTGTCTGGCCGACCCAGGCGATGGCGTTCGCGGAGTGCGCCTGCAACTGCGCGCTGGGCCCGACGCCCTGGTAGGTGCCGTACATGATGAGGAACAGCAGGCCGGTCAGGGCTACGCCCAGAACGGCGCCCCGGCCGGGGTTCTTCTCCGGCGCCGAGGTTTCCTCGTTCAGGTAGATGCCCCCGTCCCAGCCGGACAGCGACGCGACGGCGATGATCATCGAAGCCCCGAATACGCCGGCGCCGGTGCCGTGGAAGCTGAGCCACTGCGTCGTCGGGTGCACGGTCCCGGCGCTGCGGACGATGAAGACCGAGATGAAGGCCCAGACCGCGAAGACCGTGACGATCGAGTATTCGAGCAGCGCGACCACCACCTGGAGGCGAGCGCTCAGCCGGATGCCGCGGACCGCGGTGAGCGTCAGGAACGAGCCGATGAGGATGATCGCTACCGCGCCGGCCCACTTGTTGCTGGGCGACAGGCCGAGCAGCGCCAGCACGCTGGGCCCGATCGTGATGACGTCGATGAGGACGAACAGCGTGAACGCGACCAGCATCAGCCAGCCGACCAGGAACCCGACGTACGGGCTGAACGCCCGCGAGACCCACTCGTAGGTGGCGCCCGCGTTCTGCCGCCACATGTTCAGGCGGTGGAACGCCAGCGCGATGCACAGCAGGCCGGCGGTGGTGAGAAGCACCGGCAGGATGGTGCCGTATGCGCTGGCGGCAACCAGGATGGCCAACGTGATCGCGACGGTCTGGCCGGGTGCCGCCCCGGCCATCGCGAAGATCGTCGACCGGACCAGGCCGATGGCATCTTTCTCAAGGGTCGGCGTTGCGGGGCCGGTCGCGGCCCCGGTTGCCTGCGGCTGCGCGGGCTCGGTGGGAGCGGTCATGGCCATGCTCCTTCGCTGATAACGGGGTCAGGGCGTCGCGAGGGTGGGAGCTACCGCTCAGGAAAGCATGTAAAATATCACATTGCAATAGCGGATTTGCTGCCGTGTGGTGCCGTCCGCCGTCGCGTACCCCGTGCCGCGTCCGCACCGGGCTCAGGCTGGGCGCACAAGGGCCGCAGGCCCGCCTCCTCAGCGCCCGTCCCCGGGCCTCCCTTAGCGCCCGTGCCGGGGTCTCCTTAGCGCCCGCCCCTGCCGCCGGCCGTCAGATACGCACTTCTCCCGATGCGGGTAAGCGCGCCTTACCGCGAGCCTCGATGGTGCAAGGGCGGGCAGGCCGCCCGGCGGCGAGGAGGATCAAGATGCAGCCCTACATCCCGCAGGCGCTCGTGGCAGACCGGATCGCCGAGATGCACAAGGACGCCGACAGCGCGCGGCTGGCCCGCCAGGTGAAGCGGGCGCGGCGGCTGGCAAGCCTGCGCCTGGCGCCGGTGCGCCCGTTGCGCACCGCCGCGCCAGCCACCCAGACAGGGCAGGCCGGCCTTCCGGCGGGCACCCGAACGGAGCGTGCCGGGCGGCCGGCCGCCTGACGGGCCTGCCACGATGCCCGGCCCCGATGGCATGCTGGAGGACATGGCCAGCCGCCTGATCAGTCCGGCCCTCATCGGCCGGCGTGCCGAGCTTGCCGATCTCGAGGCGGCGTTCGCGGCGGCCCGGCGAGGCGAGCCGGCGACGGTGTTGCTCGGCGGCGAGGCCGGGATCGGGAAGTCCCGGCTCGCCGCCGAGTTCGCCGCGCACGCGCGCGCCGCGGGCGGGCGGGTGCTGACCGGTGGCTGTCTCGAGCTTGGCGCCGAGGGGCTGCCGTTCGCCCCGTTCACCGCCGTGCTGCGGGAGCTGATGCGGGAAATCGGCGCGGCGGGCGTGATCGAGCTGCTCGGCGGCCGGGCCGGCGACCTCGCCCGGCTGCTGCCCGACCTGGGCACGGCGGAATCAGAGCCGGGTGACCCGGCGGGCACCGGCGCGGATGTCTACCCGGGCGAGGGGCGGGGCCGGCTGTTCGAGCAGGTGCTGACGCTGCTCGAGCAGCTCAGCGACCGTGGCCCGGTGGTGCTGGTTATCGAGGACCTGCACTGGGCCGACCGCTCGACCCGGGACCTGCTTTATTTTCTGGTCAGCAATCAGCGGGTGCTGCCGGGGGTGCTGATCCTCGGCACGTTCCGCTCCGACGAGCTGCACCGCACCCACCCACTGCGGCCGCTGCTGGCCGAGCTCGCCCGGCTGGCCTGGGTGCAGCGCGCCGAGCTGTCCCGGCTGACCCGGGGGGAAACCGGCGAGCTGCTGGCGGCGATCGCCGGCCAGGTGCCGGATCCAGCGCGCGTCGACACCGTCTTCGCGCGCAGTGAGGGCAACCCGCTGTTCGTCGAGGAGCTGCTCTGCTGTGACGACGTGCTGCCCGAGTCGCTGCGCGACCTGGTGCTCGCGCGCGTGCAGCGATTGCCTGACGCGACCCAGGACGTGCTGCGGGTCGCCAGCGCTGCTGGGGAACGCGCCGGGCATGGCCTGCTCAGCGCGGTCACCGGGCTTGGCGACGACGACGTCGAGCGGGCGCTTCGTCCCGCGGTTGCCGCCAATGTGCTCGTCGCCGATCCGGATGGCTATGCGTTCCGCCACGCGCTGATCCGCGAGGCGATGTATGAGGACCTGATGCCCGGTGAGCGCGGCCGGGTGCACGCACGGTATGCGGAGGCGATCGCCGCGGATCCGTCGCTGGCCCCCGGGCGGGCCGCGACCCAGCTCGCGTACCACTGGTACGCGGCCCATGACCTCGGCAACGCGCTGGCCAGCGCCTGGCAGGCCGCCGCCGAGGCGAACCGGGTCTTCGCCTATGCGGAGCAGCTTGCCATGCTCGCCAAGGTTTCCGAGCTGTGGGACAAGGTGCCCGACGCCGCGCAGCGCATCGGCACCGGCCACGACCGGGTGCTGGAGAAGGCGGGCCGGGTGGCGCTCTTGCTGCAGGAGAACGAGCGGTCGCGCGCCTTTGCCTCGGCCGCGCTTCGCGAGATCGACCCCAAGGCTGAGCCCGGCCGGGCGGCGCTGCTGCTAGAACTGCTCGGGAGGCTGGGGCTGGGAACGCAGGACGACGGCATCGCCGACTTTCGCGAAGCGCTGTCCCTGGTCAGCGACGGCCAGCATGACAAGGAACGGGCCAAGGTTCTGGCCAGCTTTGCGATGCGCCTCCGCAAGACCCACGCGGCGGCCGAGGCGCGCGCCACCGCGGCCGAGGCGCTCGACCTCGCCGAGCAGACGGGTGACCTGGCCACGCAGGCCTGCGCGCTGAGCGTCCTGGCCACGCTGGGGCACACCGACGGGCCTGGTATCTCGGATGCGGATCTGGGCCTGCTGGCCCGGGCCCGCTCGCTGGCCACCCAGGCCGGCGACCACCACCTGATGCTGGACACCACGATCAGTGAATCGCACCTGCTCGAGGGCACCGGCGAGCATGAACGGGCGGTCCAGGTGGCCCGGGACGGCATCGCCGAAGCGGCCCGCTACGGGCTGGCTCGGACCGAGGGCACATTCCTGGCCATCAATGTGGCTGAGCCGTTGTACTCGCTGGGCCGCTGGGACGAGGCCAGCGAGGTGATCGAGCGGGCCCTGGCTCTCTCGGCGCCGCCGCGGACCCGCGCGGGCCTTCAGCTGATGGCCGGTGCCATCGCGCTGGCCCGGGGCGAGCTCGCCGCGGCGAGCAGCGCGATAACCATGGCCGATCAGCTGCTCGGCGGACTGGATGGCCGGGTGTCCTGGCACGCGGAGGATTATCTGCTGCTCGCCCAGCTGCGGATCGAGCTGCTCACCGCGCAGGGCCGCCCCAGCGAGGCGCTGGCCTTGGCTCAGGCCTCGGTGCACCGCCACGACCTGCAGGCCAGCCCGCGCTATGCCTGGCCACTGCTGGTAGCGGCGGCCCGGGCCGCTGCCGAGGCCGCGGTCACGCCCGCCGCCGTCCGTGCGGAGGGTTCGGCCGATGCCGTGGGCGACTTGATCGGCGCGCTGCGCACCGAGGCGGGAAAGCTGGAGGCGGCAGGCCCCGTCCAGCGGGCGCAGCAGCTGACCTGGGCCGCCGAGGTCCTCCGGGCCGAGTACATGGCGCCGGGAGCATCCACTGGCCCGGCTGAGCAAGCGGCCGCGTGGGAGGAGGCCGCCGTCGCGTGGGAGCAGGCCCGCCAGCCCTACCCGCTCGCGGCTGCCCTGTTCCGCGCGGCCGCGGCCGCGCTGGCCGGCGGTGCGGGCAAGGAGGTAGCCGCCGTGCGGCTGCGCCGGGCCGCGGAGATCGCCGCGGACCTCGGCGCGCGGCCGCTGGGCGAGGCGGTCGCGCTGCTCGCCCGCCGGGCCGGGGTCCCCGCCGGCGACGCCGCAACCGCCCGGCACACCCCCGCGGCGGGGCTCACCCCACGGGAGCTCGAGGTGCTCCCGCTGATCGCGGCCGGGATGAGCAACGCCGGGATCGCCGGCAAGCTGTTCATCTCCCCCAAGACGGCCAGCGTGCACGTGTCGAACATCATGTCCAAGCTGGGCGCCGCAAGCCGCGGCGAGGCGGCCGCGGCCGCCCACCGGCTCGGCCTGCTCGACGGCGGCCAGCAATGACTCCCGCCCCGGCCGGCCGCCGCTGAGCCGCTGGTACCGGCTGAGGGCAGGCCGGGCCGGGCCTTGCGGTCAGTCCGTGGGCCGGCGCGCCTGGATCGCCTCGCGCTGGAGCGCCGAGGCGTCCGCCACGGGGCCCACGTGCCGCAGCTTGTCGGGGTTGGTCACCGCGCGGATCGCCTGAATCTGCCCGTCGAGGATGTCGAGCGCCATGGTGTTGAGGACCATGCCGTCCCGGTCGCGGAGGATCGCGCCCGGCTGGCCGTTCACCTGGTGCGGCTGCACCGTCACCCCGATCCGGGCGATCCAGGGGAAGACCGAGGCAAGCACCCGGGCGACCTTGCCGGCGCCGGTGACCGCCCTGGGCAGCTGCGGGACCTTGCCGCCGCCGTCCGCGACCATCTGAACGTCGGCGGCGAGCAGCGCCCGCAGGCCCTCGACGTCGCCTTCCCGGAGCGCGCCGAAGAACCGTGCCGCCAGTTTCTCCCGCTCCCGGCGGTCCGCCTCGAACCGGGGGCGCCCCGCGTTCATGTGGCGGCGCGCCCGCACGGCGAGCTGGCGGCACGCCGCGTCCGACCGCCCCACCGCCGCCGCCACTTCACCGAAGCCGAACCCGAACACCTCCCGCAGTACGAACACCGCCCGCTCGAGCGGGCTGAGCCGCTCGAGCAGCAGCAGCGCCGCCGTCGACACCGAGTCGGCCAGCTCCGCCGACCGCTCCGGGTCGTCGTAGGGGTCGGTCAGCAGCGGCTCGGGGAACCACGGCGCGGGGTACTCCTCCCGCCGGACGCGGGCCGACCTCAGCACGTCGATCGAGATCCGGGTGACCACGGCCGCGAGGAAGGCCTTGGCCGACCTGGGCTGTGCCGGGGAGGCCTGGTAGCGCAGCCAGGTTTCCTGGACCGCGTCCTCGGCTTCGCTCACGCTGCCCAGGATCCGGTAGGCGATCGCGAACAGCAGCGGCCGCAGCTCCTCGAACTCCCCGGCCCGGGTCAAGCCAGCTCTTCCTCGAAGCCCTGGCGCCACGAGGGGTAGCGCAGTGTCCAGCCGAGCTCTCGCTTTGCCTTGGCGTTGGCGAAGCCGCGCCCCTCGGTCATCATGATCACCGCCAGTTCCCCTGCCAGCAGCCGGGCCACCCACGTGGGCACCCGCAGCGGCCGCTTCGCCCCCGCGCACGCGGCCAGGTAGGGCAGCCATTCGCTGGCCGGGGCTGGTTCGTCGTCGGCGATGTTGAACACGCCGGCCGCCTTGTGCTCCAGAGCCAGCACGGTGGCGCTCGCCGCGTCGTCGAGATGCACCCACGACATGTAGCCGGTGCCGCCCCCGACCAGCGGGAACCGCCGCTTGCGCACGAGCCCTACCCAATCGTCGATGGCACCAGGCCCGTACAGGCTGCCGTAACGCAGGGCCGCGCCGCCGGCCTTGGTGACCACGTCCTCGAGGTGGCGGAGCGACTCCGCCCCCTCGCGCATGCCCGCCGGGCCCGGGTCCGTCGGGTCATCCTCGGTCTTCACCCAGCCGCCCTCGCGGATGCCGTTGAAGGCGCCAAAGCTCTGCGCGACGACATGGGATACGCCGGTCGCCTCGGCGGCGGCCAGCAGGTGATCGGTCCCCTCGGAGCGCAACCGGACGGTGGTGGCGAAGAAACGGTCGGGGTGCTTCAGATCGGGCTTTCCGGCGTGCGCCGTGGAAAGCGCGGTCATCTGGTGCACGATCGCGTCCGGCCGGGCCGCGGCGACCGCCGCACCGACCGACATCGCATCCAGCCCGTCCATCACGACCGCCTCGGCGCCGAGTTCCGCCAGCAAGCCCAGCTTGGCTGGGCCCGTCGCCGTCGCCGTGACCTGGTGGCCACGCGCCACGAGCTGCGGCACCAGCCGCCGCCCCACAACCCCGGCCCCGCCTGCCACGAACACCCGCATGACCATCACCTTCCCGGCTTCGCAGTCCGTCTCTCAAACCCGAGACGAGACAGGCCCGGCCGCTTGTGACATGGCAGGCGAGACAACCGCCCGGCTGCCACAAACCGCGCGTCACCGCGGCCCTCCCCAGGACTAGGTGATGTGCGGGCGCGGGGTGCGGCGCCGGACAGCGGCACGGGCCTTGGTCGTGGCCAGTTCTATCCAGCCGAACACATCGAGGGCATGCCGGAGGCCAGCGCGGACCGGCGCCAGGACCGACGCTGGGCCGATCCTGGCCGACCACCGGGCCGGCCGCGTTGCGGCGCGGGTCACGGCGCGCCGGAACAGCGCGACGTCGGCGCGCAGCCGGGCGGAGTCCGCCGGGCTGGCCGCGTAGCTCGCCCGTTCCTCCGCGCGGGCCACCCGCACCAGGGCATCGCGTTCGGCAGCGGTGAGGCCAAGCGACTCCGCGAGCCGGCCGGCGAGCGCGCGGGGGGATTCGCTGGCATGGCAGGCGATCCGGTGATCGGCGAGGTCATCGCACAGCTCACGCCAGGCGACGTGCGCCCTGGCCACGTCATCGTGGGCCCTGCGCCACCGCCAGCGGCGCACGACCACGCGGGTTACCAGCGGCGTCAGCAGTATCGCCGCCAGCAACACGATCGCCAGCGCCCAGATCGGCCCTTGGTCCTGCGGCTGGCTGGACCCGGTCGAGCCTGATCCGCCTGTCGCGCTGGTTATCTTGCCCGGGAACTTCGGGGCGCTGGAATGGCCGGAGCGGGGGGCCTGGCCCGGGTTGGCCAGCCGCTGCCCGGTCTGCGGACGGCCGGCGGCGGCTGAAGGCGACTGCGGCAGAGAGTAGGCCGGAGGGCTGGCGGTGCCCTGGCCCGCTGGCCCGAAGGGGTTGGGCGGGGTCGGCTCGAAGTCAAGCCAGCCGACTCCGGTGAAATAGAGCTCAGGCCACGCGTGGGCGTCGCTGGTCCGGACCACCCAGGTGTTGTGTCCCGCGTAGCTGCCCTGGGTGAAACCGATGACCACCCGGGACGGTATGCCGGCCAGCCGCGCCAGCACCGCCATCCCGAAGGCGAACTGCTGGCAGGAACCGGACCTGGTCCTGGTCAGGAACTGCGCCAGCGCGGCTGGACCGGTACCCGAGCTCGCGGTCAGCGAGTACCTGAAGAGGCCCCGGCGATGGAACCACGCCTCAATCGCCACCGCCTTGCCGAATGGGCTCGGCTGGCCCGCGGTGATGTGGCCGGCCAGGGTTTTGAGCCCGTCGAAGGCGGCGGGCACGGTTGTGTAGGCATCCATCCCCGCGGGAAGCGGGCCCGCATAACGCTCCTGCCGCAGCGTGGGGGTGACGTCCCTGCCTTCGACGGTGTAGTGGAGCCCCGACAGCTGGGCGTCGGTGCTGTGCACCATGAGCGAGCCCGGGTCCACGTGCCAGGCACCGGGTACCTGCAACCGAAGCGGCGGGTAGGGCAGCGGCAGATAGCTGGCGTTCGCGCCGTTTTCCACCTGGGGTGCCAGGCTGATCGCCTCGTGCACCCTGAGGCCGGGCGTGCCCGCGGTCAGCCCCTGCGCGGTGGGCATGACTCCCCCGCCGCCCAGTGTTTTGGTGCCGGAAGCTGGCGTCATCTTCCACCCGCCGGTGGTGACGTCACCAAGCACGTAAAGCTGGAGGTACGAGGGCGTCCCCTGGCCGCTGGCGGTGTAGGACAGCACGACGCGCGGGTGGGTGTCGTGCAGGTCGGTGTTGAGCAGGTCCAGCGGCCTGGGGAAGGAGACCGCGTTCTGAGGCCCCTGGCCACCCGAGCCGCTGCCACCGCCAGGGCCAGCGAAAAGCCGGTCCGCCCGGGCCGTGGGCACCAGCAGCGGCAAGAACAGCGCCAGCACCACGGCGGCCGAGCCGATCCGCCGGGCCGCGGCGACCATCGGCGTGGTGTCCGGGCCGAGGCTGTCCGCGTCTGCCTGCCACGGGTGAATCACCGTCCCCCATAGCCGCAGCCTGTAGCGGCCGTCCGCCGACAACAGGCCCAGGTAGCCGGCCATCCCCGCGCAGAACACAAGCGCCGCGCCCACCGGCTGAGGCTTGACCGGGGTGGTCAGCGGGACGCAGAACAGCACCAGGAGGGGCAGCCCGGCGATTGCTGGCCGGTGCAGCCGGACGGCAAGCAGGTCGGTGAGGGCGCCCACCAGGCCGATCCCGGCGACCGCCACCAGATCGATGCCCGGCCGGAGCGGGACGGGGGGCGCGTGGTGCGTCTCGGCGGTGGCCTGCGCCACCAGCACCCCCAAGTAGTGCAAGGACGCCCAGGTGGGCACCAGGCCCCCCACTGACTGCCGGTGTGCGAACAGGGCGTTGAGGTACAGGAACTCGCCGACGACCGCGGCCAGGAAGCAGACGGCGGCGGGCACCATGCGCCGGCGGGTCGCCGCGCCGATGCCGCCGACGACGATCACCGCACCGATGCCACCCCAAAACCAGGTCCCGCCCGCCAGCAGCGGGTACAGGGCGATCGACGCCAGGACGGTCGCCAGGCCGGCGGCCACGGTCAGACGGCTATTCATGGGGCAGCCTCTGCTGCGGACCGGGCAACGGCCGACGCGGATATGCCGGCGGGGAATGCTCCATCCCTCCGGGATACCTACCGGCGCTAACAGACACTAGACAGATTCGGTCACGTTTCGTCACCGGTTCGTCGTGGCCCGCCGGGACCGCCGGCGGCCCGGGCGAGGCGAGCCCACCCAGTTGTCGCCATGGCTCAAGGGTAGACCCGGCGCCCACTCGCAAGGATTCGGCGACTACGGGGACCCGGACAGGAGCAGAACGCCGTCGAGGCCCGGGGCCCCCGCCGGGTCCATTCGCACGGGGGTGGCAGAATTTTGGGCCCTGAATCCCCACATCTCTCGCAGCGCGCCGGCAAGGACGCCGTGGGGCAGGTTATCGGGCTCGGTGAACACGGCGCAAGGCTAGGTCACAGGGTGGTCTTATGCTGCGCGGGTACCCGTATGACTCTCGCCCGCTGGGGGGCCGCGCTGATGGTGGTGCTTGACGGTACGTCGCTGACGATCGATTCTCTTGCCGCCGTCGCGGAGCGGCGGGATGAGGTGGCCCTGGCCCCAGAGGCGCGCGACCGGATGGCCACGGCCCGGGAGATCGTCGAGGAGGCGCTGCGGCTGAACTTGCCCGTTTACGGTCTTACGACCGCTCTCGCGGAGCGAAAGACCGTCGCGCTTGACGCGGCGGCGCGCCAGGGCTTCAGCCGGTTCCTGATCAGGGGCCACCTCATTGCCCAGGGACCGCCCGCACCGCCGTCTGTCGTACGGGCCGCCATGGTCTGCCTGGTGAACGGCTACGCCAAGGGCGCGGCCGGTGTCCGGCCCGAGCTCGCCGAGATGCTGGTCCGCGCGCTCAACCGGGATACTGTGCCGGCCGTCCGCAGCCTCGGTTCGGTGGGCCAGGCTGATCTCGGCCCCATGGCTGACCTGGCGGAGGGGCTGCTCCGCGAGACCGGCTTCGTCCTGGCCGACAACGAAGGGCTGGCGCTCGTCAACAACAACGCCTTCTCGACGGGCTGGGCCGCGCTCGCCGCGCTCGCCGCCGAGCGGCTGCTGGGGGAAGCCGAGGTTGCGGCGGCCCTCGATCTCGAAGCGTTCGCCGCCAATCTCAGCCCTCTCCATCCCGTTGTCACCGAGATCCGGCCGTATCCAGGCCTGGCCGCGACGATCGGCCGCCTGCGTGCCCTGCTCGCCGGGAGCTCGCTGTTCGAGCCGGGTAGCGCCCGGAACCTACAAGACCCGCTCACCTTCCGGAGCATCCCCCAGATCCTCGGCGCCGCCGCGGACGCCTTCTCCTACGTCCGGGCCACGATCGAGACCGAGCTCAATTCCGCGCAGGGCAATCCCGCCGTCGTCCTGGCCGAACGGCGCATCGTGTCGGTCGGCAACCTCGACATCGTGCCGGTCGCCGCCGCGCTCGACCTGGCGCGCATCGCCCTTGCCTCCGTGGTCACCACCTCGGCCGAACGGACCGTCAAGCTCCTGCAAAGCCCCATCTCGGGCCTTCCGGCAGGCCTGGCCGCCGCGCCGGACACCGGCGAGGAAGCCCTCGCCGAGTTCGGCGGCGCCGCACAGGCGATCGCGGCGGAGGCACGTACGCTTGCCCACCCGGTCTCGTTCGAGGTGGTGAGTACGAGCAAGGCCGAAGGAATCGAGGACCGCACCACGATGGCGCCGCTGTCCGCCAGGCGGCTTGCCGAGATGGCCGACCTCGCCGCGCGCGTCGTCTCCCTCGAGCTGTTCGTCGCGGCTCAGGCCATCGACCTGCGCCGGCCCGCACGGCTTGGTGCGGGGACCGGGCGAGCGCATCGCCTGGTACGCGAGCTCGCCGGCTTCACCGCGCGGGGACAGACTCCCCCGGCGGACCTCGAGCCCCTTGTCGACGCGGTCCGCGCGGGCCGTTTCGCCACGGCCAGCGACCGGGCAGATGGCCCGGCCTAACGGGTCACGTTCCAGGCGTCGAGCACGTCAGGGTCCTGGCTCACCGCCGCCGAGCCCAGGACCGGGTGCAGGTTCATGTCCGGTGAGTACTTGCTGGCCGGCACCGTACGGCCGAGCGCCTCGGCCATGGCCCGGACGTGGTGCGGGCCCGCTCCGCAGCAGATGCCCACATAGTTCACCCCCAGATCACGGGCGGCCAGCGCGAAGTCTGCCATCTCAAGCCGGGTACAGCTGAACGGGTCCAGCGCCAGCGGGAACGCCCGGCCCGCGCCGTCGGCGCGCAGCGATTCCATCGTCGGCGAGGCCTCATCGGTCCGGTACGCAACCGGCTGGGCGGCCACCGGGCAGTCGACCTCGGCCCTGATCCTCGCGATCAGCGGCAACATGGTCGCGGGCCCACGGTCGCAGTTCAGTCCCACGACGGCAGCACCGTGACCGGCCAGGATCTTGCACGCCTCGACGTAGTCGTAACCGTCCCAGGTCCTGGCCGGCTGGGTGGTTGCCAGCGTCACCAGGGCCGGCAGGCCAAGCTCCTGGCTGACCTCCAAGGCGATCAGCGCCTCGCCGAGGTAGTCGTTGGTCTCGGAGATGACGAAGTCGATGCCTTCCTCGGCGGCCCAGCCCAGCTGCTCGCTGTACATGGCGCGCACCACATCTTCGGTGGCCGCGTCCTTCGGGTCATAGGCCCAGGTGTTGCACACGTTGCCGGCCACCAGAGCACCGCCTTCCGCCGCCACCGCCCGGGCCAGCCGCACCGCCTGCCTGTTCATCGCCTCCAGGTCGGACTCGCGGCCCACCTGGCGCAGCTTCTCGCGATGCGCGTAATAGGTGAGCGCGACCATGACATCGGCGCCCGCGCGAAGGAACTCCCTGTGCAGCTCGGTGACCGCGCCGGGGAAATCCAGGACCACCTCGGGCACAAAGGCGCCCGCCTTGACATAGCCCCGGCGCTCCAGTTCGAACACATACCCCTCGGCCCCCAGCACCGTGCCCTGAGCAAGCCGCTCGCCGAGCGCCGGCCCCGTTGTCACCATCGCATGTCCCCTTCCCTCGCTCTGCTCACCACCCTGCCGCCAGCCAGCAGCGATGGTGGCGTCAATCATCCACCGTTGCCTCGCCGGATGGCGCAAACTACCTTGCGAAACAGGCTCCGGCCAAGCCCGGCGGCTGTGCCGGCGCGATACCGACGAACCCAGAGGGCCCAGATGACTGTGGTGGTCAACAGCAGGGACGACTTCACGCTGGAGAACTACCGGCGGGTGGCCATGGACGGCGAGTCCGTCGCGATCGGCCCGGAGGCCCACAAGGCCATGGCGGATGGCCGGGCAAACTTCCTGCGCCTGCTGGAGTCCGACCGCACCCAGTTCATCTACGGCGTAACAAGCAACTTCGGGCCCCGGGCCAGGCTCACGATTCCACCGGACCAGCAGCGGGCCCACGCGCGGGGGCGTGGTTTCCCGGGCCACTGGGCACGCGGGTTCGGTGGCGGGTTTCTCGACGAGCGTGTCGTGCGCGGCATCGTCTTCGCGCGGCTGGCCAACTTCGTCGCCGGGAACTCCAAGGCCCGCCCGGTTGTCGCCGAGCGGCTGGCCGCCCTGCTCGACCAGCCGATGCCTCCGGTGCCGCTCGACGGGGAGATTGGCGCCGGCGAGGTGCTGCCGATGGTTCATGTGCTGAGGGGCTTCCGGCGCGATGATCTCGAGGAGGGAGATGCCAACCCGCTTGCCAACGGGTCGCCGGTGTCCGCTGCCCTCGCCGCGGACACGGCCCTGCATGCCCGCCACCGGCTGGACCATGCCGGACAGATCCTGGCGCTGTCGGTGGAGGCGTTCGGCGCCCCGCTCGATTCGTACGACGGCGCGCTCGATGACCTGTGGGGAGATCAGGATGAGGCGCTGGCACTGGCGGCGCTGCGCCGCCACCTGGACGGCGCTTCGGCCGAGGGCCGGCGGACCGCGGTGCCCGCGAGCTACCGCGTGCTCGGCCCTGTCCTTGGGCAGGCGCACCGGGCGGTGGCGGGCGTAGCACGCGCGGCCAGGGTGTCACTGCGCTCGGTGACCGACAATCCCGTCTACGTCCCACCCGGCGAAGGTCACCCGCTGGGGCGCGCCTTCTCGACCGGCGGCTTCCACAACGCCATGACGTACCCGGCGCTGAACGCGCTGACGGCCGCCTGGGCCGATCTGGCCCTGCTGGCCCAGCGGCACGTGACGGCGCTCTGCCACGCCGCCGTTTCCGCACCACCGGCCCAGGCCCCCCCGGCCCCGGCGCGGGATTCCGGGTCTGCGGCGGGCGCGACGACGGGGCTGGAGCCGGTGCTGCCCGGCCTCGTGGATGAGGCGCGGGCTGCCGCCATGCCGACGCTGCTTCCCGCGGCGGTCAACGACCCGCAGGACGACGTGTCCGCACCGGTCTTCGGCGCTTACCGCCGGCAGGCCACGGGCGGCGGAGTGCCTCGACCGCGCCCTGGCCGTCCTCGCCGCGGAGGCTAGCCAGGCGCTGTTCGTCGCCGGGCGCCAGCCGGCTCCTCCGCTCCGGAATCTCCTGGTGAGGATCCGCGCGATCTTCCCCCCGGTCGAGGGGAGGCCGCGCGACCTCGGGCCCTGTGCGGAGCGCCTGGCGGCCGCGCTGGCCCGGTCGGCGGCCACCGGCTCCGCCCCGTTCGAGGGCAGCCAATGACGGTCGTCGTGAACACCAGGGATGACTTCACCCTCGCGAACTTCCGGCGCGTGGCCTACGGTGGCGAGCCCGCACGGCTCGGCGACCAGGCCCGCCGGGCCATGGCGGCTGGTGTAAGGCAAGAGCGGGCAGCGGACTCTCGGGACCGCGAGACCGCCGGCTGGCCCGGTGGGCCGCGCTCGGCGTGGGCTTCAGCGGCGGCGACCTCGACCCGGCCGTGGTGCGCGGAATCCTGTTCGCGCGCCTGGCCAGCCTCGTGTCCGGGCAGGCCGGAGTCCGGCCCGCCGTGGCCGAGCGGGTGGCCGCCCTGCTCGACGGGCCGATGCCCCGGGTGCCGCTCGACGGCCAGACCGGAACGGGCGAAAGCCTTCCGATGACACACGTGCTCGCGGAGCTGCGACGGGATGACCTTGACGAGGCCGAGGAGGATGCGCTGCTGGGGGGCGCGCCGTGCTCGGCGGCGCTGGTGGCCGACGCTGCGATCAGCGCCCGGCACCGGCTGGAGCATGCGGAAGCCATCTGCGCCCTCTCGATCGAGGGGTTCCGTGCCCCTCTCGGTGCCTATGACGAAGCCCTCGATGATCTCTGGGGCGACGCCCACGAAACCGCCGCCCTGCGGGCGCTCCGCCGGTATCTCGACGGCGCCGGAACCGGGGACCGGCGGTTCCACCAGGCTCCGGTGAGCTACCGGATCATCCCGAGAGTGCTGGGGCAGGTGCACCGTGCGGTGGCGGCGGTCGAGAAGGCAGCGGTTGTCTCGCTGCGGTCTGTGACCAGCGACGTCGGCGACGTCGGCGACGAGGCGGGCGGCCCGGCCGGGCGGGCGGTGCGCGGCGGCGGCTACCTCAACGGGATGGCCCATCCCGCGCTGAACGCGCTGTCCGCGGCGTGGGCGGATCTCGCGCTGGTCGCCGAGCGCCAGGTGACCGCGCTCAACACCGCCGACACCTCTGGTCTTCCGGTCAACCTGGCGGTTCCGGGGGCTCCCGGGAACGGCACGTACGCCTACGGCTGGGCGGCGAACAGCTACGTCGAGGAGGCGCGCGCCGCCGCCATACCCGCGCTGCTGCCGGGCGTGGCCGAAGACCCGTACGCTGACCTGTCGTCGCCGGCGTTCAGCGCCTACCGCCGCGAGCGCCGTGGCGCCGAATGCCTGGACGGCGTCATGGCGATTCTCGCGATCGTCTCGAGCCAGGCGCTGTTCGTCACCGGCCGCAACCCGGCGGAGCCGCTCCGGCCCTTGCTGTCCTTTGTGCGGTCGGTTTATCCGCCAATCGACGGCACCGGCGAGCGGGATCTGAGCGCGGATGGGGGCCGGCTCCAGGATGCCCTCGGTGCGGCCGCCCGCTCGGGCGAACTGCGCGGCTTGACGTAGAACTCGACCGTCGCAGACACAGTCAGGCCGCGTCGAGCGTGATGACCGTCGCCGCCACGGTAGCGGGGTGCGGGATGGGCTGGCCGTCGCTGGCGCCCCCGTCAGCGGGCGAGGAGGGCCAGGTCGGCGGCGGCGATGCGGCTGGGGTCGTCGGTAAGGTCGATCGCAACGATCTTCGCGCCGGTGATCGTGAACCCCACGAGCGTGATCGGCCTCCCGTCGGCGGCCGTGACGACGCCGGGGGTCCCGTTGATCAAGGCGGGCACGGTGATCTGGGCGATTCGGGTGAACGGGAACGCGCGCCGGGCCACCGCCGCGGCACCGCGGATCGCCTCGGTGCCGTTGGAGCGCAACACGACGTCCGGGTCGAGGGCCGCCAGCAGCGCGCCGAAGTCGCCGTTGCGGGCGGCGGTGAGGAAGGCGTCGGTGACTGCCCGCTGCCGGGTCAGGTCGGTGCCGGGGACCGGAGCCACGCCGTGGACGCGCCGGCGGGCGCGGCTGGCCAGCTGGCGGGCCGCGGCGGGCGAGCTCCCGACGATGGGCGCGATGTCGTCAAACGGGACGGCGAACATGTCGTGCAGGACGAACGCCAGCCGCTCGGCAGGCGCCAGCGTGTGCAGGATCACCAGCAGCGCGGGGCCGATGGAGTCGGCAAGCAGCGCCCGCTGTTCGGGGTCGATGCCGTCCGCGTCGCTGGCGGCCGACGTGGGCAGGTGCATGCCCACCGGCTCGTCCCGCCGCGACTGAAGCATGTTCAGGCACACCCGGGCTACGACAGTCGTCAGCCATCCGCCGAGATTCTCGATGCTGCCGGGGCCGGTGCGGCTCAGCCGCAGCCAGGCTTCCTGAACGGCGTCGTCCGCCTCGCTGGCCGAGCCGAGCGTCCGGTAGGCGACCGCCCGCAGCCGGGCCCGGTGGGCCTCGAACCGCTCCGCGAGCACGTCATGTTCGCCCATCGGTCACATTCTCCCGTCGTCGCCGGTCATATAAGTGACCGGCCAAACCCTGCCGATGTGACGGAAGGCCGGCTTGATGTTCGGTATCCCGTTCGGCCACGGCCTGGAAATCCACTGATGGACAGCCGTGCAGCCATGAACGAACCACCCACGAGCGGATATAACTCACCCCTCTTGAGGGCTAATTGGCGTAAGGAGAGCCCATGGCCTCGCCCGTCCTCGTCACCGGCGGCACCGGCCGTCTCGGGAAGCTTGTCGTCGCGCGGCTACAGGACAGCGGTTGCGATGTCCGCGTGCTCGCCCGGCACGACCGGCCCACCCCGCAGGGCGTCACGTTCTTCACCGCGGACCTCCGGACCGGCCGGGGCATCGAGCCGGCGGTGACCGGGGCGGCGGTCATCATCCAGTGCGCGACCAGCACGAGGGGCGACGCCGAGGCAACCCGCAACCTCGTGGCGGCCGCGTCCCGGGCGGGTTCCGCCCACCTGGTATACGTGTCGATCGTCGGTATCGACCACATCGCGTCCTGGGGCTACCCCAAGGCGAAACTCCAGGCCGAGCAGATCGTGGCCGGGTCCGGCCTGCCCTGGACGATCCTGCGGGTCACGCAGTTCTACGACTACTGCCTGACCAACGCGCGGAAGCTGAGCCGGTTTCCCGTGGCGCCGGTGCCGGCGGGCTTCATCGTCCAGCCGGTTGATCCCCGCGACGTGGCGGCCCGGCTCACAGAGCTTGCGCTGGGCGAGCCCGCCGGCCGCGCGCCGGACATGGCCGGGCCACAGGTGAGCAACTGGACGGACCTGCTCCGGGGATACCTGAAGGCTAGCCATCGCCGCCGGTGGGTGCTGCCGGTCCGGATACCGGGCACCCGGGCGGTCCGCCACGGCGCGCTGCTGCCGGGGCCAGGGCACACCACCGGCTCCCGGACCTGGGACCAGTTCCTCGCCACCCAACTGCGGCAGCAGACCACCACAACCGCCTAGCGGCCCGCAGGTCAGCGCGGCTGCCGGCTCCCTGACCGGTAGCCTGCCGGTATGGCGGCCTGGGACGAGCTGAAGGTAGTCCTCGCCCGGCTGCGCGATGAGCAGCCCCACCGGCGGCTTACCCCCATCCTGCCGCTGGCCATCACTGCCTGAACTCCCGATAAGCCCGCTTCTTGGCTGATCAAGCTCTTACCCGGTCGCGACGACTTGCTTGGGCCATGGCTTCGTACCGAATGCCTGGTGCCAGTAGATGACGTCGCCTGGTTTGGTGTTGATCGCGGTGATGACGACGGAACTGCTGGTGACCGAGAAGCCCGGGTTGGCGTAGAAGGCTTGCTTGCCCTTGATGGCGACCGTTTCCGGGTTCCAGGCCGCGGGCGATCCGTCGGGCGTCCACCAGTAGTCCAGGGTGCCGGCCGTGGTCGCGGCGGTGATGACGTCGTAGGAGGCCGGCCCGCCGTGAACCGGCCCAGTCCAGGCGATCTGCGGGCTGGTGAACGGGCCCCCGGAGGTGGCGACCGGCCGCTCGATCCAGGCGCTGCCGCCGATCGCCTGCCACAAGAACTCCACGCCCCCGGTCGTGGTGGCCGCGGTGACCAGCACGTTAGTGTCTGACACGGCGACCGAGCCGCCGATGTAACTGTAAGAACTGCCCGTCTGGGAACGCGGCCGTGAGCTGGTGCGCGGCGTGCACCGCGAAGGTGGTCTTCCCCACGCCAGCCATCCCGTCAACCGCGTGGATGCCGACCACCCCGCCATCGGCGCTGGTGGCGGCCAGCCCGCCCAGCAGCCGGGCCAACTCGGCCTGCCGGCCGGTGAAAGCGGCGATGTCCCGCGGCAGCGCCTGGGTCGCCGCCGCCAAGCCCCCAGCGGCGGCCTGCCGCCGCGCCGCAAGCACCTCCGCAGGCCGGGCCCTGCCGCGCGCCGCCGCGACGAACAAACTGTGCCCCGGCCCGGTTAGGCCCAGCGCGCCGGCCAGCAGCCCGGCGGTGTCCTTATGCGCGGTACGGGAGACCCCCCGCTCCAGGTCACTCAGCGTCCGCACCGGCAAGCCCGCCGCTTCCGCCAGCTCCTCCTGGGTCAGCCCCGCCTCGGCCCGCAACTGCCTTACCAGCCCGGCAAACGAAAGCGTCGGCCGCCCAGACACCGTCCCCGCGCCCCTCACCCGGCCTGACCCCTCAAGGACCCGTGCCCCAACAGTACGCAGCCCCGGGCCCCCGCCGCCATCCCAGCGGCCCACCGCAGGCCGCGGCGACCTGGGCCATGCGGCCTGAGCGCGACGGCCCGTCCCAGGCGGGCCCCAGTACTCAGACGGGCCGCGCAATTCCGTGGGTTGTTCCGTGGGTCATTCCGTGTGGTCCACCCCTGCGTTGCGGCCAACAGTAGAACCACCCCAGATGGCCATCCAGCAACCCAGGACCTGGCCCGTGGCCAGAACGGAGACCACCGCGGTGAACGCCAACGACGCCACGCTCACTGGCCTGACCGTCGCGCAAACCGGCAGCACGGTCGCCGACACCGCCCCTAACGCCCCCGCCAACCCCGGCTTCGACCTGGTCATCACCGCCGCCGCCGGGAGCGCCCTGGGCTCCTCCGGCGCCCCCTACACCCTCACCATCAGCGCCATCGATCTGACCACCCTCACCCAGCCCTGGCCCACCCGCACCCTCCACCAAGCCTTCGATCCCGCTCACGGCTGGGCCTTGTCGGGCACTGGCCCGCACTACCAGTGCACCCAGATCTTCCCCATCACCCTCCCCGGCAACGCCCCCGGCGGCCCTCTCGCTGACCACACCCTGCAATACGTGGCCACCCTGGTCACCCCCGGCGCCCAGATCGCCTCCATCCGCCACAGCGACCCCTTCGTCGTTGTCTAGCCCGCACACCCGGAGAAGCACCCGCTACCAGGGAGGCAACCATGAGGATTGGCACCACGATCACCGCGGTCGGCGCGGCTGTCGTTATCGGCACTACCGGGGCACTGGTACTGCCCGCCGCCGCCAGCACGCACGCCGCCACGCACACCCTGAAGTTCGTCTCGGTGCTGAAGAAGCTAGTCATCTACACCAAGGCGACCGTGGCCGAGCAAGACACCGACGTCACCAGCGCGGGCAAGACCATCGGGTTCGACGAGCTGTACGCCACCCAGACGGGCCCGACGACCGGGACGGCGGACGTCGCGTACGCCGAAACCGGCGGCCTGCTCTACGGGGCGCTGACCCTGACCCACAACGGCGCGTACGCGCACGGCACGGTCACCGGGGGGACCGGCAAGTTCAAGGACGCCACCGGCACCATCACCGCCAAGCCCGCCAACGCCAGCGGTACCCACTCGGCCGTCACCATCACCTACACCAGCTAACCACCGGCCCCAGCCAAGACCGCAGCAGAGGAAAGGAGCCGTCATGGGCACCGAGCGCCAGGTCATGCAGGACTACCTCGACACCCTGGTGAAGCGAGGGGACTTCCCCGCCTATTTCACCGCCGACGTGGTGGCCACCTTCGAGGGCACCGGCCAGCGGGCTGAGGGGCGGGAGGCGGCCGGGCAGCTGATCCGGTACGTGCACGAGGGCGCGTTCGACGCCCGGATGGAGTTGAAGAACCTGCTCACCGACGACGGCAAGGCCGCGATCGAGGCCGACTTCGCCGGCACCCACACCGGCGAGTTCGCCGACATCCCGGCCACCGGTAAGGCGGTCCGCGTCCCCTACTCGGTCGTCTACGACCTGTCCGGCGACCAGATCAGCGCGCTACGCATCTACTTCCCCATGAGCCTGCTCATGGAGCAACTCAACAGCTGAGCCAGCCCGCCACCCAAGCGAAAGGACGCCGCCATGACCAGCCGCCCACCCGTCTGCCACACACCCGCCCGGTGGCGGGGCAAGGCCGCGGTACTGGCCGCTATCGCCGCCCTCGGAGCAGCCACCAGCCCGGCCGCCGCCGCCAGCGCGGCCGCCGTGCTGTCCGGGCCGGCGATCCACGAACAACAGCAACGGAACCGGAACGTCCCCGTCGCCACTGGCACCGTGCGCACCATCGCGCCCAGCCTGGCAGCGGGCCGGGCGCTGCCTGCCCGCTACCACTACCAGACCATTACCGTGCCCGGCTACCCGAGCGTCTACGTCAACGGGATCAGCGACTCCGGGGCCTACGCCGGCGAGGGCTGCAAGGACCGCAACTGCACCAAGGTGGCGCTGTTTGTCGCCAGCCCGGCGGGCAAGATCACCTTCTACACCCTCCCGTTTGCCGACTACTCCCCGACCGGGCCGTTCAACACCACAGCGACCGGCATGGACAACGCCGGTGACGTGGTCGGCGCCTACACCGGCGCCAACGGCGCCCTCCACGGGTTCGTGCGCCGCGCCAGCGGGGCGCTCAGCCAGATCAACGATCCGCGGGCCGCCGCCGGCGGCACTGTCGCCGACGGCATCAGCCCAAACGGCGCGGTCATCACCGGCTTCTACGCCGGCAAAACCGGGGCAGAGCACGGCTTCCTGCTCCGCGACGGCACGTTCACCACCTACAACGTGCCCGGCGCCCAGGCCACCGTCGTGGGCTTCGACAACCACCGCGAGTTCGGCGGCACCTACTTTGCCGCCAACGGCATCTCCCGGGGCTTCTACGTGATCCACGGCACGCTGCACACCCTCACCGCCCCCGCGCAGCCCGGTGCGCGGCACCCGGCCCTCACCCTGTCCGCCGCCGACGCCGAGGGCACGCTGTTCGGGTACGCGACCTCCGCCAACCTGCCCGGCTACGGAATCGCCTACGCCGACGGCAGGCACACCACCTTCCGCGACCCCCACCAGGCCGGCACCGGCCCGCAGGCTGGCACGGTCATCTACAGCGCCAATCCCGACGGGGTGGTGGCCGGCGCCTACACCTACACCAACGGCACCGCCACCCAGTTCCCCTACGCCCACGGCTTCATCGCCCGGCCAGACGGCTCCGCACACCGCGAGCGGGCACCGCGGCGAGCCTGACCGCCAGCGCCCGGCGGGCACCGGCCAGCCTAGGCAGGCTCCGCAACGGCAGCCGCCAGGCTGGCCGGTGGAGGAGTCCGGAGCTTGGCTGGTGGGCGCAGGTGGGTTCGAACCACCGGCTTCTCGCTTGTAAGGCGAGTGCTCTACCCCTGAGCTATGCGCCCGTCCCTCCCGCAGCGGGAGAACCCGGCTCAGCGTACCGGCTGGGCGGCTCCGCGAGGTGGCGTGAGGCAAGCTCCGCCACCGCCTGGCTTACCTCGAGGCGGTTGCGCAGCCGGGCGAGCCGGGCGTCCATGCCAGCGCCGCGCACCCCATCGACGAGCGCCTTCTCGAAGTGCAGGGCCCCAATGAACGCGGCCGAGTAACGGATCGCGGGAAGCAGGAGCTCCCGTTCGGCATTATCAAGGCGCCGCAGGCGGGAGTAGCCCGCGACCACGGCAGCGATACGCGCCTCGTCCGGCTGGATGAGCCATGCCGAAGGCTCGCCGGCGGGCAGGCCCGGGTCCAGATGGCATTCGAGCAGGCAGTGACCGAGGTCGGCGACCGCGAGGCCGAGGCCGCCGTTCTGCCAGTCAATGAGGGTCACCTGGGCCTCACCGGTCTGAACCGCGTTGCCGGGCCGGGCGTCGCCGTGCACGACCGTCATGGGCAGGGTCCCGGCCGCCTGCCGCAGCGCCAGCAGGGCCCGGCGGAACTCCCCGTGCATGGCCCGCCAGTCCCCCGGCAGCACGGCCTCGACCGCGTCGAGCCGGCGCAGCGCCGCGGGGATCGCGGCCTCCGGGTGCCACGACGCGTTCCCGGCCGACGCGCCCGCCCCACCCGTGGCAGGCAGCGCGTGCAGCCGCCCCAGCGCCTCGCCCAGCAGGCCCAGCCCGTCGACGGCCAGCGGCGCGCCCGCGACGTACGTGGTCGCCCACGTGAGCCAGATGCCAGCCACACCGACCGGCTCGCCGGTCCTGGTGGCGACAACGCGCGGCGCCGGGTAGCCCTCCCCGGCGAGCCACTCCAGCGTGGCCGCCTGCCCGTACAGCCATTCGGTGACCGACGCCGTGCCGCAGCCCTGGAGGTAGGCGGGCAGCGGCTCATCGTCGCGGAACGCCCGTACCACGATCGCGGTCCCGTCCGGCTGAGCGATCCGGTAGCCCACCCGGGCACCCGACACCGAGCCGTACAGCCGCCGCACCCCGGCCGGGCCGGCGCGGCCCTGGCGGTACACACGCAGGATGCGGCCCACGACCGCGGCGTCCGTCACCCCACTGCCGTCCCTACCCCCTGGCGGCGCTGCGGCCAAGGACGCGTTCGAGCGCGAGGGCGACCTCTTCGGACAGCCCCGGCGCCCGGCCGCCGGGAGCGGGCGCCGCCGCCTCCCCGGGGCCGGGCGGATCCGCGGCTGGCTCGGCCGCGGGCGGGACGACCACGCCGCAGTCCTTGCATTCGACCTCGCCCAGCCGGCGGACCAGGTGCACGCTGCCGCACTGTGGGCACCTGTCCATGTCCGCCCTCCAGTCGGTTGTCTCCTGGCAGGCGGGGCAGACCAGGACCTGCTGGTCGTCCCGGACCCCGCGCCGCCACGGACTGTGCCCGCGTACCGGGTCGACCTGCCGCACACCGCAGCGATAGCAGGGCATCTGGACCCGCTTCCTCCACCGACCCCCGGGCGCCCCTGGGAGGGCTCAGCCCAGGGCGGCGAGCGCCTTCTGGTAGTCGGCGATGTCGCGCGCCTGCGGGGTCGGGTTGACGACCTTCCACCGCACCACGCCGGCCTTGTCGATGATGAAGGTGCCGCGGGTCGAGATGCCCCTGTCCTCGTTGAACACGCCATACTGCTTGGCGACGCCGCCGTGCGGCCAGAAGTCGGACAGCAGGCCGAACCCGAAGTGCTCCTGGTCCGCCCAGGCGCGGTGGGTGAACGTCGAGTCGACCGACACGGTGAGCAACTCCACGTCGTCGCGGTTGACCTCGGGGAACTCGTCCCGCATGGCGCACATCTCACTGGAGCACACACCGCTGAACGCGAGCGGGTAGAACACCAGCACCACGTTCTTCGCCCCGCGGAAGCTGGACAGCCGCACCGGCGTGCCGTGCTGGTCGTTCAGCTCGAAATCGGGGGCCTCCTGGCCCACCTCAACTGCCATTCCCCGGTCCTTCCACCGCGACAGATACCGCGCCAGGCGTGCCTGGGCACACCAAACGCTCCGACCCGCCCAGTGTGCCACCACGGGCGGCCGGCCGGGGACGCGACCGGCAGCCTCTTAGCGGCGCGCCCTGGGCGCGACCAAACGGGTGCCCAGCCAGTCGCGCCCGGCGCTCAGGCTCGATGTCTGTGACAGCCCCGCGGTGGGCGCCGCCTCCCCGATTTCGCTTGGCTCGACGTAGTTGTCCCGGCCCGGTTTAGGGGTCAGGAGCCAGATGTAACCTCCGTCGGCCAGCGGTGTCAGCGCGTCCGCCAGGGCGTCGAAGAGATCACCGTCTCCGTCGCGCCACCAGAGCAAGACCACGTCGACCACGTCGTCGTAGTCCTCGCCGACAAGTTCCACGTCCTTGCGCTGGGCGATGGCCTCCCGCAACTGCTCGTCGCAGTCTTCGGCGTAGCCGATCTCCTGCACCACCTGACCCGGTTTGATGCCGAGTCGCTCGGCCAGGTCAGGTTGGTCCTGAGCCTGGCGCGCGGTCGCGCTCACTAACCCCTCCTCAAGCCCCTTCTCACGGCGCCAAGCTTCGCCCCTGGCGGGCCGCCCGGACAAAGGCCGGGATGCCGTACCAGGCGCGGCTACGTCCGCGTCGGCACCTCTTGCCCGCACAGTTCACACTGGGTCGGGCCCCTGCGCAAGTGTCAAGCGGCTCAGAGGCGAAATCTGGCCACACGCGAAGCGTTCCCACTTGGCCTCCTGGCTACCCGAGGAAGGAGACTCGTACCCTTCTGTCCGGATTATCCACATTAACGTCTACCAGTGCGACGGACTGCCACGTGCCGAGCGCCATTCTCCCTCCGATGACCGGGATCACCAGGAACGGCGCCACGAACGCGGGCAGCACGTGCGACCGGCCGTGACCGCGCGAGCCGTGCGTGTGGCGCCAGCGATCGTCGGCGGGGAGCAACACCCCGAGGACCGCGAGCAGGTCCTCCTCGCTGCCCGAGCCGAGTTCCATGAGCACGAGCCCGGCGGTCGCGTGCGGCACGAATACGTGCAGCAGCCCGTCGCCGCCCTCGGCCGCGCGCGCGGTGAACCGCATGCATTCGTCGGTGATGTCGTAGACGCGCTCCCGGCGCCCGGTTGGCACCTCAAAGAGTTCACTTTCCATGCCTTACGATTCTTCCCTCCCGCACGCCGATCCGCGCGCCGGCCACCGGCCGGGGTACCCAGCCGGGGCGGCCGCAGCCTCCCGGGGATGCGTTTACTCCCCGCAGGTATGAGAATTGGTCTGGACAACCTCTCATGCGCGGGTGGACGACCAGCCGCCCGCGCACGACAGACGTGGCGGCGACCAGCTGCCACCAGTGCGGAAGGCGGGGATAGCCCGTGGCTGCCGGTCGTCAGCGCTTCTCCATCATCAGCGACGGGCTGCCCACCCAGCTCCCGGACATCGACCAGGACGAGACCAGAGAGTGGGTTGACTCGTTCGACAGCGTGGTCCGGACCCGGGGCCGTGCCCGGGCGCGCTACATCATGCTGCGCCTGCTCGAGCGCGCCCGTGAGCAGCAGGTCGGGGTGCCCGGCCTGCGCAGCACCGACTACATCAACACGATCCCGCCCGAGCGCGAGCCCTGGTTCCCCGGCGACGAGTACGTCGAGCGGCGGATCCGCGCCTACATCCGGTGGAACGCGGCCGTGATGGTGTCCCGCGCGAACCGGGCCGGCCTCGGGGTCGGCGGGCACATCGCCACCTACGCCTCCGCGGCCAGCCTGTACGAGGTGGGCTTCAACCACTTCTTCCGGGGCAAGGACCACGGCCAGCACGGCGACCAGGTGTTCTTCCAGGGCCACGCCGCGCCGGGCATCTACGCCCGCGCCTTCCTGGAGGGGCGGCTGACCGAGGCCCAGCTCAACGGGTTCCGCCAGGAGCTGTCCACGCCCGGCGGCGGGCTGCCGTCCTACCCGCACCCGCGGCTGATGCCCGACTTCTGGGAGTTCCCCACGGTCTCCATGGGCCTCGGCGCGCTGAACGCGATCTACCAGGCGCGCTTCAACCGTTACCTGCTGGCCCGGGAGATCTCCGACACCAGCCGCTCGCACGTGTGGGCGTTTCTCGGCGACGGCGAGATGGACGAGCCCGAGGCCATCGGCGCGATCGGCCTGGCCGCCCGCGAGGAGCTGGACAACCTCACCTTCGTGATCAACGCCAACCTCCAGCGGCTCGACGGCCCGGTCCGCGGCAACGGCAAGATCATCCAGGAGCTCGAGGCGGTCTTCCGCGGCGCCGGCTGGAACGTCATCAAGGTGATCTGGGGCCGGGACTGGGACCCGCTGCTGGCCCAGGACACCGACGGGGTCCTGGTCAACAAAATGAACACCACGCCGGACGGGCAGTTCCAGACCTACGCGGTGGAGACCGGCGAGTACATCAGGGAGAACTTCTTCGGCAGCGACCCGCGGCTGCGCGCGATGGTCGCGCACCTGTCCGACGACCAGCTCCGCAACCTGTCCCGCGGCGGGCACGACTACCGCAAGGTCTACGCCGCGTTCAAGGCGGCCGTTGAGCACGTCGGCCAGCCGACCGTGATCCTCGCGCACACGATCAAGGGGTGGACGCTCGGCCCGGACTTCGAGGCGCGCAACGCCACGCACCAGATGAAGAAGCTCACGGTCGCCGAGCTCAAGGAGTTCCGCGACCGGCTCTACCTGCCGATCCCCGACGCGGCCCTGGAGGCGGAGCTGCCGCCGTACTACCACCCCGGCGAGAACTCCGACGAGATCGCCTACATGCAGGAGCGGCGCGCCGCGCTCGGCGGCTACCTGCCCAAGCGGGTCGTCCGGTCCAAGCCGCTCACGCTGCCCGGCGAGGCCGTCTACGACGAGCTGAAGCAGGGCTCGGGCAAGCAGGCGGTCGCCACCACGATGGCGTTCGTCCGGCTGCTCAAGGACCTGATGAAGGACCAGGAGATCGGGAAGCGGTTCGTGCCGATCATCCCGGACGAGGCCCGCACGTTCGGCATGGACTCGCTGTTCCCCAGCGCCAAGATCTACTCGCCGCACGGGCAGACGTACGATGCCGTCGACCGCGCCCTGCTGCTGTCCTACAAGGAGTCCGAGAGCGGGCAGATCCTGCACGAGGGCATCAGCGAGGCCGGCGCGATGGGCTCGGTGATCGCCGCGGGCACCGCGTACGCGACGCACGCCGCGCCGATGATCCCGGTGTACGTGTTCTACTCGATGTTCGGCTGGCAGCGGACCGGCGACGAGATGTGGGTGTTCGGTGACCAGCTCGGCCGCGGGTTCCTGCTCGGCGCGACCGCCGGCCGCACCACGCTGACCGGCGAGGGGCTCCAGCACAACGACGGTCACTCGCAGCTCCTGGCCTCGGTGAGCCCGGCCTGCGTGGCCTACGACCCGGCCTGGGCGTACGAGATATCCGTCATCATGGCCGACGGCCTGCGCCGGATGTACGGGGCGAGCGAGGAGTTCCCGCACGGCGAGGACATCTTCTACTACCTCACCGTGTACAACGAGCCGTATGTGCAGCCGGCCATGCCGGACCACCTCCCGGGCGGCCGGGCCGAGCTGGAGCAGGCCATCCTGCGCGGCCTGTACCGGTACGCGCCCGCGGAGGCCGGGCCCGAGGGCGACCGGCCACACGCCCAGATCCTCGCCTCCGGGGTGGCCGTACGCTGGGCGCTGGAGGCCCAGCGGCTGCTGGCCGCGGACTGGGGGGTCGCCGCCGACGTGTGGTCGGCCACGTCCTGGACCGAGCTGCGCCGCGAGGCGCTGCGCTGCGAGGAACACAACCTGCTCCACCCGGACGACGAGGCACGCGTCCCGTACGTGGCCGAGGCGCTCGGCGGCCATCCGGGGCCGGTGGTCGCGGTCAGCGACTGGATCCGCGCGGTTCCCGACCAGATCGCCCGCTGGGTGCCCGGCCCGTTCACCTCGCTCGGCACCGACGGATACGGGTTCTCCGACACCCGCGCGGCGGCCCGCAGGTTCTTCCACGTGGACGCCGCGTCGGTAACCCTGGCGGTGCTCAGCCAGCTCGTCCGCACCGGCGAGGTCAAGCACGAGGTGCTGGCCCAGGCGATCGAGAAGTACCGCCTGGATCTCCCGGTCAGCGCGGCCCTGGCCGGCCCGTGAGGTGTATCTCCATCATCGCGTACTGGAACGGGACAGCGTGGACCCTGGTGCACTAAGCCGGGCAAGACGCGAGGAAGCCCCGCGCGCCGAGCGCGCGCGGGGCTCCCCGTATATCTGTGGACTGCGCCGGCCCGGCGGGTGGATGAGGCCGCCGGGCCGACGGCGGACTTTAGGTGTCGCCCCAGGACTTGAAGTGCAACGGCACCGAGTTGGTGCACGTGGCGTTCGGCGCCGGGTTGACGAGCGTTGTCGTCGGACACGGGTTGAGGACCACCGGCGGCCGCGGTGACTGGTTGAAGTTGAAGTCGTTCACCAGCGAGCCCAGCTTCTTGTATTCCTCCCTGACGTCGGGCCGCGGGTCGGGACGCCCGTCGGTGGCCGGGTTCAGCCGCTGGCCGTTTATGAAGTCGTTCTCGATGAACTTGAGGTAGGCGTCGAAGGACAGCGGCTGCGGGTCGATGAATCCTTTCTTCGCGTAGGGGCTGATGACCATGCCCGGGACCCGGATACCCCAGCCCAGGGAGTCGGGTGCGTACTTCAGCGGGTCCACGTGGTCGTAGAAGCCGCCCCAGTCATCCCAGGCCAGGAAGATCGCGGTGGAGTCCCAGTCGGAGCTGTTCATCACCGCGTTGATGACGCGGGTCACGTACGCCTGGCCGGTGCTGACCAGCGCTGGCGGGTGCTCGCTGTCCTTGGCCTCGGGCACGATCCAGGAAAGCTGCGGCAGGTTGCCGTTCTGCGCCTGGGTCATGAAGTTGCTCAGATTCTGGACCCCGGTCCCCGGGGGCTGTGTCAGGTCGGTGAAGCCGGGCAGCGCGTTCCAGATCGGCGGTACGCCCGGCCCGTGGGCCGTCGTCTGGGCGCCATGGTCGAGGTAATAGCCCCAGGTGACGCCGAACTTGTTCAGCAGGTACGTCAGGTCCGTCCAGGAGTACGGCGTCGGGTCGCTCGGGCTCCTGGTCACCGGGCTGTCGCTGCTCGAGCAGCTCATGGGGTTGGCATTCTTACAAATGGCTGACCAGCCGGAGACCAGGGACAGGTGGGCCGGCAGGCTCCAGGAGTGCTCCGACTCGTACATGTGGTCCTGTAGCACGAAGTCGTTCGCGTACGTGCAGTAGTTCGGGATGTCCGAGCAGACGTGATAGCCCATCACGTCCGGGGTGCAGGGATTGCCAGTCTTGCACTTGGTCTCGGCCTCTTTGATGAAGCCGTCCATCTTCCCGCCGTCCACGTCGACATTGAACGCCGCGTCCGTGTGCGGGCCGCCCTGGTTCATGTTGTCGTGGTTGACGTACGGCGCCTGGCAGCCGCCGTGCAGCGGGTCGGGTATGCAGATGCCGGACGGGATCCCGTCGGCGCCCGGGTAGGCGCCGAAGTACTGGTCGAACGACCGGTTCTCCTGCATGATGACGACGATGTGCTTGATCTTGTGGATGCCTTGCTGACTGGCCCGCAGCTCAGCAGCGTGGTGGATCTGCTGCGCGGAAGGCGCGGTCACCGATGATCCTTGCGCCGCCAGGGTTACCCCCACGGCGGTCGCGGTGGCTAGCGCTAGTGCAGCGCCGACTGCGATTGGAACCCGAAGTCTCATCTCTCTCCCCAACTTCGGCCGACGTGACCTGACGCGGCTGCGCCAGATCTTGACCCCTCAAGCTTGCAGCCATTGCTGGGAAGTTCATAGGAATCTACTGCACTCAAGACGAACATTGCCGGAACAAAAGCTGGGGAGACCGGCCGATGGGATCACCAGATACGGCCGGGACCAGGCAATGATCATTCAGTGGCCGTCCCTTGACCAAAGGCTCGCAGCGCCCGGGAGGGCTGATGGGGGGCCGGCGGCTCCGGGGCGCCAGGCACCCCGGAGCCGCGATGCGGATTTAGCTGTCGCCCCAGGACCTGAAGTGCAACGGCACCGAGTTGGTGCACGTGGCGTTCGGCGCCGGGTTGACGAGCGTCGTGGCCGGACACGGGTTGAGGATCACCGGCGGCCGCGGTGACTGGTTGAAGTTGAAGTCAGCGGCCATGTCACCGAGCCCGGAGTAGTTCTCCCGGACGTCGGGGCGGCTGTCGGGCCGGCCGTCGGTGGCCGGGTCGAGCCGCTGGCCGCTCAGGAAGTCGTTCTCGATGAACTTGAGGTAGGCGTCGCTGGAGAGGGTCTGGTTGTCGATCTGCCCCTGGTTCGCGTACGGGCTGATCACGATCGACGGAACCCGGATGCCGTAGCCCCAGCTATCGGGGGCGACCCCGAGCGGGTTCACGTGGTCGTAGAAGCCGCCCCAGTCGTCCCAGGACAAGAAGATCGCTGTGGAGTTCCAGTCGGGGCTGTTCATGACCGCGTTGATGATGTTGGTCACGTACGCCTGGCCGGTGCTGACCAGCGCCGGCGGGTGCTCGCTGTCCTTCGGGTCGGGCACGATCCAGGACAGCGACGGCAGGTTGCCGTTCTGCGCCTGGGTCATGAAGTTGGTCAGCGGCTGGACTCCGGTCCCCGGGGGCTGCGCCAGGTCGGTGAACCCGGGCAGCACGTTCCAGATCGGCGGGACACCGCTCGGGTTGCTCGCCGACCTGGCGCCGTGGTCGAGGTAGTAACCCCAGGTGACGCCGAACTTGTTCAGCAGGTACGTCAGGTCCGTCCACGCGTACGGCGTCGGATCGCCCGAGCTCCTGGTTATCGGGCTGTCGGTGCTCTTGCAGCTCATGGGGTTGTGGTGCTTATTGCAGACGGCTGACCACGCAGAGACCATCGAGAGGTGCGCGGGCAGGCTCCAGGAGTGCGGCGACTCGTAGAAGTTGTCGTCGAGGACGAAGTCGTTCGCATAGGTGCAGTAGTTCGGGATGTCCGAGCAGACGTGGTAGCCCATCACGTCCTGGTTGCAGGGCTGGCCCGCCTTGCACGATGTCTCGGCCTCCTTGATGAAGCCGTCCATATTCCCGCCGTCCACGTCAACGTTGAACGCCGCGTTGCTGTGTGGGCCGCCCTTGTTCTTGTTGTCGTGGTTCACGTACGGCGCCTGGCAGCCGCCGTGCCGCGGGTCGGGCACGCAGACACGCGGCGGGATCCCGTTGGCGCCCGGGTAGGCGCCGAAGTACTCGTCGAACGACCGGTTCTCCTGCATGATCACGACGACGTGCTGGATCTTGTGGATGCCTTGCCGACTGGCCACCAGGGCGGCAGCGTGGTGTATCTGCCGCACGGATGGTCCAGTCCGCGATGATCCTTGCGCCGCCATCGTGATCCCCACGGCGGTCGCGGCTGCCAGCGCTAGTGCAGCGCCAACTGCGATTGGAACCCGAAGTCTCATCTCTCTCCCCAACTTCGGCCGACGTGACCTGACGCGGCTGCGCCAGGCCTAAACCCCTCAAGCTTGCCGCCGTTGCTGGGAAGTTCACAGGCCCAACAGTGTGGGCCCATCCCTGGTCGCGGCGCCGTCGCGTGACAGGCTGGAGCCGTGACCGTTCCCGCGCAGACGCCGGGCCGGGCCGGCGGGGCCGCTTCCGCGAGCCCGGTACGGGCCGAGACCGTCCAGCGGCTGGAACGAGCCATGGGCGCGCTCGGCACCGCCGCGATGGCGTCGATGGAGCAGCGGCTGCCCTGGTTCCGTGCCCTGTCGGCGGAGGACCGCTCGTGGATCGGCCTGGTCGCCCAGGCCGGGATCGCCGCGTTCGTCGACTGGGTGAAGCACCCGCAGCGCCGCCCCGCCGTGGCCGGTGAGGTCTTCGGCACCGCGCCCCGCGAGCTCGCCAGGGCGGTGAGCCTGCAACAGACGGTGGAGATGGTGCGGATCACCATCGACGTGGTCGAGGCACAGGTCGACGAGCTTGCCGCGCCCGGCGGCGAGGCGGAGCTGCGCGAGGCCGTGCTCCGCTACACCCGGGAGGTCGCCTTCGGGGCCGCCCAGGTCTACGCCCGTACCGCCGAGGCCAGGGGGGCCTGGGACGCCCGGCTGGAGGCCCTGGTGGTGGACTCGCTGATCCGCGGCGAGGTCGGCGAGGCCCTGCGTTCCTGGGCGTCGGCGCTGAACTGGTCCTCCTCCCCCGTCGCCGTGATCGCGGGCACCGCCGACGGCGGTGAGCCAGAGGGGATCATCGACGACCTGCGCGCGATCGCCCGGCGGTCCAGGCTGGACCTACTGGCCAGCGTCCAGGGCAGCCGGCTCGTGGTGGTCCTCGGCGGCAGTCCCGACCCGCTCGCCGCGGCCCGCCAGCTCGCCGCGCGGTTCGGGCCCGGCCCGCTGGTGGTCGGCCAGTCCGCGGCCGACCTCCAGTCCGCCGCCCCGTCCGCCGCCGCCGCGGTCGCCGGGCTGCGCGCCGCCCCGGCCTGGCCCGAGGCACCGCGCCCGGTCCTGGCCGCCGACCTGCTGCCCGAGCGCGCCCTCGACGGGGACCCGGCGGCCCGCGCCGAACTCCTCGCCGACGTGTACGAGCCGATGCTGAGCGGCGGCTCGGCGCTGGTCGAGACCGTCACCACCTACCTGGAGCAGGGGTTCTCGCTGGAGGCGACCGCACGGCTGCTGTTCGTCCACCCCAACACCGTCCGCTACCGGCTGCGCCGGGTGGGTGACCTGACCGGGTTCTCCGCCGTCAGCGGGCGTGGCGGATTCACCCTCTGGGTGGCCGTGGTTCTCGGCCGTCTCGTTCACAAGCGAACGTAGGCTGTAGGAAACCACCAAAGTCTGGGCGCATAACTTCGTTGTCTTCGTCACCCATATATCGGACTTCTACAGTGCAGGGTAGAAGGATGCTCGTCATTGCCGCCCCGGGTCAGGGTGCGCAGACCCCTGGCTTCCTCGCCCCCTGGCTGGATCTGCCCGGCTTCGCCGGCCGGCTGGCCGCCTGGTCGGACCTGGCCGGCTGCGACCTGATCCGGTACGGGACCACCGCGGGCCAGGACGAGATCACCGACACCGCGATCGCCCAGCCGCTGCTCGTCGCCGCCGCGCTCGCCGCCGCCGAGGCGCTTGGCGGCGAAGCCGGCCCAGGTACACCGCGTGGTGACCTCGCCCAGCTCCGGCGGCAGACGGGTGCCGCGGCCGGGCACAGCGTCGGCGAACTGGCCGCCGGGGCGATCGCCGGGGTGATCTCCGCCGACGACGCGATGCGCCTGGTCGGCGTCCGCGGCCGGGCCATGGCCAAGGCCGCGGCCGCCGAGGCCACCGGCATGACCGCGGTCCTCGGCGGCGAGCAGGACGAGGTGCTCGCCGCGCTCGAGGCGCACGGCCTCACCCCCGCGAACGTCAACGGCGCGGGCCAGATCGTCGCCGCCGGGACCACGGCGCAACTGGCCGCGCTGGCCGCGGACCCGCCCGCCGGGGCGCGGCTGCGCCCGCTCTCGGTGGCGGGCGCGTTCCACACCGCGCACATGGCGCCCGCCGTCGCCGCGCTGCGGGAGGCGGCCGCCGGCGTCGCGGTGAGCGACCCCGCGATCGTGCTGCTCTCCAACGCCGACGGGGCCGCCGTGACCTCGGGCAGCGACTGGCTGGAGCGGATCGTCATGCAGGTCAGCGCCCCGGTCCGGTGGGACGAGTGCATGCGCTCGATGGCCGGGCTCGGCGTGAGCGCGTTCATCGAACTGCCGCCGGGCGGCACGCTGACGGGCCTGGCCCGCCGGGCGCTGCCGGGGCTTGCCATGGCCGCGCTCAAGACGCCCGACCACCTGGACACCGCGCGCACGCTGCTGGCCGAGCACGGGAGACCGGAGCCGCCGCAGGCTGGCCCCGTGCCCGACTGGCGGCTGATCGTCGCCCCGCTGGCCGGCACGTTCCGGGCCAGCGCGGACGACGCGGACGCGGTTCCCGGTGCCCACGTCCGGCCCGGCGCGACGCTCGGCCACGTGGAGGTCCGCAGCGGCCACCACACGGTCACCCCGCCGTTCTCCGCCACGATCATCGAGTGGCTGGTCGAGGACGGCGACCCCGTCGCCGAAGGCCAGCCCCTGGTCCGGCTTCAGCCGGAGTCCGCATGAAGTTCTCGCCGCGGGGCAGCGCTACCCGCAGTGAGCAGCCGGCCTCAGCGCGAGGAGGGATGAGCCACCGATGCGATTGACCGAAGGTACCCAGGGCTCGCGCATCCTCGCGTTTGGTAAATATCAGCCGGCGAAGGTCGTAACCAATGAAGACCTGGCGGCCACCATCGACACGAGCGACGAGTGGATCCGCAGCCGGGTCGGGATCGCCAGCCGGCGCGTCGCGGCCCCGGAGGAGACGCTCGCGGACATGGCGGCCGCCGCCGGCGGCAAGGCGCTCGCGGCCAGCGGCCTGTCCCCCGCCGACATCGACCTGGTGATCGTCGCGACGTGCACTCCGGAGTCGCCGATCCCGAACACCGCGGCGACCGTGGCGACCCGGCTCGGGATCGTCGCGCCCGGCGCCTACGACCTGAACGCCGCCTGCGCGGGCTTCTGCTACGCGCTGGCCACCGCCAGCGACGCGGTCCGCGCCGGGACGGCACGGCACGTGCTGGTGATCGGCGCCGAGAAGCTGTCCCAGTGGGTCGACTGGACCGACCGCTCCACCTGCATCATCTTCGCCGACGGGGCGGGCGCCGCGGTGGTCGGCCCGGTCATCGACCCGGACGAGGGCCCCGGCATCGGCCCGGTGGTGTGGGGCAGCGACGGCGGCATGGCCGACAAGATCTTCATCGCCGACCGGAACTCGTTCATCGTCCAGGAGGGGCAGGCGGTCTTCCGCTGGGCCACCACGGCGCTGCACCCGGTCGCCCTCGCGGCGTGCGAGCGGGCCGGCGTGGATCCGGCAGACCTGGCCGCGTTCGTCCCGCACCAGGCGAACCTGCGGATCATCGAGGCCATCGCGCGCAAGCTCGGTGCCCCCAAGGCGCGGGTCGCCGACGACATCGTGTACTCGGGCAACACCTCGGCCGCGTCGATCCCGATGGCCCTGGCGGCCATGATCGAGCGCGGTGAACTCGGCTCAGGGGACAAGGCCCTGCTGCTGGGATTCGGCGCGGGCATCAGCTACGCCGCGCAAGTGATCACGGTACCCTGACGGGCTCCGGCGCCGGGCCTGGCCTGGCCCGGCGCCGCTGACAACCAAGTCGAACGGCAACCAACACAAAGGAGAACACGGAACCCATGGCCATGACCGAAGAGGAAATCCTGACGGGTCTCGGGGACATCATCGACGAGGTCGCGGGCGTGCCCGCGGACGAGGTCACCCCGGACAAGACCTTCGTGGACGATCTGGACATCGACTCGCTGTCGATGGTCGAGATCGCGGTGGCGGCTCAGGACAAGTTCGGGGTGGAGATCCCCGACGACGAGCTGAAGAACCTCAAGACCGTCCAGGACGTCATCGACTACGTGCGCCGCGCAGACGTCTCGGCCTGACCAGCGGCGACCGCAGGCCAGCGGGCCGCTCGCGGCCCGCTGCCGCACCGCAGCGAAAGGAGGCGGACAGTGCGGGCAGAACAACCACGCGTCGTGGTCACCGGCCTCGGCGCGAGCACGCCCCTGGGCGGTGACGCCGCCAGCACCTGGGACTCGATGCTCGCCGGGCAGAGCGGTGCCCGGGCGCTCACGGAGGACTGGGCGGCCGAACTGCCGGCCCGGATCGCCGCGCCCGCCGCGGTCGACCCGGCCACGGTGCTCGACCGGGTGCAGACGCGCCGGCTCGACCGGTGTGAGCAGTTCGCGATCGTCGCGGCCCGGGAGGCGTGGGCCGACGCGGGCACCCCAGAGGTACCACCGGAGCGGCTCGGGGTGGTCGTGTCCAGCGGCATCGGCGGGATCGCCTCCACCCTCGCTGGGTACGACACGCTGCGCGAGCGCGGCTGGCAGCGCATGTCGCCGTACACGGTCCCGATGCTCATGCCCAACGGCTCCGCCGGGTGGATCGGCATCGAACTCCAGGCGCGTGCCGGGGTGCACGCCACGGTGAGCGCCTGCGCCTCGGGTGCCGAGGCCATCGGCTACGCCATCGACATGATCAGGGCGGGGCGGGCCGACGTCGTGGTCGCCGGCGGCACCGAGGCGGCGATCATGCAGCTGAACATCGCCGCGTTCGCCGCCATGCGCGCGCTGTCGACCCGCAACGACGAGCCGGAACGCGCCTCGCGCCCGTTCGACCGCGGCCGGGACGGCTTCGTGCTCGGCGAGGGCGCGGGCATCGTGGTGCTGGAGTCGGAAGAGCACGCGCAGCGGCGCGGCGCCCGGGTGCACGCCGTGGCGGCGGGCGCCGGGTACTCCGCTGACGCGCACCACATCGCCCAGCCGGAACCGTCCGGGAAGGGCATCGTGGCCGCGATCGAGGCGGCGCTCGCCAATGCCGGGCTGGACGCCGAACAGGTGGTACACGTCAACGCGCACGCCACCTCCACCCCCGCGGGTGACGTGGTGGAAGGCCAGGCGATCGTCCGGGCGCTCGGCCCGGCCGCGGCCGGCGTGGTCGTGTCGGCCACCAAGTCGATGACCGGGCACCTGCTCGGCGGCGCCGGCGCGGTGGAGGCGGTCGCCACCATCCTCGCCCTGCGCGAGCGGATGGCCCCGCCCACCATCAACCTGGACGACCCCGACGACACCGGGGTGGACATCGCCATCAAACCGCGGGAACTCACCCCGCACGGCAGCGCGCCCATGGCGGCGCTGAACAACTCGTTCGGTTTCGGCGGGCACAACGTCACGCTCGCCTTCACCGCCGCCTGACCCCGCTCGCCGGATCACTAGAGAGGCCTCCATGACCGTCCTCGAAAGCCACGTCAAGTCCCCCACGGCCGCGCCCGGCCAGGCCGCGCTGACGGGCTCGAACGGCCACGGCAGCGCGCCGGCGAAGCTGGCCCGCGACCCCGAGATCCGGCTGGAGGCACTGTTCGACCCGGGGACGACCCGCCTGCTGACGCCGCACGACGCCAGCGGGGTGCTCGCGGCCTGCGGCGAGATCGACGGGGTACTCGCGGTCGCGTTCGCCAGCGACCCCCGGGTGCAGGGCGGGGCGCTGGGCACGGAGGGGTGCGCGGCGATCGTGACCGCGTACGAGGAGGCCCTGGCGCAGGGCGCGCCGGTGATCGGGCTGTGGCACTCGGGCGGCGCCCGGCTCCGGGAGGGGGCCGGGAGCCTGCACGCGGTCGGCACCATCTTCGCCGCCATGACCCGGGCCTCCGGCGTGGTGCCGCAGATCTCGGTGGTGCTCGGCGCGGCGGCCGGCGGCGCCGCCTACGGGCCCGCGCTGACCGACCTGGTGATCCTCTCCGAGCAGGGGCGGATCTTCGTCACCGGCCCCGACGTGGTCCGCAGCGTGACCGGCGAGGACGTGGACATGGCCCGGCTCGGCGGCCCCGAGCCGCACTCCCGCCGGTCCGGGGTGGTGCACGTGCTGGCGCCCTCGGACGCCGACGCGATCGCGCGGGCCAGGGAGCTGGCCGTGCTGCTCGGCCGCCAGGGCGACATCGACCCGCGCGCGGTGCAGCTCGACACGGTCAGCGACGAGACCAGGCGGCTTGAGTCCGGCGACCGCGACACCGAGCCCGGCCTGGCCTCCTTCCTGCCCGAGTCGCCGCGACGCGCCTACGACGTGAAGCCGCTGATCGGCGCCCTGCTGGACGGCCCCGGCATCGAGCTGCACCCCCGCTGGGCGCCGAACGTGGTCACCCTGCTGGGCCGGCTCGCCGGCCGGACCGTGGGCGTGGTGGCCAACAACCCGCTGCGGCTCGGCGGCTGCCTGGACGCCACCTCCGCGGAGAAGGCGGCGCGGTTCGTGCGCATGTGCGACGCGTTCGGCGTCCCGCTCGTGGTGCTCGTGGACGTGCCTGGCTACCTGCCGGGCGTCGGCCAGGAATGGGACGGGGTGGTGCGCCGCGGCGCCAAGCTGCTGCACGCGTTCGCCGAGGCCAGCGTGCCCCGGGTGACCCTGATCACGCGGAAGGCCTACGGCGGCGCCTACATCGCGATGAACTCCCGGGCCCTGGGGGCCAGCAAGGTGTTCGCCTGGCCGGGCGCGGAGATCGCGGTCATGGGGCCGGTGGCGGCCATCCGCATCCTGCACCGGCGGACGCTGGCCGACGTGCCGCCGGAGAAGCTGCACGAGGTCGAGACGGACCTTGCCGCCGAGCACGCGCGCGGGGCGGGCGGCCTGGACCGCGCCCGCGAGCTGGGCGTGGTGGACGAGGTGATCGAGCCGTCCCGGACCAGGGAGGCCATCGCCCTGGCCATCGCCGGGGCTCCCCAGCGCCAGGGCAGTCATGGCAACATTCCTCTCTGAGGGCGTTCGCGCCCGCTGAGGCGGTTGTGCCTCGGGGGGCGTCTGCGCACGGCTGTGACACCGGGGCTGGGGTAACTGTGATCGAGCGGCTGCTGATCATCGAGCATGGCTCGTACGCGCCCGCCGGGCTGCTGGGCGACTGGGCGGTGGACCGGGCGCTGGAGGTGCGGACCGTCGCGCTGCACGCCGGGGAGCCGCTGCCGGCCGATATCGCTGGCTACGACGCCGTGGTCAGCCTGGGTTCCGCGCGGGCCGCCTACGACGACACGCTGCCCTGGCTGGCGGCCGAGCTGTCGTTCCTCGACCGCCTGCTGGCGGCGGAGGTGCCGGTGTTCGGCATCTGCTTCGGTGCCCAGGCGCTGGCCCGGGTGCTCGGCGCCCGGCTGTACCGGCTGGACGCGCCGGAGATCGGCTGGGTGCAGACACCGAGCCCGTCCGCCCTGCCGGCCGGGCCGTGGCTGTCCTGGCACTACGACCGGTTCGACCTGCCCGTGGGCGCGACCGAGCTGGCCGCCGACGAGGTGTCGGTGCAGGCGTTCTCGATCGGCCCGCACACCGGCGTGCAGTTCCACCCGGAGGCCACCCAGGCGATCGCGCAATCGTGGGTGGCGGTCACCAACCCCCCGCCGGGCCCGGTCGAGGCGCTGTTCCGCGACGCGGACGAGACCTGGGAACGGGCGGCCCGCCAGGCGCCGAAGCTGTTCTCGGCCTGGCTCGACGGCGACCTGGCCGGCCGCTGAGCGGCCGGGCGCCGGGTGCGCGCAGGAAAACCGGTTGCGGCCCCTCGTACAGTCGCCTCGTGGAGGACATTGCGGCGCTGCTGGCAGACTTCGACGCGCAGGCCCGCGCCGAACCGCCCAGCCCGCCGCCGGGGGTCCGGCACGAGCAGGACGGCCCGGTGCTTCGCGTGGTCGGCCAGGTGCGCGGGTTCGTCAGCGCGCCGCGGGACACCGGGCTGCGCGGCGCCGAGCTGGACCGGCTGATCGCCCGCCAGCGCGACTACTTCGCCCGGCGCGGCGAGGCCGTGGAGTGGAAGACCTACGGTCATGACCAGCCCCCGGACCTGCCCGCCCGGCTGCGCGCCGCGGGTTTCGTGCCCGAGGACCCCGAGACCGTGCTTGCCGGGCGGACCGGGCGAATGGCCGCCGAGCCGGTGCTCCCGGACGGCGTCGTGCTGCGCCAGGTCACCGCGGACGAGGACATGCGCCGGATCGCGGAGATGGAGTCGCAGGTGTGGGGCGCCGACCGGGGCTGGACCGCGGACCACCTGATCAGGGAGGTCGCCGCGGCGCCGGACGACTACGTCGTGCTGACGGCCGAGGCGGGCCCGCGGGTCGTCGCCGCCGGCTGGCTCACCCTCGGGCCCGGCACCGGCTTCGCCGGCCTGTGGGGCGGCGCCACGCTGCGCGAGTGGCGGGGCCGCGGGATCTACCGCGCGCTGGTGGCCCGGCGGGCCCAGCTCGCCGCCGCCCGCGGCGTGCCCTACCTGCAAGTGGACGCGTCCAGCGACAGCGCCCCGATCCTGCGCCGCCTGGGTTTCGTGGCCCTGACCACAACGACCCCCTACATCTGGACCCCGCCGGACAAGTAGCACACAATGGCATGGTGCGGGCGGTCAGGACCCCAGTGCAGGAGGCAGCGCATGGGGCAGCATGATCTTCACTGGCATGTCGAGGTCAGCGACAGCCACGGTACGGTCGCATCGGCGGACGTAATCATCACACAGCTCAGCGCGCGAACCGCACGGGCGTCGCTGCGCGCCGCGGCCGGGCACGTGGCTCCTGGCAGCCGCGCCCGCCTGGTCGACGCCGTCCTTGACCTGCCGGCACTTCACAACGGCGGCCGTTTGGAAGCGGCCTTCCCGCTCGGCGACAGCGAAACGCTGCACCGGCTCCGGCAGCGCTGCACGGACGTCACCACCCACCCCGCAGGCAGCACCGTGCTGATGGAGGCCAACGTCGGGCCTCAGAGGTGGTGGGTCAACGGCTGAGCGATGTGCCGGTCGTACCAGAACCGCGCTTCACGCCACGACGGGCATGGCCACGGAACCCAGGCCGCGCAGCCCGGGCCGGCGCAGCTGATCCGGGTCCTTCCATCGGGTGTTCTTTCTTCCACCGGCAGGTGCGTGATCGGGCGATGCGGGCGGGCGTCGGTGGTTGCCTGCATGAGTTCACTCCTTCTCAGCAGGTGCGGCCGGGCGTGCTGGTCCCTCTTCCCAGCGGGCGGTGTTCAAACGGCTGCGCGGCCACCGGCCACCATGGCAAGACCTCATGATCCCGGCATAGAACACCCGCGCCGCGGCGTCACGCCGACACGCCGGGCCTCACCAGATCAGCTCGGGTCGCTTGTTTGTAGGTACAATACTCCGAGTGCAGGTACACCGAGGGGAACGTGGCCCATGAGCGCTGTCTCAGTCCGGGAGTTCTCCTACAACCCAAGCGCCGTGTTCGCCCGCGTCGAGCGAGGTGAGGCCATCGAGGTGACCAGGCATGGCAAGACCATCGCCGTGGTCGTGCCCGGCTCAGGAGTTCTCGGCCGGTACGTCCCGCTCATCGCCCGGGGGATCATCAGAATAAAGCCGACGACAACCAGGGACCTCGACGAACTCCCAAGCTATGCCGTGCCCGAAGACGCATCACCCCTGGATGTCCTCCTCGCCGAGCGAGAAGCAGACCCCCGGTGATATACCTCGACGCCTCGGCCTTGGTCACCTTGGTGACCGGCCGCCCATATGCCAGCGAATTGCGGGAATTCTTGGCTCAATCACCCGAAATGCCCATGGGAACTTCCACTATTGGCTTTATCGAGACCGTACGCACACTCGACCGCGTCGGCAGCTACCCGACGGCGTTGCAGGACCTGCTGGCCAGCTTCACCGAGATCCTGCTGACCGACGAGGTCCGGGACGCGGCAGCCACCCTGCCAGGCAGCATCAGAACACTGGACGCCATACACATCGCCAGCGCACAGATCATCGGCGAAGCGCTCGCCTTCTTGGTGAGCTACGACAAGCGCATGCTCGACGTTGCCCACACCGTCGGCATCCCCATCGCGGCACCTGGGATGACCAGGTAATCCGTCCCCGCCGGTTGACTCTCGGGTGCCTCCGGCCGGTTCAGCGGCGGGCTATGCCGCGCCAGACATGCTTGAACAGCTCACCCGTCTTCCGGTGCGGGACCGGGACCGGGACCAGCTGCACCTCCCGCCATCCCGCCAGGAGTTCGCGCAGGTAGGCCTCGGAGAAGAAGTGCATCGTCTGGCCGGACTCCTCGACCACGTAGTCTGGCTCGAGTTCGCGCGCGGGCAGCCAGCGGGCGCGCAGCGGCCGGTCCTCCAGGGCGTTGACGTGGAACAAGAACAGCCCGCCGGCGCGGACCAGCGCGCCCGACCTCGGCGAACAGCGCGCGGGTCACCCCGTCCGGAGAACATGTGCATGGCAACGTTGGACATGACCGCGTCGAAGCTCCCATCGGGGAACGGAAGCCGCTGGGTCATGTCGGCCATCGGCAAACCTGACCGTCGGGCCGAACCTGGCCCGCGCCTGCCTGAGCGCCTCGCCCGACGCATCGGTCGCCGTGACCGAGTAACCCTCCCGGGCCAGCCGCGCTGCGTCGTTGCCGGTTCCGCAGCCCAGCTCGAGGATCGTGCGTGCGCCCGCCTCCCGCAGCGGGATCAGGAACGGCCCGGTCCATAGGCCGCCCCAGTCCAGATCGTCGCCGGACTCGCCCTTCCGCCGGAAGAACTGATCCCAGAACTCAGCACCCGCGTAGGCCATGTGGCCACGCTATGCCGGCCACGCCCGCGGGGCCCCTCCCTGGTCGCTACGGGCAGCCAAACGGAGCCGACCCGGCGGCATCCCTCAGGAAGACCCGGCCGGCTGGCTGACGGTCGTGGTGAGCGGCGGCGCGTCGAGGCCGCAGTGGAGGGTCTGCTCGGGCTCGGGCGCACCCGCCGGCCGGGGACCCGCGGCGGGTTGGTGATCGTGACCGCGGCGAGCAGGCCGCCCGCGGCGCACATCGCGCCGGATATGAGCGCCGCGGTGCGGAAGCCGGCGGCCAGCGCCGCCGGGTGCAGGTAGGCCGTGCCGGTGATGCCCGCGAGCGCGGGCAGCACCGCGACGGCCAGCAGGCCGCCGAACCGGGCCACGTCGTTGTTGACCGCCGAGGCGATGCCCGAGAGTTTCGCGGGCGCCGAGCTCATCGCGGTCGCGGTCAGCGGCGCGACGGTGATCGCCAGCCCGAGCCCGAACACCAGCACCGCGGGCAGCACGTACACCACATAGCTGGACCCGTGGGTGGCAAACGTGAGCATGGCCAGGCCCACGCCGACCACGATCGGGCCGACGCTCATCTGTAGCCGCGGCCCGATCCGGGTGGCGAGCCTGCCGGAGCGGGCGGACAGGGCCAGCATGATCACGGTCAGCGGCAGCAGCGCGAGGCCGGAGGCCAGTGGCGAATAGCCCGACACGATCTGAAGCGTCACCGGCAGCAGGAACGTCGCACCGGTCAGCGCCGCGTACACGATGAACGTCACGGCGTTGGTCGCCGCGAACTCCCGGTTGGTGAAGACCGACAACGGCAGCATCGGCGCGGCCGCGGTCAGCTCCCGGGCCAGGAAGGCGGCCAGCCCCACGACGCTCAAGCCCACCATGGTGAGCACGGCCGGCGACGACCAGCCGAGCGTGGGGGCCTCGATGAACGCGAACGTGATGCCGGTCAGGAACACCACCGCGGCCGCCGCGCCCGCGTAGTCGATCCGTCCGGTCGCGTCGGGGTCGCGCGACTCGGGGACGTGCCGTTTGCCCAGCGCCACCACGACCACCGCGATCGGGACGTTGATGAAGAAGATCCACCGCCACGACGCGGCCGAGATCAGGTAGCCGCCGATCAGCGGCCCGGCGGCGGTGGCGACACCGCTGAGGCCCGACCAGGCCCCGATCGCCCGGGCCCGGTCGGCCGGCCGGAACGACGCCTCCAGGATCGCCAGGCTTCCCGGCGTGAGCAGCGCCGCGCCGACGCCCTGGAGGCATCGCATGACGATCAGGAACAGCGAGCTGGGGGCAAACCCGCACGCCACCGAGGCCACGGCGAACCACACGATGCCGATCAGGTAGACCTTGCGCCTGCCGAAGCGGTCGCCGAGCGAGCCGCCGATGAGCAGGAAGGCGGCGAGCGTCAGGGTGTAGCCGGTCATCACCCACTGGAGGGCGGCGATACCGGTGTGAAAATCGCGGCCGATCGTCGGCAGCGCGATGTTGACGACCGTGGCGTCCAGCGAGGCGATCCCCGAGCCGAGCACGGTGATCGTAAGCACCCACCGCCCCGCTGCCGAGGAGTAAGTCAGAACGGGGGTATCTGCCGTGGTCATATCGCGCTGGCTCGCATGCTTCATCATGCGCGCCGGGCCGCCGGGATGGCCAGCAGAGCGCCGGCGTGGCCCCCGGGTCATCGATCGGTGTCCAGCTGGACCGCGTAAGCGAGGATCACCGGCTCGGTCCAGGTGTCACAGCAGCGGGTGCTCCCTCGTCTAAGGGGCCGGAACGATCCACGACACGCTGGAAGGACCAGACAGGTGCGCCTAAGAGGATGGTCGTGACCGATGGATGCGCTTCAGCCCGACGACGTGGCAGAGCTTCGAGGGCTCATGTTCTCGATCGCCTACCAGATGACCGGGCGGGTATCGGAGGCCGAGGATCTGGTGCAGGAAGCGTTCTTCCGGCTGGAGCGGGCCCGGCGCAGCGGGGTGGTGGTCGAATCGCCCAAGGCCTATCTGGCCACGGCGACGACCCGGCTGGCCATCGACCACATGCGCTCGGCGCGGGTTCGCCGGGAATCCTACGTCGGCACCTGGCTGCCCGAGCCGATCGTCGCCGACCTGCACGAAAGCCCCGAGCAGATGGCTGAGCTGTCCGACTCCCTGTCCATGGCCTTCCTGGTGCTGCTCGAAAGCCTCTCCCCGGTCGAGCGAGCGGTGTTCCTGCTCCGCGAGGTGTTCGACTACGACTACGAGGACATCGCGCAGATCACCGGGAAGAGCGAGGCCAACTGCCGGCAGATCTTCGCCCGGGCCCGCCAGCACCTCAAGGCGCACCACGCCCGCTACGAGGCGTCCACCGAGCAAAGCGAGGCGCTCGCCCAGTCGTTCCTCGCCGCCGCGCTCGACGGCGACCTCGGCCAGCTGGTCGACATGCTGGCGGCGGACGCCGTCCTCTGTAGCGACGGAGGCGGTAAGGCCACCTCCGTCGGCCAGCCCCTCCACGGCCGGGACCGCGTCGCCGCCTTCGTCGCCGCGCTGTTCGGGCAGGCCAGCCAGCGAGGGATAACGGTCGAGCCCGTCCTGGTCAACGGCGGACCAGGGCTGATCACCCACGACTCCCAGGGCAGGGTCGTCAGCGTTCTGTCTCTCGAGGCCCTCGACGGTGTGATCCAGACGGTGCGGGGCGTCGTCAACCCCGACAAGCTCCAGCACCTCGGCACCGTCTCCGACATCCTCCGTCTGCCATCTCGCGACCAAAACGACTAGCCCCCGGAAGGAGGACTCGAATGTCAACGGCTCTGGAATCAAGCAAAAGAGCGATGTTCCGGCGTGCCATGGAGGCCGTCAACAATCACGACTGGGCGGTCATCTCGGCGACCTTCGACGAGATCTTCGCCCCCGACCTGCTGCTCCGCACCCCGGTGCCGCTTCAGACGACCGGCGTGCAAGCGGTCAAAGAGGTGTTCGCGACGCTGCTGCGGGCGTTCCCCGATCTCCACGTAGAAGTCGAGGACTCGGTCGAAGAAGGGGACATGGTGGCCGTCAGGAACACGGTCACCGGGACCCACCAGGGTGAATACATGGGCGTTGCGCCAACCGGCACGCCCGTCACGTACCAGGAGATGTTCTTCGTCCGCTTCGCGGGCGGCCGGATCGCCGAGACGTGGGGCGTGGTCGACGTCCTCGCGCAGATGAAACAGCTTGGCGTGATCCACGCCTAGCAAGCCAACCCAAACGACCGGAAATCCAGACCATTGGCTGAACTGAATCCCTGAAAGGAGACGGCCATGGACGCCCGCCTCAACGTCTTCGACAACGCACTCGCCATGAAGTTCGTCAAGTACCTCAACGCCGCGGGCCGGGTTCCCGCCGAGTCGGCCCTGCCCGCCGCGACGCAGGAACTTGTCAAGCTCCGGGCCAGCCAGATCAACGGCTGTGCCGTCTGCACCGACATGCACACCAAGGAGGCCGCACACGCCGGGGAAAGCCAGGTCCGGCTCAACCTGGTGGCGGCCTGGCGGGAGGCAACCGTCTTCACCGAAGCCGAGCGCGCCGCCCTGGAACTGGCCGAGCAGGGCACCCGGATCGCCGACGCGGCCGGCGGCGTCACGGACGAGGCCTGGGCAAACGCCGCCAAGCACTACGACGAGGACCAGCTCGTGGCGCTGGTGGCGCTCATCGCCGGCATCAACGCCTGGAACCGCCTCAACGTCATCACCCGCCAGCCCGCCGGCGACTACAAGCCCGGCCAGTGGCACTAACTGGCACTCCGGCTCAGGCGGGCATCCCGGCCGGGCGGGCGCCCAGGATCGGCCGTCGGCGCCAGGCCGGCTGGCGAATCGGGGTTGACCCTGACGTTGCGTCAGGCTGCACAGTGGTGGCGTGACCGAGTACCTGGTGGGTGAGGTGGCCCACCTCTCCCACGTGTCGGTGCGCACGCTGCACCACTACGACGCCATCGGGCTGCTGGCGCCCAGCGCCCGTAGCCCGGCCGGCTACCGCCTGTACTCGGCCACCGACCTGCGGCGGCTGCGGCAGATCCTCTTCTACCGCGAGCTGGGGTTCGCGCTGGACGAGATCGCGGACATCCTCGCGGATCCGGCCGCCGGGACCGACGACCATCTGCGCCGGCAGCACCGGCTGCTGCGCGAGCGGCGGGCCAGGGACACCGCGCTGCTTGGCGCGCTCGAACAAGAAATGGAGGCACGGAAGATGGGCATCTCACTGACGCCCGAGGAGCAGTTCGAGATCTTCGGCACAGACAGGTTCGCGGAGTACGCCGCCGAGGCCGAGCAGCGCTGGGGCGACACCGAGGCCTGGAAGCAGTCCAACCGGCGCACCGCCGCCTACACCAAGGAGGACTGGATCGCCATCAAGGCCGAGGCCGACGCGAACATCGCCGGGTTCGCCGACGCGATACGGGCGGGTGAGCCGGTCACCGGAACCGTGGCGATGGACCTCGCCGAGGCACACCGCGAGCACCTGTCCCGGTATTTCTACGACTGCGGTTACGACGCGCACCGCGGCCTGGCCGAGCTGTACGTCTCGGACCCCAGGTACACGGCCACCTACGACGAGATCGCGCCCGGCTTCTCCCGCTACGTCCACGACGCGATCCACGCCAACGCCGACCGCAACCAGCCCGCCGCCCAAGGCTGACAGACCACATGCGCAACGGGTGGACGGGGCAGCACCTGCGGCACGCCGCCACGGTGCTCAGGCAGGGCGGCAACCCGGCCGCACGGGTGTACGAGAGCATCGGCGCCGACTTCTTCCTGGCCGTCGCGCCCGGCTGGCTGAACCTGGGGCTGTGGCAGGGGCCGGGCACGGAGGACGAGGCGGAGGACGCCTGCCGCCGGCTGGTCACCACGCTGGCCTCGGCGCTGCCCGCCGGCTGCGTGGTCGCCGACGTGGGCAACGGGCTCGGCACCCAGGACCCAGTGATCGCCGGGACAGCCCGGCCGCGCCGGCTGGTGGCGGTGAACATCACCGCGTGGCAACTGGCGGCCGGCCGGGACCGGCTGCGGCAGGCGGCCGCCGCGCCGGTGGTGGGCGACGCGACCCGGCTGCCGATCGCCGGCGCGGCCCTCGACGGGGTGATCAGCGTCGAGGCGGCGTTCCACTTCCGCTCCCGGCAGGCCTTCTTCGAGGAGTGTTACCGGGTGCTGCGGCCCGGTGGCGTGCTCAGCATGTCCGACATCTCGGTCCAGCGCTGGCCGGCCGGGCCGGCCGAGATGCTGGCCGGCCTGACCCAGCTCCGGGTCTTCGGGCTGCGCCCCGGCATGGCCATGACGGCCGGGCAGATCGCCGCGGCCGCCCGTGCCGCAGGCCTCGCCGAGGTGACGGTCACCGGCTGCGGCGACCGGGTCATCGCCCCGGCGCTGCGGCTCACCGCGGCCCGGCTGACGGCCCCCAGGGCCGCACCGGCCGGGCAGCAGGCCGCCGCCCGCCTGCTGCTCTCGCAGGTCAGCCTGCTGTGGCGGCGCCACATCATCGAGTACGTGCTGCTCCGCGCGGTCCGGCCGTAACCCGGGCGCCCGGCAACGGCCCGCCACGACAGGGGATCATGGACCGGGACACCACGAGACGGGAGGATGCGTGGAGCCGGTCCGGGCGCTGCGGGACATCGCGTTTCAGCTCGAACGGGCGCGCGCGCCGGTCTACCGGGTGCGGGCGTTCCGCCGGGCGGCCCAGGTGATCCAGGAGCTCCCGGCGGGCGAGCTGGAGCGGCGGATCGGCACCGGCACGCTCCAGGACCTGCCCGGGATCGGCGCGACCACCGCCGAGGTCATCAGCCAGGCGGCAGGCGGCCAGCAGCCGGCCTACCTGGCGGCGCTGCTGGCCGAGGCGGCACCGCCGGAGCCGAGCGCCCTGCGTGCGGCGCTGCGCGGCGACTGCCACACGCACTCGGACTGGTCCGACGGCGGCAGCCCGCCCGGGGAGATGGCCGCAGCGGCGCGTGACCTCGGCCACGAATGGATCGCGCTGACCGATCACTCGCCGCGGCTGACCGTGGCCAACGGGCTGTCCGCGGAGCGCCTGCGGCAGCAGCTCGGCCTCGTCGCCCGGCTGAACGAGGAGCTGGCCCCGTTCCGCATCCTGACCGGCATCGAGGTCGACATCCTCGAGGACGGCTCGCTCGACCAGTCAGACGAGCTGCTCGGCCAGCTCGACGTCGTGGTGGCCAGCGTGCACTCCAAGCTGCGGATGCCGGCCGGGCCGATGACCGACCGCATGGTCGCCGCGGTGTCCAGCCCGCACGTGGACGTGCTGGGGCACTGCACCGGGCGGATGATGGGCGGCCGCGGCAGCCGGCCCGAGTCGGCCTTCGACCCCGAGCGGGTGTTCGCCGCCTGCCGCGACCACGGGGTGGCGGTGGAGATCAACTGCCGGCCCGAGCGCCGGGACCCGCCGGGCCGGCTGCTGCACCTGGCGGCCGACACCGGCTGCCTGTTCGCCATCGACAGCGACGCGCACGCCCCCGGCCAGCTCGACTGGCTGGACAGCGGCTGCGCCAAGGCCGAGCGGTACGGAATCGGGCCGGACCTGGTCATCAACACTGCTACCGCGGCCGGCCTGACCGGCGGGCGGGCCGGCCGAGGCGGCAGCGACGTATAGCGCCAGCACGAAGCACAGCCCCCGGCGAGCGCGATCAGCCCGGCCGCGAGCGGCCGGCCAGTCCCGGCCACACCGGCCACACCGCTGGGCGCGGCCATCCGGGGCACCCTCGCCGGGCGAAGCCGCGGCACCGCGGAGCGGCGCGGCCGCGCCGGGGCGGCGGCGCTCAGCCGGTCTCCATGGCCGCCGCGGCCCGGCGGTAGGCGTCCAGGACGAGGTCCCAGAACCCCGTCACGTCGACCGACATGGCCACCAGGGCGTTGCGGTCCCCGGCGGCGGCCGCGAAGTCGGTGACGGTCATCCCCGAGGTCCACCGGCCGGCCGTCTCCACCTCGACCCGGGCGGGTTCGCAGCCGAACAGGCCCGGCGCGGCAACCAGGGCCAGCGCGCAGACGTCGTGCACCGGCTGCCCGTCCCCCGCGATGCTGCGGTAGCCGCCGAGCCCCGGCAGCAGCAGCTCGCCGCCCAGCCGGCCGAGGGCGCGCAGCCGGTCCTGGACCGGCCCGGTGGCCCGGGCCTGGAGGGTCACGTCCAGCCCGGCCATCGTCACCCGCCACCCGGCGCCGAACACGATCGCCGCGGCCTCGGGGTCCGCCCAGATGTTGAACTCCGCGGCCGGGGTCACGTTCCCGCGGCCGGCCGACCCGCCCATGATCACGAAGTCGGCCACCTGCCGGACCAGCGGCGGGTAACGGCGCACCGCCAGCGCGATGTTGGTGAGCGGGCCGGTCGCGACCAGGGTCACCGCGCCGGGCGCGGCCGAGATCTCGCCGATGAGGAAGTCCACCGCGTGCGCGTCCACCGGCCGCCCGCGCGGCGCGGGCAGCTTGGCCTCGCCGAGGCCGGACTCGCCGTGCACGTCGTGGGCGTGCTCGAACCGCCGCAGCAGGGGTACCGGGCTGCCCGCCGCGACCGGCACTTCGGGGTGGCCGAGGAACTCCAGCACGGCCAGCGCGTTGCCCGTGGTCCGGTCCAGGCCCACGTTCCCGGCCACCGTGGTGACGCCGGCCAGGTCGATGCCGGGATGGCCGCAGCCGAACGCGATCGCGAACGCGTCATCGATCCCCGGATCGCAGTCGAGGATGACCCGCCTCGGCCCGCCGCCGGCCGCCTGCGCCGCGGTCATGTCAGCGGGCCGCGATGGCTTGCTGCGGCTCGAAGTCCTCCAGCGGCAGGACGGGGTCGGAGACGCCGGCCACGGCCCGCCGCAGCGCGGCGCGGAACGCGTCGGTCAGCGGCGACCGGTAGGCGCCGCTGCGGGTCGCGATGAACGTGACCCGCTCGATCACCGGCTCGCTGAGCGCGAGCAGGGCCACCCCGGGCCGCCGCGACATGGCCACCGCCAGGCGGGGCAGCAGGGCGACGCCAACCCCGGCGGCGACCAGCCCCTGCGCGGCCATGTAGTCGTTCGTCTCCGAAACCACGTCCGGCACGAAGCCCGCGTTCCGGCAGGCGAAGTCGACGGCGTCACGGCAAACGGAACTGTGCGGGGCCAGCCAGGTCTCCCGGCTGAGCTGCTCCAGCCGGACGCTGCCGGCGCCGGCGAGCGGGTGCGCGGCGGGTACCGCCACGGCCATGTGATCGACGAACAGCGGCTCGAGGTCCGCGCCCGGCTCCTGGTTACCGCCCAGCGCCGGGTAGTCGTAGACGAGAGCGAGATCGTGCTCCCCGGCCAGCAGGGCGGGAACCGACTCCGGCGGGTCGGCCTCGGTAAGGCGGAGCTCGACCTTCGGCGACCCTTCCCGGAAGGTGGCCACCGCCGAGGGTATGAGGGTGGCCGCCGCCGTCGGGAAGGCGGCGACGCGCAGCAGCCTGCCGCCGAGCTTGGCGGCCTCGGCCACCTCGCGCTCGGCGTCGGCGAGCTGGATGAGAACCGACTGGACGTGACCGAGGAAGACCCGCCCGGCGGGGGTGAGCTGGACCCGCCGCGCCTGCCGCTCGAACAGCTGCGTGCCGAGTTCGCGCTCGAGCTGCGCCACGTGATGGGAGATGGACGGCTGCGCGTAGCCAAGCGTCTCCGCCGCCTTGGTGAACGAGCCGAGGCTGGCCACCTCGCGGAAGACCTTGAGCCGGGTCAGTTCGAGCATAGACAAATCCTATCATCGGCGATGTTATGCACCCATTGCTCCTATGGCTCACCGCGCGGCACCCCTGGCCGATCCTCGTCATCGCGGCGGCGGCCCGGCTCGGCGCCGCCGGACACATCGCGGACCTGAGGGCCTCCGTGAGCGACAGGGTTAGCTGGCTGCGTCTACCAGGTTTCGTAGATGGGGATGTTGCCGTTGGCCGGGGCGAGGGGGACCAGCCGCCCGTGGTCGATCCAGCCGTTCACGCGTGCCTTGCCCGCGCCCGCATCGAGGATCAGGTAACGGCCCGAAGGGTCGGCGCTAAAGAACCTCTCGAAGAACCCCGCGAAACGCGACCCGGTGTGCGCCTGGTAGAGCACGCTTGGCTGCCGGCCGGAGCCGAGCGGGATCCGGGACACCGTCAGCGTGCACGCTCCGCGCCGGGGACAGTCCGTCAGGAGCGCGGTGACCGCCGTGCCGTCGGGGCTGATGAACGCGCCCGACAGGGACGTGCCGTGCGGTTTGAGCTTGGCGCTGTTGAGGAGCACCTGGCCTTTTTCCAGCGAGCCGCCCCCGGCGGCCGGGCCATAGGCCCGCACCTGCGTGTCGGCGTGGCCGTTGCAGTTGACGGCGTAGCGGCTCCGGGGACAGCGCGCTTGCAGCACCACGAGATCGCGGCCGTCGCCGGTGAAGGAGATGTCCGTGGCACTGGCGTACTGCAGGGCGCCAGGCACGTAGGGCCCGTTGCGCCAGAGGGCCCTCGCGCCGGTCCTGGTGTTGATGACGAAGATCCCCTCGGGGGCTTCGTTGGTGGCCATCTGGCCCGAGCGCGAGGGCTGGACGACCTCGACGGCGACTTCGGAGCCATCGGGCGCGGCCCCGATGCTGACGGCCCACCCGCTCAGCGTGCTGCCTTTGACCAGCGAGTAGCCGCTGATCCGGCCCGAGCTGGTCACCTGGAACCGGTAGATGCGCGATTCGATGGAGGTGATCTTTCCTGGCCGCCTGGGCAGTCCCGGCCCCCTGCCCCGGCCCGGCGCCTGCCGCCAGATGGAGCAGATCATGAAGAACGTCTGGTTGTCGGCGGCGGCCACTGGCACGTTCCCCTGCGCGCAGCTCGAGCCCGGCAGCGGGTCCCCGACGACGGCCGTTACCCGGCCGGAGGCCCTGGCCCGCACGGCCGTGACGAGATTCTGCGACCCCGGGCCGGAACCCAGGGAGACGTAATAGCGTGGCGGGCCGGCGTGCTCGCCAGTGCCTCCTGCCGCGTGCTTGCCGAGGTGCAGCACCCCGGCGGACACGGCCGCGCCGAGCCCGACCGCGAGCACCACAGCCAGGCCCGCGGCGCCCGCTTGTGCCGCCCAGCGCCGCATCGCGCGGCGGCGCACCGCCTCGACGGTCACCCGGTGCGGCGGGTCACCGGCCTCGGCGATCATCAGCTCACGCAACTGCTGTTCCACGGGACTCACCGGGCCTCTTGCTCGATCATGCCGGCCAGCTGCGGGTTCTCCCGCAATTTGGCCAGCGCCTGCGACATCGTCGCCTTGACCGTGCCGACCGCGCAGTTCAGCAGCTGTGCCACCTGAGCCTCGGGCAGGTCGTCGTACACCCGCAGCACCAGCACCGCCCGCTGGCGCGGGGTCAGCGATCCGAGGGCCCCCCGGAGCCCGATCCGCACGGTCACCTCCTCCGCCATGTCCCCGGCGGCAGCGGTCTCGGGCATCACCGCCGAGGGTTTCTCCCCGCGCCAGCGGCGGCGGCTCCACGTCGTCCAGGTGTTCACCAGCACCTTGCGCACGTAGATCTCGGGATCGTCGCGCCGCGTGATCCGCTCCCAGCGCGGCCACGCCCGCGCCAGGGCCGTCTGGACCAGGTCCTCGGCCAGGGCCCAGTCGCCGGTGAGCAGGTACGCCGTTCGCTGCAGGGCACGCTCGCGCGCCTCGACGAACTGCGCGAAGCCTTCGGCCACGGCCGCCACCCACCCTTGGACAGGTCGACTGTCGCCTATATGACTACCTGGCCCTGCCCGGATGTTTAGGGCGTGTCCGCAAACCCTCACCGCCGCGCCCCGCGGGCGAGCCTCCCGGTCAGTCCGGCGGCTGGCCGGGGAAGCTGACCTCGATGTCGAGGCCGCCTTCGGGCTGGGCCCGCGAGGTGAGCGTGGCGCCGTGCGCGTCGGCGACGGCGCGGACGACGGCCAGGCCGAGGCCGTACCCGTCCGCGGTGCGGGTGCGCTCGCCACCGAGCCGCTGGAACGGCTCGAACAGCCGGTCGACCTCGCCGGGCGGGATCACCGCCCCGGTGTTGCTGATCCGCAACGTCGCCTGGCCGGCGGCCCTGATCGTGGACACCGCGACCCGGCCGCCGGCCACGTTGTACCGGATGGCGTTGTCCACCAGGTTCACCACCAGGCTCTCCGCGAGCCTCGGGTCACCCTTCGCCGGCGCCGCGGACAGTGCCGCGCTGATCTCGACGCCCTGCCGCTCGGCGGCTTCGCGGCGGGCCAGCAGGACGTTACCGGCGATCTCGGCCAGGTCGAAGGGCTCCCACTCCTCGATGCCGCTCTCCCCGCTGGCCAGGGTGAGCAGCGCCGCGATGAGGCGCTCGGAGAACTCGCCCAGGGCCAGCGTCTGCTCGCAGGCGGACCGCAGCGTCGCCGCGCTGGCGTCCGGGTCGGCGAGCGCCACCTGCAGCAGGGTCCGTTCCGCGGTGAGCGGTGTGCGCAGCTCGTGCGAGGCGTTGGCCACGAAATGCCGCTGCGACTCGAACGCGGCCTCCAGCCGCCCGAACAGGTCGTCGAGCGTCTCCCCCAGCTCGGCGAACTCGTCGTGACGGCCGCCCAGGGCCAGCCGCCGGCTCAGGTTGCTCGCGGAGATGTCCCGGGCGGCGGCGGTGATCGTGCGCAGCGGCCGCAGCAGCCGCCCGGCGATGAGCCAGCCGCCCGCGACCGCGAGCAGCACCACGACCGGGACGGCGATGGCGCCGATGATCTCCTTGTTGCGTTCGGCATTGTTCAGCGCGGCGGCGATCGCCGCCGCGTGCGGCCCGGCCTCGACCGACCCCGACCCTTGCAGCGGGACGAGGAGGACCAGCAGGCCGCCGCCCAGAATGGCGAGCAGCCCGCCGTAGAGCAGGGTGAGCTGCGTGCGCAGCGTCGGCCGCAACCGGGCCAGCGAGACCACCTCGCGGTAGACGAACATCTCTAGAAGTCTCCGATCCGGTAGCCGCCCTCGCGGACGGTGTCGATGACCGGCGGGTCGCCGAGCTTGGCCCGCAGCCGGCGGATCGTGGTCTTCACCGTGGTGGTGAACGGGTCGGCCGCCTCGTCCCACACCCGGTCGAGGAGTTCTTCGGCGGAGACGGCCCGGCCGCCGGAGGCGAGCAGGCACTCCAGGACCGCGAACTCCTTCGGGGACAGCTCCAGGCGCCGGCCGGCCCGGAACGCCGTCCGGGCGCTCGGGTCGAGGGTGACGTCACCGCTGGTGAGCGTCGGCGGCAGCGCGGCGGCGGAACGGCGGGCGAGGGCGCGGACCCGGGCCACCAGCTCGGCGAAGTCGAACGGCTTGGGCAGGTAGTCGTCGGCGCCCAGGCCGAGGCCGTCCACCCGCTCCTTGACCGTGCTCGCCGCGGTCAGCATCAGCACCCGGCTCTGCGACTGTCCGGCCACGATCTGGCGGCAGACCTCGTCGCCGTGCACCCCGGGCAGGTCCCGGTCGAGCACGATGACGTCGTAGCGGGTGACCGCCAGGTGCTCGAGCGCGTCGTCGCCGTCGAGTACCACGTCGACCGCCATGCCCTCGCGGCGCAGCCCGGTCCCGATCGACCGGGCGAGGACCTCGAAGTCCTCCACGACAAGCACTCTCATGGTTCCCGCGTCCTTCCCGGGCTCTGCTGTTCCCGCCCGCGCCGTCCCCGCCAGCGTAAGGCGGGGTGACCTGGGCCAACGATGCCTTGGCGTGGGTGTCAGCACGGTGTCAGCCGCCGACACCGTGCTGACACCGCCGGTGTCATACAAACGCCCTGGAAGGCCGGCTCCGCCACACCGAGAAGGGCCATGACCAATGGAAGCAACGATCGAAGTGACCGGGCTGCGCAAGCGGTTCGGGCCGACCGTGGCGCTGGACGGGATGTCGTTCACCGTTCCGCCGGGCCAGGTGACCGGGTTCATCGGGCCGAACGGGGCGGGGAAGTCCACCACGATGCGGGTGATCCTGGGCCTGGACGCGCCCGAGGAGGGTTCGGCGCTGGTCGGCGGGCGGCCGTACGCGGCGCTGCGCCGCCCGCTGCGCCAGGTTGGGTCGCTGCTCGACGCCGCCGCCTTGCAGCCAAGCCGCACCGGGCGTAATCACCTGCTGTGGCTGGCCCACTCGCAGGGCCTGGCCGCCCAGCGGGTCGATCAGGTGATCGGCCAGGCCGGCCTGGAGGTGGCCGCCCGGCGGCGGGCGGGCGGGTACTCGCTGGGCATGCGGCAGCGCCTTGGCATCGCGGCGGCGATGCTCGGCGACCCACCCGTGCTGATGCTGGACGAGCCGTTCAACGGCATGGACCCCGAGGGGATCATCTGGATGCGGGGGTTCCTGCGGTCGCTGGCCGGCGAGGGCCGGGCCGTGCTGGTGTCCAGCCACCTGATGAGCGAGCTGGAGGACACCGCCGACCACCTGGTGATCGTCGGCCGGGGCCGGGTGATCGCCGACACCAGCACCCGGGACCTGCTGGCGGCCGCGTCCGGTGACCGGGTCGTCCTGCGCACGGCCGCGCCGGACCGGGCGGCGGCGGTGCTGCGGCCCGCGGGCGCCAGCGTCGCCGAGGGCGGCGACGGCACGCTGACGCTGTCCGGGCTGGCCGCGGACAAGGTCGTGGCGCTGCTGGGCGAGAACTCGGTGCCATTCTCCGAGGTGTCGGCGCACCGCGCCACGCTGGAAGAGGCCTACCTGGAACTCACCCGCGACGCGGTCGAGTACCGGGCGAGCGAGCCCGCGGCCGGATTCGGGGCGGCGAGATGACCGCGACGATGACGCCGGAGCGGTCCGGCACCGAGGTGGAGCGGGACGGCTTCGGGCGGGTGCTGCACGCCGAATGGACCAAGTTCCGCACCGTGCGCGGCTGGGTGATCGCCATGGTGATCGCCGCGGCGGTGACCGCGGGCGTCGGGCTGTGGGCCGCTTCCGGCCCGCAGAGCGGCTGCCAGCCGTCCGGGCCGAACGGCCCCATCGGCCCCCAGGTCGCCTGCAAGCCGGCCAACCCGGTGGGGCCCGGCGGCGAGGCGGTCGCCGACAGCTTCTACTTCGTGCACCGGACCCTGCCGCGCAGCGGCAGCATCACGGTCCGGGTGACGTCGCTGACCGGCCTGGTCTCGTCCAACGGCGGGATCGCGCCCGGCGCCAACCCGGAGCGGAACTTCGTGACGGGCCCCGTTCAGCCATGGGCCAAGGCGGGGATCATCGTCGAGCAGAGCCAGCGGCCGGGGTCGCCGTACGCGGCGATCATGGTCACCGGCCGGCACGGGGTGCGGATGCAGGACGACTACACCCAGGACACTCCGGGCCTGCCGGGCGCGGTCTCGGCCGCCGCACCGCGGTGGCTGCGGCTGGTCCGGTCCGGTGACACGCTCACCGGCTACGACTCCGCCGGCGGCACGCGCTGGATCCGGGTGGGCTCCGTCAGCCTGGCCGGCCTGCCCGCGGCGGTGCAGGCGGGCCTGTTCGTCACCTCCCCGCTCGCGGTGGCGGCGCAGAACGCCGCCCCGACCGTGGCCACCGCGGTCTTCGGCCACGTCCGCATGGCGGGCGCGCGGCCGGGCGGCGGGTGGCACGGCGCGGGGATCGGCGGGAAGGAGCAGTACCCGTCGCTGCCGGGCGGGTTCCGCCAGGCCGGCGCGCACCTTCACGGTCCACGGGTCGGGCGACATCGCGCCGATCGGGCCCTCCCCGGCGGGCCTGGGCAAGCCCGCGGACGACGGCCTGGTAGGCGCGTTCGTCGCGCTGATCGTGGTGATCGTGGTGGGCGCGATGTTCATGACCGCCGAGTACCGGCGCGGCCTGATCCGCACCACGCTCGCCGCGAGCCCGGCGCGGGGCCAGGTCCTGGCCGCCAAGGCCGTCGTGATCGGCTCGGTCAGCTTCGTGGCGGGCCTGATCGGCGCCGCGCCCGTCATCCCGGCCGGCGTGAGCCTGCTCCGCGCCCACGGCAACTACGTGTTCCCGATGAGCGCGCTCACCGAGGTGCGCCTGATCGCCGGGACCGCGGCGCTGCTCGCCGTGACCGCGATCCTGGCCCTGGCCGCCGGCACGATCATGCGGTCCAGCGCCGCGGCGATCACCGCGGCCGTCGCGCTGGTGGTGGTGACGTACTTCTTCGCCGCGCCGCTGGCCGTGCTGCCCCCGGGCGCCGCGGACTGGCTGCTGCGGGTCACCCCCGCCGCCGGGTTCGCCGTCCAGCAGTACGTTCCCGCCTACCCCCAGGTGAGCAACGTGTACACCCCGCAGTACGGCTACTTCCCGCTGGCGCCGTGGGCCGGGTTCGCCGTGCTGTGCCTGTGGGCCGCGCTTGCCCTGTGGCTGGCCGCTTGGCTGTTGCGCCGGAGGGACGCGTGAGCGCGGCGGCGCGCGCCAGACCGGCGGGCACGCGGCAGGCGGCGCGGGCAGGCCTGCTGGGCGCCGGGATGCCCTGCGCGCGGAGTGGACCAAGCTGCGTACGCTGCCGGGCACCGGCTGGCTGCTGCTCGGCGCGGTCGCCGCGACCGTGATCGTCGGCGCCACGGTGTCCGCGAGCCTGGCCTGCACGTCCTCGGGCGGCTGCCACCCCGACGTCACCAAGCTCAGCCTCAGCGGGGCGGAGCTGGGCCAGGCGATCGTGGCCATCGTGGCCGTGCTGGCGGTCAGCGGCGAGTACGCCACCGGCATGATCCGGATCACCCTGGCCGCGACGCCCCGCCGGACCGCGGTGCTCGCCGCCAAGGCCGCGGTCGTGGCCGCGGTGACGCTGGCGGCCGGCACCGTCGCGGTCCTCGGCTCGGTGCTGGCCGGGCGGCTGATCCTGCCCGGCCACGGGTACACCCCGGCCCACGGTTACCCGGCGCTGTCCCTGGCCGACGGCACGGTGCTGCGCGCCGCCGCGGGGACCGTGCTCTACCTGGCCCTGGTCGGGCTGCTCAGCCTCGGCGTGGCCACGGCGGTACGGGACGGCGCGGTGGCCATCGGGGCCGTGCTCGGCCTGCTGTACCTGTTCCCGATCCTCAGCCAGGTGGTGGGCAGCCCGGGGGTGGCGCGGCACCTCGATCAGGTCGGGCCGATGACCGCCGGGCTGGAGATCCAGGACAGCACCGGCCTGCACGGCCTGCCCATCAGCCCATGGGCGGGCCTGGGCGTGACCGCCGCCTGGGCCGCGGCCGCGCTGCTGGCCGGCGGCCTGCTGCTCCGGCTGCGCGACGCGTGAGCAAGCGCCGGCCCCGCCGCCCCATCACTGTGATGGGATGGGCGTGTGAGTGCGGTGCGCGGCGATATCGTGCGCCTGGCCGAGTGGTGGCGAGTTCGTGAGTTCGCCGCCGGCGCCCGGGACTCGCCCGCGGTGCTTGCCGTGGAAGGCGAAGCGGGCGCGGGCAAGTCCACGCTGTGGCGCGCCGGGGTTGCGGCGGCCGTGGACGCCGGTCAGCGGCTGCTGCGCAGCGAGCCGTCAGAGGCCGAGGTCGACCTGTCCTTCGCCGGGCTGTCCGACCTGCTCGGCGAGATGCTGCCCGAGGTGGCGGCCGAAATCCCCGGCCCGCAGCGGGACGCGCTGGAGGTGGCCCTCCTGCTGCGGCCGGCGGGGGGCGAGCCGCCGACCGCGCGCGCGGTCGGCCTGGCGGTGCTGGCGGCGCTACGGGCCTGCGTGTCCGCGGGCCCGGTGCTGATCGCGATCGACGACGTGCAGTGGCTGGACGAGGCAAGCCTCGATGCGCTGGTGTTCGCGCTGCGGCGCCTCGACAGCGGGTCCCTGCCGGTCCTGCTGGCCGCGCGGAGCGAAGCGCCGGCCGATCCGCTGACGGCGGGCAACCCGGCACCGTCGCGGCGCTGGCGTGAGCTGCTGGCCGCGCGGCACGCGGCGGAGGAGATCGACCTCGCCCCGCTGGACATGTGGCAGATCCAGAATCTGCTGCCGGAGACGGTCACCGCCGCCCAGGCGCGGCTGGTGGCCAGGGAGTCCCGCGGCAACCCGTTCTGGGCCCTTCAGATCGCGGCGAACCTCGATGCGGCGCGGGCACCCGCCGAGTCCAGTCAGCCACCCGTTCCGGAACTGGCCCGCGCGATGGCCGGGCGGCTCGCCCGTTCGCTGAGCGCCGATGCCGCCCAGGCGCTGGCCATGGTGGCGGCCGCCGGGCGCATCGGGGTAGCCGAGGCGCTTACGGTCCTCGGCTACCTGGACGATCCGGGCTGCGCCCTCGACGCGGCGATACTCGCCGGCGTGCTTGTCGAGGCGGGGAACCGGATCACGGTGGCGCACCCGCTGATCGGTGCGGCCGCCGTGCAGTTGCTGCCGCCGGGCCGGCGAGCGGACCTCTACCAGCGGCTGGCCGCCGTCTCGGCCAGCCCGGAGCGGTATGCGCACTTCGCGGCGCTGGCCGCCGGGGCAGGGCCGGACCCGGCCGTCGCGGACGCTCTGGATGCGGCCGCCGCCGCAGCGCACGCCCGGGCCGCCAACGCCGCGGCCGGGCAGTTCGCCGCCCAGGCGGTGCTGTTCACCCCCCAGGCGGATGGCGACGCGCTGGTACGCCGCCGGATCCGGGCCGGCGAGCTGCTCTATCTGGCCGGCGACATCGAACGGTCCGTCGAGCACCTCAAAGCGCTCGATATCGACCAGCTAGCCACGGCGGACGTCGAACGCGCGCTGCCCCTGCTGACCGATCTGACCGAGGTGGTGCGCGGCGGTGCGGCGGCGACCGCCATCGTCACCCGTGCGCTCGACTCCGCCGGCGATGAGCCCCGCCGGCGTGCGCTGGTGCTGGCCCTGGCCTCCGATGTGGTGTACGGCATTCGCGGCGGCAAGCGCGCCGCGGCCATCGAGGCGATCCGCTGCGCCGAGGCGGCAGGCGCGTCGGCGGCCAATTCCCTGCACCGGGCGCTCATCAACCTGGTTGTGGCCAAGGTCGCCGCGGCCGAAGGGCTCGACACCGCATTGCTCGACCGCGCGGAGCGGCTGGAGGCTGGCCTAGCACCGCGGCTGCACGACACCGCGGACCTGTACCGGGCCATCTGGTACCGCTATGTGGAGGACCTCGGCACCGCCCGGGCCGCACTCCAGCGCTGCATCACGCGTGCCAAAGACGTCGGCGATGACTGGGCCCTGCGGATCTTCCTGGCCTACCTGGCCACGACCGAGGAACTGGCCGGCGACTACGCCGCCGCCGCGGCCGCGCTGGACGCTGCCGACGCGACCGCCGCGTGGCACGACTGGCCACCGAACCCGTGGTATCTGGAACCCCGCTGCGAGCTTCTCATCGCGGCCGGGGACATCGACGGGGCGCTGGGCCTCGCCGACGAGAACCTGCCCGACGACGACAGCGCGCCGGTCCCCGCGCGGTTCATGGGCGCGCTCATCCGGGGCCGGGTGAGCGCGTGGCGCGGCGACGCCGAATCGGTGGTGCCGCATCTCGAACGCGCCCTGGCGTACGCACAGCAGATGGACTGGGCCGACCCGGGAGTCCGGAACCGGCTGGACATCCCGCTGGCCGAGGCGTACGTCGCCGTCGGCCGGCCGGATGACGCGGCAGGGATCTCCGGGTGGCTGCGGGAGATCGGCGGGCGGCTTGGCCGGCCCACGCTGGCCGGAGATGCGGACCGGATCGACGCGCTGGTGGCCGCGCGGGCCGGTGACCTGGACGCCGCCGCGGAATCGGCGCGCGGCGCGGTCACGGCGCACGGGGTCTCACTGCTGCGTCCGGAACTGGCCCGCAGCCTTCTCGTGCTCGGCCGGATCGAGCGGCGGCGCAAGGCACGCAAGCAGTCGCGTGATGCGCTGAACCGGGCCCGGGAGCTGGCAGCCGGGATCGGCCACCGGCCGCTGCTGGCCGAGATCGAGCAGGAGTTGCCGCGGATCGCGGCGGTGCGGTCCGGCACCGGGCTGACCGCGACCGAGCGGCGCGTCGCCGATCTGATCGCGGCGGGCGCCACCAACCGCGACGCCGCGGCCGAGCTGTTCGTCAGCGTGCGAACCGTCGAGACCCACGTCGCCTCGATCTACCGCAAGCTGGGCGTGCGCACCCGCGCGGAGCTGGGCCGCAAGCTCTCCGCCTCGCAGGCCGCCGGGCCAGCGGGCGCTCCCGGCAGCTAGCCGGCTGCCGCCTCCGTAGTCCTACGGATACAGGGCCGCCCGGCCGCGCCGCGACCCAGCGAATATCCGGGTGAGCAACGGATTCGCTCCGGCCCCGCCGTCCGTAGCGTCGATGACGCGTCCCGGAACGCACCGCCGCCGTCGCACCGGCCCGCGCGGCCCGCGATTCCGGCAGCGCCGCACGTCCCCAAACCCACCCCTAGGGAGTTACCCATGCGCACGTTCAAGGCGGCCGCCGCAACGCCGCTGCTCACCTCCGCCGACCCCGGCTGGGACGACGCACGCAAGGCCTGGAACCTCGCCGCGGACCAGCGCCCAGCCGCGATCGCCGTGCCCAGGTCGGCGGCCGACGTCATCGCCGCGGTCAGCTTCGCCCGCCAGCACGGCCTTCGGGTCGCGGCCCAGGGCACCGGGCACGGCGCCGCGCCACTCGGCCCGCTCGGCGACACCGTTCTGGTCAAGACCCACCGGATGCGGCAGGTGCGCATCGATCCGGCCGCCCGGACCGCCCGCGCCGAGGCGGGTGCGGTATGGGCCGACGTGGTGGGCCCGGCCGCCGGGCACGGCCTGGCCGGCCTGGCCGGCTCCTCGCCCAGCGTCGGCGTGGCCGGCTACACCCTTGGCGGGGGCATGGGCTGGCTGGGCCGCGCCTACGGGCTGTCGGCCAACAACGTCGAAGGGTTCGAGCTGGTCACCGCCGATGGCCAGGTCCGGCGCGCCGACGCGGTCAGCGAGCCGGACCTGTTCTGGGCGCTGCGCGGCGGCGGCGGCAGCTTCGGCGTCGTCACCGCGATCGAGCTGCGGCTGTTCCCGGTCGCCGAGGCGTACGCCGGGCTGCTGTGGTGGCCGATGGATAAGGCCGGCGAGGTGCTGCACGCATGGCAGGAGCTGACTCGCAGCGGCCTGCCGGACGAGTTCACCACGGTGTTCCGGTTCGTGCGCTTCCCCGCGCTCCCGGAGGTTCCCGAGCCGGTCCGCGGGCGGTGGTTCGCCGTCGTCGACGCGATCCACCTGGGCGCCCCGGCCGAGGCCGACGCGCTGCTCGCCCCGCTGCGCCACCTGCGCCCGGTCACCGACACGGTGCGGAACGTCTCCATGCCGGAGCTCAGCCACCTGCACCTGGATCCCGAGCACCCGGTGCCCAGCGTCAGCGACGGGCTGATGCTGGACGACCTGCCGGCGGAAGCGGCCACGGAACTGGTCCGGGTCGCCGGCCCGGAGACCGGCTCGCTGCTGCTGGCGGTCGAACTGCGCCACGCCGGCGGTGAGATGCGGCGCGCCCGGCCCGGCAACGGCGCGCTGGCCGCCGTGCCCGGCGAGTACGGCCTGCACGCCGTGGGCATGGCGCCCACCCCGGAGGCGGCGTCGGCGGTCGGCCACGGCGTCGCGGCCGTCATGTCGGCCATGGCCCCGTGGGCAGCGAACCAGACGTACCTGAACTTCACCGAGACCAGCCGCGACGAACGCGGCTTCTGGGCCCCGCAGGCCTACCAGCGGCTGCGCCGCATCAAGGCCGCGGTCGACCCCGCGGACATGATCCGCGCCAACCACCCCATCCCGCCGGCGGCCCCCGCGCAGGCCACCACGCCCACCCGGGACCGCACCGTTCTCCAGCCCGCCGGCTGAGCCAGCCAGCGTTACCCCGAAAGGACCCACCGTCATGCCCAGCAACGCCGCAATCACGGCTCCCGCCTGGCCCGCCGCCGGGCCCTCGTCCCGGACGGCAGCCAGATCCGCGCCCGGCACCGCCAGTGCCACCTCGGTGCGTAAAGCAAGCACGGCCTCAGCGGGCACTCTCGCCGCGCCCGCGGTCACGACAGTCGCCGGCTACCTGCTCACCCGCCTGGCCGAAGCCGGGGTGATATCGGTCTTCGGCGTGCCCGGGGACTACAGCCTCGGCCTGCTCGACGCTATCGCCGACCGCCCCGGCATGGAGTGGGTCGGCATGGCCACCGAGCAGGGTGCCGGGTACGCCGCGGACAGCTACGCCCGGCTGCGTGGCCTCGGCGCCCTGGTCACCACGTTCGGTGTCGGCGAGTTGTCGGCGATGAACGCCGTCGCCGGCGCCTGTGCCGAGTCGGCGCCCGTGGTACACGTCGTCGGCACCCCGGCCGTCAGCGCCCGGGGGGCCGGCCTGCCGCTGCATCACAACCTGCCCGGGACCGGCTTCGGGCACTTCGCCCGGATGGCGGCCGAGGTCACCGCGGCCCAGGCCGACCTGCGGGCCGACGTCGCCCCGGGCGACGAGATCGACCGCGTGCTGCGGGTGGCGCTGCGCACCTCCCGCCCGGTCTACCTGGCCATCCCCGCCGACGTGGCCGGAGCGCCCGTGGCGGCTCCGGCCGGCCCGCTGCTGGCCGCGGACCCGCAGGACGATGCCGGCCCAGCCGTCCTGGCCACCTTCGCCGGCCACGCCCGTCGCGTGCTAGGCGGCGCATCCAGCGCCAGCCTGCTGATCGGTCATCTGGCCGCGCGGCACCGCGTGACCGGCCAGGTACGGGAGCTGGCTGCGGCCTGTGACCTGCCGGTGGCAGTGCTGTCAATGGCCAAGGGTGACTTTCCCGAGTCGGACCCCCGGTTCGCCGGGCTCTACGCCGGTGCGGCCTCGGCGAAGAAGGCCCGGCTGGCGATCGAGGACACCGACGTTCTCATCACGGTGGGGGTCACGCTGGCCGACACCGTCACCGGCGGCGGAACGCACCAGCTGCCCGAGGCCCGGCGCATCGACCTCGCGCCCGGCCAGGCCCGGATCGGCGACACCAGCTATCCGGGTGTGGGGCTGCGGCAGGCCCTCGCCGTCCTCACCGCCGCCGTGCGGGACAGCCACCTTCCGGGCGCCGAACTGGCTGGCCTCGAGGAGACCCGGCCCGTTGCCCGGCCGGCCGACCCGGCCGACCCGCTCACCCAGCAGCACCTGTGGGCCAGCTTGCAGGACTTCCTGCTGCCCGGCGACCTGGTCGTCGCCGACCAGGGCACGGCGTTCTACGGTGCCGCCGGCCTCACCCTCCCGGCCGGGGCCACGCTGCTCGGCCAGCCGCTGTGGGCGTCGATCGGCTGGACGCTGCCGGCCGCCCTGGGGGCATCGCTGGCCGCGCCCGACCGGCGGGTCGTCCTCATCATCGGGGACGGCGCCTTCCAGCAGACCGCGCCCGAACTCGGCACCATGCTCGCCCAGGGCATCGCGCCGGTCGTGATCGTCCTCAACAACGACGGTTACGCGGTCGAGCGGGCCATCCACAGCCCGTCGGCCGCCTACCACCGCATCCCGCGGTGGAACTGGACGGCGTTGCCCGCCGCGATGGCCCGGGAGGCAGCCGCGGTCACCACGCGGGCGGTGACCGTGGCGGACCTCGCCGCCGCCCTGCGCGCGGCCAGCGACGACGCGGGCCTGCCAGTCCTGATCGAGGCCGTCCTCGGCTGGGACGACACGCCTCCCCTGCTGACCGACCTGGCCAGGGTCCTGGCGGCCCGGAACGGTTACGCCAGCCGCTGACCGCCGCCTCCCCCGGCTGCCTCCTGGCCGGGGGAAACCGGCGCGGTCCTGAAGAAAGGAGTTTCGCAATGCTTGTCACCGAGATCAGCCACGCCCAGCCCAGGACACTGGCGCCCCGGCCCGGCTCCGCGCGACCGGGTTGCGGCCGCCCGCCGTCGCGAGCCGGCGCCCGGTCGTCCCGGGCCGCCGCCGTCCCGCACCGACCCGAGGCGCGGCCGGCCGGCCCGCGGAAGGGGCAGCCGCGGCACCGTCATGTTGTGCATCTCGGCCGCCCGCCGCTGCGGACCGCGGACGGCCACAACCGCGACGAGCGCCGGGCCAGCTGGCTGGAGCTGTTCTTCGACCTGGCCTTCGCCGGCGCCGTCGGCCAGCTCGCCGGTGCGCTGCAAAGCCACCCAACCCTGACCACCCTGGCCCGCTTTGGGCTGCTGTTCACGCCGATCTGGTGGCTGTGGGTCCAGCTGACGTTCTACGCCGACCGGCACGAGTCCGAGGACGCCACCCACCGCGCCTCGTTTCTGGTAGCGATCGGCCTGTGCATCGGCCTGGCCGCCAGCGCGCCGCGGGCCCTGTCCGGCGAGACGACCGGCTTCGTCATCGCCTTCGCGTCCCTGCGCGGCCTGCAACTCCTCCTGTACGCGCGGGCCCGGCACCACCTGCCCGCCACCAGGCCGCTGTACAACTGCTACCTGATCTGTTTCGGAGCGGGCGGCGCGCTGTGGCTGTCCTCGCTCGCCGTGGGCGGCGCCGCCCGGTACGCATTGTGGGGGGTGGCGCTGCTCGCCGACGCGGCCGGCGCCATGGCCATGCTGGTGCCCCACCGCCGGGTCCCGGTGAACCCCGCCCACCTGTCTGACCGGTTCCATCTGTTCGTGCTGATCGTGCTGGGTGAGTCCATGGCCCGCCTGATCAGCGCCGCGGCCAGCCGGTCGTGGAGCCTGCCCCTGGCGGTCGTGCTCGCGGCGGCGGTCGTCACGCTGGCCGCGCTGTGGTGGGCGTGGCTCACCGCTGCCGACCGCAAAGCACTTGACGGCCTTCCGGCCGTTGCCCAGTTCACGGCGCTCAACCTGCCCGTAGTGGCGGGCGTCGCCGCGGCGAGCGCGGGCCTGCACATCGCTATTCTCGCCGCGGACGGGGCGAGCACCATTCCGGCCGGGCCACGGGCGGCGCTTTACGGCGGTGTCAGCGTCTTCCTGCTGGCCAGCGCCCTTGTGCCGTCGGGAAAGCTGACCGGGCCAGCCAGAGTGGCCCGGCTGGCGACCGCGCTGGGCGCGATGGGCCTGGTCTTCATGGGCGCCATCGTCAAGCCCGTATACCTGGTCCCGGCCCTCACCCTGGTGCTGGCGCTCGGGCTGCGGGCCGAAGCGCGCCCGGCGCGCCTTGGCTGGCTGCCGCTGCCCTGGCCCGCCCGCCCGGCGCGGGAGATGCCCGCCGGAACTCTGCGGCCGGTCCCCGTGGTGGCCCGGCAGGATCCGCCCGGCCGGAATGCCGAAGCCCCGGCCTGAAGGACGCGGACAGGCCGGCGCCCGCCACGGCGGCGGACAGAACCGCGTTGCGGGCAACGCGGGCGGGCTTGTCTATGCGAATCATTTCGATTTCCTCTTCTGTGGGGTGACCGGCCCCCTGCCGGTTCTGTGGGGTGACCGGCCCCCTGCCGGTCACTGTTGATCCTGCGGCCTGGGCCGCCCCGGCCCCAGTGACATAACCCCCACATCGCCCATACGCCCGGGGCCAACAGGCAAACCCCCAGGTGATCGGCCCTGGCCGGGAGCGGAATCTTGTGGAAGCCTGGAGCCATGGGTGGGCACGCTCGGGTTTGCCCGAGATGCGGCGCGCACTTCGACCTACCACCCGGGCAGCGGCCCGTGATGGGCGTCACCAGGACGGCGGGATCTCCCGCCGTGGGCAGCCGTACCGTCAGCCTCCGGGTCAACGACGTGCTCGTGCACCAGTGCCAGCAGCGAATCGACCCGGTCACCGGCAGGCGGGCCTGGCGCCCGGCCCGGACCGTCCGCCCGGACCCGCCGCGGAGCTAACCCCGGGGCGGATGGTCAGCCGGTGGCGTGCAGCCAGCGGACCGGGGCGCCGTCGGCGGCGCAGCGGAACGGCTCGAGCTCGTCGTCCCACGGCTCGCCGAGCAGCCGGGAAAGCTCCTCCTCCAGCGTGGGCGCCGGCTCGGGGCTGGCGCCCTGCCCCGCGCCGCGAGCAAGGCGCACCACGCCGGACGCGGCGTCGGCCGCGACGGTCATCGCCGCCCGCAGCCTGCTCTCCGGCACGAGGATGTCCCCGTTGGCCATCGTGACGGCCGAGAACAAGCCGAGGTCGGGCGTGTAGCTAAAGCGCATCGGGTCGCAGCCGGGGCTGGCCTCCTCGGTGACCTCGAACCGCAGCCGGTTCCAGCCGGCCAGGGCCGAGGTGATCGCGCCCGCGGTGCCGGGCCGGCCCTCCCAGTCCGCTTCGGCCCGGAGCATCCCCGGCGCCGCCGGCTGGTCCACCCAGGGCAGGCTCACCGGTATGCCAAGAACCCCGGCCACCGCCCACTCCAGGTGTGGGCACAGCGCCGGGGGCGTGGAATGGACGTGCAGAACACCGCGAACGGACACCTGGCCTCCCTGCGAGTGACTGAGGTGCGTCTTCCCCAACGACCTCGACTCGCCGACGGCCCGGTGCGTCCACGGTTTCACGCAGCGCAATGCCAACGTCCTTGCAGCATTGTGCCTCACCAGCCACCCCGGCGCCAGCACACCCGCGGCGTGTCGCGTGTCGCGTGTCGCCCGGGTGAGATAGCGGGGCCGCGCCGACGTACGCGCCTGACCGGGCGCCGCGTCGGCCCCACGCCCGGAGGGGCGGCCGCCGCTAAATGGTCACGCGCAGGCCATCCTTTGGGCCTTCTCGCCCGAGTTCGCGCGTTTACACTCGGCAACTATGGTACTTACCAGGACATCACTGTCTGGCGCGGCCAGGCGGATACTGCTGCTCGGCACCGGCCTGTCCCTGGCCGGCGCGACCGCCTTCGCCGCGACCGGGCCAGCGGCAGCTCAGGACGCGTCGGGCCGGACGATCTCCCACTGGGGGACTTTCAACGCTGCCAGCAGCCCGACCGACCAGCACCTGTTGCCGGTGGCGCTGAAACTGCCCAGGCCGGTGGCCGAGGTCGGTTCCTCCAACTCCACCCAGTACGCGCTGCTGACCAACGGCGCGGTGTACGCCTGGGGCGTGGGCACGCAGGGCCAGCTCGGCAACGGTGGCACGTCGAACTCTTTCACCAAGCCCGTGCGGGTGAGTTTTCCGGCTGGGGTGAAGATCGCCAAGATCGCCACCGGCGGCAGCCCGGGCAACTCCGCCTTGGCCATCGACACCACCGGGCACGCCTGGGGCTGGGGCCTGAACGCCGGCGGCGAGTTCTGCCTGGGGAACAAGGACATGCACCTTACCCCCGTGAAGCTGCCGTTCTCCCACGTGACCACGCTGGCCGGAGGCGCGAACCACGCCACCTACGACGCCGGCGGCACCGTCTACTCCTGCGGGGCCAACAAGTACGGCCAGCTCGGCGACGGCCTCACCATTTCGACCATGACCCCGGTGAAGGTGATCGGCCTGAACGACGCGCTGGTTACCACGCTGGTGGCCGCCTGGGGTAACGCCGGGGCGCTGCTGTCTAACGGCGACTACTACGACTGGGGCTACAACGCCGCCGGCCAGGTCGGCAACGGCACCACCACCTCGGCCGCGACGCCCTTCTTGGTGCCCCTGCCCGCCGGGGTCACGGTGGCCGCGCAGGGCGGATCGCTGGCCAGCAACGGGCAGACCCTCGTGCTGCTGTCGAACGGATCGCTGTACGCCTGGGGCAACGGCATGTACTACCAGCTCGGCAACGGCGCCACGGGCAACGTGGAGTCCCCGGTCAAGATCTCTCCGCCGACCGGCGTGACGTATACGGCCCTGGCCAGCGGGGGCAACACCTCGTACGGCATCTCCAGCTCCGGTGACGTATGGGCGTGGGGCAACAACAGCGCGGGCCAGGTGGGCGACGGTACCAAGATCCCGGCCAAGCAGCCGGTGGAGGTCCTGATCGGGGCCACCGGCATCTCCGCGGCGGCCGGCGACGTGGTGGTCAGCACTCCGGCCGGCTAGGTCCGCGGGTGAACGCCAGCCGCGCGGGCCGTGGCCCCGCACCGGCCCACCTCACCGAACGCGACATCGCGGCGCTGCTGTTCGTCGCCGACATGTACGCCGTTCAGCTCGACCAGCTCGCCGTGGTCCTCGGCGTCTCCGAGGCCAGGGCGCGCGCGATCACGCTGGGCTGGCGCCGGTCCGGTTGCGCCGAGTCGGCCAGGATCGGGCCTGGCCGTCCCTGGGTCTGGCTGACCCGGACCGGGCTGGCCGCGTGCGGCCTCCCGTACACCGCCACCTCACCCGCGTTATCGCGGCTGGCGCACCTGCGCGCGGTGGTCGCGGTGCGGCTGGCACTCGAGGCGGCGCCCGGCTACGCGGTGGCCGGGGCATACTGGCGCAGCGAGCGCCGGCTGCGCGCCAAGACCGGCGGCCGGGCCGGGCTGCGCGAGCACATTCCCGACGGCGAGGTGCACTGGCCCGACGGGCGCCGGCCGCGTTCGCCGGAGAGTGCTGGGCGATCGAGGCCGAGCTCAGCCGCAAGACCGTCGCGCGGACGGCGGCCATCATGCACGAGATCCTCACCAGGACCGGGGACTACGGGTGCCCCGCCGGGCAGGCCCGGGTGCCCGGTGCCGCGGCGCGGCACGCGCGGGTGGTCTACCTGTGCTCCCCCGCCGCGCGGCCCACGGTGGCCCGGGCCAGGGCGGCGCTGGGCGCCGCCGGCGGCCGGGTCGAGATCCGGGCGCTGCCGCCGGGCGCGGACTTGGCCGGGCCCGCCCCGGCGGGCCAGCCGGGTCCCCTAGGCTACTGACCAGCCCCGATCGCCGCTGGCCGGGGGTTTGGGCGCGCCGTTCGCCGTCAGCCAATTTCCTTTCAGGGGAGCAATGACAACTCCACCGGCACCAACCACCGCGACCGTTGCCTGGATCAACAACTCCTACGCCAATCCCAGCCAGCCCGCCGCGCTGCCCGACACCGATGCCGCCCATATCGTCGAGGCGCTGAACATCCAGAACAAAGACGTCGTGACGGCGTGGGGCGCGGCAAAACAGGCCTCGCACGTCCTGGTGGCCACTGCGGCGGCGGCACCGGCCGGCGCGGTGCTGGCCTACTTCCTCTACAACTCCGACGTGGCGGGCGCGCTCGGCTACCACGACGTCGACCCGAACGGGAACCCCTACATCCGGGTCTTCGTGGAGACCATCCTCAGCAACAACGGGACGACGCTCACCGGCAGCCTGTCGGTGTCCGTCTGCGCCGGTCACGAGGCCGATGAGGAGGACGTCGACCCAAGCTGCACGTCCACCGCGACCGCGGCGAACGGCGACGTGTGGGCGCTGGAGGTGGGCGACCCGGTCGAGTCGTCGAGCTACAACATCACCGTTGCCGACGGCAGCGTCGTCGCGGTCAGCGATTTCGTCTACCCGTCCTTCTTCGACCCGCAGGGCACCGCGCCGTTCGACCACACCGGGGTGGTCACCGCGCCTTTTACCATCGCCCAGGGCGGGTATGCCATCATCAACAACCAGCCGGTTTATGGCACTCAGTCAGGAAGCGGACGGACCAGCAACCTCACCGCTGCGGGGTACCCGGAATGGCGCTGGGAGATGAAGAGATTTCCCCGGTCCCGTACCGCGCGCCGGATCCCGTCCATCGTCGAGCCGCAATACCTGTAAGTTCGGCGCCGTTACCCGGCCGGACGCCATGATCCGGCGGTACCTGGGTCTGCTGGCCCTGCTCGCCGTGCTGCGCCTGGCCGGCCGGCTGGCGCGGTTCGCGGCGCTCGCCCTGTTAGCCGTCGCGCTCGCGCCGGTTTGCCTGGTCGCCGCCGGTGCCGTGACGCTGGCCTGGCTGCGGGGCTGGCCGCCGCGGCGGCTGTACCGCGCGGCGCTGTGGTGCCTGCCGATGGTGGCGGTGTGGCTGGCCGCGATCGCCGTGACCACGGGGTCGGCGTGGCGGGTCGCCGCCGCGCCGTACCTGGCCTGGCTCGCTGCCTGGCACCAGGTGACCGCCGGGTCGCTGGCCCGCGCCGCGGTGACCGTCGCGCCCGCCGCGATCCCGCTCGGCCTGGCCGTGGGCGGGCTGGCCTGGGCCCGGCGGATCTACGCGATGGAGACGGGCACCGGTGGCCTGTTCCCGACCGCCCCGGCGACGTTCTCGGCGCGGCAGTGGCGGCGCCAGGTCCGCACCGCCCAGGCCAGGATCGCCGCGCCAGGTTCGGTGCCGCTTCTTTCACCTAACGGAGCCGTCGTGGCCGGCGCCGTCATTCGCACGGCCGGGCATCCGTGGCCGGACGTCGCCCTGATCCCGTACGAGCGACTGCGGTCCCATCAGGTGGTCATCGGGACCACGGGCACCGGCAAGACCACGCTCTTGTTACGGCTGTGGGCCGGGTTCCTGGCCCGCGGCCTGCACCTGCACGCGGTGGGGGCCGGGCAGCGGCCGCTGCTCGTGGTGCTGGACTGCAAGGGCGGCGCGGACTCGCGGCGGATCGCCGACCGGGTCCGCCGGGTGCTGCGCGACGCCGGGGCACGGTCCACCGCGGTCTGGCCCGACGAGGCCCGGCTGTCGCTGTGGGATCTGCCGCCGGCCCAGCTCACCAGCACGCTGACCGACATGATCGAGCACGGGACCGGGGCGGCCGCGTACTACGCCGACGTGATGGAGGCGATCGTCGCGCTCGCGGTCGCCGCGCCCGCCGGGCCGCCCGCCAGCGCCGCCGAGTTCGTGTCCCGCCTCGACATCGGCTGGCTCGCCACGGCCTACGCCGGCGTCGGCCACGAGGAGGACGCGGCCCTGCTGCGGTCGGCCGCCCGGCACATCACCGACATCGCGCTGCGCTTCCGTACCCTGTTCCGGCGCCTGGGCGACGGCCTGGACGGCCCCGGCGGCTACGCCGACGCCGACGCCTGGTACTGCATCCTGGAGGGCACCGCGGACGTAGCCGTGGCCGAGGCGCAGGCCCGCGCGCTGGTCGACCTGCTGGCTCACTTCGCCGCGCACGGCCCGGGCCGGGAGATCCTGCTCGCGGTGGACGAGTTCAGCGCCGTGTCCCGGCGGCTGCCGATCTGGCAGCTCTACGAGCGCGCCCGTTCGCTGGGGCTGGCGGTGCAGGTGTCGGCGCAGTCCTGGCAGGGCCTGGCGCCCAGCGACGATGACCGGTACCGGATCGCCGCCACGGCGGACGGCGGCATCTGGCTGCTCCGCACGCCGCACCCCGAGCCGGTCACCGCGCTGGCCGGGGACCGGCCGGCGATGGACACCAGCCGGCGGCTGCTCGGGGTGCCCCGGTGGAGCCACGAGGGCTCCTCCCGGGAGCGAGCAGCACCCGTCGCCGACCCCGCGCTGATCCGCAGGCTCGGCACCGGCCAGGTCGCCTACATCTACCGGGGCGGGGTGACCTTCATACAGATCAAGCGGCTGCTCGGCGCGCCCGCCGCGCTGGCACAGCGGCCGCGGCCGGCCTGCGAGCCGCCCCCGGCGGCGGAGCCGGCCGCCAGCAGGGACGGCCCGCCAGACGACGTTGCCGCCCCCACCGCAGCCAAGCGAGACGTGGACGCGCTCCTGGACGAGGCCTTCGGCGCCGAACCAGGCTGATCACATGGCCCCTGCCGATCAACGCTCCTTGAGGACCCACACAGTCCTGGAACTCCAGTGCCTGAGGTTACGAACGGGCCTTCACGAATGTGCCCCGGCCGCTGATCGTGTACACGAGGTCCCGTTCCCGCAGCAACTCAATCGCCCGGCGGGCGGTGTTACGGGCCACTCCGTAGCGCTGTTGCAGCCAGCTCTCGCTCGGAATCGGGTAGTCGGGTGCAATCTCGCCAGCTTTGATCTGCTCGGCAAGCAAGTCGGCGAGCTGCACGTAAACAGGCACGGGTGAGTTGTGCCTGATCTCCCGTTCCACGTGATCAAGCTAACTGACCAGGAACGATAGCGCTCAGGCAGGACTGGATAGGTACCGGCCTGCACAGGTAGGGACGTGCCTATACTGACTGCATGACGCAAGCCGACGATCTGACCAAGCTGCGCGAGGAGTACCCGCGGTGGCGCTTCGGGACGGTATGGGCGACCGCCGCCAGTGGGCCGGACGCCCGCCGGCTCTGGGCCACCCGGGAAGCCATCACCGTGACCGCCTGGAACGCGTCCGAGCTACGGCTGAAGATCGCGCGAGAGGAAGACGGCCGCTCTCACCGGTAACGGGGCACCGGCTTTCGTACTCGCGCCGGCCCGCGAGTCTGCGTCGGCAGCGGCGCTGGCCACCGGCCCAACAGGGCCGGTGGCCAGCGCCGTTACTGCCCCCGCCGCATGCCCACCCGGACGTAGCTGCGCTCCTGGACCAAGCGCTCGGCGCCAAACCAGCATGATCACACCCCGCCACGGCCCGCAAGCCCCGGTTGTGCCCGGACGGTTACGCCCCACCGGCGGCCAGCCATGGACGGCTGTGCCCGGACCTTCCTGCCCGGACCTATATGACCCGTGCCGTAACGGCCGAATCCGGGCACCGGGCCCGCTGCACTCGGCATCATGGTGGACCTGGCCACGATGGCCAGGGGGAGGGCGGTTGACCGTGCAGCCGACGTTGGCGCCACTGCGCCGCTGGGATCCCGAGCAGATCGGGCCCTACGCGTTACTGGGCCGCCTGGGTGCCGGGGCCATGGGCCAGGTCTTCCTCGGCCGGTCGACCGCCGGGCGGCTGGTCGCCGTCAAAACGATCAAGATCGAGTTCGCGGAGGAAGCCGGCTTCCGGGCCAGGTTCGCCCAGGAGGTGGCCGCGGCCAGGCGGGTCAGCGGGGTCTTCACCGCGGCGGTCGTCGCGGCCGACCCCGACGCCGACATGCCCTGGCTGGCCACCGCCTACGTACCGGCGCCCTCGCTGACCCAGCTCGTGCAGAGCTGCGGCCCGCTGCCGGTGGCCGCCACCAGGTGGCTCGCCGCCGGGTGCGCGGAGGCGCTGGAGTCGATCCACACCGCCGGGCTGGTGCACCGGGACCTGAAGCCGTCCAACGTGCTGGTGGCGCCGGACGGTCCCCGGGTGATCGACTTCGGCGTGGCCAGGGCCGCCGAGCGCATCCAGCTCACGGTCACCAACGGTGCCGTGGGCACGCCCGCCTACATGGCGCCCGAGCAGGCCCGCGACACCCGGCAGGCGTCGATGGCCAGCGACATGTTCTCGCTCGGCGCGACCCTGCTGTTCGCGGCGACCGGGCACGCGCCGTATCAGGGCGAGACGGTCATGGACGTGCTGGTGCGGCTGGCCACCGAGCCGCCCGACCTCGCCGGGCTGCCCGAGGAGCTGGCCGACATGGTCACAGCCTGCCTGGAACGCAGCCCGCGCAAGCGCCCCGCGTCGGTCACCCTGCTCGGCCAGCTCGGGCCGTTCGTGGACAGCCCCGCGGCGGCGGGCGGGCACCACGCCTACCTGACCGACGCGGCGATGGAGCTGATCGAGGACTACCGGCACGGCCCCCAGCTTGCCGCCGACGGCGCGGACGAAACCGACGGCGAGGAGGCGACCTTCGGCTCCCGCACCGCCCTGCGGGTGCCCGGCCGCCGGCCGGGCCTGCGGCGCTGGCTGCCGGGCGGGGCCGGGACCCGCCCCGGCGGTCCCGGGGACCGGTCCCGCTACCCGCCGCGCAAGCGGCGGCGCCGCCCGGCCGCGCTCGGCCTGGCCGGGCGGACCGCCGCCGCCGCGGTGCTGGTCGGCGTCGGGGCCGGCCTGGGGTTCCTGCTGAGCGGCCCGGGCAGCACCTCCCCGCGCCCGTCCGCGACGCCGACCGTGTCGGCGGGGCCGGCGTTCGGCCCGCCGCCGGGTCAGGCGCCGCCGACCAGCTTCGCCGCCCTGCCGCCCGGCCGCACCGCGATCGAGCTGCTACAGCTGATCGGCGATCCCAACACCGTGTTCCTGCTGCACGGCGTCGGGTGGGTGCCGCTTACCCGGGTGACGGTGACGCTGGCCGGTCACGGCGCGGCGCCCTACCGGCCGGTCGTCGACGGGCAGGGAACGTTCAACTACGCGATCGGCCAGGGGCACGACTTCTTCCCGGGGGCGTTCCCGCCGGGTTCCTACCGGGTCGTGGCCACCGGGGCCAACGGCCGCCGGGCGAGCGCCACGTTCCAGGTCAACCCGCCGCCTCCCGGCGCACCGGCACCGTCGCCCTGAGAGCCTGTTTGGCGGCCGCCGGTACAGTCGGCGGGTTGTGGCCGGATCGCAGCGTTATGCGGTATGCCGTTCCGCGAGCACGCGAGCGTGGCCGATGTCGGTGCGCGTTCCAGAGGCCGCGCGTGCGAGGATCCCCGGCGTGATCGTTGACGCGTCGCGCCGTGTCCAGTCGGTGCATGTGAGGGTGGGTGACGGCGTCCGGCTGGCCGCGGATGTCTGGCTGCCGGTGGAGCGAACCGCGGTGGGAGGCACGGTCGGCACGGTCATGCGGGTGACCCGCTACCACCGTGCTGAGGCGCCGCAAGAACCTGGGCCGGATGCGGACACCAACGCGGCGGCCGGGCATCTGTTCAATGGCGCGGGATTGGCGCTGGTCGTGGTCGACGCCCGCGGCACCGGAGCGTCGTTCGGCACGCGCACCGGCGAACTCGGCGAGCGGGAGATCACCGACTACGGCGAGCTGATCGACTGGATAGCCGCACAGCCGTGGTCGAACGGCCGGGTCGGGGTCTACGGCACCTCCTACGAAGGCCAGGCGGCCGAGTTGATTGCCGGGGTCGGCAACTCTCACCTGGTCGCGGTGGCGGCGCTGTTCAGCCCGCATGACCCCTACCGCGAGCTGTTCTATCCGGGCGGGTGCGGCACCGATGGCCGGTACGCGCGGTGGATGTATGAAAGCCAGCTCGAGGACGGCGTTGCGGGCGCGCTGGACCGGCTCGCGGCGATCACCGGGCAGCCAGCGGAGACGATCGCGTTGCCGTCGCCGGTGAAGCCGGTTGACGGGCCGGACGGGCCGGCCTTGCTCGACTCCGCCATCGGCGAGCATCAGTCGAACACCGATGTGCACGCGCTGATGGGGCGGGTGCCGTTCCGTGATGACCGGGTCGCCGGCCTTGACTGGGAGGCCACCGCGCCCGCCGCTTTCGGGTCGGCGATCGCATCCTCGGGCGTCCCGATGCTGGTTCGTGCGGGGTGGCTCGACGGCGGTTTCGCGGCGGGGGCGCTGGCACGGTTCGTGACCCAGGCCAGCCACCAGCAGGTCGAGATCGGGCCCTGGGGCCACGGCGGCGGCAGCTTCGCCGACACCCTGCGACCGTCCGGCGCCGCGGAGCATGATCCGCTGAGCCCTGGAAGCCAGGACCGCCGCCTCGTTGACTTCTTCGCCCGGCACCTGGAGCGACCCGGCAAGCCCAGCGGACCAAGCACCCTGACCTTCGGCACCCTCGGCACCGGCGCATGGCAGAGCATCAGCTCCTGGCCACCCGCCGGCGTGGGAGTGCGGCGCTGGTATCTCGGTTCGATGGCCGGTCTGACGCGGGAGGCGGGCCCGGCCGGTACCGTGACCCACCGCGTAGACGCCACGGCCTCCACCGGGGCCACGAACAGGTGGCTGGCCATCGACTTGGGCAGGGCGCCGGCCTACCCCGGCCGCAAGCATGCCGATGACTCGCTGCTCACCTTCACCGGCGGGCCCTTGCCGGCCGATATCCATGTCCTTGGGTTCCCGGTCGTGACGATGCGCCTGGCCACGTCCGGCAGCGACGGCGCGGTGTACGTCTACCTCGAAGAGGTCAATCCGCGGATGGCGACGTCAGCTACCTGACCGAGGGCTGCCTGCGCTTCCTGCACCGCAGGACAACCGGCCCCGCTGAACCAGTGCGCCTGGGCGTCCCGGCGTACCTTCGCCCGGTCAGACGCCCTTCGCGTAGTTCCCGGGAACCCCATGGGCCTGACCGTGCAACTGCTACCCGTCCTCGCCGTCGTCCCGGCCGGCCACCGGATCAGGGTCGCCCTGGCCGGCCACGATGCCTCCGGCTTCACCAGGTACGGCCCGGCGGAGGAAACCTGCTCACTCAAACTCGGCAGCGGCTCCCACCTCGACCTCCCGGTTCGATACGGCTGAGAGCGTGCCGGTGCGGGAGCTGGCGCCGCCCGGCCAACCTCTGCCGGGTCAGGAACTCCAAGCGGGGGCCGTCATCCGTCCTGGGACCACCAGAGGTCTTCCTGCCGGGAGCACCAGGCCGGATCGTTCAGCCTGGCGAGATCGGCCGCGGTGATGACGCCGTGCTCGATGAGCACGCGCACCACGACCTCGTCGGACAGCCGCATGTCGGCGGGACCAGGCCGCGATCGGAGACTCTTGTGCCGCAGCACCTTGACGTGCTCGGCGACGCGAGCCGACAGCCGGTCGCGGAACGCCGGGTCGCTGTCGAACCGCTCGAGCTCGTGGTACGCGCCGGTCACCTGGAGCGCATCCCTGGCGATCTCCGGGGTCCGCGGCAGCGGCATGACCGCGGCCGGGTCGAGCAGCCAGGGGCGGCACCACTCAGGCGCGACGAGGTACAGCTTGGTTATCGGACTCCAGGTACAGCGGGAGCAGCGTCGCCTCGCCGTCGGCCCTGGTCCTGGCGCCCTCGCCGCCCTCGGCGAAGCGGCCTTCGCCGCCGGGCACCATCACCTCGAGCGGCCGGCCGTCGTCGAGCATGGCGCGGGAGCCGACGAGGACCGATCCGCGTGGACGAACGAGCCCCCGGATGGCTCGTCCCGCTCCTCCATCCGGGGCAGCCTGATCGGTAGCCGTCACCCTCGGCGTACAGCGCGTGCGTCCGGCTGAATGTCGCGCGATCACAGGCGCCACCGGCCACGGCGCTGATCACCCCGGCCCGGCGCGACAGCCCCCGGCCCGCCGCGATCGTCAGGTCCGCGTCCGGCCCCGGCCGAACACCAGCCGCCCGCCCTCCGGGATGCCCAGGACAAGCCCGGACGGGGTGGTGACACGAGCGGCCGCGGGGTTGCTGGGCTGGGACGCCATCGCAGTTCGGGGTCACCACCTGTCATCGCCTCGGGGTGCCGCCGCATGACGGAGCGGTAGCGCAAGTGTAGGCGCGGCCGGTGCGCCGGGCCGACACCGGAATCCGGGGATGGCCTGCCACGGCCCCAGGCGGTTGGCTGGAGATGGCCTGGGGTGAGGCATCGGCACGGGCCCACTGGGAGCTGCCCTAACGGGCGGCAGGGCGTGACCGGACCCGGCAGGCTCAGGGTGCGGGCAGGGGCAGCGCGCGGGGGTTCGCTCCCGCGACGCGGCCCTGGGGGGGAGCCCTGCGGCCTGACGTCGGCGCCTCACCCCGGGCGCGGGTCCCCCGGCCGGCCCCGCGTCCGTGTCTCCAAGGCATGCGGGCATGGACCCGGGCCCGGGCAGCGAGCCGGCCGCCGCGGCAGGCCGATCCGTTCGCCGCGTTAGGGCTGCCGCCGCTGCCCGGCCTGACCGACGATGACGTCCGGTGGGCTGTGCGCCGGAGTGCCACCCGACCCACCCAGACCGGGTCGAGGCGGCGACCCGGCCGCCTTCGCGCGCGGCTGCCGCGCGCCTACACGCACGTTGATGGTGCGGTTCGGCCGGGCCGAGGCGGCCGACGACTGGCCACTCATCCCCGCAGGCACCGGCCGGCCGGGCGCGCTGGCCGGTGGTTGTCCCGGGTCGGGCAGGAGGCGGGCGTGGCCGCTGGCCGCGCGGATCGCCGTGGCCGCGGCCGCCTGCGCCGCCCGCCCTCGCCGCGGGCGTGGAGCCCGCCACGCGCGGTCGTCACCGGCGCTCGACCTGGCTCGTGCTCACCCCCGCCGACGTCGGCCCCGCCGGGCTGAGCGGCCCGGGCGGATTGGCCGGGTCAGGGCAGCGGCGAGGACACTCCTTGAAGGGGTTGTGGAGTCCCTCGCCCAGCGCCGGCTGAAGTTTGGTGGAGGTGCATCAGGTGCGAAGCGGTCGAAGCCGCGCGACCGTCCGGCAGCGGACAGCGAGATCAGCACCGCGGGAATGGCCTTGCCGGGGGCGGCGAAGTAGATGCGGTAGCTGGCCCCGGCGAGGTTCGGGCAGCTCATCGCGCCGACGGGCATTCTCGGCAGCCCGCACAGGATCGTGGCGATACGCCGCACGGTGGCCGGGTCCCGCACGGTGAACCCGGTGGGCAGCACCTCGCGGGCATGCGCGGGCGGCCAGGTCATCCTGGTGAAGGTTCTACCGCGTCAGCGCCGGGATCTCGGCGCAGAGCAGGACGTTCTTGGTCACGACCGCAGGCATCATCGGCCCGCCGGGGTTGACGTGGCGGAGGGCCTTCGCGGCCGGGATACTCGCCTTCGCCGCCGTCGCGGGCGCCCGCCCCCGCCACGCGCTCCCGCAAGCGGCGAGCCCATCACGAGACCGGCGGCGATCGCGCCAAACGCCATGCTTGTCCCGCCCCCCGCCCTCCGCGCCCACCCCCAGCCCGCGCTTTTTCCGCGCCGTGCTTTTCCCGCCCCCGCGCTGTGCTTCTCCCGCCGCCGCGCTGTGCTTTTCCCGCCCCCGCGCTTCGCGCCCGCCCCCGGCCGGCGCTCGCCCCCGGCCGGCGCCCGCCCCCAGCCCGCGCCCACCCCCGGCCCTTGGCCGCGCCGTCCGTCCTTACCATCTGTTCATCTTCTTTCCCGGTCCTCCGGGAACCCGAGGTGGTCGGGCTGGCCTGGCTACCCAGGCCGGCCCGGCACCAGTCTTGGACGGGCCGTGACGCGATCCGGTTCCCGCCAATGCGCCGGGCCTGCGGGGCGCGAGCGCGCGCGACTGGCGACTGGCCGAATACCGTGAACACCACTCCTGCCCGTGCGTCGCGGCGGAGCGCCTCCGCGGGCACGCACACACCGCACAGACGCCATGTGCGGCCACCGTGCGGCCTGCGGGCACCTAACCCGGGACCGGGCCGGTGGCGACCTGGCGCGCGGGGTCCGCGACCCAGTTCGACCAGGACCCGGCGTACAGCGCCGCCCTGGAAGAAGGCGATCTCCAGCGCGAGCACCTCGTGTGCCGCTGTCACCCCGGGAACCGCAGTAGGCGGCGACCGGGTGCGCGCCCCCGTCCGCGCCGACGCCGAGCGCCGCGAACCTGGCCCGCAGCTCGGCGGGCGACAGGAACCGGCCGTCCGCGCCGACGTTGCCGGCGGTCGGCGCGCTCAGCGCTCCGGGGATGTGGCCGGCCACCAGATCGATCGGCTCGGTCTCGCCGCGGTATCGCTCCCCCGCCCGGGCGTCGAGCAGCACGCCGGACTGGGCCAGCGCGGCGGCGCCCGCCGCGTCCAGGACCGGAAGGTGGCCGGGGACGGCCGTGAAGTCACCCTCGGCCACGCTGGGCTGGGCCGCGGTTACCGGCTGCCCGGTCGCCGCCCAGGCCCGGAAGCCGCCGTCGAGGACCCGCACCTGGTCATGGCCGAAGTAGCGGAGCGTCCACCAGGCGCGCGCGGCGACGGTGGAGTCGCCGTCGTCATACGCGACGACCGGGTAACCCGTCCGCACGCCGGCGCGGCGCATCGCGGCCTGGAAGTCGGCGGCCGCCGGGCAGCGGGTGCCTCCCCGGTACCCGGCGGCGCGGCCAGGTCCGCGTCCAGGTCCACGTAAACTGCCCCGGGCAGGTGGCCCGCGCGGTAGCTATCGATGCCCGCAGGCCCGCCGAGCCGCCAGCGGACATCGAGCAGGACCGGGGGTGCGCTGCCCGCGAGCTCGCGGGCCAGGGACTCCACGTCAACCAGTGGCTGGACGACCCCGCCGACGTTCATGCTGGGGATAACCTCCCGTTTCCTGTGGAAAACCCGGAGAGACCCGGTGAGGTTCCCCGCCTTGGCTGTGGACAAACTACCGGCTGTACCCGCTCTGCTACACGGCGGACAGAGCCAACTCTGCTACACAGCTGACAGCGTCAGCTGTTTACATGGCTGACAAAGTCAGCTGTTTACATGGCTGACAGTGTCAGCAGTTTACATGGCTGACAAAGTCAGCAGTGGCACCATCTGGTCCGCAGAGTTCAGCGAGCCGTGCATGCCGATCAGCCTGGACTCGCGGGGTTCGGCCTGGGTGGCCACGATGGCCCACGGGCCGGCGCCGGCGCGGCCACCACATCACCGATCCGGTCGGCCAGCCAGGAATCCACCGGGCCGAACCAGCCGTCGGCGATCGCCTCCTCCCGCGACGCCACCCACGCCCGGTGCCCCAGCACCTCCCGCCACGCCGCCAGCACGTCACCCGCCGCCCCGGCCTCGGCGTACACGTGCCGGGCCCGCGGCTCACCGCCCAGCAACGCCACCCCGCCCGCAGCCCGGGCACCGCATCCACGTCCACCCGGTCCTGCGGCGGGACGTCCACCATCCCGTGATCGGCGGTCACGTGCAGCACCGTGCCCGCCGGCAAGACCTCCGCCAGCTGCTCGGCCAGCTCGTCCACATGGCCCAGGTGGTACCGCCAGGCATCCGACGAGCACCCGAACACGTGGCCGGTCGCGTCGAGGTCGGGGTGGTACACCATGACCAGCGCCCGGTCCGCGCGCCGCAGCGCCACCCCAGCCTGGGCCACCAGCGCGCCGATCGTGTCGGCGGGCC